>JBEKOC010000032.1:0-10252 GCA_049522175.1 Occallatibacter sp. | reverse complement strand
CCCATTACTGAAACGCTACCCTATGAGTTCGGCAGTGTGAATGACTGGGACGGCTGGCTGCTCGCCAAGTGCGCCGACAACATCGATTTTCTCTCCGAGCATACCTACGCCTATCCAGATCTGGCATTCGATGCACAGAAGCAGCTCTTTGTTGATGTCCACGATCCGTTGCAGTACAGAACACGGCGGCTGGCCAACCGTATCGGCGAAGCCTTCGAAGCCTGGGACAAGTATGTCGAGAAGATGCCGTCGCTGAAAGAGAAGAACATCAAATTCATCTTCGATGAATGGGGCAATCGTCTCCGGTCGGCGACGGGAAATGGCGGCGGAGGCTTCATGCGACAATCCGGAATGTTGATGCCACTCTCTTACGCGCTTTGCCTGCACGAAATGTTCCGTCACTCCGACATGATAGCGGCCAGCTGTGCTACGGGAGGACTGCGCTTGTTGACTGACCACACCGGTGAAGCCGTGGGCTTTTCGGCTGAGGGAGTGGTAATGAAGCTGATGCAGACTCACTTTATCAACGCTCTTCCGATTGCGGTCGATGGGGATTCTCCCCAGCAGTTGGTGCCCGGCGCGCCATTTGTCGACAGGGGTACAAAGCCCACTGGAAGCCCGACCTATCCTCTGGATGTTCTCGCGGCTTTCTCCAGCGATCGCAAGAAGTTCTTCATTTCGGTGGTCAACCCCACGGAAGAGGGACACGGCTTTACGCCGAAGATCAGCGGCGTCAAGCTGAGCGCTCAGTGCAGGCTGTACCAGATTGCGCCGCCCAGTGTGACCTCAACCAATGAAGCAGGTAAAGAGCCTGTCGTAAAAATCGTTGAGACTGCGCAGAATGGACTGCCGGAGACCGTGCAGGTTCCGCCCGTCAGCGTTAGCCTATTCGAATTTGACACTATGTAAGAAGGGGTGACTGTCGTTCGACATACTGCAGTAACTTTGTGGGCGATCCCAATGGATCACCCATATTCAGCGCTTCGGCAGGAAGAACTCGCCGTCTCAATGAAAGAAATACGACAAGACCAGAGCCCTCACTTGACGAGCGCATCGGCGGCATTTGCCACCAGAATCCAGTCGCTAGTGACGCTGATGGTGTATTCATCCTCAAACCACAGGAAGCCGAAGTCTTCGATGCACTCAGGAAAGTCCGGCTTGATCACAATATAGCCGGGAATCATGCCGCCGGGAATGAAGGTTCCATCAGCGCGGTTGTTTCCGTAGGCTTTCATCTTGGAAACCGTCCCCACTGAAGAAATATACGAGGTGCTCGACACCGGATGCGTACCCAGCAGATAGTTGGCCGCCCGCAGCGTATACTCCGGACCCACGATCTGCGGGAATGCCTTGTGCAGGAAGTACATCCGCGAGCCAAATGTGGCCACCTGGCTGGATCCGCCCCAACTGCCCAGGCTGGGCGGAACTCCGAAGGGAGTCTTGGCCATATCGGCATCCACTTCTGCCTTATAGGATTTGACCGCCTCTTCCAACTGTTGCTTGAAATCGGCATCCATGTATGGAAGAGCCAGAACAGCCATCCAGCCGCCGAACTCGAAGTGCTCGCGTATGGTGGGGAAGAGCTCCCGGACCCGCGTTTTGTACGGCTCGCCGCCATCGGTGGCGATCAACAACTTCACCGCGGCCCTCCACTCTCCGGTCGCCGCCCTTCCCGGCGGTCTGTAGAAAGAGCTTTGGCTGGGCGTCGGATGCGTGTGTTCCTCATCCCACAACTTGATAGCAGTCTCGATGCACTCCTTGGCGAGCGGGTCGTCCCAACCTTTCAGCGCCGTTGATGCAGAGGCCAGCGCCGCAGCCGCGCCGTATTGAAGAAACGGCGTCTTTGTAGTGAAGGCCCAACGGTCGTCCGGCTTGCCGGAGTAATTGCCGTCTATCTCGTTAGGCGCGAGCTTGTCTAAGTAAATGCGCTCGTCGGTGATCGAGGCGGCATCGCCTAGGTGCGTATACTCGCGCAGATTGGGCTCGATCATTCCCATGAACGGGTGGCCGACAGCCTTGTACTGAGCCAGTACCTGCAGCACGCCGTGCTTGACCTGCTGCACAGCGTCGGGGATGCCGTCCGGCCTGTGCATCTCCACCGTGCGCGCAGTCTCGTCCACCGTGAGTTCGTCCCACTTCAGCCCAAACTCGTTGTAAGCCAGGGACAGGTTTTCAATGACCGTATATTGGCTGGGGGCAAGGTTGTCGTAATCGCCCGCGTCAAACCAGCCGCCAACATTCAATCCAGGGATGTGCTCGCCCGTCTTGTATGGCGAGTCCAGGTTCGCCCCCATCCGGTAGCCGTCGAAGTGTTCAATGTTGGGCGGTGCCTGGCGGGCATCGTCCATGTGCGAGACACCATGCCACAGCCGATAGCCTTCGCGCACCGAGACGTGGTCCATCTCCACGGCAAGAAATCCATCTAGGCTCGATTGCCATGTCCTGCTGTACACATCCTTGGCGATGGGAAACAGATCGGTTCTCTGCCCCCCGTACTCGATCGCATAGAGGCCGGGTTCATTCACTGTGGAGAAATCGAAGTTCGCATAGTGGTAGCGCAGCCACGGGGTGGCTGCGGTTATCGGCCCCTCGAAGACCTGCATATAGGAGCCGTCCGCGTCCAGGCGAAACACCTTCGCCGTCTTCGGCGCATCGTAATTCGGATCAAGCTCGATGACTGCGCCCTTCGGGAAATTGGGAGGATAGCCTGCCTGACTGTGCGCGATCATGGGTGGCCGCGTCCAGTTCGGAATCATCACAGGTTTGATGTGCCAGACAATTGCTCCTTCGGTCTTGCCCGATGGAATCAAGCTGTTTAACACGAACCAGCCATTCTGCGCGCGGTTGCGTCCATCATAGAGCGATACGGGTGCGGTCTCGGAGCTGACGTTGACGCGGAAAAGCGGATCTTCCGCCGCCAGCGTGATGCTGTTTCCGGCAACCACCGGAAGTGGCTGCGTGTAGCCCTTCTCCTTGTCCCATTCATCCTGGTACGGCAGCTTCTTCGGATCGTCGGCAGGTGGCAACACCTGCTTCATCGCGTCCTGCGGGCTGCGCGGAATCATGCCGAACTGCTTGCCGTCCACCGCATAGCTTTTTCCCACATATATCGACGGCAGAAACTCCAGATTGAAGCCCGCGCGCCCGGCCAGCTTCTCAGGCAGCGGCTTGTCCAGGTTCACGCTCACCCGTACCCCACCCTCTTCAGCGCTCACCTCCAGCGTGTAGTCCATCTGGTAGGCGGGAAAGGAGAGCTCGGCCGTCAGGCGATTGTGCTGTTTGTCTGCCTTACTCCCCTTGAGCATGGCCACCAGGTCCCACTGCTCGGGCGTGGGCATCAGGCGTACGTCGCCGTTGGTGGCAATGCGCTGGCCGTGGAGAATCATCTCCATTGCGGCATGCTTTTCATCGACAAAGATCGGGTGATAGGTGCTTTGATAGAGAATCACGCTGAAGCCCTGCGTGTCCAGGTAGCCGCTATCGTTGACCTTCATCTGTTGACCGGCCCCGCTTCCGGAAACAAATACCAACAGTCCTGCGAGCAGGACTGCATGAGGTCGAGCTAACAAAGAACGAACAAACTTAGGAGTCATGATAGCTTCCATTTCTGCATTTCAGCATAGTGTTCAAAATGTTCTCAAGGCAAAGTGTTCACCTTGCCAATGATTTATCAGACCTTGTTTCCAGCCGGAGCCACCAAGCGAGGGTCAATCTGCCAGATGCGCTTGGTGCCGGGATCAGCTAAAGGGCCAGGAGCTCTTGTTTCTCCGGTAACCGTGCCGAGCATATCGTTGTTAATTTGATTGAATACGCTCACCTTTGGGATCGGCTGGCTGCTGCTTATTGTTAGCTCCAGGCGGTCAGGATCAAAGTCTACCTGCATGTCGCCCAGTGCTCCGTTTCTGTCCCATCCGTGCGCCTCGCGCCAAGCTGCCAAGTTGAACCACTGCTTGGAGTCACCTGTGAAAAGGCCCAGAAACTCGCGCGGCATGGATGCATAGAGGTTCCCGTCGGCCTGATTGTTCTGGCTGAGGAACACGATGGCTGATTTGCCGCAACCGGTGAAGATATTGTTATAGATGTTGTTCTCCTGAGCGGTTCCGCTGCCCATACGATCCTCGCGCACGATCGCAAAAACTCCGGAGTTGTCGCAGCGGCCGATCAGGTTTTGAGCGATGTTCAGACGATCACTGGCATTGATGAAGACGCCAGATCCCGCGCAGCCTCTCTGGCCGGGTGTGCCCGGCTCTGCGTTGCGGACGTTCCAAATGATATTATTGTCGATCTGGTTCAGTTTAAGATTCATTTCCATGTGCACAGCGGCGCTGACGGTGAGAACATCCGCGAACACGTTGCCGGTGATGCGGCAGTTCACGTCGCCGCTGTCGAACCAGACCGCGTTGGCGTGGCGGAGATGTCGGACCACGTTGCGGCGGAAGAGCATGTTTTGGGCACGGTGGAACTTGGCTGCGGCGGCTTCCCATGCGCGCTCCGCGTCCGCCCAGCCGCACCACTCAATGAGATTGTCCTCGATAAGAGTGTCCTGGGTTCCCATGCCGGCGAGACCTTCGACGCCGCAGTAGCGAATCGTGTTACCGCGGATGATCTGAGATACTCCGGCTTGCGGCGTGGGACCGCCATTCCAGTCGCCGTTGCCGATATCGAGGCCCGTTCCGTTGGCCCATTCGATAGTGTTGCCCTCGATGATCCAGTGATTGCCGCCGGCGGTGGATACCAGGCCGCGCTGCGGAACCGGGTAACCGTTGCCGGCGTGCTGGAAGGTAATTCCCTTGACGCGGATGTAGGCAAGACCCTTTTGCGAGGGGACGAAGGCCTGCTCGCGGGTGGTGATTTCGATCATGTGCTCGGCGGGAGTGCCAACGGCCATACGGATGTGAACGGCGTTTCCCGCGTTTTCGACCCAAAACCTGGCGTCCGGTGAGCCGCCGATTTCCTGCATGATGGGACCGCCGCGTGAGCGAGCAGGCAGGCCGGTGAGAGGCACCGGTACGCCTGGAGGCGGGGGGCCGGGCAGGCGCGCGCTTGCCAGTTCGCGAAGCTGCTCCATCGGCTCCAGCGGTTTGCCGTCCACAAAGACTAATCCACGCCGGCGGAAATACGGACCCATGTCGACCGATTTGGTATCGAGCCAGGAGCGATCGCCCGGCGCGCTGGCCAAACCGAAGGGGTTGTAGGCGTCGGGAAACATCGACCCGGCGAGTTCGTGTTGCCAGGCGATCTGGCTTTCACCCTGGCCGGCTGGGCCTCCGCCGCCGAAACGACGGATCGGGATGGACTCCTGCTGCCAGCTGTCGTTTAGGATTTCAGAGCCTCTGACGAAAACTTTTGCCCCTGGGGCGGCTTCGTAACTGATCATCTGAGCCGGCCCCGTGCCGCCGCGCACCGGGCGGACGCACTCGCGGTAGATGCCGGAGGCGATGACAACGCGTTCGCCAGGCTGTAGGACCTGGGCGGCCTTGTTGATGGTGCGGAAGGGCCGCTCGCGGGTGCCCGGTCCGTCGTCGTTGGCCCTGGGCGAATTATTGTCCACGTAGTAGGTCTTCGAAAATGTCAGCGGCTGTTCCCAGAATACATACTCGGTGTCGTCAGGCAGGCGCGAGACCGTCGACGCAGCCTTGTGATTGGGTAGAGTTGCATCAGTGACGACATCTTGCTGAGCTTGGCCGAACGCGCTTCCACCGAGACCAACCATTGCCCCCACGCCTGCCGCATACTGGAGAAAGCGCCGGCGATCCATGTGTTGGCTGGGAGTTCCATTCTTTGACGCATCCGAATTTGAAGGGTATTGCTTTTTCCCTGATTTCATACCAGACACATTAAGCTAAGGTGCGTGCGAAAGTAAAGGAATCAAGTCTGAATCATGCCGTTCCGCACGCCTGCAACCTGTTCCGGAAGCTTGACACGACAAGGGCGGCCGACACGGACTGGCGCTCCATCCAAGTGGCAATTATGTAGACGCCGAATTGGCAGCGCAGGCCTCATTCGGTACAACCTGTTGGGACTCCACATCCCGGTTCCGTTGAACAGGGTCGCTAACGGATTGGATTGCTATGCGTAACAGACCTCTATAGGGCTGGGCACCAAGCGGGAGGGGACAATAATTGTTTTGCTCTCGATATGTGCATCGGCCCAATACCACTGCTGGTCCCTCGGTATAAAGTAGAAATCTTGAAGAAAAAGTTGCTTTTTGCTGCTAATTTATCGATTTATTAGATGTATTATCGAGTCATGAACACCACCCTAGATGAATGGGAAATCTTGCACGCTGTCGTCCAGCTAGGGGGCTTCGCGCAAGCGGCGGAACAGCTCAATCGCTCTCAATCGACAATCAGTTACGCAGTCGCTCGACTGCAGGAACAGCTTGGGATAACACTCTTTGAGCAAAAGGGCAGGAAAGCACACCTGACCGAAGCAGGACGCGTGCTGCTGGCCGGCGCCGAACCCCATCTGACTGGATTTCATCAGCTTGAGCAGCGAGCTCGCTCACTTGCCTCTGGTGGACAATCAGAGATTCGATTGTCGGTAGATACCATTTTTCCCAACGAACGGCTTTTCGCTGCACTGACTGAGTTTGCGCGGAGCTTTCCCTATGTCCACCTGAAGCTTCGCCAGACTACTTTCCTTTCTGCAGATTCCGAGTTCTCAGCGCACAATGCTCATCTCTGTGTTGCTGGCTTAATGTCGCGCGAGTATTTCGTCAAACCGATCCTGGATATCCGGATGCTTGCGGTTGCTCGCCGGGATCATCCACTCAGTTCGCTGAAAAGAGAGGTCTCCCGGATCGATATGATGCAACACATGCTCGTGATAATCGAAGGAATAGGAGCTAGCAACACGAAGCGTCAACCGCGCAGCCCCGCACAACGTTTTATGCCTGTCAGCACGATTGAGGCTGCGATTGATGCCGTTCGGAGCGGGTTCTCTTTCGGATGGCTGCCGGTGTACCGCATTCAACCCTACCTGGATAGTGCTGAATTCTGCCCGCTTCGTATGCCGGTTGGCAGCACGAGGGATGTACGCCTCAGTCTCGTTTGCGAAGATTCGAATTTTGGCAGCAAGGAATTGTCTGCTCTTGCTGAATTACTTGGCAGGAACCGGGAATTGGAAGTCATCTAGACGTGTTACGGCTGCGTTTCTTCCATTGCCCGCGAGTTGCTGATTGGTTCATTAATTCTGAAATCATCCATAGTCGTTGCCGCGTTCGAACCTCTCAAGAGTGCCTGGGGAACGATAAGCAACGCCCTTTCTCGTGAAAGCTGGATCACTCCCAATTCAAATGCGGTCATCCCGGAAGAGCCTGGGAGCAAAGTTGTTCAGATCGCGTCGCCACGTGAGCCACTCGTGGGCTGTGCCGGGCGAAGAAAAGTAGACGTATTTGATTCCAGCCTTCTCCAGCAGCGTCCTAAAAGCGCCGATTGATTTGTGGAAGAAATCAGGCTCCTCGGTACCCATGCCGAGCCAGAGCAGCTTGACCTTCTCGTTGAATGCCGCTCCGTTCTTAAACACACCATCGAAAGCCGTCGCGGGATCGAGCGCTTCGGTACTCAGTCCGTTCATCGTGCCGCTGAATCCAGCCATGTAGGCAAAGGTGTCAAGATGACGCGTCGCTAGATGCAATGCCTGATTGGCTCCCATGGAGAGACCGGCCATCGCCCGGTGCTCGCGGTCAGGAACGGTCCGGAAGGAGGAGTCGATCATCGGGATTACCTCCTTGATCATCACATCCTCGAAGGCTCCGATATCACCGGAGCGCCCGGCGCTGGAAGGCGCGAACGGCCCAGCTGGACGTGATGCGTAACCGTTGTCCATGACGATCAACATGGGTACGGCCTTCTTCTCCGCAATCAGATTATCCAGAATCAGGTTGGCGTGACCCTGGAAGATCCATCCGCTCTCGTCTTCACCCATACCATGCTGTAGGTAGAGCACCGGATAGTGCCCGTCAAGGTTGGCGTCGTAATCAGGCGGTGTGTAAATAAAGCAGCGCCGCCACTGGCCGGTAATCTTCGAGTGATAGATACGGATGCGGACTTCGCCGTGCGGCACATCCTTCGCCAGGTAGTAGCTCACGCCATCCTCGGGCACCTCGATGCCGCTCGCGTCCTTTCCGGTGCCGAAGTACGCATGGCTGCCTGGGTCATTCACGCGTACCCCATCGACGTGAAGTGCGTAGTAGTGGAAGCCTTCGATCAACGGGGGAGTGGTCAGGCTCCACACGCCGTCGTTGCCACGTGTCATTGGGAACCGCCTTCCGGTTATATCCGCATCCACCGACTGAGCCTCCGGCGCCTTGAACTGGAAGGCCACGCTATGGTCAGGAAGAACGCGCGGATACTGTGCGCCCATCACATTAGTAGAAGCGGGTTTGGCGTCCTCAACCGACGAGGCGCGCACGCCCTCCGATGAACGGCGCCAGGCAAAGTAGGCATCAAGCGTCTTGAGCCCCTCCTCGTTGGGAACAGGCCCGGTGTGCGGATTTCCGAAGAAGTACATTAGCTCGGGATGCTGATCGCTGAAGGCCGGCCATTTGGGCATTCCCTTGCCATTTGGATCGCCGTACTTTGCGAAGTTGGTCCAGTAGGTCGCCATGGCGTCGGAGATCACATGATCCGTATCCGAGGACTGTTCATTATGCAGTTCGTTCAAGTGGCCGAAGACGTACGGGACTTCGCGGCCATGTGGCGCGCCATAGCCTTCATGCTCCGAACCGGCCGGATAGTCAGGATGCTGATCGAAGTAGTAGTAGTAGACCTTTGACTTGCCCACCCTCGATTGCAGCCGAGCCCAAATCCAGGTGTGCCATCCGAAGGCCGCATCGCGGCTGAGATCGCGGGCGGTCTTGGGCACGGACTTGTCGCCGGCCGGATAGGCCTTGAGCAGGCTGTCGGCAAATGCGCCGTAGCGCTTGCGTGTGCCGTCGATATAATCCTTCGGCGTGCGGTCATTGGAAAAGCTCGCCCCTTCATCCGAGTTGTATCCGATCAGAACGGGCACATCGTTGAACTTGCCTGCGTCGTAGAGCGAGTATTGATCAGAAGGAATTACCCAGCCGTCGATATTCGGCCACGCCATGCCACGCGTGGCAGCCACAATCTTCTCCGCTGGTAGCTTGCGTAGCTCCGCGAGCGAGTTTTCTCCAGCATTGACCTGGAAGGCCAGGCCATCCTTTTCGGCGATGGCCAGAGGCCGCATATTCTCGCCGGGCGCGCCAGAGGGACGAGGGGGTCCAAAGGAGCCGCCGCTCTCTGAGACCGCTCCCTCGAAGAGACCTTTCGCAAGCGGCGACGCGCACAGCATACTCACAGCAATTCCTCCAGCCGACTCGCCAAAGATCGTGACCTTGTTTGGATCGCCGCCAAAGGCAGCAATGTTCTTCTTGATCCACTGAAGCGCGGCGATCATGTCAAGCAGGCCGTAGTTGCCCGAAACGTGCTGAGGCGACTCCGCGCTCAGCTCCGGATGCGCCAGGAAGCCGAGCGATCCCACGCGATACGCTATGCTGACCAGCACCACACCTTTCTTCGCCAATACCTCGCCGCTATAATCCGGGATCGACGTGGCACCACCGTTGAAGCCGCCACCGTAGATCCAGACCAACACTGGTACTTTCGCGGAAGCAGACTTCGCCGGTGTCCAGACATTCAGATAGAGGCAGTCCTCGTTCATCGTGGGAGCAGGGCCGGTGCCATAGCTGCCCTGCACGCACTGTGGCGCGAACTTGTCTGCAGGGCGCACTCCCTGCCACTTGGACGCGGGTTGCGGAGCCCGCCAGCGCAGATCGCCCACCGGTGGGGCGGCGAACGGGACGCCACGGTATATGGTGAGTCCAGCTTCCTTTGTGCCCTGCAACACACCCTGCTCAATCTTCACAGTAGTGCTTGCGGCTACACTCATCCACGGCACTGCCGCGATTGCGATTGCCAGCAAAACCGATTTCATTGTCAAATTCCTTTCCTGTTCTTAACCTGAATGCGCTTCGATGCGAACATGCAGGTGAGCTGTGCCACGTTACACGGAGAGTTACCCGCGGCCGTACACAAATGTAATTGCTCTGAGATTTGCACTCGTTCAGGAGTGAGGCCGCCTACCCCGCCGTGAGGCCTCCGTCTACAGGAAACGCGGCCCCGTTGATGAACGCGGCCTCGTCGCTCGCCAGGTAGACCAACGCGTTGGCGACGTCTGCTGCGCTGGCGAGCCTTCCCAGCGGCACTTCGCCCAGTCTCTCTGCACG
>JBEKOC010000031.1:0-15378 GCA_049522175.1 Occallatibacter sp. | reverse complement strand
GTGGCCCCGCCAGTCGTTGGTCCATGCGTGGTTGTCCCGCCGCCGCCAGTATTCATGTTGGTGGCTCCGCCGGTTGTCGGTCCATGCGTGGTGGCCCCGCCAGTCGTTGGTCCATGCGTGGTGGCTCCGCCGGTTGTCGGTCCATGCGTGGTGGCCCCGCCAGTCGTTGGTCCATGCGTGGTGGCCCCGCTGGTCGTTGGTCCGTGCGTGGTGGCCCCGCCGGTCGTTGGTCCGTGCGTGGTGGCCCCGCCGGTCGTTGGTCCGTGCGTGGTGGTCCCGCCGGTCGTCGGTCCATGTGTGGCTCCGCCCGTGGTCGGCCCATGCGTGGCTCCGCTAGTGGTCGGCCCGTGCGAAGCACCGCCGCCGGTCGGCCCGTGTGAAGCACCGCCGCCGGTCGGCCCGTGTGAGGCACCGCCGCCGCTCGGTCCATGCGAAGCACCGCCACCGCTCGGTCCATGTGAGGCACCGCCGCCGGAAGGTCCATGCGAGGCGCCACCGCCGCTTGGGGCGGGCCTATTCCCTGCGGCTGCCTTACCTACGGCGCCGAACATCATAAGTCCCGCAAGAATCAGAATTGCTGAGCCTTTGCGAATAACCCTGTCAAGAAGTTGTCTTGTCATCTGGTCCTCTTTTCCCTTTCATTGTTCTGGTCCGGCGCCCCAATCACGAAGCACCAACCTGCTGTGCGAAGCTTGCGGCGCGCGCTTGGCTGCGTGAGCCACTGGCAACACCAATGCTCTACTCAATATTGCTTACTTTTCCATTCGTGAAGGTCACCTTCATGTCCTTGTAATAATAGATTTCCTTCACTCCTATCTTGGCAATTCTCGCTGGCTGCCCAAAGGCGGAGGTAACCTCATCCTTATTCTGGCCAAGGGTAATGGTCGGCGGTGGGGAGTCGGCAGGCAGAGGCGGCGGAGCAATGTCCGGCGGATGCGCCTGTTCTGCGGGAGACGCTGCCGGCTGATCGCTCTGATTGCCCTGGTTGCCTTGATCCCCCTGATTCTCGGCGGGCTGAACGGTGATAACCTCGAAAACTGTCTTCACAAAATCGTCCACCGGCGGCACGGAACCCTTGGCGAACGGGAACTTGATTTCTCCGTAGTAGCGGACCTGATTTCCCGAAGGGTCCGGGAAGGGATCGCTGAAGGTGCTGACGAGAATCCCATCCTTTTGAGCCGCAATCCCGGTCACCCAGAACTTCTCTCCGGCGACAAACTTCCGCGACGCGCAGGCGTTGTTGGCGGAATCGGAGACACTGGCCCCGCTCCCCAATCCAAGTTTGCTCATGCCCCAGGCCTTCGCAAACGATTTTCCGGCGTCCTTGGCGCGGTTGTTGTAATTCGCGGCCAGAACCCCGTTGCTATAAGTGTTTGAAAACGCATACGAGGAGTCTGAACTGCACATCATCAGCCCATCCTTCTGCAAAACCACAACGTCGCCGGCCGTAACGATATCCGACCGGTCGGCGGTAGCCTTGGTCAGGTTGATTTGCGAGACCAGCTTCTGCTGGATCAGCGTCGCCGGGTCGCCTGACTGGGCTGCCAGCCCGGTACACACAAATGCCGCCACCACGGCAAATCCTAATGCGCCAAGCCTCTGCACCTGAGTCATATGCTTCTTACCTTTCATGTTATTTTGGGGGAGAAATCCTCAAGCCCCTAAAACGTAAATCACAGCCCTGGCACTGTCAAGATAATCATGCGAAAATCGTGCTCCGCCAGTCTTTTATCAACATAAACCTCTTATTCATCTGGATGTATCGCACATTACAAAATATGGCTTTCAATAAGTTATGAAGGCCTGGGTTATCCGGCCAAACAGAGCGGCTGGCGCCAACTTGGCAACGCCAGCGCTCCGGAGAATCACGAATCCAGCTATTCCGCCGGCTTACTTATTCGGCTGCTTTGTTTCAGATTTTGCCCCGGCAGCCGCAGCCAGTGCATCCGTATCTAACTCATGCTCGTGGCGATAGTGCTCAACCGGCATCTTGCCGTCCCACCAGGCCCAGTTCATCGGATAAACATCAGGATCGAGAAAGACCTGGTAGAAGTGCCACACCACAATTGCCAGCGTAGCCAGAATCGCCTCGTAGAAGTGGATTGCGGTGGCCACGTCAACCCACCAGCGCGCCAGCAGGTCCCCTACCCAGACTTTGGCCCAGATCATCACGCCGGTAACCGCCATCAGCGCCGTGCCCCACACCAGCGCCCAATACTCGGCCTTCTCCGCGTAGTTAAAGCGGCCGAATTTGGGCTTTTCGCCGCCCAGGCCAAGGTAATAGCGCATCGTCGCCCAGGCATCAAAGGCATCTTTGGGCCGCGGTGCAAAGTCGCAGATCAGCCGGCGGCCTTCCCTGGTCATCGCCAGATAAAAGATGTGATAGATGCCGGCAGCGATCAGGGCCACTCCCGCAATCCGGTGGATGATGCTGCGCAGCTTCTCGCCGTTGCCATTGCCCAGCAGATCGGCAATCCAGGAGTTGGGAAAGCGCAGCGCAAATCCGGTAATCACCAGCACAATGAAACTGGTTAGCAGAATCAGATGCTGCCAGCGCTGGTTCGTACTCATGCGAGTCATCTTGGGATTCTGCAGGGCCCGCAGCGTCCTGGCCTTGCGCTGCCAGATAATCGCGTTGTGCAGGAACATGGCGCCGATTACGACAAGAATCAATACGATGTAAATCCATCTCACCCAGCGCACGGCAATCGAACCGATGTCTTTCGAGATGCTCTGATCCATGTGGACCTTGGTGAGGGTGAACTTCTGCGTAACTCCCTTGTGACACTGGCCGCAGGTGGCGTCGAGGTTGGCTTTATTGATGGTGGAGCGGGGATCGCTGGAGGGCAGGATATTATGCACACCGTGGCAACTGGCGCAGTTGGCCACCACCGCCGAGCCGCCCTCTGCGGCCAGCCCGTGATAACTGTCCAGGTAACTGGTCACGCGGTTTCCGGCTACGCCGAATTCCTGCGAGAGGCGCACGCCCTCGTGGCAGCGCGCGCAGGTGGTGCGCGCGATGTTCTGCTCGGAAACTGAAGAGTTTGGGTCGATGTGAGCCTTGATGGAGTGGATTCCGTGGCAATCCGTGCAGACCGGCGCCAGCCCGTTGCCGCGCGCAATGGCCTGCCCGTGAATGCTCTCCACAAAGGTCTGCTGGACCGCGCTGTGACATTTGCCGCAAGTGGCCGGAACATTGAACTTGTAAATCGGCGACTTGGCGTCGTTGGCGGGAAGAATCTCGTGATCGCCGTGGCAATCGGTGCAGACCGCGGCCTTCTTTGAGCCCTTTTCAATGGCCAGCCCATGCACGCTCTGCTGGTAGGAAATGAAGGGCTGGCCGCTCTCTCCGTTCGACTCCATCAGAAACTTCTGCCCGTGGCACCGGCCGCATGTAACGGGGATGTTGTCATGATTAACCGGCGATGCGGCATCGGCGGAGGCCAGAACCTCGTGCGCGCCTCCATGGCAGTCCTGGCAGTTTGCCGCTGGGTTCTCGCCCGGCTTTGCAGTGGAGTGCAAACTGTGCGCGTAGGCCTTTTGTGTGTCGGCATGGCATTCGGCGCAAGTGACCTTTTTAGGCGTGGTCTCGTGGACCGGGCCCTTCACATCCTTGTGGCAATCCACGCAGGCGAACAGATCGCCGTGAACGGAATGTTTCAGCTTGCTCGCATCCACGTAGATGCTGACCTGCTTGCCGTTCATCTCCATGGTCGCGGATGAGTCGGAGTGGCAGGCAAGGCAGTCCTTATCCTTGGGCTTTTGCTCGGCGCGAGCTGTGAATGCGAAAAAAAACAGGGATAAAGCAAGCGTTTGGGCAAGGATGTTTCTGGAAGTGTTCACGCCTTTGAGAAGACGCCTTGGCGCTCTAACTCGCAGTGATTGGAGTCACAGGGTCAAAGACCGGCGGATTCGTTGCAGGCGACTGTTAAAGCCAATGCAGCGAAGGGTATGAGCATCAGCCCATACCCTTCTTTGAAGCCAGGTGTTCGAACCAGCTGCAATGCCACTCAGGATCCGAAATACGCGCTCAGGGTCAGCACCAGAAGCAGCAGGCCGATGAAAATAGCCGTGTAACCAACCGCTTTGGAGAAATTGAGCAGCCAGAGTGGCGGCTTGACTGCCAGCCTGGTCTCCAGCTTTCCCTCGGCCGCAACCCTTTGATACTCCTCCGGGCGCTTGGTTTTGAACTCTTCCTCGCTCTCCACGCCGGTAAAAATCACCATGTCCATGGGGAAGCTGTCGGGACGCAGATGGGTATTGACGAAGTGAATGGAAAAGATGAACAGAATGGCCAGCAGCCCTTCCTCGCTGTGAATCACCAGCACGGCGTTCAACGCCCAGCCCGGCAGGAAGCGTGCGAAAAAAGGAGCGAACCACATAGCATATCCTGAAAAACCGATGACGATCATGCCCCAGAAGACCGCCCAGTAATCAAACTTCTCCCAATAGGCATAGCGCTCGAACTGCGGCTTGGGCCCCAGCCCCAGAAACCAGCGCATGTGACCGAAGAGGTCCTTCACATCCTTCCAGTTAGCCACCATGGAGGTGTTTCCCCAGAAGATTCCCTTTTCCCGATGGACCAGCCCGCGGGTGAAGACTTCTTTCACATGGATGAGAAAGGCCACGGTCAGCACCACGGCGAAGAACTTGTGAAAGAAGATGATGGTTCCGAATCCGCCCACGCCGCTGGCAAATCTCCTCGCCCAGAAGCTCTCGCTGAAGCGCATGGGCAGCCCGGTGGCCGCCAGTCCCAAAAAGGTGGTGAACAGGACGGCATGCATGTATCTCTGTTGGCGCGTAAAGCGCATGAAGAACCGCTCCCCCGCGTGGCTCGGCGCTTTGCCTGCATCTTGTTTGAGATCAGCCATTGTTGCCTCCCTTTGCCGAACGCGTCTTAACCTGGTGGTATCGCGAGCGGACCAGCCATAATATGGTGTGAATCGCGAAGAACGCCAGTACGCCGGCCAACAGCAGGTTCATGAACAAGCGGATATAGAAGAGTGCCGGATTCAGCTTGCGATTGTGCGCGTTGGCATGTGGCTGATACTGCACGAAACTGGCGTTGGCGCCCGCATGACACTTGCCGCAGGTGGCCACCAGGTTGGCCGGAGCGATTGGAGAACGGGGATCGGATGCCGGCAAAACATCATGCGCTCCGTGGCAGTCCCAGCAGCGCGCGGTCTCCACATAGCCGCCCAGCGAGCCTAACTGGGAGTGGAATGTATCCCGGTATGTAGACAGCTTGTCTTTATGGCAGGAGCCGCAGATGGGCGTGGACTGCATGCGGAAGGTGGCCTCGGTCGGCTGCAAGATCGCATGCGCCGTGTGGCAGTCCGAACAGACCGGCGCATTCAGATTGCCGGATGCAACAGCCTTGCCATGCACGCCGCCCACATAGTTGTCGGTAATCCCCGCATGGCAAGTTCCGCATGTCTTGGGAACGTTGGCTTTGTAGGTAGGGCTTTGCGGATTATTGTGGCTCAGGATGTGATGCGATCCGTGGCAGCTTTGGCAGTTGGCCGCCACCAGCAGCCCTTCCTTGCTGAGCGCAAACCCATGAATGGAATCCAGATACATCGGGTAGACGTTGGGCAGGCCATGTTTCTTTGCCAGGGCATCGTTGCCGTGGCAGTTGCCGCAGGTGCGCGGAATGTTGAGCGGGTATACCGCCGACCGGGGATCACTTTTGGGAAAGATGGCGTGTGCGTCTCCGTGGCAACTGGTGCAGGGATGCTCAGCCCGGTTGGCGTGTACGCTTCCTACCAGCCCCTGCGCCTCGCCAGTGTGGCAGCTCTCGCACTTGACCGGCGTCACTTGATCCGGGTGGGGATAATCCTTGATGGTGGTATGGCAATCGCCGCACTTCAGGCTGCCATGCAGGCTGATGCCGAAGGTCCCGGCATCCACGCCAACACTTTTACCGGAGGCGTCCTGCAGGCTCTTGTCTCCGTGGCAAGAGAGGCAATCCGTTTCCGCCTGCGCGACGCGCGGCGCCGCCACAACCAAAAGCGCCCCCAGGGCGAGCGCAATGGAGGAAGCAGTCTTCATCTCGGCTCCGATCAATTCTTACGATTTCAGGCCTTACGCTTTCAGGCCCTACGCTTGCTGGCCAGCACCAGGCACATGTGTGGGAGAGACAGGATTGCGTCCCGTCTCTCCCGGCGTGCGCCTTGCGGCTGGAGCTTGCCTTTGCGCGCTGCTATTTCTGCAGCGTGCGGATGTATGCGATCACGTCCTTGATCTGCTGGTCGGTCAGCTTGCCATTGTAGGCGGGCATCTTGTTCAGGCCGTTCTTCGTCGAGGCGAAGAACCGAACATCGGTCGCGCTGAGCATTTTCGGGTCCTTGAAGGACAGGATCTTCATGTTCTTGCCCATCGGCGTGGCGGCCAGTCCATCGGCGCCGTGGCACATGGCACACTTGGTCTTGTAGAGATCACCAGGCGTCTGCGCAAAGACAGGTCCCGCAAGAAGCGCGGCCAGCAGGATCACGGCAGCCGCTTTGATTCCATGAGTCATAGTATTGCTCCTAGGCCGGTTGCTTGAAGTTTTCCGGTCAAGTACCTGTCATATAAGCTCTGTTGCGCGGTCGGAAGTGACGCCCATCACACATTGACATGTCTGTCTTCGCGCCGGGAGCGAGCCATCCGCGTTTTCTCCACTAGGATTCGCCTTCTGCGCAGTTTTCTGCGACCCGAGCGGCCAGCGCGCCAAGGTGATACAGGTCACTTGCTGTAACGTCATTTTTCAGGCACAATAAGGCCTCTGCTTGAGGAAAAATTATGGGCACGGTTGCTGTATCCGATTCAAAAATCATGCTTACTCTACCAGGGGACGCGGTGCGCCAGATTCAGTGGCGATTTGCGGACCGTTTCGATTTGCAGATGCTGGTTCAGTCGGCGCGCGGCGTGGCGCGGGGAACGGTGGCGCGCCTGGTGGCTGCCGGCGAGCGCAACACCCACGAGTGGACGCCGGGCAAGAGTGAAATGATGGATGCCTTTGACCGCGCCGGCGTCACCGCCGCCTTCATGGAGCCGGAAGAGGGCGGTTTTATCTCCGGGCCCAAGAACCTGGCACTTTCACTGGCGGCCTTCGAGCTGGCCTGGGTAGACGGCGGCGCGGCCACGGCCAGCCTGGCCGGCTTTCTGGCCCTTTCGCCCATTCATGAGCGCGGCACGCCGGAGCAGGTCAACCGATACAAGAAACTCGCCGCGCCTCCCCAGCCGGGCGAGGACCGCATCCCCTGGCGCGGCGCCTTCGCGCTCACCGAGCCCATTCCCTATGTGGGCGTCGACGCCAGCATGTTGAGCGGCAAGGTGCGCGTGGCCGAGTGGAAGAAAGGCGAGGAGCCGATGCTGCACGTGGACAAGCGCGGCCGCTTCATCACCAACATCGCCTTCGCTAACTTCGTCACCGCCGCGGTCGTCTCCGACGACCCGCGCATCAAGGGCAGTTGCATGGTGATTCTGGAAGAGACAGACGAGGGCATCTTCGATCACGGCACTCCCACCAAAAAGCTGGTTCACCAGCTTTCCTCCACCGGCGATCCCATCTTCAACATGAAGGTTCCCGCCAACCGTATCATCGGCGGATACACGGTCAAGGACGGCGTCATTTTCCCCAACTTCAACCACGGCGAAGTGATCGAAGCGGTCTTCCGCCGCACCCGCGTGCCGGTGGGCATCATGACGGCGGCCAAGCTGCTGTCGGCCGTCGAGCCGGTCATCCGCTATCAGCGCGGGCGCTTCCGTGGAGCCGAGGGCACAACCCCCGGCTCGGTGCGCTACGAGCAGGGCATCCAGCAGCGCGAGGACGCGTTGCATCGGCTGGTGGACGTTTGGGCCACCGGCGAAGCGGCCACCTCGCTGGGCTTTGCCACCGCACGCCTCTTCGACGAGCTGGATCCCATCGAGAAGCAGAAAACGGCCATTCTGAAAGAACGCGGCATCCAGGGCGGGCGCGCCGAGCTGAAGGCGCTGCGGGAGAGCGAGCAGGGCGCCATCGAGCTTGCGTTGCTCAAAGCACAGGACTCCGATTCCCCGCGTCGACATGAACTGGAGGCCGACCCGCTGGTGAATTTTGTCCTGAAAGACGCCGAGGCCAACGTGCTCTGTCCAGCCACCAAGCTGTGGAACACCGGCCACGGCGCTAATCTGCTGCGCGAGGCGGTCAGTTTGATGGGCGGGTACGGCATCACCGAGGATTGCCCCGGCTTCCTGGGCAACAAATGGATGGACGCGCAGCTTGAAGCTACCTACGAAGGTCCCGAAGCCGTGCAGCGCCGCCAGTTGACCGTCACCATGACCTCGGAGGTTTTTCTCGCCCAGTTCCGCGCCTGGACTACCGAGATGCGCCGCATTGCCTCCTCGCGACCCGGCACCGGTGCCTGCACCCTGGCCTCGGCTATGCAGATGTGGCAGTGGACTCTGAACCACCTGCAAAAAGCCACCGACCCCAACGGCAGCAAACTCTATCATGGCCAACGCCAGGGCGTGACCTTCCCCCTGGCTGATGCACTCTGCTGGCTGGTGGCATCGCGCGCGCAGATTCTCGACGTGCTCGAACTGGAAGCCAAGGGCCCAAGCAATCCGGTGGCCAGCGAAGGCCTGAATGGCACCGTCCAGTTCCTCAGCGATCTCTGCCACACGCAGGCGGCGCAGGCCGCCGGCGAGGTCTCCCGCATCTGCGCCGAGCTGGTCTTCGGCTATAACTGTCACCCCTGCTGGGATGAGGAAGAGCACCGTAACTGCTTCCTGGCCAGTGAGTTGGAGGAGTTTGAGGAGACCATGTCCGGCATCAGCGCCATGGCCTTCGACGTGTTGGCCGCCGACGGCACACATCCGCACAAAGCCGGCCCCTGCGCCGGTTGCGCCGGCTCCAGCGACTTCCTGCGCATGCAGAATCGTTTGACCGCCTGCCTCACCGGTTCGCGTCTGGCCAAGGACCGCGCCGCCGATACCGTCAGCAAGGTGATGATTCCCGAGGCGTTGGATTACCCGGCATGAGCATGGAAACTCAGACGACCGAATCCCCGCAAATCGACCGTCCCTCCATGGAGGTGGACATCGCCTGCGTCGGCTTCGGTCCGGCTACAGGCGGCTTTCTGACCACGCTCACCCGCGAGTGGAACGCCAACCCCGCTGATCCGGCCTTCCAGAGCCGCGTTACGCCGGGAATGCCGTTGCAAGTTCTCTGCTACGAGCGGGCTGATGATATAAGCTCCGGCGTCAGCGGCGTGGTCACGCGCGCTCAAGCCATCCGCTCCAGCTTCCCTGCCCTCAACCCGGCCGAGATTCCCATGGCCGTCCCCGTCACCAGCGAACGGGTGATGTACCTGCTGGACCCTATAGGCGCCAGCCGGCGCTCGCTCACCCTGCGCCTGGCCGACGCTCTTCTACGCACCGCCGGGCGGCTCGTCGGCGTTAAGGACTACGCCTTCACACTGCCCTGGACTCCATCCTTCCTCAACAAGCACGGCGGCCTGGTGATGGCCATCGGACAATTCAACCAGTGGGTCGGCGCGCAACTGATGGCCACTGGCCTCGTCCAGATCTGGCCCGGTACTCCAGTCAGCGAGCCGCTCTTCAATGGCAACAAAGTTGATGGAGTCAGGCTCGCTGATCAAGGCGTGGACAAATCCGGCGCGCCCACAGACGGCTTTATGGCCGGAATGGATGTTCGCGCGCAACTGACCGTCGTCGGTGACGGCCCGGTTGGCGCAGTCGGCCAGGCCATCGACGAGCGCCTCGGCCTGCCCGAGGGCCACGCCCATCGCGAATGGGCGCTGGGCATGAAGTTCGTCATCGAGTTGCCGGAAAATTCGCCTTTGAAGCCCGGAACCGTCTGGCACAGCTTTGGTTTTCCGGAGCCGGAGATCTTCGGCTTCCTCTACGTCCATCCCGACCGCCTCGTCTCTGTCGGCATCTTCGTCCCCTCCTGGATGCACGACCCCAGTCGCACCGCATATCGCTATCTGCAGCACTACATCCAGCACCCCGCGCTGTGGAAGTACCTCAAGGACGGAACGCTGCGTTCCTGGGGCGCAAAATCTCTGGAAGAGAGCGGCAAGCACGGCGAGCCGTATCTCTGCGGCGACGGCTTCGCCCGGATCGGCGAAGGCTCCGGCTCGACCAACATGCTCACCGGCTCCGGCGTGGACGAGGCTTGGGCCACGGGCGCGCAACTCGCCGAGGCCGTCATCGAACTGCTGCGCAACGGCAAGCCCTTCACGCAGGAAAATCTCGCCGCCACCTACGAAGCCCGCCGCCGCGCAAGCTGGGTCGAGCGTGGCGCGCTGGAAGCCGAGAACGCACGGAATGGCTTCCAGAACGGCATCGTCAAAGGCATGATCGGCATGGCGCTTGCTGGACTGTCGCATGGAAGACTTTCGCTCAAAGCGCACATTCCCCCGGCTCACAAGCAGATTCGCCACTACGCATCGCAATCCGCCGAAGGCCTGCAACTCAGGCAGGCCGTGGGGCTGGCTATCGCCGATGGACGTTCCTTCCACGATGCGCTGCTCACGGCGCGAGGCTGGCCGGAGATTCCCCTCGATGGCCGCCTGCTGGTCACGCAGCAGGACGCGCTGCTGATGGGCGGCAAGGTCCAGGCCATGCCCGGTTTTGCCGATCACGTCGTCTTCCGCAATCCGCAGCTCTGCATCGCGTGCGGCGAAAAGACCTGCGTGGCCATGTGCTCCGGCCAGGCCATCACACAGGGCGAGGAGGGCGCGCCCGCCTTCGAGCGCGAGAAGTGCGTTCACTGCGGCGCATGCCTGTGGAACTGCGGGCAATCCCCCGATGGCGAGCACTCCAACATCGAATTCCGCGCCGGCTCGGGCGGGCTGCACTCCGCGGAAAACTGAGCCCCGAACAATTAAACTGATTGAATAAGGAAACTTACCATGGCAAATGTTTTGCACATCGTGGTTTGCGCGGGGATCGTTCCCGATCCGCTGCAAACATTGGAACCAATCACCGGGCCCGCAGGTCCAGGGCTGAAAAATGAGATGGTCCTGCCAGCGGTCCTTGACCCATGGGCGGCATGCGCGCTTTATGAAGCGGCTGCTCTGGCGGTGAAGAACCCCGGCAGCAAGCTGTGGCTCGTTTCGCTCGGCCCCAAGGCCAAGCTGCAACAGGTGATGATGACCGTGGCGCAGAAGGTGCCCTTCGAGCTAGTGCCCATCGACGGACCCATCGGCGGCTTTCCCGACGCGCACGCGACCGCAGCCGTTCTGGCCGAGACCATCGCCGCGTCGCCCGGACTGGACCGCGCCAAACTGCTTTTGTTCGGCGGCTGGGAGTCGGCCACGCGCGGCGCGGGAGTGACGCTGCAACTTGTCGGCGAGCGCCTCGGCATCACCGACCAGTTTCAAGGCGTGGATGAGATCAGCCTGCGCGACGACGGCAGCTTTGAGGTACTGGAGCGCGTCGAGGGCGGCAAGCATCAGGTTTCGGTCTGCGCCGGAGCACCCGCCGTTCTCGGCTGGGCCACTGGCAATCTTCCCGAGCCGCGCAACAATCCGCAAGTCGGCATGGCGAATATGCGCACGATTATGCCCGCGCTGGCCAAGGCCAAAGCCGCCAAGCTCGACGCCAATGGTCTCAGCTATGTTTCGGTGAGTTTGCCCAAACAACAACGCGAGACCCGCGTGGTGAAAGACTTTTCGGCAGACCAGATCGCAGCCGAATTGGTCGCTTGGATAGGTGCCGAATGATGGAAAACATTCTTGTAATTACGCACGCAGACGAATCCGGCTCCGCACTCACACGAGCCTCTCTGGAAGCTGTCACGGCGGGCAAGGAGCTTGCGGCGCGACTTTCGGCAACTCTTATTATTGGCATCGTAGCGAAAGATTCCGCTGCCGCGGCTAGTTCCCTGGCCTCAGCCGGAGCACATTTGTTAGCCGTCTCCGGCGAGGCCTTCGCCCAGGCGCGCTACGCCTCGGATGCCGCCGCCACGGAAGCCCTCTGCCGCGTCGCCAACGCCAACATCGTCCTCGCTCCCGGAACCTCGCGCTTTGCGCGAGTAGCAGCGGGTGTCGCCCATCGCCTCGGTGGCTTCATCGACACGCATATCACGGCGCTAGGCGGGACCGAAACCTTGGAAGCCTCGCGCTGGTTCTATCGCCAGCGGGTGGAGGCGGTCATCAACCGCAGCGTGCGCCCCTGGTTTCTGCTGCTGGATGCGGGCACCAACACGGCCTTCGCAGGTGAGAGTCAACCTGTTCAGATTGAGCAGGTTGCAGTCGAGTTACCGGCGCTGCGCACCACCGTCAGCGGCTTGCGCGCACCGGAGCAGGGTCAGCAGACCATCCGTCCCGACGCGAAGATGCTCTTAGTCGCCGGCGCCGGATGGACCAAGAAACAGTCTGACGGCCAAGTACACGTGAACGAGGCAGGAAAGCTGATTCTCGGCTTTCTGCGCGCCACCGGCGCATCACTGGGAAGCAGCAAGTCGTTGGTAGATCAGGGCGGCGAAGGGAACTCCGTTCTTCCATTTCTGACGCATCTCAACCAGATTGGGCAAACGGGCTCGACGCCGCGCCACCAGAAGGGCCTGTCAACTTGCTGCCACGGAGAGGAACCTCATGTGGTGGGTTGGCGATTTATCGGCGAGCGACGGGCGATTTCGCTGGACCCCAACTGCGGCTGGACGCGCGGCAAGGCCGACGTGGTCTATGTCGCCGACGCCTTCCCAGTGATGGCCAAGGTCAACGCGCTGCTGGAAGCGAAAAAAGCGTAACCAACTGTGTTAGCTTAGGGTTGGGGAGTAGAAAAAGAGCACCATGCCTTCGATTACATCGTTTATCAAGCACCATTATCGCCACTTTAATGCCGCTACGCTGGTGGATGCGGCCAATGCTTACAACAAGTTACTGGCGTCGGGCGGAAAGATGTTCCTCACCATCGGTGGGGCCATGAGCACGGCCGAACTGGGGCTGTCGTTGGCTGAGATGATCCGTCAGGAGAAGGTTCACGGGATCTGCTGCACGGGGGCAAATCTGGAGGAAGACGTCTTCAATTTGGTGGCGCACGACTTCTACGAGCGCGTGCCACACTACCGCGATCTGACCCCAGCAGACGAAGCTAAGTTGTTGAATCGGCACATGAACCGCGTCACCGACACCTGCATCCCGGAGATGGAGGCAATGCGGCGGATTGAGAACGAAGTGCTGAAAGAATGGGTGAAAGCTGACCAGGCAGGAGAGCGATTCTTTCCCCATCAATTCTTCTATAAAATACTGATTTCAGGCGAGTTGAAGGCGTCGTATCAGATTGATCCGAAAGACAGTTGGCTGCTGGCGGCGGCGGAGAAAAACCTGCCCATGTTTGTGCCCGGATGGGAGGATTCGACGCTGGGCAACATGTACGCCGGTCACTGTATCTCACAGGATGTAAAGAAGATACACACGGTGCGGACGGGGATTGAGTACATGATGGAGCTGGCCGAGTGGTACACGAAGACGACGGCGAAGACGCCGCTAGGATTCTTCCAGATCGGGGGCGGAATCGCCGGAGACTTCCCCATCTGCGTGGTTCCGATGCTGCATCAGGACTTGCAGAGGGAGCACGTGCCGCTGTGGGCTTATTTCTGCCAAATCAGTGATTCCACAACCAGTTACGGATCCTACTCGGGGGCCGTACCGAACGAGAAGATCACCTGGGGAAAGCTGGGCGAGACGACTCCCAAGTTCATTATTGAGTCGGACGCATCGATTGTCGCGCCGCTGATTTTTGCCTACGTTCTGGGGTGGTAGAGCGCGACGTCTTGTAACGTTTCCACGCAAAAAACCCTCTCCTTCGAAGTGGAGGGTTTTTTTGCGAAAAAGTGGGCAATTTGAGGTGCGATAGCAAAGGCCGTGATGAGATTGAAAAGTGGTGAGCTGTAGCTTACCGGTTTTCTAACAATGTGAAGCTATAGGTTGTCAGTTTATGCCCAAATGTGAAGCTGCAGGTTACCGGTTTTGGCGAAAGTGGAAAGCTCAAGCTTACCGGTTTTTAGAACACCGGAGAGGTGCAGCTCACCGGAAAATGGAACAATCGCTGCAAAGCGCTCAGTAGTTATTTTGGGGAAGTGATAGAAGGAAGAGCGAATATCCCTGGACAGGGTTGGTCAGGACAGGTTTTTCAAGGAAATTCGTGACAGGGGGACTTGCCGTCCAGGTGGACGCCTTCGGCCACCTGCGGTATGTCCAGCGATCCGTTTGACCGGATTCTGATTGCGCAGGCAATGAGCGAGCCGCTGCATTTGGTGACGACGGATGAGCGGTTGAAGCTGTACAGCGAGCTGGTGGTGCTCGTGTGAGGGGTGGCGATTGAGAAGTATTAGTCCTGGGTGTGGCGGGATGGGCTTCTCGATCCCAGGTCCCAGAAGCGAAACCTGAGGCAGCCAATCGTATGCTAATTATTGAGAAGTAGGCCACCCACCAACTGCACTCGTCTTCAATCGGAAATTATTCTTGACTCGACTTAACATATCCGTTAATCTTCCAGCATATTCTTCTGTTATATAGTTGCACCACTTCAGCCTATTTGTGGGGGTGTCTTTTGCAAGGCAATGACAAGATGTCCGCACGATCCACTCCTTCCCCAAAAGCCGCACAAATGAAGAATACCGGCCAGACCAAGAAACCTGTTCAGCCTATAGAACCAGGTCTGACCAAAGAACCGACTCTATCCATGGAAGCCGCTGAATCCCAAGAGCCCAAGGATGAACCTTCGATCGGGCGATTGGGGCAGATAGAGCTCATAGCTAAAATCACTACTGGTATCGTGGCTCTCACCTATATGAGTGGTTATCTGATCGAAACAACTTATTTGGGCACTTTTGGGATAAACGCTGATTCTATTGAGTTTTTTCGTGCTAAGTACCTGTACATAGGGTTTCATTATTGGTTCTTTCTGGTAATTTTTTCGATTCTACTTATCCTCTGCAAGAGTTACGCTGATTTTGTCAGAGCATCTCAGGCGTATGAGCGCACCCAACAATACTCAAATCATATTGAAGGACTAGAACTTGAGGATTTGGAGAATGTTGACGCCAAGATGATCCCAAAGCGCAAAGAACAACCGGCATCATTCTCTGACCTTCGTTTTACTATTGTCGTATCTGCAATCGTCGTTTTCTTCTCAGTTCATATTATGTTCTCTGGTCCAGAAGAATTCCGTGCATTTCTTCCTCTGCAATTCATGTTTCTTTTTTTCATCGCAGTGCAGCAGGCTACGCACTTTCAATTAGATTCCAGCCATTCGAACCTCGGTAATCACTTCAAAACCGGCCATACGTTATCACTTCAAAACCGGCCAACGGAATAGGCCGAAGACGTGATTGTTTTACCTTGCCAGGGCGTGTATTTGCAAGGCGCGATTCGAGGC
>JBEKOC010000030.1:0-21598 GCA_049522175.1 Occallatibacter sp. | reverse complement strand
TAGCGAAGTTCGGTTGTGATAACCGCTGAATGCATATAAGCGGGAAGCACGCTCCAAGATGAGATCTCCCTGAAGGGCCCAGAAAGACCATCTGGTTGATAGGCTGGGTGTGAAAGCGCAGTGATGCGTGTAGCTTACCAGTACTAATCGCCCGTTCGGCTTGTCCATAGAATTAACTCCGCGCAGTAAAGGCGGATGCTCTTCTTACAAGCCTTGTAACTCCAATCAATTTCGTTCTACGAGCGTGTTGCCAACAGCAAACACGCTCGGCAAGATTTGGCGCCAGATTGCAATCCACGTTCCTACTCGGCCCGGGAGAAACCATCCGGGACAAACTAGACGTCGCGGATAGGCTGCGGGCAACCACCCGCCAAGCGCCATCAAGTTGAGGCGTTTTCAAGGCGTGAGCCTTGAGTCGAAATCCTGAGCGATAGCGAAGGATCTCGATGCCTCTGACAATTTGCCGGTGACCATACTGCGAGGGATCACCCGTTCCCATCCCGAACACGGAAGTTAAGCCTCGCTGGGCCGATGGTACTGCACGGGTGACTGTGTGGGAGATTAGGTGATTGCCGGCAATTATTTCTAAGCACAGAAGCCATGCCATTACGGCATGGCTTTTTTGCGTTTGCGGGAGTTAGTCGTGGCGCTGATGCCTTATGATCGCACGGTTTCCAGGTTCTACGGCTATTCTTAACAAGACGCTATGACCACTAAATTGCGCCAATTCGACGTGATTGTGCTCGGGGCGGGGGCGGCTGGGCTGATGTGCGCGGCTGTGGCTGGCCAGCGCGGGCGGCGAGTTGCCGTGCTCGAACACAACGGGCAGCCGGGTCGGAAGATTCTGATTTCCGGCGGCGGACGGTGCAATTTTACGAATCTCGGCTGCGGGCCGGAGAATTTTCTCTCGAACAATCCGCATTTTGCGAAGTCGGCGCTGGCGCTGTATCAGCCGCGGCATTTTCTTGAATTGGTGGAGCGGTACGGGATTCGGTGGCATGAGAAGACGCTGGGACAACTGTTTTGCGACGGGTCGGCGCGATCGATTGTGGAGATGCTGCTGGCGGAGTGCGCGCGGGGCGGCGTGGAGATGGTAATTAATGTTCGCAGGATTAAAGTTGAGCGCCACGGCGCCACCTGCGGTGGGGTTGGCGGCCCTTCGGGCAGGTTCCATGTAAAAACATCGGGAGGAGAGTTTCAATCGGAGTCGCTGGTGGTGGCGACCGGAGGGCTATCGATACCAAAGCTGGGGGCGACGGGGTTGGGATATGAGCTGGCCGCGCAGTTTGGGTTGAGAATTGTTGAGCCCAGGCCGGCGCTGGTTCCGCTGCTGCTGGGCGGGGATGAGGCTGGGTGGACGGAATTGGCTGGGGTGGCGGCGGAGGTTGTGGCATCGGTGGGTAAGGCCCGGTTCAGGGAGAAGATGCTGGTGACGCATCGCGGACTGAGCGGGCCCGCGGTGTTACAGGCGTCGTTGTATTGGCGGCCGGGGGAGGCGCTGGTGGTGGATGTGTTGGCCGAACAAGCGGGCCTTTTTGAAGGCTTGAAGCAGCCTGGGGCGCAGCGGGATTTGGCGGCGCTGCGGCAGGTGTTGCGTGAGGTGCTGCCTCGACGGCTGGCGGACTACCTGGCCGAAATCGGCGCTCCGAAGGGATGGTCGAATGCAGTGTTGGAGGCGTGTGAGCGGCGGCTGCGCAGGTGGGAGTTTCATCCAACGGGGACCGAGGGATTTGAGAAGGCTGAGGTGACGGCTGGAGGCGTGGATACAGCTGGATTGCAGGCACGAACAATGGAGGCGCGGGCAGTGCCGGG
Source organism: Occallatibacter sp. (assembly GCA_049522175.1). Classification (GTDB taxonomy): domain Bacteria; phylum Acidobacteriota; class Terriglobia; order Terriglobales; family Acidobacteriaceae; genus Telmatobacter. Next base: position 19,786 of record JBEKOC010000030.1, on the reverse strand, counting down.
ACTGTTCTTTGTTGGCGAGGTGGTGGACGTGACCGGGCAACTGGGAGGGTTCAACTTCCAGTGGGCCTGGGCTTCGGGAGTGGCGGCGGGCCGGGCGGTTTAACGAATCACTGGATTTGCTGTGGACCCTGCTCGGCCGGTGGTGCAGGACTCTGCTCGGCAGGCGGGGCTTCAGGCTTCACCGGTGGCGCGCCGGGTTTGGCGGGCGGGGTAAGGACGAAGCCGGTGCGGACCAGTGCGAAGCCGATCTCGGGGAACTCGGCCTGGAGAAGTTGATTTTCAGGGCCGGAGAAGAGGTCTGTATCTTTGCCGGCGATGGTGGCAACCAGGTGGTGGACGACAATCGGGCTGCCGTCGAGTGTGCCCTGCTCGTCGGCGTAGGTGGCCAGCTTGATGGGAACGATGGAGCCTTCCTTTTTGGGGATGATGGCCCAAAGGTCGCGGTTGTTGCGGGCCACGGCAAGAACCAGGAGGGTTTCCAGGGAGCCGGGGTCAAAGTCGGGGAGAAAGACGTCAGCGTCGTGCGCGGGCAAACGGGTGGTGGTGGTGTGGCCGCTGGCGGAGGTGTCAAGGAGGATGATCGGGGAATTGCCTGTGTCCGGCTCAGGCTTGGCAGTGACGTTGACGGCCACGCCGTTGACGGCCGCGCTCAACTGGACGTGGCGCAGGTGATTGGATGAGGTGAGGCTCTCGGTTTTGGAGATGGAGTAATCGAGGCCTTTCGTATTATCGAGGCCCTTCATATTAATGATGACCAACGAAGTGGAATCGTAGCCGGAGGGGCCGGCGGTGAAAGTGAAACTGGCCTTGCCCACGGATTTTCCGTGCTGCGAGATGATAAAGCTTCCGGATTGGGCGGAGGCAGTTGAAGCAAAAACGAGAAACGCCGCGAACGGGAACAGAACGAAATTACGCATAAATCTCTCCATCGAATCTGGAGATTTAGACACAAATCAGGGGAAAAGGTTGCGGGGGAAACAGGGAACAGGGAACAGTGGCAGTGATTTTCCACCCTTTCCGCAGAACGCCACCCCGCGGACGAAGACATGTCCGTGGGGGCCCCGGACAACGGAAAGGATGGGGCACGAAGCATTGTGTTGGAAGCGGTAATTCATGTGGACCGGCTTTTACTGACCACTGACCACTGTTCACTGAAACTGTTTTTCAGCCTTTGGCGACTGCAAAGCGCCTATTGACTTCGTGCCAGTTGATGACGTTCCACCAGGCGGCCAGGTAATCGGGGCGGCGGTTCTGATACTTGAGGTAGTAGGCGTGCTCCCAGATGTCGTTGAGCAGGACAGGATAAAGGCCCTGGGTGAGGGGCGAATCCTGATTGGGAGTGGTGATGATCTTGAGCTTGCCTGCCTGGAAAACCAGCCAGCCCCAACCGGAGCCAAACTGCTTGGCGGTGGTCTCGTTAAAGATCTTCTTGAAGGTTTCAAAGTCGCCAAAGTCGGCGGTGATTTGCGCGGCGATGGGGCCTGTGGGCGCGCCGCCGATGCCGTCGGAGCCGACCGGGCCCATGAGGCGCCAGAAGGCCGTGTGGTTGGCGTGGCCGCCGCCATTGTTGCGGACCGCGGTGCGAATCTCCTCGGGGACCTGGGCCAAATCGCGGATCAGGTCATCGATGGATTTTGCAGCCAGTTTGGGGTGGTTGGCCAGCAGGGCGTTGGTGTTGTTAACGTAGGCCTGGTGATGCTTGTCGTGGTGGATCTTCATCGTCTCGGTGTCGATGAAAGGCTCAAGAGCGGCGTAGTCGTAGGGAAGCGGGGCAAGTTCGTATGCCATCGGTAATCTCCTTCAAAAGGTCGTACTTAATGGATGCAGGAGGGCGACGAGAGGGTGCGGAAAAGTTTGGGACACAGGATTTTCACGGGACTAAACAGGTATGATTATCCTGAAGGAAAGAAAATAATGACTCAGAATTCTGCGGAAAACTCCCTCGATCAACTCTCCATCAACACGCTGCGGTTGCTGGCCGTGGACACGGTGCAAAAGGCCAATAGCGGCCATCCCGGAGCGCCGCTGGGCTGCGCGCCCATGGCCTATCTGTTGTTTCACAAGCTGATGAAGCACAACCCGGCAAACTCAAAATGGGCGGACAGGGATAGGTTTGTTCTGTCGAACGGGCATGCTTCGGCGCTGCTCTACGGGACGCTGTTTCTGGCCGGCTACGACCTGACGCTGGATGATCTGAAGAGCTTCAGGCAGTGGGAGTCGCGGACGCCGGGCCATCCGGAGCGCGGCCACACGGACGGAGTTGAAGTGACGACCGGGCCGCTGGGCCAGGGGATTGCGATGGCCGTAGGCATGGCCATGGCGGAGAAGCACCTGGCCGCAGTGTACAACCGCCCCGGCTTCGAGGTAGTGAACCACCATACGTATGCTCTCTTGGGCGATGGCGACCTGATGGAAGGTGTGTCGCATGAGGCTGCGTCGCTCGCCGGGACGCTGAGGCTGGGTAAGCTGATCTTTCTTTACGATGACAATTTGATTTCGCTGGACGGGCCAGCGAACCTCAGTTATACCGAGGACGCGCTGAAACGCTTTGAGGCGTATCACTGGCATGTGCAGCGGGTGGCGGACGGCAACGACCTGGCTGCCATTGAGGCGGCGATTGCGGCGGCCAAGGCGGAGACCGGCAGGCCGTCGATCATCGCTGTGCGGACGGTGATCGGCTATGGCAGCCCAAAGGCAGGGAGCAACAAATCGCATGGCGAGCCGCTGGGCGCGGAGGCCGTGGCGGCAACCAAGAAGTTCTTCAATTTTCCAGAGGACCAGAGCTTTGTGGTGCCGGATGCGGCGCTGGCGAATTGGCGCAAGGCCGTGGAGCGCGGGGCGGGTTTTGAGGCCGCGTGGAAGAAGCTGTTTGAGGGCTATCGGGCGGCCAATCCGGCGCTGGCGGCGGAGTTTGAGCGCACCCAGAAGGGCGCGCTGAAGGCCGGCTGGGAGAAGGCGATTCCCAGTTTTCCGGTGGACAAGGCGGTGGCCACGCGCAACGCCGGAGGCGTGATTCTGAACGCGATTGCCGAGCAGGTTCCGGAGCTGTTTGGCGGGGCTGCGGATTTGACCTCGTCGACCAAAACGATTTTCAAGCCGGGTGCGAACTTCCACGAGGACCCGGCGGGACGCAATGTCTTTTTCGGAGTGCGCGAGTTTGGGATGTGCGCGGAAGTGAACGGGATTGCGGCGCATGGCGGGCTGATTCCTTTTGGATCGACCTTTTTTGTCTTTTCCGATTATGCGAAGCCGGCGATACGGCTGGCGGCGCTGATGAAGGTTCATGCGCTGTTCATCTTTACTCACGACACGATTGCGCTGGGCGAGGATGGGCCGACGCATCAGCCGATTGAGCAACTGATGGGTTTCCGGGCGGTACCGGGGCTGACGGATTTTCGTCCCGCAGACGCCAACGAGACGGCGGCGGCGTGGCGGCTGGCTCTGGAACGCAAGGGGCCATGCTTCTTTGCACTGACGCGGCAGGATGTGCCGGTGATTGATGCGGCGGCGCACAACGCGTACGCCGAGGTGAGCAAGGGCGCGTATGTGCTGCAGGAAGCGGAGAAACCGCAGGTAGTGCTGATTGGCGCGGGCTCGGAGGTTTGGCCCTGCCTGGAGGCGGCAAAGCTGCTCGCCGGCGAGGGAATCCGGGCGCGGGTGGTGAGCTTCCCGAGCTGGAAGATCTTCGAGGAGCAATCGGCGGAGTACAAGGCCAGCGTGCTGCCGGCGGGCGTACCCAAGCTGGCAGTCGAGGCGGGTTCGACGCAGGGCTGGTGGAAGTATGTAGGCTCGGACGGCGACGTGATTGGCCTGGACCGCTTTGGGGCCTCGGCGCCGGGGAAGAAAGCGATGGCGGAGCTGGGATTCAGCGCGGAGAATGTGGCGGCGCGGGCGAAGAAGCTGGTGAAGTAAAAGCAGCCATTTGCTTCTAGCCTCTAGCTTTTAGCTTCATCGTGCCGACGGTAAGTTCCGGTTTTTCTGTCGCGGCAAGAAGAGGCCAAAAGCTAAAAGCTAGATGCTAGAAGCTAGGAGCTAATTATGAAACTCGTTATTGCATCCGATCATGCGGGGTTTCCTCTGAAGGAGGAGGTTCGCGCTTATCTTGAGAAGGTCGGCCACGAGGTGGTGGACCTGGGAGCTTATAACACGGAGCCATCGGATTATCCCGACTTTGCCGAGAAGGTGGGCCTGGCGTTGAAGCAAGGCGAAGCGCCGCGCGGGATTCTCATCTGCGGCTCGGGCGTGGGAGTGTGCGTGGCGGCCAACAAGATACCGGGGATTCGCGCCGGGATGTGCCACGACACCTACTCCGCGCACCAGGGCGTGGAGCACGACGACATGAACGTCTGCGTGCTGGGCGCGCGCATCATTGGCTCGGCGCTGGCCTTCGAGGTGGTGGATCGCTTTATCGCGGCAAAGTTTATCGCAACGGAAGAGCGGTTTGTCCGGCGTTACAAGAAGGTGCTGGCCATCGAGGCGAAGTATCAGCGTTGAGTTAGTATTGCCAACCCTGCATTTTCCATGCTCGTAATCATCGTGGAGGCCAGGCGGAGATGGCGACGATTCAGATGAGCGTAAGCCCGGAGGATCTTTCCCAGGTCCCGCAGGGCAGCGAGAGGCTTCCCGAAGCGGGGATACTGGTGATCTTTGGCGCCTCCGGCGACCTGACCAGGCGCAAGCTGCTTCCCGCGCTTTTCCACCTGGAGCAGGCGGGGCTGCTGCCAGAAAAGTTTGCTGTTGTGGGCGTGGCGCGGCGGGCTCTGGGCAATGAGTTTAACGCTGCGATGCGCGCGGGCATTGTCGAATTTGGCGGCGTGGAGGCAAACCACGCAAAGCTGGATAACTTCGTAAATAAAGTAAGTTACTTTTCCCTGCGCTTCGACCATCCGGGAGACTATATAGATCTGAAGGCGGAGTTAGAGCGCATCGCGCAAGAGAAGGGCATTGGCGGAACGCGGCTGTTCTATCTGGCGACCGCGCCGGAGCACTTTGCATCCATTATTGAAAACCTGGGCTCTCAAGGCATGGCGCAGCCGGAACAGGGCAAGGCATCGGTGGTGATCGAAAAGCCATTCGGCAACGATCTTGAATCGGCGCGCGCGCTGAACCGCGAGGTGAACGCCGTCTTCCGCGAGGAGCAGGTCTTCCGCATCGACCACTACCTGGGCAAGGAGACGGTGCAGAATATTCTGGTCTTCCGCTTTGCCAACGGAATCTTTGAGCCGATCTGGAATCGCAATTACGTCGATCACGTGCAGATCACGGTGGCCGAAACACTGGGCGTGGAGGGGCGCGGGCCATTTTACGAGAAGGCCGGCGCGCTGCGCGACGTGATGCAGAATCACGTGATGGAGCTGCTCAGCCTGGTGGCGCTGGAGCCTCCGTCGAGCTTTGAGGCGGAGAGCGTGCGTCGCGAAAAGCTGAAGGTGTGGCGCGCGATTCCGTCGATTCCGATTTTGAACGTGGTGCGCGGACAATACGGGCCGGGAGTGGTGGACGGCCAGCGCGTGCCGGGTTACAGGGACGAGGAGCGAGTGAACCCGAAGTCGGGCACGGAGACTTATGCGGCGGTGAAGCTCAGCGTTGAAAACTGGCGCTGGGCGGGGGTTCCGTTTTATCTGCGCGCGGGTAAGCGGATGCAGAAGCGTGCCACGGAGATCAGCATCCAGTTCAAGCAGCCGCCGCTTTTAATCTTCGACCGGCTGAAGCGTAGCCAGGCATGCCAGGTAATCAAGCCCAACCTGCTGACGATTCGCATTCAGCCGGACGAAGGGATTGCGCTGCGCTTCGGGGCCAAGGTGCCCACCACGCTGGAGATGGACGTTTGCCCGGTGAATATGGACTTCGATTACGCGGCGGCCTTCGGCAAATCGAGCGCCAACGGCTATGAGCGGTTGCTGCTGGACGCGATGCATGGCGACCAAACGCTGTTTGCGCATCGCGACGGCGTGGAGACCACCTGGGCGCTGTATACGCCGATTCTGGAGGCGTGGGCGGCCAAGAAGCCGGAAAAATTTCCTAACTACGCGGCGGGGTCGTGGGGGCCGGAGTGCGGAGACCACTTGATTGCCAGCGGGGGACACGCGTGGAGGAATGATTTGGGGCGAAAAGCGCGAGAGGCAGGGAATAGGGAATAGGGAATAGGGATTAGGGAATAGTCGGCAGCGGGGAGGTTCGTAGTTTTTCACTCTTGCACCGGAAAACAGTGTATCCTGTGAAACGGTTTCCTGAAGGGTATGAGAGTGAAAACTAAGAACTCAGCTTCGGTTTTGTTTACGATTGTCTCCTTTAGCCTCGGGATTCTCTTGGGGTGCGACCTGAATAGCGGGTCAGTGAAGGCGACTAAACCTGCTATCGAAGCACAACCCCTGTTTACGCCAGTACCGGCCAGCTTAACTCAACAAAAGATGTGCGATGAACAAGCCGGGAAGAAATTCCGTGAAAATCAGAACATTGACAACATCCCCAAGAGCAGTACCGAAATCAGCAACTATACGAGCCATTACGACCCCATAGTAAATGTGTGCTATATCCGTGTTAATTCCAGTTCTATTGGAAAGATTCCGGCGGAAGCAGACGTGGTTTACGATGCGTTCGGCGGGCGGGTCTACGCGAACTATATGTGGATTAACTCTCAAAACAAGAAGTTTTGGGAGGTGCCTCCGTCTACGTGTGAGATTCACATTCCCGGTAAATCTGATGAGAAATGTACGAATAATACTCAGTTTAATGAGTTGACCGAGAAATATTTTGGCGTTACGCAGTAGGCGCGCTAAGCAACGAGCATAATAATAACAATGTCTTGAAGGGAGATCAAAGAATGGCGACAAAATGCGAAAAAAAAGAATGCGAAAAGGAAGCGCTTAATAAAATAAGGTTCACTGATTCTGTTTACAGAAATGTGGATACGGATTATCCGGTTTGTCTGTGCGAGGAGCACACAAAGGAGGTACAAAAGGTCGATGAAACGGATGTCGCTGGGGTAAAGAAGTGGCTAAAAGCCATCTCATAAATGCCGTGTGCCCCATCCTTGTGACTTTTTATTGTCGCAAGGGTGGGATACCACAGAATCACTGATTCCCTATTCCCTATTCCCTATTCCCTGCTTTTTCCCCATGCCTTTATCCATGGCCTCGTTGGCCAGGCTGTCGGCTTGCTTGTTGCCTCCGCGCAGGGTATGGCGGATTTCGAAGTGCTCGATGTGGCGGGAAAGGCGCAGGGCCTCATCAAAAAGGGGGCGAAGGCCGGAGCTCTTCACCTTATACCGGAGCTGCATCTGCTTGACCATCAGCTCGGAGTCGGAGACTACGCGCAGGCGCTTCGCCTTGTTCTCGACGGCCCAGCGCAGGACTGCCAGCAGGCCGGAGTACTCGGCGAAGTTGTTGGTCTGGATGCCGAGGAACTCGCTCAGTTCGGCCACCACGCGGCCGTTGACGTCCTCGATGACGGCGCCGTAGCCGGAGGGGCCGGGATTGCCTCGGGAACCGCCGTCGCAGTGGGCGATGAAGGCCCGGCCGGGGGCATCGGCTGCGGGATCGGGAAAGAGGGTGCTGCTCATCGCTTATTAGTGTATCGAGCCTGAACGAATTCAGACTATTGTGATTTGTAGTTTCCCACCCATTTCGCATCTTTTCCTTAAAAGACGCGAAATGAATGAGGCACGGGGCGACCTGCACGGGGCAGCCTGCTTACCAACACGACTGCGTCGCGTCTATCGAAATGCGGAGATTTCTCCATCCCCGGAGCAGCTTCGATGGCAACGGATGCGGCGATCTACCCCACTTCTTCGGTTCCTAATCCGGCGGGTTTTGGGCCTGCAGGTTTGGCCTGGCCGAAAGCCGGGAGGGTACAATCCTCCCTAGGCATGAACGCGACCAGCTCAACGAACGGAGACAAGAGCGCCGAGGAGCGCAGGCAGGCGCGCGAGCCGGAGATGGAGCTGATCCGCGAGGCGCAGGCGGGGTCGCGCGCGGCCTTTGACACGCTGGTGCGGCAGTATGAGCAGCAGGTTCTCAGGCTGGCGCTGCACCTGACCGGGAGCGAGCATGACGCCGAGGACATTTACCAGGAGGCGTTTTTGAAGGCCTTCCGGTATTTGGGGAATTTTCGGTTCGAGTGCTCGTTTTATACGTGGATTTACCGGATTGTGACCAATCTCTGCCTGGACCAGTTGCGGCGGCGCAAGACACGCCGCGAGGACCGCTCGGTGCTGGTGGATTACTCCGGAGGCGAGATCGACCTGCTGGCCTCGGTATCGGATGACCGGTCGTTTTCAAATCCGGCCAAAGAGCTGGACCGCAAGGTGCTGGGCGAGCGGATACAAGCCGCGCTGGAGAAGCTGACGCCGCGGGAACGGATGGTTTTTGAACTGAAGCACTACCAGGGGCTGCGGCTGAGGGTGATTGGAGAGATGCTGAACACCACGGAAGAGACCGCCAAGAATACGCTCTTCCGGGCGACCAAGAAACTGAGAACACAGTTGGCGGGGTTGCGATCATAGCTGGCGGCAATGCCCTGCGGGCGGCGGAGTTTTCGATGAACATTGTGGCACTTTTGAGGGCTGGAAGGACGTAACTATGAAATGCAAAGTTGCACAACAACGAATTGTGACGGCGGCATACGGGGAACTTGCCGGCGAGCAGGCAAAGGAACTTGAGCAGCACCTGGCCGGTTGCCCGGAGTGCGGCAAGGAGCGGGAGCAGGTATTGGCGCTGAAGGCGCTGGCCGGAGCCTACCCGGTCGCGGAGCCGGAGGCCAACCTGGCGGCGCGCTCACGGCTGAGGCTCGCTGAAGCGCTGGACGCGCTGCCGCCGCGCCACTGGTATGAACGCCTTGGCCAGCAGATAAGGAACAATTTTGCCAGCTTGATGGCGGCGCCGGTCACGGCTTGTCTGCTGTTGATGGTGGGCGCTGGCGCGGGCTTAGTGGGCGGCAACGAGCTGGCCGCGAATCGCACCAAGCAGATAGCAATGGCCCAGGCGGCGCGGGCGCAGGCCCAGCCGCGGCCGGTGGCAGAGAGCGGCGCGCTGGCGGAGATTGCCAACATCTCCAGCATTGTGCGGGAACCGAACAGCCACAGGGTGGAAGTGCGCTACAACCAGCTGGTGCCGCAGCGGGTCGAGGGGTCGCTGGACGATCCGGCGATTCGGCAATTGCTGATGCTGGCCAGCGAGAACTCGGCTTCTGCGGGGGTGCGGGACGACTCTGTGGGGCTGATGGCGGCCGAGTGCAAGGCCGGGCATGGATGCCAGAAAGCGGCGGGGATTCGCGATGCGCTGATGGTGGCGCTGCGCTACGACAAGAACGAGGGCGTGCGCGAGAAGGCGCTGGAGGGGCTGGAGCCATATGTCTCCGAGGACGTGCGGGTGCGGGATGCGGTGCTCGAGGCGCTGATGAACGACGGCGACCCGCGGATTCGCACCGCGGCCATCAACATTCTGGAGCCGGTGGAAGCCGATACCAGCGTGCGGCAGGTGCTGTATTCGGTCTCCAACTCCGACAGCAATCCTCATATCCGGAATGTTTCGCGACAGGTGTTGAACAGCGTTCCGGAGATTCAGTAGCAGCATGACCTTTCGGCGACCGCATCGTCAGAGAAGAGTGCGGGGCCGGAGTTCATGGACCGCAGGAGAAGAAGAGATGAAACACATTTTGAGGCCGTACGGAAGTTTTGGATTGGTGCTGTTGCTGGGGGCATGGGCCGCGATGGCGCCGCCGGAATCAGCAGCGCAGGGGCGGGGCATTATCAATCTGCTGCAAGAGCCCAGCAAGTTGCTGCACTCCAGCTCGCAGGGCTACCTGGGCGTAGATGTGGCGGACGTGGACCAGGAGAAGGCGCAGACGCTCAAGCTGAAGGAGGTTCGCGGAGCGGTTATTATTCTGATCGATCACGACGCGCCGGCAGGAAAGATCGGGCTGAAGGTCAACGATGTGGTGCTCGAACTGAACGGGCAGACCGTGGAGGGCGCGGAGCAGTTGCGGCGGATGCTGCGGGAGATTCCGGCGGGCCACAAGGTCAGCCTGGAAATCAGCCGCGACGGCAACGTGCAAACGCTGGCTGTGGAGCTGGCCAACCGCAGGGTGATGGAGCACGAAGTCTGGAACAAGATCGGCACGGGCGGCGACCTGTTTGCGCCGGGGCCGGGGATGGGCATGCTGGGCGAGGGAGACTCGCCGCTGCCGGACGGCTTCCACATGTCGTTCTTTGGCAGCAGCCTGAACGTGGGCGCGCTGGTGGAGCCGCTGACCTCGCAGATGGCCGAGTACCTGGGCGTAACCTGCGGGCTGATGGTCAAGCAGGTGGCGCACAAGAGCGAGGCCGACGCGGCAGGGCTGAAGGCCTTCGACGTGATACTCAAGGTGGGGCCGGACGCTATCGCCACGCTGGCTGACTGGGAGCGCGCGTTGCACTCCAACCAGGGCAAGACGGTGCAGGTGACCGTGCTGCGCGATCGCAAGCAGCAGACGCTGACGCTGCAGGTAGATTCGAAGCGCCACGGATTGCTGGAGCTCGAGGAGCTTTTCCCGGCAGGCGATGGAATGGTGTTTGCGGAGATTGACCCGGAGCTTGCGCAGAATGCGGCGGAACAGGCGCTGGCTATGCGCGAGCAGGCGGAGGCTTTGAAGGATCAGGCCAGAGAGCTAAGCTCGAAGATTAGTTCGCAGCGGGCTGAGGAGATGCGCAAGCAGGCCGAGGAGATGCGCAAACAGGCCGAGAAGCTGCGCGAGAGCCTCAAGTGCGAGAATTTCAAGATCGATCAAGAGCAACTGAAGCAACAGATGGAGGAGTTTCGCAAGAACTTCAAGCCGGAGGAGTTCAAGATTGACCCGAAGCAGATGGAAGAGCTACGGCAACAGATGGATCAATTGAAGCGCCAGATGGAAGAGTTGAAGGCGCTGGGCTTCGACGACCGCGTTTAAGGATTTGCGAGCTGCGTATTGCAAAGGGCGCCGCCGGTGATGCCGGCTGGCGCCCTTGTTGTATTTGTCAGCTGCGGTTGATCAGCAGCCAATAATGGAATCCGTCCACGATGGCCATCAATGCCGCCTGATTCAAATCGCTGCTGACCCCTGCGGTAGTCCACGGCTCGTGGCCTTCGGCGCGGAAGCTGACGGTGACGCGAACGTGGGCCGCGGTGTCATGGGCGGTAACGTCGAGCGCGGTGACACTGAAGGTGCCCAGATGCATACGCGCGATTGCCGGGTACCATTTTTCCAGTTCGTGGCGCATGGCTTTGGTCAGCGCATCGACCGGGCCGGCGCCCTCGGCACGGGTTGTTACTACGGTGGAGTCGCCAATGGACATCAGCATGGAGGCCTGCACGTAGCGGGATCCGATGAGGTCGGATTCGTCAATCACTCTCCAGCTTTTAACAGCGAAGCGCTGGTGCAGGGTATTGAGAACCCTCATGCAGGCCAGCTTGAAGGAAACCTCGCTGACGGTGAAACCGCCGCCTTCCATCATCGCCTGGTTGTCGTCGATGAGGGCCTGGGCCTGCGCGGAGTTGAGCGGAACGCCGAGTGATTGCGAGAGCAGAATGATGTTGGCTCTTCCCGACTGCGCGTTTACGCCGATGGAAGGAGCGGCGCCGGCCCGGGCGGGATCACACCAGAGGTAAGCGCCGGGATTCTTGCGCTCGCTGCTGCCATGCATGCCGGCCCAGGTGCCAAAAGCGCCGGGGCCGACGATGGGAGCGCCGTGCGGCGGCTCCAGCGAAAAGGCCGCGTAAGCCGAATGAGCCAGGGCGATAAGGCCGGAGAGCGATTCTGGGGCGACGAATTCAGCTTCTCCGCGGAGCTGCATGGAGCCGATGACGGTGGTCAGGTTCACGTTGCCGCAGCGTTCGCCGGTTCCGATGAGCGTGCCCTGGATTTGAACTGCTCCGGCAAGGATGGCGGCGCGGGAGTTGGCAACGCCGAGGCCGCGATCGGTGTGGCCGTGAAATCCGAAGCGGGCGTGAGAATACTTCTGCGCCAGGCCGTCGAAAACCGCAGTCACTTCTTCCGGGCTGGAGCCGCCGTTGGTGTCACAGACCACGATGCGGCTGACCTTCTGGCGGACGCACTGCTCCACCATCTGGTGGAAGTAGTCCAGGCTCTGCTGGCGGAAGGCGGCGTCGCAGGGGTTGCCGTTTTCGCGCCGTCCGCAGCAGGCGTCCATGGCGTGCTCCAGGTCCACGATCACTTCTAGGCCGTTGTCTTGCAGGCAGGCGATGGTTTCACTGGCCATGAGCAGGTTTTCCTGCGGCGTGGTTTCCAGAGACATCTGTACATCGAGCAGCCGGGATTTGACCACGATGACCGCCGCGGGAATGCGCGCTTTGTGGGCGATCATGAACTGCACGTCGGGCCACTCGCTCACCCTGGCGCCGCTGCCGCGTGTTCTGCCAAACAGGGCCAGCTTCAGTTCGCGGGTATCAAGCGGGGCTAGTGCGCCGGTCAAATCGGCGACAAACTGGTTGGCGCCGGCAAAACCGATCTCGGCATAGTGAACGCCAAAGGCCGCCATGTGCTGCAGCAGGCTGACGGCATTGGGCACGGAGATGTCGATATTCGGCTGCTGCATCCCGTCGCGCAGGCTGGTGTCGAAGATTTCAACTTTTCTGGATTCAGATTCCTTCATTTGCTGAGCACCCGTTCGCAGAGAGAGCCTGCGAAGTGTCCGCTTGATATCAAACGGACACTTCGCCAAACTGCCCTTCTCTCAAATATACGCAACCGCGGTGGTCAAAGGGTGCTGACCAGGCGCATACCGGGTTTTTTCAGCTCCTGCCGCGCAGCTTACTGCTGCAGGATGACCACAACAGGCGCGATGGTGTTGCCGCCGATGCAGGCGGCCCTCGTCGCGCTGATGACGGCGCAGCTGGTTTTGTTGGTGGTAGAGAAGGTGCCATAGGTGGTCGAGAGCCAGGAGTAGGTAGTGCCGCTTACTGGTTTATCATACGTGAAAACTCCCACGCCTCCAGACGAGGTGTCGCCAGTGACATTGCCGGCATTGTCAAAGTTCCACTCTCCCACGCTGGCGTTGGCGGTCGGCTGCATCTTCGGCAGTTGGCCAAAGAGGTAATCGCCGGCGAGAGCCGCATCGGTGAAGGAGGTTTGCGTTTGCGGTTCGAGCCAGCCTGTATCCAGGCTGCTCGGGGTGCCTCCATTCAACATCAGGAAGAAGGCGTTGTTGTTGTTGAAGAAATACATGTAGATCATGCTGTTGGTATCCGGCGAGAACGAGGCGCGGCCAGGATTGGTCGAGTCGAAATTAACGGGGATCGGCCCGCCAACCTCCTTGCCAACTGCATAGGTGCCGTTGTTGTTGTCATAACTCTGGTTGATGGTGAAGTTTCCAGCGCCATCTCCGGTTCCCTGCAATATCGTCGAGCCATAGCCCGCGATGCTGCCATTCTCATATCCGTATCCCTGCCAGTAGAGAACGAAGTTGCCGTTGAGGTTCGCCCCGGAATACGTGCTCTGCTGCTGGGTGCGCATGTCGCCGGCTGCGAGTCCGTTGCTGCTGCCCGAATTCGTGGAAAGCAGGAACATGCGATTGGCGTCGATCACGTAGCCCGCAAAATCCACTTCGCCGCCGCCAGCAGTGAGGCCAAGCGTGAAGCGGCCCGTATTGGCATCTGGCGCGGTGTAAGTGCCACCGGTTAAGACCACGCCTTCGTCACCCGTCTTATCAACGCTCATTCCATCAAGGATTCCAGAGGAGATGGTTCCTCCAGAGCTTCCGGTCACGGCGGTAAAGCGGCCCACGTAGGCTTGTGGATTGCCGCCTTCATTCTCGCCCTGGATGCCAAAGGCAAAGCTGTTGCTGCCGATGGTGCTGGCGGCAAAAGCGCCGGTGGTGGCCTGGTAGCAATCGCCGGCAGCGTGCTGGCCGGAGGCATTTATGCCCACATCGTCGGTTTCGACCATGCGGAACTCTGCAACCCCAACTGGATTTGGCGGGTCCAGCGCAATCGCCCAGGTGTTCGTATTCGTTCCTGAACCACCTGAAGTTAACGTTGCCGATGTGGTCAGCACGCCGTTGTTATCCGAGCCGATGCTGTAAGTGCCGGTCAAGGTACCCGATATCGCTGACTTGAAGTCACGGCTATTCGTATCCCATTCACCGTTGCTCAGGTTGCCATTACCATCGGCATAAAAGCTGGTCAAAGACGCCCAGCGTGCTCCATCGCTGTCGCTGAAGCCGTCAACCTTGCAGACGTAGGTACCACTGAGGTTGCTGTTGTTGGCGCCGCTGGGTTGGGCGACGACATCGACGTAGAAAGTGGGTGTTATGGAATCGCTTGCGCTATCCATTACGTTGATGGCGAGCGAGACATTTTGAACCGAGGTGGGCGTTCCGCTGATGTTCAACGTGTTGGCGCTGCTCATTGCGGCCGTCAGGTTGTCACCGTTGGTCAGCGTTACTGACGAACCGTCGGTGGGAACCGTCTGGCCGTTCACCGTGAAGTTATAGCCGGAGCCGCTGCCGCCCGAGGCGCTGTACAACTGCGAGAAGGGTTGGTTGACAAATGCGTACACAGTCTGCCCTCCCGAATTCAGCGTCAGCGGTGTTTGGGTGATGTTGATGGTGTACATGTAGGTCGCGGTCGGCGTTGTGAATGTGGAGTCGTACACATAAGCCGTGAACGAAACTTGGCCGGACGCGTTGGGCGTTCCGCTGATGGTGAGTGTGTTGTTGCCGAAGCCGGTGTAGGAGGCGGTCAGGCCTTTCCCTATCGATACGTTGCAGTTCCAGTGACAGCCGTTGACTGACCAGGCGTAAGGAGAGTAGCCGCCGACAACAGTGATCGTCCCGGTATAGGGCTGGCCAAGGGCAGCTCCACCCAGCGAGGCGGGATTGGGAGCCGGCAGATACAAAGGCGCATAGCCGGGCACGTAGTCGACAAACGTATCAGACCAGTTGCCGTAGACGTCGGTGGCGCCGACCTGCCAGTAGTAAGCCTCACCGGAGGTCAAGCTGGAGACCGAGGACGGGTTATTGGCTCCGGTCGGGTCAGGGCCTAAGGGGATGGATGTGATCGAACTGGGGAAACCGCTCAGGCCGGTGTAGTTCTTGGGGACTTCCCAGAGCATGTTACCGTTCTGGTCATACAACAGGAACTGGTAGTCGTAGTTGCTGGCGTTGGCGGGGTCGGTCCAGGTAAATGTGGGCGTGGTGCTCGTGCCGCCAATCCCTACTGGCGCAAGGTTAGTGAGCAGCGGTACCACACCACTGACCGCCAGGTTAAGCGTCTCCGAGCTTCCATCGCTGTAGGTAATCTGGAGGCTGTACGGGTCGCCAACGGTTGGGGGGGTGCCGAGAATGAACTTGGAGTAGAGCCTGTCCATCAAGCTGCATGTGCCGCACACGGCAAGGTCTTCGGGGGCAATTACATTGGGACCAGAGAGCAGTTCTGCAGCTACAGGCAGCTTGCCCGCCGCGCTGGCAATGGTGTAAAGGTTGTAACCGCCGTCCGTGTAGAATTCGTCCGCTTCGCTCCAATGTTCTGTATCCAGCACGACGACGCTGTTGCTGCTGGGCAGCGTCAGGTTGACGCCGTTCATGCTGCCGTTCACGTATACCGGGGGAGGTCCGTTGCCGGCAAAGTTGGAGATGTCTCCCGGTCCGTTCCATCCGTCATTGTTCTGGTCGATGATCCCAAAGAGAACAAATTCGGAGCCGGAGGGAACCTGGATCGAGTACGGCTGTGGGCTTACCGGGTTCTGAATGGCCTCGGCAAAGACGTTGTGATTGCCCAAACCAACGTCGATTAAACCCACATAGAGCGGTCCGGTGGCCGGCCCTTTGAAGGTGACCGTGCCCTGGATGGTGTTGGGGCCTGATGGCGCGCCGATGAGCAAGCCGCCGGAGGGTGAGGCCAGTGACCAGGGGCCGATGACAGCCGAGCTGCCGCTGCCCATCACGCCCGCCGCGCGGAAGTAGTATGTGGCGCCATTGGTAAGTCCGGTCACGATCCAGTGGTGGTCTGCATGGGCCGCCGGGAAGCTCATGCTGGAGACGCCGGTGTTGAATGTCGAATCCGTGCTGTATTCGAGGATGTAGGATGTGGGGATCTGAACATTGTTTTTATTCAGGATGGAGTCGAAGTAGACCATCGCGCCACCGCTGAACGCGCCCACCCCCATGTTAACGTCCCATGTTGGCGCAGAACTGAGCGTTACCGGTCCCGGATCGTTCAGCGTGATCGAAACGCCGCTCAAGGTCGAGTTGGTCACGGTCACAGGTGTGCTGCCCATGGGGTCAGCGACGTTCTCTACGCCATAGCCCAGGGTGTCCATCCAGGCATTCAAGGTGTAGTTGCCGGGCTGCACGCCGTGGATAACGAAAGCTCCTCCCGATGCGAGAGCGGCCGCGGAGATGGCTGTGCCGGGGTTGGGGTTGCTGCAACCGATTCCGCCGCAGTTGTCAGTGGGGCTGAGCGATAGGTAGACCCAGCCGGTCTGCGAACCGCTATAACTGACATTGCCGGCGGCCTTGTAGCCCGTGCCCTGGTTGAAGAAGTTAATGCCGTAGAGGACCGGACCGGCGATGTCGCTTACGCTGTCTGTCACTGAGATGACGAGAGAGAAGATCTGACCCACGGCGGCAGGCATAGGTATGCCGCTGATGGTCAGCATGTTAGTGCCGGTCTGGATAGCCGATAGCCCGTATCCGTTGGCCAGCGGCATGGCCGAGCCGTCGGTGGGAATAGCCTGGCCGTTCACCGTGAAGACATAGCCCGACCCGCTGCCACCAGTGACGCTGAACGGCTGTGAGAAGTATTGGCCAATGGGCGCGGAGAACGTCCCCGCTGGAGGCAGCGACATGGACGGTTCGCCCGTCTCGAAGCTGACCTGCTTCTGCGAGCTGTTGCCGTTGGCGTCCGTGGCTTGAATCGACCATTGGTACACCGTGCCGCTGTTCAGGCTGGGTACATTCGGCAGACTATTGCTGCCCGTTGGATCAATGCCCCATGTAAGCGAGGTGATGGAGCTGGTGAAACCATTCGAGTTGGAGTGGTTGCCGGGAATCTGCCAGATGGTGTTGTAGTTCGGGTCGTGCAACTGGAACTGATAGGTGTAGTTGCTGGGATTGGCGGGATCGGTCCAACTGAAGTTGGGCGTGGTGCTCACGCCGGTCGCCTGGGGTGCAGGTGAAATGAGATAGGCAAAGGCATTCAGAACCCCGCCCTTCGGAATGGTGACGGTCAGGGTCTCCGAGGTGCTGTCGCTGTAGGTGACCAGCAGGTTATAGGCGTCGCCGGCCTTAGGCGTGGTGCCGTTGAGGTTGGGCTGCATGTCAAACTCGTCGCTGTTGCCGCTGAAGGCGTCCGTGGAATAGTCGGCGGGAGTAACCGCTCCCGGGCTGGGTGCGGCGGTTATTTCAACAGCTACCGGCAGTTTGTATTGGCCGGTGACGCGAAGATTGACCTGATAATAATCACTGGTTCCGCTCGCGTTGATCTGCCGCTGATGCTGCGTCGTGATCTGCGTAATGCTGTTGGTGGGGTTAGCGCCGGTGGCGGGCAGGGTCAAGTTCTGCGTGAGCGTGGATGGATTGGAGGGATCGATGACAACCGACTCATTGTTGTTCTCGTTGGTATTGGAGATGTTGCCCGGTGCATTCATTAGCCCATTGTTGTTCTGGTCGAGAACACCGAAGAAGTAGTAATTGGAGCCGGTGGGCACCTGGACCGAGTAAGCGTTTGGCACAGAACTCGACGGGCTGGCAATCACCGTGGCGTAGATGTTGCCGCTGTTCTGGTCATAGAAGCCCACGTAAAGCGGACCGGTTGGGGTGACGGCGGAGGGAAGCGTGACGGTGCCGGTGACCGTGTTGCCGCCGGTGGGCGCGCCGATGGTAACGGGACCATAGGGTCCCGACCAGTTGGTGGTAGAGTGGCCAGCCACGCCCTGAACCTCAAAGTAGCAGATGGCGCAACCGGTGATTCCGGAGACGATCCATGGAGTTCCCCCCCCGCCGGTTGCCGCGAAGCTCGTGCTTCCCAGAACAGTTGCGAAGGTGAGATCGGTGCTCCAGCGAACACTGTAGTGAGTAGCCGTCTCTACGCCATTGTTGTTTTGCAGATAATTATTGAGCGAGACAAATGCGCCCCCGCTGAATCCGCTTGCCCCGCCGATAGTAGGAGAATTTGAACCTAGCGTGACTGGAGAGGGATCAGTGAGCGTGACGTTGACTTTGCTCAAGGCGCTGTCGGTAACAACCACGCTGGAGACGCTGCCCGTCGGATTGGAGGCATTCTCAGCTCCATAGCCGATGTTGTCCATGAAAGCCTGCAATTGATAGGTGCCATCTTGCACGCCTTGGATAGTGAAGGACCCTTGAGCGGGGATTGCCGTGCCCGGCCCGCCGCAATTATTACAGTTGCTGTTACTCAGTTTTATGTAAATCCAGCCGGTCTGCGAGCCGGTATAGTTAACAGTGCCGGAGACCGTGTAGCCGGCGTACGGATTGATGACGTTGAGCGTGTATGCTACCGGGCCTGTGCTGTCGGTGGCGCTGTCGGTTACCGAGACGTTGAGCGTGTACGTCCCCGCCGCGCTAAGTGTTCCGTTGATGAACAGCGTATTACCGCCGCTATTGGTGAAGCTCAGGCCATCGGCATTCGCCGGAGTCGCCGGCGTGTTGTCGGTGGGAATCTGTGTTCCGTTAACCGTAAAGACATAGCCCATTCCGCTTCCGCCTGAGGCATTGATCGTCTCGCCATACATCTGCGTAACCTTGCCCTGCGGCAAGGGCGAGGGAGTCGCGCTGGGCAGTGTCAACGGCGTCGGAGGAGTCGTGGTGATGGTATATGCACTCGGGCCGGCGGCTCCGCCCGCGTTATCTTTCACCGAAACGTTGAGGGTGACGGTTTGCGATAGTGTCGGCGTTCCGCCAATTGACAGCGTGTTGCCGCCGGTGTTCCATACCGTGATGCCGTTACCGACGGCCAAAGGCGTTCCATTGGTCTGGACAGCAGTTTTGTTCACCGTAAAGGTATAGTTTGTTCCGATTCCGCCCGAGGCGTTAATCGCACCGCTGTAGTTCTGGTTGGTTGTAGCGCCCGGCAGAGCACCGGCAGGAGGCAGCGCCAGCAACGCATATCCCGTGCCGTTCAGCGACACCGTCTGTGGGCTGGCGCTGGCGAAGTTGACGGTCAAAGTGCCAGGCTGTGAGCCCGTAGAGGTGGGCTCAAAGACAACAGAGAGGACGCAATAGTGGCCTCCCGCAATCGGGCTGGCGGTAGAGCACGAGGTCGAAGGATCCAGCGCATAGCCGCTCGACGCAACCAGCGAAGTAATCGTCAGCGCGGTCGGCTCGTTGTTTGTCAGCTTTACATATTGAATGGCGCTGGTGGTGTTGACCGCCACGTTGCCAAAGCTCAGCGACGTCGCCGACAGCGTGGTGTCCGCAATTCCCGTGCCGCTCAGCGTCACCGTCTGCGGGCTGGCGCCGGCGAAGTTGATGGTCAAAGTGCCAGGCTGTGAGCCCGTAGAGGTGGGCTCAAAGACAACAGAGAGGACGCAATAGTGGCCTCCCGCAATCGGGCTGGCGGTGGAGCACGAGGTCGAGGGATCCAGCGCATAGCCGCTCGACGCAACCAGCGAAGTAATCGTAAGCGCGGTCGGCTCGTTGTTCGTCAGCTTTACATATTGAATGGCGCTGGTGGTGTTGACCGCCACATTGCCAAAGCTCAGCGACGTCGCCGACAGCGTGGTGTCCGCAATTCCCGTGCCGCTCAGCGTCACCGTCTGCGGGCTGGCGCTGGCGAAGTTGACGGTCAAAGTGCCCGGC
>JBEKOC010000029.1:0-28205 GCA_049522175.1 Occallatibacter sp. | reverse complement strand
AATTTTTCCCAGGGGCAGTTGCAGACCGGGCAGCGTTCGTGCTCCTCTTCGGTCTCCGAGGTGTAGCCGCAGACCGGGCAGACGTAGAAGTCGCGGGCCTCGCCAATCCAGGAATCCTTCTTCCCGGCAACCAGCAGGGCAATGGCCTCGGCATAGAGGCGGGCGTGGGTCTTCTCGGCTTCCAGAGCTCCATGGAAGGTGCGAATAGCAGCGGTGTTCTTGCGCGCCGTGGCCTCTTCCAGGAAGCCGGGATACATGGTGTCGATCTCGTACTGCTCGCCGTTGAGAGCGGTCTTGAGATTTTCCAGTGTGGATTTCACCTCGACCGGGTGGATCTGGCATTTGGCGTTGCCGCCCAGTGTGCCGATGACGCGGGCGTGGTTGGTGGAGTGAATCTGCTCGGCGCGGGCGGCGGCGCGAAAGAGGCTGGCGGCGCCATGAAGGCCGTCGGTGTCGGCCTTGGCGGCAAAGGCGGTGTATTTTGCGTGCGCGTTCGACTCGCCCTCAAAGGCGTCTAGCAGGTTCTGAACGGTGATGGCGTTTTCCGCGGCAATTCCTGACATGAAAAATCCTCCCAACTCCGTTCAAGAGGCTACGAGCAGCGCAAGAGGGCGCGCTGTGACGCCGGTTACAGGGTGTGGGTGCTGGAAACTTTGGAGTGCTGTTGCCTACCGTTGCTCGTTTCGCGCCATGGCTTTCTGGGCCAGCACCTTGTGGGCGTTGTCCTGGAGAGCCTGGGCTTCGGGGAGGAAGGTAAGCGCCTTCTGGATCATGGGGTCCCAATCGGCGCGTGCGCGCAGACCTTGCGTTTCGCCAATCTGGGTGATGAGAACCTGGGAGCGGATGCTGATCTTGAGCCAGTCCATCACGCCGTTCAGGTCGGCCTCGGTCCAGGGAATATCCTGGCTGGTAAGATATTTTTTGAACTCCGCGAGCACCGCCGCGTCCACCTGGAAGTTCTTGTCCACGGTGCGGTTGGCCAGATAGACCGGGGCGAAGTGGAAGAAGACATCCTTCATGAGCAGCGAGTCCTGGAAACGGTTGGTTTTGGGGCTTTCGATCTTTTCATCCGGGGTGATGCCGCCTCCGCCATAGACGGTGCGTCCGGCGTCGGTGAGCTTGACCTCGCGATTGGCGTTGTCCGCCGGCTGCTTGCCGCCGTGGGTGTAGTAGTCGTAGAGCGAGACGCCGGAGTAGTCGCGCTGGATGAGCCGGCCGGAGGGGGTGTAGTAGTGATAGGTGGTGAGCGCCAGCGCCATGGTGTGGTCGGCCATATCGTAGACAGTCTGGACGAGGCCTTTGCCGAAGGTGGTTTCACCGACGATGAGGGCGCGGTCGTGATCCTGCAAGGCGCCGGAGACGATCTCTGCGGCTGAGGCCGTGCCGCGATTGACCAGAATGACGATGGGGAAGGTGCGGCCGCCGTTGCCGTGGGTAGCGGTGTAATTCTGATCGGGGTAGGCGCGGCCGCGCTGGCTGACAATGCCCTGCCCTTTGGCGAGCAGATGGTCGCAGACTTCCACTGCCTGGTTGAGCAGGCCGCCGGGGTTGCCGCGCAAATCAAAGATAAGCCCCTTCAGGTTGCCGAAGCTGTCGATAGATTTGATGACATCCTGGGCGGTATCCTCCTGGAACTGCGACAAATGGATGTAGCCCACGCCGGGACGAATTTCATAGGCCAGGTCAACGGAGGGGTGGGGAATTTCGTCACGGATCAGGTCGAAGACCAGCGGCTTGGGCTGGCCCTCACGGAGCATGGAGGCCTGTACGTGGGTACCCCGGGGACCTTTGAGGGCCTTGGCCACCAGGTCGGAAGAGGTCAGGCCGCCGGGAATCTTGCTGTCGATGGAGACGAGTTTGCCGTCTACCGCGTAAATGACGTCGCCGGGGTGAATGCCGGCCTTGAAGGCGGGCGCGCCCTCGGCTGGATAGACGACATAGACTTTGTTTCCCTGCTGCTGGATGGTCATGCCGACGCCGTAGTAGCGTCCATGCTGCTCCTCGCGCATGCGGGCGTAAGCCTTGGCGTCATAGAAGGTTGAGTGCGGATCAAGCTCCCGCAACATGCCGGGAATAGCCCCGTCGTAGATGATGGTGTCCGCCTTATCGCTGTCAATGGGATCGGCGTAGTTCTGCTCCACCAGCGCGTAGACGTTGGTGAAGGTCTTGAGGCTGTCGCGGAGCTGGCTTTGGTCTGCCGCGGCCTGGGCCCCTACCCTGCTCTGCAAAATGCTGCCGGCGACGGCGCAGACGGCAAAAAAAAGGACTACGGTGAAGAGGGCGCGGCGGGCGCGGGGTGTCATAAGCGGGAAAAACCTCCGGAGAGCGGCGTAGCAGGAGCTTTGGAAAGGCCTGAAAATTGCGGCCTTAAGGGTCAAGTATAGCACCGTGGTGTTTGACGCCGGGCGGAGTTATTGGGCAGCGCAGGGCGCGGAGGAAAACCAAACCCATTTTGCTCGCGCGGCCTTAATGTCGGTCTTGAGATACCGAGTTACGGGGACCTATCGAAGACCGGAACCGCTTCCGGATTCCCGGCCAACCGGCTGAACTGGGACCTCCCTGCAGACCGGCGCTATGGCGCAACGGCCTGTTCTCACAACTGACCGCCGTTCATAGAGTCCTCAGTGCAGATGATAGGGCTCAGCCGGGATGGGAACAGGTTCTCCGATCTTTGGCGCATCGATCTTTGCGGCGCCTTGCAGCCCAACGCCGGTTACGTTGTGAATATTGATCAGCGGCCCTGCATAGCCGGTTACGTTGATATTGCGCAGGACTGCGTTGCGCACATTGGCAAGATAGATTCCCTTGGCGCAGGTTCCCGTCACGTTGGCCAGCATGAAGCCCTCCAGAGGCTTATCGGGATGGACGCTGGTTCCGTCCACAAGAATGGGCGCATCGGTAACGCGAATGTTGGAGAAGCGGAAATTTCTGACGGTGGGGATGCCTTCTGTCCCCGGCACCGGCGACTCGTCCTGCTTGCCGCTGGCGAGCAGATTGAAACGAAGCAGGCCACCCTGGGTTCTGGAGACCTCCAGGTCGTTGGCGACAATATCTTCAATGAAAGCGCCGCGACCGGGCCGGCTCTTGATGTAGAGGGCAAAGGTCTTTGCGCCGGTAAACTTGCAGTGCTCGATGTGGACGCCGCGAATGCCGCCGGAGGTCTCGCTGCCGATGCCGATGCAGGCGAAGATGGAATCGGCGAAGGTGCAGTTGGAGATATGCACGTCTTCCGTGGGCTGGCGCAGGAGATAGCCTTCGCTGCCGCGGCCGGATTTGAGTGAGATGCAATCGTCGCCGGTGGAGATGTCGCAGCCGTCAATATGAACGTGCCTGCATGAGTCCACGTCGATGCCGTCGCCCAGGCCGCCGGTGGAGCGAATGGTCAGATTCTTGATGAGCAGATTTTCCGAGCAAGTGGGATGCAGAGACCACATCCAGCTATAGCTGGTGGAGAAGCCTTCCAGATGAATGTGGTTGCAGTGGATGGGCTCGATCAGCGTGGGACGGCGCAGTTTTATTTGCGAGTTGAAGGGAAGGTTGGCCGGCGTGTAGCCGACGATCTTTCCGGGGCCGACAATGCCGATGTGCTCCGCATCGATGGCGTAGATCAGCGCAATGTGCCCCTGGACCCACTTTCCTTCCCAACGAACCTGGGTCACCGGATAGTCAGCGTAATCGGAGCTGCCGGTAATTGTCGCGTCCTGTTCGAAGCGCAGCACGACGTTGGACTTCAACTGGATCGATCCGGTGAGATAATTGCCGGCCGGTACCAGCACCTCGCCACCGCCAAAGACGGAGCAGCGGTCGATGGCCTGCTGAATAGCGGCGGTGTCCTTGGTGGCGCCGTCGCCGGTAGCGCCAAAGTCGCGTACGTCCAAGACCAGCCTTGGCTTGGCAACAGCGGGCGTGGGACTGGTAGTGGCAACGCTTCTGGGGCCGGTCTTGGCGGGTTGCGTCGCCTCCGCCGTGCCGATGCCCGGCAGCAACGTCAGCGCGGGAAGAGCGAGCAGGCCCTTCCCGGTCTTCAACAAAAAGCTGCGGCGTGCAAGAAAGCGATCCTTCATTTCAGATGTCTCCCGATGTGAACGTCATGAGTAAAACAGTTTCTATTACCTGGGACTGGAGAGAAGTTTGAGCGGGGTAGAGGTTTGGCTCAGGTCATCCGAGCCCTGGAGCGGGCTTGTCTTCGCCAGACGGGGCCCGAGAATTTTTGCGAGGTCGGGAATATCGTAGCGCTTAAGAACTCCGGGGAGAATGTCTTCCGGCGCGCCGACCGGCAGAGGCGCGTCAAGCAGGCTGCGATAACTGCTGAGAACATGGTCGATGGCGATGTGCTTCAGGCGCGAGTCGAGCACCGCGGCATGAAGAAGAGCCAAGCCCATGTGGCCGCTGGCGAGTGCGGTGACCTTGTTTGGATCAACGTCGGCGCGGCCGGCCAGATAATCGGTGGCGCGAATCACATCGTCGATGCGCAAACCAACTAGCGTGCGGCCAACCAGATCGGCGCGCAGGCTGAGCAGATAAAACGGACCGAGGATGGGGGATTTCATGTCGTCGGTTCCGGGAGGCGAGGGGCGAGGAGTGATCGCCAGAACCACATTGCCGGCGGCGGCCAGCGCGTCGAACTGCGCAAGATTTGCGCGCGCAATGGGATTGTCGCCGCGAATCGAATCGGGCACGAGCAACAGCACCGCCGGGTGGCGGCCCTCGCCGGATGGAACACTCAGTTCGCCCTGCAGATTGATTCCCGCGTAGGAAGGAATGACGAGCGCGCCACTCTTGGCGGCCAGAAGTTCTTCGCCGGGCCTGGACATGCCAGGGACTGCCTCCGCTCCAGTCACCTTGCGAATGAATGCGGAAAGCCTTCCAATGGTCAGGCCCGGGTGGCTGGCGGAAATGCGCTGCGCCGCGCGTTTTTTGTTGAGAGAGAAGACCGTCTCCGAGTTTGGATAACTGGTAAGCACCTGGCCCGTGGACGTGACCTGTAGGGCGTCCCTGGGTATGCTCGCAAGCGCGCCGTAAGGTCCGCCTGAGCCGGCAACAGGAGGTGGTGGAAGAAGTGGGTGAGGATCCGTCGCTTCGGGTACCAGGTTGCGAAGGAAGAAGCTCAGTATATTCTCCATAATCGGAGTCAGCGCGCCGTGGCCGCCGGGTCCGGAAATGAACTGGAGAGCGGCGGTGGGAGGAACGCGGTTTGTCGTGTCGCAATTCAACGCGGGTTCAGTGGGCGTGGGCGGCGTGGAAGGCTTGGCGCGGCCCAAAGGCGTTCCGGCGCTGGCGGGATCGAAGAAAGCGTAGAAGCGGCGGGCCTCGATGACGCTGGAGCGCGCACCGGCAAAGGGGAACATATCCGAGTAGGTGGCTATGACCGCATAGGGACGTGGCGCGGCCAACTCAATCCAGTCGGGAAAGTCGAGGCCGAAGGAGATAAAGCGCGGGGTGGACTGCTCTGCGTCCTGAGGGCCAAGGGCAGGCAGCAGAGCATCGAACGAGGTGATGTAGCAAGCCACGCCGATGGCGGCGACACGCGGGTCCAGCGCGCCAACCAGCGCGGAGATGGTGCCTCCGCCGGAGCAGCCGAAGACACCGATGTGCTTAGAATCGACCTCGGGAAGCTGGGCCAGATAGTCGATGCCGCGCATTGCATCCCAAAGTTCGTAGCCGGCAAAGGTATCGCCGATGAGCATGGGCTGGAGGCTGGCTTCGCCGTGTTCGCCGGTAGGGCCGGTCGCAAGAGAGGTTCCAGGCTTGGCCGGATCGGGATACTGCAGGCGCTCACCCTGGCCGATGGGGTCGTAGGAGAGGACGATGAAACCGTTGCGGGCGAAGAGGGCGGCGGTGCTGTAGTCGCTGGCCTTGCCGGCAGGACTGTGTCCGGGGCTCATCAGAATCGCCGGACGCGCAGCGCCCGCGTGCGGGCCGTCGGGAAGGTAGAGCAGCGCGGTCACGGGAAATCCGGGCTGGCTGTCGAAGAGAACCTTCTTGATTTGAAAGCCGTCGGCCTGCGTGGAGCCAAGAACTCTGGCGTTCAGCGGCGTGCGCTCTGGAAGACTGCCGATCAGCGCCAGAATTTCTTTGCGAACCATGATTTGATGCTCTTCTGCTTCAGCGCGGGTGCGAATCGAAGCGACGTTTGCGGCGCGGGATGCAGTGAATCCGGCTGCGACGCTGTCCAAAGAATGGGCGAGCTGAGTGCGGCCAATCTGCGCGGGACTGTTCGGGTCAAGCCGCGCATGAGGGACGGGAACCGGGCGTGCAGGCGGCACAGAACTCTGAGCTGCAGCTAAGGTTGCCAGCAACGCGCTGGAGCAGGTTACGCGAAGAAAAGAGGAAATGAATTTGAGCATCACACTGCATTGATACCCTACGATGGCGGGTTGGTCAACCGTTTCCGAGACCCTTGACGGAGAATCTTAGCCGCAAGCGGCGTTCTTGCCGGTTACTTGCAACCTCCTCTTCAATAACGAGATGGTCTGTTAGCATCCGTCGATGGTCAGGCCTGCGCCACGCGGCCACTCCCCGGCGGATTCTTGCAAGAGCCCGGCCCAATCGCCGGCTTTTGCCCGACGAGTGTGCCGGTTGGGGAAAAACTGGCAGAATTTGCTCGATTTGGCCGGAATCGGGCTCAAGATGGCTTTGCTGCTGCCCAGGCATTTACAATGACGTCTATGCAACAGGGAGCGGGTTGATGCGCCCTGCGGTGTCCTGACCTTATGAATCTTCGACTCTTTCGCAATATCGCGGCATTAGCGTTTGGCGCAATGCTGCTCGCAAGCTACACCTTGGCGCAAACGCATGCGGCCGCGCCCCAGAGCCCCTACGGCGGGGTCACGGTAGAGGAGATGGTGGCCCGCGTCAACGACCAGATCATCACGCGCTCCGACTATGACCGGTCCATGAAGGAGCTGGATGCAGAGGCGCGCCAGCACGGCGCCACGATGCAGGAGATTTCGGCGGCGCACAAGGATCTGCTGCGCAACCTGATCGACCAGCAGCTTTGGCTCTCCAAGGGCAAGGAGCTGGGCATCACCGGCGAAACCGAGCTGGTGAACCGGCTGAACGCGATCCGCAAGCAGTACAACCTGGAGAGCATGGATGACCTGGAAAAGGCGGCCCGGGAGCAGGGCGTGTCGTTTGAGGATTTCAAGGCCAACATCCGCAACGGCATTATTACGCAGCTGGTGATGCGCCAGGAGGTGGGCAAGCGGGTTCAGTTTACCCCCGGCGAAGCGCAGCGCTACTTTGAGCAGCATAAGCAGGAGTACGCGCAACAGGAAAGCGTAACCCTGGCGGAGATTCTGGTGAGCACCGGGACACCGGCGCCATCGGTGACGCAGCCAGACGGCGTGCAGCCGGAGGATCCGGCAGTGCTGGAGGCGGCCCAGGCCAAGGTCAACGACATCGAGGCCAAACTGCACGCCGGTGGCGACTTCAGCCAACTGGCGCGCAGCTTCAGCGACGGGCCCACGGCCGCGCAGGGAGGCGATCTGGGGCAGTTCCACCGTGGCGCGCTGGCCAAGGTGCTGGAGGACAAGACCTTCGCACTCAAGGCGGGCCAGTACACCGAGCCGATTCGCACGCGGCAGGGCTTCGTAATCCTCAAGGTGGTGGAGCACGTTCCCGGCGGCATTCCGGCGTACAAGGACGTTGAGGAGCAGGTGGAGGAGAATTTCTACATGGCGCGGATGGAGCCAGCCATGCGCGCGTATCTGACCACCATGCGCGAGCAAGCCTTCATCGACATCAAGCCGGGCTTTACCGACACCGGCGCCAGCCTCAAGGAAACCAAGCCGATCTACAGCCAGTATGTGCCGCCCTCACCGAAGAAGAAGAAGAAGGTGGAGCGCACCCGCTTCCGCGAGAGCACACATAACTACAGGCAGAAGCCGGCCAAGGCGGCCAAGGCGGAGGCTGAGACGCCCGCCGAACCGGCTCCAGCGCCGGAAAAGCCGGCCAAGGGCAAGAAGGGCAGCAAGGGCGCGGCAGCTGAGCAGGCTACGATGAAGCCGGGCAAGAAGGAAAAGATTCGCCTGGGCCAGGCGCCGACCAAGACCCTGCCCAGCGCGCCCCAGAGCAAGACGGAAGACGCAGGCGCGGGGACGCAAACGGCGAGTTCCGGTCAGGAGCCAGTGAACCCGCTGGAACCGACCGCGCCGACGAAGAAGACCCGCTACAGCGATCGCGCCAGAGAGGCCAAGCATACCAAGGTCAAGCAGCCTAAGGGTGAAGAATCGAAGCCGGACGCGATGGCTCCAGCCGCGCCTGACGCTGCCGAGGTTGCCGACCGCCAGACGCAGGCGGGTCCGCTGGGCCTGGCCGGTGATACGTCCAAGAAGAAGAAAAAGACGGCTACCACCACGGGCGACAAAACCCGCCTGTCCAGCAAGAAGAAGAAATCAGAGACCCCGGCACAGGATTCCGGCGACGTGCCTCTGGGTACGGCTCCGCAACCGAAACAGTAACACAGGCTTACCACCCCGGCGCACAACATTCGTGCGCTGGGGACCCGGCTTACCACCCCAGGAAGCAAAGACCGCTTCCAGGGGACCCCGGCTTTCCACAAGGGCGCGGCTTCTGCTGCGCCCTTTCTGTTCGCGCTCCCTTCGTTCCGCATATTAGAATGCTTGGTTCAGCACATCCGGCAATTGTTTGCGCTGTACGAAAGTCATAACCGGTCTGCGCGGATATAGCGGCAGATTCCACGGGCCATGGAGGTAATACTTGAAACTGAATCTCGTTACGCTGGCATTGGTTGTTGTCTTCTTGCCGTTCATTGTCCTGCAATTCTGGGGACTTCCGTGGACAGCTCCGCGCATCGCCGGGCTTGCCATCGCCATTCCGTGTTTCCTGCTGCTCGTTTTGGCTCGCGTTCAACTGGGAAAGGCTTTTAGCGTGCAGGCCAAGGCAAGCACGCTGGTGACCACCGGCCTCTATTCGCGCATCCGCAATCCGATCTACGTTTTTGGCGGCCTGGCGATTGCGGGACTCTTTCTTTGGATCAATCAGCCCTGGCTGCTGCTGCTGTTTGTTGTTCTGATTCCCATGCAGGTCTGGCGGAGCCGGGTCGAGGCGCGGGTACTGACGGAGAAGTTCGGCGCACAATATCTGGAGTACAAACGGCAGACGTGGTTCTAGAGCGAAACCAGAGTAAACGTGCCATTGTCGAGAGTATTCAAGGGAGCTTTTTCTTAAGGAAAAAGCCACTTGGCGGAATTGCTTCAGGGTACAGCTACTCTGGTTTCGCTATGACCCCGGGATGGATTCAAGGGATGGACCCGGCGTTCATTCGAAATTAATTCCATTTTTTGGAGAGACAATATGCATTCAGTGTGGTTTGGGGAGTTTATGGGGACGCTGGTTCTTATCCTGCTGGGTAACGGCGTGTGCGCCAACGTGACGCTGCGCAAGTCGTACGCGGCCGACGCGGGCTGGATGGTGATCACCACGGGGTGGGCGATGGGAGTGCTTTGTGGCGTGCTGGTGGCGCAGGCCTTCGGCAGTCCCGGGGCGCACATCAATCCGGCCATCACGCTGGCCGTCGCGGTGATCAGCGGGAATTATTCGCAGGTGGCGCTGATGTGGTCGGCACAGTTGCTGGGAGCCATGGGCGGCGCTGCACTTGTGGCGCTGCATTTTGCGTTGCACTGGAAGCTGACGCCGGACCCGGCGGCCAAGCTGGGCGTCTTCTGCACCAACGGGGCGGTGCGCAACACGCCGATCAACCTCCTGAATGAGGCGCTGGGGACGGCGGTGCTGGTGGTGGTAGTCTTCGCAATCTTCTCGCATGGCGTTGCGGCAAGCGGGTCGCAGGCGGCGGGAATGGGGCAGTGGCTGGTGGCCAGCCTGGTGTGGGGCATCGGCCTCTCGCTGGGCGGGACCACGGGGTACGCCATCAACCCGGCGCGCGACCTGGGTCCGCGGCTGGTTCACTGGCTGCTGCCGATTCCCGGCAAGGGCGGATCGAACTGGAGCTATGCGTTGATACCGATTGTGGGGCCATTGCTGGGCGGAGCGCTGGCCGGAGTGCTGGTGCTGTACGCGCATCTGTAGGATTTCGATTCCCACCTTTTCGCCCGGGACTTGCCGTCCAAGCGGACGGCGCTTGCGCACCATGGAGTTCGTTGATTCCCACCCTAGTCGCAATAACAAGAACGCGACGAGGGTGGGGCACCCAGATGCATTCCGGGGAAGATTTCAACGGCGGGAGATTGCATGAAGATCATCGATCGCATCTTTGCATGGATTCTTGTTCTCGGCGGATTGCTGCACGGGTGGGGATCGTTCCATATGTACAGGAATGAACCCATGACCCTGCTTTGGTCGCTCTGCGCCACGCTGCTGACGCTGCTGATTGCGGCTATGAATCTGCTGCGCGTGGAGCGTCCCGGGGACCGGCCGCTGGCCTGGATCAGCTTTGCCGGAAGCCTGTCGTGGGCGGTTGCTGCTTTTACCGCCGGCGTGCTGATCCATAACATCTTCGACCCGCGGCCGATGATGCACTGGGTTACCGCCCTTGCGCTGGCGGGGTTCAGCCTGAAAGCGGCGCTCAAGCGGGGCAACGCGAAGGCGTGAGTGATCGCAGCGAAGGCTGTGAATAGAATTTCAAAATTATTCCAGGTAGGAGGCAACGACCGCTAGCGCGGCGATGGCGGCTGTCTCGGCTCTGAGAATGCGGGGGCCGAGGGAGGCGGCTTTCCATCCATTCGCGTCGAAGAGCGCCTCTTCCGAGGGAGCCCAGCCACCCTCGGGACCGATGGCAAGCTCCAGAGTGGGCGTCTCGGCTCCGGCGGCGACCAGGGCTTCTTTGAGAGCGTAGCGCAGGGTGGTGGTGCGCTCCTGCTCGGCCAAGACGATGCGCGTGGCTTCGGAGGCGGCACGCACGCGCGCGGCCAGAGGGGTTGGCTCGTAGATGAGCGGCACGTCGCAGCGCCGCGCCTGCTGCGCCGCTTCATGGGCGATGCGCCGCCAGCGCTCGGCGCGCTTATCCGCAGCCTCGGCCAGGTGCTTCTCCGTTCTCCTGGCAAGGACGGGCGCGATGGCGGCCACGCCCAGCTCCGTGGCTTTTTCGATGGCCCACTCCATGGGGTCGAACTTATAGACGGCCATCACCAAAGTAACGGGCAGCGCCGGGTCGGCCTCCAGCTCGGCGATCAGGTTGAAGCGGACCTCGTCGCGGGCGACCGCAGCCACCTGCGCGTGAAAGACGTGGCCGCCGGCCACCACGTCGGCCTCCATGCCGGGCTGGGCGCGCAAGACGCGGGTCAGGTGCTCGGCCTGCGCGCCCACCAGGGTGGCGGTGGCTTCATCCCAATGCTCGGCAATCCAGCGGCGGCGTGTCATGGAGTCCTCCCGTAGCTTGCGAGTACCAGTGTAATCCTTTCCCGAAAAACACACCTGTCCCCAAAAACACATCAGGGGAACGCTGGAAGCGCTCCCCTGATGTGTTGCCTTTGGTTGGAGGTGCTGTTACTTCTTCTTCTTTGCGACCTTCTTCGCGGGCTTTTTCGCTGCTTTCTTAGTTGCCATTTTCCTATTCTCCCTTTCGATGATTTTGCATCGACCTGCAAATATTTTTTGCAGTTGATGAATGTATAGAATCTCAAAGCGCACATGTCAAGAAAAAAACGACATAACGGTGGAAAAATAGACAACAATTTTTTATCGGAAAAGGGGGAATTGCCGGCTCCAAGTCAGAGAATGTGGCTCGAGCGGAGCCAGGCGAGCGCCAAACCGGCAATAAAATCGTGTCATGCATGCGCAAAGATGCCCGGAAGCAGGCTGCGGCGATAGATCGCCAGCAGGCTGAAGAGTACTCCGAAGGCGGCGAGTAGGACCATGCTGCGCGCTCCCTGATACCCATACGCGCCGCCGAAGACCACGGCAGAGGCGAGCACGCCTGCCGCCACGCCCATCCGGTATTGCCGCGGCGCCTATGCTGTCCCCGAGGCGACAGCCGCCCAGATTTTTGTAGACGTTGAAAATCGGACCAGCAGAAGTCGTGGCTATACTGCCAGCGGTCAAGAAATCACGTCCCAAGTTCCGCCACCAGCAGCAACGATAGCTGCAAAGTAACTGACAATTTCTTTACAGTCCAGGCTTGGAAAGTTACAATAAGGCCCAGTGAATGAGGCCGATGATGAAGCGAAGGGATGACATTCCATGAGTAATTACCTATCCGTGGACCGTTTTGAATCGGCAACGATCATCATCACAGTCATGGACGAGACAATCTCCCTGGAAGAGACGGTGAGGATCATTTTGCGGGACGTCAAGGACCGCATCGAGGAAATTCTGATTGTGGTTTGCAAGCGGACGACGCCGGAAGCGATGGCCACGGTGGATCGCCTGAGCAAGAGCCTCGGCAGCCTGGTCCGGGTTCATACGCAGACGCTGCCATTTTTGGGCGGCGCCATTCGCGAGGGATTTGATCTGGCGCGCGGCAGCCACGTTGTCATGATGGCCAGCGACCTGGAGACGGATCCGAATGAGGTTAAGAACCTGATAGCCAACGCGAAAACTCATCCATCGGCGATCATCACCACCACCCGCTGGCGTAGCGGCAAGAAGTTCGAGGGCTACTCCAAGATCAAACTGATTTGCAATTGGATTTTTCAAAAGTTTTTTGCGATTTTATATGGCGTGCAACTATCCGATATGACCTTCGGCTACCGGATATTCCCGACAAAGCTGGTGCAGAACATTCGCTGGGAAGAACTGCGCCACGCGTTTCTCTTTGAAACGCTGGTCAAGCCGCTCCGGCTCGGCGTCGAAGTAATCGAGATTCCCTGCGGTTGGAAGGCGCGCATCGAAGGAAGATCGTGGAATACATTTTTTCTCAACTTCGTATACTTTCGCACCGGCCTGCGAACGCGTTTCGCCAGCCGGAAGTCACTTCTTAAACCGGGCATGCAGGCATAGGAAAGCAGGAGGCCGAATTGAAGACAGTCATCGTAACCACAACCATCAACCCTCCGACCGAGGCTATTCATAAGTTCGAGGCGATGAAGGATTGCGAACTGGTAGTCATCGGCGATAAGAAGACGCCGCGCGACTATCATCTGGACCGGGGAATTTACGTGACGCCCGAGGAGCAGGAGAAGTACGATCCGGCTCTCTCGGATGCCATCGGCTGGAATTGCATTCAGCGGCGGAGCATGGGGCTGCTGTGGGCCCACGATATGAAGGCCGACATCGTGGCCGTGGTGGACGACGACAACATCCCGCTGGAAGGGTGGGGCGAGAATCTCTTGGTGGGCAAAGACGTGGAAATGGATTGCTACCAGACCGAGCTGCCGGCCTTCGATCCGGTAGGCGCAACCAATCATTCCCACTTGTGGCACCGGGGCTACCCGCTTCAACTCATACCGACCAGGGATTACTCTAAGAAGGCGCGGAAGACCGTCCATGTGGATGTGCAGGCGGACTTCTGGAACGGCGACCCGGACATCGACGCGCTCTGCCGCATGGAACACGCCCCCGAGTGCGATTTCAATCCGAAGGTCTTTCCCATGTGCGCTAACAAGATGGGTCCGTTCAACTCGCAGAACACCTTTATAGCGGGCAAGTGCTTGAAGGATTATTTTCTATTTCCGCATATTGGGCGGATGGACGATATCTGGGCCGCATACTATTTGCAAGCGAAGGGTTACCGTGCCGTGTGGTCCAAGGCCTCCGTATATCAGCTACGCAACCCGCATGACCTGGTTCGCGATATGGTGCAAGAGTACATGGGCTATGAGAACAACCTGAAGCTGGTTCAGGATCTGGCTCGGGATCCGGAATCGATTGCCGCGTACCTGCCCGGGAGGTCGAACTGGGCATTCAAGCTCTACCGGAGGCACTTTCAGAATGCGTAAAGTTTTGGTTACCGGGGCCGCAGGCTTCGTCGGGCGGCATATGGTGAAGCGGGTATTGGATGCCGGGGATGAAGTCCATGCCGTGGACTGCGTGGCGGAGTTTACAGGAGGCATCGATCCGGCAAAAGGCTGGCCATTGTTCGATCCACGGGAATACCCGCACTTTCATTTCTACAAAGAAGATTGCCGCAACTGGTTTGCACGGGTGAAGGATACTGATTTCGACTACACATTCCACCTGGCGGCCATGGTTGGCGGACGCCTGATGATTGAAAACAATCCGCTGGCGGTAGCCGACGATCTGGCCATCGACGCGGCATATTGGGGATGGGCCAAGGAAGCCCGGCCTAAGAAGACCGCCTGCTTCAGTTCCAGTGCCGCGTACCCCATCAAACTCCAGCGGCCGGAAGGCTACGCGCTTCTGAAAGAGGACATGATCTCCTTCGATAGCGATATCGGCATGCCCGACATGAGCTACGGCTGGGCCAAGCTGACCTGCGAATACCTGGCTCAACTGGCATACGAGAAGCATGGGCTGAAGTCGATCTGCTATCGCCCGTTCTCCGGCTATGGGGAGGACCAGGACGACGCTTACCCGTTTCCCAGCATCTGCAAGCGCGTGCTGGCGGAACGCGGAGCGAAGGTTCTAAATGTGTGGGGAACCGGCACACAGATGCGCGACTTTATACACATCGAGGATTGCGTGGATGGCGTCATGACGACGATTGACAAAATTGACGATGGCGGCGCAGTGAACCTGTCGACGGGAATATTTACAAGTTTTATCGACTTTGCGAAGCTGGCTGCCGGGATCGCGGGTTACCACCCTGAAGTAAAGGGCTTATCCGACAAGCCGGCCGGGGTGCATGCGCGGGGCGGCGATACGACGAAACAAAAACAAATGGGATTCCAGTACAAGATCGATTTTAAAACGGGCATTGAGCGGGCGCTCAAATACTATGCGGAGGGGCGATAGCCTGGTGCTTCAGTTGAAGAGGCCCGCCCCATTGCCGATCCCGGTACGCTGATGAAACTGTATCTCCAGCCATTTTGATCGGCGCAATCCACAGTACGCCATTTACTTCCGCGCGCTGGTCCCCCCTGTCTGAAACCGGGATGCGAGGTCGTTTCGCACATAGAGTCCCCACTGTCCTCTGACGCCTAATTGCTCAGGCGAGAGCCAAACATAATGTTGCTTCAGATATGGATTGAGTTCAAGGTCAGAGCTGCCTGAAAGGGGAGCATGATTGAGCAGATTTTGATGTGCCACAGCTTCAGGAATCAGGGCAAACGGAATCACTGCTATATTCCGATTGCGGAGAGAGAAATCTATATCCCATTTATTGTGTCCGACCGGGCCCCACTTCACAGGTTCATGAGCAATAACGGGATCAGCTTTACCCAGGAAATCCGTCGCGGAGTAGCCGGGAAGATAGTAACTTAGCGCGCCCAGCCAAAACAGCCCGATGCTGCCATCTTCCGGACGGATGTGTTCCTGGATAGTCGGCACCAATTTTATCTGATCAATTTGTGCCTGTGTGACCTGTGGCATAAAGTAGCCACTCTCCGAAAATCCATGAAGATCAGAAACTCTTTCCTCCTCCCGAAGGATCGTGTAGAGTGTGCTGGTGAGAATCACCGCGGCCACCAGAGCGACAGCCAGGGCTGAGATTGGGCTCTTGAAGCCGGCAGTGCAAAAAACCTGTTCATCGGCTTTTTCCCAAAACAGCAATACTGCAACCGGCAGGATGAGAAGATAATAACGCCCGTCTGGAAAAACATCTCCGCCTACGAGGATGATATAGATGCACTGTAATATTAGCGCCAGTAGAACAAGCTGTTCGCCGGATTTCCACGCATGCCGGTTCGGCGCCCAAAGCAAAACCAGCGCGACTATAAACATTGGCGAGGCGCATTTGATAGCTTCTATCGCAGTGTAGACAAGGCCCACGCGAACTGAACTGAGTCCAAAAGCAACCTTCAGGTAGTAAGTATTGGGAACGAAGTCACCATAAAAAAAGTGATGCAGGCCATAGTAGCCAACCATGCAAATAGCGGTAAACGCAAGCGCCGCCAAAGAAGACATCCGGATCTTGTGTCTTAACTGAACAAGGATCACAAGTCCAGGCACCACCATGAGCGGCAGCGTGTCTGGCCGCAAGAGAAACGCGACGTCCAGCAGGACAAGAGATAGCGGCAGGGAATAGTTTGCCAGCCGTTTTGGCCTGCCGAGCAGAATAAGCAGTGCCGCGGTTG
This sequence comes from Occallatibacter sp., assembly GCA_049522175.1. Classification (GTDB taxonomy): domain Bacteria; phylum Acidobacteriota; class Terriglobia; order Terriglobales; family Acidobacteriaceae; genus Telmatobacter. Next base: position 12,093 of record JBEKOC010000029.1, on the reverse strand, counting down.
TGAAAATAGATTGCGGAATGTGTTCCCAGGTACTCGGCGCATAATGGATGAAGCCGGGGAGAAGCAGCAATGTCGCCAGGCTGAGCACGGCAGAACGCGTAGATGTTGCGCTAAAAGCTATCAGCGCGAAGGTGATTGCCGTTAACAAAACAGAAATAATCGACAGAACCAGAACGGCTTCCGGCAAAGCAGTGAAATGAAATACCGGGGCGACAAGAAAGGGCCAGGATAGAGATGTATTTGCGGCGACATGTTCGCCTGCATTGAAGTACGGTCCCAGACCGTGGGCGATGTTATTGGCAATACGCAGCGAAATTAATGGGTCATCATCAACGAGGAAAAACGTCTGGGTTCCAAGCAGAAATCTTGAAGCGAAATCCACCACGTGAAAGAGGCATATCACGCTCAGAAAAGAGATGGCGACACGGTTCACTCTGTCTACAACATCACCAGTTTTCATCATATGATCTCTCCTTTTTTAGCGCCGATTCGTTTGATGAGTACGACTCACGTAGGATATTTTAAAGACCAATGCTGTATGAGCGGTCCAGAAACGGGGCGATTCCAGGCTGTTCCTGGTTGATCTTCCGACATCATCCCTCTTGGTTCCCAATGGACAGACCAGTTGTGCCGGAATGGGAACAGCCACTGCGTGAAGGAGAAGGAAATACGAGTGTTTGGTGGAGCTGAGCGGGATCGAACCGCTGGCCTCCTCGTTGCGAACGAGGCGCTCTCCCAGCTGAGCTACAGCCCCACGACATTCATTATCTTACCATTGGCTGCCATTTGAGAAAAGAGCCGGCTACGATCAGGCGGAATAAAGAAGCCGGCCAGAAACAAGCATCCCGCCCTCAACGGCTGTAGAAAAAGATTCCGCACAGGTCCGTCGATTTGTTGATCGCCTCAAAGCTGAGGACCGGCATGTTATCGCTGGAAAAGAAGGCGACCGAAAGAGTTTTGCCGGAAACCCATGTGGCCAGCCACTGAGTCTGCTCGGAACCGCACAGCGTGTTCTTGTTCAGAAACCGCTGGGCAGCCGGAATCTTGAGCCGATAAAGTGCGCCGCTACCAGCCGAGTTCGCGTCCGCGTCAAAGACCGTGGCTACCTCGGCCGGCTGCAGACTGCGGATGCGCGCGATGGGATAGGTGAGTGAGCTGATAGTCAGCTTCGCCTCGCGGATGGCGATAATGCCAGTGATGCTATTGGCGCTGCTGCTGGCCGCCATCCAACTGCCGCGGTCCTGGGCGGCAGCGAAGAGCGCACCGCTAAGCATCAAAGCTGCGACCACGATTCGTAGACATTTCATTCTTGCGGCTTTCTTTACCGGAACGAAGGGCCGGGGACTCGCCCCGGCCCTTCATGTTGAAAATCTCCATGACTACAGCTGATTCATGTTGGCCAGGAACTCGGCGTTGTTGCGCACCTTTTCCAAGCGGCTGATGAGCAGCTCCATGGCCTCGACGGGGGAGAGCGGGTTGAGCACCTTGCGCAGAATCCAGATGCGCGACAGGTCTTCCTTGGGAATGAGCAGCTCTTCCTTGCGGGTTCCGGAGCGCTGGATGTCGATGGCCGGGAAGACGCGCTTGTCAACGAGCTTGCGGTCGAGGATGATTTCCATGTTGCCGGTGCCTTTGAACTCCTCGAAGATGACCTCATCCATTCGCGAGCCGGTGTCGATGAGCGCGGTGGAGATGATGGTGAGCGAGCCGCCTTCCTCGATGTTGCGCGCCGCGCCGAAGAAGCGCTTGGGGCGCTGCAGGGCGTTGGAGTCCACGCCGCCGGAGAGCACCTTGCCCGAAGGGGGCACGATGGTGTTGTAGGCGCGGGCGAGACGGGTGATGGAATCGAGCAGGATCACCACGTCGCGCTTGTGCTCCACCAGGCGCTTGGCCTTTTCGATGACCATCTCGGCGACCTGCACGTGGCGGGCGGCGGGCTCGTCAAAGGTGGAGCTGATGACCTCGCCCTTGACCGAGCGCTGCATGTCAGTGACTTCCTCGGGGCGCTCGTCGATGAGCAGGACGATCAGCACCACATCGGGGTGGTTGGTGGAGATGGAGTTGGCCAGCGCCTGCAAGAGCATGGTCTTGCCGGTGCGGGGCGGGGCGACGATGAGGCCGCGCTGTCCCTTGCCCACCGGCGTCAACAGGTCCATCACCCGGCCGCTGATGGCCTCCTTGATCGTTTCCAGCTTGATACGTTCCTGGGGATAGAGCGGGGTGAGGTTGTCGAAGAGAATCTTGTTGCGCGTCTCCTCGGGCGATTCGAAGTTGATGGCCTCGATCTTTACCAGGGCAAAGTACTTCTCGCCCTCGTGGGGCGGGCGGACGTTGCCGCTGATGGAGTCGCCGGTCTTGAGATCGAACTTGCGAATCTGCGAGGGGGAGACGTAGATGTCGTCGGGGCCGGGCAGATAGTTGTAGTCCGGCGAGCGCAGAAAGCCGTAGCCGTCGGGCAGGATTTCCAGCACGCCCTCGGCAAAGATGTGGCCTTCTTTTTCGCTTTGCGCCTGGAGGATCTTGAAGATCAGGTCCTGCTTGCGAAGGCCGCTGGTGCCCGGGATCTCCAGGGTGCGCGCGATGCGGGTTAGTTCCGTGATGTTTTTTTCTTTGAGTTCAGCGATGGTCATGATCACCTGCGATAAGGGGGAATGGGAGTGGGAGAATCCGGAAAGGGGAAGTGCTCCGGGGAAAGTGCCGGCGTGATTTAAATCTGGCAGCCGGCCTGCGCTGTATTGGAATGCTCACTTGAAATCATGGGTAGCATCGAAGACCGGGAAGCGGACTGCCTTGAACGGCAGGCCGCCTAGAATCGCTGCCTGACTCAACTATACCCTTCGGGGGTGGGATCAGGCGGCGCGACGAGCTTCGACCGGCTGCTGCGCGGAGGCCTCAATGGGCGCCACGGAGCCGGGGTTGGAGGTTTGAAAGCGGCCCAGGACTTCATTGGTGGTGTCCTGCAGCCGTGTGTTCGGCTTGTGTAGCTTACGGGTTGCCTTGCTCGCCAATTGGCACAACTGGTAGCGATTGGAGACATGAGAGAGAGCTCCAAAAACCAAATCAGAACGCATTGCAATTCTCCTTTAAAACAAATTGGCTCCGGCCGGCACAACACCACTCGCCGGCGGCGCAGCAGGGGCACCCAAAGAATGCGGCTCGCCCCCAATTTCCAACCCCAAAGCTTAGACGCACAAAATGAGCGTATAGTTCAGAATCCTGACGTACTTTCGCAGATTGTGGAGCAGGCATTATGCCGTATCAGCGATACAGGTAGCAGCCTTGGGAACTATCCATCCTGTATTCCCATTCCGGCAGAGAAAAACGCACCAGGGCATCAAATGAGAGCCTCAGCTCAATTATGATGCGGGGAATGACAAACGGGCGTACATCAAACTCTCTAATCCGCCCTAATATGGATAGCAATGATGACTTTATACTGTGAGGGCTTCAAGGTCAACAGTTTTTTGCGGGGAGGTTGCGGTCTTTGGGCCGGGGCGGATGAAACAGGCGTCATTTATGATATAAACATAATTTAATCAACAGGATATAGAGCATATTCCATCCTGGGAAACTCTCTGTTACGGCAAATATTTGTCTAATATCAGGACACTTTCCGTGTGCTATCCCACATTCTGGGAACCAGCCTGGTTACTACGGATTTATGCCGCAGCTCCTCAATGAGCGGCCACGGGTATAGTTGATTGTGTCGATCCGGGGCGATTGCCCGGGATCTTTCCAGTCGGGCGAGAATCCATGATCTCTGACCCCTGACTCCTGATCTCTGTCGTGTCCAGCAGCCGCAGTAGAGGATTCGGTGCTAGATGGCTCCTGGCCATATTTGTTTCAATTGGCTAAATTCGTTTCAATTGAATAAGAGCAGTTTTCTGGATTTGATCCGGGAATGGCAAAAGAAAAATGTCAAATATTGGTTGACAATGCGCATATCGGACTAAAATAATCTAAATTGCACGTCCGGGGCCAGAATTCCCCTATTCTTCTGGCGCCGGGATTCCCCAACCGCACCATAACAAAATTTCTCAGCAGTTCTGACGCCAGATTCCCCTGAACGCCTGGCGTCAGAATTTCGCATGGCCCCCAAGGAGGGACAATGAACAAAACATCTCGAAGGATCACCGTAACAGTTGCGTTGCTTACCATGATGGCGGCAGGAAGCAATTTGGCGAAGGCACAGAAGGCCGTGAAGCCGAACAACCAACCGCCGCCGAGCAGCGCTACAACGGCACAACCGAACGTGGCGCAGCTTCAGTCCACGGCAGATGAAGCCGCAGCCAGGATTCAGGCATCGCCCAGCGATAAGAGCGCGCTTATCAGTGTGGTGCGAACGAAGAATGTAGATCGGGCCAGCGACCTGCTGCTCCAGAATGGCTTTACCTCCAAGCAGCTGGAGGGCGCCAAGTTCGAATTTGTCGACAAGACCGGCGGCGCAGGCGGTGCTGGAGGCGCCGGCGGCGGCAATGGCGGCACGGCGAGCAAAGTCAAAGTGACGATTCGCGTGGATTGCTGCCCGCTGGTCATCACGATCACCATCTATCTCTAGCGACAAACCGCGTGAATTTCCGATGACGCAGAAAGGCTGGTCTTCCCGGGCCAGTGAAGACCAGCACATTGGGGGCTGAATTGCTGCGCAGCTGAGGCGAACCCCATCAACGAAGACCTGTCGACCACCCCCCGGAAGCAGAGATTGCTTTCCGGGGCGTGGCGGGTCGCGCCTTTTCAGACTCTGTCTAGCGCAATAGATCAGGTTTGACAGCGTTTTTTCCGAGACGTGTGCAGGAGTTCGTCCTCCATGCCAATCTTGCCGGCTTCAGCAGGCATTTCCCGCGCTATTCGATCCTGGAGAAACAAACGCAATCAAAAATAGCTGGAGCAACAGAGTAAGGGGAACGTTATGTTCAAGGAGAACGTTTTGTTCGTCCGCTTTAAGCAAGCAGCCGTGGGCGGTATCGCAAGGCTCATCCAGCGACGGCTTCCGGCCTGGTCTGCTGCCGCGCCGATAGTTCTGCTGGCGGGAATGTGCATGAGCGCTACTGCCTGGGCCGCTCCGGCGATCACGAACATCAGTCCCACCACCGTATCTGCGGGCGGTCCAAATTTCGTGCTAACTGTGAACGGCAGCGGTTACGTAGCGGGTTCTACCGTAGTCCAGATCAACGGGAACAGCCGTCAGACCGTGTTTGTGAGCACGGCGCAGTTGACGGCCACCGTTCTTGCATCGGACATTAAGGCACCGGGAGCGCTTACGGTCACGGTTTTGGTTTCTTCCTCCGGAGTCGCAGTGAGCTCGAACCCGGCACAGATTGCGGTGGTCAGCGCGGCATCACCTGTACTGACGAGCGCTTCGCCCGGGTCCATCACGCAAGGGGTGGAGCAGGTGAGCATGACGCTGGTAGGCGCGAACTTCAGGCCGGGGGCTACGGTGGTAATCTCGCCGCCGCTGGCGACGCTGAGCGCCTCCGACGGGCACACGCAGGCCGGCGATGTGAGCGTGCTGAACGCGACGGTGGTGAATTCCGGCGTGATGACGGCGCTCATCAGCATGAGCCCCATGGCGGCGCAGGGCCTGCGCGCCGTGGATGTGCTGAACCTGGATGGGACGAGCACGATTGACGCCACCACGACTTCGCCACAGGGCAGCACGCAGCCGGTGCGCATGAGTCCGGCAAATTCAATTGGCTCGCCGCTGTCAGTGCTGAATATGGCGATGATGCAACCGCGCGATGGGACGGTGGTGATGCAGGGAGATGAACTGAACGCCGAAGCCGTACTGGCCGGAACGGGAACGGGCACGGTAATCGGGCAGTGGGTTTGGGATGGGAGTGTGGTGGAGCAGTTCTCGGCGACGATTGTGGGCGGCGCAAGCACGGTGATTGAGACGCGGCAGTCGCTGCCGACGTGGCTGCTGGGCGCGCACACACTCGAATTGCGCATGCTGCAGCCCAACCAGGTGGCCAGCAAGCTGATTGAAGTGGTGGTGAATCCGGGCAATTGGAAGATGGAGCAACTGATTCAGCCGGAATCCGGCGCGGTGTTCGACGTGAACGAGATGCCGCATCTGCTGTGGGCGATTGTGCCGGGAGCGATGAGATACCAGGTGGGATTCAGCAGCCAGCCGTATCTGAGCACTATCGACAAATGGTTCGATGTGGAAGAGAACCAGTGGCAGGTGCCGGCAACAGTGTGGCAAAGCCTGCCGGAAGGCGAGCTTTACTGGACAGTGCGCACGGTGGATGTTTCGGCGTCGCCGCGCAAGCCTTTGCCCATGCGAGTTCTGTATCGCCGGCGGAGTCTTGCGTTGAGCTCGCTGCCTCCCATGGGCGCGTCGCAGGCGAGCGGCAGAACAATAAGGGTGAACGCGCAGATCTATCCACTGAGAGCAGACGGGCATGTGATTCCCTTCCGGGCAAACTACTTGCGGGCGGACTATGTGACTGCGAACGCCGATGCGCCGCCAGCGACTGCCGCGCCGGCCAAGGGCGTAACGGATGCAGAAGCGCCCAAGGCCGCGGGCGCCACGGCAAAAAAGCGCGTTGGCCCCGCGGAGGATGGCCAGATCGGCATGACCACGCAGTGGGCTTCAGGATCGAATCCGCCCGACTCCAACGCCCTGACGGTAGCCGAGCACATGACGTATCAGCAGGGGCCGTGGCATTTTGAGGTGAACGGCAGCGGATTGCTGAACTCGATTCTGAATCCGGAGGCGAAGCGCACCAGCCACGGCGCGGTGAACAACTATGTGATTCAGCTGACGGATCAGGAGAAGGCATGGGGAGCGAATCTGCGTTTCGGGATTGTGACGCCGACGCTATATACCGATGCGCAATTTGTGAGCGCGGCGACACCGCGGCAAGGCGCAGAGCTGGCACTGAAAACGCCAGGAGGCACGTTCAGCGGGTTTACGAACACGAATGATGAAGTGCCGGGCGGCGGTTCAAGCATCAACGTACACCAGCAGATAGAGGGAGCCAGCTGGCAGGCGCGGCTGCCGCAATGGATGCAACTGCGGCTGATGTGGCTGAACGTCACAGATGTGGGCGTCACCAGCGGGCCGAGCGCCTCCGGAGATGTGTACGGGGGGCTGATGAATATTCAGCTATCAAAGCAATGGAAGTGGACATCAGAGTATGCGGTGAGCCACGATAATTTGAACACGGCAGTTGCAACTTCGACGCGGGAGTTCGGCCGCGCATGGCGGACAGGCATCACCGGGCAGCGCGGGAAAACAACAGCCAGCGTTGCCTACCACGATGAGAGCTCGAATTTCGGCAACCCGGCGAATCCCGGGCTGACGCCGAGCAGTACGCCCAATGTGCGTGGCGTGAATGGGGCGATTACACAGGCCACGAAGAAGGCCGGCACCTTCGGCCTGAACTATACCTTGCTGCAAAACAACGTGCGCCCAACGACCAGCGACGAATTGCTGTTGAACACCTTTGAAGAAACCTGGAGCAAGCCCTTGGACAAGAAGACGAATCTTTCGCTCGACGTACGCCAGTCGCTCACGGAGACAGGAACGGTGCCCGCCGCGCTGATCAGCATGGCTCCGGCGGCAACCGGGGCGCAGGATATGCGCGACCTCTCCGGAAGCATCAATCTCAGCCACAAGGTCGGTTCCACGACGCTGACCCTGGGCGGGCAGAGGGACTGGCTGCATAACACGCTGTTTCCGGCAAACAGCACCATTACGTCGTCACTGAATGCCGGGGCCAACCTGGTGACGAAAGGACACTTCCAGTTGAATACGCAGGCGAGCGTGAACTGGATGGCCGCCAACGGATTGACGGCGGGAGATTCACGCAACGTTTCAGTAAACGTGCAACCAACGCTAGCGTGGAAGAAGCCCGCCGTGCAGCTTTCTCCGTTGATTACGGTGGCGCAGGGAGAGACGCGGCTGGCCAGCGGCACTCTGACCAGCGATACGCTCACCGGCCAATACGGCGGCAGAGCTACATGGACACTTCCCGGCAGGATGAAGTTCAGCACTTTGTCAGCGCAAGGGAGTTACAACCAAAACAGAAATACCGTCACCGGGCTGAATCAGCCAACCACGCAGTTGCTGGCGCTTTGGACGGCGAACTGGAGCCACAAACACACTTTTAAATAGCTCCCTGAATCGTAATACTGCCGGCAAGAATCCGATGCGGCAGCTATGCGCGACGGTACGGAATCCAGACCTGCATGGCGGCAGGAACCCGGTTTGCCCAGGCATAGTAAGGAATCAGCTTGACGGTGACGGGAATCTCCCGCGCTTTTCCGGCGTCGCTGGCGGCGTAATAGAGCCGTTGTTCTTCCGGAAGACTCACAGTGCCGGGATGCTCCAGAACCATGACGCCATCCAGCAATCCCGGATCGAAGCGTGCTGTGGTAACCGCGTTCAAATCGACCGCGTAGCTGCTCAGGCTTAAATCCTGCTCCTGGGAGGCGGACTGGGCGGACTGATTCAGGCTGGTTTGGGCAAGGCTGGTTTGATCCAGGCGCTCCATGCAGAAGACGATGGGGCCGCGCTGAAAGGCAACCCGGCCGCGATCCTCGGCAACGGCGGGATTGGACTCGAGCAGGCGAGTCGTCATGTCGAAGCTCAACTCGATGCTGTCGTTGGCCGACCAGCGGCGGCGAATGGAAAGATATTCACCGGGCCGCGCGCCGCGAACTTCGCTCCCGTTGACTTTGACTTTGGAGTTTGCCGACCAGCCGGGGATACGAACGTAGACGGTAAACTCGGCTGGAGTTGCCGGGCTGACCGTCATTTTGACCTTGCCGCTCCAGGGATAACCTGTCTCCTGCCGAATGTTCAGGCCATTGCCGTCGGGGAGACGCCAGCTCATCTCCGAGTTATCGTACAGATGAACATAGACGCCGTCAGCGCTGGTGCTGTAGAAGTAGCCGGGAAGCGAGGCAAAGGTCCGCTCCAGATTTGGAGGACAACAGGTGGTGTCATACCACTGGTTGCGAATATCGCCTTCTGGCGAGTGCCGGTCAACCGAGTTGCCGGCAGGATCGAAGGCCAGCGGATTGCGATAGCAGTAAGTTTTGCCATCGAGGGACATGCCTGAGTTGATGCCGTTGTAGAGCGCCCGCTCGACCTCATCGGTGAAGCGCGCCTCACCGGAGGCGGCCAGCATACGCCAGTTCCACATCATATTGCCGATGGCGGCGCAGCTTTCGCCGTAGGCGCGCGAGTTGGGCAGCTCGTAGGCGTCGCCAAAGGCTTCACCGGTTTCGCGCGCTCCCACGCCGCCGGTGACGTAGAGCTTATGCCGGGTCAGATCGTCCCACAACGCATTGAGCGTCTTCCAGTAGGCCGGGTCACCGGTCTCCAGATAATAGTCGGTAGCGCCGCAGCAGGCGTACATGGCGCGGACCGCGTGGCCTTCAAGCCGGGTGCGCGAGGTGAAGGGAATCCCGCAGAACATATAGGTTGTTTGTTGCGGCCGCAGGGGAATGCGCGCGTCTCCGTGGAGTATGTAACCGGCCAGGTCAACATACTCGCGCTTGCCGGTAACGCGATAGAGCTCGATGAGCGCCATTTCGATCTCCGGATGCCCGGAAACGATGGCCTTGCGGTCCGATCCCGGACCATAGTTGGGAAGCAGAAAGCGGTCCACAAAGCGAATACCGGCATCGAGCAGCGCGCGGGCTCCGGTGGCCCGGTACCAGGCGATTGCGCCCTGCAACAGATGGCCGATGCAATATAACTCGTGGCCGCCCAACTGTGTTTCAGGCAACATGCGCAAAGACTTTTTGTCGCCGTTGAAATAGGTGTTCAGATAACCGTCCGGCTCCTGAATGGCTACGACTTCGCCAATCATGGTCTCCGTAGTCTTTCGCAGTTGCGGCTGATCGCCGGATTGCAAGGCGAAGCCAACCGCCTCGGTCCACTTGTAGATGTCCGAGTCCGAGTAGACCGGGCCGATTTGCGGTGCGGAGGACTTTCCCGCCAGCCGCAAAAAGTTATCCATGCGGCCATGCGCCACCAGCTCGTCGTGCATGCTGGGAATGCTGGAGGTCAGGTTGGTACTGCGCCTGCGCGACCAGAAACCATCCTGGAGGACGACCGCATGGACCGGCACTGGCTTCAGTTTGGCGAAGGGAGAACGGGAGAGATCGATGACGCCGGCGTCGCGCCACGCCTCTTGAGACGGGTTCGACGACTGCGATTCACCTTCCAGCAGAGAGAGCAGGCCTCCGGTTTTTGGCTGCGCCGCGGCCAGAGCGGGCGGGATCATGGAGGCAGCGGCGGAAGCGATAAAGGAGCGGCGAGACAAGGAGTTCTTCATGGACGTATCCTCTGAAAATCTCAATCTCCAGCATTTTACAGAGTTCCGCCCTAGGCCCAGTAACTTCGATCCAGCGTCCTATATTGAATGGCCTCGGCGAGGTGGGCCACGGAGAGGTTCTCGACGCCTTCCAAATCCGCAATCGTCCGGGCGACTTTGAGGATGCGGTCGTGGGCGCGGGCGGTGAGTCCCTGCTGCTGCATGGCGCGTTCGAGGAGGCGTTCGGCGTCTGCGCCCAGCTCGCAATAGGCGCGAATCTGGCGGGTGGTCATCTGCGCGTTGGAGTAGATTTTTTCGCCGAACTTACGGAAGCGCTGGCGCTGGCGTTCGCGGGCGGCGAGAACGCGGGCGCGAATCTCGGCCGAGCCCTCGATGGCCGCCGAGCCGCGCAGCTCCTTGTACTTCACCGCCGGAACCTCGATGTGAATGTCGATGCGGTCCAGAAGCGGGCCGGAGATTTTGGCCACGTAGCGCTGAATCATGGGCGGGGTGCATTGGCATTCGCGCGACTTATCGTTGAAGAAGCCGCAGGGGCAGGGGTTCATGGCCGCGGCCAGCATGAAGCGCGCGGGAAAGCTGAGCGACATGGAGGCGCGCGCGATGGTGACCGTATGGTCCTCCAGGGGCTGGCGCAGGACTTCGAGCACGTTGCGGGGAAACTCCGGCAGCTCGTCTAAAAACAAGAGCCCATTGTGGGCCAGCGAAACCTCGCCGGGGCGGGGGATAATGCCGCCGCCGATAAGGCCGGCGTCGGAGATGGTGTGGTGGGGCGAACGGAAGGGACGCTGGGTGACGAGACCCTGGGCAGCGTCGAGCACGCCGGCCACGGAGTGAATCTTGGTGGTCTCCAGAGCCTCCTCGAAGGTAAGCGGGGCAAGGATGGAGGGCAGACGCTTGGCCAGCATGGTCTTGCCGGAGCCGGGCGGGCCAATCATCAATATGTTATGGCTGCCGGCGGCGGCCACCTCCAGGGCACGCTTGGCCGTCTGCTGGCCGCGCACATCCTTGAAGTCCACTGTGAAGTGTTGCAACTCGCCCAGCAGAGCCTCGGTGGAGACGCGATAGGGCTCGCGCTGAATCACGCCCACGACCATGGTGTTGAGCAGCTCCAGCACATCGAGCAGCGAGGAGGCGGGAAAGACATTGACGCCCTCGACCACGGCTGCCTCGGCGGCGTTGGCGGCGGGCAGAATCAGGTTGGCGATGCCCTTTTCGCGGGCCATGATGGCCACCGGCAACATTCCCGGCACAGCGCGGACACTGCCGTCGAGGCCGAGTTCGCCCACCAGCAGAAACTGGCTCAGGTCGGTGGCTTTCAGCGCGCCATAAGCGCCCAGGATGCCGACGGCGATGGGCAGATCGAAGCCCGAGCCTTCCTTCTTGAGGTCGGCGGGGGCCAGGTTGATGGTGATGTGGGTGGGGGGAATCAGGTAGCCGGAGTTCTTGATGGCGGCGCGGACGCGGTCGCGGCTCTCGCGCACCGCGGCGTCGGGCAGGCCGACGGTGTGGAAGTGGTCCTGGTCGCTGACCACGCCGCTATAGTCCACCTCGACATCGATGAGGCTGGCGTCGATTCCGTAAACAGCCGCGCTGTGAGCTTTGAAGAGCATGGAGGACGTTCGCAGCGAGTGTAGCAGAAGACAGGGACCAGGGAATAGGGAACAGGCTAGTGCCTGCAGGGCAATCGCATTTCAAAACATCTCCAGGAGTCTGGCCAGGAAGCCATCGTCCCAGCCGGCGCGTTTGAACTTTCCGCGCAACGAGCCTTTCGATCCCTCTTTTTGCATCGCGTTGATGG
>JBEKOC010000028.1:0-28528 GCA_049522175.1 Occallatibacter sp. | reverse complement strand
GTAATCAGCCGCGCATAGATCGTCTCGCCGTTGACCGGCAAGCTGTTGGCCGTGACGGTGGTGGCCGTTGCGTGAGCGTCAAGCAGGTTGTTCGAGCCAACCCCCGTGCTGCCCAGGAAAAGTGTGTAACCGGTGGCTCCGGCAGCGGGATTCCATGTGAAGGTCTGGCTGGAACCCGCAAACGTTGTCCCCTGCGTGGGAGAGGTCAGCGTCGCAGTGTTCACAACCTGGATGCTCACGGTCACCGTGGGCGCTGCCGAGTAATTGGCATTGCCAGCCTGATTTGCAGCCACCACCACTGTGCCCACGCCTGTATAGCTAAGCGTAGCGCCATTGGTGCCGCTCACCGATCCCGGACCGGAAACCACCGAGAAGGTAACCGGATTGCCCGAGGCTCCGCCCGTCGCGAACAGCGAGGTCGACTCCGGCTGTGGGAAGTTAATGGTCTGGGATGCTTGGTTGACGGTGAGCTGCACCTTCAGCGTAGATGACGAAGCATATCCGTTGCTGCTGGTGTAGGAAGCGATGACCGAGTGTACGCCACCGCTAAGTCCTGGCAGCGAGGCTGAGGTGTTGCCGCTACTGTCGACCGTCCCGCTGGCTGCTGGCGTGGATGAGCCGTCCAGGTAGAATGCTACGCTGCCAGTGGGCAACGGCGTGGCGCCGGAGACGTTGGCATAGACCATAACGGATTGCGGGTAGACGGGCGAAGCCGGTGAGAATGAGGTGATCGTAGTGCTGGACGCGGGCGGGGTAGCCGGTCCGGTGAGTACGAGTTGCACCGAAGCCGGCGTGGAAAGAGCTGCATTCACAGCGCCGTTCACGGTGACAGTGTCGGTGGTTGTCAGGAAAGTTGTTGGCGTATAGCTGGCAGTCAATGCGCAGACGCCGCCGATGGCCAGTGCGGTGGGAAGGCCCGAGCTGACCGTGCAGTCTGTGGACGCGGTCGCGGTCAGGCCATAGTCTGTCGTATCGGTCTGGCCGAGCGAAGTGGGTGACAGCGCCTGGTTTCCGGACTCAAGCATTGATAAGACTTGCGACGGGGCCGAGGGGCCCGCATATTGCACGTAGCCCTGTGTGCGGATGAGTTCGAGAATGCCGCCGTTCGAGCCGGTGTAGAGATTGCCGGCAGAGTCAATCGCCAGAGCCGAAGGTGTAAGGCTAGCTGCCGTGAAGGACGAGCTGTGGCTGCTGGCTGGAACGGCAAGAATATCCGCGGTGTCGGCGATGAGCAGGTTGCCCGCCGTATCGGTCAGAACAGCCGTGGGCGCCGTGGCCGTCGTCGTTACGGTAGTGCGAGTACCGGTGGCAAAGTTGTAGCGATAGATGGCGTGCGCCCCGGGATCGGCAACCAGCAGATTGCCGGAGGGATCGATGGTCAGGCCCATGGGCGTAACCAGCGTTCCCAGATTCAGATTGCGCTCCACGCCGGTAATCGGGTTGATCTGATAGACCGCCTGCGCCGAGGAATCCGAGACATAGAGGTTGTTCAACGCATCGACGGCCAGGCCGGCGGGAGTGGTGAAAGTAAAGGGCAAGGTCGAAACCGCGTGCGGGGGTGCGATCTGCGTGATCTGGCCGGTGGAGGTATCGGCTGCATAGACGTAGCCGCGAGGATCGACCGCAACTGCGCCCGGAGCGGTCAGCGTAGCCAGCACGGCGAATACTGCGCTGCTTCCCTGCGTCAGCGCGCTGGAAGCGAAGCGCAAAACCTTCTTGCTGGTGGAGTCGGAGACGTAGACGTTGCCGGCAATGTCGGTGGCCAGGCCGGCGACACTCAGACCTGTACCAAAGCTGGACTGCTTGGCAGGATCGAGCGTGGCTCCGGCGCCAGACCCGATTCCCGTCAGGCCAAGATACGCCGTGTTGCCTAAATTGCTGCTTACGGTAAGCCGCGAAGAACGTAGACCGGGAACCGCTGGCTTGAAATTGGAAGTGATCAGGCAATCGGCAGTAAAATCTGCATTAGTCGAGCAGCTATTTGCTGTATAGGTCCACTCGCTTGAGGAATCAGTCACGGACGACGCCGTGTCGTTAGGGGCGAAGTGCAGCAGCACGGGCTGCGAGGTGGTTGAACTCACTGTGGTGGAGGGCATCGCCAAGCCGGTGATCACCTTGCGGATGAGCCCGTTGGTCGAGTCGGCGATGTAGAGATTGCCTTGCGTGTCCACGCCGGCGCCCATTCCGTTGCCGCCATTGCTGCCGAAGCTGGCCTGGGTGGCGGGGCAACCGTCGCCAAAGCTATCCGTTTTGTTCGTGCAAACGGTTCCGTTCGCGGCAATCGCGCGAATATAGCCGGTACGGAAATCCAGGTACCAGACAAAGCCGTTGCTGTCGGAGATGTACAGGTTGCCGCTATTGTCCATGGACAGCTTCTGCGGGGCCATCGAGACGCTGGTGCTAAGGATCGGCCAAGTGCCGGCGTAAGCCGCGGCTGATCCGTTGCCGGCGATGGTGTAGATGTAGCCATTGGTCGCGGAATTCAGCGTGGTGGTCGCGCTTACTGCCTGCAAGAGATAATCCAGCGGCGAACTGGTGCCGCAGGTGACGCAGATGACGCGGATCTTGCCTGCGCCGTCAGCAATATAGACGTTCAGATTCGGGTCCACGAAGACGCCTTGCGGATTATAGAAATTCGCGGCTGTTGCCGGACCACCGTCTCCGGTCGGTACTTTGCTTGTGCCTCCCACACCGGCAAAGGTGTGGATATTCCCCGCGGTATCGACGACGCGAATCGTATTGTTGCCGGTCTCGGCAATGTAGATGTTCCCGAGGCTATCGCCCCATGCGCCGCGGGGATTATTGACTTCAGCGGATGTAGCTGCGCTGCCATCTCCGGTCGTGCCCGTAGTGCCGTTACCGGCTACCAGGTACAGCAGGCCGGTGGAAACCTTAACTTCGAATACCTGGTTGCCGGTGTAGTTGGCTATATAAATGTTGCCCGCCGCATCGGTTCCAACGCCGCGCACCTTGCCCAGTGTGACCTGGGTTGGCGTGCATCCGGCAGTAGCAGTAGGCACGCAAGCCGTTCCCGAAAGCCTGCCGGCGAAGTTGGTAATCACGCCGTTGGGAGCGATGCGGCGAACCAGCGTCGCGCTGATGTCGGAGAGGTAGACATTGCCAAAGGGATCGGCAACAACGGCGCGCATATCGTCGCCCGAGGTAAAGGCGATCGCGGTGGCCTGGCAGCCGTCGCCGTATTTATCGGTGGCGCCGGTACAGGCCATATTGCCGCTGCTGGGAATCGAAAGGCCAGAACCGCCGGCGATGGTGGTCATGGTGTAGGGCAGCGCGATCGGATTGCTGGACAACTGCACGATGTTCGTCGCGGCGGTTACGGTGACGGGCACGCCCGTAGAACTCGAGGACCCATAGCTGCTGCTGCCCCCATAGCTGGCGAAGAGATAGTAGCTGCCAACCGGCAGGGAGTTGATGAAATACGTGGTTTCTCCATTGCTCAAGGTCGCGGTGCCGAGCGTGGTCTGCGCGCCTGTGAGCGTAGTGGAATACGTGAAGGTTACGGGCGCCGCCGCCGGTGTTCCAACCGCGGAGGTAACCGTAGCCGTCAGAATCAAGGGATTGCCCTGTGCGGCGCTGGCGGTATTCACCGTCAGAGCCGTCTGCGTGGTGGCCGCTCCAACAGTGAGCGAAGCCGCGGACGAGGTAGAACCGGCATTCACCGAGTCGCCGCTGTAAACGGCGGAAATGCTATAGGCGGTAGTGCTGTATGGCAAGTTGATGCTGGCTGAAGCCGTGCCCGAGGTCAACGCAACAGTGGCATAGGTGTAGCTGCCGGTAAGACCGCCCCCGCTGACAACAAACTGCACTGAACCGGTGGGACTGCTGCCGGTAACGGTGGCCGTTGCGGTAATGGCCGTGCCATAGCTGGAGGTGACGGAGGTGCTGACAGGCAGTCCCAGCGACGTGCTGGTGCCGCTCAGGCTTCCGCTGTTGACGGTAATGGTATACGATGCCGTGGTCGAGTAGACCGTCTGACCGGTTGTCAAGGTGTAATTGCTGTCACCCGAGTAGCTCGCGGTGAAGGTGTGCGTGCCTGCAGCGAGGCCGGTTAGCGGAATCGAGATTGTGTCGGTGGTTCCCGAAAGAGGAGCTGTGTACGTATTACTGGTCAGAGCGTCGGTCAGCGTGACCATGCCGGTAGGATAGGCAGCGCCTCCCACGGCCGGCGTCAGGATGACGACCGCCGTTGCGTTCTGACCCTGGATGATGGTCTGCGGCAAACCGTTCGGACCGGTCAACTCCGGAGCAATGTAGGTAAAGTTGCAGGTGGGCGGAAACAGGCGGGGAACCGTGCTGTTGTTAGTCACCGTGTTGCCGTTCGACCCAACGAAGGTTGCGTAATCGGAAACAAAGTCCGCGGAGACCATTCCCGGACCGTAGGTCAGCGCGGCATTGGTGGGCGCGGGGCTGAACTCGGTGGCCGCATACGTGCTGGGGAAACTCACGTTATCCAGCGTGACCCCTAGCGGGTAGACGGTGCCGTTGTTGCTTGTGCCGGTAAACTGCGCCGTTCCCGCGGTGAGAAAGGTGAGGTTCTGAAACAAGATGTTGGTAAAGTTGGGCGACGAAGTTCCGGTTGTAGCCTCGTAGTTTGGGCTGAAAACGATCTCCGCCTTGTGGTCCTGGAAGCACGAGTTCGAGTACTGAATGTTAGTGACAACGCCGCCGCGATCGTATCCGGATTTAATGCGCAGGCCGGTCGAGTTGCTGTCGGCCGTTCCGCCCGCGAAAGTTCCGGTGCTGCTGATGGCGCTGCCGCTGCCAGCGACTCCATTGCCCGATGACATGTTGCTGTCGAAAAGAACATTGCTCACACCCGCGCTGGTGTAGCTTCCGATAGACTCGCCATGGCCGGCGAAGAAGTGGTTGTTGGTAACCGAGATATTCTGCGCGGGAGCTGTCGTGCCGGCCGCGCCGACCGCGACATTATCGTCGCCATCGGAAATCCACGACCGCGTAATGGTAAAGTTCGTTGCGTTGCCCGGATCGATGCCGTCGGTGTTGCGGGAGCTGGTGGGCGTAATGATCTTGACGTCCCAGGCGGTGAAGCCGTTGACGGCGCCCGTTGTGGAGACGTGAAACTTCGGCGCATTGCGCAACGTGATCTTGTACATGGTGATATTGCTGGCGCCGGTGTCCATCTGGATGAAGCGCGGATTCTGCTGACTGCCGCCGCTGTTGGCAATGGTTGCCAAGCCCCACCAGCTCTGGCCCTGGTAAGGCGGGATGGCGTTGAGCAGCACATCGCCGCCACGTCCGTCCAGCTTGCCGAAGCCCATGATGCCGACGTTCGTCGAGGTGCCGGGAATGTCGATCAGCGGCTGGCAGCTTGCTGTTGCGCTATTGTTGTTGACCGTGCCGCAGGTATGCGTGCCGGGCACCATGTCGTAATCCTGCGCGTTGCGCGAGAAGTAGACGTAGACGCCGGGATCAACCAATAGCGTCACATTCGATGGCATGGAGAGCGGGCCGGTAAGGAAGGCGTTGAAGGTGCCGGTGCTGTCAATGGAGAGCTCAACCGCCTGGCCCGTACCTGAGCAGCTATTCAATGCAGCTTGGATGCGCGCCCCATCCGGATTGGAGTTGGTGGCGTCCACCGAAGTGGGAATATCATCGTTGACCGAAGTAATCGCCGCCGTAAGCTGCTGGCAGACCGCCGGGAAGGCCGGCTCGGTGACGGTGCGCGCGTCGCCCGTGGCTACGGCCGCGGCTTGCGGCGGAGCTGTCACGGTGATGGAAGTGCCGCTCGCCGTGCTGCTGCTGGCATAGTTTGTGCTGCCGGGGTAGGTCGCTGTCAGCGTGTGATTGCCAATCGCAACGCCGCTCAGCGACCAGGAGCATGATCCGCTGGAGAGCATGCAGGTGGTAGCAGCCGCCGGACCTCCGTCCAAATACAGCGAGACGCTCTCGGCGGTGGCAGCGGAGGGCGTAACCGTTATGGTGCCCGTGAAGGTAGAGCCCTCGATGAGGCTGGCGCCGCTGGTAAGGCTCAGCGTGGTGGTGGTGGAGGCTGGCGTAATGCTGACGGTCTTGCTGCCCGAGGAGCTTGAACCGTCATTGGTATCGCCGCCGTAGCTCGCGGTCAGCGTCGAAGAGCCGGCATTTATACCGGTCAACGAAAAGCTGCACGTGCTGGTATTGCCCGTGGAGCTGGCCAGCGTGCAGGTGTTGGGAGTGCCCTCAGAAAACGTCACCGTGCCGGTGGGATTCAGGCTGCCCGAAACCGGCGTAACCGTCACTGTTCCGGTGATGGCCGTGCCATAGGTAACGCTGGGGTTGTTCACGCTTAGCGTGGTGGTGGTGCTGACCACCTCGGAGGCCGCGCTGCTCAGCGCCAGGGTCGAGCCGCCGGTGAACGTCACGGTATCGGTAGCCGTCGAGGTGTTGGCGGTGACGTTCAGATCGCAATTGTAACCAGCTGCCAGCGAGAGCGACGTAGGCGTGCTGCATCCGTTGCTGGATCCGGCGGCAAAAGTGAAGTCTGTCGAGGCAGTGAGGTCCGAGTTCCCGGAAATCCCGCCGCTATAGCTCGTATTGCCGGCATTCGTGAGTATTGCGTCGCCCGATCTTTCCTTGGGAATGGCGGGCAGCGTGGCGGCGGTGCGTTTAATGAAGCTGATGCCGCTGCTGCTGGCGCTATCGGCCACATAGAGATTGCCGCTGGGATCGAGCGCTACGCCGACGGGATTGCTGAATCCGCTCGCCACCACCGCTGTCGTGCTGCTGACCAGAATCTCGGTAACATTGCCCGAAGCGCCATAGTATATGTCGCCCGCCGCATCCACGGCCACGCCCAGCGGAGAAATGCTGCTGGCTACGGTGGACTTCGTCCACGACCCGTTCGAGGGAGCAAGCTTGACGATTTCACCCAGACCGCCGTCAGACACATAGACGTTGCCGCTGGCGTCGACAGCCACGGACTCCGCCTCCTCAAAGCCGCTGGCCAACACCATCTGCTGTCCGTTGTTGATGGGCTGCATGAGCACATTGGTCACATTGGCAATGTACAGGTTGCCCGACGCGTCAACCGCCAGTCCGAAGGGGCCGGAAGCGTGGAAAAGAAGCGTTGCCAGGATCGTGCCGCTGCTGGTGCTGGCCCCGGGATATTCATAGATTCCACCGGAGCCGGAGTCGGCCACGTACAGATTTCCCGCTCCGTCAATGGCTACCTGACGCGGAGAGATAAGGCCGCTGGCAATCTCGACGGGCGTGCCGCCGCCGTTCGGCGTACGGTAAACGGTTCCATTGTTGTAGGCAACATAGGCGTTGCCGGCTGAGTCGGTAGTCACGCCCTGTGGCTCGCTTCCGCTGCCCAGCGTGGAACTGGTGCCCGGATCGATGGTCAGTTCCGCGCTATTGCCGATGCCGTTCAGGTAGACCGTGCCCAGCAGTGTGCTGTTGCCGCTGATGGTGCCGGTAATCTGCACCGCGCCGCTGCGCGCGCCTGCCTTGGCCGGAGTAAAGGTAACCGGGACAATGCAGACGGTGTTGGCAGTGTTGGTGCTGGAGCTGGTGAGACCCGCCAATGTCGTGGAACCGCTGCACGAATCGCCGGTTCCCGCATTGGTGAACTCGGAGCCGGAGGTAATTCCCTGCGTGGTGATGGAAACGGGCGATACGCTGCTGACCGTATCGCTGGTCGAGCCGGTCAGCAGCAAAAAGGCAAGATTCTGTGTCGCCGCAGGGCTGCCCACCGTCGTGGCCGGGAAGCTGTTGTTGAAGGTCAGCTTGCGGATCAGGTTGTCTCCGTTGTCCGAATAGTACAGATTGCCGGAGGGATCGATGCCGATGTTCCCTTGCGCGTTGGAGGAATTGCTCTGCGGGGCCGGGCAGCCGTCGCCGTATTCGTCCAGCGCGGTCGGCCCTGAGCCGGTAGTCGAATTATTCGAGCAGTAATCTCCAACCGTGTATTTGACGGTCGATGATGGCTCTCCATCCGCGGACAGGAAGATCAGATACCCGGTGTCCGCGTTGACCTCGGCAAGCTCGCTGTGGCTGCCGTAGTCCATGATGTAGAGATTGCCGTGGCTATCGAGTCCAAGACCTCGAATCCTGTCAAGGGCTACTCCGGACGCAGTGGCCAATAAGCCGGCGCCTACGCCTGAGCTGCCCGCGTTTCCGTGACCGGCAATGGTGTAGACATAGTTCGCCGTTGGCGATGATATGCCGGTTTCCAGGTTGATCAGGTTGGCCAGTGGATTGTTCGAGCCTCCGGCGTAGATAACGCGCACGGTCTCGGGTATGGTGTTTGTCCCGGCGCCATTATCTGCGACATAGACGTTGCCGCTGCCGTCCACCACAATCGCACCAGGATCGACAAACGCAGCGCCAAGGGCCGCGGAGTTGGAAGCTGGTGTCCCGGTCAACGCGGCACAGCCGGATGAAGTGCATGTACTGCCGGCAATGGTATGGATGAAGCCTGCCGCAACCCCGCCGCTGGTCGAGTTATTGGGTCCGTTGACCATGCGGACTGCGTTATTGGTGTAATCGGCAATGTACAGGTTCTCGCTGGAATCGACCGCGACCCCATAGGGATTATGTATTTTGCCGTTGTTGTTCGCAGTCACTCCGTCAACATATCCGCCTCCATTGCCGGCGATCTGGTAGATGTAACCAACCTTTGGTGAAGTGACAGAGGGGTTCTCCAGCGTCACCAACTGGGCCGCGAGGCCGGTGTTATTGGCCAGCACGACGTAAATCAGTGAGTTGCTCTCATCCGGGATAAAGACGTTCCCCGCGCTGTCCACCGCTGGACTGTAGGGCCCCTTGATATAAGAATCGGTTGCCGGGCATCCGCTGCCGTTTGTACCAAGAGCGACAATTCCGGAACTCCCGTTATTGCAGTAGTAGTTGCTTCCCGACTTGGTGATCGCGGCGGTATACCCGCCGGCCAGCGCATACACGTCTCCTGCAACCAAGGTCCCTGGGATGCTAAGCGACGTATTCGCAGCCGGAATCATGGTGGTCGCGGGATTTGCCACCCCGTTCACCGTGGTTGCACCAGCATAGATCACGCGAACATAGATGTGCCCTTCATCCGCGAAATACACGTTTCCCCATGCGTCGACGACAACGCCAAATGGAGCGGAGACCCCCACCTCATTAGCCGGACAGCCGTCGCCATAATTAGTGCCGGAGGCGTTGGCATAACCGGTGGTGCAGGCAGATGCCTTTGAGGTTGATGACAACCCGGAGACGATGTTGCCGGCGGCAAGGCTGACGTACGGCACCTGCACCATCATTGGCGGCGTGGTGGGAGCTTGCGCTCCGGCGTTCAGCAGGGAAAACAGGCCCAGAACGGGCAGGATGGCGAAGGCAACGCGGAAACTACGCAGCATGGCATTTCTCCGGATACAACGTATGGTTCAAGAGAATCAGACGAACTTGGCATCGAAGCATCTGACACAACATTTTTCAGTCAAAATGTGGTCAGACCTTACAGGCAGAAGAATTATCCTGATATGTCTGGACTATTGTCAAACCACAGGTTCATGATCTTCTCGGGAAATCTCGCATGTGTAAGGAAACAATACCGTTAAGAAAATTGTCTCATGAGGGGAGAAAACCACCTTAGGATTCGATGTGGTCCTGCCACCGCGTGCTTGCTGACCCCTCAATCTCCTCAGGCATCACCCTCCCTGACTGGGCAGGAGCTTGCACAGTCGTTGGCGACTACGGTGTAAAGGGCAAACGTCCGCAACAACGATCCTGAGCTGCTCGACAGAATCCTACCCTCCTCGCAATCGACCTGCGCGGGATTGAGGGAAACGCAATATGACCAGCCTCCTGCGCCTTGTCTGTGGCTGGTTCTGAGTGCCCAGCAGAGATTCCGCTTGACAACCATCTATGCGGGCATTTTTCCTTATCTCGTCTTAAACCGCGTCCTTGCAGAAGAGTCTTCCGGATTTTCCCCGGGTCTGCCCGGTCCGGTTGGGGCGTGAAGGGTCGACTTTCGCAAACAGGGTTCAATCCCAAAGGAGCTACTATGCCTGAAAACGCTACGCAATCTGGTCTAAGTGACAACGCCGCTAGCGGCCTTGCTTACATCACGTTCATCCCGGCGATCATCTTCCTGGCGACTGCCCCGTACAACCAAAAGCGTCTCGTTCGCTTCCACTCCTGGCAGTCCATCTTCATGTGCGTTGCCTGGATCGTGATTGACATCGCACTCCGTATTGTCGGCAGGATACCGTTCATTGGCTGGCCTTTGCTCTTTCTCTTGCCGCTCGTGGGTCTCGGCTTCTTCATCCTCTGGCTCATCGTGATGATTAAAGCTTTCAACGGCCAGATGTTCAAGATTCCGGTCATCGGCGATTTCGCCGATAAGCAAGCCGGGAACTAACGGCTTACAGGCGTTCTATCTCAAACCCCAAAGGAGCTACCATGCCCGCACCAAACCAATCCGGCCTCTCTGACAATGCTGCCGGTGCACTGGCCTACGTCACCATCATTCCGGCGATCATCTTCCTGGTCGTCGAACCCTACAACAAAAACTCCTACATCCGCTTCCACTCCTGGCAGTCGATCTTCCTGGGCATAGCAATGTTCGCGGTTGACATCGTGCTCACGGTGATTCCGATTATCGGATGGATTCTCCTCCCGTTTGCCATGCTTGCGTTCCTGATCATTTGGATCATTTGCCTGGTAAAGGCTTTGAATGGCCAACGATTCAAGCTGCCGTTCATCGGCAACCTGGCCGAAAAACAAGCTGGAGCCTAAGGTATCCAGCCAGCTGTATTTTGGAGACCGTATTATCAGCGCCGTTGAAGCCAGGCGGCTTCAACGGCGCTTGGCCTTTTTACCGAACTTCTTCCTGTTTCTCGGGACCGGAGCAACCGCGTCCCGGTGCTTGCTCTTCTTCGACTTAGGCGGCGACTTTGCGGCCTTTTTCCCAGTCAGCGGCAAACCCTCTTCCACAAGCGAGAACTGCAACTTGCGCTCCTGCGCCAGTATGCGGTCCAGAATCACCTGCACCCGGTCGCCGGCGCGGAAGCGGCGGCCAGTGCGCTCGCCGATAATCTCGTGCGTATTCTCGCGCCAGGTGTAATGGTCGCCGGTGAGCGAATCGATGGGCACCAGCCCCTCGACAAAGAGGTCGGTCAGCTCGACAAACAATCCGTATTTGGCCGGGTTCAGCACCAGCGCGGCAAACTCCTCGCCCACGCGGTCCTGCATGAAGCGCACCTTCTTCCACTCCACCAGCTCGCGCTCGGCCTCGGCGGCGCGGCGCTCCGTCTGGCTGCATTCCTCGGCAATTTGCGCCAGCTCGGCTTCGGGAATGGGCGGGGCGCCATGAAACCCCAGCACTGGGTGCCCCACCCTCGCCGCGTCTCTGTTTTTGCGGCTAGGGTGGGAAGCCATACCGCTCGTTTGCACCCCTTCATTCGGATGCGTCCACGGCGAGCTGTGCCGCCCTTCGGCGACTGCACCCTCGCCGACCACGCCTTCACGGAGCAGCGCCTTCACGATGCGATGCACGATCAGATCGGGATAGCGTCGGATGGGCGAGGTGAAGTGGGTGTAGGTGGGCGCGGCCAGCGCAAAGTGGCCCTCGTTGATCTCCGAGTAGCGCGCCTGCATCAGCGAGCGCAGCATCAGGTAGCTCAGAATCCGTTCCTCCGGCTTGCCCTCGATCTTTGCCGCCAGCTTTTGATACATGCGCGGTGTGACGGGAATGTCTTCGGGCACCTCGTGCACGCGGGGATTGCGGCCGGTGCGTTGCGCGTCACGCCGATCACTTTTCATTTGCATGCGCCGGACCGGCAGCGCGCCCAATCCCAGCGTGTAGCCAAAGCTGGCGGCCAATTCCTCGAACTGGACCACCCTGCGCGGCTCCGGCTTTTCATGAATGCGATAGAGCGAGGGCACGCCCAGGTCTTCCAGCCAGGTGGCCACGCACTCATTGGCCGCCAGCATGAACTCCTCGATGAGACGGTTGGCCCAGGTGCGCTCTGACTTGGTGACGCCGCGCATCTGCCCCTGCTCGTCGAACTCAATCACCGGTTCGGGCAGGTCAAAGTCGATGCTGCCCCGCTGCTCGCGCCGCTTGTTCATCAGCACGGCCAGCTTGTGCATCCGCTCAAACTCCGGGACGAGGCTGGCGTAGCGGGATCGGGTCTCGACGTCGCCCTCCAGAATCGCGTGGACTTCCGTGTAGGTCATCCGCGCCGCCGAGCAAATCACCCCTTCGACAATCTCGTAGCTCTCGATGCGGCTGCCGGAGTTTAGTTGCATCAGGCAGCTCAGGACCAGACGGTCTTCGCCGGGTCGCAGGCTGCAAATGCCTGTCGATAGTTCCTGCGGCAGCATGGGAATGGCGCGATCGGGAAAGTAAACGCTGGTGCCGCGCAGCCGCGCTTCCAGGTCGAGTGCGGTCCCGGCGCGCACGTACTCCGCCACGTCGGCGATGTGGACCTGCAGTTCGTAACCGCCGTCAGCTCGCTCGGTCACCAAAACCGCATCGTCAAAATCTCGCGCCGTCTCGCCGTCGATGGTGACTATCGGTAGCTCACGAAAATCTTGACGAGTTAAAACTGCGGAGCAGTCCAGGTGCGCCACGGCGCGCGCCTCAGCCAGGACTTTGTCCGGGAAGACCCGCGGAAGCTGGTGCTTGCGGATCATCATCTCCACATCCACGCCGAAGTCGTCCGGCAAACCCAGCACCTCGATCACCCGGCCAACCGGCGGCCGCGTGGGCGTCGGCCAACGGGTGATCTCCACATCGACAACCAGGCCTTCCAGATCGGCATGCGTATTGTTGTCTGTGGAATTATTACGTTCTGTATCAGGGCACGAATTCATCGCTTGTGGAAAAATGCCAGCGGAGTCGCAAGAAGCGTCAGGGCACGACTTCAGTCGTGCCGAAAGCGATGCGAAATCATCGTGGGCTTTAGCCCCTGAGGGATGCTTTTCGGCTATTCTCCGCTGAATTCCGCCTTGCAAAGAGGCAGCCTCGCCGCCCAACACCCGATGCGGCGTCGCGCTCTCGGCGGGAATCTCTTGTCCGTCGGGAATGAGTACCGGCTGTGTCATGCGCTCGTCAAACGGAACAACGGTGTGGCCCTGCTGACGATCTGACCGCGCATAGTGAAAGACGCCGACTACGGTGGGGTTGCGCCGCTCCAGCACTCGCACAATGCGGCCCATCCTGCGGCCATCGGCCTTGGGCGGCTCAACCTCCACCAGCACCTGATCGCCCTGCATGGCGCCGTTGATCTCGTTGGGAGGGATAAAAATATCTTCCTGCCCCACATTCGATTTGCCAGCCTGACGCACATTCGGCCGCACAAAGCCGTAGCCGTCACGGTGCAGGTCCAGCCGGCCGGCGGCCAGGTTGTCGCGTCCGCCGAGTGGCCTGGGAATGCTCCAGTGCTCGCGGTTTAGTTTGGCCAGTTGGCCTCGGGCGGTCAGCCGGGCAAGTTGTTCCAGCAGTAGACGGCGTTCCCTCCCGCCGCCCAGGCTCATTTCGCGCACCAATTGCTTGTATCCGGCCTTGCCGCCGGCGGAGCGGGCAATCTGCGCTATCAGTTCCTGATCGGTCATAGCTCAAGAGTACAGCGCAATGACTTAAAATAATCTCAATGTAGTACTCTTGGCGGGCCGGGAAGAGATAACATTCTAGTTGTGGCCGCGCGTGTTTGCACACGGCGTAAAGTCAGGCAGTCCACAGATTCATTTTTTGGGCCCGCGTTAATGGCCCTTGTTTTTCGAAAGCCCCGTCCTGTTAAGGACAGAAAAGGAACATTGTGAGCGCTATGTGGAAACCCAGCCAACCCGGATCTGCTACCCCCAGCTTTACCCCTGAACCCTCCCGCTCCGCGCAGCCCGCTTCATCCGTCGAATACCCCGGCCGGGCTCCGGTTACGGCTAGCGACCAGGCCACTATCGGCAAGGGCCTGTTCATTAAGGGAGAAATCACTGGCTCTGAGTCGCTGTTTATCGACGGCAAAGTCGAGGGCACCATCGCCCTTCCCGGCAACCGCGTCACTATCGGCCGTAACGGCCAGGTGGCCTCCAGCATCACCGCGCGTGAAATCGTCATTCTGGGCAAGGTGCGCGGCAATATCGCCGCCACTGACCGGGTGGACATCCGCGCCGAGGGCGCACTGACCGGCGATGTAATCGCGGCGCGTATCAGCATCGAAGATGGCGCCTACTTCAAAGGCGGCATCGACATCAGGAAATCCGATGCCAAGTCGGCAGCCGATGCCAAGCCATCAGCCGCAGCTTCGGCTTCTACCGTATCGGAAGCATCCAAGCTGGCCCAGCAGTAGCTGTGTTTCAGGCCCATCTCCAACACCAGCGCCCCTGCCGGAGCAGGGGTGTTTGTGTCTTCAGCAGGATGCTGCTTTGTCGAGTCGTCGAGAGCCAGACAGTCGGCGGTGAATGGAGAAATTCGGGAAACGAAGTGGAAATGAACTGCGGAATCTGTCTTGTAAGTTACTTAAAGTAAAATAGTTAGAAAAATATAAACTTGAAATTACCCTGAAAAATCACCTTATCCCATCCCCAGCCGCTTCATCGCCACTCTGGGCAACTCCGATCCAGTCATTTCCAACACCCA
This sequence comes from Occallatibacter sp., assembly GCA_049522175.1. Classification (GTDB taxonomy): domain Bacteria; phylum Acidobacteriota; class Terriglobia; order Terriglobales; family Acidobacteriaceae; genus Telmatobacter. Next base: position 13,944 of record JBEKOC010000028.1, on the reverse strand, counting down.
TTTGGCAACTACCATCCAAAACGCCATCCCGGCCAGCAGCACCACCAGGTCAATCCAATAAACATGGCCCGGCATCGCGCTGTGCAGCAGACCGTCCAGCCACCAGAAGACCACCCCGACCCCTGCGCCGCTCACCACCGCCGCCAGCAGACAGCGGCCCATCTCGGCGTACTCCAGACTGGCCAGCGAGACCATGCGCCGTTGATGCAGCAGCACGGCCAGGGACACGGTCTGCAAGGCAATGCCAAGGTCGGAGGCGATGGCCAGCCCGATGGCTCCGTACCCGTGGTAAAGCGAGTAATAAATGGGCAGAGAGACCAGCGTGACCAATGTGCTCGCCACCATCGGAATCAGCGTGTTCCCGGCGGCATAAAAAGCCCGCGCATAAATCGCCTGTGCGGACCATAAAAACAAGCTGATGGAGAAGATCGCAAAATAACCGGCGCACTCCCGCGCGTCGCTCGGGGTAAATTTTCCGCCCATGTAGATCAACTCCACCAGCGGCACAGCCAGCGCCACCATGGCCGAAGACGCCAGCAGCCCCAGCGCGGCCACGCGCGAGACGGAGTCTGCCACGCTGGTGGCAAATTCGTAATGGCGCTCTTTGCTCCACAGGCTGGCGAAAAATGGCATGGAGGCCGCGCCGGCCGCCTGGGCCAGTATGGTCACGGGCGCGGTGAAGAGCTGCTTGGCATAGGTCATCAGCGTAACCACGCCCTCGGTCTCCGAGGCAAAGTGGGCAATGATCCAATTGTCGGCGCTCACCAGCGAAACCCCGACCATCAGCGGCAGCGACAGCCGCACCCATTCGCGCAATCCCTCGTCACGCCAGTCAAGAATAGGCCGATAGCGCGTGCCCGCCCGCCTTGCGAAGATCGCGTTCAGCAGAAACGGCCCCAGAATCGCCCCGGCCAATGTACCGAAAGCAAGCGAGGAGACGCCGATACGATGCACCAGCAAGACGCCGCCCACGATGGTGCCCAGGCCATAGATCAGCGGCGTTACGGCCTGCACGCTGAATTGTTTACGCACCAGCAGCACCGCGCCAAAGATTCCGCCGGCGAAGAAGCACAACTGCGCGGGCAGCACGATGCGCGTCAGGCGTGTGCAGAGCGCCGCTTTCACTGGATCGTACCAGGGGAACCATAAATGAATATAAAGGGGGGTGAAGATTTCAGCCAGCACAATGGCCGCACCCAGCACCAGGAACATGGTGGTAAGAATCACCGAGAGCGACCGCTGCCCCTCCTCTTCGCGCCCGGTTTCGCGATAGCGCGTGAGGATGGTGACAAAGGTGATGGAGGCCGCGCCGCCTACCAGAAAGTACGAAATCATGTCCGGCAGCACAAAGGCGGAGTTGAAGGCGTCGGCTTCCATGCCGCGGCCAAAGAGCCAGGCAATGTATTTGTTCCGCACCAGGCCGATGATGTGCGAGAAGAAGGCCGAGGCCATCAGCACCAGGGTCGCACTGAAGATCGTGTGCGCGTGCGTGGGGCGCAGCAGCCTCAGGCCGCGCGTCCATCTGGACGGTGCCGGCACAGAGGGTTGGGTTGAGGGCGATTCTTCCACTGGTGTTGATTCTACCGGGGTTGCCGGCAAAAACGATAACAAACGATGTAAGGCGTCCGGTACAATATTCAGTACTGTCTTACTTCCGTGTTACAAGATACTCCTCTGAGTTGTTGTAGTTAAGCCAAGGCACATCATCCGCAATCGTTTTCTTAATGAGACAGAGAGAGAATTTAAAGTTTTTAATTCGCCTCTCCACGAAGTCCCGTGCCTCCTTCCAGCCATCCACGTTTTCCACAGGTTTCTTGGCTTTGTCTATTGACATTAGAATTAGACTGTGCAAAGATAGGTCGAGGTTAGACATGACCGAATCTCCAATTAGACAAACGATGGATGAAATGTTCGGGAAACTCAGCGCCGCAATACTGACGCGCACGGAGGCAGAGCAGCAAATTACCGAATACACGAATGCTCTGAGAGCACTGGCAAAGGTAATCGAGGACAAAGAGGTAGGTGATAGTTACCTTGTCAGGCTTGATGAACTCAGTGGAAAACCCGGATTCGCGGATGCGGTTCGATCTGCTCTTCGCTATCGCGGGGAAAAAGGAGTGACACCGACAGGAATCAGGACATATATCGTCCATCTGAAAAAGATGGATTTGTCGGTCTACTCGAATCCGATGGCTTCGATCCACACAACTCTGCGTCGAATGAAGGAATCTGGAGAGGTCGAAGAGTTCATTAACGATCAGAAAGAAAAGGCCTATCGCCTGGTTGTGAAAGGCGGTATAGGACCTCCTCCTCAAGCTCCGAGAACACTTCGGAGGAGGCTGTAAGTTTGGAACCAAATACGAACCGCCCAGGCGCATATCAGGCACCTGGGCGGTCTCAGAAAGGTGGAACCAGCAATGCGCATCACGATTAGGATCATCTGCACTGCAGTAGGGCACACGGTGGAAATCACCGTTGAGCCACCGTGATAGGTAACGCACCTCAAACACTGCCCCGCTCCCTGCGCTAACAGGCGGCGGGGCTAAATCCAAATCACGGGGTAAGCCGTAATCCAGGCCCACCTCTATTGTGCCGCTTTTCCCGCCCTAATTCAAGCAGTAACATAGATGGCGAGGTGAATCATGGCAAACGTTGGTGATGTCTTTAAGCCGGGGGATGAAGTTCCCAATTCCGGCATTTATAGGGTGATTCATGATCCGAAACATGCCGAGGAGCATGAAGTCACGTGCGTCTTTGGTAAGAAATTTCCACCCTGCCGGGGATGCTCACATCCGCGTTTCATTCTTGTAAGGGCAGCGCATCACATTGATACACACGAGCACTTCAAGAGTTAAACGCCCTGGGACTGAAGTTCTGGCTTAGTGGATATCAATTTGATTACGTATGCCTTATCCCTGTTCGTTCTGCACAATTTCAAGCCTGAATTAATTCATATCTAGGATATGGCTCTACACAAACCGCATCAGTTCCAGTATCGAATTGTCTCCAGTTTCGTATGTTTCACGTCAATTCTCCATTTACAATACGGAATTAAGACAGTACCCAGTACTCATCCACTCCGGTATTCTGTCGGCTGGAGGCAGGTCATGACGCGTACTTTCGCATGGGGAGCTTTGCTTTGGGTAGCTGTTGGGCTGGGCGCGTTTGCCCAGGCAATTCATGGCCGTGAGGGCATTACACTGCCGCCCCCGCCGTCTGCAGAGTCCATCCCGATAGTGGACGATTACTTCGGAACGAAGATCGTTGACAACTACCGCTGGCTGGAAGATGCCAATAGCCCCCAGACCCGCGCCTTTATCGACGCCCAGAATGCTTACACGGCGGGCTACCTGAAACAGGCGAGCATCCGGCCCCGGTTGGTGGAAGGCCTGAAAGCGCTGGAAAGGGTATCCCGCTGGACTCTGCCCATCGAGCGCAGGGGCAACTACTTCTTTTCGAAACGGCTGGCCGGGGAAGAGCAAGCGTCCATCTACGTGCGTCGTGGTTGGACGGGGAAGGACGAGAAGCTTGTCGACCCCGCCGTTCTGAGCCGCGATCCCAACACCTCCGTGAGCTTGGCGGACGTCTCCCGCGATGGCGCGCTGGTGGCCTACGAACTCCGCCAGGGCGGAGCCGACGAGGCCGCCATCCACGTCTTCGACGTGAGGACCGGTAAAACGCTGGAGGATGAGCTGCCCAGCGCCCGCTATAGTAGTGTGAGTTTTGCTCCCGATAGCGCCAGCCTCTATTACGCGCGCATCGACAAGGCAGAAACGTTGCTCTACCGGCATCGGCTGGGCAAACATCAAGACAGCGACACGCTGCTCTTGGGGCGCGAGTTTCACGGCGAGAAGCTGGGGCCCGACGACTTGTTCAGCGCCGAGGTGACCGACGATGGCCGCTACCTGGCGGTAGAGATCGACCGCGGCGTGCCCCCCAAGCGCGTCGATATCGTCTTCCGCGACCTGACCAAGCCCGATTCGCCGTTCGAAGTGCTGGTCTGGGGTATCGACTCGCGGTTTGAAACGATATATGCCAAGGGCGCATGGTATGTGAAGACCGATTACAAAGCGCCCAAGGGACGAATCCTCCAGGCCGATCCGGGGATCATGCCTGACGTATGGAAGACGATTGTGACCGAGTCGACAGATGTCATTGACGAATGGTCGATTGTTGGCGGGAAACTCTACGTAAGCCGGCTCAAGGATGTGAAGACGGAGACGGCCGTGTACACGCTGGACGGGAAGCCTGCCGGGCGCATCGACTATGAAGGTATCGGATCAGCCTCCCATTTGGAAGGCAGAACGACCGACCACTACGGCTTCTACAGCTTCCAGTCCTACATTCAGCCGCCAACGATCTACCGGTTGGATACAGTCACGGGCAAACGCGAGGTCTTTGCTCAACAGGAGATTCCCTTCGACTCCAGCCTGTATGAGGTGAGGCAGGTCTTCTACAAGTCGAAGGACGGCACTCGTGTTCCCATGTTCATCGCTGGGCGGAAAGGCCTGAAGCAGGATAGCAGCGAGCGTCTGTTGATGACCGGTTATGGCGGATTCAACGCGAGCCTGACGCCCAGCTGGAGCCCCCGTGTTGCCTGGTGGCTGCAACAGGGCGGCTGGTTCGCGCTACCCAACCTGCGCGGCGGCGGCGAGTACGGCGAAAACTGGCATCAGCAGGGAATGTTTGAAAAGAAGCAGAACGTCTTCGACGATTGGTTTGCGGCGGCCGAGTACCTGATCGCCAACAATTACACCTCTCCACAACACTTCGCCATCGTGGGAGCTTCCAACGGCGGCCTCTTGATGGGCGCTTCGATCACCCAGCGGCCGGAACTCTTCTCCGCCGTCTGGTGCGGCTACCCGCTGCTGGACATGCTGCGTTTCCAGAAGTTCCTGGTGGGATCATTCTGGATCACCGAATATGGTTCGACGGAGAACGAAAAGCAGTTTCCCTACCTGCTCAAATACTCGCCCTATCACAACGTAAAGGCCGGCACGGCCTACCCCGCGGTGATGTTCTTTACCGGCGATAACGACACCCGCGTGGACCCGCTCCATGCGCGCAAGATGACGGCCCTGATGCAACCGGCCTCATCCAGCGCGAGGCCCATCCTCCTCCATTACAGTCTTTCCGGCGGCCACTCCGCCGGCGTTGGCGTCGAGCAGCAGATTCAGGACGATGCCGATGAACTCGCCTTCCTGTGGACGGAAACGGCACAGCCAGTTGCCCTCAAGTAGCACACGCGGAGTTAGCCCGGTACTCGCATGATGTGCGCCGCGGTAACCTCATGCCCTAGGTAATCCCTTCCGATAAGTAAGATGCGGCGCCTATTCGGCAAGCTTGGTCAGGAACTGTTCAATCGTTGTAACCACGACTCAATGAAGGGATAGCGCTGGCGGCCTTTGGCTGATTGTATGGCCATTTGGTACACCGAGGGTTGGAGTCTTCAATGAGAGTCAGGTTGTCGCAAGAGCCGAAGGGACCAGGCGTCAGGATGCCACAAGCAGGGCTGGAGATAACCGGGACGGATCGGCAGCGGGAGGACGCGCGACTGGCCGCGCTGCTTGTTATCGGGATACTCGACACCCCGCCCGAGCCCTCCTACGACGCCATTACTCGCCTGGCCGCAGAGTACTTCCAGGCCGATACGGCCGCCATCGCTTTTGTCGACGAGAGCCGCGTCTGGATGAAGTCCTGCTGGCGCCAGACGGTTCGAGAACTGCCGCGCAAGAACTCCATTTTCGACCTGGTGCTCGCCGAAGACGGTCCGGTGATCGTCCCTGACATCTCCAGACACCCTCAACGCGATATGTTGTTGCCGCGGCTCAAACAGCTCGGCATGGCTTCTTTTGCCGGCGTTCCGGTGCGATCCTTCGATGGAAAGATCCTCGGAATCCTGATCATCTTCCATCGTAAACCGTTCCAGGGGATGCTTCCCGACGCGATTTACACATTGGAGAGCCTGGCCGACATGGTCTCCAACCAGTTGGAGCTGCGCAGGCTGCGCAAGTCCTTCAACGAGAACAGAAAAAGTCCGCGGCGCGCTTATCACGATGCCGAGGCCGCCAACCAAAGCTGGCCGAGCAGGGCCGACCTGCACCAGGCCCTGGAGCAAAACCAGTTCGTGCTCTATTACCAGCCGGAGATCGAACTCGCCACGCGAAGGATTGTCGGGCTTGAAGCCCTCATCCGCTGGGCCCATCCAAAGCGGGGTTTGATCCCCCCCATGGACTTTATTCCGCGGGCCGAAGAATGTGGGCTGATCCTGCCCATTGGCGACTGGGGGCTTGCCGAAGCCTGCAACCAGATTCAGAAATGGTGCTTTGAGGATCCGCACTATGTTTCTCTGCGGGTTGGCGTTAACCTCTCCGCCCGCCAGTTTTCGCGCGAGGGCCTGGCAGACCATGTTGAAGCCCTCCTGATCCACTTCGGCCTCTCCAGCCGCCAGCTCGGGCTGGAGATGACCGAGTCCAGCATCCTGCCAAATATAAACACCGCCCTGGAAGTTCTCGGCAGCCTGCGCAGGTTGGGTGTTTCCCTGCTGATGGATGACTTCGGCACCGGCTACAGCTCCCTCAGTTATCTGCATTCGTTTCCCTTCGACGTGCTCAAAATCGACCGCTCTTTCGTCAGCCGCATGACCGAGGGTGAGCAGCCTCTGCAGATCGTACGCACCATCGTCGAACTGGCCCGTGTGATGGGCATGAATGTAATGGCCGAGGGAATTGAAACCCCGGAACAATACCGCTTGTTGCGAGAGATGGGATGCCGCTATGGACAGGGCTATCTCTTCGCGCGCCCCATGACCGCCGAGGCGGTCACCCAACTGTTGAGGCTTCCCGGCCGCGTACTCCCCGAGCTCGAGGCTATCGAAGAAATTTGCGCCTGACTCTTTCAAATCTCCGCAATGATTTGGGAGCGGGAATACAAAGGGACACTGAAAGCCTTTGTGAGTTTCATTTCAGAACAAGCAACCGGTTCATCCTCTTCTGGAATCGGTCTCGTCTTTGCATGGGAAAATCCTCACACTGGCCTCCCAGCCTCGCTGTAAGCTCCTTGCTATGCAACAACCAACCACATCCGCACCCCAGGCCCCCGGCAATTCGGGGTCCCCAACGAGCGATTTATGCTCGCTGGGGTGGGGGGACAGGTCTTCGTCGTCGGGGTGGGAACCCTCCTCCGCCTCCCCCAGCTTTGCCGGACTGCTGGCCGCGCTGGCCGCGCCCGCGCAAACTCCTGAGACACCCGGTGAAGGCTCTTCGTCAACGCGTTGGAGATCCGCACCCTCCTGGAACGATGACGATCTGGCCGACGACGTGGCGACCCTCAGCTACGAAAGCGCCCTGAAGGCCCACGCGCGCTACCGCCCCTCCCAAGTCTCCTCCCAAGTCCCCTCCCAAGTCTCGGATCAGTCGCTCCTCCAGCCCGCCGAATCGGAGCCATTTTCATATGAGGAAGCCTCGCCGGCAGCATCGCAGCATGCGGCTCCGTTTATCGCCAGACCGCAGCCAGGGGCAACTCCACAGCAGGTGCCCGGCTTTCTTCGAACCGCGCGCTTCGAGCGCAATCTGAAGGATTCCAGCATCACCATCCGCATGAGCAAGGCGGAGTGCGTGCAACTGCATCGCCGCGCCGCCGAGGCTGGCCTCACCGTCTCGGCCTATCTGCGTTCCTGCACCTTCGAGGCCGAGTCCCTGCGGACGATGGTCAAAGACACCCTGGCCCAGTTGCGCTCGGTCGCGGCGCAGGCAAAGCCCGCCCCCTCCGCGCCGGCTCTGCACTCCCGCTTCCGCAAAATGGCTGCCTGGCTGGCCCGCCTTCTCACTCCCTGGAACGGCAGCCAGCGCGTTGCCCGCGCCTGACGGTACATCATTTCCGTGACCGGGTTATTGTTTGCTTAAAGAGAAGATGAAATAGTCAGAGTGCCCCTCCGCGCAGATCATTCTGTGGGTAGGATCGTCCGGCGCGTCTGCGATAATCGTTGCTTGCCATGAAGCGTAATCTTCGGCGCTAGGGAACCTCTGTGTAAGCAGATGTCTTGAAGGGTACAAGCTTTAGCCCGTACATTAACCCAGCAGAAACAGCGGAGCTTTAGCCCCTGAGGGAGAAACTCTTTGCCTGCATTTACTATTGCTACAGGCTGCTAAAGGTTTCTCTTATGCGCAATCCATTCTTCATAATTCCCGCCGCCGTCGTCCTCTCCATCAGTCTCTTTATCCCGAATGCGGTGCGCGCGCAGAGCGGCCAGCCCGCCGCCAATCAAACGAACCTTCCGCAATCCACCATCTGGCGATTCGACCAGCTTGATTCGGTCGGCGGCCATCCCGCAACCGCCCTTGGCCATCCCCATCTCATCGACACGCCCTGGGGCAAGGCAGTCGAATTCAACGGCATCGACGATGCGCTCTTTGTTCCCGCGCATCCGCTCGCCGGAGCATCCGCCTTCACCTGGGAGGTCATCTTCCGCCCCGATGCCGGCGGCGCTCCCGCCCAGCGTTTCTTCCACCTCCAGGAAGTTGACCCAGCCACCGGCCGGGATACCCCGAACCGCATGCTCTTTGAGATCCGCATCGTCAACGGCCAATGGTGCCTGGACAGCTTCGCCAACACCAACGGCCAGGCCAGAACCCTTCTGAACTGCCAGCTTCTGCATCCCCTCGGCAGGTGGTATCGCGTCACCGCAGTCTATGACGGCAAAACCTTCACCAATTATGTCGATGGTGAACTCCAGGGCTCCGGAGAACTCCAGCTCGCCCCGCAAGGCCCGGGCCGCTCCTCCATCGGCACTCGCATCAACAAAACCTATTTCTTCAAAGGCGCCATCCTCACAGCGCGCATGACTCCCCGCGTCCTCCCGCCAGATCAGTTTTTAGTGATGCCGCCCGAGGCAACCAGGAAATGAAAACCTGTCGGCCTCGTCGTCGATGATTTGCCCGCGAGCTATGGTTTATTACCGGATTAATGGACCTGGAGTCTAAATCGCCATTCACACTATATTCATAAAGACGTTCATTAATTTCATTTCACTGTAAATTCATTGGACTGTCACATCGTCTGCCCCATCTTTCTTCAATGATGAGGGCATGAAAAACCTCAAAATTTTCTTCTGCTTCATCCTTTTGATGCCTTTTGGCCTGTCCGCGATTGCGCAGACTACGCACGGACGCTTGACGGGTGTTGTAAGAGACTCGTCAGGCGGAGTCATTCCGAATGCTGAAGTCACGATCACCAACGTCCGGACAGGGGCTCAACGCATCATACGCACCAACAGTGAAGGCGAATATCTTGCGACGTCGCTCTCGCCGTCGGAGTATGACGTTCGCGTCTCCGCTGAGGGATTTTCCGTAACCGAGATCAAGAACCTGATCCTGGAAGTGGGCCAGGTTGTGACGCATGATTTCGTGGTTAAGCCTGCAGGCGTCCAGACCGAGGTACAGGTCTACAGCGGCTTGACTACGGAGCTCGATACCTCGACAGCCACCATAGGCGCCAACATTGCCAACCGCGAAATTGAGAACCTTCCCATCAACGGGAGGCAGATCTCGCAGCTTTATCTTCTGGTTCCCGGTGCAACCAACGCGGGCACCGGCACCTTTGACAATCTGCGCTTCTCGGGCCGGGCAAATGAAGAAAACATCATTCGGCTGGATGGAATTGAAGCCTCCTCCATCATCGATACATCTCCCGGCAACCTGAACGGAGAACTCACCTCTTTGTTCCGCTTGCAGCAGTCGCTGGAGGCAGTTCAGGAGTTCCGTATTGAGGCTTCGAACTACCCCGCAGAGTATGGAACCGGTACCGGTGGACAAATCACGTTCATTACCAAGTCGGGTTCCAACCAGTTGCGTGGATCTTTGTTCGAATATGCGCGAAACAATTTTTTCGATGCGCGCAATACGTTCAATACTGCCGGCAATCCGAAGTTTCACCTGAACCAGTTTGGAGGTTCCATCGGCGGGCCGATCATAAAAAACATGCTGTTCGTGTTTGCGAATTATGAAGGTTTGCGGCAGGTGTGGGCAGCCCCCTACACGCAAGCGACATTAAGCAACTACGCCAAGTCGCAGATTTTATCCGCCAGCGCCGTCTATCCGGTGCTTGCCGCATACCCCGCGGACCCTGTCTCCATCGCCAGCGAACAACCCACCACCGGTAATCCTTCAGGCGTGCTTCAACAGAGCGTCACGACTGTTGGAGGGAACAATGTGGATGAAGACTTTGGCGCAATCCGCTTTGATTACCGGATCAACAATCGTTTCCAGACGTATGTGCGGTATAACCGGGATCAGGGCGTTTCCAACCAGGTGCAGGACGCATCTCTCAGCAAGTTCGGCCAGGTCGAAGTGCCGCAAAACGCAGTTTTTGCCTTGAACCAAACGTGGTCTGATCACATCGTCAACGATACGAAGATCGGATTCAACGGGGCCAAGATGCGCGTATTGGGCATTGCCGGCGCAAGTCCCAACGCCGATCTAAGCATGTCGCGTATCGCCATCGCCGGCCTGACAAATGTGGGCTCACTGATCAGCCTGTCAAGTTCGTTTAACGGAATTGGAGCTCCCTATACGGGGCAGAGCCTCTCGTTCATTGACCATCTGTTTGTCCTCCGCGGCAACCATAGCCTGAAATTCGGAGTGGAAGTGCGGCCCATCTCTCTCTACAACAACCAGATTGGCGGCACAACCTATACCTACAACTCCATCGCTGCCTTTATCGCGAATACGCCGAACCAGATCGCGTTCTATGGCAATGTGAGCGATCTGAGCCCGTTTACCGGGTTGAGCGGCAACGCGCATATGGAGCAGAGCTACTACATCGGGTATGCGCAGGACGAGTGGAAGATCAAGCCAAACCTGACGATGAATTATGGGCTGCGCTACGAGTACTACGTGCCGCTGTATGAAGTGCGCAATAAGGACGTGGTCTTCGATATGAACGCAGGCAACATTATTCCCAAGGACTCGGCTGCATGGTTTAATAGCTCGACATTGAACTTCCAGCCGAGACTTGGGCTGACATGGGAGCCTTCGATGGCCCATCAGAAGACGGTAATTCGCGCCGGCGGAGGCATCTACAATGGGCCCGGGCAAACCGAGGACCAGGTTCAGCCCGAAGCCAATGATCGCGTGCAGCGCACTTTTACCTCTGGAAAGGTATATCCGATTAATCCGGCAACCGACGTCTATGCCGGATATGACATCAACAGCCCGACGCTGGGTTACCAGCCGCGTGCCTACGCGCCGAAGTATAGAATTCCAGAGCGCATCACTTCGTATACGGTATCGATTCAGCAACAGCTTCCGGCAAGCTTTCAGTTAATGGTGGGCTATGTGGGATCGATGGGACGAAATCTGTTCCTGCGTTCGATTACCAACCTCATCACCAGCGTGACAACCGATCCGGTAACGGGAGCGGGCACGGCGGTTCGGCAATTCGGCGGAAGGTTTGCCGAGATCGATTACAAGACATCGGGCGGAACAGACATGTACAACGCGCTGCAGGCGTCACTGCAGCGGCGCATTACCCATGGCCTTTCGATGGGCGCGCAATACACCTGGGCGAAGGAACTGGGAACGTCGAGCGGATCGAACGAGGCGACGACGGCACAAAGTCCATATAACTTCAAAACAGAGTTTGGCCGTGGCACCTACGATATTCACCACACTCTGAATGCGACGGTGCTGTACAACATTCCGTACGGACATGGGAGGGCGCACTCACTCACCGGGATTCGTGATCAGGTGGCGGGAGGCTGGGACATTGGCGGAATTGTCAACATCCGCTCCGGAATTCCGATTGATGTACTGGTAACTCGTCCGGATGTTGCGTATGTGGGAAATACCGGGACGGCAATTGCGGGACAAACATTCGCGGTGCCTATCGTTACCGGCGGCGTAGTACAAACAACGGCGGTCGCCAATGTTCCCGGCGGGGGCAATACGCGCAATATCCGCAGGCCGAATGTTGTGCCTGGCGTGAGCCCCTTCTTGAAGTCGGGCAGGCAGTTCCTGAATCCGGCGGCATTTACGACTCCGGCTCCGGGGACCTTTGGCAACTCGCGCCGCAATGACTACAGCGGCCCTGTCCTGGCGCAGTTGGACATGACCTTAAGCAAGACGTTCAAAGCGACTGAGAAGTTAGCGTTTGAGTTCCACGCTGACGCGTATAACGTCTTGAATCACCCCAACTACGCCAATCCGGGCACGGTACGTTTGCCTCAAACGCTGGCGACAGCGCCGGGAAACGGAGCACAGCCTGGAACCCCCTTCACGTTAGCCAATGCCGGCGCCTTTGGTGTTCTGACCAGCACCGTGGGCAACCAGGTGGGAATTGGAGCGAATCGGCAGATACAGCTTTCGCTGAGGGCGAACTTCTAAAACAGAACTATGCCGGTGACCCCATCCTTTCCGCTTCTTTCTGCGGAAAGGGTGGGAGGTTATGAACCTCGACCCGGAACATGACAGCCAACCGCATTCTACCAATCCGCTTTACCGAAAGCGGCTGGCCGCACCACAGGTGCCCTAAGGCGTCTGCCTGGACAGCCTGCTCTGAGCGTAGTCGAAGGGGCCAATCCTCACTGTCACGAATTTCCCCGAAAATCTCCCCTTGACCAAGGCTGGTCAGGGATATTCGCTCTCTCTTCTGTCACTTCCCCAAAATCACTGCTGAGAGATTTGCAACTAGTGGTTAGATTTCCGGTGAGCTGGACCTCTTCGGTGTTCGAAAAACCAGTAAGCTTGAGCTTCCCACTTTCCCCAAAACCGGTAAGCTGCAGCTTTACATTTGGGGATAAACCGATAAGCTATAGCTTCACGTTGTATAAAAACCGATAAGCTACAGCTCACCACTTTTCGTGCCTGATTCCTGTTCCCCGGTCCGCGCCCATATCTACGCAAAAGCCCCCGCATTTACAATGAAGCTGTGCAGCCAGAAAAATCTTCGCCCATCATTTTCACCGAAAACCTGACCAAGGTTTACGCGGCAGGCCGAATCAAGGTCACCGCCGTGCGCCGCGTTTCGCTCTCCGTCGAGCCGGGAGAGTTTGTCGCCATTGTCGGCCCTTCGGGTTCGGGCAAGTCCACTCTTTTCTATCTGTTGGGCGGCCTGACGCAAGCCACTGAAGGCCGCGTGGTGATTGACGGCATTGACTTTGCCACGCTCTCGGACGCCGAGCGCACGCGGCTGCGCAAGCACCGCATCGGATTCGTCTTCCAGAAGTTCAACCTGTTGCCCACGCTTTCTGCCATGGGCAATATCGAGATCGCCCACTCCGTGAGCGGCCGCGCTACCGGCGGAAAAAAGACCCCGCTGGACCGGACTTACCTCAATCATTTGAGCGACTTGCTGGCGATTCAGGGACGGCTCGAGCATCGGCCGAACGAGCTAAGCGGCGGCGAGCAGCAGCGCGTGGCCATCGCCCGGGCGCTGATCACCCGACCGGCAATCGTGCTGGCCGACGAGCCCACCGGCAACCTGGACACCAAAAGCTCGGACGCAGTGCTGCACATGCTGCTGCGGTCGAACCGGGAGCTGGGCCAGACCACTCTGATGATCACGCATAATCCCGAGGCGGCCGCGATTGCCAGTCGGATTCTGTATATGCGCGATGGGGAGCTGGTGCGCGAGGAGAAGGGTTCTCGGCCCGGTTTTGGCCTGCCGGCTTCAAGCGTAGCGCAGGCCGCTGTTTGACCTGATTTCGACGCCCCGGTATACTCAATCTTGCAACCTGCGGGAGTAGCTCAGTGGTAGAGCATCGCCTTGCCAAGGCGAGGGTCGCGAGTTCAAGTCTCGTCTCCCGCTCCATTCCGCCCTCCGGCTCTGGCCGGGTTGGCTACGGCGGCATGGAATATTCATTCAGCAGCCCTGCCAAGGCGCGGTACCCAAGTGGTAAGGGAGAGGTCTGCAAAACCTTTATGCGCCGGTTCGATCCCGGCCCGCGCC
>JBEKOC010000027.1:0-48451 GCA_049522175.1 Occallatibacter sp. | reverse complement strand
GATGTTTCCCACCCTAGCCGCAAAAACAAGTACGCGGCGAGGGTGGGGCACCCGATACGTTGAGGGTTGAGGATTCCCGCCCTAGCCGCAAAAACAAGTACGCGGCGAGGGTGGGGCACCCAGCTAGTAAGAGTCAACGGCGAAGGACGGGCTGCAAATGGCGGAAGTGCGCACCATTGAAGTGACGGCGGAGGCTAAGGGACAGCGGCTGGACCAGTTTCTGGCCGCTCAGTTGGAGGGTGTGAGCCGCTCGCGGGTCCAATTATTAATTGACCAAGGCGACGTGCTGGTGAACGGCAAGCGCGGCGAGAAGGCCTCGCTCAAACTGCGCGGGAGCGAGCGAATTGACATTACCGGCGAGCCGCATCCGGCGCCGCTGCGGGCTGTGGCCGAAGAGATACCGCTGGAGGTGATTTACGAAGACGCGGATCTGGCGGTGGTGAACAAACCGGCCGGGATGATGGTTCATGCCGGGGCCGGGCAGAATGAGGAGGCGCGCAACCGCGGCACGCTGGTGAACGCATTGCTTTACAGATTCAAGGCGCTCTCGACGACCGGCGGCGACCTGCGGCCGGGCATTGTGCACCGGCTGGACAAGGAGACGAGCGGGCTGATCGTGGTGGCCAAGAACGACCGCGCCCACGCGGCGCTGGCGGAGAAGTTTGCAAGCCGGGAGATCAAAAAGACCTACATTGCGCTCGTCCAGGGAACAGTGGAGCGGGCCAAGGGCACCATTAAGGCCAGCGTGGGCCGAGATCCACAGCGGCGCACGCGGATGACAGCGAAACCGCTGGGCGATGCCCGCGCGGCCGTCTCGCACTATGAGGTGGTCCGGCGGCTGGTGAATCGCTTTGGCAAATTCACGCTGGTGCGGGTGCGGATCGAGACGGGGCGGACGCATCAGATCCGGGTGCATATGGCGTCGATTGGCCACCCGGTGGTGGGCGACACGCTCTATGGCGGCGCGGGGCAGTTGACCGACCAGGTGGCCTCGCAGGCCGCGACCTCAAAAGCGGCGCGGCGCAATGCGGAGCCGGAGAGGCTGCGGCTGGGGCGAAACTTTCTGCACGCGGCGCGACTGGAGTTTCCGCACCCCAGGACAGGGAAGTTGCTGGAACTTGAGGCACCGTTGCCGGCGGAGCTGGAGGCGTTTTTGGAGCGGCTGGAAGAGGAACCGCGTGGGAAATGAGTTGCTTAGGTCTGGCGCGGGAACGGGGTGCAATTGATAAAATGAAAGAGCTATGACCAGAAAGCTTTCAGGACTAGTATTTGCGGCGGCGTTTGCAGTAGCCGCCTTGTTCGCGCAGCAACCTGCGACCCCACCGGCAACCACGCAGGCCGCCCAACCGGCACAGGCACAGACTACCCCGCCGGCGCCTACAAAGGCCACCGCGCAGCCGGCGGCGCAACCCGCGGGACAAGCTGGACAAGAAGCCGCACCCACCATCATCCGGATGAACGTGAATGAGGTCAACCTCATCTTCACCGTGACGGACAAGAACGGTCACTATATAGCCGACCTGCAGCAACACGATTTTGCGCTTTATGATGACCGCAAGGCGCCAGCCGCAGTGAAGAGCTTCCACCAGCAGATCAATCTTCCTCTGCGGGTGGGCATCGTCATCGACTCCAGCACCTCGATTCGCCAGCGCTTTCAGTTCGAGCAGCAATCGGCCATCGAGTTTCTGCTGGAGATACTCAAGGCCCGCAGCGACCGCGCCTTTGTAATGGACTTTGCCGAGACCCCCAGGATTGACCAGGACTGGACCAACAACATTGACGCCCTGGAAACGGGCGTGAACCGGATGCGTCCGGCCGGCGGCACGGCGCTGTATGACGCCGTCTATACCGCCTGCCGCGACAAACTGCTCACCGAGCGCGGTCCGGAGCCGTTTCGCAAGGCGATGGTGCTGATCTCCGACGGCAACGACAACGTGAGCCACGTCTACCAGGAAGAGACCATCAAGGAATGCCAGCGGGCAGAGACCATCATCTATGCCATCAGCACCAACTGGACGCCCAGCCGCGGCAAAGGCGACGAGGCGTTGACCAAGATGGCCGAGGAGACCGGCGGGCAGGTGTTCTTTCCTCCTTCGGTGGAGGAGATGTCGACCAGCTTTCACAGTATTGAAGAAGAACTGCGCAGCCAGTACGCGATCATCTATACTCCGGCGGATTTCAAGTACGACGGCGGGTATCGTAAAATCGTACTTCGCTGCGTCGACGGGCGTTTTACGGCGCGAGCCAAGAAGGGCTACTTCGCTCCGAAGCAGTAAAGCCGGTTAGCGAGTGGGCGGATTTACGCGGCCGGCGGCGCTTACAGAGCATTTTCGGAATACACGTAGACTTTTTGAGAGCCGTGAAAGGTGGCTTTTACTTCCACCCCACGGACGAAGACCTGTCCGCGGGGACCCCGGAACAGAAAAAGCCACTTGACATCGTGCTTCCGGTCTACACCAATTCCGAAAATGCTATAGGCCCCCGTTCATTTCTGCCGACGGACTCCGGGACGGCTTGGCTGAGCTGGATGCCCAAAAGTGAAATCGGGTTTCAGGCGCGGAGAAATGGGTTTTCAAGAGCCATCATTTCCCGGGCGGCGAAGGCCTCATCCGAATTGACACCACTACAGGATCCTTCAATATGCCCAGGGCAGGGCGTAAAGCTGTGCTTTTTCTATACAGAATGCGCATCGCGCTCTAATTCATTTGCGCATTTCGCAGCAACCGGTTCTTCCTCGCTCCTTTCCTATTTACTGTTGATCTTTCTTCCATTGAATTTGCCGGTACGTTCCGATTCAGGACAACACAGCGTTCTGCCGTTCACATTTGCTCCAAACCCGGATTCTTTCCGTTCTTCACTCACTGATTGAGCCGGATACGCGATGAAATAGAGATGGGTAACGCCATCAAGTTCTCCATGGAGTTTGCCTGCGAGGTTTGCGGCGATACCGAATTGTCTTCCGCACGGGCCAAAGAGCAGGACAGGGACGTCGAAGCCGCGAAAGAACAGCGCCGACAGGGGGAAACAGGGTGATCCGACAGGCCATATCATGCGATATCTGCGGAACAGAGAAAAAGCAGACGAACCACTGGTTTGTGGCCTATGACCAGGGAGAAGAACTGCGGGTGAGCGGTTGGAACTCTCGCAACCGGCTGCGCCAAGGCTCGAAGCATCTTTGCGGTCAAACCTGCCTGCACAAGCTGGTGGACGATTTTCTGGCCAGGACATTGACAGCGCGAGTGCCGCGGGCCGCTCAAAACGACGAAGAGGACGAGATGATAGTGCAGGCGGCGGGGGTAGACACCAGCCTGACCTCGAGCGCGGCCTACAAGGAGGCCGACGCCCCCGCGCGGCAAATTTCCGCACACGCTCCGGTATCGCCCTCGCGGCCCCCTCTGCGCATGCAGATGGAGCTGGTTGCCCTGCCGCTAAGGGTGCGCGGCGACGAAGCAATGGTCGCAGTCAACGAGCCGCCGCGCTATGCGTCGCACAATTGGCGCGCCGCCGCCTGGGAACGGGAACGCGAGCGGGAGCGCGAATTGCGCATCCTCGAGCGTCATCCGGGCCTTTCAGCCCGCCGCCGCTAAAGATCATTGCCAATGAGATGAGAATGTGAGGTTGCCGTGTGGTTTGACTTGTTGCTGATTCTATTGGCCATCTCTCCATTGCTGCGCACGACAAGGTTTCTGGTGAGGGATTCAGAGACCCTGTATTCACGCGGGGATGAAGCGGATCTCAATGCGTGGCCGGAGTGGCCTGAAGCAGCGCCATCAGCCCGGCCTCATCCAGGACGGGAATGCTGAGTTCGCGCGCCTTGTCAAGCTTGGAGCCGGCCTCCTCGCCGGCCACCACGTAGCTGGTTTTCTTGCTGACTGCTGAGGCGGTTTTGCCGCCCGCGGCCTCGATTTTTGCCTTGGCCTCGTCGCGGGTGAGATTGGGCAGCGTGCCGGTGAGAACGAAGGTGAGGCCTGCCAGTTGGGCTGAGCGCTGCTTCTTCTCGGCTGTCATTTTTACACCGGCGCGCTTCAGGCTTTGAATCAGAGTCAGATTGGCCGACTGCGCGAAGAATTCAAGAATGGCCTGGGAGATGCGCGGACCGACCTCTTCGACGCGCTCCAATTCTTCGGCGGAGGCCGCACGCAGCGCCTCGATGGAGCCAAACTCCTCAGCCAGCAACTCCGCAATGCGCTCGCCGACAAAGCGGATGCCCAGGCCCATCAGGACGCGGGCGAGTCCGGCGGCTTTGGAACGATCAATCTCTTCGATGAGGGAGCGGGCGGATTTTTCCGCAAAGCGGTCGAGGCCGGTCAACTGTTCCTCAGTGAGGGAATAGAGGTCCGCCACACTGTGGACGAGGCCGTGATCGAGCAACTGCTGCACCACCGCCTCGCCCAGGCCCTCGATGTTCATGACTCCGCGGGAAGCAAAGTGGAGCAGGCTCTCGCGCAGTTTGGCGGGGCAATCGGCGTTGACGCAGCGAAAGTCCACTTCGCCTTCGGCGCGGACGACGTGCGAGTGGCACTCTGGACATTTTGCCGGAAAAACAAAAGGCTGCTTCCCGCGCGGATGGTCCGCGTCTTCAAGAACCTCGACGACCTTGGGGATGACATCGCCGCCGCGCTCGACGCGCACCCAGTCGCCGAGATTGAGGCCGAGGCGCTCGATAAAGTCGGCGTTGTGCAGCGTGGCACGGCTGACGGTGGTGCCACCGATGAAGACGGGGGTGAGCTCGGCGACCGGGGTGAGCTTGCCGGTGCGGCCCACCTGCACAGTGATGGCGTTGATTAGGGTAACGCCGGAGCGGGCGGTGAATTTGTAGGCGATGGCCCAGCGCGGGGCGCGGGCCGTGGAGCCGAGGCGCTGCTGCGTGGCGTGCGAGTCGACTTTAAGAACCACTCCATCGATTTCGTAGGCAAGAGTGGAGCGGACAGCTTCTGCCTCGTCGATGAAGCGGGTCATCTGCTCGACCGAGGCGAGCAGCTTGTGGTGAGGATTGACGCGGAAGCCGAGAGCGGCGAGCGCTTCCAGAGTGGCGCGCTGGCCCTGCGGCCAGTAGTCGCCATTGACGAGCAAAAAGTAGGCATAAAACTCCAGGCGGCGATTGGCGACGATGGAGGGCTCGAGAGTGCGCAAGGTTCCAGCGGCTGCGTTGCGCGGATTGACGGCGGGCGCGAGGCCCTGCTGCTCGCGCTCTTCGTTCAGGCGAATGAAGGCGGCTTCGGGCATGATCACTTCGCCCCGAACCTCGATTTCCTGCGGAAGGCGAAGCTTTTTTAACGTTTCAGCAGAGATGCGGAGCGGCACGCTGCGGATGGTGCGAATGTTGGAGGTGACGTCCTCGCCAATCTGTCCGTCGCCGCGGGTGATGCCGGTTGTGAGGCGCGAGCCGCCGTCGATTGCCGGCTCATAACGCAACGCCACGCTCAGGCCGTCCAGCTTGTACTCAGCCACATACTCGACCGGCAACGGACCGGCCAGTTCGCGGCAGCGGGCGTCCCAGGCGGCCAGCTCCTCGGCGGAGTAAGCGTTGTCCAGCGAGAGCATGGGGCGGGAGTGCGCGACTTTGCGGAAGCCCTCGGCGGGCTTGCCTCCGACGCGCTGGGTGGGCGAGTCAGGTATGACGAACTCGGGGTGCGCGGCTTCGAGCTGCTTGAGCTCGTTCATCAGCGCGTCGTAGGCGGCGTCGGTGATCTCCGGCGCATCGAGGACGTAATACAAATGCTCGTGACGGCGCAGCTCAGCGCTGAGTTCGGCGGCGCGCTGAGCCGGAGATGAGGGTGGCGGGGTTCGTTCGCCCATGGGGAGAATTATAAAGCGGTTCCACAATTTATGTGCTTTTTC
The DNA here is from genome assembly GCA_049522175.1 of Occallatibacter sp. Taxonomy (GTDB): domain Bacteria; phylum Acidobacteriota; class Terriglobia; order Terriglobales; family Acidobacteriaceae; genus Telmatobacter. The sequence goes on along the minus strand of JBEKOC010000027.1, from coordinate 42,610 downwards.
TGGCATCGTACAGGGTGGTATGGTTTGCAGAAAATTATGAATATCATCTCTATCATCTTCAAATCTCCCTTAATTGAAAGACATCAATTACTTATCCAACACAGCCAATATCTTATATGTCTCAGAATCAAACTTTTTGCCATCTACGCTCGCCAGCCACATGAGCTTGGCGTTCTTACCCTTGAACTCAACCTGAATATCGTTCACTAGCGGTGTGCGACAACTGCGAATAGGGTGTTCGTCCCTAGAGAAGGCACCTGGTCCTCCATGTGTCCAGACCGATACTGGCTTGCTTTCGCAATTGACTACCACAATTCTGTTGTCTGGTAAAAGGAGCGAGAATGTCGCGCCCGTGACTTGGTAGGAAATCTCTCGCGATTCTGTGCTAGTCCCGTTGGTTGTTGTTGTGCCGCTGCAATTCACATTCGTTAAACTATCCTTGCAATTCAGATTGGTATGCGCCGTTGAATTGAAATGGGCAGGCACAACGTAGGTGTATTCTGATTCGCTGTTCTGTCGTTGAATTATCTTTACGCTCATTGTTTGTCCGAAACACGTAAAGGCACAAAGACCTGAGAGCACAGCTACTGCTGTGAGGCCCTTACGGACTCTAGCTGCCGGGATTATTAACTTCGCCATTACACATGCCTCCACTTGTGAGAGTGTTTTTAATGCCCCGTTACGGACGACCCACCAAAGCGTCATTCAATTTCTTAAGCCCTGCATGAAAAGTTGCACTCGGTTCTGGCTGTTTAACAACAGCCAGTTCTTTCCGATATTGAGTCTCAATCTCAGGATGAGTATTCAATGACCGTTCCAGTGCGGTAATCTTGTGATGGTTTTCAAGACATTCGTCAATCAACAGTTTGCACAGTGATGTGAGCGCGTCTGTTTCGCGTTTCGATAGTGGGGTCATAGGTTCCTCTGTAGGTAATGATACGCCGGGGACTCGCCCTCGACTTCCGGTGAAATAGCTGAAAATTTGCTGAACGGATTCCATTTTCCAGCACTCTATCCGATTTATTAGATTGTTTAAGTCCTTTAGAATCTGCAAACTATTGATTTTAAATTACCCTGTTTAGATGGAGCCAGTAACTCATTTTTTGACCGGGGCGTGCATCGGGCGGGCGGGGTTGAACCGCAAGACGGCTTACGCCACGCTGGCGGCGGTGCTGGCCGCCGAGGCTGCCGACATTGACACTCTGTGGGGGCTGGCGGGACCGGTGGAAGGGCTGAAGCACCACCGCGGCATCACGCATACATTGATTGCCGTTCCGGTGGAGGCGGCGGTGGTGGTGGGGATGGTGTGGATTTTTGATTATTGGATGCGAAGGCGGCGAAAGCGCAAGGCAAATCCACTCAACCAGAATGCAAAAGCGCCTCCGGGGTTGCACTGGGGCTGGGTCTATTTAACGGCGTTGATTTCCGCGCTGAGCCACCTGATGCTGGACTGGACCAACAACTACGGCTTGCGGCCGTTTTATCCCTTCAATCCGAGCTGGTATGCGGGGAGTTTTGTGTTTATTGCCGAGCCGGTGCTGTGGGCGCTGCTTGGGTCGGCGCTGGTGATGCCCTGGCTTCTGGGGCTGGCCGACTCCGAGATTGGCGCAAAGAAGAAACAATTTCGCGGGCGGGGATGGGCGATCTTTGCGCTGACGGGGATGGTATTGCTGTGGGGCTGGCGCTGGGCGGAACAGGGGCGGGCGCGGGCGCTGGCGGACAACACAATGATTGCCGCGGCCCCGGTGAAGCGGATGGCGCTGGAGCCTTATATGGTGAATCCCTTCCGTTGGCACGCGATTCTGGAGACGGCAGAGTATTACCAGACCGCCGAGATCAACACGCTGAGCGGGGAGATGGTGAGCGACCCGCGCCGGGATGTGCTCTACAAGCCGACAGCGACGGCAGCCACCGAGGCCGCTAAACACACGCGGCTGGGGCAGGTTTATCTGGATTGGGGCACGTGGGCGGTGGTGCGCGACGTAGGCCAGGAGGCAATTCCTGTGCCGGGGATGGAACCACCGAAGTTACCGCGCAACCGGACGTGGACCACAGTTGAGTTTTACGATCTGCGCTTCGACTATCCGTTTTTCGGAGCTGGCCGCACCCCTGGCAGGCAGCCCCTGAGCGGCTGGGTTTATATCGTGGATGGGCGAAACGAAGCCGGCGAAGCGATGAACGGGCGGGAGCAGCGGTAGAACCGGTCTCATAAACCATCACCATTGAGTCGCAAAATGCATGAGCCCCGCGTTGCACCACCCCAACGAGCAAAGATCACTCGCTGGGGCCCGCGGTTTGTTCGCGGGTCTCACAGTCGACAACACGGAATCTAAAGTATTTATGAGACTGGTTGCTGGGCGCATTGCTCCAACGGAAAAATTTGTTCATGCCATAAAGGTTGCAGGTTGACCCAGCGGGTCGTGACCCGCAGAATGAGAAGAACGCTGTACGCTCCCGGATGGCTTTTTCTCTGGGAGACGCCGGTATACTGAATTCCGAGGTGTCCATGCCCGCATATCTTCTGTTGCTAGTTGCTGTGTTGAGCCGTTTGCTGCCCCATGCAGGGTGGATGAACTTTACCGCAGTGGGCGGCGCTTTACTGTACTTTGGCGCGCGGCGGCCGTGGCGGGAGATGCTGGCGCCGCTGGCCGCGCTGATGGCTACCGACTACATTCTCACCGTCTACATCTACCACTACGCCTTCGCCTGGCAGCTCTACGCGGCCACCTGGGCGTGGTACGGGATGGCCATGGCGCTGGGATATATTCTGCTGCGGGCGCGGACGACCGTGGTGCGGGTGGCGGCGGGCGCGCTGCTGGGACCGACCTCGTTTTTCGTGGTCTCGAATTATGCGGTGTGGGCCAGCGGCTGGATGTATCCGCGGACGCTGGGCGGGCTGGGCGCGTGCTATGTGGCGGGCGTGCCGTTCTATCGCAACGACTTGCTGTCGACGGCCGTTGTGGCCGGGCTGGCGTTTGGGGTTCCGGTGCTGGTGCGCCGGGGACTGGCCGTCCGGGCGTCGGCCTTCGGCTACCGTCAGGGTTGAGGTTTTGGCGCAGGGGCAGGCAGCGCTGGCCGGGAAGTAGATTATTTTATCGATTCCCAGATCCCAGAAGCTGGACCTGGGGCACCCATTCATTTTGTGGCGTTCGGATCCGCGCCAGAGGGCGTTCTTCGTGTATTCGATTCTCGAAAAAAATTGAGCTAACCGTGATATGGAATGCTCGTCCAAGGAATTGATATCCATGGCGGAGGATTCATGCGCGGCTATCTTCTATTTTGTGTTTTTCTGGGGGGATTCTATTCCAGCATAGCTCCAGGACAGTCGTCACCCGCGATTCAACTCTCTCTGGATACCTCCGAAGCCGAACAGGCTCTGCACATCCTGCAGAAAGCAAACGCGCATCAGGAGGTAACACCCGGGGACTGGCAGCAACTCTTCTCCACCGTTCCTTACCAGTGGCTGAAGGAACGCGAAGCCTCCATGGGCAGAGCCTTCACCGATGAAGACTTTCAGAAATTTCTGCTTTCGCCCGAATCGCTGGCCAGGCAGCAGGAATGGGAACAGACATTGGCCGAGATGAAGCAGGCGAATATGCCCGCCATCGGCGCCGGCGTGCTGGAATGGCTTCCGGAGGGAGCGACGATTCACGCGCGCGTTTTTCCGGAGATCAAACCCAAGCACAACAGCTTTGTGTGGACGGAGCCGGGTAATGGTCCGGCGATTTTTCTGTACATGGAGCGACAGTCGAAGGCACAGTTCGAGAATATCGTCGCGCACGAATGTCACCACATTGGCCTGCGAAGCCTGGAAGAACGCCAGAAAGCGATTCAAGCGGGCTTGCCGGAGAATGTAAAAACAGCCGTCAACTGGATGAGCGCCTTTGGCGAAGGGGAAGCAGTGCTGGCAGCCGCCGGTTCAGTGGACAGACATCCGCGCTGGGAAGAAGATGCATTGGCCAGGGCGCGGTGGGATAGCGACATGATGCACTTCAACGCCGATTTGGAGGCGGTGCAGCAGATGCTGACCGAAATTCTGGATGGCACCCTGAAGGGCGCCGAAGCCATTGGCAAACGGGCCGCGCCCTTCTGGGGATATCAGGGCGCATGGTATACGGTCGGCTACGAGATGGCGGCGCTGGTGGAAAAAGCCTATGGCAGGCAGGCCTTCAATGAGTGCCTGCTCGATCCACGCAAGCTCCTCACTCTGTATAACAAAGCGGCTCTGGAAGCCAATGCCAAAGGCGCAAGTCTTGCAACCTGGTCGCCTGACTTTTTGGCTCGACTTGACGGGAAACGCTGAAACTTGCTTCGTGTGTTCAATCCGAAAAGCGTTCAGAGATAGATGCCGTGAGCGAGGAGAACCGCTCAGTCTTCCAGCTTGCCGGAGCGTCTTTTTCTAATCCACCACCAGGCAAAGCCAATCACAGCGAGGCCGCCTACGACGGCCAGCATGGTAAGTCCATGATGCTGCACCAGATCTACGACGCTGGGGCCGAAGATGAGCACCAGAGCGGAGAGGATCAGCCAGCGGAGGAATCGGCCGGAGAAGACGGCCAGCATGAAGGGGGCGACGCGCATTTCAAAGACGCCGGCGGCAAAGACGCAGGCCTTCCAGGGGGTGGGCGGGGGGAGCATGGAGGGAATCATTATGGCCAGGAACTCCTGGCGCTCAAAGCGGAGGCGCAGGCGCTCGTAGCGCTCGCGGTTGACGCGCTTGAGCAGGAAGAGTTCGCCGCCGGCCCGGCCCAGGCCGTAGGGGAGCAGGCCGCCGATGGCCGAGCCCAAGGCAGCCAGCAGGCAATAAAGCCAGAAATGGCTTTTATCGTTCCAGACGTAGACGGCCAGGATGGCGTCCATGGGGACGGGGATGGTGGAGGAGTCCAGCAGGGCGACGGCACCCACGCCCCAAACGCCGAATTTGGCCAGGAAAAGGGCTGCGAGCTTCCATTTGGCCATCAAACGAACAAAAAACTGCTTCAAACAGGGTCCCCTTATGGCGGATTTCGCGTCTTACTTTAGGGCTTGCTAACACTACCTCAGACGGTGGCGACGGATGCCAATTTTTCTCAGTTCGAGGCGCGAGGAGCGAACTGTAGCCAGTTACTGGAGCGACGAGCAACGAAGAAATGGGGAAAATTAGCCCCGTCCCTTCGGGTTGCGGCGAAAACCCGCCCATACTTCGTTGTCGTCCTTGAGCTTGGAACCACCAAACCCTGCGGACTCCGCCTCGTATGGACGGTTTTTCGCTCGCAACGCCATCCGCCTGAGGTAGTGTTAGCAAGCCCTTGAATTCATTGTACGGGCCGGGGCGATGGGCAGGGCTTTGGCCTAGATGAGAGAATAGAAAGAAAGGACATAAACGGAGCGTTGGGCGCAGGCGCCCAGTATGCTCCTTGAGAACGAATGCCCACCGATCATGCGCCAAGCGATGTGAACGAGCCCAACGGGCCCGCGGGAGCCAAGCTTGATCCGGGCGCACCGGAGCAAGGCGAGGAGTTGCGCCCGGCGGAGCCTGCGTCCCCGGTGGTGAGCGGCTCGCGGTGGATCGACTACGACACCCACGAACTGCTGCAAATGATCAGCGAGATGGAGGACGAGCGGCGCTGGGCGCGCCTGCGCGAGGGCTTCTGGCTGGCCATCCTCTTCCACCTGGCGTTGCTTTCGGCGGTGACGTGGATTCCCAAATACATTTTCAAGATTCCGCAGGTGGTTGACCAGAATAAGCTCCGGCAGCACAAGGAGTTTACGTATCTGGATACGCCGTTCACGCTTCCGCCCAAGGTAATCGTGAAGCCGCTGCCGCAGCATCCGCTGATTGACAAGGAGACGATGGATGCGATGAAGCGGGAAAACCCGCCGGGGCCAGAGCCCGCGCCGAAGCCTGCCGCGCCTGCTCCCGCGCCGCCGCCCATTCCGCCGAATGAACAGTCGCAACTGGAGGCGCCACGCCCGCCTGTAGTGCCTGCGCGGCCTAACTTTGCCCTGGGCTCGCAAAACCCTGCCGACCAACTGCGCGAAGCCTTAAAGGGCGCATCGCGAAGCCGTGGAACGGGCGAAGACAATCTGCCCGGCCGCGGGGGACTATCGCGGCATCCGGGCGCGGGGACGGGCGGCATCGAGGTGCTCTCCGATACCCAGGGCGTGGATTTCGCCAGCTGGCTGGCACGCTGGCATTGGGAGACGGAACACACCTGGGATCCGCTGATTCCCGACGAGGTGAACCCGCCGATATACAAATCGGGGATGGTGGTGATTCGCTTCAAGGTTCTGCCCAACGGGCGGCTGATGGACGGCAGCCTGATTCTGGAGGGCCGCTCGGGCGACGTGGGACTGGACCGCGCGGCGTGGGGCGCTCTGACGGGCTCGAACTACCCACCGCTGCCCAGGGACTTCCACGGGCCATACCTGGAGCTGCGGGCCTACTTCCTCTACAACATGGAAGTGCCGCGGTAGGGGATGAAATGAGTGAAATGGCGCTCGAAACAATGCCCTATGATGCGGCTTAGTTTCTTACCGATGAAGAGACATTTTCGGCTTATTTGACCGAGGCCTTCGAGAGCGATGATCCGTGGTCCATCGCCAGGGCTCTCGGCGCTTTGGCGCGTGCGCGGTAAGAATGGCGGACTTGCGCGCGCAATTTCACCGCAGTCCGTAACTAGCGTCGCTCAGGGGCTAAAGCCCTCGATTTTATTGGGCATTTTGCGGCACGACTAAAGCCACCCCATCGACGAAGACCTGTCGATGGGGACCCCGGCAAAGTCGTGCCCTGATACAAAACTGGCTGGATTTCGAGTTATTCCGCAAGCTGTAAAGCCGTGCCCTGACATAAAACCGATTGATGCAACCAGTTCTAGCGTTGTTGCAAGCCTTCTTCGATTCAGGACAGGTACTTCTACAATTTTTTTCCCTGCTCCAGTATGTTGCCATGCCGCTTATCCGAGCGCAGCAAGAGCACTGCGAAGATGAGCCCCACCATGCCGAGACACGCGAACATGATCTGGGTCGCGGTATAGGTTCCGGTGACGTCGCGCAGCTTGCCATTGAGGAAGGGGAAGAGGCCGAGGCCCAGATTCTGGATGGCGGTCATCAGACCGAAGGCAGTGCCCACGCGTTTCTCCTCCACCACGAGGGGAACCGAAGGCCACATGGCGGCGGGTACCAGGACAAAAGCGGCGCCGAGCACGACCATGCAGGGGATGGGATTCCAGTGGGTGATGCCCATGATGAGGTGGGCGGGAATCAGCATGAGGGAGCCCACCACCATCAGCGTGGCCCGCTTGCCGATGCGGTCCACCAGATCGCCGGCGAAGGGCGCAAAGACCATGGATGAGAAGATCACGATGCTGGTGATGCCCGGCGCCGTGGAGAACATGTGAAAGAAGTTGTCGAAGATCTGGGCCAGGAAACCGCCCGTGCCCGAGCTGACAAGGGGAATGTCCCACTTGTCGTGGAACATGTCTGTGGCGAGGGCCGTGAACGGGAAGATGGCGCTATAGAAGGTTACGCAGAGAAGGGTGACGAACCAGAAGGAGGAGTTGAACTTCTTGATATCGGAGAAGACGATCTTGTCGCCAGCGTCCGGTTTCGGAAGCGCGAGCACCTTTTCCCCATGGCGGTCCATGGCAATATAGACCAGGTTGCACAGCACGGAGAACAGGCAGAAGCCCGTCGCTGCCCAGAGAGCGATGCGGTAGCTGCCGAAATATTGGGAGATGAGTTCCTCGGTGTTGAAGCTGAAGAGGGTCCCGACGCGACAGATTGTGAGGGAGATGCCGAAGGCCAGGGCCAACTCCTTGCCCTTGAACCAGCGGCTGAGGATGGCGCTCTGCGCCACGATCAGGGATTCGCCACCAGCGCCGAAGATCAACCGCCCGGCGAAGAGCTGCCACGTGGAGTGAGCGAGAGCCACGATGGTGGCGCCCAGAAGGACGAGGCCGCAAAACAGAAGGCTGGCCCGACGGGGACCCAGCTTGTCGTATAGCATTCCCCCGAAGAAGACGATGATGATGGCGGCCACGGAATACGCAGTGTAGAGATTCCCGATGGTGCTGCGGTCCAGATGCAACGCATCGATGAGCGTGGGCGCAAGGGCGCCGATGCTGTCATAGGCGAAATAGCTCCCCAGCACCAGCAAACTGATGAACATCAGGATGGTGAAGCGGTAAGGGCGCCTGGATGGGTGGAAGAATCCCATTGTTTCAATATCGGAAGTTGGCGGACGGCGAGACGGTTCAGGCATGAGGGCGATCATCCTCGTGGCGCGGCAGAGCCGGCAATTCTGGAGTGGAAATTCGCAACCTAATTAAGCTAGCAGATTGGGGCGAGAATTGGCAGGAGAGGGGAAGGAATTTCTGGTTACCCACCCTAGATCATCCCAGCGAGCAAAATTCGCTCGCCGGGGACCCGATGCCGCAAAAACAAAAGCGCGGCGAGGGCGGGGCACCCATGAAAAAGCTCAACGGTCATTCAGGGGAAAGCGTTCGCGGACTTCGTAGCGAGCGCCGGCTGCAGCAAGAAAGCTTTCGTAGAGGAGAAACTCGTGGGCGGTAAAACGGGTAAAACTGGACGGACGGCTGAGTTTGGATTTGAGCTGGCTGAGGTCTCGCTTTGGGCCTTTGCTGCGCGCGAGCGTGATATGCGGCTGGAAGGGACGAGTCTCAGGGACGAAGCCGCAGGGCTGGGTGGCCGCGACGACACGTTGCTGAAGCGAGAGCAGCTCGGGCGCGAGGCGGACGCGGGCGATGAGAACGCCGGCGCGCTCGAAGCAGTCCAGAGCTTCAAGGCAGACAGGAACGGGCGGTGAATGAAGGGTGCGCAGGCGCGGGACGATGCAGGCGAGTTGTTCCGGGCTGGTATTGCCAAGGAATTGCAGGGTGACGTGCCAGGATTCGGGCGCGGTCCAGCGGAGGCCATCGGCTGGGGAGCGAAGGCGCGCCGAGACAGAGTGGAGTTCGCCGGCGACCGCGGCGGCCAGGGGGATTCCGATAAAGAGGCGCATACAAATAAGATGGTAAGCGTTGCGGCGCGATTTCTGAAATGATAGAGGGAGGGTCGCGTTGGCCGATTCACTTCTTTGGCAACAAACGGATTGCAACGCGGTTTTTTACAAGTCCCGTGATTTGCGAGATTTTTCGATGATTCCTCCGCGCGCGGAGAAGAAAGGTTTCCCACAAGATGAACAGCTTTGCCAGCCGGACCAGACTCACCTCGGGCAACCGCAGCTTCACGATTTACAGTTTGCCGGCGCTCAAGGCGCGCGGCTTCAACCTGAGCCGGCTTCCCTTCAGCCTGAAGATACTGCTGGAAAATCTACTGCGCCGCGAGGATGGCGTGAACGTGACGGCCGGGGAGATTGAGTTTCTGGCCAAGTGGGATGCCAAGGCCGAGCCCAGCCGGGAGATTGCCTACATGCCGGCGCGGGTGCTGATGCAGGATTTTACCGGCGTGCCGGCGGTGGTGGATCTGGCGGCGATGCGCGACGCGATTCATGCGCTGGGCGGCGATGCGGAGCGCGTGAATCCGCTGGCGCCGGCCGAGCTGGTGATTGACCACTCGGTGCAGGTGGACGAGTATGGCGCGGCGGGTGCTCTTGCGGCCAATACCTTGTTGGAGTTCCAAAGAAACCGCGAGCGCTATGCGTTTTTGAAGTGGGGGCAGACGGCGTTCCGTAATTTTTCGGCGGTGCCGCCGGGGATGGGCATCTGTCACCAGGTGAATCTGGAATACCTGGCGCGGGTCGTCTTCACCACAGAGGTCGACGGAAAGTTAGTTGCGTATCCCGACACGGTGGTCGGAACCGATTCGCATACCACGATGATCAACGGGTTGGGGGTTCTGGGCTGGGGCGTGGGCGGCATCGAGGCCGAGGCGGCGATGCTGGGGCAGGCTGTTTCGATGCTGGTGCCACAAGTGGTGGGCTACAGGCTCGTGGGGAAACTGCGCGAGGGCGCTACGGCGACAGACCTGGTTCTGACTGTAACCCAGGCGCTGCGCAAGCTGGGGGTGGTGGGCAAGTTTGTGGAGTTTTATGGGCCGGGCGTGGCCGCGCTGCCGCTGGCCGACCGGGCGACGATCAGCAACATGGCCCCGGAGTACGGGGCGACCTGCGGGATCTTCCCGGTGGACGAAGAGACGCTGCGCTACTTGAGATTGACGGGGCGCAGCGAGGAGCAGATTGCGCTGGTCCGGGATTATTACCAAGCGCAGGAGATGTTCCATACCGCGGAGACGCCGGAGGCGGATTATTCGCAGACTTTGGATCTGAATTTGGCGGATGTTGAGCTATGCGTGGCCGGACCGAAGCGTCCGCAGGATCGCGTGCTTTTACGGGATGTGGCTGCGTTGTTCGCAGAAGAACTCCCCAACCTGCTTTCGCCCACGGCCAAGCCGCTGGGAACGAGAACGGCGCAGCAGTGGGAACGGGGAGCAGTGAGGGATGCGGAGCTGGCAGCTAAGACTGCGTCGAATACAGTGAAGGAACGCTTTGGGGTTGATCCGGATAAGTATCTCGATCATGGGTCGGTGGTGATTGCGGCGATTACCAGTTGCACCAACACGTCGAATCCCTCGGTGATGGTGGCGGCGGGAATTCTGGCGAAGAAGGCGGTGGAGAAAGGGCTGAGCGTGCCACCGTGGGTGAAGACCTCGCTGGCGCCGGGCTCGCGGGTGGTGACGGATTACTACGCCAAGGCGGGCTTGCTGCCGTATCTCGAAAAGCTGCGCTTCAATGTGGTGGGCTATGGCTGCACGACGTGCATTGGCAACTCCGGACCGCTGCCTGCTGACGTGTCCAGGAGCATCGAGGAACATGGGCTGGTTGCGGTGAGCGTGCTGAGCGGCAATCGCAACTTTGAGGGCAGAGTGAATGTGGATGTGCGGGCAAATTATTTAATGAGCCCGCCGCTGGTGGTGGCCTATGCGCTGGCTGGACGGATCGGGCATAACTTCGAGACAGATGCGCTGGGCGCGGACGGGGCAGGGAAGCCGGTTTACTTGAAAGACATCTGGCCCACGCAGGCGGAGGTGGCCGAGGCTATCGAAAAGGGATTGTCGAGCGAGAGCTTCCGCAAAGAGTACGCGACGGTGAGTTTGGGCGACGCGAACTGGCAGGGATTGAAGTTCCCCACCGGCGAGGTTTACCAATGGGAGCCGGACTCGACGTACATTCGAAGGGCGCCATACTTTGACGGAATCACGAAGACGCCGGTAACGGTGACAGACATTCTGAGCGCGCGGGTATTGGCGGTGCTGGGCGACTCGGTGACCACCGACCACATTTCTCCCGCAGGCAATATTAAGGCTAACGGGCCAGCGGGAAAATACCTGGCGGAGCACGGCGTGAAGCCAGCGGACTTTAACTCGTATGGCTCGCGGCGCGGGAATCATGAAGTGATGGTGCGCGGCACCTTTGCCAATGTGCGGCTGAGAAACAAGCTCGCGCCGGGGACGGAGGGCGGCGTGACGCGGATGCTGCCCGAGGGCGAGCAGATGAGCATTTACGACGCGAGCGTGAAGTATGCCGAGCGGGGCGTGCCGCTGGTGATTCTGGCGGGGAAGGAGTACGGGTCAGGATCTTCAAGGGATTGGGCGGCCAAGGGACCGAAGTTGCTGGGCGTGCGCGCGGTGATTGCCGAGAGCTTCGAGCGGATTCACCGGTCAAATTTGGTGGGGATGGGGATTCTGCCGTTGCAGTTCGAGGTGGGGCAGAATGTGGAGTCGCTGGGGCTTACAGGCGAGGAGGTTTTTTCATTTCCTGGGCTGACGAAGCTGCTCGGCGAAAAATTTGCATCCGGACGGACTCTGGAGGTGAAGGCGGCCGCGGCGGATGGGGCGGTGAAAACGTTCCGGGCGAAGGTGCGCATCGATACGCCACAGGAGATTGAGTACTTCGAGCACGGCGGGATTTTGCAGTATGTGCTAAGGCAGTTGGCGGGAAAGTAGGTTGCTGCAGACGAATGCGTCTCTTTGTGATATCCCACCCTTGCGCCAGAAAAAACGCGCAAGGATGGGGCACAGAGCTTATCAGCTTGCCGTAGAGTAATCACAAAGAAGTTTCACACCGGCCCTACGGGACGGTTCCGTTGGAGCGGAGACGCTAACCCCGGGTTTCACCCGGGGCTATTATCATCCGCTCCCTACGGGAGGAGCGGCGCGAGTGGGGCACGCGCAATCCATCAGGGGCTAAAGCCCAACTTAATATTGTTGCGTTTTTGGCACGACTGAAGTCGTGCCCTGACACTTCTTGCTACTCCGTTAGCATTTTTCCGCAAGCTGTGAAGCCACACTATCGACGAAGACCTGTCGATGGGGACCTCGACCCGGGGCTATTTTCACATCCTCCCTACGGGAGGAAGAAAAGCAATAAAAACCATAGATAGGTGGAACTATCCCACCTTAGCCGCAAAAACAAAAACGCGGCGAAGGTGGGGCACCCTGCTACTTTTGTTTTGCCGGGGCCTCTTCGCCGGGGCAAAGAAGCGCTCGCGCTACTTGTGTTCGCCGATGACGTGCAGGCGGAGGAAGTTTGTGGAGCCGGAGCGGGTGCGGGTGCCGGCGACGATGGCGACGATTTCGCGGGGCTTGACGTAGCCGCCTTCGGTGAGCATGCGCTCGGCGCACTCGACCATGGCCTCGTTGGAGTTGATTTTGGGGCAAAGGATAGGGGTTGCGCCCCAGAGCAGGTTAAGGCGGTTGATGGTGATTTCAATGGGGCTGAAGGCGAAGATGGGCGCCGAAGGGTGGTACTTGGAGAGCTTGCGCGCGGTTGAACCCGATTCTGTGAACAGGGCGATGGCGTGCAGGTCCAGATCGTCGGCGGCGTGGGCCGTGGCCTCGCAAATGGTTTCGGCGATGGAAAGTTTAGTTCTGCGCTGCCTGCGGCGGTCGGAGAACTCCGTCTCCTGGATATTACGCTCTGCATCGACGACGATGCGGGCCATCATGGAGACAGCCTCGACCGGGTACTTGCCGACCGCGGATTCGCCGCTGAGCATGACGGCGTCGGTGCCGTCGTAGACCGCGTTGGCCACGTCGGAGACCTCGGCACGGGTGGGGCGCGGGTTCTCGATCATCGATTCCAACATCTGCGTGGCGGTGATGACCGGCTTGCGGCACTCGGCGGCGCGGCGGATGATGTGCTTCTGGATAGCGGGAACCTGCTCGGGCGGCAGCTCGACGCCCAGGTCGCCGCGGGCCACCATGATGGCGTCGGCGGCGTGGAGGATGGCGTCCAGATGCTCGATGGCCTGGGGTTTTTCCAGCTTGGCGATGATCCAGGTTTCGCCGCCATAAGCGGAGACGCGATTGCGCACCAAGCTGACGTCTTCCGCGGTGCGCACGAAGGAGACGGCGATGGCGTCCACACCGTTCTTGAGCGCGAATTCAAGGTCCTGGGAGTCCTTTTCCGTCAGCGAGGGCGTGCGTACCGGAATACCGGGCAGGTTGATTCCCTTGTGTTCGCCCAACATGCCGCCGTTGACGATCTCGCAGATCACGTCGCCGCCCGAGACTTCGTGAACGCGCAGCTCGATGAGGCCGTCGGAGAGCAGAATGCGCGAGCCTTGCTCGACGTTGTCCGCCAGGGTTTTGAAGGTGGTGCCCACCAGTTCCGCAGTGCCCGGAACCTCGCGCGGCGTGATGGTCAACCGCTGGCCGGCTTTGAGCAGTACGGGCTGGTGGTCTTTCAGCGTGGAGGTACGAATCTTGGGCCCCTGCAGGTCGCCCAGGATGCACAGCGGCTTGCGCTCCTCACGGCTCACCTTGCGAATCATCTGGATCAGCTCCAGCTTTCCATCCTGGGAGCCGTGAGAAAAGTTCAGCCGAACCACATCGACGCCTGCGCGGACCATATCCCTGAAGACGGCTTCTGTATTGGAGGCCGGGCCGAGCGTGGCAACGATCTTGGCGCGGCGTTGGTTGACGGAATCAGTCGGGCTGAGTGGCGCGAACGACATAGAGAACCTCCAGGGAAAGTGGAGCAGGCCATGAGGCGTGCTATCCCACCCTAGCCGCAACAACAAAGACGCGGCGAGGGTGGGGCACCCAGACCTTATACTCACCATGAAAATGCTATAGAACCACATCCCCCGTTTACTATTATGCGGGAAACGCAGTGAATGGCCGGTGAAAATAGTTAGCGGCGGAAGCGATTTCGTTTGGCGCGGGCGGAGGCCCGTTCCTTTCGTTCCCGAAAAAGGACGCCATTCAGCTCCGCGCCCAGCAGGGCGCTGAAGGAGGTGATGTAAAGCCAGACCAGAGTGGCGATGCCGGCGCCAAAAGAGCCGTAGAACATGGAGTAGTCGGCAATGCGCGTGACGTACCATCCAAAGGCCAGCGTGGACGGGAACCAGACCAGGGTAGCGGTTATCGCGCCCGTCCTGACGTAGGCCCAGTGCTCCTTGCGCGAGGTGCCGAAGTGATAGAGAGTGACCAGGACAATCACGCCAGTGACGAGGGCGACAGACCAGCGCACCATGCGCCAGAAGAAGAGCACATAGTGCCGCAACTCGTGGACGGAATTGTCGATCATCCAGGCCTCAAACTGGCGGCCAAAGACCAGCACCATGGTGGCCAGCGACAATGGAAGCACAACCATGGGCACCAGCGCCAAGGCTCTGCGCCGCCGCCTCCAGAATCCCCAATCGTCGAGGGGCAACTGGTAAGCCCGGCGAAAGCCCTCCATGAGGGACAGCATCAGGCCGAGGCTGGCAAAGACCGAGAGGGCGACGGCGGAGAAGATCAACTGGTCGGAGTGGATACGGTGGGTTTCCATTGCGGATTGCAACAGAGACAAGGCGCCTTCAGGCAGAAACTGCTCGAATGCGCCGCGCACCTCGCCCACCAGCGAGGTCCCTTCCGGCGCTCTGGCCAGCAGAGCGGTGAGGACCACCAGCGCCGGGAACAGGGCCAACATCCCGGAATAGGCGACGGCCTTAGCCGAGTTGAGTATGTCATGCTCAAGCGCCAGCCAGATGGCTTTGCGGAAGCTGCGAATCAAAGAGGCCATAAGAGTCTTAAGAAAGAGTAGAGCATCAAGCCGCCTTTTGCGAAGAGGGCGCAGCCTGCGATATCTTAATTAATTTGACGGCAAACTACGGTTCATGGAACAAGCGTTGAGTTCAGGGTTTGCCGGTTCTTCATGGAGAAATCGATTTAACCCTGCTCTTCACAGGTCAAAGCAGGTAGACTAAGCACGAAAAGGAGAATAACCCATGCAAACCCGGATACAGGGCACGACCATGCCGGTGCTTGATGTGCAGCTTGAACCGAACGAGAGCGTGTTCAGCGAGAGCGGAGAGCTTTCGTGGATGACCGCTTCCATCCAGATGACCACCCACACGCAGATGGGCGGGGGCGGAGGAATCTTTGGCGCATTGAAGCGGGTGGCCGGGGGCGGGAGCCTGTTTATGACCGAGTACCGGGCCATGGGGGCTACCGGCGTGGTGTCGTTTGCCACCAAGGTGCCGGGGCACATTGTGCCGGTCGAGGTCTCGCCGGGCAACGAGTACATGATTCACCGGCACGGGTTTTTGTGCGCCACGACGCAGGTGACGCTTGGTGTGGGCTTCCAGCAGTCGCTGGGGGCGGGCATCTTTGGCGGCAACGGGTTCCTGCTGCAGAAGGTGGGCGGGCAGGGAACGGCGTGGCTGGAGCTATCCGGCGAACTGATTATGAAGAACCTGGCAGCGGGCGAGGTGCTGAGGGTGCATCCGGGCCACGTGGGCGCGTTCCAGTCCACGGTGGGCTTCCAGATCACGACGGTGCCGGGGATCAAGAACATGATCTTCGGCGGGGATGGACTGTTTTTGGCCGTGTTGCAAGGGCCGGGAACGGTTTGGCTGCAAACGCTGCCCATTTCGCGGCTGGCACAGCAGATTGCCGAGTATATTCCACGCGGCGAGAATCGGCAGGTGGGACCGGCCGCCGGCGGCGCGCTGATAGGCGGAATTGTGGGGTCGATTCTGGGCGGGGACAAGTAGGGCGGCGCCGGACAATGTACTTTCAGGCCGGAAGCCTGATTGACATCGAATTAGCCGAAGGCATTGCCGGTGCCGTATACTCCGGCTTGCAGGAATCCCGCGCATGACTGAGCCCACCGATAGCCCGCGCTCACTTCGCCGCGACATCGTCTTCGCCTTCGCCCTGGCCCTGGCCTGCTACCTGGCCTGGCTGATCCGCGATGTGCTGGTGCTGCTCTATGTGAGCGCGCTGTTTGCCGTCGTGCTCTCCCCGATGGTGCGTTTTACTTCCCGGCTCCGCATTGGCAGTTGGCAACCATTCAAGGGCTCAGCCGCCATCTTCCTTCTTCTGCTGGTTGCGGCCGGAGCGCTTACCGCCTTCGGGTTCCTCGCTCTGCCCCCGGTGATCAGCGACTTGCAGGGGTTCGCCCGGGAGATGCCAACACGGTTACCCATACTTTTAGAGAAACTCAAGGCTATTCCACTGGCTCAACATCTGGATACCGCGGATATCAGCTCCCGGCTTCAGGATTTCGCGAGCCAGGCAGCCACTTATCTGCTGTTCTCACTCAGCAACTGGGCAGGCAGGCTATTCGATTTCGTCATGGGCTTTATCCTTACGATCTATTTCATTCTGGAAGGCGACCAGGCCTACCGGTGGTTTCTATCCTTTTTCCCGCGCGAACGCCGCGAACGTCTCGACCGGACCCTGCAGCGGGCAAATATCCGCATGGGCAAATGGCTTCTTGGCCAGGGGAGCCTGATGCTCATCCTGGGAGTTGCCAGCACGATCGTCTATCTCTCGCTCCAAGTTCGCTATGCTTATGCGCTGGGCGTGCTGACGGGGCTGCTCAACATCATCCCTGTGCTGGGCGCTGCCATCTGCATCGCGCTTGCGCTGCTAGTGGCGGCCATTGACTCGTGGGGCCGGGTGCTGGGCATTGCTATCTTTTACGTGGTCTATCTACAGGTTGAAAACTCCTACCTTATTCCGCGCATTATGAAGAACAGAGTCGGCCTGCCCGGCCTTGCTATCCTCGTTGCCCTGGTGCTCGGCTCCGCGCTGGGAGGCGTTCTCGGAGCCATGGTTTCGGTCCCCACGGCGGTGCTGGTGGCCGAGCTGCTTGACGAGTATCTCGTCAGCAAAGATGCGGCGTGATCTTTTCGGCTGCTCTCTCTACCTTGATGCCTGCATAGCGGCACTGACCGATGCTTTCATCACACCGCAATTAGAAAAGAAGCGGATGAGGTTGGCGGAGTCAGCAAGCAGGAGAGTCAACGCAAAACGGCTCCCAGGTCTCATGAACGAGACCCGGGAGTCATTTTCTGCTATGGCTAGATGCTAGTAGCGCCGGTCTCTGTCTCTGTCTCTATCTCCCATGTGAAGGGCGCGATCGATTGCGTGCCGCGCCTCGTCAACGTGCCGGAGCGCGCGCTCCTGCAGACCTATATGTCCAGTCTCATCGGTCCCGCTGGCAATGTCCCGGCGCGCGTCATCCAGAAGAGTCAATGCCGAACGCAGGGGACGATTGGGGTCTCCCCCGGCTGGAGGGGGAGTGAAGTGGGGATTTCTTCCCTCATCGCGAATCGCTGCCCTTACTTCATCGATGGCGCGGTCAATTTCACCGATAGCGCGATCCCGCTCGCCGATGAATCCAGGGCGATTGTCCGATTGCAGCAGAGAGCGCGCTTCCCGGAGGTTGGAAAGAGCATGGAGATAATGGGGGCGCTGGGCCTGAGCCGGCGTTCCCAGAGCAAAAAGCAAGAAAGCCGACAGACCGAGAACGGCCGTGGCAAGTGACTTAAACATACGCATTTCAGTAGCACCTTTCGTGAGTAAACTGGAATCCAGAACTACTTGCCGGAGAGGATAGCACAACCTTTTAATCCCTCACAATAGCGGAAAAAGCGGCCTATTTTGAGGCGGAGGCGGCTTTAAGCGCAGCATTCACGGTGACCTTCATCACGCCGCAGCTGGAAAAGAAGCGGATGAGATTTCCAGTAAGCGGCTGCAAGGGCGCGGAAGTGAGAGTGGGGATGGGAGGCTGCATGGTTTCCGCCATTTTTAGTTCGCCGGTTCCCTGCGCGTCGAGGATGAGAGCGGTGAGTTTGCTGGCTAGCTCGAGCGGGAAGCTTTCGGCGACGAAGACCATTTTGCCTCTGGTGGTGATGACGATCGGGCCTTCGCTGGTGGAGTAGACCTGCTCCTCATCGCCGGGTGTGCCAGCGGGAAAGTCCGCCGAGCGCAGCTCCTTGACGCCGGAGTATTTGCGGTCCAGCTCATCGGCGTAGAGGCGAGCGAAGGCCCGGGCGGAGGCAGCGTTCTTCCAGACGGAGAGATAGAAGAGAGCGATGGAGTTGGTGCTGGCCTGCTCTTCCGGGGTTTTGGCGCTGAGGCGCTGGCCGGCCCAATAGAGGCCGCCGTCCCAGGCCGGGGTGAAATTGCCGGCGGCCCGGTCGCCGCCGAAGATCTCGGTGAGAATGTGCAGGTCGAGCTGGCCGACCTGGCCGATATCGTAAGGCTTGTAGAGCTTGTCTACCAGCGGGTGAATGTTGGGCAGAAGCGGCACAGCGGGCACGTGGCGCTTTTCATACTCGCGCGGGTTGATGATCTCCCAGCTCGAGGAAGGCGGACGGTCCAGGGTTCCGGCAAAGGCCGCTGCCTGGCCCTGGTCCATCCACACGTCCTGCTCGAAGCTGAGGCCCTCGCGATAGGGGAAGAGCAGCGATTCAGAGAGCAGGAGCGGCGCGCGCGCCAGCACAGGGGAATCTTCCGAGGCGGCCATGTGCTGACGGACGAAGTCCATCACCTCCGGGTCTTTGACCAGACTTTTGCCCATGGGTTTGAGGATGTAGTCCATCATGACGGCTGTGGCCTGGCCCTCGGCGACGGCCTCGCGCGCGGTGTCCATCTCGTCTTTGGCCAGGTGGTCGGTGTCGTCGGAGGAGTTGAGCGAGACATCGTCGGGGGACTGGTTGTTCCACTTTTCGAGGTCGGAGTGCTGGTCTTGCAGGGCGTGGGTCAGCTCGTGGGCCAGCACCGGCTTTTGCTCCTCGATGTCTACCCAGTCCAGCATATAAACGGTCTTGGTTTTGGCGTCGTAATAGGCCTCGATCTGCTCCTTGAGCAGCGCCAGCAGAAAGGGCTTGAGGGTGAAATCGCGGTCCAACAGGCCAAACTTTTTGAGTACGATTTCGCTGCGCTGGAGGCGTTTGGCGCTCTCATCTTTCTCGAACTTCTTTTGGAGGTAGCTTTCAACCGCGGCGCGGGAGGTAATCTGGCGTTTGACGGCGCTCTTGATGGGCAGTCCGGTTTCATCGGAGGAGAACTTGATCAGCTCATCGACCAGCGAGAGGAGCTGGCTTTTCTGCTGAGGAGAAATTTTACCGGGCACCGGGGCTTGCGCCTGCGGCGCGGCCACCTGCGGTGGGGCTGACTGCGGTGGCGCCAACTGCGCTTGCGAGGCTGACTGCGCCGGGGCAAGGAAAGTCCCAAGACACAACGCCGCCGCCAAGAGCCATCCGCGAAACCTTCCGTGCTGTTTGCTCATCGATACTCCCTATCTTCTTCCAAGGCTATAATCAGGATGCGGCCTGGCGCGCGTTTTCCGCAGAAAAATTGTGCCTGAACCGGCAAAAAGATCCCTTATGACGGAAACAGAGCTCTCTTTGGCTACAACCCTTGCGACCTTGCTGGCTCAGACCGCGGCGGGGCCGGAGCTTGTGGCTTATCGCGGCGTTCTGACCCCACGGGAGTTGGACGCGCCGGGCAGGGAAACAGCGGCGCAGATCTCAGGAGCAGCGGCGCACGACCTGGGCTGGCTGCGGCGCGTGGCGGTGCGCGGCGAAGACCGCTTCCGCTGGTTGAGCGGCATGGTCACCAACACGGTGAACGAGCTGGGGACGAACGCCGGCGCCTGGAACCTGGTGCTCAACGCGCAGGGGCGCATCCAGGGCGACCTGCACGTTTGGCACGAGGGCGAGAAAATCGAGTTGGAGATTGCCGCCGACCAGTATGAGCGGCTACTGGCCCATCTGGAGCGCTTCATCATCATGGACGATGTGGAGCTTGCGCCGTTGAGCGAAGATTCGGCGCTGGGGCTTGCCGGGCCGCTGGCCGACGGTGTGCTGGAGCGGCTGGGGTTGCCCGCACTCCCCGAGCCAATGACCAACGCGCGCGCTGCGTGGAAAGGCAAGCAAGTGCGCGTGGTTCGCGGCTATGGAGTGCTCGTGCCGCATTACGAGCTTTGGATGCAGGCGGCAGAGATTCCGGCGCTGTGGCAGGCGCTGACGGAGGCCGGCGCGAGTCCGGCAGGAGCGGCAACGCTGGAGGCTTTTCGAATAGCGGAAGGGATTCCCGCTTATGGCATCGATATAGCCGAGCGCGACCTGCCGCAAGAGACCTCGCAAATGCGGGCGCTCAGTTTTAACAAGGGATGCTACCTGGGCCAGGAGATTGTAGAGCGTATCCACTCCCGTGGCAGCGTTCACCGGCACCTGCGGCAGTTGGAGCTGCTTGGGCCTGTTCCGGCAGCAGGAGTTGAGCTGGCCATGGACGGCGGAGCGATTGCCGGAGCGATCACCAGCGCGGCGGAGTTGCCGCTGGCGACTGGGCCGCGTGTTTTTGCCCTGGGCATGATGCGCGACGAGGCGGAGCGGGGTAATCAAACCTTCACCTACAAAGCCGGAACAGTCACGGGCACGGCACGGATACTGGCCGTGCCGCCCATGCTGGGAGCGGGTTAGCGAGTCAGCAAATCGGAAATTCAGATAGGAAACGGAAAACTATGAGCGATAAACCGAAGTTTGAAGTGATTGACCGCCGCAAGATCAAGGCGGAAGAAGAGCAGGAGGGCCAGCAGCCGGCGACACAGGCAGAGGTGCCACCGCCTCCGCCACCACCCGGCGGCGGACCGAGGCTGGTGGTCAACGAATCGAAGTCCGAGGCTCGGCGAGAGCCCGCACCCGCCGGAACTTCAGAGTCCGCGGCGGAAACCGAAGCTGAGTTGCCTTCCCCGCCCACCGCTCAGGAGAGCCGCGAGCAGAAGGAGGCTTACGACGCCTCGGCGCAGAGGCTGGAGGACATGGTGCGGGCGCAGAACCCCGCTATGGGCGCGCAGCCGGAGATCAGCTTCGAGCACCTGGTGCAGCAGTTTTACGTCTCCGCAATGATTCAGATGGGGGCGGGCGCGCAGGAGGGACAGCGTCCGCGAGTGGACATTATGGGCGCGCGGACCACCATCGATTTGCTGGGAGTTCTGGCGGAGAAGACCCGCGGCAATCTGACCGAGGCCGAGGATAAGACTCTGCAAACGGCTCTGTTTGAGGTGCGGATGGCCTTCCTGGAGCTGACCAGAATGATCACAATACAGAGTGCGCCACCGCCGCAGCCTCCGAAGAAGGGTTAGCAGGCCGACCTCGCATGGACGGATTACTCACATTTCTGGGGACCGGGACCTCGATGGGGGTTCCCACGCTGGGGTGCAACTGCGCGGTATGCACCTCGGACGATCCGCGCGACCGGCGGCTCAGGCCCTCGGTGCTCGTTCGCTGGCGCGAACCGGGCGAGGGCGGCGGCCATGAGCGCGTGGTGGTCATCGACACCGGTCCCGACTTTCGCGAGCAGGCGCTGCGTAACGGCCTCACCCGCGTGGACGCAGTTTTTTACACCCACTCCCATGCCGACCACATTCTGGGCATGGACGATCTGCGACCGCTCAGCTTTGCGGTCTTCCGCGAGGGCGGACCGATTCCGCTCTACGCCGCGCCGGAGACCGCCAAGGCGTTGGAGCGCATCTATGAGTACACCTTTTCGCCGCAGGCTACGTATCCCACACGGGCGCGCGTCGAGCTGGCGCCGCTGGCCGAGCGGACTCTGGTTCATGGTGTCGAGTTTCTGCGCGTGCCGGTGCAGCATGGCGAGATGGAGATTTCCGGCTTTCGCATTGGCCGCGCCGCTTACCTGACCGACGTGAGCGCCATCCCCGAATCGAGCTTCGCGCTGCTGGAAGGGGTGGACCTGCTGGTTCTTTCCGCTCTGCGCCACAAGCCACACCCCAACCACGCCACCGTGGAGCAAGCCGTTGGCTGGGCGCGGCGCATCGGCGCGCGCCAGACCTGGCTTACGCACATTGCCCACCAACTGGGCCACGAAGAGACCAGCCGCGCTCTGCCCGACGGCATCCGCCTGGCCTACGACGGCCTCAGCCTGCCGGTAAACCTGGAGACCGCGCATTGATGACTGAGAACAAGATGATCTCTGTATATCAAGCGGTCGCGGATATTCCCGCCGACTTTGGCCCCAGCGTGGCCGCCATAGGCAACTTCGACGGCGTGCACCTGGGCCACCAGGAGATTCTTTCGGCGGTGGTGGCCGAGGCGCACGCCTTGAGAGCGCGGGCCGTGATCATTACCTTCGATCCGCACCCGGAGCAGTTTCTGCGCCCCTCAACCGCGCCGCGCCTGCTTACACCAATAGAAGAGCGAGTGCGGCTGCTTGGCATGACGGGCATTGACGCGGTAGTGGTGCTGCCCTTTGATGCGGCGCTCGCCGCGCTGACCGCGCGGGAGTTTGTGCGCAGGATTCTGGTGGAAACACTCACCGTTCGCAGCCTGCACGAGGGCGGCAACTTTCGCTTTGGCCATCGCGCCGAGGCCGGAGTGGCCGAGCTACAGGCCTTTGGCGCAGAGTTCGGCTTTGCCGTCCACGTTCATGTGCCGGTGCGGGTACGCGGGCTTGAGGTTTCCAGTTCGGCCATCCGGGAACGCGTGATGGCGGGTGACATGACCCGCGCCCGCTGGATGCTGGGCCGCCCCTTCGAGATTAGCTCCACGCCGGCCCGCGGACGCGGCATTGGCGCACGGCTGCTGGTGCCCACGGTGAACCTGGCGCCTTACGACGGGCAGCTTCCCGCTATCGGAGTCTACGTCACGCGGCTCACGATCAGCGGGCGCAGATTTCAGGCCGTCACTAATGTGGGTAACCGGCCCACCTTTGGCGAGGCGTCGTTTGCCGTGGAGTCGCATATTCTCAACTTCGAGCCCATCGATGTAAACGACCAGACGCCAATTGAAGTCGAGTTTCTGCTGCGGTTGCGCGGGGAGCGGGAGTGGCCCACGCATGAAGCGCTTAAGGCGCAGATTCTAAAGGATATAGAAACAGCTAAGAGATACTTTTCGCTGGCGCGATAGCAGATGTTCAGAGCGCCAAGTACAGTGGAAACCCGGCTAAGGCAGGAGTCGTCCAACTGGAGACTTTGGTGCAAGTTCCGGTGACCACGGTGCAAAATTCTATTACTTCAGGGCAAGTTCCTATGCTGAATGTTTTGTAATATATTGTGTTTTGTTGATGTCCTGCTAGATTAATATGTAGTGTCTTTTATTACATAAGGTTCGCGGTTGAAGTGTACGCGGAACAGCTTCCGCGCGGAATCAGGATAGGGTAAACGAACAGTGAGTAAATTTTCATTGACGTTACTCTTAATGGCAGTCACTCTGGTGAGTGTTTCGGCTGCCTTGGCGGATACATTTGCTTACACAATCAACGGCCAGAACTTCAGCGCCGATCTTACATTCACCGCCACACAGATTACAGGCTATCCGGGGGACTACACCATCACGGGCGTTACCGGGTGGTTCAGTGACCCCGATACCAATGGAGTGGTCACTCTGTCCGCTTCTAATCCCGCCACGGTGATCTCCGCCGGCGGCGCTTTTCCGCCGAATTACGCCGAGGAATACGGATTCCAATTCGACAATGTACTCTACGCAACTGCGACGGGCAACGGGATCCTGGACTGGGGCGGCCTGCTCTTTTCCACCAACAACGGGTACATGCTCAATATCTTCTCCGACAGCACCAACGGCGACGCTGGATACTTTTATTTTGCCGACAACGGCACCTATTACGTGAACACTCCCATCCCCACCGGCTCAGGCGGCGGAGGCGGCTCGTCGGGCGGCTCCCCTCCTCCTGCTCAAGGAAATCTGACCTCCTCACCGGAACCCGGGTCTCTGTTGTTGCTGGGTACCGGCCTCCTCGGCCTGGCAGGTGTAGTTTTTCGGAAGGCCAAGCCGTCAGACCGGCACCTGAACTCATAACCGTCTAGAGCGGTTCTCCAATTCACGTGCTCCAGCAAGCCAGTTGAAAGGTGGCTTTTTCTTGAGGAAAAGCCACTCAGCGCCGTGCTTGCAGAGTATAGCTATTGGAGAACCGCTATAGTTTCTCCGCGAATGAAGGGCACGAAAACGTGCCCTTTTTTGTGCTCATAGATAGTGATTGGGTGAAAGCGATGGAATGTGTCCGGAGACCGGCTACCAGAAAACACGTCTCTCTTATTGCCGTTCTTTTGGCTTAGTTGGATTGGAACTGGAATTGAGTGCTGGTTTGACGGTAACGATTGGCTTAGCGGGAGCGGACGGCGCAGCCAGGGACGCTCCTTTCACATGCGAATTGTCCGTGGGCGCGCCTGGAATTGGCTGGAATGGTTGTTTCGCAACCGCTGGAGCAGGCGGCTTTGCTGCCTGACCGATGGGAGTCAGCGGAGCGGTCGAAACCGCTGGAGCAGGCGGTTTTGCTGCCTGACCGATGGGAGTCAGCGGAGCGGTCGAAACCGCTGGCGCTGTCGGTCTTGTCGCGCGGAGGTTGCCCGAAGCAGCCGCCGGAGCAATTACCGGCTTGACGGATCCGGCGAGCCTTCCAGCAGCGGCCTGCGGGTGTAATGCCGGTTTTATTTTAGACCCGATTGCAGCAGCGCCTCCGGCCGGCTGCACGGCTGGTTTTGAGGTGGATTGCGCCGACGGTTTGGATGCCGGGCCAGACGATTGCGAGGATGTATATGCATTGGCGGGAGAAGTGGCCGCAGGCGAAGCGTATGCCGGCCTGGCAGCGGCGGCTGTTGACGCCGAATTGACAGACAAATGCATTTTGGCGGACGCGCTGGCCTTCGCGGGCCTGGCGGATGAGCCGGCGGCTCCGGTTCTGGCAGGCGGCTGCGGTTTGACGGGCGGTTGCGCGGCGGCCTTCAGTGAGGGATTACCCGGTTCATCGCTGAGAAACTTTTCGTCATTCTTGCCGCTGATGGCGGCGCGCATCCAGGTCATCCAAATAGGCAAGGCTGCACGGGCGCCGGTCTCTTTTTCTCCCAGGGACTGGTTGGTGTCAAAGCCCACCCAAACGCCGCAGGTGATGGAAGGCGAGAAGCCCAGGAACCAAGCGTCGGTGTATTCGCTGGTGGTTCCGGTTTTGCCGCCGAGGGGGTGGTTGAGTTGCGCCGCCGCCGCGCCGGTGCCGTGTTGAGTGACGGCTTTTAAGAGGGTCAACATGGTGCGCGCGGTCTGCTGACTGATCACCTCGTTGACGGCGGGCGGCTCCTCCCACAGGGTGATGCCGTCGGCGTTGGTAACTTTTTTGATGAGCCGCGGCTTCACGCGCAACCCGTCATTGGGAAAGACGGCGTAGCCGGCCACCTGCTCTTCGAGCGTAACTTCCACCGCGCCCAGGGCCACCGGCAAATAGGCGGGAATGTTGGTGGTGATTCCGAATCGGTGAGCCATGTCGATGACCTTTTGGATACCCACCTGATCGGCCAGTTTGAGAGCGGGAATATTGCGCGACTCGGCGAAGGCTTCGGTGAGGGTCATGTTGCCCTTGTAGTCGTTCTCGTAGTTGTGGGGGGTATAGCCGCCGAAGCTGACCGGGGCATCGACGATGGTGTCGGTTGGCTTGGCGCCGTTCTCGATGGCGGCGGTGTAGACGTAGGGCTTAAAGCCAGAGCCGGTCTGCCGCTGGGCCTGGGTGGCGCGATTGAACTGGGAGAGCGCGTAATCGCGCCCGCCAACCATGGCCAGCACGTCGCCGCTGGTGTTGTCGATGGCCAACAGAGCGCCCTGGGCGCCTGAATCCTGCTCCAGCGTGGCGCGCTGCAATTTGCCCTCCGTCCCCTCAGCCAGGTGAACATAGATCACGTCGCCGGGTTTGACCAGGGAGTCGCCATAGCGTTGCCCAGTCCATCTCCAGTCCTCGGGAAGGAGCACAATCTGGGCATCGCCTACGCGAGCATGAACCTCCAGAGGCAGCACGCGGGTGACAACGGCATGGACGTAGTCGCCGGGTCCGGAGCTCATGGCCCAATCGGGATGCTTGTAATCCTCGATGGTGACGCCGGTGGCGAGCGCGTTTTCCAGCTTGCCTGACAAGTCTTTGCCCATCCAGCCACGCCTCCGCTCGTAGGCGGCCAGACCGTCGGCGATGGCGCGATTGGCGGTTTTCTGCAGGTCCAGATCGAGCGTGGTTTCCACCTTCAGGCCGGCCTCGTGCACTTGCTCGCTGCCGAAGCGTTTTTCCAGCTCCCGGCGGACCTCCTCCTGAAACCATGGGGCGACTAACGTTTCAGGCGGGGCGATGCGCAGCCCCAGCGGAGCGTTGCGGGCCTGCTCGGCCTGCGCGTGGGAGATGACCCGGTCAAGCTCCATCTCCGAGAGCACCAGGTTGCGCCGGCGCAAGGCTTTTTCAGGAGCAAGCAGCGGCGAAAAGGCAACCGGCCCCTTGGGCAATCCGGCCAACAAAGCCGCTTCGGGGAGCGTCAACTCTTTTGCGTGCTTGCTGAAGTAAAACTGCGAGGCGGCTTCGAAGCCGTACCTTCCGTGGCCCAGGTAGATCTGGTTGCCATAGAGGGTGAAGATTTGCTGCTTGGTGAAGGCGCGCTCGATCTGAATGGCCAGATAGGCTTCCTGCACTTTTCGGCTGGCGGTGCGTTCGGTGGAAAGGAACAGGTTGCGCGCCAACTGCATGGTCAGCGTAGATGCGCCATGAGCGCGTCCCTGACTGCGCAAATCGTGCCACAGCGCCCCGCCGACGCGCAGCATGTTGATGCCCCAGTGCGACTCGAAGCTCTTGTCTTCAATGGAGATCACGGCCTGGCGCAGCACCGGCGCAAAGTCGTCGTAG
The DNA here is from genome assembly GCA_049522175.1 of Occallatibacter sp. GTDB lineage: Bacteria > Acidobacteriota > Terriglobia > Terriglobales > Acidobacteriaceae > Telmatobacter. The sequence continues at coordinate 15,703 of JBEKOC010000027.1, read as the reverse complement.
TTGACTACAATGCGCCGCTCCAGCGCAAAGGAGCCAATGATGTGGCCCTTCTGGTCGTAAAGATCGGTGGTGGTGGAAGGGCGATAGCGTTCCAGATCGTGAATCTGGGGCAGATCGACGGAGTAGACCAGCATAAGCCCGCCCAGCGAGCCGGTAATCACGGCCAGAACGAGCAGCGCCACAAGTGTGAGCTTGCCGGCCAGCTTGCGCCGCTTATGCGCGGGCACAGGTACGGTGCGAAGCAGGTGGCTTCGTCCAAGGCTACGCGGCTCAGGCGGCTCGATAGGATCGAAAATCAAGTGATTCAGGCCTCACCGGCACTTCTCCTGCGTACCGTGAAGAAATGCTACAGCCCCAAGGCTAGCATGAAACAGTGGAAGCAGTGAATGGCTGGTTCCCGCAAACCATTCCGTGCAAGGGCATGGTGAGCGAGCGACGATTCCCCCAATGATAAAGACCGGTTAGAGTCTCTATTTCGTCCCGAAGATGCGGCGGAAAAACTTTCCAATACTGCTGGAAGAATCAGTCTTTTTTTCTGCTGCCGGCGGGGTAGAAGCCGGGGTGGCGCTTGCGCTGGCCACAGGAGCCGCATTCGCGGCGGGCAGGGCGGCGTGGTCGCCATTATTCGCTTTGAGCAGTTGGAGCGCTTTGTCGAGAGGCGCGTCGCCTTTGACGGGCAGCGCTTCCTCGTATTCTTCTTCGGAGGTCTGGCCGACGGCCACGGCGGGCGTTACGGCCTCATCCGGAATCTTCTTGCCGCCGGGGGTCTGGTACTTGGCTACTGTCAGCAACAGCGCCGCGCCTTCGGGCAGATCGATAGTCTTTTGCACCGATCCCTGGCCGAAGGTCCGCTCACCCACCACATCGCCTCGCATCAAGTCCTGGATGGCTGCGGCTGTCAGCTCGGCCGGGCCCGCGGTGCCGCGGTTCACGATCACGGCCAGCGGCACGTCAGTCAGGAACTGAGCGGGGTCGGCGGAAAAGGTCTGACGGGGAAACTTCTGGCCTTCAAGCGCAGCCAGCGTCCCCTGCTTAACAAAGAAATTGGCCAGGCGCAAGCCCTGCTGGAAGTCGCCACCAGAGGAGTCGCGCAGATCCAGCAACACCTTACGTTCCCTGGCCGATTTGAGTTTAGCCGCGACCTCGTCCACGCGGGAGGCGGTCAGCGCGCCGGGCTTCAGATAGAGAATGGTGGCGTCCTCGAACTGTTGCTCAGCGAGCGCAGGCACGCCGGAGATGGAACGGGTCAGGGTCACCTTGTCGGGGTCGGCCTTGCGCGGACGCACGATTGACAGGGTCACCGTGGTCCCCGGCTTGCCCTCCAGGAGCAGCCTGATAACCTCCAAAGACAACTCGCGCGTAGACTGGTCGCCGATGGACTCGATCACATCGCCGTCCGCAATATGCTCCTTGTCGGCAGGCGAACCAGGCAGGACGCTGACCACGATGGCGTAGCCATAGCGCTTGGAGACGGTAATACCCACCTGGGCCACACCCGATTCCGGACGTTCCTTGTAGATTTTGTACTCGGCCGGTGTGAGGTAGCTGGAATCGGCGTCCAGCGACTCTAGCAGGCCGTGCAGCGCGCCGGTGGTTACGTTGTTGATGTTGGGCTCGGTGACGTATTCGGTCTGAATCTTACTGAGTACTTGCCGGTAGACGTTGATCTGTTGGTAGGCGCCATCCTGCTGGCCGCCGGCATGAACGCCAAACCAGCCAAACTCGCCAAACAGAAAGCCCAGACCCAGGGCGGCAAAGATGGCCACGGATAGAACAAAGACAAATCGCTGGAAGAATCGAGACACGCACACCACCGGGGCGGCCCTTGAGGGGAAACGAGCCGCTCAACCCTATAGACGCAATGATAACGCAAAGGGCGCGCGGCACGGGTTATTGTTCTGGTTGGGAGGGTAAAAACAGGGAGAAAATGCCAGGAAAAACGGCCTCCAATTCAGCCATTCGGTGGATTTGCCCCTGGGGCGCGTCAAGCATGGGCAGGGAAGCCCATGCTTCTTCATCTTCCTGTACTTCCAGCAAGTCCGAAAGACAGAGCCCTTATGCGAAAAGACTGAACATTGCTTTCTTTTCCGGGGCGGACTGGCCGCAAACCGATCGGGTCATCTGCCGGATTACCCGCGAAATCGGCGAGTCTTCTTCTGTGAACGGGGTAGCCGTATTCTGCATTCGCCGCACAGCAGCATAGTTATTGGGGATTTTCCATTGCGCAGGCCGGGTGAGAGCCTTGGTTATATGCTCTTCATCAATATCCGTGGAGCGAGGGTCGTAGCGGTTGATCACAATTTCGAGTTTAGGGCTGCCCCCGATGAAGAGTTGCGCAATCATGCGATGGGAGTTGCGCAACTCGGGAATGCCGATCTGCGTGACAAGGTAGATAGTAGCGGACTCCTCAAAGAGATGTTTGCACTTCAAATCAAATCTCGACCCCGCGTCCACTACTACATAATCGAAGTCCTGGCAGGCTACTTCCAGCAACTTGTTTATGGCGTCAGAGGAGACATATGAGGGAGCCAATTCACTGGGTGACGCGAGTACAAACAACCCGGAACTATGCTGTACCAGCAAGCTGGCAAGGAAATGCGAATCGAGCCGGCTGGAATTCTGAAAAGCGTTGACAATCGAGTACGGAGCCCTGACTCCGAGGTTGATGGCCGCGTCTCCCAGGGGGAGATTGAGATCGATCAACAGGGTTTTTTGCTGAGACTCCTGGGCCAGCGATACCGCAAAATTGCAGGCCAGAGAGGTGGCTCCAGAACCGCCTTTGGAACTGAGAAAAACGAGTAGCTTGCCGGTTGTTTTCGGGGAGGGACGAACAGCCGTGCGCAGGGCCGAGGCCCGAACCAGCGCCTTGGCCATGGCGCCGGGGGCGAAGGGTAAAGTGAGAAGCTCACGAGCTCCCGCACGCATGCATTTGAGCAGCAGGTCCGAATCCTTCTGCGCCGAAGAGACCATAACGGTTGCCATGCCATGGACACAGATGCTCTCCACCAGATGAAGAGCCTGTTCCGGGTCACTATCCAGGTCAACAATGACGACGTCGAAGCTGTGTCCCAGCATTTTCGCCGCATCGTCGAGATCGGGAGGATAGGAAATAAACTCCCGAACTGGACCGTTCTGACATTCGTTCAGAGCACTTGTTATGGCGTTGCGACATTGCCTGTCTGGGCTGATGACCGCTACGGACAAAGCGTATGCGCTAAGGGCAGGGGAATCAATAATATGGAGAGGGGCTGACATGACGGAATCACTGCTCCAAAATGCGTGATACACCGTCGCAGGTCAATTGGATTTGATAAGCGGGTAGAGCCTGCACTCGCGAATGAGGCAGACTAGCTCACCTTATCCTCGGGACCCACGGCAGTTTCGACCCTGGCTATGCGGATGATCGTAATCACCCGGCAAGAACGCAGATCAGCCAAAATATCTCAAAGGAAAGCCCTGGCCATGAGCAACAAGGATGGCCACGGAAAAATCAAAGCCAGATCATTGAATGAATCGATACAGCGAACAACCGGGGCGGTTCTGGGAGGAGGGGTGCAGGCCGCACAACCTAATGCATACAATCATAGCGCAACGGGCTGGCGGCACATTTTTTACCTAAGAGTGGAATAAAGGGCAAAAACCGCGCCGAGAGGGAAAATCCGCCCTGTTCTCACCCGAAGAAGCTGAACTTTTTTTTCTTTTCCGGTATGGACGGCTGGCCGCAAACCGATCGGGCCATCTGCCGGATTACCCGCGATAACGGCGAGTCTTCTTCAGTAAAAGGGGTAGCCGTGTTCTGCATTCGCCGCACAGCGGCGTAGTTATTGGGTATTTTCCATTGCGCAGGCCGAGTGAGAGCCTTGGTTATGTGCTCTTCATCGATTTCCATGGATTTGGGATCGTAGCGGTTGATCACAATTACGAGTTTGGGGCTGCCCTGGGCGGAGAGTTGCGCAATCAGGCGATGGGAGTTGCGCAGTTCGGGAATACCGATCTGCGTGACCAGATAGACGGTAGCGGATTCATCGAAGAGATGTTTGCGCTGCAAGTCGAGCCTGGAACCCGCGTCCACCACCACATAATCGAAGCTCTGGCAGGCCACTTCCAGCAATTGGTCGATGGCGCTAGAGGAAACATACGTGGGAGCCAATTCGCTGGGCGCCGCGAGTACAAATAATCCGGAGCTGTGCTGCGCCAGCAGGCCGGAAAGGAAATTTGAATCGAGCCGGCCGGAATTCTGAAAGGCGGTAACAATCGAGTATTGAGCCTGGATCCCGAGGTTAATCGCCGCGTCTCCCAGGGGAAGATTGAGATCGACCAGCAGGGTTCTTTTTCTGGACTCCTGGGCCAACGATACCGCATAGTTGCAGGCCAGTGTGGTGGCTCCGGAACCGCCCTTTGCGCTGAGAAATACGAGCAGCCTGCCGCCTGTTTTTTGGGAGGGGCGTACTGCCAAGCGCAGGGCCGAGGCCCGAACCAGAGCCGCGGCAATATCCCCTCTGTCGAAGGGCAGCATAAGATACTCGCGCGCGCCGGCGCGCATGCAGCGCACCAGCAGGTCCGGGTCGGCCTGTGCCGAATAGACTATTGCGGTTGCCATGCCACAAGTGCTGATGCTTTCCACCAGATCGAGAGCATATTCAGGGTCGCTGTCCAGGTCGACAAGAATGACGTCAAAATTATTCCCCATCATGAGGGAGACATCGCTGAGGTTGGGAGGGTAGGAAATGTACTCCCGGATGGGGCCGTTCTGACATTCGCCCAGAGCACTGATTGCGGCGTTGCGCCGATGCTCGTCGGGGCTGATAACCGCGATGGACAAGTCGCCTGTGCTCATCGTGGTATCGGGAATGTGGATAGCGGTTGACATGGCGAGATGGCTGCTCCCAGCCACAAAGCAGGCGCAGAATTTCCAGGGCGATTGATGCTTGCAGGACCTGGGATACTTAATAACGGCTCATTTGAGTTATCGGCGGCGGAGAGATTGACGTTACGTCTACTGAGAATTTGTTTGTGAATGCGGCGCGCCTGGCAACTGATTCAAGCGCGTCTTCCTTGAGGGGGAATTCTGTATCGGGGGCGCGTACCATATCTTGACACGCCATCCCAATTTCGGCATACTGAGAGAGAAGTCATTTTTGCGCAACAGAGGACCATTATGCGAGAAACAGCTACGCAAGGCACCTACAAAGTTCAGGCATTGGACCGGGCATTTGCCGTACTGGATCTGCTGGGAGAGAGCGAAACGCCGCTGGGCCTGGCGCAGGTTGCCTCGTCTCTCCAACTGCACAAGAGCACGGCGCACCGCTTCCTGATGGTTCTGGAGAAGCACCGCATGGTGGAACGCACCGCTGGTGGTAAATTCCGCCTGGGGTTGAGGCTTTTTGATTTAGGCAATCGCGCCATCGAACAATATGATTTGCGCGAGCGCGCGCAACCGCATCTTCGGCGCCTGGTGGCCGAGACCGAAGAGACGGCGCACCTGTGCATTCTGGAGGGCGCGCATGTGATTTACATCGACAAGATCGAGCCGGCGCGCTCGGTACGCATGATTACCCGCATCGGGGCCAGCAATCCGGTGCACTGCACCTCGGTGGGCAAGGCGATGCTGGCGTTCCTGCCCGAGGAGCGCCTCAACGATATTCTGGGCCGTCTACGTTTTGAGCGGTTCACAACTCACACCATCTCAACGGTGGAGGCCCTGCGCACGGAGATAGAAAAAACGCGCCGCCGCGGCTATGCCGTGGATGACGAGGAGTTCGAGGAGGGCCTGCGCTGCATCGCCGTGCCGGTTCTGGATGCGCAGCGGCTGCCGGTGGCAGCGGTGAGCGTCTCCGGGCCGTCGTTCCGCGTGACGGCGCAAAAGCTGCCCTCGATAGCCAACCACCTGCTGCAATGCGTGCGTGGCATTTCAGCGGATATGGGGTTCGCACCCAGCAGCCGGGGCAACCGCACAGTGTGGCCGGCCTAGGGCCTGTTAACACTACTGGGATGGCGGCGACGTGCGCCGGTTTTTCCCAGTTCTAGGAGCGAGGAGCGAACTGTGGTCGATCACTGGAGCGACGAGCGACAACGAAATGGGGAAAACCGGCCCCGTCCCTTCGGGTTGCGGCGAAAATCCGGCCATACTTCATTCTCGCCCTCGACAGTGGGGCCGCCACAGCCTTCGGGCTCGGCTTCGTCTGGCCGGATTTTCCCTCGCAACGCCATCCACCCCAGTAGTGTTAACAGGCCCTAGGGCCGATGGACTTCCCCGTGCCACAGATTCTGATACACTTAATTCATATTGGGGACGTAGCTCAGTTTGGTTAGAGCGCTGCCCTGTCACGGCAGAGGTCGCGAGTTCGAGTCTCGTCGTCCCCGCCATAAACCAATAAGAATCAATGGTTTACGGATGTGACATCTTCTTTTCAATCACCCTCCGAGGGTGCTGAAGGGTGCTGAGTTGAGCCTCCTTCCAGCAGACCCTGGAAGACCAGGTCTTGGGCTACTCTCTTTTCCTCGCTGACAGCCTGCATATAAATGTCCTGGGTGATGCGGCTGTTGGCATGACGAAGCAACTCCTGCGCCGTCTTGATATCGACTCCTTTCTGGCGCAGCATTGTCGCCAATCCATGCCGGGATGAATGCCAGCCGATTTGTTTTTTGACTCCAATCCGTTCCAGGGCTGGCCGGATATGACGCTTGAGAATCATGTCCGGCGTGATGGGCTGCCTTCCTCGGCGCAGTAGCGGAATAGCGGCTACGGTTGACGCCCTTTTCTTTGCCATCTGGAGACGGCTTTACTCCCAACGGCAACAGCACCTTATCGACTCCGGATATTTTGAAACAAAGTAAATGTTAGTCTTCGGCCCGACGAGGGGCCCGGAAAATCTGTACTACTCAGAGAGTTAGTTCTCGGGCTAATACAAAAAGACTGGGCCCTTCACTGTTTCACAACCCACATTTCAAACGCCGGTGCCACAGCCTGCTCGAAAGACTTCCAGATTCGCTGTTATTCTACCGTTCGTCAAGGGAAGGGTTGCAGACGAAAAACCTGATGGGAGAGTTGTCGTATCGAGACACCAGCCATTCGTAACTGATCCGAAGAGGAAATAGGACGGCGGTGTTATGGCAGCTCTGTCCCCGCTCTGACGGAAGACTCAGGGAAGGTCGCAGATCATTTAATTATTGAGCCGGCTTAAAACGCGCATGCAGCAATCACGTGGGGTGGGCCGGCCTCACCGTTTATCACGTCTGTCTTGATGACTATCTCCAGATTGGCCTCCTTTAAGCCGGCCGGAATAAAGTGTTCGACTTGGCTGAGGTACTGCGGCGATGAGACAAACTCACTCGCTGCCTCTGTGCCGTAGGGGCCAATACCGGCAATAATCAAGACGTTTCCGTTTGTATAAGTATCGTGATAGCGAGCAACAATCCCGTAGTCGACGGACAGAGACGGATATGGCTTGGAGTAATCCACACTCCATGCAGAGTTTTGCGGATTCTTCGTGTCTTCAATCCTGGCCACATTGCCCGGCACGAACCGAAAGCGAAGTGGGTCAGTCAGCCGCATTGTCCACGCATTGTTCAGGGCTCCGACGAAGATTACGGTCCGTTCACGAATATCCGCCAGGCTGGTCGCCGAAACTTCCTTGATGAAGTAATTCCTGTTGTGTTTCTGAAGGACATTCGCTAAACGAGAGACGGCAATTGTATCTGGCACCGAGACATGATGATATGGACCGATCATGTGATCAGTGAGGCTGGTCTGCGGCGATTCAGGCGTAATGAGCCACAGCTTGCCGCTGCCAATCACAATCAGGACAGGATCCTGTGTTTGCACTAACGGCGCCCAAAGTTGCGCCTCTCGATTCATTGAAAGTGCCCGGTGAACGAAATATGCGCCCAGGCTGATCAAGATCAGCCCCAAGCCGATGGACCATGCCAAAGGCCGGCGAAGAAGCCACTGTGGCAATGCCCGAGAGAATCTGCTCCTTGACTGTTCAATGAAGCCAGCAGCATCGGAACGGATGGGCGTATGTATAAAATCTGCCGTTCCGGGAAGAGGCTCCAGCCCCCGATTCGGAGACGACTTTGATGGAGTATGCTTCGTCCTGAACTCGGGAGTGTAAGATCCCAGGGGCAGTCCAATCTGAATCTCAGATTCCTTAGTTGCCTCGTGATAGTACTGGGCGATTCGCTTGCGAACCTCGGCGGCGGTGATGCGGACAACAGGCTCGGCATTGGTGTCGTAATCAGGCGGTCTGCCAAAGACCTCGATGCCGAGTGTGCGTTCCTTCAATTGATCAGATTGCCCATCCAGACATTTCTCAACCACATACCGCAGCAAGGCAGGGTAGCGCTTGCTGCTGCTGAAATGTGGACTGGCGAGAATTGCACTCAGCTCTTCCTGTACAAGTCTGCGGTCCGAGCCAGTTTTGGGTGTCCAGATCTTGACTCTTAGCATTTTGCCATCGCCCTGCATCCATCATGATAACGCCTCATCCGAAGGAACGTGGAAGCATCAGATCGCAGTTCCTTCGCTACTGCCACGCCCAAATTAGGGTGGTCAGATCGGGCTAGTCTGGATGCATCTTATTGATTTCATGTGTGATACCTATGTGCGCACGTATCATACCGTATTAGCCTACCACATTATCGCCAAAAGGGAATTAAATTCTCCTTGGAATTCTGAACAGGTTACTGTCTTCCATCGGCACGGCCCTAGCCGCGCCGCAAACGCAGTTAATGTGGACCTTTACCCAAATTCATTCAAGGAGGCTCCCTAAGGGGACGCATGATCACAAATCAGTTTGCTCACACAGTGGGTGTGCGGCGCGGGCGCGGCGGAAGCTGGGCTGGTGCGGCAGCAATCTTGCTCGGGCTAATCATTTGCCTGGGATGGGCGACCCTTCCGGCCGCGGCACAGGCCGGAGGCGCCATCGAAGGGACCGTGACCGATTCAACTGGCGCCGTCATCTCCAATGCATCCGTCACAGCCACGAACGTAAACACCGGCATTTCCACCAGCCGTACCACTACCTCGGCCGGTTTCTTCAGCATCACGCTGCTCATTCCGGGAAAATACACTGTCACGGTGACAGCTAAGGGCTTTGAGACATTCAGACAGGAAAACTTCGTTATCGACAATGAACACGTCTCTGCGTTCAATCCCAAACTGAAGATCGGCGCTCAGAGCGAGACCGTTACCGTCACGGATACGCCGCCCGCTCTTGAGACCACGAACGCCAGCCTCGGCGGCTTGATTCGGCAAGACGTCGTAATGGAGTTGCCGATTATGCTGCTGACCGGTGGCGCCTCCGCACAACAGCGCGACATTACGGCCTTCTCGAACCTGTTGCCTGGCGCGCAAGTGCCCGCCGGGGGACGCGTCTCCCAGTTCAACGGCATGCCGCAGCGCACGGCCGAGATCTACCTCGACGGTATGCCGTTGACTCTCGCCAGCGCGCAAGCTGACAACCGCGTTGTCTATAACGTGGTTCCCCTGGAAAGTATTGACCAGGTCCAGGCGATGAACAGCGGCTACACCTCCGAGTATCAGGGCGCAGGCTTCGCGGGCTTTTCCACAAGGTCTGGCGGCAGCCAGTACCATGGCGCCATCTATGGGCTTATCCGCAATACCGCCTTTGACGCCTGGACCTTTGCCAGCAAGTGCGGTACCCCTGGCCAAGCCCCCACCTCCACTACCTGCGGCAATCTTGTGACAACGATCCAGAGTGGCGTGGCTGTCAAAGTTGCCGGGCCTAAGCCCGGTGAGCACCAGGACGAATACGGCATCACCGGGGGCGGACCCTTGAAGCTCCCGCATGTCGCGGCGGGCCGCGAAAAGATCTTCTTCTACGGCTCCTATACCCGGTTCCGCCAGACAATTGGAGTGAACCCCACTGCGGTCACCATCCCCACCACGCTGATGCAGCAGGGAAACTTCCAGGAATTGCTCCCGACAACCGCCACGGGCGGCCTCGGCAACACGGCCGGCGCCAACTATCCCATCTATGACCCCACCACCCAAGCGGCCTGCCAGGCAAACAACACAACGGGCGGCCTCGGCGTCACCCCCTGCCGCTATCAGTACGGCTATGGTCCCGGCACCTCACCCGGCGCGAACGGCAATCCGACGTTGGTCAGCGCCTCCAAGGTCAATGTCATCCCGGCCAGTGAGATCTCGCCCCAAATGAAGTACTGGGAGAGTTTTCTGCCGACGCCCACCAACAACGTAACCGGCGCGATCACCAGCAATTATCTCGGCGGCACGCCCACGGGCTACAACAACTGGCTCTGGTCTGTACGCGGCGACTATGTCATCTCAGACAAGAACCGGCTCTTCGCCCTGTTCGCCGACGGCGACCGTGTCTCTGTGCCCTACAACGGGAGTTCGGTGCTTCCCGTGCCCTATATGACGTCCTTCCTCGCCCATGTCAAAGGTCACTTAGCCGAGGTGCAGGAATCTTACACCATCTCTCCGAACCTTACCAACCAGATCAGGTATGGCTACCTCTACTTTGGCGGTCCGCCGATCACGAACGCCACCATGGGCGTCACCAAGTATGAACCCTCTGCCGCCGGCATCACCGGTCTTCCCGCCGGTCAGGCCTCCCAGGACTTTCCTGCTATCAGCTTCAGCGGCTCCAACGACGCAACTACGTGGAACAACGGCAGTGCAAGTTACACCAGCGTCAGCAATACCTATGATCTGGTGGACAACGTGCTGTGGACCAAGGGCCGCAACGCCTTCAGCTTCGGTTTTCAGTACCAGTGGCTGCAAACCAATACCGACTCTGCGGATACTGCTTCTCTGCAGTTGACTCTTCCCATGAGCACCAACGAGACCGCCAACCTGGCGACCGCAAGCTCCTATGTCAGCAACAGCGGCTACGCCTACGCCAGTTATATGCTTGGCGCAATCGGCAGCCCCAGCGTTACCCAGCAGCCCTTCGCGCTCTATGGTATGCGCTTCCATCCCTTCGCACCCTACTTCCAGGATGACTTCAAGGCCACGTCCAAGCTCACCCTGAACCTCGGTCTGCGCTGGGATTACTTTCCCACCTACCGAGAAGTGTTGAGCCGCTGGTCCTTCCTGAACCCCAATGCCACCAATCCCATTACCGGCAATGCGGGTGCACTGGAGTTCGCCGGCAACTGGGGTGGCTCCGGCGGCCCCAATTGCAACGGCTGCACCTCCCCGGTCAACCAATACCGCCAGAACTTCGCTCCGCGCATCGGCTTCGCCTACGCCCTGAATAACAAAACAGTGATCCGTGGCGCCTACGCCATCATGTATACGCACGCGGGCGGCGTCGGCGGCGGGTCAGCGAATGACGGAACGGGCTTGAACGGCTTCCAGGTCGTGACGCCCTTCACCGACAGCTACGCTGGCGCGTCCTTCTATCTCAACAGCAATCCGGCGTTTCCCACCTCCGGCGGCGGCAACGTCACTGGGCCGAACGCCAACTTCGGCGGCGCCGGTTTCACCTTCCCAACGGTTAACAGCATCAACATTACCGCCGCTTCGGCGGGTGCCCTCACCGGAAACTATGTCTGCTCGGGCCAGACCATTGCTCCCTGCTACGGCAAGACCAGCGGGTACGCGGCTGCGTCAACCATTAGCTACCCCGATCCCTACTATGGAGGCCGCGCTCCGGAGATCCAGTACGTCAACTTCGGCGTGCAGCGTGAGCTGACCAGGGCAATGACCATCAGCGTGAACTACGTTGGCACCTTTGGCCGCCTCCTCCCCGGCAACAACAACCTGCGGGGAAAGTATTCCAACCAGATAAACCCCACCTACCTTTCCACGGTAGGCGTCACCAACCTGAACCTGCCGGCGACCACGGCGAATATCGCTACGGTGCAGGCGGCCTGCGGCAACTGTATGCCTGCTGTGCCTTATGCCCAATATTCCGCCGCGGCGGCCATCAATTCGACTCCCACTATCGGCCACATGCTCACATGGATGCCGCAGTACTCCGGAGTCAACGATACCTTCGCGTTGGCGGCCACCGCCGATTACAACTCTTTACAGCTCAGCCTGGTCCAGCGCTTTTCCAAAGGGCTGACCTTCACCGTGAACTACACCTACTCGAAGACCCTTGACGATGACGGCACGATACGCAGCGGCTGGCCCATCCCGTCCACGGCCTTCGCCAGTTATGCGCCTCAGCGCGCATATACCGCGGACCGCATCGACCGTTCAAGGAGCGCTTCGGACCTACCGCAGTTGCTCACCGTCTTCGGTGTCTACAAACTGCCCTTCGGCAAAGGCGGCTTAGGAGCCAGCAACCGGGCAGTGCGCTGGGTGGCGGGCGGCTGGGAGCTCTCCGGAATTTCCCAGTACTCCTCCGGTCTTCCTCTGGCCATTATCGGCACCGCAGCTTCGGTTGCTCAGAACTTCGGACAGGGCCAGATCATGGTGGACAAGAACCCCAACTTTACCGGCTCTCCTCGCATCAACGGCGGGTGGGGACATGGTTCGACGTCGTCGAATCTCGGCACCCTGCCCTTCATTCAGGGTTACATCAGCTCCACCACTGCGGGAGTGGGAACCAACAACAACACTGGGACATCCGGCACGATTGCCTGCGCAAGCAGCGTTGGCCCCTTCTGCAACACGCAGACCGGCACTATCGGAGACTCCGACCGTGTCGCGCCCTTTGGTCTTCGCGCACAAAGTAACTTCCGCCTGACGATGTCCCTCAACCGCACCTTCGACATCACCAACCGCGTCAAGTTCATCTTCCGCGTGGATTGCAATAACGTAACCAACCACGTCACCTTTGGCAACAACTTCCAGAACAATCAAATCGGCGTCAATGTAAACAATACATCCACTGCCGTTTTCGGAACTGTAAACGGGGCCAGCAACGATTCGCGATCCTTCCAGTTCCAGGGACGTGTGAGGTTCTAACGGTTCGACTGTTTTCAAGCCTCGGAGCCGGATGCGACGATTCCAACGCATCCGACTCCACTTTATCCATCGTCGATTGAGGGACATAAAGTTAAACCGATCGCTGCTTGCTCATTTCTATGTCGTGCATACCGTTGATGTTGTTTTCGACATTTCGCCATTGAAGGGATGGCGAAGAATTGAGGAATTGCATACCTTGCCCCGACAAATGAAAAGGATGCTGGAAATGGACAAAGTTGCGGGAGTTATCGATGTATCGCTGACCGATAATAACCATGAAGTTGTAATCAGCTATCCCGCATCGCGGCCTAATGCTAATGGGATTCAAGAGATTGTGATCATGCCGCGATACGCGCGCCATTTGGGTAATTTGCTAATCGAGTATGCCGCTGCTGCTGAGGCTAAGACAAAGACACACGTGGTACAGAACTATCTCCAGGACAAGAAGAACGGTTCTGCTACATTACGAACTAGGCGCTGTGATAGAGATCAGGACAATTCACAGAGTACAGATTAGGTCTAAGCAGTGAGCAATATCAATTTCGGAAGGCAAAGTTACAGCTTTCGCCACTATATCGAATTCTACCGAATTTCAGGTGGCTAGCTTCCGGTATCTGTGTTGCATAATACGGAAATAACCGATCACAAGAGAATAAGCACGTAATTAGCTAATCTGTAGGAATGACACTTCAGCGGAGATTCCCTGTTTAAAGTCCTTTATCGAGGCCGGCCCACACGCGCCAGGGGCTGATCAAGCAAATAGCCGGGACAGCGGCGCGCTTCATGGCAGGTTTCGGAATAGCACACATATTGGAGACACGTTAAGGCCTCCGCATACCCCTCCAAAAGGGAAATCCTACACCAAGGTAGACGAAGGCTTTGCCCGCCTGCCCGGCGCTGGATATGAAGCTCGGCATCCTGAACTAAAAGGACCTAACCCAGAAGACTACCCCGACATAGCCAAGATGAGTATCCTGGCCGATGTAACTCCTTACTCCAGGCAATACCAGAAGTACTCCTCGATCATCCGTAATCAGACTCGTGACAACCTTGAGCTGGAAGAAGAGTACAAGCGCATCCTGGAACACGTTCGTAAGACCAAGGAATCCACCCTGCAGGTGGCCAAGCGCCACTTCAACGCTCCGGTAGACACGATCGTAGGAACCGTAAAGAGCGCTGGAGCCCAGGGTGTAGAGCTCGAGGAGTACCCGGGAAGGGTCTTTTATTTCAGCGCGGTGAGCAGCAGCATGGCGGAAATGACCAGGTCACTCCTCGGTGTCATATAAAAACTCCCCGCGCGCGGGCGGGGAAGCCGGCAACCCCGCCTTGTGGGTTTCCCGACCTATTCCATCGTGTACAGCCCCGGGCCTGCCCTTCAGGCCTGCCCGGGTCTTGCGCAGCATGCTTATACACCAGAATGCCCAGTATCCAAAATTCAGGCGTTTGCCTGGCTTACCTGTCTGGTCAGTAAGTCTTGTTTTATTGGGTTCAAGGGTAGTTTCTTATTATCATAGTCAGTTGTTGTGATGGGATGACTGGAGGGGGGCATTAGGGGTCTGCCGCTTCTTGTGCGCGCCGCCGCCCCCAATACGGGAATAAGCCTGAAAATAGTTTTGAAGGGAGTTTTACACTTTTAGGAGAGAAACGTGCACAAAACGTAGGGTACATATGTTCCCCTACGGAGCCCTGCGAGTTACGGACCACTTTCGAGGGAAAGTGGTCCGTAACTCAATAACTCGGAATCCTAGCATAGTTACTCGCGAGCAAAAAGCGAACGGAGGATATGACGCCGCATTGTACTTCATGATCCCGATACTGAGAACTGCCAAATAAGTCTTAAGCTACAAGTAAATATACCCAGTGTTATGATTATGTCAATATCCTTTTGATTTACCTTCCTTATAAGAACAGGGATAACAGGGCCGCCACAATTATCTTGTTACCACTTTTCACTAATTCATCTTTATGTGTAAGGATGATTCCAGGCTTTTGATTACGGCATTATTGTTACCCAGATAATCTAAACCTGCGAGTTCTCGCTTTCGGGCATAGAAAGGCGGGTGGCCCACAAAGCATCTAGAGAAAGGGTTTTCTCTTCCACAAGAATTCTCATGACTGCAACGACTAACTTTACTCAATCTCTCAGAAGGGGATTAAACTGCAAAAACCGTGATCGTGATGTGGTTGCTATATAGAAATGTTCAGTGCGTCAATCTCGTCATCCCAAGAATACCCTAACAACTAGTAGAAGCTCATCTACGGAGTACCAACCTGCGGTAACCCCACATCTATTCCCTTATGAGATCAATCCATCTCGCAAGCAAAGAATTGGGAAATCAATAGACTCAGATTATCACTATCTACAATTGTAGTACTAAACGTCGCAGGACGGCGGGGACCCCCCGCCGTCCTGCCCGATTAGTTCAACCTTACAGGCCGCAAGGCAAGTTCTAGAAGTGGAAAGTTATACCGTTGGAGAATCTTATATCGCCCTGGTAATTGTTGGTGTTGTTGGGCAATCTGGTCATAACGTAGTCGGCTTCCAGAAGGCGCAGACCCAGATTCCTGGTCAGGCGCATATTGAGGCCGCCGCCGGCTTGCACCGCAACACTGGTCGCGGTGGGAGTTGTTGTGCTGAATGCGCCATTCGCATGAGGAAAGACGCTGTCGAAGGCATGCACAGCGCCCACCAGTACCTGGCCGTACATGCTGACCTTGTGGCGGGTCTGGGCATCGCTCAACATCCAGGTATAGCGCGGACCCGCAACAAACGTTACCTGATGCAGGTTCACAGTA
>JBEKOC010000026.1:0-51840 GCA_049522175.1 Occallatibacter sp. | reverse complement strand
AACTGCGCCACGACGAGATTGGCGATATCGTCGCTGATGGGCGTGCCCAGAAAGATGATGTTGTCGCGCAGCAGACGGGAGTAAATGTCGTAGGCGCGCTCGCCCCGGCTCGTCTGCTCAACTACCATGGGAACCAATGCCATAGAGTCTTTTTCCCGCTCTTTCTTGGTTGTGCCGCCCTATGCGGGCAGCCGTTCATAGAGTACAGACGCGGTTTTCTCGCGCCGCATTTGTTCGCGGATTCTGTCCAGTCCGCCGTCCGCCTGCAAACGCGTCCGCAACGCATCCACCGGCTCGCGGGATTGCAAGGCAGCCAGCTGCAATTCGTGGTCCAGTTCCTCGTCGCTGATGCTGATGTTTTCCTCAGTAGAGATGCGGTCCAGCAGAATGTTGGTTTTTACTTCGGCCACGGCGCCATCGCGCTGTGCGGCGCGCAGGCGGGTAAAGTCCAGATTACGCATCTGCTCGGTTTTCATGCCCTGGGCCGCCAGAGCGCGCAGGCCGCGCTCCAGCCGCGTGTCAATCTGCTGCTGCACGAGCGATTCGGGAACCGCAAAGGGGTAGCGCTCAGCAAGCGCGGCAAGAAGCCGGTCCTTGGTCTCGCCTTCCACGCTGCGGCGCTTGCTGTGCCCCAAGTGCTCGCGGACGCGGGTTTCCAGTTCCGCCAGGTTTTCGTAGTGGCCCAACTCTTTGGCGAAATCGTCGGTCAGCTCGGGCACGGTACGCTTCTTGATGGCCTTGACCTCGACCTCATAGGCCACGGTCTTGCCGGCCAGCTTGGGTTCGGCATAATCGGCCGGGTAGATAACCTCGGCCTTCAGTTCCTGGCCGGGTTTGGCGCCGCGCAAGGCAGTGGTAAAAGCTTCGACGGTGTCCTTGCCGCCCACTTCCACCAAAGTGTCTTCACCCGCCACCGGCGCGGCATCCGTCTCGCCATCGATGAGTCCCTTGTAAGTAATCTGCGCCCAGTCGCCGTTCTTAAGAGCGCGGTCTTCCTCCACCGGCTCGATGGTCGAGCGCGACTCGCGCAACTGCTCCATCTCGCGTTGATACTCCTCTTCGGTGACCTCGACTGGCGGCTTATCCACCGTGACCTGCTGATAGCCCTCGATGGAGAACTCCGGGATAAATTCAAAGATTGCCTTCACGTGCAGCGGCTTGCCGTCCTCGACGGTTAACTCGGCCACCCGCGGCTCGCCCACGGGCTTGATGCCCAGTTCCTGAACCGCCTTGTTGAAGCGTTCGGGCAGCAGGCCGTCGATTACGTCTTTGCGGATTCCGTCGGCAAAGCGGCGGCGGACGACCGATTCCGGCACCTTGCCGGCGCGGAAGCCGGGGATTTTGGCGTATTTTTGATAGTTGCCGGTCACCGTCTGATAGGCCTTGGCGACCTCTTCGGCGGGAACATCCAGCACCAGTTCCCGGGTGCATTCGGGATTCCATACAGGCCCGTGATTGTGGTCGTGACCTTCGTGATCGTGACCCGAGTGATCGTGGGGGTGGGCTTGATTGTGATCGGGGCCGTCGTGCGACGCCTGGGCCTCGTCAGGTTGTGGTTTGTTATCGACTGTGCCGCTGGAACTCAACGTTTTGCCTTCCCGGCGCTATGTGCGCCGAACAAACTGCCAGAATTAGGAATAAACTGTCTGTTACGGGCCGAAAACCGGCGTTTTAGGCCGCAAATCGCGGCTTTTTTTCTACAGGCTGCTGTCGCGGGTTGCCGCTGCGGGCACACCTACCCTGCGCGGATGAAGCAATCCCTTTACTCATGGTATGAGGGTTTGCTGGCAGGGTCAAACCGGTTAGGCTGATTTAGGCGCCAAGGGGCACCGGGAAAGGCACTACTCCACCCCACGGACGAAGACCTGTCCCTTCACCCCAGCGAGCAAAGATCGCTCCCTGGGGGCCCCGAGTTCGTGGGGACCCCGGTTATCCACCCCACGGACGAAGACCTGTCCCTTCACCCCAGCGAGCAAAGATCGCTCCCTGGGGGCCCTGAGTCCGTGGGGACCCCAGTTTACTGCTCAGTGACCTGAGCCTTGCGCACGTAAGGTAAAAATCGGGGATGGGCCGCGCCGCAACGGGCAAAATGGGCGCGGGCCTCGGTCAGGCTGAGGGTTCCGTTCACCGTCAGCCGGACTTGTTCAGCGTCGCCGTCATCCTGGCCGTCATCCTCCCACCAGCAGACTGGGCACAAGGCCTGCGCTTCGGGCGCCTCAAGCGTCTTATATCCACAGCAGGGACAACGAAAACTGGCCATCACGGCTTCTCTCACATTCGTTGGACGGCTCCCGGAGCCTGCGAGTTTACATAAAGAGCGACATAAGATTTGTGGGCCAGGTCACACTTTTCCGCCCGGTGCGCGGGTGTACACTGCCTTTTCCGTTTGCAACATCGGAGCCATGCCTGAAGAAGAAAATCTTCGTGCTTTGAGCCAATCGCAGGGGCCCGGCCGGCCTCTGCTGGAGTTGACCATCGGCGGCTTGCTGGAGCGCACCGCCAGCCGCTATCCCGAGCGCCCGGCCGTGGCTTCCTGCCATCAGCAGAAGCGCCTCACCTGGGCTGAACTAAGCGCCGAGGCCGACCGCGTGGCGCGCGGGCTCTGGTCGCTGGGTATCCGCCGGGGAGACCGCGTGGGGCTGTGGTCCACCAACTGCATCGAGTGGATCATGATGCACATGGGCTGCGCGCGCGCCGGGGCGGCGCTGGTTAACGTGAACCCCGCCTACCGCTCGCACGAGCTGCAGTTCACGCTGCAACGCTCGCGCATGAAGGCCTTGTTTCTGTGGCACAAGGACAAGCGCGCCGATTACGAGGAGATTCTGGGCCGTGCGCGCCACGGGCTCAATCTTGCTCTGGCGCACACCATCTACTTCGACTCGCCCGAATGGCCGGCGCTGCTGGACGCCGAGGGCCGGCTTCCCGACCGCGTGGCCGTGGACGATGTGGCCAACATCCAGTACACCAGCGGAACGACCGGACTGCCCAAGGGCGTGATGCTCACCCATCACAACGTCGTGAACAACGGGCAGTTCCTGGCGCAGGGATTTCACTACACCGAGCAGGACAGCATCGTCATTCCGGTGCCGCTCTTCCACTGCTTCGGCTGCGTGATCGGGACGATGAGCGCGCTCAACTCCGGCGCGGCGATTATTCTGCCCCAGTGGACATTTGACCCGCGCGCGACGCTGCAGGCCGTTCATGACGAGCGGGCGACCTCGGTGTATGGCGTGCCCGCGATGTACGTCGCCGAGCTGGCGCTGCCGGATTTCTCGAGCTTTAACCTGACCAGCCTGCGCACCGGCATGATGAGCGGCGCGCCCTGCCCGGTGGAGCTGATGAAGCGCGTGCTCAACGAGATGCACTGCCGCGAGCTGGTCATCGCCTACGGGCAGACAGAGACCTCGCCGGTGGTTACCATGAGCGACGCCGACGATCCCATCGAGATTCGCGTCTCGACCGTTGGCCGGGCGATGCCGCAGACCGGAATCCGCATCACGGCAAACGGCAAGGCAGTACCAATCGGCAAGCAGGGCGAGGTCTGCGTGAGCGGCTACGCGCTGATGAAGGGCTACGACGGCGACCCGGAGGGCACTGCCAAAGTGATTAAGCAAGACGGCTGGCTGCATACCGGCGACCTGGGCATCATGCACCCGGACGGCTGCATCCACCTGACCGGCCGCTCCAAGGACGTGATTATTCGCGGCGGCGAAAACATCTATCCCCGCGAGGTGGAGGAGTTCCTCTACACGCATCCCAAGGTCGGCGAGGCGCAGGTGGTGGGCATTCCCAACGCGCGGCTGGGCGAGATTGTTGCCGCTTGGGTGCGTCTGAAGCCCGGCGTCGAAGCTACCGAAGAAGAGATCAAGGAATTCTGCAAAGGCCAGATTGCCTACTACAAGGTTCCCGAACACGTCCGCTTCGTCACCGAGTTTCCGGCGACGCTCAGCGGCAAAATACAAAAATACAAGATTCGCGAGTTCGAGATTAAGGCGAGGGGTTTACAATCGGTAGCGAACGCGGCTACGGCGTAGGTGGTTTCTCGTGTCCCAAAAGCGGGACATGGGTCACCCGCGATTGAATAGGGGGCGTTAGAGTGGCCATTATTGATTTGTATTCCAAGCGCCAAAAGAGACTACGCGGCGAGGTCCCTGACGTATACGTCTATAACAAGCTACCGACTGAATTTAGAGTCCAAGTCGTTCATATCTGGGATGACTCGCTTGGCCAGCCTCGTCAGGCAAGTACTAACGCAGGCCGTATTTTCAGACAAATGACTGAATTGATTTGCAGGGAGTACGGTGTATTCACACTTTCCGAATCTGGAGAACAGAACGACCCCTATGAATTAACCAATTTCTTCCTCAAGACAAAAGAAGTAGAAAAAGCTATCGATGTGCTCGAGATTACCTTTAGAGGTATCGATAACGTGGTGCGCGAATATACATATGAGGGAAGAACGAATGCATCCAAAATTGCCGACGCAGCAATTAGTGAGCTCAACAGTAGATTCCGGGAGCATGGTCTCGGATACCAATACTCCGATGGCGAGATTATCCGAGTTGATTCGGAAATGCTTCATGTAGAGGCGGTCAAGCCCGCTCTGCGACTTCTTAATCAAACGCAATATGTAGGAGCCCAAGAGGAGTTTCTTAAAGCGTACGAGCACTATCGGTCGGGCAATTCCAAGGAGGCACTTAACGAATGCCTCAAGTCGTTTGAGAGTCTCATGAAAGGAATCTGTGATAAGCGAGGCTGGATTTACAAATCGGGCGCGACCGCGAAGGAGCTTATTCAGGTTTGTATG
This sequence comes from Occallatibacter sp., assembly GCA_049522175.1. Classification (GTDB taxonomy): domain Bacteria; phylum Acidobacteriota; class Terriglobia; order Terriglobales; family Acidobacteriaceae; genus Telmatobacter. The sequence continues at coordinate 47,033 of JBEKOC010000026.1, read as the reverse complement.
GACAACGATCTAATTCCGTCTTTCTGGCAAGCGCAATATGCTTCCCTCAGAAGCCTACTGGAGTCGAGCGTACCTACGGGGCGCAATAAGCTCAGCGGCCACGGTCAAGGTGTGGCTCCAACGTCTGTTCCAGATTATTTGGTAGGCTATATGCTACACATGACAGCCTCTGCGGTTGTCTTCCTCGCGGAGGCTGAGAAAGCTCTGCCCTGAGGTGCAGGCGGGTAGCCCAGGTCAGAACAATAAAGTTGGGTGGCCTAGATCTCGCTTTTGAGACCTTGGAGATCACGAACCTCAACAAATAATTTCCACCAGAAACTCAAGCCGCGCGGACGCGTTCGACCGCCAGCCGCAGGCCCATGGCTTTGAGAATTGCGGAGAGGCTGCGCAGTTCCGGATTGCCCTCTTCAGATAATGTGCGGTAGAGCTGCGTGGGGTTGAGGTTGGCCTTTTCCGCCACACTTTGAACGCCGCCAAAGGCCTTGGCCATCTGGCGCAGAGCGATGAGCAATTCGCCCTGTTCGCCCTCCTCAAGAATCTCGTTCAGCAGCTCCAGCGCGTAGGCGGGGTTCTGCTTGAACTCCTCCGCCATGGCTTCGTCGTGGTTTCTGTCTCTCATTCCTCCACCCTCACCTGACCGGAATTTGCAGCAGAACCGCAATGTATTGGCGCACCTTGGCGATCATCTTTGCCGGAGCTTTGGAATGAAACTCCGCCCCGCGCCGCTCCCAATCCATACTCTTCAGTTGATCGACAAGCACGGCCCCTTCCACTCTCCCAACGGTGATCGGCAATGAGAAGGGGTAGGGTTTGACCTTGCTGGTCAAGGGACAAACTACGGCTAAACCGCTGGCCCGGTTGTAGCGGAGATCGGTCAGGACGAGCGCGGGCCGGCGCTTGGCCTGTTCCCTGCCAACCTGGGGATCGAAGTCCAGGAAGACAATGTCGCCGGTATCGGGAACATACGGGCTTACCATTCGACGGCTTCCCTTCCGACTTCCGGCCCGAGTGAAATCTCCGCGTAGCGATTCTCCGGGGTAATTTGTGCCACCAGTTGGGCCAGGGTTGGGATTTCTCCTACCCGGTGCATCTGCACAACCCCATCGGCAGCTACCGCGATCTCCAGCGGGTCGCCCAACTGCAAGCGAGCGTCATCCGCAATGGGTTTCGGGATCCTGATCGCCAAGCTGTTTCCCCATTTCATCACTTGAGCCTGCATACTTCCCCCTGTAGATACATTGTATCATCAGTCTCGTCCATGAGACCCGAAATAACCCGATTCCAATCAGCTAAAAAACTCGGCAATCGCGCTGACTACCGTTTGCTGCTCGTCCTCGCGCAGCTCGGGGAAGATGGGCAGGGCTAAAACTTCACGGGCGGCGCGCTCTGCCTCGGGGAAGCTGCCTTCGCTGTAGCCCAGCGGCTTGAGAGCTGCCTGCAGATGCAGCGGAACGGGATAGTAGATCTCCGAGCCGATCTTGCGCTCCGTGAGGAACTGACGCAGGCCGTCGCGGCGGGCAGTGCGGATGACGTATTGGTGCCAAACGTGATGGGTGCTCTTGACCTCTTGCGGAAGGACGACGCCGTGGCTGGGATAAGGGCCGGCTTCAACCAGTCCCGCGGCGTGAAAAAGCGCATGATAACGGCGGGCGACGGCGCGGCGGAGTTGATTCCAGCCGTCGATGTACTTGAGCTTGACGGCGAGGATGGCGCCCTGGAAGCCGTCCATGCGCGCGTTCCAGCCCATCTCATCGTGGTAGTAACGGCGCTTCATGCCGTGCTGGCGCAACATGCGGGCGCGCTCGGCGATTTCAGTGGAGTTGGTCGTGACCATGCCCGCGTCGCCCGCGGCGCTGAGGTTCTTGGTGGCGTAAAAACTGAAGGCGGCGGCATCGCCGAGGGCGCCTGCCTTAACCCCCTGCGCATCAGCGCCCCAGGCCTGGGCAGCGTCCTCAACGAGCTTGAGGTTGCGCTCCCTGGCGATGCGGGCGAAGGCTGTCCAGTCGGCGCACTGGCCGTAGAGATGGACAGGGAGGATGGCGCGGACGGCTGCGCCTTGGGGGCCGTTGAGCAGGGCTTCGACGGCCGAGGGGCTTAGGTTGAAGGTGGCAGGGTCGATGTCGGCGAGAAGCGGCTGGGCTCCGGCGCGGAGGATGGCGCTCGTCGAGGCGAAGAAGCTGAAGGGGGTGGTGACGACGGCTTGGCTGGGGCCAACCTCGGCGGCGGCCAGTGCCAGCCAGAGGGCGTCGGTGCCCGAGGAGCAGCCGATGGCGTGGGCCACGCCCAGCCGCTCCGCAGCGGCTTTTTCAAATGCCGCAACCGATTCACCCAGAATGAATTGCTGCGTGGCCAGGACCTGGCCGACGGACTCCAGGAGTTCCCGGTAGAGGGGCTGGTATTGGCGTTTGAGGTCCAGCATGGGCACCGGTTGGGCGGTTGAGGCAGGCTTCTGAGGCGGATTCGGCTCGGTTTTCACACCACTATGCTAGCAGCCGCGTGGACTCTCGGGTCCCAAAAACGGGCCCCTTCGGCAAGCCAGCGCAGGCAGTGAAGCACCCGTGGTGAAATACATGGGTTTCCGCCCAGTTGTCAGAAATGCGGCGAAAGAATGGAGTACGGAACTAAAACCAGCCTGGAAATCAAAGATTGCCTCAATTGACAGTTGAAAAGGCTGGAAAAGCTCTATACAGTAAAACTATTGTGGGAATTGGCGGCTCTGGGGCTTCCCGGGACGCATGCTTCGATTTGCTCGCGTACATGCTACCCAATAGCATCCACTATCCCCAAGGAAAGCAGGAGATCGGCAAATGGACACCAAGCCGGCACAAAATATTCAGGATACGTACCTGAACACAGTCCGCAAGGACAAGACCCCCATCACGATTTATCTGGTCAGCGGTGTTAAGCTCACCGGGAAGATCCGGTCGTTTGACAAGTATTCCGTGCTTCTGGAGAACAACAGCCAGGAGCAGTTGATCTTCAAGCATGCCATTTCAACCGTGGTCAGCAACCGGGGCATGCTTCATAGCGAGCACCGCCCGGCTGGCACATTCCCCGACCTTGGCCCGGCTCCGGCCACAACTCCAGCCGCAGGGGAGCAGCGATAAAGCGGTTCTCAAATTCGCGTGCCTTTGCAAGAGATGTGCAAGGTGGCATTTTCTTAAGGAAAAAGCCACTTAGCGATTGTGGTTTCGGGGTATAGCAATTTGAGAACCGCTGTAGCAGGCGGGGAGCGGTCTCCTTTGGCCGAACAAGCAAACAGAACAGGCGTTCGGACATCCCTCTCTGCGACCGATTCCGGGCGCGAGAGTGGAGGCCCGGAGCGGGCGGTTTTAGTGGGAGTGGACCTTGGGCTCCGCTCCCGCGGCAACCACGCAACCCAGGCGGACGCGCGGCGAGCAGTGGCGCGCGCGGAGCCGTCTGCCGCTGATTTCAGAGACGATGACGCTGCGCAAGCTGATACGGGCGTTTCTCCGGCCAGGGTAGCGGGGTCGCGCTCATCAACGGAACTGGACGCGGAAGAATCGCTGGCAGAATTTCGAGAGCTGGTGGCAAGCGCGGGTGGCGTGGTGGCCGCGGAGCTCATGCAGCGCCGCGCCCGGCCCGATCCGGCTACGCTGATCGGCGCGGGTAAGGTGGAGGAGATTGCCGGGGTCGTTGCCTCGACCGAGGCTGATCTCGTGCTCTTTGACCACGACCTGACGCCGACCCAGTTGCGCAACCTGGAGGCCGCACTTCCCTGCCGCGTCCTGGACCGGACGCAAATCATACTGGACATCTTTGCCCGGCACGCACACACTCGCGAGGGGCAATTGCAGGTGGAGCTGGCGCAACTGGAGTACATGCTGCCGCGGCTGACAGGCAAGGGCAAGGCGATGTCGCAGCTGGGCGGCGGCATTGGCACGCGCGGTCCGGGCGAAACCCGGCTGGAAACTGACCGGCGCGGAATCCAGCGCCGTATCGATAAGCTGAAAGGTGATTTGGAAGCGGTGCGCCGGGTGCGCAAGCAGCAACGAGGACGGCGCGAGTCGGTTCCGGTGCCCACGGTGGCGCTGGTGGGCTACACCAACGCCGGCAAGAGCACGCTCTTCAACCAACTGACTGGCGCGCAGGTCTTGCAGTCGCCCAAGATGTTTGCGACGCTGGACCCCAAGCTGCGAGCCATCGAATTGCCCAGCCGCCGCAAAGTTCTGCTGTCGGACACGGTAGGCTTTATCCGCAACCTGCCGCATACGCTGGTGACCAGCTTCAGGGCGACGCTGGAAGAGGTGGAGCAGGCCGAGGTGCTGCTGCATGTGCGCGACGCGGCCTCGACATACGGCGAGGAACAAAAAGCGCAGGTGGAGCGGGTGCTGGGCGATTTGGAATCGCTGGGCAAGCCGCGCATCGAAGTGCTGAACAAGATCGACCTGCTGGACGAGCATGAGCGGGAAGGGCTGCTGGAGCGGAGCAAGGCTGGGGGCGAGGTGGCCGTTTCGGCGCGCACCAGCGAAGGGATGGAGGCGCTGCTCAAGGCCATTGACCGCGCGCTGCATTCCGACCCGGTGATCGACGCCAAGTTGCGCGTTCCGCAGCAGGAGGGCGGGGTGCTGGCGGCCATCGAGGCGGGGATGGTGGTGCACAGCAGGGAGTATGAAGGCAATTTTGTCCGGCTGACTGTGAGCGGTCCGGCCTCGCTGGTGGGGCGGTTGCGGCAGTACCGGCTGCGAGAAGAATAGCGCAAAGGAGATCGTATGAACCCTGTTCCCGGCAGTTCTATCACTACGCTTGCCAGCCGCGAGGTTTATCGCAACCACTGGATGCGGGTGCGAGAGGATGAGATTTTGCGCTCCAACGGCGAACGGGGCATCTATGGCGTGGTGGAGAAGCACGATGCGGCCATCATCCTGCCGGTTGACCAGGGGCAGGTGTGGCTGGTGGAGCAGTTCCGCTACACCATCGGGGAGCGGGCGCTGGAGCTGCCGCAGGGCGGCTGGGAGATGGAAGTCGAGAACCCCGAGGAGCTGGCGCGCGGCGAACTGAAAGAGGAGACCGGCCTGATAGCGGCGGAGATGGTCCACCTGGGCGAGCTGTGGATTGCCTACGGCTTCACGCGGCAGAAACAGCACGTGTATCTCGCCACCGGGCTGATGCATGCGGAGAAAAAGCCCGACACCGAGGAGCATGATCTGACAGTACGCTCCGTTTCCGTAGAGGAGTTCGAGGAGATGATGCGGAGCGGGGCGATCCGCGACGGTTGCACACTGGCAGCATGGGGGCTTTATCAGCTGTGGAAGGGGCGGCAGGCGTGATGAATGCGGGAATCAGCGGGTTTGTGGAATGCCCGCGGCTCTTCCGGCGGCAACACACAGCCCCCGGAAGACACCAGCCTCGTAGAGACCTTGTCCGCCGGTCTCTCGTAGAATATCCCCTACCAGGCTCGATACGGTCTTGTAAGTTTTCATCACTTTGGGGACGGAATATCTTTCATTGATCGACTGACGATCAAAGGCGTTGCCGAGTTCTCGCATAACACCGCCTGGGGTTCCATTGTGGATATTGGCGTCGGTTCCACCCAAGTCGCTGAGTGATACGGATACTCGACGAGGCACCGACTCAAAGACGAACCAATTATCCGGAAGAGCGTCGATCTTTGTGGCTGCAACGGCGAGGCCTAATTCAAAGGGCATATTGAATCGCGGTGTGGTGAATGGCAGATTTCGAGCCACCTGAACTCTTGACAAATCGTGAATCGAATAGCTGCAACTGCGAATTAAATCCAGGATTTTATCGAGCCGGTTCCGCCCGCCCGGAATCTCGATTGTCGCGCGAGGCTTGAGGCCCAAATGGATCAAGCCACAGATATAAGCGATATAGAGACGCTTGAAATGATCATCGTAAGGGATGTTGAGGAAGACGGAATTATTAGATAATTTAAGCTCTTTTGCGCGCACGACCGCTTCTCTTTCCTTCAAATGCGGATGCCTTCTTCCCCCTGTTCTTGAAAGCATAAGCCGTCGACCGCCCAGACATCTTCTCATCGACAAGACGGATGATGGATTTCTGTTGGGTTTTTGTCAGGCCAAGATCTCTGCCCAACTCGTCGAGAGTCGGCATCGGGGTAGTAATGGTAACGGAATGGGCCATAACAACTTTATGATACAACGTTTCACGTTTTTCAGCGCGAGAATTATGCCCACGCTACTGCATCATCCGCGCTCCTCCATGGGAATATACGGCGAGGGGTAGGGCGGGCCGATATATTCGGCGCGGGGACGGATGAGGCGGTTGTCGTCCAACTGCTCGATGATGTGGGCGGCCCAACCAGCGATGCGGCTGATGGCGAAGATGGGCGTGTAGAGGTCGATGTCGATGCCTAGCGTGGCGTAGGTCGAAGCCGAGTAGAAATCCACGTTGGCGTTGAGCTTCTTGTCGGCGTTGATGTAGAGCTCGATAGCGCGGGAATAATCGAACCACTTGGGCACGCCGGCGTCCTTGCCGAGTTGCTCGCTCATCTTGCGCAGGTGGGTGGCGCGGGGATCCTCGGTCTTATAGACGCGGTGGCCGAAGCCGGAGATCTTCTGCTTGGCCATTAACATACTCTTCACATATTCAACCGGATCGGCGCCTTCCTTGTCGATTTCATACAGCATGCGCATGACGCCTTCGTTGGCGCCGCCGTGCAGCGGCCCCTTGAGGGCGCCGAGGGCCCCGGTGACGGCCGAATGTACGTCGGAGAGGGTGGCGGCGATGACGCGGGCGGCAAAGGTGGAGGCGTTCAGCTCGTGCTCGGCGTGGAGGATGAGGGCTATGTCCAGCGTACGTGTGGCTGTCTCGGAGGGCTTGACGCCGTTGAGCATCCACAGAAAGTTGGCGGCGTGGTTGAGCGAGCGGTCGGGGGGCACAACCTCCAGCCCCTTGCGCAGCCGGTCATAGATGGCCACGATCATGGCGATCTGCGCGGTAAGGTTGTAGCACTTGCGCACGTTGGCGTCGTGGGAGTTGTCCTTCTCGTCGGCGTCGTAGAAGCTAAGCGCGGAGACCGCGGTGCGCAAGACTTCCATTGGTGTGGCGGAGGCGGGAATGGCGCGCAGCAGGTTGACGATGCGAAAGTCCATGCCCCTGGCAAGCGTCAGCTGCGACTCGAACTCGCGCAGCTCAAGCTCACTTGGCAGGATGCCGTTCCACAGCAGGCTGGTAGTCTCTTCGAAGGTGGAGTGCAGGGCCAGTTCGTGAATGTCGATGCCTCGATAGGAGAGTACGCCCGCTTCTCCGTCGATCCAGCAGATCCCGGAGTTCGCGGCTACAACTCCCTCCAAACCCTTCCCAGCGACAGCAGTCGACATAACGTTCGGATTTCTCCCTTAAGGTGAATACTTGGTGGATGCGGCAATTTTACCTGAGATTCAGAAAGAGCCCTAGCTTAAAAGTGCCGCAAAGATGTTTATATCGTAGCGCTTCCATGGTTGTCACGAAACGCGGGACAGCAGGGACGGAAAAACGGTCTCGAAGCCTCTTTTGGGGCATGCAATGTGCAAATACAGACAGCTTTTCCTGCACGAACGGGAATATTTCTATATTCTGTAGATTCACCCCTTAGGCGCCCGAAGCGCGAACTTCGGCCTATGACATTCCGGGTGGGATCCCGGTAAGTTTCGGGAATTTTGGGAGAAACTCCCTTTTCAACGGCGTCTAACCGGACAGGATGACGCCCTCTCACGATAAACGGCCCGCAAGACGGACCGCGACAGAAAGGCAAACACATGAGTGTACTTGACGAGACGCCCCGGAACTACTCGGGCGCATTGTTGGCGGCCATCGCCGTGGCCCTGCTGGCCGGGGTGGGCGGCCTGCTCTGGAGCTGGTCGCTCAACGGCCGTTTGAACGGCCAGGAAGCGGCGCTAGCCGATGCCAGGGATCAGAACAAGAAGCTGGCTGCAGACTTGCGCGAAACCGACGCCCGCCTCAAAGTGGCAAACGAGGAGCTGGGGCAGTCGCTGGGGCTGACACAGAAGCAAATGGATGCCCGCGCCCAGGAGATCCTTCGCCGGGAGCAGGCCGACAGCCAGCGCCTGGAGAACGCCCAGAAGCAGACTGCGCAGGCGGTATCGGGGCTTTCCTCCGATGTATCCGGTGTGAAGACCGACGTGGGCGGGGTCAAGACGGATCTGAGCAAGACACAGAGCCAACTGGCCACCACCATCGACCAGTTGCAGTCGATGAAGGGGGATTTGGACGGCCACAGCACCCTGATTGCCCGCAATCACGATGAGCTGGAACTGCTCAAGCACAAGGGCGACCGGAACTACTACGAGTTCACGCTGACCAAGGGCCAGAGAAAGCCAGTAGGTACGGTGAGCCTGGATCTGACCAGGGCCGATCCCAAGAAGTACACCTACAGCCTGACGGTGTTGTCGGATGACAAGCCAGTGCCGAAGAACAACAAGGGAGTGAATGAACCGCTGCAGTTTTATAGCGGCAAGGACCCGCAGCTCTTTGAAGTTGTGGTGAACGCAATCGCCTCGAAGAACCAGGTGAGCGGTTACCTGTCGACGCCCAAGAGCGCGCCGGCTCCGCCTACTGTTCCATAACTGCTGTGCGGGGGATGAGTACCAGGTTGTCCTGATACTGGAACTTGAAGGTGAAGTTCAAATCATGGCGCGCCTCCCACTCCTTCCTGGTCATGCGGAAGATCCAGAAGGCGGTCCCGTCTACACGCTGCCCTGGGGCCAGGGTGGCGCGGGGCGAAAACCCGTTGGAGTGTTGCGCGGCCAGTTCAGGATAGGCGAGAAAGACCTGATCATACTGGCCCGTGCTACCGGCGGAGACGGAGAGGATGCCGTCTTCGAGCCGGGCATTGGCCAGCACATCTTCAAGGACGAGCGGGTACTTGCTCTGGTTCAACAGCTTCACGTGGGCGAAGACCAGCACCTGATCGAAGCTCTGTTTGGGCATGGGCTGGCCGTTGGCGTCAAGCCCCGAGGTCACGACGTGGTTGGGGTGAGCCCACACCTGAACGATCTCTCCGCTGGCCACAGGCGGCTTTTGCCCAGCCAACACAAAAAAAGTGACGGCAAGGGTAACCAGCAGGGTGGCGGCGACGCCGGTCCAGACCACGTGGGTAGTCCCCTTGGTGAACTCTTCACCGCGGGCGGCATCGTCAATCTCTCTTGGGGAATCCTGAAGAAGTAAGCTCATGGCGCCCTTATCTTATCTCTCCGGGCTCCTAAATGTGTCTGATATTTCTTTAAACGCGGTGGAATTTTCGCTGGTTCGATTCCTTTTTGGCCGCATAGGACCGTATCAGGCATAGGTTCTGCACTGGAAATAGCAATGTATCTCTGGGGGACTACGAAAAAACCTGATAAAGCCGAGCCGGACTAGCGCTCCGGACAGAAACGCACAAGGAACAAGACATGATGGGGTCTAAAGCACAATTGTGACAAAGGAAAGAAAACGGACACACCTCAAGCACCCGCTCCGTTACGGTCTTGTTCTTTGGCCCGGTCTTTCGCGCCTCTAGGTCGCGCTCGGGGCGGCGGTGGGGCTTGGGGTGGTAGTGCCCCTCAGCCGGATCACTGCATCCGCCTGAGCGCCTTTCTGGCCCTGGACGATATCGAACTCAACGTCATCGCCCTCTTTCAGCGTCTTGTACCCGTCCAACTGAATCGATGAGTAGTGGACGAATACGTCCGGTCCATCCTCGCGTCCGATGAAACCGTAACCCTTGGCGTTGTTAAACCACTTGACCTTCCCTTTGTACTGAGCCACAGGGTCCTGCCTTCCTTACATCCTGTGATGTACGGTGGGCGAATCAAACAGGGGAATGCCCACCGATATGCATTATGACGCAAAATGCCCAGGAAAAGATGCAAGAAAAAACATACACAAATGCACAATATGGGACAAGACCAGATTGCTGCCTCAGGCCATTGCTGGAAAGGGCAGTCTGGATGGACAGGCTGCGGAAACAGGGCAAACTGCGTGCGAATATCCCGAAAGGCCGCCTTGCGGGGTCAAGGGATGGGCTGAAACCTATCCCTACCATCCCGTGTTGATTCTGTTGGCTTTACGCGGGGGGGGGAGGTGAACCCCCCGCATCATGCCGGACCGAGTTTTCCGCAGCCGGTGGAGCCAGGAAATAGCCGCTACTTTTTGCCTTTGCCTGCGATATTGCGCGCGTACAAGAGCACGGTGGAAAGCGTCTTGCCATCCAGAATTGCGCCCTTTTCGATCAGTTTGAGCAGTTCGGAGAGTTTGACCAGGCGAAAGGCAATCTGCTCGTCGTCTTCCTGATGGGCGTCTCCCGCCATCAGGCCCTCGGCCACAAAGACCTTCATCGACTCACCCAGAAAGCCGGGGCTGGCGTAGTACTCGACCAGCGGCTTCCATTTTTTGGCGCGATAGCCGGTCTCCTCGGCAAGCTCCCGCTGGGCCCCCAGCAGGGGGTCTTCGCCGGGCTCCAGCTTGCCGGCCGGCAGCTCCCAGAGGAACCGCCCGGCGGCATGGCGATACTGCCTCTCAACCACAACCCAGGGGTCGCGCTTATTTTTGGCGTTGTCGATGGCCAGGACGACCACGCTGCCGTTGTGGCGGATGATGTCGCGCGTTGCCAGCTTGCCGCCCGGCTCGATGAGGCGGTCACGCAGCACACGGAAAAGCGGCCCCTCGAAGACCGTCTCGGAGCTGAGTAGTTCCGCCGCCTCCTCCACCGTGGGCAGCAGCGCCTTGAGGGCTTTCTTCACCTTGGGTTTCAGCGCTTTTGCCTTCTTGAGGGCCTTTTTGGCCTTGGGCTTCTTCGCTTTTGCCTTCTTGAGCGCCTTTTTGGTCTTGGGCTTCTTCGCTTTTGCCTTCTTGAGGGCCTTTTTGGCCTTAGGCTTCTTCGCTTTTGCCTTCTTGAAGGCTTTCTTCTTTTTGGGTTTGGGGGACTTCTTAGCCTTGAGCCTGGCAGCTTTTTTTGCCTTGGGTTTGGCGGCCTTCTTGGCTTTCTTCTTTTTCTTGGGCATCTCTTGTCTCTCCTCCGGGGCGATTGAAGCACACTCGGACAACATGCGCAATCAGATACAGAGTATACGCATAATTTTGCCCGAATGCCGCAAACAAATGTGCTCGTGCATCGATGGGGTCCGGCGTGGCATCCTTAACAGTGGCTGAATCCCATCTCCGCGCGTGCAGAGCGGGTTCGCCCTGGGATTCCCTGTTACCAAGAGAATGAGTTGCTGACCGCAGAGCGCCATCCCATCACCGCTGTGCCGGGGCTTCACCGGCTGTTTCTGGAGTCCTGCTCCGGGGAGGCGGCGGCGCGGGCGTACTATGCCCCCGGCTCGTGGGACGGGGGTTGGCAGCAGCGGCCGGAGACTCCCGCGCACTGGCCGGAGCTGGTGGGGCTACTGGCCGGGCAGAATTCCGCATCGTCGCCGGCTGCCGCGGCGGCCCTTGAGGCTCTGAGCGGCGGCGCGGGAGTGGTGGTGACCGGGCAGCAGGTGGGGCTGTTTGGCGGGCCGCTGTTCACGGCCTTCAAGGCGGCTACGGCGCTGGCGCGGGCGCGAGAGGCAACGGCGGCGGGACGGCCTCAAGCCGCGATTTTCTGGCTGGCCACGGAAGATCACGACTTTGCGGAGATCAACCACGTTGTTTTTCCAGCGCGACGCGAGCTGCGCAAGCTGACCTATGCGACAGCGCTCGAGGCGGCGCGGCCCGTGGGCGGGATGGTGCTGGACGACTCGATTACCCCGCTGGTGGATGAGGCGCGGGAGCTGCTGGGGGCCTCAGAGGCCATGGAAGCGCTGGAGGCGGCCTACCAGCCGGGACACACTCTGGCGCAGGCCTTTGCGAAGTTTTATTCCCGGGTTTTTGAGGCGCAGGGATTGCTGGTGTTGGATGCGAGCGGACGCGATTTTCACCACATGGGCGCGCCGGTGCTGCGCGCGGCGCTGGAGCGCGCCGATGAGCTGCATTCCGCGTTGGTTGCGCGAAACCGAGAACTGGAAACGGCCGGCTATCACGCGCAGGTGGCCGTGGGGCCGCAGTCGAGCCTGCTGTTTCTCATTGACGAGCGAACGGGAGCGCGTGTGGCGCTCAAGCGGCTGGCCCCGAGCGCAAAGGAGCCGAAGGGGTTGTGGCAGGCGGGGAGGCAGAGCTTTTTGACGGCGGATTTAGCGGGGATTCTGGAGGCGGAGCCGGAACGCATCTCACCCTCGGCGCTGCTGCGGCCGGTTTTTCAGGATTTTCTGCTATCGAGTTCAGCCATTGTAGGCGGGCCAGCGGAGATTGCCTACTTTGCCCAGTCCGCCGTGCTGTACAAGCGGATTCTGGGCCCAAAAGAACGAGGCAGGCAGACGCCGGTGCTGCCGCGTTTTTCGGCCACGCTGGTTGAGCCTAAGATTGGCGAAGCGCTCAGGAAGCATGGACTGACGCTGGAGCAGGTTTTTGCTGAGAGCGCCGCGTCGCTGGCGCAGTTGCTGGCAACTCAGGCCATGCCGGTCGAAGGCAGGCAAAAGCTCGCCGGCACGGGCGCAGCGCTGGAGGCCGAGCTTGCGGCGCTGCTGGAGTGGATGCATTCGCTTGACGCGGGGTTGGGCATGTCGGCTGAAACGGCGGCCAGCAAAATGCGATACCAGATGAACCGGCTGCGGCGACTGGCGGCCAACTTCCAGTTGCAGCGAGAGGCCTCGCTCACACGCCAGGCCGAGGCCGTAAGCCAGGCGCTTTATCCCGGCGGCGCGTTGCAGGAGCGGGTGCACGGCGCAGCCTATTATTTTGCCCGCTACGGTTTTGGGCTGGCGGAAGAACTGACCGCGCAGGCCGCGAAGTACGGCACAGGGCACACGGCGATGTGGCTATAACAGAGATCAGGGATCAGCAAATCACGGCAGGGTGACCAGGTCGTGCCAGCCGTAACCGGGGTTGGCGCCGGTATCATTGCCCACGATGGCGCCCTGATTGTTCATCCAGTGGTAGCTGGAATAGCTATCTATCTTGTACTGCTTTCCGCTCGACGGATCGACCACATCCGTGGTGCCCAGGATGGCGTTTTCGCGCCGGCGGGAAATCTCGTCGTAGACCTGCGAGCGCTGCTCGTAGCCCTTGACGATCATCTCGCTGGTTTGCCGCTGATTCTCCTGAATAGCCGCCCGGGCGCGGGCCTGAATCTGCTGGGAGCGGGCGTTGTCTGCCGCGACGGCGTTGTTGGCGATCTGATTTGAGCGCTGCCGCCATTGCTGATCGATGCGAAAGAATTGCATCACCTGCTGCGCGATGCCTTCGGCGGCCTGCTGGCTTTGGGGCACGGCGATATAACCGTAGAGCCGGTAGACATACCAGATTGTGGAGCGGCCGGGTAACGGAAGCACGGTGGCGGCAATGACCTGCCCATGCAGCGAACCGTTCTTGCCTGTACAACTGAAGACGGCGTCGCCGGCGGTGAGCTGCGCGTTGTTCATTCCCTCTGCACGGGCCGACTGCGAGAAGGCGGCCGTAAGATCCTGGCGGACGGAGTTGGATTCCACCTGGACACTGGAACACTGCGCAGCAAGCCGGGTTTGCGCGTAGGCGCTGGCGAATTGCGAACCGGACATCAAGCGGCGCACCTCCAGCCTGCTGCCATCGCCAAGGCCGTAAGGGCTGCCTTCGCGCAGCCCCGCGTAATAGAGCGCTTGCGTAGGCCCAATATAGGCGCCGATATTCGCGTCCCCGAAGAAGATGCGCATCTGCCCGTCGGGCGAGATCATGGTAACGGCGCTGCGAACGTCAGTGGCGGTCAAGTGAAAAGCGCCTCCCGCCACTTGCCATCCCTTCGGCACCTGAATCGTGAATGCGCCTTCCTGGGGGTCGCTCCAGTTGACATAGGACAACGGCCCCGCGCTGGAGCCCCCGCCGGCCTGGCGGGGCGCATTGTCCGGCGATCCGCGAAAGCTTTGGAGAATGCGGGAAAAGATGTTTGTCGAGGAACCATAGACATCGGGCGGAGCTTCCAGCTCATAAAGGTTAACGGCCGCACCGGTGGAGGTGTTGGACCAGGTCATCACGGTGGCCCCGCTGCGCGACGCTCCCTTGGCTACTACACGCGCCGCATTGCCGGGAGCATTGGCGGGAGTCCAGGAGAGGCTATTATCCAGGCGGCGCGCCAGTTGCATCACCAGCCGCGCCGCTCCGGTGGCGTTCAACTGCTTCTGCTCGATGAAGATGGGCCAAATCACGACCTGCTCGCCGCGGGTTCCGCGCAGCTTAATGCGCCCCTGCGTGGAGTCGGCGGCCACCACCCAGCCGGCTGGAATGTCGACTGAAAAGCCGGCCGGATCGTTGTGCGTCGTCCATGCAGTGGCCGAGATCAGGGAAGTTGCCGAGCGGCAGGAGAGAGCAAAAGGCAGGAGGAGGAAAGTGGAAAACAGAAAGCAGCGGACTGCGAGGCGCATACTGAAACTCCTGTGGAGTGGGATTCACTCCCCACGGCTCTTTATCGGCACAGTATACCTATTTGCCAGAGTATTTTCACGATTCCAAGTGAGCATATTTTGCTCGATGGCGTTGAGATAAGCCAAATTAACCGCCCTGCGAATTTCCGCAGCTTGTATAATCGGCGCGAGCGATTGTGAGGTTTTCGATGAGACACTTTTTTGCATTGCTGGTCGTGGTTTTGCTGGCATGCGGGCTGGCGCAGGCGCAACAAGAACCCTGCGCGATGGCCGGCACTAACAATGACTTTCTGGGCATCCAGACCATCCGCCTTTGGCCGGGCGACGCTCCGGAGGCCAAAGGCAAGGCCTGCGAGGATACGCCCACTCTGACCATCTTCGAACCCGCGCACGGCCTGGGAAACGGCTCGGCGGTGGTGATTCTGCCGGGGGGCTCTTATCTTCACCTGGCGGCCAACCATGAGGGACGGCAGGTGGCAGACTGGTTTACCACGCGCGGCTTTCGCGCCTTCGTTTTGAGTTACCGGCTGGCCTCGCACGGCTACCTGCTGCCGGTTCCGCTGCTGGACGCGCAGCGCGCCGTGCAGACGGTGCGGGCACGGGCCAAGGATTACCAGATTGACCCCGGCAGGATTGTAATGATTGGTTTCTCCGCCGGCGGACACCTGGCAGCGCTGGCTGGCACGCAGTTTGTGGCGGGAAAGCCGGAAGCGGAAGACCCCATCGAGCGCGTCTCCAGCCGCCCGGACTACCTGGTGCTGGGCTATCCATGGATCGGGGCCCTTTCCGAGTCCGACCCCCGCTACATGGACCGCTGTAAGAAAGACTACGCGGCAGACAAGTGCGAAGCGTTGCGGACCGGGTACTCTCCAGACCTGTCGGTGACCAAAGAAACGCCTCCCACCTTCTGGTACCACACCTTCAACGATCAAGCGGTCCCGGTGGAACAGGGGCTGAGGTTTTACGAGGCGCTGGTCAAGGCCGGTGTTCCCTCCGAGGCGCATATTTTCCCCAACGGACCGCACGGCGTGGGGTTGGGTAAGGGTGACCCGGTTCTGGACCAGTGGCCCAACCTGCTGGAGAACTGGCTGCGCGCCCAGGGACTACTGACAGTGGACAAACCGGCCGCGAAACCTTAGCAAGCTCCTGCGCAAGGGGAAGAAAACGGCCTGTATGAAGAAGCGGGCTGTCGACTTCGGGAGTGGAAAGACTTCCCGAAGCCTGCAGCCCGCTGGACCCTGGACCGGGTCTAGGTGATACATTCAGTTTAGGCTCATTTCCGGTAAAATCAAGTCTTTTTTCCCAGTATCATTCCCAAAAGTGACCGCCGTCACGGGAGTCTCATAATACGCCATGGGAATCTATTAATCAGGGCCAGTTGCGTTGACTTGACGGTTCGCTCCTGATACAAAAAAGTGTTCACCCGCGCGCGAGAGACCCATTAGACCGCCTGGACAAGCTGAACAAGCATGC
Source organism: Occallatibacter sp. (assembly GCA_049522175.1). Taxonomy (GTDB): domain Bacteria; phylum Acidobacteriota; class Terriglobia; order Terriglobales; family Acidobacteriaceae; genus Telmatobacter. The sequence goes on along the minus strand of JBEKOC010000026.1, from coordinate 31,167 downwards.
AAGAGATCATTCAACAACTCGAGACGCTTCTGTTGAGCGCCATACCCACGATTCTGCTGTTCACCGTGCTGGTTCTGGCTTACCAATTTCTGGTGCAGGAGCCGCTGACTGCGACGTTGAAAGAGCGCCGCGCCCGCACCGAAGGCGCACAGGAGAAGGCGCAGCAGGCCATCGCCCAGGCCGAGGATCTGGCAACCGAGTATGCTGAGAAGCTGCGCCAGGCCCGCGGCGAGGTCTTCAAGGCGCGCGAGGCGCGGATAAAGCAATGGAATGCGGAGCGCGACGCGGCTCTGGATGCCGCGCGCAAGGCAGCTGGGCAGAAGGTAAACCAGGCCAAGGCGGCGCTGGAAGACGAGGCCGAGCAGGCCAAGCTGGCCATTCAGGCCTCTGCCGGAGATTTGGCGCGCCAGGTGGTGCGCGCCGTGCTGCCCGTGGCCGCCGGGGGTTCCCGTTGAGAAATTTCACGCAGCCAAGGCGTTTATCCAATTCCCTATTTCGCATTTTGTTATTGGCAATGTTCGTCGCCGGGCTGGCCATGCCCATCCGCGTCTCTTCGCAGGCATCCGCTGCAGTCGCTCATACATCGCCGGGTACAAACATTCCTGCCCAGCCCGATGCTGCCAAGACTGAAGAAGCTACGAAGCCTGAGGCTGACGCAAATGATGTCTACCTGCATTCTCCGATGGTGCGAACGATGGCCCGGATGCTGCATCTGGATGTGGAGACTGCGGCGCGCATCTTTGAGGGCATCAACTTTGGCATCATCGTGCTGGCGATCGGCTATTTCATCTTCCGCTTGTTGCCCGGAACGCTTCGCAACCGCTCGGAGAAGGTGCGCTCCGGCATCGAGTCGGCTCGCAAGATGACCGAAGACGCCTACACGAGGCTGAGCGCCATCGAAGCCAGGCTCTCCGGACTTGACGGAGAGATTGCGCAGATTCGCTCTCAAGTCGAGGTGGAAAGCCGCGAGGACGAGAAGCGCATTAAGTCCTCGATCAAGGAAGAGAGCGCGCGCATCGTGGCTGCTGCCGCGCAGGAAATGGAAACCTCGGCCGCACTGGCCCGGCGCTCATTGCGCCACTTTGCCGCGGACCTGGCCATCGAACAGGCAGCGAAGCAACTGGCGATTACGCCGGAGACTGATCGGGCGCTGATTGCCGAGTTTCTGGGCGATACGGCCCTAACCGGCGCGACGGGGAACGCCAAGACAAAGAAAGGGCGGAAGTAGATGGCAGCTTTTGTTGCACGTTACGCCCGCGCCTTTGCCGACGTGGTGACCCAGGAAAAGCTGGACATGGTGGCGTTGGACCGGCAGTTGGATGATTTTCTTTCCACCTGGGAGTCGAGCGCTGAGTTGCGCGAGTTGTTTGCCAACCCGGCCGTTGCCGCCGCGCAGAAGATTGCGGTTCTGGACAAGATGAACAAGAAGCTGGGACTACGGAAAGAGCTGCGCAACCTGCTGGCGGTGCTCATCAAGAACGACCGCATTGTCGAGGTGAAGGACGTGGCCGCGGCATATCGCGCGGAGATGCAGGAGCGGCAGGGTATTCGTCCAGTGGAAATCGTGACGGCGCGCGAACTTAGCGAACAGGATCGCGCCGGGCTGGTGGACGGAGTGGGAAAACTGGCGGGCGCGCAGATTCAAGCCAGCTTCAAGCTGGATGAGTCGATTCTGGGCGGAACAGTGGTGCGCATCGGCTCCACGGTCTATGACGGTTCGGTGCGAGGACGGCTCGATAGGCTGAAGGACGCTCTTGTCGCTGGGTAGCGGCAAGAGCAAGGGACTTAGGGACCAGGGACTAACGGACTAGTCCCGCAAAGGAAGAAAATGGCGCAGATCAAAGCAGACGAGATTACGCAACTTCTTCGCGAGCAGATCGCGAACTACGACTCCAAGGTTCAGGTGGATGAAGTGGGGACCATCACGTCGCTGGGCGACGGCATTGCCCGGCTGCATGGACTGGACAAGGTGATGGCCGGCGAGCTGCTCAGCTTTCCACACGGCATTGCCGGATTGGCATTGAGCCTGGAAGAAGATTCTGTGGGCGCGGTGATTCTGGGAGACTACACCGAGCTGAACGAAGGCAACGAGGTCAAGCGCACCGGGACAATTTTGAGCGTGCCGGTGGGCGAGGGCATGATTGGCCGCGTGGTGAACGCGCTCGGCCAGCCCATCGACGACAAGGGCCCCGTCGCGTCGAAGTCCTCACTGCCCATCGAGCGGCTGGCGCCTGGCATCATCGACCGGCAACCGGTGCGCGAGCCGATGGCCACTGGACTCAAGGCCATCGACGCCATGATCCCCATTGGCCGAGGGCAGCGCGAGCTGATTATCGGCGACCGGCAGACGGGCAAGACCGCCGTGCTGCTGGACACGATTATCAACAACGCCAAGAACGATTTGATCTGCATCTACTGCGCCATCGGGCAAAAGCGGTCGTCCATCGCGCAGGTGGTGCAGACGCTCACCGAAGCCGGAGCCATGAAGCACACGGTCATCGTGGCCGCCTCGGCCTCGGAGCCGGCGCCGATGCTGTACATCGCGCCTTACGCGGCCTGCGCCATCGGCGAGTACTTCCGCGACACGAAACGCCACGCGCTGGTGATGTACGACGATCTCTCCAAGCACGCCATGGCCTACCGCGAGATCTCGCTGCTGCTGCGCCGTCCGCCGGGCCGCGAAGCTTATCCGGGAGACGTCTTCTATCTGCACTCGCGCTTGCTGGAGCGCGCCTCCAAGCTGAGCGACAAGAAGGGCGGCGGATCGCTGACCGCGCTGCCGGTGATTGAGACCCAGGCGGGCGACGTCTCGGCTTACATCCCGACCAACGTCATCTCCATCACTGACGGGCAGATTTTTCTGGAAACGGATTTGTTCAACTCCGGCGTGCGTCCGGCGGTGAACGTGGGCCTGTCGGTTTCGCGCGTGGGATTTTCGGCGGCCATCAAGGCGGTCAAGCAGGTGGGCGCAACGTTGAAGCTGGACCTGGCGCAGTATCGCGAGCTGGCGGCCTTTGCGCAGTTCGGCTCCGACCTCGACCCGCTGACCCAGAAGCAGCTCAATCGCGGCAGCCGCTTGACGGAATTGTTGAAGCAGCCGCAGTTCCAGCCGTTGACCTGGCAGCAGCAGACGGTGATTTTGTTTGCCGGGACGCAAGGCTATCTGGACGATTTCCAGGTCAGCGACATTCGCGCCTTTGAAATCGGATTGTACAAATACTTCGAGAGCGCGCAGACCGCGCTGCTCGCAGACCTGACCAAGAAGAAGGCTCTGGACGACGATCTGCGCAGTCGGCTGCACGCGGCGCTGAAGGAGTACTCGGCTAACTTCAAGGCGGAGCTGGCGGCGAAGTAGCGGATTACTGGAAAGACTATGGCAAACGTACTCGATCTACGGCGGCGGATTCGCAGCGTGAAGAACACGCGGCAGATCACCAAGGCCATGAAGATGGTCTCGGCGGCCAAGCTGCGCCGCGCGCAGGAGCGGGCGCTCAGTGCCCGACCCTACGCCAGGATGATCACCAGCGTGCTGGAATCGCTGACGCGGCGTACGGAGATCTTCGACCCTGCGACGGGAGAATTGCGCCATCCGCTCTTCATCACGCGTCCGGAAAAGCGGGTGCTGCTGATCATCATCACCGGCGACAAGGGATTTGCAGGAGCCTTCAACGCCAACATTCTCAAGACCGCCTACCAGTTTTTCGGGGGCAACACGGACAAGCAGATCGACATTGAGGCAGTGGGGCGCAAGGGCCGCGACCAGATGCGGCGGCACTATCCGGCAGCGGTTTACGCCGAGCAGACCGACGCGAATGGCAACGCCGTCAAGGTAAGAGAGCGCAAGGCCCCGGTCGAAATCACCGGCGACCATCCGGGAATGTTGTTGAAGCTGGAGGTCAGCCGCGTCTTCGAGCTGGCGGAGAGCGTCATCAATCGCTACGTGCATGAGGAGATCGATGCGGCCTACATCGTCTACAACGAATTCAAATCGGTGATTGCGCAGCGGTTGGTGGTGGAGCGGCTGTTGCCCATTATGAAGATCGGCATTCCGCAGATTACCGGTGCCGTGGAGCCGACCGAAGAGGAACGCGAACGCATGGCCGAGGCCGCTCTCTCGGCTGGCATCCTGCTGGAGCCGGTGGACACCGCCGAGGCCGACGATGAAGCGCGCAAGTTCGGCACCGCGCAGGTGGATTACATTTACGAGCAGCCGGCCGGGGAACTCTTCAACGGCCTGCTGCCGCAATACGTTTCTTCCATGCTGTATCACGCCATGACGGAGTCGGTTGCCGCCGAACACGCGGCGCGCATGACGGCGATGGATTCGGCAACCAACAACGCCTCGGATATGATCGACGCGCTCACGCTGCATATGAATCGCGTGCGTCAGGCGGCCATTACCAAGGAAATCATTGAGATTGTAAGTGGAGCAGCGGCGCAGTAGATTCGTGGCATCCCACCCTAGCCGCAAAAACAAAGACGCGGCGAGGGTGGGGCACCTAAAAGCTTGGATTGAAAAGGCAGAAAAATGGCAGAGAACATCGGCAAGGTCATCAAGGTCTCGGGTCCCGCAGTGGACGTGCAGTTTGAAGAAGCGACGATGCCGCCCATCTATCAGGCGCTGCGCGTCGTGAGTGACGGATTTACAGTCCCCACGCCCATCAGCGTCATTCTTGAAGTCCAGCAGCACCTGGGCGAGGGGCGCGTCAGGACGGTGGCTATGGAAGCCACCGACGGCATGGTGCGCGGCATGAAGGCTATCGACACCGGCGGCCCTATCAGCATGCCCGTCGGCAAGCAGACGCTGGGCCGCGTGATCAATGTAATCGGCAATCCGGTGGACAATCTCGGCCCTATCGGCGAGAAGTCGCGCATGCCGATTCACCGCCCCGCGCCGCTTTTTGATGAGCAGTCTACCCACGAGGAGATGTTCGAGACCGGCATCAAGGTCATTGACCTGATTCAGCCCTTCCTCAAGGGCGGCAAGATCGGCCTCTTCGGCGGCGCCGGCGTGGGCAAGACCGTGGTCATCATGGAACTGATCAACAACGTGGCCAAGAATCACGGCGGCTACTCGGTCTTTGGCGGCGTGGGCGAGCGCACCCGCGAAGGCAACGACCTGTGGCTGGAGATGACCGAGAGTGGCGTTATCAAGCCCGGCGACTGGGCCAACTCGAAATGCGCGCTGGTCTATGGGCAGATGACCGAGCCGCCCGGAGCGCGTTTGCGCGTGGCTCTGAGCGCGCTGACCGTTGCCGAGTACTTCCGCGACGTGGAAGGCTCCGACACGCTGCTGTTCATCGACAACATCTTCCGCTTTACGCAGGCCGGCTCAGAGGTTTCGACGTTGCTGGGCCGCATGCCCTCTGCTGTGGGGTACCAGCCGAATCTGGCCACGGAGATGGGCGAGTTGCAGGAACGCATTACTTCAACCAGCAAAGGCTCGGTCACCAGCGTGCAGGCCGTCTATGTTCCGGCGGACGATTTGACCGATCCGGCTCCGGCGACGACCTTCGCTCACCTGGACGCAACCACCGTGTTGAGCCGGCCGCTGTCTGAACTGGGAATTTATCCGGCCGTCGATCCGCTGGCCTCCACCTCGCGCATCCTGAGCGCGCGCATCGTGGGCGATGAGCACTACGACGTGGCCCAGGGCGTCAAGAAGATTCTGCAACGCTACAAGGATTTGCAGGACATTATCGCTATTCTGGGCATCGACGAATTGTCGGAAGAGGACAAGCTTACCGTGGCGCGGGCGCGCAAGGTGCAGAAGTTCCTGTCGCAGCCCTTCCATGTGGCCGAGCAGTTTACCGGAATTCCCGGAGCGTATGTGAAGGTGGCCGACACGGTGCGCAGCTTCAAGGAGATCATCTCGGGCAAGTACGACGACATCCCCGAACAGGCCTTCTACATGAAGGGCGCGATTGAGGAAGTGCTGGAAACCGCGGAGAAGCTGAAGGCGTCTGTATAGGGATTATGGGACAGGGACTAGTCCCTAAAATCCTGAAAGGATATTCATGGCTGACGAAACCAATCAACTGCGCGTGCGGCTAGTCACTCCAGAGCGGACGCTCTTCGAGCATCCTGTGACGGCGGTCGAGCTGCCCGCGAAGAACGGATACATGGAGGTGCTCTACGGCGCAGCGCCGCTGGTGGCCGAGCTGGGTGCGGGTGACGTGACCCTGCATGGCGGTCCGGATGGCGACCAGCGCTACAACGTCAGTTGGGGCTTTGCCGAGGTGCTGCCTGACCGGGTCACGATTCTGGCCAGTGACGCACTGAAGCCCGAGGAGATCGACGTAAGCCGTGCTCAAGAGCAACTGGCACGCGGGCACAAGGAGTGGGACGAGGCCGGCGACCGCGAAGATGCCTACACCGAAGCTATGCGCGTCATCGCCGAAGCCGAAGCCAAGATTGCCTCGGCCGCGGAGATGCAGTAAGGCGTTACAATTATTCTCTTTGAAATAGAACGGCCCTGCTCATGTGAGCTGGGCCGTTCTTGCATTTATGGCAGATCCCAAGAATCCGTTTGCAGTACTCAAACAAACGGTATATGTTTTTGTGTACGCGGGGAAAAGCGCGAGCGAGCATTCAACTGTGCGGGAGGGTGTTGTTATGCTGTCTGAGCGATTGGTTTGCCGGGTTGATTCCTTTCGATGTTTGCTGATGCTGGTGGCTGTCGCCTGCATTTCACAGGCGGCCATGGCGGCTACCAAGGTCGTCACGGACGCGGATAAGGGCGGCGAGGTGCGCATGAAGTTCGCGGACCGGCTTGAGTTGCGCCTGAAATCGAATCCCACCACAGGATATATGTGGTATGTGGAGAAGGAGTCGACGCCGCTGCTGAAACTGGTTCACCAGTCGCAGACCGAGGTTCCGGTGCCAGTCGAGGAGCGGCCCGGCCTGGTGGGCCTGCCCGTTTTCCAGGTTTTTACCTTTGAGCCGCGTCACGCAGGCGATGGGGAACTGAAGTTGCACTACGTCCGCAGCTGGGAGAAGCCCGCGCCGGAGGATGAGCGCTTCGAGATTCGCGTGGTGATTGAGTAAGGGGCGCTGCAGGAACGGATGTACGCCCGGCAGTGTACATGGTGTATGTCTCAAGGGCGTTGACCCCCTATGCAATGTGTCCGGAATGCGCTTACAATGCTGCTAGAACGACCATGGCCAAGGCGAAGGAAAAGATTTTCGAGGTAGCGTGCCCGGATTGCGGGGCGATGCTGAAGGTGGATGCAGCCACGGGCCTCGTGGTGAGCCATACCCCGGCGCCGCGCAAACGGATGTTCGAGGACCTGGAGACGGCGGCTCAGGCGATGCGCGAGCACGATGAACGCAAGGAATCGATCTTCCGCCAGTCGGTGGAGGCGGAGAAGAACAAGGAAGACCTCTTCGAAAAGAAGTTTGCCGAGGCCCTGCGCAAGGCCAAGGACGCCCCGGATGGCAAACCGTTACGCGACTTCGACCTGGACTAAAAGGCGCGCGAGGCAGCCAACAATAGGCTTATGCCGATTTTTTACTGCGCGTGCGCGAAGGGCGATTCAGAGAGATACTGGATGCACCGATCCCGAGACTGCGGTCCGGGACGGAAGGAGAGAAGATGGTGGTTGTTCCGCTTTCCAAGTCTGCTAACGATTCTGCATTGACGCCGGAGGCCGTGGAGTCCGAATCCATGAACTGGATCGGATTTGCGGCGGGCGGGGCACTGGTGGCAGGCGGTTTGCTGCTGCTGGCAGGCGAGCGCCGCGCCGGGATGATTGCCGCCGCCTCGGGTACGGCCCTGGCCATGCTGAACGAAAAGGAGACACTGCACTCCTGGTGGGAGGCGCTGCCCGGCTATATTGACCAGGTTCAGCGGGTACTCAACCAGGTGCAGACTACCGTGGAAGAGGTTGACGCCAAGCGCGAATCCTTGCGGCGGATTCTGACCCGGTAAGCGGAGGCTGTGCCTTGAAGGCATGGCCGGCGTTAGAGCGCGGGCGTCGACCTCAGCGGAGGCTTGCCGGCGGCGGATTAACCTCTGACAATTCCCTGAACCACGCATCAGGCAACTGAAGCCCCGCGGCTCGCACATTCTCTTCTGCGTGAGCCGGTGAGCATGTGCCGGGAATCGGAAGCATCACGCTGGAGCGCCTGAGCAACCATGCCAGGGCTACCTGGAACGGGGTCCAGCCGAGTTCTTTAGCAGCCTTCTCTAAAGGCTCATTGGCCTGCCGATTCTGCCCCAGCGGCGCCCATGGAATAAACGCGATTCCGTTCTTTTCACAGTGGTTCAGCAAAAACTCCCATTCGCGGTCGGCGAAGCTGAAGCGGTTCTGCACCGAGACGATGGGCACAATCTTGCGCGCCCGCTCCACATGCTCCAGGGTCACATTCGAAAGACCAACGTGGCGGATCTTGCCCTGCTCGCGCAGCCGGGCCAGCGTCTCCATGGAAGCGTCAAAGGACACGGCAGGATCGGGAATGTGCAGTTGGAAAAGGTCGATCTTCTGAAGGCGCAGTCTTTTCAGGCTGCCCTCCAAGGCTGCCTGCAAATGCTTCGGACTGGCATTATGGATCCACTGCCCGGGCCCGACGCGCTCCCATCCGCCCTTGGTGCCAATCACCAGGCCAGCGGGGTAGGGCGCCAGCGCCTCGGCGATCAGCTCCTCAGAGACATAGGGACCATAGGAGTCCGCCGTGTCGATGAAGTTTATGCCCAGCTCGACAACGCGCCGCAGGGTTTCGAGAGCCGCATTGCGATCCGCCGGAGGCCCCCAAATGCCTTTGCCGGTGATACGCATGGCGCCGTATCCCAGGCGATTGACGGTGCGATCTCCTAGTTGGACGGTCCCGGCGTTGGCAGCGGAGATGGTTGGATTATTCTGGCTCATGCTGTGTACCCTCTCTTCTTCTGGCCGGCAGATGCGGCACATGGCGAAAAAACTACTTTTTGCGTTCGACCAGGTAACGGGCGACGGCCTTCAATCCATCAGCCCGGCTGCCATAAGGCGCAAGGGCATCAAAGGCTTCCTCAATCAGGCGCGCGGCGTCACGCTGGCTTTGCTCGATGCCGTAGACGGCCGGCCAGGTGGCCTTTTCTGTGGCCTGATCCTTGCCAGCGGTTTTGCCCAGATGCGCGGAGTCCACGGTCATATCGAGGACGTCATCGACGATCTGGAAGGCCAGTCCGGCTTTGCAGCCGAAGAGGGTAAGCCGGGCGACATCCGCCAAGGCTGCTCCCGCGTAGACGCCGCCAGCCACGACGCTGACCCGGATGAGCGCGCCGGTCTTGGCGCGATGAATAGCCATCACCAGCTCCGGCGTGGGCTTCTGATGTTCGCTTTCGAGGTCCAGCACCTGGCCGCCGATCATACCCTCAACGGTGCCGATAGCATTGGCAATGAGCCCGATGATCTGGACGGTGGCCGCGGGCGGCACGTCAAGGCCGGAGAGCACCTCGAAGGCTCGGGTTTGCAGTGCGTCGCCGGCCAGGATGGCGATGGCCTCGCCGAAGGCCTTATGGCAGGTGGGCTTGCCGCGGCGCAGGTCGTCGTTGTCCAGGGCGGGCAGGTCGTCGTGGATGAGCGAGTAGGTGTGGAGCATCTCCAGGGCCGCGCCCAGCCGGGCGATCCCAGCAGGCAGCGTCCCGGCAATGGTGACAGCGGCCTGGTAAGCCAGCACCGGACGGAGCCGTTTGCCTCCGGCAAAGACAGAGTGGCGCATGGCGCCGTGAATCGAGGCGGGCACGGTGGTGACGCTGGGTAGCAAATCCTCCAGCGCCTGCTCGGTGAGCGCCGCGCCCTCCTGCAAGAGAGATTTCACATCGACGGGCATGGCCTCATGATAAATGAGAGCGGGCTGGGGAGATGAAGTTGGAGGGTTGGATCAGGATTACAGCAGGAAGGAGTTTTGCAGATTATTTCCCGCATCTTGCTACTCTTAAGCCGGGTCATCACTCTCGTGAGGCTTGTGCAGGAAGAAATTACCCCCTCCCCCCCGGGGGTCGATTTGTTTTTTGTTCGCTTTTTTCTGTGAAACTGTGAAGGGATTGCGTTCCCTTCTTTTTCATGGCAACAGGCGCAGCGTGTGGCGCGTCTGGGCGGCTACGGCTGCTGGCGTGAAGGGCAACGCGAATGTGGTGCCGCCGTACCAATCGTTCCACTGGTCGCGGAAGTAGGGCGAATAGGGGTTGCCGCTCTCGCCCAGAACGATGTTTTCCGTGGAGCCGTCGATGTTGCTCCAGTCCATGGTGAAGCGCTGCGTGGGGCCGAAGGCGCGACCTACTTGCTTCACCGTCGTGGTGTCGCCGCTCAGGGGCTGCTCGCCGGTTCCGGCCACGCGGCCAATGAGCGGCAGAAACCCGGCCAGCGGGTGCTCGATATCGATCACGTGCCAGCTTCCATAGCTCCAGCGGGAAACGTCGCTGGGAGCCTTGCCGTCTTTCATGCCCTTGCGGACGGCGTCGGTGAGCAGCTCGTCCCAGTTCTTATAGGCCGGGGGAAGCCAGTCGGGGCTGGCGTGCATGATGATCTCTTCCTCGGCAAAATTGGATTCTGCCCAGCTGTACTGCGCGGCAATCTCCTTGCCCAGCTTGGGCTCCAGAATCAGCGGCCGGAGGGCGTAGCGTGTCTTGGTGACGATGGAGGCGGCGGCGGAATCGGTGGTGAGGCGGCCATCCCACGAGCGCATCAGAGCGGCGGCCTGGCGGAGGCGGTCATCGACGCCGGGGGTGTGTTCGATGGCGTAGGCAAAGCGATGGGCCAGCTCTTGGTCGACCTCGCTGTAGACGTCGGTCTGGACGGCGAGAAGGTCGGCAGGGGTGAGATGGTCGCGGCCGTCCAACAATTTGTAGATGCGTTCGGCGCGGTAGGGATCGTCCCATTCGGCGGTGAGCGGGAAGGGAGCTTTCTCTGTGGTCACGCGGGAGTTGGCCGTGGCCAGGAAACCGGAGGGGGGATCGACGGCGTTGGGCATTGCGTCAAAGGGAATATAGATCGGACAGACCCCGAGACAGGCTGAGTATCCCCATGCAGAGCGTGTGTCGTTTGTGTCGTGCGGCAGAGGCACATTAAGTAAGCCGACTCCGCCCCCACGTATCGGCACCTTGCCAATCGCATGATAAGCAATATGTCCCTGGTCGTCGCTGTAGACGACATTCTGCGTGGGCCAGGACCAGGTTGTGAGCGCGGCGGAAAACACCTTCCAGTTGGAGGCGACATTGAGCTGATAGAGGGGCAGCGAATTGAGCGTTGGATCGTAAAGGGTCCACTTCAACGCGATGGGCCGCATCTCTTTGGTGAAGATAGGATTCAGCAGCGGCCCGTGGTCGGTTAATTGCACGTCCAATGTCACGTCCTTTCCGCCGCGGACCTTGATGATTTCGTGGTCGATGGTTAGCGGATGCCATTTTTCATCGTTGCCTTCGTAATGGCCTTTGCCGTCGAGCTTTTCGATGTACAGGTCCTGGACGTCGGCGTAAAGCGCGGTAAATCCCCAGGCCACGTGCTCGTTGTGGCCGGCGATAACGCAGGGCATGCCGGGCAGAGTGACTCCGGCGGCGTGATAGCCGGGCGCGCCATGGCTTCCGGCCGCTTTCAGGTCGGCCATGTACCAGATGTCCGGCTCGCTGAGACCGAGGTGCATGTCGTTGGAGAGCAGCGGTTTGCCGCTGGCCGTGTGGCTTCCGGCAATGACCCAGTTGTTTGAGCCCGGTGCACAGCCGGTACAGGCGGGCAGACCCAGCAGGGCGCGAAGAGCGAGGGTATCTTCGTGTGCGGACGGAGCGGCGCTGGCCTGGCTGCGGTCTTCGTCATCGTCGTCCGCGACCTTGGCTGGCTTTGGGCGCGGCTGGTTTTGATTCACCTGCTCGCCGGTGGGCGGATGATCGCGCCATGAGCCGACCGGATAAAGATCGGCCTCCAGTTTCGGGTTGTTCAGCCGGGCAGCGACCGCTTCCCGGGAGAGTTTGGAATCCCAGTGGGAGTCCAGCATCTGCACGATGGTCAGGCCAATGCTCACCGAGTCCACGCCGCTCCAGGGCTGGGGACGATAGCCGAGCAGCTTGAACTCCGGCGGCAGCGTAGCCTGATGCTGGGCGATGAAGAGATTCACGCCGCGCGCGTAGTCGTCGAGGCGGACGCGGTCAGCCGGGAGCAGGCTGGCATAGATGCGCCGTGCCGTGTTGCGAATTTGCAGCACCCGCTGCATCCGGTCGTGACGGACCATCGAGGGTCCTACGATCTCCGCCAGTTCGCCGTTGGCGTTGCGGCGCAGCACGTCCATCTGCCACAGCCGGTCTTGAGAGGTCACATAGCCCTGAGCCATGAAAAGATCGTCCTCGGTGGCCGCTTCGATGTGCGGCACGCCGTGGGCATCGCGGCGCACGATGACCGGAGCTGCCAATCCTTGCAAGCCAGGCCCCGCCAGATGCAGGTCGCCATCCAGCGCCGGCAGCGTGGCCCGGGCCGCGGAGCGAAGCCAGAACACGCCGGCGCTGGCGGCCAACAGAATGAGCGCCAACAGGCCGCCGGATGACCAGAGCAGAATCCGCGGCCAGCAGTGTTTACGGCGGTGAGCGAGAGGTGTAACGATAGCAGCGGACGATTGATGACTAGATTCAGTGTCGGGCATAGGTTCACTTCAGAATAACGCCGTGACCGGGTCCAACTGGATCTGTTTTTCAGGCCGGGAATCTACAATGATTCGGAAGAGGTCATTATGCAGTTTCTCGTTTTAGGCAAGGGAAAAACCGGCAGCCTGGTCGCCGATGTGGCTCGCGAGCGCGGCCACGCGGTGCGCTCTCTCGACATCAACGATAACCAGCACGCCTCTGCCCTGACCGCCGCCAATCTCAAAGGCATGGACGCGGTGATCGACTTCACGGCTCCCGAAGCCGCCGTGGAAAACATGCGCGCCGTGCTGGCTCTCGGCGGGCGCATCGTGGTCGGCACCACCGGCTGGTACGTCCACCTCGACGAGATGAGGTCCATGGCGCAAAAGAGCGGGGCGCTGCTCTACGGAACCAACTTCTCCATGGGCGTGCAAAAGCTCTTTCGGCTTACCGCCAACCTGGCAAAACTGGAAGGATATAGCTTCTCCATCGCCGAAACCCACCACACCTCCAAGCTCGACGCGCCCTCCGGCACCGCCATTACCCTGCGCGAGATTATCCAGGCAGTTCGACCAGGCAGCAATGTCCCTATCACCTCTCACCGCGTGGGAGACGCCAAGGGCGAGCACGTGGTCACCGCATCCAGCGAGGTTGATACGCTTGAACTCCGCCACGAAATTCACAGCCGCCGCGGCTTGGCTTTGGGCGCCATTCGCGGAGCTGAGTGGCTGGCCGGAAAATCCGGCGCATGGGATTTCAGAGAAATCTGCGACCAGTTGTGAATTCAGTCTTGTCTTGTTGTTCAGAATTACAAAAGCAGCACGTCAACTAGTTGAGGTGCGGCTTTCCGTGCCGCATATCACTGCGGCGCGGGCAGATTCGTCGTCAGCTCCGAGGGTGGAACGGCGGCCAGTACATCAACCGCAGCGGGCAGGGCTGTGGGCAGCGGGCCTTCCAGCGCCAGCGCCAGCACCTCGTCCATATTGTCCACAAAATAGAGTTTCATGGAGTTCTTGATGTTGTCGGGCAGCTCGGCGATCTCCTTTTCGTTGGCGCGGGGCAGAATTACCTCGAAGATGCCGGCACGCAGCGCGGCCAGCAGCTTTTCTTTCAGCCCGCCTATCGCCAGCACCTTGCCGCGAAGGGTGATTTCGCCGGTCATGGCGATATCGCGCCGCACGGGAATCTTCGCCAGCGCGCTGGCCAGCGCCGTGGCCATGGTGATGCCGGCCGAAGGGCCGTCCTTGGGAATCGCGCCTTCGGGCACATGCAGGTGCAGGTCCACGTTGCGATAGAACTCCCGGCTCAGCCCCAGGGCCTGCGCGCGCCCGCGAATGTAACTGAGCGCGGCCTGCGCCGATTCCTGCATTACATCGCCGAGCTGGCCGGTGACGGTCATCTTGCCCTTGCCGTCGAGCACTTGCACTTCGGTGGTGAGTATGCTGCCTCCGACCTCGGTCCAAGCCAGGCCGGTGACCAGGCCGACTTCGCTCTTTTCATGCACCTCAGAGTCGCGGAACTTGGCCACGCCCAGGAACTCGCCGATGTTGGCGGCGGTAATCTCTTCCTTGTGCTTTTTGCCGCCCTTGACGACCTTGCGGGCCACCTTGCGGCAGATGTTGCCGATCTCCCGCTCCAGGTTTCTGACGCCGGCTTCGCGCGTGTAGCTGCGGATGATCTCGATGATCGCGTCATCCGTGAAGACCAGGTTTTTTTCGCTCAGGCCGGTTTGCGCGCGCTGCTTCTTCACCAGATATTGGCGGGCAATCTCCAGCTTCTCCTGTTCGGTGTATCCTTGCAGGCGCAGCACCTCCATGCGGTCCTGCAAAGCCGGCGGAACGGTGTGCATCACATTAGCGGTGGCCACAAACAGCACCTGCGAGAGGTCGTAGTCCACGTCCAGGTAGTGATCCTGGAAAGTTGAGTTCTGCTCCGGGTCCAGCACTTCGAGCAGCGCCGAGGCGGGATCGCCGCGGAAGTCCGAGGCCATCTTGTCCACTTCGTCGAGCAGGAAGACCGGATTCTTGGTGCCGGCCCGCTTCATGTGCTGAATGATCTGCCCTGGCAGCGCGCCGATATAGGTGCGGCGATGGCCGCGAATCTCTGCTTCGTCGCGTATGCCGCCCAGCGAGAGCCGCACAAACTTGCGGCCGGTAGCCTTGGCAATGGACATTCCCAGCGAAGTCTTGCCCACGCCCGGCGGGCCGGCGAAACACAAAATCGAGCCCTTGGGATTTTTGACCAACTGACGCACAGCGAGAAATTCCAGAATGCGCTCTTTGATTTTTTCCAGGCCGTAGTGGTCGGTGTTCAGCACCTTTTCCGCGTACTCAATGGAACGCGTCTCCTTGGAGCGCTTCTTCCACGGCACGGCCAGCAGCCAGTCGATGTAGTTGCGGCTGACGGTGGACTCGGCCGACATAGGCGGCATCGCTTCCAGCTTCTTGAGTTCCTGAATAGCCTTGTCGAGCACCTCTTTGGGCATTCCGGCAACTTCAATCTTTTTGCGCAACTCGTCGAACTCGCTTTTTTCGCCGCGGCCCAGCTCTTTTTGAATGGCCTTGATCTTCTCGTTGAGGTAATACTCTTTTTGCGCGCGCTCCATCTGCCGCTTCACGCGCGACTGGATGTTGCGGTCGAGATCCAGCTTTTCAATCTCCACGTCCAGCACGTCGGCGATGCGCGCCAAACGCGTCGCAGGATCGAAGATGGCCAGCAGATCCTGTTTCTCCTCGACGCCGAGTTGCAGGTTGGCGGCGATGGTATCGCTCAGCTTGGCCGGCTCATCCATGCGCACCGAGGCGATGATGGTCTCGTAGTTGAGTGACTGCTGCAGCTTGACGTACTGCTCGAAGAGGCCGGTGACGCGCTGCATGAGCTGCTCGACCGCCGGTGTCATCTCAAACTGGCCCTTGCCCACGCGCACCGTGGCCACGAAGAAGCCATCGCGGTCGTTGACCTCGATAGACTTGGCTCGCTCCACGCCCTCGACCAGTACCTTGATGTTACCGTCGGGCATCTTGACGCTCTGCACGATGTTGCAGATGGACCCGACCTGATAAATCTCCTTGGCCTTGGGCTCGTCGACCGAGGCATCATGCTGGGTGGCCAGAAAGATCTTGCGGTCGCCGGTGAGCGCCTCCTCGAGAGCGCGCACGCTTGATTCGCGACCCACCACGAAGGGCATCATCATGTAAGGAAAGATGACCATGTCCCTCAGGGGCATCATGGGCAGCTTGCGCGCTTCGGTTTTTTCGCGGGATGCAGCCATAGGGACACCTTCAGAATTATACGCGCGAAGACAGTTTCCGACTCCCGGCCGGTTAAGCAAGTCCTGCTGGAATTGTACAGCGGAATGCGCCAGCGGGGAGATTCAAGGGGCGCGATCCAGGCCTGAGGATTGCGGCTCGGATCATCTGGCATGCAACAAATACAAAGACAAAATGTCTCCAATACTCTCTTGACAACATCGTTGCTTGAGTGTTGCCTTGCACGTTTTCCTGAGGCGTACATTTCCTTGGCTATACTCTTTAGATTCATCGGCTTGTAAATTTCGGGCTGGACAATTATCATTTCTTCTACCATCATGCGCGACACATCACAGACCCGCATCGTAGGCACGCCGGCCCTTCGCAAGGAAGGAGTCGGCAAGGTGACAGGAGGCGCGCGTTATATCGATGACATCGCATTGCCGGGCATGTGGCATGGAGCCACGGTACGCAGCAACATTGCGCGCGGCAGGATCAAGGGCATTCGCTTCGGCGCCGGCATTGCATGGAACGAGTTTGTGATCGTCACCGCGAAAGATATTCCGGGAGAAAATTGCATCCCGCTGATCATCGATCACGACCAGCCGGTACTCGCCGAGTCGCAGGTGAATCATCCCGAGGAAGCTGTCGTGCTGCTGGCGCATCCCGACAAGGCGCGGCTGCATGAAGCCGTGGCCGCGGTGGAGATCGACTACGAGCCGCTGCCCGCTGTTTTTACCATCGAGGAAAGCGAGCGGCAGCAGACGATTGTGTGGGGCGAGGACAACGTAATCAAGCGGTTCCTGGTGGAAAAGGGTGATGTGGATTCCGCGTGGCAACGGGCGGCGCACATTGTCTGTGGCGAATATCATACCGGCGCGCAGGAGCAGCTCTACATTGAAAACAACGGCGTCATTGCGAATTGGTCCGAAGCCGATGGCATCACCATCCAGGGATCGATGCAGTGCCCGTACTATGTGCACCGGGCGCTGCTGCGCGTCTTTGATTTGCCCGCTGAAAAGGTCCGCGTGATCCAGGCGGAGACAGGCGGCGCATTTGGCGGCAAGGAAGATTATCCCTCGATGATTGCCGCACATGCCGGCCTGCTGGCGAAAAAGTCTGGACACCCGGTCAAAATCATCTACGACCGCGAGGAAGATTTGGCGGCAACCACCAAGCGTCATCCATCGCGCACCCGCTACCGCACGGCGGTAGATAGGGATGGGCGTTTGCTGGCCATGGATATTCAGGTGGACATGGATGGAGGCGCGTACGCCACCGTATCGCCGACGGTGCTTTCACGCGGCACAATTCATGCCTCCGGGCCGTACTTCTGCGAGAACATTCGCATTCGTTCGCATGCATGGGCGACGAATCTTCCGCCGCACGGCGCGTTTCGCGGATTCGGCTCACCGCAGACTATCTTCGGCATCGAGCGGCATATGGACCAGATCGCGAAGGCCGTTGGAATTTCTCCGGAGGAAGTGCGCCGCCGGAATTTTCTTGCGCAGGGCAAGACGACAGCCACAGGCCAGGAGATCCGCGACGCAATCGACCTGCCAGGGATGCTGGATCGGGCAATGAAGGTTTCGGACTACAAAGCCAAGCGCCTGCGTTTTGCCCGCGAAAATGCGGGATCGAGCGTGATCAAGCGCGGCATAGGCATGGCCAGCTTCATGCATGGCGCGGGATTCACCGGCTCCGGCGAGCGCTACCTGAATTCGCTGGTTGGCCTGGAGGCAGATGCGATAGGACATGTCACGGTGCTGGTCTCCAGCACGGAGTTTGGCCAGGGAACGAACACCATACTCAGCCAGATTGCCGCCGAGACCCTTAGCCTGCCTTATGAGGATGTATCCGTTGCGCAGCCGGATACGCAGCGCGTGCCCAACAGCGGGCCAACCGTAGCCTCGCGCACGACGATGATCGTCGGCAAGCTGGTGCAGGACGCCGCGAATGCGTTGGCGGGTATTTTGCGGGAAAAGAAACTTCTCGGCGAAGATTTTTCGGCGGCGGAGTTTCGCGCTGCATGCGCGGCTTACACCACACGCTTTGGCGCGCTGCACGCCGAGGCTCGCTACCAGGCGCCAAAAGATATTTTTTGGGATGACGCAGCGTACAAGGGAGAGGCATATCCGGCCTTTGCCTGGGCCGTCTACGTGGCAGAGGTAGCCATCGATATGCGCACCTATACCACCCAGGTAACCAACTTCTACGCGGTGCAGGAGGTCGGCCGGGTGGTGAATCCCCTGCTGGCCGCCGGGCAGATTGAGGGTGGCGTGGCCCAGGGCGTTGGATATGCTCTCTACGAAAAGGTAGTCTGGAAAAACGGCCGAATGAGCAACAACCAGATGACCAATTACATTATGCCCACGGCCGTGGATGTGCCCAACATCGAGGTCTACTTCGAGGAGACGCCCTGCGAGCATGGACCTTACGGCGCCAAGGGGCTGGGTGAGCTGCCGCATGATGGTCCCGCTCCCGCCATTTTGAATGCACTTCAGGATGCGACCGGCATCAGCTTTACCTCCATTCCCCTGCTGCCGGAAGACATGTATCTGCGCATGGTGGAGTCGCCGGAACAGAATTTTATGACAACTTTGGGGAGAGCGGAGAGGCCGGTATGAGCGCGGCGAAGATGCAACTGACTAAAATCCGGTTCAATGTGAACGGCGCGGAGCGTAGCGTAAGCGTTCCGCCGATGAAGCGGTTACTGGATGTGTTGCGCGAGGACCTGGGGCTGACCGGTGTGAAAGAGGGATGTGGCGAAGGGGAATGCGGATCCTGCTCCGTGCTGCTGGATGGCGTGCTGGTGAACAGTTGCCTGGTGCCGGCGTTACAGGCTAACGGCTGCGAGGTACTCACGGTGGAGGGGCTGGCGACCAACGCCGCACTGGCGCATATTCAGCGGACATTTCTTGAACTGGGCGGAACACAGTGCGGCATATGCACGCCGGGGATGATGCTGGCCGCGGAATCGCTGCTGAGAAAGAATCCTAAGCCGGACCTCGATGAGATTCGTGAAGGCCTGGCCGGAAATCTCTGCCGCTGCACCGGCTACATGCGCATCTTCGATGCGGTGAGGCATGCGAGCCAGGCGCTAACCCCCGAGGCGATTCCTGCGCCAGAAGACGCGGTGCGCCGATGAGAGCGAATGTCTCTCAGTACGAGCTGCTCGCACCGGGCTCGCTTGACGCGGTGCTGGCGCTGCTTGCCGCAGAACCCGGTGCGTGGACGCCTATGGCCGGAGGCACCGAGCTGATGGTCGCGCTGGGCGCGGGGCGACTGAAGCAACGCAAGCTGGTCAGCCTGTGGGGCATCGATGAATTGCGTCGCATCACGCCAACTGATGATTGGCTGACCATCGGAGCCGGATCGACTTTTACCGACATTCGCGAGAACACCGTTGTTGCGAAGGAGTTTTCGTTGCTGGCGCGCGCAGCGAGCTGGACGGGGGCGATTGCCAACCAGAACCGCGGCACGCTGGGCGGCAACATTGTGAACGCGTCGCCCGCGGCGGATTCTCCGCCTGTGTTGCTGGTTTATGAGGCGGAGATCGAGCTGGTTTCCGCGCAGGACTCGCGCCGCCTGCCGTACAGCGAATTTCATCTGGGATACAAACGAACCGTGATGCGGCCGCAGGAACTGGTGAAGGCCGTGCATCTGCCGCGTGGCCGCCACCTGCCGGTGGAGTATCTGCGCAAGGTGGGAACGCGCAATGCGCTGGCCATCTCCAAGGTGGCGCTGGCGTGCGTGGGCGCAATGCAGTCGGGAAAGGTGAGCACCGTGCGCATCGCCGCGGCCAGCCTACGCGAGACGCCGGCGCGCCTGAGCGCGACCGAGGCCGTGCTGCTGGGCCATGCGCTGACCCCAGGACTGATTCAGGCTGCACGCAAAGCACTGCTTCAGGAAGTAAAACCCATCGACGATATTCGCTCCACGGCAAACTATCGCGCCCACGTGTCGGCGAATCTGCTGGAAGAGTTTCTTGAGCAATTGGCGGCTTCCACGGGCTAAGAGCCGCATCCTGGCGAACGCATCCGTTAACTTACTGCCTTTATCATTTCAAAAACGCTGCCACAGCTTTTCCGCGGAAGCTCTGGCTCTTGTCATGACCTCTTGTTCATCGATCTCAAGAAGTTTTCTCTCCGCCATGACAATCCGCCCGCCGATGATGGTGGTATCAACAGAGCGGCCGGAGATGCCGAAGAGAATGTGGCCGGAGATATTCGAGGCGCGCAAGGGAGTCGGCGGATCGTAGTCCACGATGATCAGGTCAGCGTGCGCGCCGGGAATCAATTTGCCAACCGGACGCCCAAATGATTCACTCGCCAAGTCAGCATTTGCACTAAAGAGCATGGCGGGAACCTCCGTCCAGCCAGCTCCTGGTTGACCTGTCCGGTGCTTTTGCAGCGCGTTGGCCACCTTCAGCGATTCAAACATATCCGTGGTGTAGCCGTCGGTGCCCAGACCAACCCGCACGCCGCGACCGATCATCTCCAGCACCGGGGCGGAACCGACCGCATTTGCCATGTTCGATTCAGGGTTGTGTATGACATTTGTTTTGCTGTCTTTTAACAGATCAATTTCGGTGTCGTTGACGTGGACGCAATGAGCGGCGATAGTTTTGCTGCCCAGGATGCCGAGATCGCGCAAGCGCTCGACGACTCGCTTTCCATGCTCGCGCTGACATTGAGCCACGTCAGCCTCGCCCTCTGCAACGTGGATATGGAAGCCGGCTTCGAGTTCCTTCGCCAGCACGGTGCAGCGGGCCATAGTCTTATCGCTCACGGTAAAGGAAGCGTGCAGCCCGAAGAGTCCCCGAAGCAGGCTGTCTTTTGATTGCTTGCAGTCTGTGAGGAAGGCCCGATTTTCCTCGATGCCTTGATCCGCTACCTCCGCGCCGTCGCGGTCCGTGACCTCGTAGCAGAGACAACTGCGTACACCAGTCTGACGCACGGCTTCTGAGATGCGAGAGAGGCTGCCGGTTACCGCCCCGGGACTGGAATGATGATCGAAGATGGTAGTGGTGCCGTTTTTGATGCAGTCTATCAGCGCCACCTTGGCGCTCAGATACACATCCTCCAAAGTAAGAACCTTATCCAGCCGCCACCAGAGACGCTCCAGAATTTGGAGAAAATTGCCCGGAGCATCGTCCTTGAGAGCCATTCCGCGTGCAAAAGTGCTGTACAGGTGCATGTGGGTGTTGATCAGTCCCGGCATGATGATCCGGCCGTGCGCATTCACAAACTGAGCGGAAGGATGCTTGTGCTGCAAGTCTGCCGTACCGCCAACCTCAGCGATGAGGCCATCCTGAATCGCAACACAACCGTCCTCAATCAAGGGCAAACGATCGTCCTGGGTGATCAGCGTTCCATTTCCGACCAACAACATGGAAGATACCTCCATTGCGCGGTTTTGCGCGTTGGGATTCGTGCTGGTATGAACTCCACATCACGCTACTGCATATAAAAGCGGATTATAATCATTTCAAGCCGGGCTTGATACTCTGAAATATTTTTATCATTGAACTGCGCGCAGCATGGATAGCGCCGTTAACACTGTATGATGCCGGGTGTGCTATTCTTGATAACTCAAATTGAGTGGAAGGTGGAATGGCAAAACTTAATGTACAAATCTGCGGGCTCAATTTTTTGAACCCGATTCTGCCCGCCGCTGGGCCGCCATCCAAGGATGGAGCGATGCTGCAAGCCGCGGCAAATGGCGGCGCAGGCGGATTAGTCACCAAGACCATCTCCGTACGTCCGGCCGATGTGCCGCGCCCCTGCATGGCGGAGATCCGGGGCGGATTTCTGAACACAGAGCTATGGTCCGAGTTACCCAAAGAGCAATGGATCGAGACAGAATACACGCTGGCCAGGGCCACCGGATTGCCGGTGATTGTCGGCCTGGGTTATACCGCCGACCAGATTCGAGAACTGGCTCCGATGGTAAAGCCATTCGCCGACGCGCTGGAGCTTTCCACGCATTACGTTGGCAACGATATTACCCCTATCATCGATGCGCTGCATGCGGCCAAAGCGGCAGTGGATGTTCCGGTGTTCATGAAGCTGAGCCCTCATCCGAATATTCAGCAGATTGCCATTGCGCTGGAGCAGGCGGGCGCCGATGCTCTGGTTATGATCAATTCCTTCGGGCCGTGCCTGAGCATCGATTTGGAGACGGGCCTCCCGCTCATGGGCAGCAAGGACGGTTTCGGATGGCTCTCCGGCGCGGCCATCAAGCCACTGGCCCTGCGCTGCGTATATGACGCCGCGCGCGTGGTGAAGATTCCCATCTTCGGAGTGGGCGGCGTGGTGAACGGCCGCGACGTGGCGGAGATGTTCATGGCGGGCGCTTCGGCAGTGCAGGTTTGCACAGAGGCCATTCTGCGCGGTCCGTCGGTTTACGGAAAAATTGCCCGGGAGCTTGACGCGTTCCTCGACAAGCACGGTTACCAGTCGGTGGATGAGATTAAGGGGCTCACCATTCGCCGGATGGCAGAGCGCGGCGCGCCCCTGGCCACGAGAGCGCCCAATGTGGATATGGAACGATGCAATCTATGCGGACTGTGTGAAATCAGCTGCCCATATGGCGCGATCTCTAAGGGTGAAGTTCTGCATATCGACGGCGAGAAATGTTTTATCTGCGGGCTGTGTGTAACACGCTGCAAGCAACATGCGCTTACCCTAGAGCAATAAGCAAGCGCGGCGCTGGAGTTATGGGATTTTAAGGGTTGGAAAACAGATGACGTATTTTACCGGGCTTCGATGCGTTCATTGCGGACGCACATACAACACGGATGAGGCGGAGTACTACTGCGCGGCATGCGGTTATCACGACGGCATTCTGGACGTGCTCTACGACTATGACGCGATGCGGAAGGAAATGAATCCCGCTGCGCTTGCAGTCAATTCTGATAGGTCCATGTGGCGCTATCTTCCCTTGTTGCCGGTGACGAATCGAACGCTGATTTCCCATCTTCAAGTGGGCTGGACGCCGCTTTATGACGCTCCCATGGTAGCCTGCGAATTGGGAGTGGCGCGCTGCTGGATCAAAGACGAGGGACGCAATCCAACCGCATCTTTCAAGGACCGCGCCAGCGCGATGGGAGTCGTGAAGGCGCTGGAGAAGAAAGCGACGCGGATTACCTGCGCATCGACGGGCAACGCAGCCTCTTCCCTGGCTGGCTTCGCCGCCGCAGCAGGAATTCCCGCGACCATCTTTGTTCCCGCGCGCGCGCCGGAGGCCAAGGTGGCCCAGTTGCTCATCTACGGTGCGCAGGTATTCTCCGTGCAAGGTACATACGATGAAGCGTGGGAATTGTGCATGGCTGCCGCGGCGGAGTTCGGCTGGTACAACCGCAACTGCGCCATCAATCCATACCTGATAGAAGGCAAGAAGACGGTTTCTCTGGAGTTAGCCGAGCAGTTCAGGACATTAACTCCGGGCAGCTTTCCCGACTGGGTTGTCGTGAGTGTCGGCGACGGCTGCACCATTGGTGGGGTTTGGAAGGGGCTGAAGGAGATGCACATCCTCGGCTTCATTCCTCGTCTGCCCCGGATCCTCGGCGTGCAGGCCGATGGGTGCAAGCCGTTTTTAACAGCGTGGAAGGAAGGCGGAAACCTGACTCCATGCGAAGCGAATACCCTGGCGGATTCCATCGCGGTCGGACATCCGCGCAATTTCGCTAAAGGAATGAGTGCGGTCACCGAATCAGGCGGTGCGTTCGTCGCCGTCTCCGACGAAGAGATTCTGCAGGCGATCCCTATGCTGGCGCGCAAGGCGGGCGTCTTTGGCGAGCCGGCCGGCGTCGCCGGCGCTGCGGGAGTCAAGCGGGCGGTGGAGTTAGGCATCGTTGATCGCTCGGAACGTGTTGCGATCGTCATGACCGGCAATGGACTGAAAGATATTCAAAGCGCAATTCGCGCGGCGGGGAGCACGATTGCCATGCACCCCGATTTGGAAGAGGTTCGCAAGGCGGTAAAAGACGCGGCTACGCCTTGATGTCGCTTGCCGCCGCAGTGAAATGAAAGTGAGAAAGGTATAAGATGGCAAAGATTCCGTTTGGCCCTACTTATGATGAGATGCTCAATCCCAGCCTGCTCGGCAAGGATGTGCGCTCCAGAGCACTGGCTGCTTTGAAGCAGAATGAGCTAGACTCCATCAATCTCTTCAACATTACCTGGAAGGACGCAACCAACCAGGTGCGCAAAGTTGTATTGCCTTCAGCATTAACGGGAGTTGATGCCAACATTGTGGTGATGCTTGGCTGCGGATTTCCCTCAGGCTCACACAAGGTGGGTCCGGCCTACAGCACCCTGATCGAGGGGTTAGTGGACGGGGAGATTATTCCCGGCGAGCACACCATCCTGGGGCCATCAACGGGCAACTTTGGGATTGGAACCGCCTATGTATCGAAGCTGCTCGGCTTCCGCGCCATAGTCATCATGCCGGACAGCATGAGCAAGGAACGCTATGAGCGCATCAAGAGGTATGGCGGTGAGCTGGAACTGACTCCCGGTTCCGAGTCAGATGTGATTCTGACCCTGGAAAAGACGCGGGAGTTAATGAAGAATCCCAAGAACAAGGCCCTGGCTCAGTTCGAACTATTTCCTAACTATCGTTTTCATCGCCATGTAACTGGCAATAGCGCCATTGAAGCGGTGAAGGGCGTGGGCAACGGCCGGATTGCCGGTTTTACATCGGCGCCGGGTTCGGCGGGCACGCTGGCGGCAGGCGATCAGATCAAAGTTGCGTTCCCCGAGGCCAAGGTGGCCGCATTGGAGCCTTATGAGTGTTCGACGCTGGCCAACGGAGGCCGCGGCCAGCATCGCATCGAGGGCATAGGCGACAAGATGTGCACGTTGATTCACAACGTACTGAACACTGATTTTGTCATTCTCATCAAGGATGAAGAAACCGTGCAGGGAGTGAAGATCTTCCACGATGGCGTGGATGAGCTGGTTGGCCTGGGTGTGGATCGGAACTTTGCCTCGAGCTTGCGCGAGTTATTCGGCCCCTCCGGCATTTGCAATGTTCTGGGCGCGATCAAGCTGGCAAAGCACTTGCGTCTGGGGCCAGGAGACAATGTGGTGACTATCGCGACCGACGGCTTCGATCGTTATACCTCGGTGCTGGAGGAGTTGAACAGCCGCTATCTTGAGTTAGCTCCGCAGGTATTGAACCGCTGGACACATGACATTTTCCTGGGCGCAACCGATGAACATGTATTTGACTTCCGCAAAACTTCGGCAAAGGAGCAGCTCTTCAAGCAAAAGGAGAGCGACTGGTTGAAGTTCGGTTACTCCAAAGCGTTTCTTGATTCCATGCGCAACCAGGCGTTCTGGGACGCGCAGTATGCAAAGGTGGGCGAGTACAACCGGAAGATTCTCGCTTCGCGGTAGTTTGAATGGAAGGAGATCCAGCTATGTTCAAGTTCACTCTGAACCAGAATGACGTGACTGTAGCAGCGGACAAGAACCTGCTGGAATATCTGCGTGAAGACGCTCGTTTGATTTCCGTCAAGGACGGCTGCGCCGAGGGCGTCTGCGGCTCCTGTTCGGTGCTGGTGGACGGAAAGGCGTGGCGGGCCTGCAAGCTGACCGTAGCCAAAGTACAGGGCAAGGCTGTGACGACCCTCGAAGGCCTTTCGACTCGTGAAAGGGAGGTCTATTCATGGGCCTTCGGAGAAGTGGGTGCGGTGCAATGCGGCTTTTGCATGCCGGGCATAGTAATCAGCGCAAAGTCGCTGCTGGACCAGAATACGATGCCCACCTCAGCGGAGATCAAAAATGGCCTCCGGTATAATCTTTGCCGTTGCACGGGCTATCTGAAGATCGAACGCGCGATTCAACTGGCCGCGAAGGCATTGCGTGAGGGGCAGACTCTCAGCGCGGAGGGCGGCACGGCCAAAGTAGGCGCACGCATGGTTCGCGTGGATTCTGATGAGAAACTGCTGGGGACAGGCGAGTTTGTCGATGACATGAAGGTTCCGGGCATGCTGTATGGAGCCGTGCTCCGGGCTAAATATCCACGCGCATTAGTGAAGAAGATTGATATCTCCGCCGCGCAGGACTGCCCCGGCGTGGAAGTTGTGTTGACGGCGAAGGATGTACCCGGGGAACGGCTGCTAGGGCATATCGTGCATGACTGGCCGGTGATGATTGCCGAAGGCGAGGAGACGCGCTATGTGGGAGACGCACTGGCGGTGCTAGCCGCAACGACGAAGGAGACGGCACGGAAGGCGCTGCAGTTTATTCGCGTGGAATATGAAGAGCGTACGCCGATGCTGTCGCCGGAGGCGGCCATGGCGGAGGGCGCGCCGCGAATCCACCCCAAGGGAAATCTGCTTTCGGAAACCATCATGAAGCGCGGCAATGTCGAAAAGGCCATTGCCGAAGCGAAGCATGTCGTTACCCAGCACTACTCAACGCCGCACCAAGAGCACGCTTTTCTGGAGCCGGAGAGCGCGCTGGCCGTTCCAGCGCAATGCGGCTCGCTTACGGTTTACACAGGCGGGCAAGGAGTTTATGACGACCGTCAGGGCATCATGGAGATGCTCGGGCTTCCAGAAGATAAAGTTCGTGTGATCAGTAAGTATGTTGGCGGTGGATTCGGCGGCAAGGAGGATCTCTCCGTGCAGCATCACGCCGCGTTGCTGGCCTGGCACAGCAAACGGCCTGCGAGGCTGACCCTTAGCCGCGAGGAGAGCTTTCGCGTTCACCCCAAACGCCACCCCATGGAGATGGCGTTCACCACGGCGTGTGATGAGCACGGAAAGATCACGGCAGTGCGTGCGCGCATCGTGGCTGACACGGGAGCTTACGCATCGCTGGGCGGCCCGGTGTTGCAGCGCGCTTGCACGCACGCCGCGGGGCCATACCAGATTGACAATGTAGATATCGAGGGGCGCGCCGTTTATACCAACAATATTCCCTCCGGCGCATTCCGCGGCTTCGGCGTGACCCAGACCTGCTTTGCCGGGGAATGCAACCTGAATCTGCTTGCCGCGAAGCTGGGCATCTCACCGTGGGAGATTCGCTTTCGCAACGCCATCGAACCCGGCGGCGTGCTCTCCAACGGACAGATTGCCGACGATGGAACGGCACTGAAAGAGACGCTGCTGGCGGTGAAGGATGACTTTGACGCGCATCCCGGCGCGGGCATTGCCTGCTCATTCAAGAACAGCGGCAAAGGCGTCGGCGTACACGATGTGGGTCGCGTGAAGCTGAAAGTTGAGGACGGCCGAGTTGTCATCTGCACCAGCGCGGCCTGCATGGGCCAAGGGATAGCTACTGTGGTATTGCAGATTGTGGGTGAAACCACGGGGCTTACCAGGTCCACAATCAGAGTGCATGAGCCGGACACGATGGTGACTCCCGACAGCGGAACCAGCACTGCATCGCGACAGACGCTGATTACCGGTGAGGCAGCGCGACGTGCTGCGGGCGCACTGAAGCAGGAGTTGGACACGCATTCGCTGGCCGAACTGGAGGGCCGCGAGTTTTACGGGGAGTACGATTGCATCACTGATCCTATGAACTCCGGTAAAACCAACCCGGTCAGTCATGTTGCGTATGGGTACGCCACACACGTCGTCATTCTGGGGAGAGATGGAAAAGTTCAGAAGGTAGTTGCCGCTCATGATGTGGGTAAGGCCATCAACCCCGATGGAGTGGAGGGTCAGATTGAAGGCGGTGTAGTGATGGGATTAGGATTTGCGCTGACCGAGGAGTTTCCGCTTCGCAATGGCGCGCCGACTGTCACGATGGGCACTCTTGGTCTGATGCGCGCAGCGCAGGTTCCGGAGATTGTGTGCCATCTCATCGAGAAGAACTCTCCCACACTGGCATACGGAGCCAAGGGCGTAGGAGAGATTGTAATGCTCACAACAGCGCCCGCTGTAGCTTCAGCATACTTCAATCGCGACGGAAAGTTTCGCAGCAGCCTACCGCTCAAAGACACTCCTTACCGCCATTGAGTGCGCAGATATGCAAGAACACCAAGGAGCATTCCTGTCATAATGACAGAAGAACAGAGCCAGTCGTTCATGTAGAAGCCAAGATTCACCAGGGCGTTACAGCCGAAGCAATGACATAGTTGACTAATCGCCATCAGAGGTGGTTGAATAATAATTCTGTCATTTTCTGGTAAATAAGAAGGATCAACATGCCTGCCAAAATTACGATTGACTCCGCGCGTTTACTCGCCGCTGCAAACGCGCTGGAGGCGGATATGGTCCGCTTTCTGCGCGACCTGGTCGCCATTCCCGGCGAAAGTTCTCACGAAGGTCCTGTCGTTCAGCGCATCAAGCAGGAGATGGAACGCGTGGGCTTCGACGAGATCCGCATTGATGCCATGGGCAACGTGCTGGGACGCATCGGCTCAGGCAAACACGTGATCATGATGGACGCACACACCGACACCGTCGGTATTGGCGATCCGAAGGAATGGGCCTGGGATCCGTACAAGGGCAAAGTGGAGGATGGTTTCATCTACGGACGCGGCGCCAGCGATCAGCGCGCGGGCATGGCCAGCATGGTTTACGCGGGCAAGATGATAAAGGATTTGAAACTGGAAGGCGACTACACGTTGTGGGTTGTGGGATCGGTGCAGGAAGAAGACTGCGACGGCTTGCCGTGGGTTTATATTCTCAAGGAAGACGGTATCCGGCCGGAGTGCGTGGTGCTTACGGAGCCAACCAATCTGCACGTGTACCGCGGACATCGCGGGCGCACGGAGATCGAGGTTCACATGCGCGGACGTTCGTGTCATGCCAGCGCGCCGGAACGCGGCGACAATCCGATTTACAAGATGGCCCCGTTGATCGCGCAGATCGAGGAGTTGAACACGCGTTTGCGCGACGATGCGTTTCTCGGCAAGGGAACGATCGCCGTCACCGAGATTCGCTCCATGTCTCCGTCCCTGTGCGCGGTGCCGGGCGCATGCTCTATCCATCTTGACCGCCGGCTCACCGCTGGGGAGACGCTCGGCAGCGCGGTTGCCGAGGTGAAAGCGCTGCCGGCGGCGCAAGGCGCGGAGATCGAGGTGTTGCGGTACGAGACGCCCAGCTATACCGGCCTCACGTATCCGATGCAGAAGTACTTTCCAACGTGGGTGCTCGAAGAAGACCATTTGCTGGTGCGCTCGGCCGTTGCGGCATATCGAACGCTGCACAACGCCGATCCAGTTGTGGACAAGTGGGTCTTCAGCACCAACGGCGTCGGCTCGATGGGAATCATGGGCGTGCCGTCCATCGGCTTCGGTCCCGGTGAAGAAGACGTCGCGCATAGTGTTATCGAACGCGTCCCGATCCGCCACTTGGTGGAAGCGGCGCAGTTCTATGCTGCCTTCCCCCTGGCGTACGTCGCCACGCTGGAAGCTTCGAATGGCTGAACTGAAGCCCATTCCGCTGCCGGTTCGGTAACAGATTCCCGGCGGGTGAATTATTTATCAACTCGTCAGATTTTGTGAAAGAGGTGTGCATTGGAAACGAGAAAGGCGCTGTTAAAAGGCAGGGACTACATCACTACGGAAGAATACAAGGAAGCAGAGATCGAAATCCTGCTCGACGTATCCGCCGATTTGAAGCGTAAGTTCAAGGGGGGCATTCCACATCGCTATTTGCCCGATAAAACCATCTTCCTGATGTTCTTCGATAAGTCCACGCGCACGCGTAACTCGTTCGAGGCGGGAATCACGCAGCTTGGCGGCCACGCCCATTTTTTGACTGCCGATGTAATGCAAGTCTCCCATGGAGAAAGCGCGAAGGACACAGGTGTCATTCTCTCCCGCTATGGACACGCCATCGCCATCCGTCACGACCTGATTCCGGGCGAGGGCAACGCGTACATGCGCGAAGTTGCGCGCTGGGCGGATGTGCCGGTGATCAATATGCAGTGCGACGTCGACCATCCCTGCCAGGCGCTGGCCGACCTCATGACTATCCGTGAGAAACTTGGACGCAACCTCCGCGGACGCAAGCTGGCGGTATCGTGGGCGTATGCGCCGAGCTACGCCAAGCCGCTCAGCGTGCCACAAGGATTGATCATGTTGATGCCGCGCTTCGGACTGGACGTTGTGCTTGCACATCCACCCGAGTACGCGCTGATGCCGCAGACGGTGGAGGCGGCGCGAGAGAACGCGCGTCGCGCCGGAACCAAGTTCGAGATCGTGGACAACATGGACGACGCGTTTCGCGACGCTGACATCGTCATTCCCAAAAGCTGGGGCTGCCTTGACACCATGGGAACGAACCCCAAGGAGTCCCTGCGGATCGCTGAGGGATACCGGCACTGGATTTGCAACGACGAGCGCATGAAATTGGCGGCGGAAAATGCTCTGTACATGCATCCGCTGCCCGCCGATCGGGGCAACGAGGTGACGGACGAGGTCATCGATGGCCCGCATTCCGTGGTATACGATGAAGCGGAAAACCGCCTGCACACTGCCAAGGCGATCATGGCACTGACCATGTCGGATCAAGAAGTTGTTTATGAAATGACAGGCTCTTAAGACCATGACCGAAACGCTTGTGATCGCCCTGGGCGGCAACGCCATTACGAGGCCCGGTGAATCCGGCACGATTCCCTTGCAGTTTGCCCACACCGCGGAGACGCTCGAACATCTCAAGCCTCTGTTTCACGCCGGTTCGCGGATCGCCATCACCCATGGCAGCGGACCGCAGATCGGCAACATCCTGATTCGCGTCGAGGAGGGCACGCGGCGCGTTCCGAGCTTGCCGCTCGACACTTGCGACGCCGATTGCCAGGGCGGCATGGGCTACATGATCCAGCGGCTGGCTTACGATTTGTTCCGCCGTGAGGGAATCAAGCGCGAAGTGGCTACGGTGATCACCCAGGTGCTCGTGGATCGCGACGACCCGGACTTCCAGCATCCCAGCAAACCGATCGGGTCTTTCTATGACGCGAACGAGCTCGCTGGCATCCGCAGCAACAGGCCAGACTGGATCATGCGCGAAGTCTCGCCAGGAGGCTACCGTCGCGTCGTGCCTTCGCCTCGCCCGTTGCGAATTCTCGAGGCCGAAGCGATCTCGTCGCTGCTCGACGCCGGCGTCGTCGTGATCGCCTGTGGAGGCGGGGGCATTCCGGTGGCCTGGGAAGACGATCGCTTGGTGGGTGTAGAAGCCGTTGTCGACAAGGACCTCGCTTCAAGCATGCTGGCGACGCACGTGCGCGCTCACAAGCTCATCATTGTTACTTCGGTTGATCGCGTAGCGCTCGACTATGGCCGGCCCAGCCAGCAGTGGCTCGACACGATCACCATGGACCAGGCGCGCCAGTATTTAGCCGCAGGCCAATTCCCACCAGG
>JBEKOC010000025.1:0-56121 GCA_049522175.1 Occallatibacter sp. | reverse complement strand
GGATACGGCCTGGGCGACCTGGCCGCAAATTTTGTCTTTCAGGCTGTGATGGCCCTGCAGTTGGACTTTTACACCAAGACCTATGGATTGACAGCGGCCCAGGCGGGCTGGATGTTTCTCGTGGTCGGTCTCAGTTCAGCCGTTTTCAATCCCATCATGGGCGTGATTGCTGACCGCACCCACTCGCGCTGGGGCAGGTTCCGTCCCTGGCTGCTGTGGACCTCTGTGCCTTTTGGCGTCATCGGCATTCTGACCTTTACGACGCCAAACCTTAATCCTGTCGCGAAGCTGATCTATGCCTGGGTCACTTACCTGCTGCTCCGCCTCATCTATGCCACCAACAACGTTCCTTATGCCTCGCTGACCGGCGTGATGACCGACGACCCGAACGAGCGCAACAGCATCACATCCTTCCGTCAGTTCTTTGCCAACTGCGCTGGATTCATTGTGGGAAGCCTGGCTGTTCCCATGGTCAAGTTCCTGGGTGGTGGCAACACTGCATTGGGCTATCAGTTGACCATGGGCAGTTTTCTCGCGCTCTCGGTGATCCTTTTCCTGATCGCATTCGCCGTATCTAAGGAGAGGATTCAGCCCGATACGCGACAAGAAAGCTCCGTGCTCCGCGATCTTGGCGACCTGATCCATAACGGCCCCTGGATCGCGCTCTTCCTGGCGACGGTTTTTTATTTCACCGCGCTTCTCATTCGCGGCAACGTGATGCTGCCCTACTTTGAGAACTGCGCCGGCAACAGGATGTTCTTCAGTTGGTTCAACGGCTTTGGATTGATCGCTCTGCTGGCGGGCGTCACCTGCTCGACTGCCCTGACCAAGCGGATGGGCAAGCGCTCGGTCTTTTTCTGGAGCATGCTGCTGACGAGCATCCTCGCCGTAGCGTTGTTCTTCTTGAAGCCAACCGCCATAGTGCCGATCATTGGCCTGGAAATTCTTCGCCAATTCGCCTTCGGCTGCTCCGGCCCGGTGCTGTGGGCGATGATGGCCGACGTAGCCGACTACGGCGAATGGAAGACGGGGCGCCGCGCCACCGGGACGGTAATCTCAGCTGTGGTCCTTGCGCTATGGATAGGCGTTGCCCTGGGCGGAGCAATCGCCAGCTGGCTGCTCTCCTCTTTTGGCTATCAGTCCAGCAGCGTGCAGACGGACCATGCACTGCTGGGCATTCGTCTGATCGCCTCGGTCGTCAGCGGCGCCGCCTTCCTGGCCGTTGCGGTATGCCTGCTCTTCTACCGCATCGACAAGAATTTGAATCTGACCATCTCCAATGAACTGGCCGAACGGCGCAAGACTTTTGCTCCATACACGACCTCGTAGAATTGCCATCGATTCGACAAAGCTTTAGGAAAGGGAGAACCATGCTAAGGAAAATACGGACAACAGCGCGGTTGGCAGTGTTGGCAGGACTTATGGCTGGTCTTATCGCCACAGCCCAGGCGCCTGCCTCTCTGAAAGAGGCCTACAAGGGCGACTTCGTGATTGGCGCGGCTATCAACAGCGCCCAGATCACGGGCCAGGATAGACGAGGGGATGCGATCATTGAGATGCAATTCAACTCCATCTCGCCGGAAAATGCTCTCAAGTGGGAAAACATCCATCCTCAACCGGGCACTTACGCCTTCGAGATTCCCGACCAGTACGTGGCCTTCGGGGAGAAGCATCACATGTTCATCGTGGGCCATAACCTAGTGTGGCATCACCAGGTTCCGGCATGGGTATTCCAAGACGACAAAGGAAACGTTATCGACCGCGAAACCCTGTTGAAGCGCCTGCGCGATCACATATACACGATTGTCGGCCGCTACAAAGGCCGCATTCAGAGCTGGGACGTGGTCAATGAAGCACTGAACGAGGACGGCACTCTGCGCCAGTCTCCGTGGCTGAAGATTATCGGCGAGGACTATATTGCGAAAGCCTTTCAGTACGCGCACGAGGCCGATCCTCAGGCGCAGCTAACCTACAACGACTTCGCGCTGGAGAACGAACCCAAGCGCAAGGGGGCGCTCGCGCTCATCGCCAAGCTGAAGGCTCAGGGAATCCCTGTCACATCCGTCGGCCTGCAGGGACATAACGGTCTCACATGGCCCTCGATTGAGGATGAGGACACAACCATCTCAGCCTTCGCAAAGCTGGGAGTCAAGGTAGTGATCTCGGAACTGGATATTAACGTGCTGCCCCACGCTACACCGCAGCAAACCGCCGATGTCTCCCTGAATGTTCAACAGGACCCAAAACTTAACCCGTATGCCGGCGGATTGCCGGAATCCGTGCAGCAGGAACTTGCGAAACGCTATGCCAGCTTGTTCGGGGTATTCCTCAAGCACCGCGATGTAATTACCCGGGTGACGTTCTGGTGCGTGACGGACGGGGATTCCTGGCTGAACGACTGGCCGGTGAAGGGGCGCACCAGCTATCCGCTGCTTTTCGATCGCAACGGCCAGCCGAAGCCGGCCTTCCAGGCAGTTATTCGAGCCGCCGCAGAGGGCAAGACAATCAAATAGATTTAAGCGTTGTGTGATTTGTCTGGGATCGCGATCACGCCCAGATGCTACATTGGACTGACCGCGCGCGAGATCAGCAGCCTGTACTTGTCCTCTCGCTCGGCGCTGGATAGATCGCAATTGTTTTGCGCGCAATATCTCTGGCTGGTCAGGTAGTCGTAGATGAGCGAAGGAACATTGTAGTGGTGGATGGTCTTGTGCCGCACCACCTTGCCGTCCTCCACCACCACGATACGGTTCATATGCGTACTATCGTCGATGTTATCGAGGTAACGAAAATCCTTATAGCTCTTCGTTCCCTCGTCGAATGGCGGCACATGGTCGGATACCAGGATGATCAGGCTGCTGGGATCGAGCTTGATCAGGGCGCGGATATAGCCGGCGATCGCCTGAGTGCGGTACCAATACTGGTTGGCGGCCCGCAGCAACTGCTGGTCGTCATGCGGCGCTTTCATCGACAGAACCAGCGGCCGCCGCTCGGTATCAATATCGTGGGGCGCATGGCCGTACATTGTCAGCACGTAGTTGAATATCGGCTGCCCTGGATGTTCCCGCAGCGTTCGGGCGACAAAAGCGAGATTCTGATTGAACAGATCCCCATCGAACAAGTACGTCTCGTCATCCGATGCGTTAGCCACCGTCAGATAGGTCTCGCGATCGCGCGCGTATTCAATCGGGTAGTAACGTTTTTCGAATCCGATCCCGGTATAGGCCTTGGTGCTGTTAAAGTAGTCCGGCTGATAAGCGTTGCTGACGTAGGTTGCGTAACCGGCCTGATGCAGGATGCCAGGCATGCAACCCGCCGCATGACCGGTAAAAACATCGAACTCGATATCGGAAATCGCTTGCAAAGCCGGCACTCCGCATAGCGCCTCGAACTCCGCCTGGGCGGTTCCGCCGCCGAAGACGGGCGAGATGGAAAACCCTTGCTCCTCTCCGACCAACTGCGTGAAATCGGGGTGCCGCGGATCCCTTGACCAGGTGACCGCGCGAAAGAGCGTGGGATCCACCCAACTCTCCAGTACGACCAGATACACGTTGTGGCGATTCCCGTTCTTCCCGATGAAATCCGCGGCGGCGCGAACCTCCTGTTCATACTCGCCGCGCTGGCGGTAAGCGTCGGTCTGCTCAATCGCGACCCGCCGCGTTGCCTCAAAATACATCGCCATAGTGAGGCGGCCATTGTCATTGACGCTCTGCGCATCGGAATATACCGTCACATCCAGACCCCCCAACTGAAGTCCTGAGAGAACCGCATCTGGGAAGAACTCCACCGACGCGGTCCCCAGCAGCGCCAGCCCTGCTATGGTGATCACGCGCCAGTATCTTTGATAGTTGACGAAAGCAAGCAGCAGAGCAGGCGGCAGGCCCAGAGCCAATATCATCCCCGCCTTCCTGGCGAAAGGCAGCACTTTAAGAAGCTCGGGCAGGTTTTGCAGGTCGATGATGCGCAGGACGTCCCCGTACGCAACGAAGAAGATATCGCAGGCGACATAGGCTATCACGAATGGCAGCGCGGCGACGAATGCCGGTAGCTTTCCCGGCCGGAGCGCGAAGTTGAGCGCCCAATAAAGCGCCAGCAGAAGAGGCGCTTCTATAAGGAGGTGAGAACGGAGCGGAGATAGCCCGCTCTGCCAGCCCAGAATTTCAGAGAGCGCTTCCATGAAGATCAGGAAGACAAAATAGCGAATCCTCAGGCGGCGAATCTTGTCCCCGGTCCAGGAAATGCATCGCCACAAACGAGAACGACAGATTGCGACCTTCCCAGGCGCGGGTACATCGCCGTTATCATTGCTCATCTTCAACTTGCGCCTCTATAAATAACCTCTTTATTGTAAATTGTTTATGGTGGAGGCGGCGGGAGTCGAACCCGCGTCCGAAATCGCTGTCAGCCAGGAGTGTTCATGCTTTGCCCGGTTCCTTTTGGGTTCGCTCCCGACGCTCAGAACGGGCAAGATGCGCCGAAAACTAGTCCGATAATCTCGCGGTTACAACACGGACCGAGCCGCAGCCGCCAGCCTACTGTATGACGTCCGCTCACAGCCCATAGGCAAAGCCGTGGAAGACGGCAGCTTAATTAATTAAGCTGCAAGTGCCAGATTATCGTTGGCAACTTTTGTTTTGCAGGCGATTACAGGTGCCCACACCCTGACATGACTCCTAAGCCACAATCGATCCCGTCGAAACCGTGACGCCCCCAATCTGGGTGCGAGCCGGGCCAACTGGCTCGTGTTGCTACTTCTATTCTATGTCAATTCCGGTTTTGCCGCTCGCTTACTGCTTCTCCAGATCGATGCTCTCGTACTCGTGGCGGATGATGGCGGCGCGAATCTGCGCCGGAGTCTTGCCCAGCTTCCACTGCTGGTATGCGAAGAAGCCTTCCTTGGCGCAGTGGGAACACTCCGTGCTGTGGGTGGTCTCATAGCAACTGTGCAAGCTGGTGTGGCCCAGTGCGCGGTCACAGCGGCAATAGCAGGGAAGCTGATAGATCAAGCTGCTGATTTGGATCGCCTGCTGATAGCAGTGCACCTGCCATGGGTAGCGGAAATGTTCGCCGGTGAGCTGTTTGCCGGAGAGAATCTTCGGTAGGGCGCTCAAATTGAGCGGCGCTGAAGGGTGGTAGGCAGGAATATCGTCAGCCGGATTCGACCACTGCGCAAAGCTTGCAGCGGTCACGGCGCAAACAGCCAAGCCGAGAATCCAACGGCGCTGCATCCAGTTGTTCATAAAACTCTCCTGGCGCTCATTGTAGACTGAAGCGAGCTTGTATCGAAAGCCTAAGCCGCAAACGAGGGACGCAAGGGGTGTGCAATGATCAATTTTGGCGTAAAAAAAGGCGGCACGAACGTTCTTGCTGTTCGTGCCGGGAGGCCAGTGACGCAAACTACATCCAGTAGGGAGGATGCCTCCTCCATGACTGGAATATATACAGCATAGCATAGATACGGAAGATGTCAAATACAATAATCGAAATTATTTTAGGCCATCGAGCTAAGCGGACCTTGGTCCGCTCAGTGTCTTAATATGGGACACTTTTCTGGGACAAACGGTACACACGAACAGCGTTCATGGAACTTGGTCTTCAATATGTTGTTTTATATCTTACACTTGCATCATGTGTTACGTATTTTTGCCCAACTCCTCGACAGACAGTAAACGGGTCATTTGCCCTTGTTTGGGCGATTGTCGAAGGGTCGGCGGCTGTTTGGAGGCACCAGAAAACGGTCAGTTCTGTTTACCGGGCGGATTCTCCAGATTTCAGGATTTTCAGGGATAACCTCGCCGTTAAAGCCTATTATGCCGTAGAAATCCACAGACTTAGCTACTCTTTTTCCGGCTGGCACGCCGGGCAGCGGCCCAGCCCTGCTTGACGACCTGGCGAGCGCGGCTCACCGCCAGCGAGTCTGCGGGCACGTTTTTGGTAATGCAGGATCCTGCGCCGACGTAGGCTCCATCGCCAACGGTTACCGGCGCGACCAGCGTGGAATCGCTGCCGATAAAGGCATCCTTGCCGATGGTCGTCTTGTGCTTGTTGACGCCGTCGTAGTTGCAGGTGATGGTCCCTGCGCCGATGTTGGTTCCCTCGCCCACCTCGACATCGCCCAGGTAGGTGAGATGGCCGGCCTTGGCGCCTTTGGCCAGTCTGGCCTTCTTGGTTTCAACAAAGTTGCCGATGTGAACATCTTCGCCGATCTCGCTGCCCGGACGCAGGTGCGCGAAGGGGCCGATCCTGGCGCCATCCGCGATGGCGCTCTCGGTCAGCACGCAGCTCTGGCGAACCAGTACATCGCGGCCCAAAGTGCAGTTTTCAATCACCGTGTACGACCTGATCCGGCAGCCAGCGCCGATTTTGGTGTGGCCCAGCAACTGCACAAACGGCTCAATCACCGCACCGGCTGCAATCTCGACCTCGGCGTCAATTACGCAGGTCTCGGGCCGCTGGATGATCGCGCCCGGTCCTATAGAATTCGATTCCACCGTAAAACTCCTCATGAGCAAACTCACTCATCTCTTCTCTCCCATTGTAGTTTCCCGGTTCGAACCGCTGAACGGCTCAGAGCAGAGACGATACTGGCCCCGCGCGAAACAGGAGATTTGTGTCACTCGGTTATGAATGTTCGAACCATGCGTCAGGCGCGAAAAAGCGGGATCTTGGGGCAAAAAAACGGGATTTTTCCGGTGATTTTCAGAGGCCATTTCTCACGATGCGGGATATTTTGGGGCTGAAAATTTTCCATAGGTGTTGATTCCATTGAGTTTAGAAATAATCTGCAAGGGGACTGGCCGTCCAGGCAGACGCTCGCTATTCGCTCGCATGGGGTTCGTCGTCTCCCAGGTTTCAGACGCGAGACCTGGGGCACCCACATTTTCTACTTATTCAGACCTGGGCCACCTGCCATATCTCAGGGGCTAAAGCCCAACATTTGTTTTATTGCATTTGCGGCACGACTGAAGTCGTGCCCTGACACTTCTTGCTCCACCCTTTGCATTCTTCCGCAAGCTGTGAAGTAGGGCCTGACGCTTCTTGCGACTCCGTTAGCATTTTTCTACAAACTGTAAAACCATGCCCTGACACAAAGCGGTTTTTGAAACAAGCTCTGATTTCATGATTTCCCACCCTAGCCGCAAAAACAAAAACGCGGCGAGGGTGGGGCACCCAGCGGCAAAATGAGTGAAAGCCCGAGGCTAAAGCCAACTTGCTTAGAGGTCTGTTTTCAGGGGACCCCACGCCCCCTGCTCCCTCTGGTATCCTCTCTGAAAATTTCCTTGCGTTAATTACTGCTTCTGTTCTGATGCGGCCGCTGCCGACGGCTTGGGCATGGGAATGGTGATGTCCACCGTCTGCGCCGGGCCCAGCTTCAGTTCGTCCAAAGACGGCTTGATCTCCGGGCCGTTGCCCACGACCAGAATGGCCAGCTTGCCGGGGTGGATGTACTTCCTGGCCACAGCGTTCAGGTCGGCCACAGTCACTTTTACCAGCGCGGCCCGGTAAGTTTCCAGGTAATCGACCGGATAGCCGTAGAACTCCAGGCGCACACGCTCGGCGAGCACCTTCTCTCGCGTGTCGTAGCGGAAGAGGAAGGAGTTGAGAATGTTGTCCTTGGCCCGCGCCAACTCCTCCCCGGTAAAGGGCCGCGTGGTGAGGCCGTCGATCTCCGCCAGCGCGGCTTTGGTCGCGTCCACAGTCGAGGCGCTCTTGGTGAGCACCATGGCGTGAAACTCTCCCGGATGATCCCAGGCGTAGCCGTAGCTGCCGCCCACGGCATAGGCCAATCCCAGCTCGGTGCGGACTTTTTGGAAGAGCCGGCTGGCAAAGCCGCCACCCAGAATTTCGTTCATCACCGCCAGCGCGGGAACGTCGGGATTGCGGCGGTCCGTGCCCAGACCCACAATCTCGATGTTCGACTGGTTCACGTCCTCTTTGCCGATGAAATAGACGCCGGGTTTGGGTCCGGCAAAATCATCATGCCTCGCCGGCGCAATCTTCACTGTGGGCAGAGGCTCGAAGGCCGCGCGCAGTTTGACTTCCATCGCTGCCGGGTCAAAGTCGCCGCTGATGGAGACGATCAGCTTTCCGCCGATGGTGCGCTCGTGCCACGCCTTCAGATCGTCCACGGTGACCGCGCCGATGGTGGCCAGCTCCGGCTGCCGGGTGTAGGGACTGTTAACGCCGTAAACCAGCTTCGCCGACTCGCGGCCGGCAATCTCGTCTTCGTCGTCGTTGCGCCGGACGACGCCCGTGGCCTCCTGCTGCTGGGCCAGTTCGAGCTTCTCCGCGCTGAATTGCGGATGGAAAAGCAAATCCAACGCCAAAGAAAGAACCTGATCGGAATCGCCCTTGAGCGAGTCCCAGGACAAGGCCGTGGAATCCACGTCTGCGCTGGATTCGATGTGCGCGGCCTTGGCTTCCAGCAGGTCATCGAGGGCGTCGCCGCTCAACTTGGCGGTACCGCTGGTGCGCCACGCCAGCGCATAAATCCCCACCAGACCGGTTTTGGCCAGGTCTTCATCGCGTGAGCCTCCGGGAATCGTCACCGAGCCGGAGACAAAGGGCAGCTCGTGGTCCTCCTGTAAAAATAGGACGATGCCGTTTTTGAGTTCGATGCGTTGCGGCTGGTGGGGCTTGAACTCGTGCAGCTTGGGGATGGGAATCTTTTCCCAAGGCTTGGACGGCTGGGCGTTGAGCGAGTAGGGCGCAAACGCAAGCGCGCTGACCGCAAATAAAATGGTTCTTCCTATAATCTTCTTCATTGCGCGCCTCCATCTTTCTTAGCTGCTGCCGGCTCGGTTTCAATCCATGCCTCGGTGCGGTTGCTGGGAAGAAAAATCTGGTTGACCACGCGGCGAATGTCGGCCTTGCTCACCTTGTCCACCTTGTCGAGTTGCAGGAAGAGCTCGCGCCAGTCGCCGTAGCGGGTCTGGTACTCGGCCAGTGAATTGGCCAGGCCCTGGTTGTTGGCCAGTCCGCGCAGCAGGTCGGCGCGCGCGCGGGTCTTGAACATGGCCAGCTCCTCGTCGCTGACGTCAGCGGTCTTCAGCTTTTCAATTTCTCGATGGATGGCGTCGCGCATCTGGGCGGGCGTGTGCCCCGGCAGCGGGATCGCATAGAACGCGAAGAGGCTGGGATATTTTTCGCCGGGAAGGGGACTGAATCCGGCGGCCTCGGCGGCAATTTGCTGGTCGCGCACCAGGCTGCGATAGAGGCGCGAGACGCGGCCATTCGACAGAATGTCCTGGATGGCGTCGTAGACTGCATCGTCCGGATCGCGGTAACTGGGCCGGTGGTAGCCCTCGATGTAAAACGGCTGCGTCTGCTCGCGAATCGCCACCGTCTTCTCGGCAAATTGCCTGGGCTCGACGGTGGTCATCTCTTCCGGCTTGGGACCGGCGGGAATGCGGCTGAAGTACTTTTCCAGCACCGGCAGAGCCTCTGAAGCTTTCACGTCGCCCACCACGGCAATGACGATATTCGCTCCCACGTAATACTTCTTGTGGAATTCCATGGCCTCAGTGGCGTTGATCTGGCTCACCTCGCTGGGCCAGCCAATGTGGCTGCGGCCATAGTTATGCGCCACATACGCGGTGGCCACGAACTGCTCGATAAGCCGGCCAATGGGGTTGGAGTCGACGCTCATCCGGCGCTCTTCATTCACCACGTCGCGTTCCTTGTAGAACTCGCGGGGCACCGCGTCGGCCAGCCGCCCGCTCTCCAGCCACGCCCACAGCTCCAGCCGGTTCTCCGGCATCGACCAGAAGAACATCGTGTCGTCCAGGCCGGTTTCGGCGTTCAGGCCCTCGGCGCCGTTGCGCTCGGCCACGTCTGTGAACTGGTTGGGGATGACATACTTGTGCGCCTCGGTTTGGGCATCGATGAAGGCCTTCTTCAATTCGGCCAGCTTCTTCTCATCGCGGCCCACGGTCTTCAGGTACTCGGCCTCGTAGGCGTCGTTGGCCGCCTCCACCCTGGCCAACGCAATTTTCTCGGCGGCGAAATCCGTGGTGCCGATCTCGCTGGTTCCCTTGAAGGCCAGGTGCTCGAACATGTGCGCCAGCCCGCTTTGGCCCGAGGGGTCGTTCACATCGCCCGCATCAATAAAGGAGGAGTAGCTGAAGACCGGCGCCTCAGGCCGCTCACAGATGATGAGCGTCAGCC
This sequence comes from Occallatibacter sp., assembly GCA_049522175.1. Classification (GTDB taxonomy): domain Bacteria; phylum Acidobacteriota; class Terriglobia; order Terriglobales; family Acidobacteriaceae; genus Telmatobacter. Next base: position 45,954 of record JBEKOC010000025.1, on the reverse strand, counting down.
CGTTGGGCAGGACTTTGGTTGTGATTCTTTGCTCAAAACTCTTCAGATCTTGCGCCCGGGCGCCCGCTAATGCTGCCGCCAGTGTCAGCGCCCAAACGCCCTTCCAAATCCAGGGGAAATTTCTGTTTTGCATCCGGTCTCCTTGTCTGACTTGTCCGAAGGACGCAAAAGCGTCTCCCTCGCACTCTTCCAAGCTAGTGCCCGCGACCGGAGAGGGTCAAACGGCCGCAATGCCTTCTTGACCACGTACCGCGCCGTTCCGTATCCTTCGATGGTTTCCGCGTGATGGATCGCTCCCAAATCCATTCCACGCAGGAGAGTCCGCATGAGTACGACCTCCCCGTCCGTCGCTCCCGCATCCGGCACTGCCGCTCCGTTCCTCATCCGCCGCGCAGCTGTACTGGGCGCCGGAACCATGGGCTCCCGCATCGCCGCTCATCTGGCCAACGCCGGAATCCCGACGCTGCTCCTCGACCTTGTTCCGACTGGCGATGGCGACCGCAGCCGTTTGGCAAAGGCAGCACTCGGCTCTCTGGCTAAAGCTAAACCAGCCGCACTCTATGAGCCAACGCTGGCCGCGCTCATCACCCCCGGCAACTTCGAGGACGATCTGCCCAAGCTGGCCGGCTGCGACTGGGTCATCGAGGCAGTGGCCGAAAACCTGACCATCAAAACGGATCTGCTCAATCGCGTTGTGCCCCATCTGGCCCCAACTGCCCTGCTCACCACCAACACCTCCGGTCTGCCAGTCAGGCAGATCGCCGCCGGCCTCGCCTCCACAGAGACTTGGAGGGGCGAGCGCTTTTTAGGAACACATTTTTTCAATCCGCCGCGCTACATGCGGCTGCTTGAGGTGATCCCCGCGGACGAAACCGATCCGGCTATCATAGCCTCCTTCGCTGCCTTCGCCGACCGCAACCTGGGCAAGCTGGTGGTGCTGGCCAACGACACTCCCAACTTCATCGCCAACCGCATCGGAATCGCGGTGATGTTCACGGCTGCCGCGCTGATGTTGGAGCAGGGACTGACCATTGAAGAGGTGGACGCGCTGACCGGGCAGGCGCTCGGCTGGCCGCGCACCGGCACCTTCCGACTGGCCGACATGGTGGGCATCGACATTCCCGCCCACGTGGCCGCCAACTTTCCCCAGGGCGTAACGCCAGGCAGCTTTTCCCGCATTTTGGAGGAGATGGTGCGGCGCGGCTGGTTGGGCGACAAATCCGGCCAGGGCTTCTATAAAAAGATCAAAGGTGAAGACGGTAAAGACCAGCGCATGGTGCTCAACCTCAGCACCTACGAGTACCGCCCCGTTGCGAAGCCCGCTCTACCAGCTCTGGAGATGGCCAAGAATGCCGCCACGCTGCCCGAGCGATTGCGCCTGCTGCTGGCCAACGAGCCGGATTCGAATTTGGCAAAAGATAAAACTGCCGCCTTCCTCTGGCCGTTTCTGGCTGCGCTGTGGAACTTTACCGCCGACCGCATCGGCGAAGTGGCCGGCGACGCGGCCTCCATTGACCGCGCCCTGCGCGCCGGCTTCAACTGGGAGATGGGGCCCTTCGAGATGTGGGATGCGGCCGGCGTTGCCTCCACGGTTAGCCGCATGAAGACCCTCGGTTTGCCGGTCAGCTCACGCGTTGAGGCTCTGCTGGCCGCGGGGTTCTCGTCCTGGTACGACCGCGACGGCCGCCAGTGTTTTCAGCCGGAGAAAAATCGGCTGGAGCCCGTCGCTACATTTTCAGGCCACGCTCGCGTTGCGGATTTCCGCCGCTCGAACGGCGTCGTCCGCTCCAACCCCGGAGCTTCGCTCGTCGATCTGGGCGACGGCATCGGCTGCATCGAGCTGCACTCCTTCAAGAACACCATCGGCGGCGACGTGCTGGCGATGGTCTCGGCGGTGCTCAATCCCGCCTCCGATGCGGTGCGCGACTTTGCCGGCTTTGTGATCTCAGGCGACCGGGAACACTTCACCGTGGGCGCCAACCTGATGCAACTTCTGCTGGCCGTGCAAGAAGGCGAGTGGGAGGAGCTGGCCGCCGTCGTTCATACTTTCCAGCAGATGACCGCGGCCATCAAATTCTGCCCCCGCCCGGTGGTCGTCGCGCCCTTCGGCATGACCTTTGGCGGCGGCGCGGAGATCTGCCTGCACGCCGCCCGCCGTCAGGCTTACGCGGAGAGTTACATCGGCCTGGTCGAGGCCGGCGTCGGCCTCATTCCCGGAGGCGGCGGAACAAAGGAAATGTTGTTGCGGTCCATCGACGCGGCCACGGCCTTTGCGCCTCCCGACCCGCGCGTGCCAAATTCGAGTTTGGCCTCGCGCTTAGCCCAATCGGCGGAACTGGCCACGGCGCTCCGCCGCTCCTTTGAAACCATCGCCCTGGCCAAGGTCTCCACTTCAGCCGCCGAGGCGCGCTCTCTCGGCCTGCTCGCTTCCTCCGACCGCATCACCATGAACCGCGAACGGCTGCTCCTGGATGCCAAGGCCCAGGCCGTCACGCTGGCCGCGGCGGGCTACACCGCCCCGCAGCCGCGCATGCAAATTCCCGCGCCCGGCACGGCGGCCCTGGCGACCCTCCAAACCGGCGTTTTTCTCATGGGCGAGGCCGGCTACGCCTCCGAGCATGACCAGAAGGTCGCTCGCTGGGCAGCGTACATTCTCTGCGGCGGCCGCATTACGCCGGGAACCCTGGTAAGCGAACAGTACATTCTGGATCTGGAACGCGAAGCCTTCCTCTCACTCTGCGGCGAGCCGAAGACCCAGGAACGCATCGCCTTCACGCTGAAAACCGGCAAGCCGCTACGAAATTGATTTTGCAGTCTAAGCAAATTGGGACGATGATGAGCAAGGGGAGTCTTCATGATTCATTCCGGTTTCAGAAATGTCGCTTGGATGCTGGGCGCTCTGCTCTGCGCCTGCTCTCTGCTCCCCGCCCAAAAGCAGGAGCCAACCCTCGCGCGACTCAACGTCTCCGGCCAGATCGTCATTGCCGGCCAATCCATTCCTTACCTCATCCGTCATCTGCCCACCAGCTCATTCCCCGAAATGCCGGATGAGCTTGCAGTTTTGCTCAATCGTCGAGGCTGCCTCATTCCGCAGACCTACGAAGCGCATCACCCGGAAAACGTCATCCACGCGAGCCTGGAGCGCCCCGGCTCCTCCGATTGGGCAGTCCTCTGTTCAGCGGAGGGAACGGTCTCGCTGCTGGTCTTCTTTTCCAGCGCCCCAACCAAATTGCACGTGCTCTCCGCCGCGCCGGAAACCGAGCGGCTGCAGGCTCACGACCCCTCCGGCGTTCTTGGCTTCAACTGGGGCATCGACCCCGCCTCGCCCGAGCAGGTTCGCCAGGCCCAGGCCGGCTTGCTGTACCGTCCGGCCCCCGTCGACCACGACGCCCTGGCCGATACGCTCGTCGACCACCGCACCGTATACCACTTCTATCTGAAAAATGTTTGGACCGTGCTGGAAATACCGGATTAAGTTAGTACCGGATTAAGTACTGATAGTGTCGCCCTCCGCCGCGCATTTGTACTTGCGGCTCGTGTACACGGAATCGCAAAGGAGTCTATTGTTCATGCCGGAAGCCGTCATCGTCAGCGCCGTTCGCACCCCGGTAGGCCGCGCCCCCAAGGGCGCTCTCTCCACCACCCGCCCCGACGACCTCGCCGCACTCGCCATGGGCGGGGCTATGGATAAGACTCAAGCCTTAAATAGAGCCGAAATCGACGACGTCATCCTCGGCTGCGCCCAGCCGGAGGGCGAGCAAGGCTGGAACATCGCCCGCTTTGCCGCACTGCGCGCCCAATTGCCGGTTGAGGTGCCCGGCGTCACCGTCAACCGCCTCTGCGCCTCCGGCCTTGAGGCCATCGTGCAGGCCGATCTGCGCATTCGCTTGGGCAGCAACCACGTGATCGTGGCCGGCGGCGCCGAGTCCATGAGCCTGCTGCCTTTTGGCGGCCTCAAGCCCAGCCCCAATCCCTGGCTCGCCGAGCACTACCCGGCCGCGCTGCTCACCATGGGCCTCACCGCCGAGCGCGTCGCCCGCCGTTACAAAATCTCTCGCGAGGACCAGGACGCCTTCGCCCATGCCAGCCACGAAAAAGCCCTGGCCGCGCAAGCCGCCAGCCGCTTCGCCGATGAACTGATTCCGGTGAAACTCTCGACTGCTGTGCCCGATGCGAAAACCGGAAAGCCAACCGTCACTGAGACGCTCTTTACCGCAGACGAAGGCCCTCGCGCCGATACTTCTCTCGAAGCGCTGGCCAAGCTCAAGCCTACCTTCCACGCGCAGGGAACCGTCACCGCCGGTAACTCTTCGCAGACCTCCGATGGCGCAGCCGCCGCCGTTCTTATGGCAGCCCACCACGCGCGTGAACTTGGCCTTCGCCCCCTCGGCCGCCTGGTGGCCTATGCCGTCACCGGATGCCTGCCTGAAGAGATGGGTATTGGCCCCATCACTGCCATTCCCAAAGCCCTCAGCCTCGCAGGCCTCACTCTCAATGACATCGGCCTCATCGAACTCAACGAAGCATTTGCCGCGCAAGCTCTCGCTGTCATTCGGAAACTGGGCCTCGATCCCGAGCGCATTAACGTCAATGGAGGCGCCATCGCTCTCGGCCACCCGCTCGGCTGCACCGGCGCCAAGCTGACCGCTACGCTGCTCCACGAGATGCGCCGCCGCCAGCTCCGCTATGGCATGGTTACCATGTGCGTGGGCGGAGGCATGGGCGCTACCGCTATCTTTGAACGGCTGGAGTAACTGAGCCTTCCAGCAATTGCTTACCAGGTCAGTAACTACCTCTAAGTTACTGGCATCGTCCTGCGATGGCGATTCCACAAGAATGTTATAACTTATCTCTTAATATCTGTCGCGAATCGAGACACCAGTTACTGATGCGCGCACGGATGAGATATTCCCCTTTTATTGAATTCAAACGACACTTAATTAGAAATGGCTAACTTATCAAACTCAGACAGCTTGGCTTTCGCGGGAATGCGGAAGTTCCCTGTGAGACGAAGCATTTTCTACGGGTCTCTATTGTTGATCTGTGTCGCGTATCCGGCACTCTTGCTTGCGCAGTCCCCTCAGGAGGTTGCACATGTTGACTCCGCCGGGGAGACACCCGTCTCAGGGACCGGCATGAAAGGTTCTGCTCCGTCTAAGTTCGTTATTCCAAAGGTTTCCACTACGCTGCGCGTGGTAGCCGACGCCCCGGGCGCGTTGGAGGCCCTGACTCCGGCCACAAACGTCACCGGGGATGAGATTCTCTCTTCGGCGGGAACTTATGGAGACTTCAGCCGCTATCTGCAAGTGATGCCAGGCGTGGTGTGGGTCTCCGATCTCAGCAACGATGTGCTGGTGCGCGGCGGCCATCCCACGGAGAACCTCTTTGTCGTGGATGGCGTCGAAGTGCCTAACATCAGCCACTTTTCTCTCTCCGGCTCCAGCGGCGGATTCACCTCGATGATCGATTCCACGGCCGTCGGCAGCATGAATATGAGGGACGATGTTTACGATGCGGCCTACTCCAGCCGCCTCTCCTCGCTGATCGAGATTCACACTCGCGATCTGGGAGAAGCGCGCCAGGCGGGCAATCTCTCCGCGGGCATAGCGGGCGCGGGCGGGCTTTATCAGCGCGCATTGGCTCAAAAGGGCAGCTTGCTGCTTTCGGCGCATCGCAGCATCCTCAATCTGGTCACCAATGACATCGGCATCAATGGCGTTCCCACGTATACCAACGGCATGGCGCACCTGGAGCTGAATCCCACTGACCGCGACTCGCTCTCGGTTTTCAGCCTGAGCGGCGCTGATTCCATCGATATGACGCCCTGCCCGTCGCCCGATGCGACCAGCATCTATCAGACTCAGTATTCCGGCTGGCGCACTACCGAGGCGCTGGGCTGGCGGCACAACTATTCCCCGCGAGTTACAGCCAATCTAAGTGCCAGTTCCTCGCTTACCAAACAAAACATTGGTCAGCAGCAGCAAGTCGGCGAAGTTATCGATAGCAGCGGTAACTGCCATCCGATAACTCTGTTGCCGGCTTACAGTGAAGATTCGCTCACTGGCTTATCGGCGTTGAACTATGAGCTGCGCATCGGCCTGCGCGGCTGGCTTCTATCTGCCGGCGCCAGCGGCAAATTGACTACCCCGGATGATTCCGTGGCTCAGCCTATCGGCCAGTTATCTCCCTTTAACGCCGATACAACGCGGTCCGACGCAGTTACCTTTCAGCGCCGGTTTACCACCGGACAAACCGCGGGTTTTATTGAGGCCGAAGGCAGCTTAGGCAAGCGCTGGAAGTTATTGGCCGGCCTGCGCGCCGAGAGCTTCGCCATCACCGGCAGTTATGCTCTCGACCCGCGTGTTTCGGTTGCCTACCAGCTCAACAGCCGCCAGACCCTTCACGGCTCCCTGAACATCTCCTCGCAGTTGCCGCCCATCATGGACATGATCAGTTATCCCAGCAATCGCAACCTGCAACCCATTCAGGTCCGTCAGGGCGCGTTGGGCATGAGGCTTTGGCAGGCGAACTGGGGCTCTCTGGACGCCGAGGCTTATCAGAAAAATTATCGCCGCGAAGCTGTCTCCACCGAATACCCGGCTCTGATGTTATCCAACATGGTGGATACTTTGGGGCAGGGATTTGTCTGGCTGCCATTAACCAGCGCCGGAACAGCGCAATCTCGCGGCCTGGAGCTGGCGCTACGCGCTCACTGGCGCAGCCGGATGCAACTGCTGCTCTCCGCCGCCCGCTCCCAAACCACTTATCGCGCGCTCGATGGCATTCGCCGCTCTGGCAACTTCGACACTCCCATGGCGGCCACGGCGCTGGGCAATATCCGCCTGTGGAAGGGAATCCAGCTCGATCTGCGCGACTCGGCTTCCAGCGGCCGTCCCTACACGCCCTTCGACATCGCCGACTCGCTTGCGCAGAGCCGCGGCATCTACGACCTCACCCGCATCAACGCTCTGCGCGGGCCGCTCTACAACCGGCTCGATCTAGAGGTGGAACGCCGGTTCCGCGTGCCAAGGGGCATCTTCGTCGTTCACGCCGGCGCGGAAAACATCCTCAATCGCGGCAACCTGATGGGCTACGTCTGGCTCAACGACTGCCAGCTCACCTGGGGCAACTGCGTCAACAGCAGCGGCCTGCCCATCGCCAAGGCCGACCAGATGGGACGCTACCCGGTCTTCAGTCTGCGCTACGAGTTTTAGGCTGCTTTCATCCTTGCAGCCAACGCTGTTATTCTCAAAGCGTGATTCCGCACTCAAGACTCAAGGGATTTGCCGCCATGGGCCTGCTTCTTGCCCTAGCTCTTGCAGCCTGCCACCGCGAAGAGCAAGCCGTGGCCAACGTCGCCCAGAACGCGGTCAACGCCGAGCATCAAGCCCAGGCCGCCGCCGCCGTCCGCGACCAACAGCGAGCCGCACTGGCCCTGATTCCGCTGCCCACCAAGAGCATGTATGTGGACGTGCATGAGCCGGGCGCGTGGGCCAATCCCTTTCTCTCCGTCGGCCCTGACACGCTCAACCTGCGCGTAACCCTGGCCGACGCCAACCCCAGCGCCATCGGAAAGGGAACCATGCTCCGCCCCCGGGCCGCCCGCCGCCAGGAGATTGTGTTGCGCTCCGCCGATCTTGCCCAGGCCCTTGCTGCCCTGCCTCCCGGCGCATGGCGCTATGGCCGCGTCATCGCTGTCGCCGAGTCCCCCTTGGCCAGCCCCAAGGACCGCCCACAGGTTGGCCGCAACGTCGAAGCCGTCATCCAGCAGCTCAACGACCTTGGACTTGTCGTCGAGGAGTGGCCCACGCGGTAATTACTTTTCGCATGACCAGGTCTCTGACCGCGTAATATTGCGCCTCCCACCCTAGCCGCAAAAACAAGTACGCGGCGAGGGTGGGGCACCCATAGTTGGTACAACAACAAGCGGTCAGAGTTTTAGCCACTGGGCAATTACGCTTTTGCAGCAACACGCCTGCGGTTGAGCGAGAGGAGTACAACGGCTCCAGCGACACAAAGCCAGCCTAGAAGATTGCCGATGCGTGTATAGAGGGCCGGCACAGGGTTAGTTACAACCATTTTAACGAGCAGTGTACTTCCAGGCATGTCGCTGCTTGGTCGCTCCGCAAGAATCCGGCCATACGCATCGCTCGCGGTGAGCAACCCTTCGCGGGATGCGCGGATGATGCTATATCCATTCTCAATGCCGCGCACCACTGTGGTGCGAGCCTCCATCCAGCCATCTAAGTAGTCAAAATCCCATGCGGGCACCAGCATGACGGCCGCGTGGCGCTGTCCGTAGGCACGGCCCAGCGCGGCAAAATGCATATCCTTGCAAATGGCCAAGCCGTAGGCGTATCCGTCGATGGTGTGCACGGAGTATTCCGTTCCGGATATATATTTGTCGCGGCGCTCCGGCGGAGCCATGTGATGCTTCTGGTAGCTTGTGGCGAGCGCGCCCTCCGGCGTAAAGAGCCATGCCCAATTCGTTGGGTTCTTGCCGTCGTCGATTCCCACGCTCACTTCCAGCCAGACGTGGTTTTGCCTGGCCACGGCGCTGAAATGCTGTTGCCACTCAGCCGCCCGCGCCGGCGTCAGAAACGCAATTTTCTCCGGAAGAACAATCACTTGAGCGCCCTGCGCGGCCAGCTCGGCGACGTGCCGATCATATTCCCCGAGAATATTCGCGGCGTACGACGCGGATGCTTTCAGCCCAATCGGGTCGTCAATGGAGACGATTCCGAACGTTGTTTCCACGCCGTTCACCGGGCTCTGCAAGCGGAGGAAGCCATACATGATTGAAGATCCGAGCAGCAGCGCCGTGATTGCATAGGCAATCCAGCCATGCCGCAGCGCATGGCCATAGGCAATTGCCAAAGCCAGCGCGGAAGGAACCAGGGCAATCATGAACAGCAATCCGGCAGCGCCAAACAGAGAGGTGACTTGCAGGATGGGCAGAATATCACCTTGCGAGTAGGCCAGGCTGCCCCAGTTGCCATCCGGCAACAGGGCCGCCATCAACGTATCCATAGCAACCCACAGAACGGGATAGACGAACACCGTCCACCACGCCTGGTAGCGAACTACTACGCGGCGCGTTGCCAGGATGAGAAATCCCCATAGCAGGGACTGCATTGCGATGGCTACGATGACGAAGCGCAGGGGCATCACCAGGCGGTAATAGTGAAAGTTGCCGCTGGCCCCGATGACTGCCGCAAGAGTGACCGTCCAGCGTGCATCCCGCGGATTGAATCGAATCGCCATCAGAAGCAACGGTACGGGAGCGATCCACACCAGCCACCAGACAGGCTGCAAGCCGACGACAAAACGCAATAGAATTCCCGCGGCTACAGCGGCCACGATCTGCAAGGCGAGGTGTTTATATCGCAAGCTCATAGATGGGTTCATATCCGAAATGAAACAGCTCTAATAAGTTGATTCCGACTCACCTCATATGGTTGCAGAGAATATCCATCCGGTGGCTTTGTACCAGGGCACGGCTTCTGTCGTGTCGAAAGGGGTGGAAATCAAAGGGCTTTAATCCCTGAGGGAAACTAACCGCTGGGTGTTGGCAATTTATGCAATCAGTTCTATGAGTTCAACGCCGGGGCGGGAGTTCCGGCTTTTCGATAGACGATGAAGGCCAGGGAGAGCAGCCCGGTGGCGAGCATCGGCAGAGAGGGCAGTTCCGGGGTCTTTTGGACATCTCCGTTGAGCGGTTCGCCGTAGCTGATGTTTGAACCGGTGTCCGCCCAATAGGCGCTATTGCTATCCGCGTTTTCACCGAGGACCGAGACCCAGGCGCCGTACGTCGTGAGGCCAATATCCTGGGCGATGCTGACCTCGTAACCGTCGGCGCTGAAGAGGAAGCCGCCCCAGTCGTCAAGATTGTAAGGCGTTCCAGGGAAGTACAATTCATTGTCGTAATATTCCGTTTGATCAGGCGAGTTGTAATCCATGCCGGCGCCATCGACAGTAGAAATATAGGTGAGGTAGCCGGCGTCCGGAATCAGGCTGATCGGGGCGTCGACGATATCGAGACCGTTGTTCTTATCCGTGAATTGCCCGTCCTTGATACCGATGATGTTGTAGACGCCTGAGGAGTCGATTTCGGTTGCTTCGAAGATGCCCGTGACAACGATGGTGTTGCCCACGCCGATGAAACTGAAAGTGAACGTATCAGCCGATGCGGTTGGTGTGAAGGCAAGGAGGGCTGGCAGCACGAGTAAAGCTAACGAAAATCGCTTCATCGTTCGTCCCTCCTATCCTGAGCTTATGCTGGGGACGCCATGCGCGGCCGATAGGCACAACTTTCCCCTAGCCTCGGCATTGACTCACCAGTATGACATGACCCCAGAAATATACACAACATACTGCGGCGGAATTCGCGCCAAAGTCACAGAAATCAGCACCAAGGTCACTGGATTTGCGGCGAAACCTTCCCGGCGAATGGCCCGCATCCGAGAGCCCCATCGCAAATGGTTGCAGATAATTACCCTCCGGCGGTCGACGCTCTCTTCGCCGGAGCAAGCGCCAACTCAGCTACTGGAAAATTGACCCTATCGATCCCGGATTGTCGTCCGACGTTTGGTCTATGCGAAAGTCCCAGACGGATTGGTTGATCTCCGAGGCGGAGATGATCTCCACCAGCGCGTATTCGCCGGCGGCGAGCGGCTGGTTGGGCGTGATCTTGAGCCAGTGCTTGCCGGCAAGCGCCTCGACCTTGGCCGGAATCACATTTTCATCTTGTGTAACTGTTCCGGTGATGCTGACGTGGACGGCGCCGAGTATACGCTTCTCCTCACGCTCCTCCACGCGGACAAGGGCGTAGCCGGGTACGGGCGCGCGCGCGACGTGCTTGCCGCCGGCCGCCTCTTTGACATTGCCGGTTTTAGACGCCGGAACTGGAGAGATGGGCTGCTCGGCGTCTTCGCGCTCCTCGCGCGGCAAATAGATGGATGGATCGAAAACGTGCAGATGAACTTTGGCGTGCGCGCCATCGATTTCGAGGCTGGCCCTGGCGCCAGCGAGCGGATTCAGCGTTCTCAGCCCGAGTTTGTATTTCCCATTCACGGACAGGTCAACAGCCACCAGTTCCACCAGTTCCGGCTTGCCGTCGAAGGTGTCCAGGGCAAAGACGGCGTCCGCGTCGGGCAATTCGAGGCCCTTGGCGACTACAGGGTGGCGCGCCCGTTGCTCTTCACTCTCGTCGGCCTCTGCCTTTTCGAGGTCCTCGGCTTCCTTCGCGGTGAGCGCGTGCTCTACCACAGGCGCCGTGGCCAGATCCCGCTCCCACTTGCGAGTGGCCTCCCAATCCACCAGCTCCAGGGGCAGCTCTTCCCAGTCTCCGGCCCGCTCCACGGAGATGTAGCTCACCCGGTCGCCGGTAACCTCGTACTTGCGGACGATTTGATAACTTCCGTCCTTGAGGATGAGGCGATGGCCGGCGGCCGCGGCGGGCTGGTTAGGCTGGAGTGGCAGAGGAGCCTGAGCATGGGCGGCACTGAATAAGGCCACAGCCAACAGAAGCCCAGGAAATGCTCGCAAAGTATGCCGGATTGGGCGGAAATAGAGCATTATTCAACAGTCTAGACGAAGCAGCCGGGGAAGCGTTGGCGGTTGGTTGGAGTCAAGAACGGGCAGAAATTGGAACTTCAGCCCCTGCAACTGCGTCCAATACTGTGTATCCTAGTAGCAGGGGATGATTTGTTGATAGGGTTACAGGCAGATTTTCGCGGGATTGGCCGCCGGAAGCCGCGCGCTTTCGGGGCAGCCGCTGTTCTTTGCCTGATCCTGCTGGCGCTTCTGGCCGTGGTCCAGGTGGCACACATGCACCCGCTGGACAGCGATGCCGACCATTGCTCGCTGTGCATCGCGATGCACTCGGCTGTGCCTGTTGCGGTAATGGCGGCAGCGGTCGTCCTGGTCAGAATGGGGACACCTGCGCCGGTTGTCGAGGCGCGCCCGGTCGCCCGCCACTGGCATCCCAAGCTTTACACACGCCCACCGCCAACCGGCGTTTAGGGCATCCTTCGATTTTCCGTTTCAGTTGATTCCGATTGCGCGGAGTACGTTTTTTGATGCGCAGATTCGGAGTTCTTTGGCAGGCTGATCTGACAATCGAAACGATGGTCCTATGCCCAGAGGATGCCGCGGCGGCGAAAGCCACGGCCTGTTTTTCCATCTGTAAAGCTATTCAGGAGACTCACCATGCCGTTCAAACGCGGCACAATTTTAAGCATATTTTCCGTTCTTATTTTGATTTTTGCGGCGCTCCACGCGTGGGCTGGGGGCAGTGACGCGGGCGCTGTGCGCGGCACCGTCACCGACCCCTCCGGCGCCGTGATTCCGGGCGCAAAGGTCCATTTGGTCAACCAGGTCAGCGGCTTGGACCGCACCGCAACCACCGATGCGACCGGCCAGTTTATCTTCTCGAATATTCCCTTTAACCCTTACCGGATGAATGTTTCGGCTGACGGGTTTGCTCCTTTGAGCAGGAGCTTCGAGATTCGCTCGGTGGTGGGAACCAGCCTCAACCTGGTTCTGCAGGTGGCCGGCAGCACCCAGACGGTTACCGTGGAGGCTACGGGCGACCTGATCGAAACCGATCCCACCTTTCACACCGATGTGGACCGCGATCTTTTCCTCAAGGTGCCGCTGGAGAGTGAATCCTCGACGCTCAGCTCGCTGGTTACGCTCTCCACGCCCGGCGTGGCGGCCGACTCGAACGGCCTCTTCCACGGCCTGGGCGATCACGCATCCAACTCCTTTTCCGTAGACGGCCAGTCGATTACCGACCAGCAGAGCAAGATCTTCTCCAATCAGATTCCGGCTAACTCGATTCAATCCATCGAAGTGATCAGCGGCGCGCCTCCGGCCGAGTATGGCGGCAAGACCAGCCTGGTGATCGTGGCCACGACGCGCTCCGGGCAGGGAGTTACCAAGCCCACAGGAAGCATCACCAGTTCTTATGGCTCCTTTGGATCGGCCTCGGCCGGCTTCGACCTGGCCTATGGCGGCAAGAAGTGGGGGAATTTTATTGAGGTTGATGGTCTCAATACTGGCCGCTTTCTCGATCCACCGGAGTTTTCTGTCTTTCACGACAAGGGAAACGAACAGAACGTCTTTGATCGCGTGGACTATAACTTCACCACGGTGGATTCCATCCATCTGGACATGAATTACAGCCGTTCCTGGTTCCAGACGCCTGACTCCTACGACAGCTTAAACGTGCAGAACGTGATGACCAGCGGCCCGAACAGCGGCTCCAGCGCCAGTCCAGACTTTGTCAATGTGGGCGACGCCGATCAGCGCTCGAAAATTGGGACGATTAACATTTCTCCCACGTACACGCGCATCATCGGCAATAACACGGTCTTCAACTTGGGCGCTTTTGTCCGCCGGGACGACTATAACTACTATCCCAGCGGCAATCCCCTGGCCGATTTGGGACCGGTCAACCTGCAAACCTCGTCCATTCAGCAGTATCGTACGCTGACAAATACGGCAGTTCACTCGGACGTTTCCTACGCCAAGGGACACAACAACCTCAAAATCGGCGCGCAATATGGGCAGACCTTTCTGAGAGAGAACGACAGCCTGGGCGTGGTGGATGCGACCTATAACTCTCCCTGCGTGGACTCGAGCGGCAACCCCCTGGCCGGTTACACCAACCCGTCGCAATGCCTTATCGGCGAGAACCCGAGTTATCTTCCGGTACTTGCGCCCTACGACCTTACCCGCGGCGGATCTTATTATCACTACTTCGGCCACGGTGATGTGAAGGAACTGGGCCTGTACATTGAGGATCAGATCAAGGCCGGCAACTGGCTCTTCAACCTGGGGCTGCGCGAGGATGTTTACAACGGTCTCACAGACGCCAACCAGACTCAACCGCGCGTCGGCATTGCGTATAACATTAAGCCGACCACGACCGTGTTGCGCGTCTCCTACGCGCGCACGCTGGAAACGCCCTTCAACGAAAACCTGGTGCTGTCCAGCACAGGATGCTCGAACGCGGTGCTGGCGCCGCTGCTGGCCTGCACTTCCGGCGTATCGGGAACACTGCGGCCCGGCTTTCGCAACGAGTTCCACGCCGGCCTGCAGCAGGCATTCGGCAAGTGGGCCGTGTTCAGCGGCGAATACATCTGGAAGTACACGCACAACGCCTTCGACTTCAGCGTGCTGGGCAATACCCCCATCTATTTCCCCATTGACTGGCATAGCTCGAAGATTCCGGGCTATGCTTTGCGCGCGGATATTCCCAAGGTCCATGGCTTCAGCGCCTATCTCGTAGCTTCCTCGGTGGCCGCGCGCTTCTATCCGCCGCAAGTTGCCGGAGCAGGAGCCACCGTAGGCCAGACCGGCTTGCCCTTCCGCATCGACCACGACGAAAAGTTTAACCAGACCACCCACGCGCAATACACGATTTCCCGCGGCAAAGCGCTGAACGGCTTGTGGGGCGGCTTTAACTGGCGTTATGACTCGGGTCTGGTGGCCGGAGCAGTTCCCTGCTATAACCCGCTTTCCAATGACCCCAACAGCGCTTGCGGTCCCACTTCGACGACGCTTGGCGGACAGCCGGCGGTGATTCTAAGCGGGCTGACGGCGGACGAGCAGTCTCAGGCAGGGCTTATGTGTAACGGTGTGAAGGCAAGCTCCGGCCATCCTTTGCCGGCCGTCTGCCTGGCGTCGGAGTACAGCTCGACGCTGGTCGTAATTCCTGCACCGGGCACCGGCGACAATGACAAGAACCCTCCGCGCATCGCGCCCCGGAACCTGTTTGACGCTTCCATCGGCAAAGACAACATCTTCCACGCCAATCGCTACAAGATGAACTTCGACATGACAGCCATCAATGTCACGAACAAGTATGCCCTGTATAACTTTCTTTCCACCTTCAGCGGCACGCATTATGTAACTCCACGGGCGCTGACGGCTAAGATCACGCTGAATTTTTAGCGGAAGTCAACTTGCGAAAGGGAGAAAAAAGGTGTAAAAATGATATAATGCTTCTTTCTCCTCGTATTGCGCTCCTGAGGGCGCTGCCGTGTCTTTGCCTGGCTACATTTGTGCCGATCATTTCTTCCCAATCTACAAATATGACTGCTTCGCACGAAGTACGGGATATGCTCCAAAGGCAGATAAGCTGGGACGAAAATCAGCCAAGCAAAGATAATCCCCGTGGGCTGAATTTCCAATTTTTCCAAATAGATGAGACGACCTCTTCCGGAAAGCAGCTTATGCACTACCGCGTCTATGTTTATGGAGTCCCGGAAAACAAGAAATATACGTTGACTATGTGGAAGATCGGGTTGGATCCGCGTGTTTTTTTCAACGAAGTTTATGTAAACGCCAAGGGACTTTTGATGGTGAAAAAGCCCGCTCTGGAGCAGGAGAACAGCGACTTCGTAGGAGACGACGAGCTCAACCTAACGGTGCAGGCGGCACAGGCTGAGCCTGTCCGGTATGCGCTCGTTTCCTCTGACAAAGAAATTCTTATCTATGGCACGTTGGTTCCGTTCCCGCGTGAAGATACTGACAGAGGCTGCCGGCTTGAAGTGCGGCGCGCCCTGCCCGATGCCACGGCGGTTCTGGTATACGCCGAGGGACTTCCGGCCAACACGGTTGTCCCCTTCCAGCTATTCACCGACGACACGCAGGAGACGAGAAAGTTCAGTGTGAACGCCCAGGGCCATGCCGTAACGACCGAGTTTCACGCCGCAAACGGCAAGAATCGAGGTTCGCTCAAGCTGACATTAGCCATTCCGGAATGTTCAGTAGCCGTTGAAATTCCCTGGGGCAAGGGGAGTTACAAACTGTTTTGATTTGCCCGCTGTTTCACTCCTTCGAATTGGAGCCTGCCAGAAGCTCCGCAAAATGCATCCCCTCACGCTCTGACAACTGGTTGATCTGCTCGCGGCAACTGAAGCCATCGGCGACGATGACGGTTGCAGGCGCGGCGGAGTTGACCGCCGGCAGCAGGCCAAGATTGGCAATGGCTTTGGAGACTACGATCTTGTCCGCCTCAAAGCCGAAGGGCCCGGCCATGCCGCAGCAAGTGGAGTTGATGAATTCGACCGCCACGCCGGCCTTCCTCAGCAAAGCGATCTCATTTGCAGGGCCGCCGAAGATGGCCTTGTGGTGGCAGTGTCCGTGGAGGATGACCTGCGCGCCCTGAAGCCGCCCGGTGACCCACTCAGGAGCTTTGGCGGCCAGCCAATCGGCCAGCAGCCAGACCTGCCGGCTCATGCGCTGCGCGCGCGGGTTGTCGGGAAACAATTCCAGCGCCTCATCGCGGAAGACACTGGCGCAGCTTGGTTCGAGGAAGATGAACGGAAGGCCGGCATCAATCTCCGCGGCCATGCGGTCGAAGACCCTGGCCAGATAAGCGCGGGCAGCGCCCAGAAGGCCGAAGTCGTAGAGCGCGCGGCCGCAGCAGATGGGTCTCTTCGGGACTTGAACCCGGAAGCCGGCTTGGGTCAGAACCTTCTCGGCGGCGGCCAGGGTTTGCGGGTGATAGTAGTTGTTCCAGGTGTCGGGCCAGAGTATGACCACCTGCGTCCGCGGCACGTTGGAGGTTTCATTGGAGGCTATGCGCGCCTTTCTGTAGCTCCTTGCGGCCAGGCGGGGCATCTTGCGCTCTTGCGCTACGCCCACAATGCGCTTGATGAGTGGGCTGGTGAGCGGACCGGTCAGTACAGCGTTAGTCAGCGCGGGGAAGATTGAGCCCAGGCGGGCCATCTTGTCGGCAAAGCCGAAGACATAATGGTGCAGCGGGTGCAGGCGGCGCTTGTAACGCTGGGCCAGGTATTCGGATTTGTAAGCGGTTATATCGACAGCAACAGGGCACTCGGTCTTGCAGGCCTTGCAACTGAGGCAAAGATCGAGAGCCTGATGGACAGCCTTGCTTTGGAGGCCTTCCTTGCGCAGCGCACCGGCCAGCATCTCCCAGAGCAGGCGGGCGCGGCCGCGAGTGGAGTTCTGCTCCTCGCCGGTGGCGCGGTAGCTGGGACACATGACGCCGCCTTTGGTGTTGAGGCAGGCGCCCACGCCGACGCAGCGTTCGGTTGCGCGCTCCAGTGATCCTCCGTCGGCGGCGAAGACAAAGTGGGTTTCCAGCTCCGTGGGCGTCTGGCCGGGAACAGGCGGAGTGTAGTGAAGATTTTCCACTGGGTCGTAAACGCGAACGGCGTCGGAGAGCTTGCCAGGATTCATGCGGTTCGCAGGATCCCAGATGGCTTTGAACTCCTGAAAGGCGTGGATCAGCTCGGGACCGAACATTTTGGGCAGCAGCGCCGCGCGAGACTGCCCATCGCCGTGCTCGCCGGAGAGCGAGCCACCGAAGCTGAGGACAAGATCGGCGGCGCGGTCGATGAAGCTGCGGAAGTTGCGTACTCCCTCGACAGTGCGGAAGTCGAAGTTGATGCGCATGTGTACGCATCCCTGGCCGTAGTGTCCGTAGAGCGGGCTGTTGTAGCCAAACTCGGCCATAAGTGCCGTAAGCCCGCGCAGGTAAGCGCCCAGCTTCGCGGGAGGAATGCCGGCATCATCCCAGCCCTCGTGGCGCTCCGGCTCGCCGGGGACAAAGGCGGTTGCGCCGAGGGCGGAATCGCGCACGTGCCAGATGCGGGCGGCGTTGGCGGCGTTGTAGATGCGAGCCACGGGTGATTCGGGCCAAGACTTGGCGGCACTTACCAGGGCTTCAGCCTTGTCCTGCGCTTCGGCTGCATCCCATGCGCCCATCTCGACCAGCAGAAAGCCGCGACCGGGCGGAAGCAGCGCGACATCGTCGACGACGAGTTTCTTACGCTGCATGAAATCGACGATCATCCCGTCAAAGCCTTCCAGCCCGATGGGACTGAATTCCAGAACGCGAGGCACGACGTCGGCGGCGAGAAATCCGTCGGCAAAGGCCAGCACGGTGAGCACGCGGAAGGGCGGACTGGCGGTAAGGTTGAGCGAGGCCGAGACAATCGTGGCGCAGGTGCCCTCCGAGCCGACCAGCGCGCGCGCCACATGGAAGCCGTTCTCGTCGAGCAGCTCGTCGAGGTTGTAGCCGGAGACGCGGCGGGGAATGTTGGGGAATTTTGCGCGGATGAGCGAACTGTAACGATCGCGCAGGCGAGCAAGATCCGCGTAGATTTGGCCGACGCGGCCGCCGGAGCGGATCAGGGCTTTGAGGTCAGCGGGCGAAGTGCGGCCCACGTTCATGCGCGTGCCGTCATAAAGCACAATGTCCAGCGATTCGACGTTGTCCACCACCTTGCCGGCCATCAGGCCATGAACGCCGCAACTGTTGTTGCCGATCATGCCGCCGAGCGTGCAGCGGGAATGCGTCGCGGGATCGGGACCGTAAGTGAGGTGATGCGCTTCGGCGGCCTCGCGCAGGCGGTCGAGAACCATGCCCGGCTCGACGCGCGCCAGCTTGGCGGCGGGATCGATCGTGATAAGGCCGTTCATGTAGCGGGAAAAGTCGAAGACCACGGCGACGTTGACGCATTGGCCGGCGAGACTGGTGCCCGCGCCACGCGGCAGAACTGCGGCTCCGGTTGCGCGGCAGGCGGCAAGAGCGGCTTCCACGTCGGCGGCGTCGCGAGGAAGAATTACGCCTACCGGAATCTGACGGTAGTTCGAGGAGTCGGCAGCGTAAAGAGCGCGGGAACCTAGATCGAAGCGAACGTCTCCGCGCAGGGATTTTCTGAGAAGCGATTCCAGCTCGCGGTGCGCGGAAAAGCGTTCATGGTTCAACGGAGGCTGATTCAGAAGTGCGGAAAAAGATGAATTGTCCACCTTGAGATGATAACGCGGTCCAAGGGACGCGCAGGAAAGTGGTTGATATTAAAGGATTAGACACGGATTCAAGGTAATTTCAGGCAAGAACCAGCTCATTATCTGCAAGCCGCGGCGGCAAAAGTATTTTCGAGTCCCCAGCCCGATTTTCACGTTGGTAACGAATCCCTTAGGCCTCGGCGCGCATCTTTTCTAATGAGAGAGAACGCTGTTTTGCAGCGTGATTCTTATGCCCCGTTGCGGGCACGCAGGCGGAGGCTGGTTTACCCGCCGTTCCGTTCAAACCATCACCCCCATCAATCCATCAACTTCATCAAACTATCCCGGAGGAATCCAAGAATGCTATCTGTAGGCGCAAGTTTTCCCAGCTTTGAAGTGACCGCGGTGGTCGATCTCGACCTCAAGAAGGCCTTCCAGCCCATTACCGAGAAGAGCTTTGCGGGCAAGTGGAAGGTCTATTTTTTCTGGCCCAAGGATTTCACCTTTGTCTGCCCGACGGAGATTGCCGCCTTTGGCGCGCTGAACCCGGAGTTTGCCGCGCGGGGCGCGCAAGTGCTGGGCGCAAGCATCGACTCGGAGTTTGTGCACTGGGCGTGGCGCAACGAGCAGCCCTCGCTGAAGAACCTTCCCTTCCCCATGCTCAGCGACATCAAGCGCGAGCTGTCAGGGGCGTTGGGAATTCTGGACCCCAAGGCCGGCGTGGCGCAGCGCGCCACCTTCATCGTGGACCCGGAGAACGTGATCCGCTTTGTCTACGTGACGGATTTGTCGGTGGGCCGCGATCCGCAGGAAGTTCTGCGCGTGCTGGACGCGCTGCAGAACGGTGGACTGACGCCGTGCGGCTGGCACAAGGGCGAAGCAACGATCAAGGTGTAGATTTGGTCGCAATCGACGATGAGAGTTTTTCGGGCTGCGGAAGAGATTGTTCTTCCGCAGCTTTTTTGTTTTGCGCGCCTGATTGTCTACCAGGCCTGAAAGACAACCGGTTCATGGCCGGTGAAGAGCGAGTGTTTGAGGAAGTTCTGGTCGTCGCGGCGGGGGAAGTCGTTGCGGAAGTGAGCGCCGCGGCTCTCGGTGCGGGCCAGGGCGGAGAGCAGGATGGCGCGAGCCACGCAGCTCATGGCCAGGGCTTCGGTGAGGCGGCGGCTTCCCTTGTTTTGCGCAGACAACTCGGCGAGAGAGTCCGCGCAGGCCTGCTGGGCGGCAAGGCCGAGGCGGAGGGTGGAGTCCTCGCGCAGCAGCCCGGCGTAGGCCCACATAGAGGATTGCAGGCTGGCGATGATCTTTTCCAGATGCTCCTGCTCGGCGGGAGTTAAGGGCGCAGTATCCGGTAAAGACATTTCGGAAGTCCGCCCCTGCGGCGAGCCGTCGTCGAGCATCGATTGCGCCGCTCGGGCTCCGAAGACCAGACCTTCGAGCAGCGAGTTGGAGGCCAGGCGGTTGGCGCCGTGGACGCCGGTGCAGGCGGCCTCTCCGGCGGCATAGAGTCCGGCGAGAGTGGTGCGGCCAAAGAGATCGGTGCGGATGCCGCCCATGAGGTAATGCGCAGCGGGGCGTACCGGAATGAGATCGCGGCTGAGATCAAGCGAGTAGCGCGCCAGAACGGCGCTGATTCCGGGAAAGCGATGGTGCAGGTCGATGCCTTTGACGGCGCGCATGTCGAGATAGACGGGGCGCGATTCAGCGGCGGTTGCGCCCATGCCCTCGCGCGCGATGGCGCGGGCCACCACGTCGCGGGGAGCCAGCTCGAGGAGCGGATGATAACGCTGCATAAAACGCTCGCCGCGATCGTTGAGCAGGATTGCGCCCTCGCCACGCAGAGCCTCGGAGAGCAGAAAACGAGGCGCGCCGGGAAGCGAGAGCGCGGTGGGGTGGAATTGGTAGAACTCCATGTCGGCGAGTTGCGCTCCGGCTTGCGCAGAGAGCGCAATTCCGTCGCCGGTGGCCACGGCAGGGTTGGTGGTGTCGGAGTAGACCTGGCCGGCTCCGCCTGCGGCGACGAGCACGGCGCGGGCGCTGATGCGCTGCTGGAGCCGGGGACGGCGGTCGCAGCTGAGCAGATCGGCTCCGATAACACGGCCATCGGCGACCACGAGGTTGGTGATGGTGGTCCACTCAGCAAAGCGGATGCGCTTGTGGGCGCTGGCAAAAGCGGCCAGCGAGCGGCTGATTTCTGCGCCGGTGGCGTCGCCGTTGGCGTGCAGGATACGGGCCAGGGAGTGAGCGCCTTCACGGGTGCGAAGAAACTCGCCGGCTTCGGTATCGAAGTTTGCGCCCCACTCGATCAGCTCGGCCACGCGGACCGGCCCTTCGGCCACCAGAGCCTGGGCCGCGGGACGATAGACCAGCCCATCGCCGGCGTTGACGGTGTCTTCAAGGTGGAGCGCAACGTCGGCGTCGCCCTCCATGGCCACGGCGATGCCGCCCTGCGCGTAGTGGGTGTTGGACTCGGCGACGGACTCCTTAGTGACCACCAGGACATCGCCATGGCGGGCCAGCTCGACGGCCGCGCGCAGCCCGGCTACACCTGCCCCCATTACCAGAAAATCGACATTTAACGATGATTGCATCAGGGTTCAGGCTATCACTGAGGGCCGGAAGCAGGGATTCGATGGCTTTCCGCAACTCTTCGCCCAATTCCGTGTATAACCATTCAGCAGCGAGGACCAGATGGCAACTTGCCCGGCAAAGTGTTCCATTTTGCACAGAATTGGTCTTGTCTGCTAGAGTCAAATCCGCTGATAGGGGTGACAGCATTCCCCCAAGTTGTGCAGTAGATTCAGCAACGGATTCAAATCCTTACGGTGGCTGCTGGCCGGGCTGTTGTAGCGGCAGCAGGGTACCGCACGTTCACAGGCAACCGCAGACACCCAGGAGGGGTCACACATGCGCGGATTCACAACTTTACTCTGCTCGGCAGCATTGCTTGCGAGCCTGGCCTTGGTGCCAAAGGTTCGCGCGCAAGTTGCCGTTGAAGTCGGCGAACCACCTATTTGCCAATGGGGCTATTATGAAGCTCCGCCATACGGCTGCGCGCCCGAGGGCTTTTACGGGCCGGATTTCTTCTACAACGGCATCTTCCTGGGCGTGGGCCCCTGGGCCGGCTGGGGCTATGCCCACGGCTGGGGCGAGCATCGCTACTTCGACCATGGACATGGAGGCCTCTATCACGGCCGCGGCGGCTATGAGGCCGAGCATGGACACTTTGCTCACGGCTACGACGATCGCCACGGCGGACCGCACGGCGAAGTGCATGGCGGGCACCCCGGTGAGCATCCGGGCGGACACCCCGGCGAGCATCCGGGCGGACATCCCGGCGAGCATCCGGGCGGACATCCCGCCGGACACCCCGCTGGCGGACATCCAGCTGGCGGACACCCGGCTGGCGGACACCCGGCTGGCGGACATCCGGCTGGCGGAGAGCACCACAAATAACCTGTAGCCGCGGAATCAGGCGGCGAATCGTAGAAAAGCGGCGGAGCGAAATGGCTCCGCCGCTTTGCATTTGCGGGAGCCTGAAATCCCAGATGATTTAACCGCCGGTCGATTTCATCGGCATTCGGCATGGAGCAACCGTATCGGACGAGCGGTTGGCCCACCCGCCCGATACAAACCGATGACTATGCCTTATTTGCAGTGGAGGGTGAAGTTGATCTTCTGCGAGACCTTGTTGGGAGAATCGATGACGAGATCTTCCCAGCCCTTGAAGTCAGCGAATCTCGGCGACCTCTCGCCCAAATCCCACGTTGTGAGTACATCGACTGAGGTGTTGGCTTTAGGCAACATCTTTTGTCCTGGGGGAGCCTGTGCGCCGTCGCTCCTTTCAAAGTGATACTTGATTTCGGTGGGCGCCGTGGCAAGAACGCCCCAGGCGAACTGCAATGGCACCGGGCAGGCTCCCGTGTAGACAAAGTTCTGAACGAGCTGACCGTTATTGGTCAATGCCCATCCGCCGATCCGGACAGCTGCCGAAGCACAGTGGAGGGTGAAGTTGATCTTTTGCGAGACCCTGTTGGGAGTATCGATGACGAGTTCTTCCCAGCCCTCGAAGTCAGCGAATCTCGGTATGTTCGCGCCCAAGTCCCAAGTCGTGATTACATCTTCCGAGGTGTTGACTCTAGGCAAACCCATTTGCCCTGGAGGCGCCTGTGCGCCATCGCTTCTTTCAAAGTGATACTTGATTTCGGTAGGCGCCGTGGAAAGGACGCCCCAGGCGAATTGCAATTTCACCGGGCATGATCCGGTGTATACAAAGTTTTTGACGAGCTGGCCGTTATTGGTCAATGCCCATCCGCCGATCCGGACAGTTTGGGAGTGGGCAATGTAGCTGACAAATACCAAGCAGAGGCAAATAACAGCTACGCGTGTGATACTGCTTGCTTTCATGATTCCTCCTTTGGTCTTGCGGTGTGAATATCGGCGGGGATTGCCGACAGTTCGCCAGTGTATAGAGCAGCGCATGGTTCTTGCAAGTGTTTTATCAATCTCACTTCAAGCCGATAATTGCTTTCGCGGGAGAATAAGAGCCAAACCTGCGATTCTTCGAGCTGTTATTCCAATACCGCTCCAGATCGGTCTATTCGAATTAGACGGATAACCGCTCAGGGTTGCATTAGGATAAAAGTACTGTGCAGACGATACGTGTCAAGACAGCATCGGCGAAGTACGAGGTGGTGGCGGGCAGCGGGCTGATTGGCTTGCTGGCCCGGCGCGTTGAGCGGGTCTGCGGCAGGCTGCCGCGACGGGTTTTTGTGCTGACTTCGGCGCCGGTGTGGGGGCTGTGGGGGCAATGCTTGCAGAAGTCCTTCAAGGACGCCCCTGTTGTGCTCTTCCTAGAGCCCGGCGAGAAGCACAAGACCATGGCCAGCGTGGAAGGCCTGCTGCGGGAGATGGCACAGGCGGGCGGAGATCGCGGCAGCCTGCTGATTGCCTTTGGCGGCGGGATTGTGGGCGATGTGGGCGGGTTTGTGGCGTCGATCTTCATGCGCGGGATCCCCTATGTGCAGGTTCCGACGACATTTTTGGCGCAGGTGGATTCGTCGGTGGGCGGCAAGACGGGCGTGAACCTGCCGGAGGGCAAGAACCTGGTGGGCAGCTTCCATCATCCGCTGGCGGTCTTTGCCGATATGGGCGTGCTGGCGACGCTGCCGGATCGTGAGTTGCGCGCCGGGCTGATGGAGAGCGTGAAGGCAGGGATCATTCGCGACCGAGCGTTGGTGCGCTACATGGAAGAGCACGCGGAGGAGGTGCTGGGGCGCGACCCCAAGGCGATGGAGAAGGTGATTGCCGCATCCGTTCGCATGAAGGCCGGGGTGGTGAACCAGGACGAGCGCGAGAGCGGGCTGCGGATGATTCTGAACTTCGGGCACACGGCGGGCCACGCGCTGGAGCAGGCTACCGGCTACAAAACGCTGCTGCACGGCGAGGCGGTGGGCTGGGGGATGGTGGCCGCACTGTATCTTGCGCGTGAGCGGGGAACGATTACGAAAGGTCAGTTCGAGCGGCTGGAGAGATTGATTCATTTGTATGGGCCGCTGCCGGTGCTGAAGCTGAAAGCGGGCAAGGTGGTGGCGGCTACCGGCGGCGATAAGAAGAACGTGGGCGGGGTGAGGCGGTTTGTGCTTCCGCTAGGGATTGGCGATGCGGGCGTGGTGGAGGACGTTGGTCCTGCGGAACTGGAAGCCGCTGTTGGATACATGCTGGAGCGGGCCAGGGAGCAGCAGATTTGATGCCCGCCACCGGAGCCAAGCCGCAGGGAGCAACCGACGAAGCCAGCGCAGCGCGGGCTGTGCGGGAGATGTTCGATGCGATTGCGCCCCGGTATGATCTGCTGAACCACGTGCTTTCGGCGAATGTGGACCGGCTGTGGTGGTGGCGGGCAGCGTGGAGATTTCGCGCTGTGCTGGCCGATCCCGATGCGGCAGTGCTGGACATCTGCTGCGGCACAGGCGATATGACCATGGCGCTGCTGAAGCGGCGGCCACGGGGCGCGCAACCGACGCTGGCGGCGGATTTTGCGCACAACATGTTGAGTCGCGGGGCAAAGAAATTTGGCGTGGGAGCGCGGAAGGCAGGAGAGCCTTACGCAGTACCGCTGGAAGCGGACGCACTGCATCTGCCGCTGCAATCGGGGTCGCTGGATTTGATTGTGTCGGCGTTTGGATTCAGGAATCTGGCGAATTACGAAGCTGGGCTAAGGGAATTTCATCGCGTGCTGAAGCCGGGAGGACAGTTGGGGATTCTGGAGTTCAGCGAGCCGGGAGGCCTGGTGGGCAAGGCCTACGCGGTCTACTTCCGGCGGGTGCTGCCGGCTATTGGGCGGGCGATCTGCGGCAAAGCAGGCGCATACAGCTACTTGCCGGTCTCGGTGGGTAATTTTCCCGCGCCGTCGGAGATGCTCGCACTGATGTCGGCAGCCGGCTATGAGCAGTGCGCGTGGCAGCCGTACACCTTTGGGATTGCGGGGTTGTACACGGCGCGGCGATGAATGAGTGGAGATCATTTGATTTCTTTGAAAGTACTCGATTGAGTTTTGTGGTTTCCCACCCATTTCACACAGAACACGAAATGGATGGGGGAACTAGCCGTCCAGGCATACGCGCTTCGCGCATGAGGTTTGTGGTTTCCCACCCTAGCCGCAAAAACAAGAACGCGGCGAGGGTGGGGCACCCAGTTTGTGGAGCAGGCAGCCGAATTTCTGAAAATGCTGTAGCCTAAGAACGCGATGGTTTTTGAAGCCTCCAAAATCGCCGGGTTTTCCGCCGAGAAGCGGCAGGTGGCACTGCACTCGATGCTGGCGGCGGCGGCCATGACGCTGCTGAAGCTGGCGGCTGGGTTGCTCTCCGGTTCGCTGGGCGTGCTGTCGGACGCGGCCCACTCTGGGCTGGACATGGTGGGCTCGGCGCTCACCTTCTTCTCCGTACAGGTAAGCGACCGGCCGGCCGATGAGGATCACACTTACGGCCACGGCAAGTTTGAGAACTTCTCGTCGTTCGGCGAGGTCATCCTGATGGCCGTCTCCAGCGGGTGGATCATCTGGGAGGCGATTCAGCGAATTCTGCACCATGGGAAGGAATTGCAGGACCTGGGGTGGCCGGCCGCGGTGGTGGTGTGCTCGATTGGGGTGGACTATTGGCGGTCGCAGCGGCTGCGAGCGGTGGCGGAGAAGACCGGTTCGTCGGCGCTGGCCACCGATGCCTTTCACTTTGCCTCGGACATCTGGTCGTCGCTGGCGGTGTTGTGCGGGCTGGGCGCAAGCTGGCTGGGAGCGCGGTACGGCGTTGGCGAGCTGCGCTACGCGGACCCGTTGGCGGCGGTGGTGGTTTCGCTGCTGATTCTGCGGCTGACCTTGCGTTTGGGGCGCGAGGCGGTGAGCGTGCTGCTGGATGAGATTCCCGCCGAGACGCGGGGGCGGCTGATTGATGAGGTGACGCGCGTGCCGGGGGTGCTCAGCGTGGAGCAGGCGCGGGTGCGGCGCGCGGGCGCGGGTTATTTTGCGGATTTGACGGTGGCCTTGCCGAGGCGGTACACCTTTGAGCACACCGGCGAGCTGGTGCAGGCGGCCACGGAGGCGGTGCATCGCACGCTGCCGCAAGCCGACGTGGTGATCCATACAGTGCCGAGGCAGGCGCGCGCAGAGAGCATCTTCGACCGGGTGCGGGCGGTGGCGGCGCGCAACAATGTGAGCGTGCATGAGCTGAGCGTGCAGTCGCACCGAGGGCGGCTGCGCGTGGAGCAGCACCTGGAGCTGGATGAAGCGCTACCGCTGCTCAAGGCGCATGACTTTGTCTGCGCGCTGGAGGCGGAGATTCTGCGCGAGGTGCCGGAGATCGACGGGGTGCTGACGCACATCGAGAGCGAGCCGGCGACCATTGAGCCGCCGGGAGAGCGGGTGGAGGCGGATCGCCACATCGAGCAGTCGATGAAAGCGGCAGCGGCGCAGATTCCGGAGATTGTGGATGCGCATGAGATTCTGGTGAGCCGCTCGGCCGATCACATCCAGGTTTCGTGCCACTGCACGCTGCCCGACGATCTGACCATGGAA
Organism: Occallatibacter sp.; assembly: GCA_049522175.1. Taxonomy (GTDB): domain Bacteria; phylum Acidobacteriota; class Terriglobia; order Terriglobales; family Acidobacteriaceae; genus Telmatobacter. Next base: position 19,118 of record JBEKOC010000025.1, on the reverse strand, counting down.
CGGGTTCATGGAGCAATCACCGCGCTGGAGGACCGCTTCAAGCTGGCGTGCCCGGAGGTGTATCGCGTGACGATTCATCCCGAGCCAGTAACGGATAATTTGCGGTGAGGCGCGCGGGATTCATCTTGCGCTGATCGCAGATTTTTTTAGTTCGGAGAACCGAAGCAATGAACACACGTCCGTTTGTGAATTTTTTTCAGGTGGCGTCGCTGGTGATGGTGCTGGTGGCCGTGGCGCTGCTGGCGGCTGACGTCACCATGCAGTTTGCAATTCACGGCGCCGAGGTGAAGGTGCCGTCGCTCAAAGGAATGACCGTGGCCGAGGCGCGCAGCCAGACCTCGGGGATGGGGCTAAACCTGGACGTGGACAACCGATACTACTCCGGAGACGTGGCCGCGGGACATATTATTTCGCAATCGCCCGCCGAGGGAACGGTGGTGCGGCTGGAGTGGCGGGTGCGGGTAGCGGAGAGCCTGGGGCCGCAAAAGGTGGATGTGCCGGAGACGGTGGGGCTGGATGAGCGTGTGGCGGCGATGCGGTTGCAGCGCATGAGGCTGCAAGTGGGCGTGACGGCGCGGCTGCCCTGGAGCAAAGCGGATGAGGGAACGGTGATTTCCCAGGACCCTCCGGCGCACGCCCAGGGAATCGCGCAGCCCAGCATTGACCTGCTGGTAGCGGCGCCGGAGGACGAGACGCCCGACGGCTTTGTGATGCCCGACCTGACCGGTCTGCCGGTGGTGACCGCGCAGGCGGAGCTTAGGAGCGTGGGCCTCCAGTCGGCGAGACCCAGGTTTGTGGATGTGCCGGTGGGGCCTGTTGGCTTGGGCAATGCGGCGCCGGTGATGCCGGTGAGGCCGGGCGCGGTGACTGCTCAGCAGCCCGCGGCCGGCGCGCGCGTGGAGCAGGGCGATGTGGTAAAGCTGACAGTGGCGAAGTGAGAAGTACAGGGACTAGCCACCCCGGTAGGGACTAGGGACGGCACCGCAGCGACAGAGGAAATGCTAAGTGGGATTGAGCGAAGATATGGAGCGGATAGCTTTGCAGGAGCGTGAGTTGGTGTTGCCGCGCCTGGATGCGCAAGTTGCCTGGGAGCTGGGCACGAGGCTGCGGACGATGGCTATCGAACGCAAGCTGGTACTGGTGATCGACTTGCGGCGCTTCGGGCAGCCTCTCTTCTACGCGGCGCTCGACGGCACTACTCCGGACAATGCGGAGTGGGTACGGCGCAAGAGCAACGTGGTGGCGCGCTTTCATCGCAGCTCATATGGCGTGGGGCTGGGCCTGAAGCTGAAGAACACTTCCCTGCTGGAGCGTCAGGGTCTGCCGGTGGCCGACTATGCCACGGATGGCGGCGCTTTTCCGCTGCGCTTGGCGGGGGCGGGCGTGGTAGGCAGCGTGACCGTTTCCGGATTGCCGCAACGCGCCGATCACGAACTGGTGGTGGAGGCGCTCTGCGGTCTGCTGAGGCGCGAGTACGCGGAGCTGCGACTGGCGGCGGAGTAGGGTGACCGGCGTTCGTGAATTCGCAGGTCTCAAAATCGAATCCTCACCCCAACGACGAAGACCTATCGCTGGGGAGCCCGAGACCTGAGGCACCTGTAGTAATGCTATTCAAGCGGTTTTCTCAATCAAAGCAATGAAAAAGCCATCGGTGTTGAACGCGCCGGGGAGCAGGCGGAGCGCGCCTTCGGGTGTGAAGCAAGCGCTCAGTCGCTCGGCGCCGTTCTCCGTGAGAATGCCTGCGCCGAGGAGAGCTTGGATGCGGGCATTGAGCGGAACCAGACGGGCGTCCGGCGTTGCGGTCAGAATTGCTGCAACGACCTGCTCGTTTTCTTCCGGCTCCAGCGAGCAGGTGGAGTAGACGACGCTGCCGCCGGGACGGACGGCGCGCAAGGCGGCGGCGAGAATCGCGCGCTGTCGCTCGGCGTGGCGGCTTAGGTCATCGGGGCGGAGGCGATGGCGAATCTCCGGGTTGCGGCCCAGCGTTCCGGTTCCGCTGCAAGGCACGTCGGCCAGGGCCAGGTCGAAGGCGGAGTCTTCCGTAAGCACGGTGGCGTCGGCGAGGCGGCATTCGATGCGGGTGTGAGTGGCGAGGCGCTGCTGCAATTGGGCAAGTCTGGGCGCGCTGGATTCCATAACAACGATGCGAGCTTCGGGGTTCCGTTGGGCGAGGATAAGCGTTTTTCCGCCGGGCGCGGCGCAACAATCGAGGATGCGCAATATTTTTTGGTTGGGATTCGCGCTGGTGAGTTCGGCCACCAGTTGGGAGCCCTCATCCTGGAGGCGCACGCGGTCTTTCAAAAATGTCGTCACGTCGCCGGAAACGACAGTGCGCGCGGCGGTGAGCAGTTGGCCGGGTTTGAGGACGATGCCGGCTTGAAGAAGTTCGGCTTCGACGGCCGGGTTGGCGAGGCGGATCGTCGGCACAGGCTGGCTCTGGCCGTGGCGGCAGATGGAGCGCGCCGCATCGAGGCTGTAGACGTTTGTCCAGCGCTCGACCATCCAGGCGGGGTGGGCTTCTAGGTCATCCGAACAACTACCCTCAGGGGCTAAAGCCCTCGGTTCATTTTGTTGCATTTGCGGCAGCCGGGGCTGAAGCCCCGACCTACCAGTCGTGCCCTGACGCTTCTTGATGCTCCGAATTTCTTTTTCTACTGATTGCGAACGCGTCGCCAGCTTGCGCAGGACGGCGTTGACCATGCCGGAGGCGAAGTGGTGGCCGGCCTGCTTGGCCAGCTCGACGCTTTCGGAGAGTACGGCGCGGGCGGGAATGCGGTCCATGTGCAGCAGTTGGAATGCGCCCAGGCGGAGAGCGATGCGAATCTCGGGGTCGAGCTTGGCGTTGGGGTGGGAGAGCAGCGCGCGAATCTGGTGGTCGAGCTGAATCTGCCAGCGCAGCACGCCCAGAACGAGCGCCGTGGCCAGATTGCGGTCGGGTGCGGAGAGCGCGTTGACGGCTTTGCCGCGCAATAGATCGTCGGAATGGGATTGGCCGCGCTCGACGGCCATCAGAATCTGGAAGGCAGCCTTGCGCGCTGGAGAGATTTGCGCCATGGGACTCAGCCGAGCCGCGCGTTGGCGGGGAGAGCGATTCCGCGGAGAAACTCGGCTGCCGCGAGGCGCTTTTTGCCTTCGAGCTGCACTTCGACGAGTTCCAGCCAGGTGTTTCCGGCACAGGCCACCAGCAGGCGATGATCCCGGATGAGAATCTGGCCGGGGAGAATGGAGGCAGCCTCGGCGGGAGCGGGTTCAGACAGAATTGATTCCTGAGAGCCGGGTGCGTCCACAACCTCCATGCGGTGAACGATGAGCTTCTTGCCGTCGAGCGCGGTGAAGGCGCCGGGCCAGGGCTGAAAACCGCGCCAGCGATTCTTAAGCTCTGTTGCCGTATGCGCGGCAAAATCCATGCGGCCGTCTTCGCGCGTGAGCAGCGGGGCAAAAGAGACTCCGGCTGTATTTTGCGGCCGTGGCTCGATAGTCCCAATTTCCAGCCCGGCCAGGGTCTTGACCACCAGCGGCGCGCCTCCCACGGCTAACACATCGAGAAGATCCGCCGCAGTCTGCTGGGGAAAGATGGCGAGGGCCTGTTGGAGGAGGATGGGGCCGGTGTCGAGGCCCTCGTCGAGCAGCATGGTGGTGTTGCCGGTGACGGTTTCGCCCTTGGCCACTGCCCACTGGATCGGCGCAGCTCCTCGGTAACGGGGAAGCAGGCTGGCGTGCAGGTTGATGCAGCCCATCCGGGGCAGCGCGAGCATCCAGGGCGGAATGAGGCGCCCGTAGGCGACGACGACGATGGCGTCGGGCGCGAGGGCTTCGAGTTGCGAGCGAAACTCAGGATTGTCGCGAATCGTTTCCGGCTGCGCGACCGTAAGGCCGGCAGCCAGCGCAGCCAGCTTGACGGGCGGTGCGGTAAGCTGGCGTTCGCGGCCAGCGGGCCGGTCGGGTTGGGAAACGACCTGCAGGATTTCATAACCGGCCACATGAAGCGCCTGGAGCGTGGGCACGGCAAACTGTGGGGTTCCGCAGAAGACGATTTTCATTGGGCACCTGTGCAGCGGAGCCGGTTGATGGCCGTGCTATCCCACCCTCGATCACCCCAGCGACGAAGACCTGCCGCCGGGGACCCCGATAAGCGAAAGGATGGGGCACGGGGCATTTGTGCGGTATCCGGCCGAAATCGTAACGAGTTTACCACTTGCCTTCGCGTTGCATCTTGCGAATCTTGCGCAGCGCCAAATCGCGCTTGAGGGCACTCATGCGGTAGATGAACAACATGCCGTCCACGTGGTCAATCTCATGCTGGAAGCAGCGCGAGAGCACGTCTTCGCCGTCCATCTCGAACCACTTGCCCTTTTCGTCCTGCGCGCGAATGCGCACCTTAGCATGGCGCACCACTTTCTCGCGAATCTCCGGAAAGCTGAGGCAACCCTCCTCCTCGTAGACCTTGCCTTCGCTGGAGATGATCTCGGGATTGATGAGCACCAGCTTGTCTTTGGGATCCTTGCCCAGGCTCAGGTCGATGGTTAAAAGGCGTTTCGACACGCCCACCTGCGGGGCGGCGAGGCCGATTCCCTGCTCGGCGTAGGTGGTCTCGAACATGTCGGCGATAAGCTTGCGCAACTCGGCGTTGAACTCGGTGACTGGCTCGCCGGGCCGCGCGAGCACTGGGTCAGGATATTTAACAATCTTTAGAATCATCGGCTTTTGCAAACAGCTCCGTATCTGTCAATTCCTAATAGTTCCGTATCTGTTGGATGTAGCCGTCAAAATTTCGTCGCAACTCCAGAACCGAATCGCCGCCGAATTTTTCCTGGACCAGGCAAGCGAGGGTGAGCGCCACCATGGCCTCGCCGACCACGCCGGCAGCGGGGACGACGCAAATGTCGCTGCGCTCGTAACTTGCGCTGGTTGCCTGGCGGTTGTCAAAGCGGACCGATTCCAGAGGCTTGCGAAGGGTCGATATGGGCTTCAGGTAGCCGCGCACGACAATGTCTTCGCCGTTGGAGACGCCGCCCTCGATGCCGCCGGCGTTGTTGCTTGGGCGGGTAAAACGAGTGGGCTTGCCGGCGTCATTGGCGGCATAGTGGATGGGGTCGTGAACCTGGGAGCCGAAGGACTCGGCGGCCACCACGCCGCGGCCAATCTCGACCGCCTTGACCGCCTGCACGCTCATCACCGCGCTGGCAAGCTGCGCATCCAGGCGCTCGTCCCAGTTGGCGTAAGTGCCCAAGCCTGCCGGAACGCCGTGTGCCATCACCTCGAAAACGCCACCGACGGTATCACCGGTGCGAGCCGCCTCCTCGACCTCTTCCTTCATGCGAGTCTCAGTTGCGGAATCGACGCAGCCGAGGACGATCTCGTCGCGAGCAGCGAGAGCTGCGATCTCTTCCCACGCGGCGGAGCGGTCGAGCGCCACGCGGCCCACGCGGAGCGTGTGGCTGGCGACCTCAATGCCGAGCGTCCGCAGCATCAGCCTGGCAAAGGCTCCGGCGGCAACGCGCGCTGTGGACTCGCGGGCCGAGGCGCGCTCCAGCACGTAACGGGCATCGGGGAAGTTGTACTTGAGAGCGCCGGCCAGATCTGCGTGGCCGGGACGCGGCGATGCGACGGCCTGGTGCAGTGCGGGGTCGCCGGCCTCGACAGGGAGCTTGTCCTCCCAGTTCTTCCAATCGCGGTTGATGATTTCAATGGCGATGGGGCTGCCGATGGTCTTGCCGTGGCGGACGCCGCTGAGAATGTGGGCCTTGTCGGTCTCAATCTTCATGCGCCCGCCGCGGCCGTAGCCCTGCTGGCGGCGCCACAGCTCGCGGTTGACGAAATCGAGATCGACAGGCACACCGGCGGGCAGTCCGGAGAGGAGAGCTATGAGGGCCTCACCGTGGGATTCGCCGGCGGTTGAGAAACGGATCATATCTTCTTCATTGTAAAGGAGGAGCAGTGGGAGTGGTTTGTGGCTTGAGAACCAATTTCTTACCTTCCCCCAGCCAGCGCTTGGTATTGAGCAATTGCCGCTGATCGAGCGCCCAGACCTTGCCGGTCAGCTCGTCGGCGGGCTTACCTTCGCGGAGGCACTTGTCGAACTCGCCCTGCATGGCCTGCATCTTGGCGTCGAGGTCGTCGAGGAAGCTCAAGGCCAGGGCTTCGGGAATCATGGGCAGCTTGGGGGAGCCGAACTCCAGTTTGCCGTGATGCGACAAAATCATGTGCAGGACCAGAGTTTTGAGGCGCGGCGGGAAGTTGGGCAGGCTGTCGATGGCGCGCTCGACCAATGCCGTGCCGATCTGGATGTGGCCCAGCAGCACGCCTTCGACGGTGTAGTCGAAACCGGTCTCCCAGGAGAGTTCGCGGAGCTTGCCGATGTCATGCAAGATCACGCCGGTCATCAGCAGGTCGCGGTCAAGGAGGTGGTAATGCGCGGCGACGCGGTCGGCCAGCGTGCAGAGGCTGACAACGTGCTCCAGCAAGCCGCCCAGCCAGGCGTGATGGAGCTGCCGGGCGGCGGGGGCTTCGCGGTAAGCCTCTGCGAGGGCGGGGTCGCTGAGTATGGCAGTGAGCAAGCGTTTAAGGTCGGGGTTGGTGAAGCTCTCCACAAACCCGAGTAGCTGACGCCAAAGGTCGGCCACGTCGCAGGCAGTCGAGGGCAGCAGGTCGGATTTGTCCACCTCGTTGGGCAGCGCCACGCGGATCTGGTCGATCTTCATCTGCAAGCGGTCTTCGAAGCGGGAGGCCGAGCCACGGGCCTTGACCACGTCGCCGCGCTCGAAGTCCTTGGCAATTCGCGGGTCGCCGAGCTCCCAGACGCGGCCTTCGAGCTGGCCGGTTTTGTCGCCCAAGGTAAGGCTTAGGTAGGGCTTGTTGGCCTTAGTGGTGCGTTGCTGCTTGGCCAGGACGAGGAAGTAGCCGTCGAAGGACCGGCCTTCATCGAAGTTGGCCAAATCGGCGATGTAGATGTCTTTCATAGTGATACCTGCTGAGTACAAAGAATAAAACTTAATAATGACCGATATTGCTGAAAAAATGTTGAAAGCGTGGAATTCTTCACATGAATACCCCTGAAAAGCCTGGCACGACTACGATCACCGTCTTCACCCGCCACTCGCCCCGTTGCCCTCATAAAGACGACATGTATTACAGAGGTAAGGGCTGCAACTGCCGAAAACACCTCTACATCTACGAAAACAGCAAGGTGACGTACCGTTCTGCCAATACACGCTCATGAGAGCGGGCTGAAGAGCTTGCTCATGCCGAGCGGAATCAACGTGACCGGGTCAAGCGCAGGTTGCAAGAGACGGCTGACCATGAAGCAGCGAAAGCTGCCGAGGAGGCCGCGAGGTCCACCGCCATGCGGGTTAAGAATATCACTGTTACCAACGCTCTTGAGCAATGGATAGCGACCCACAAAGACATTAAAGAGGGCAGACGCAAGGCGCATAAGACATTCATACAGAAGGTAAGGGCCTGGGCAAAGAGGCAGGGGAGCCACCTGACGCGGCGCCTGTTTGGAAGCATACTGCGGCAGATAGAGGCTTTGCCGCTGCCAACCGGGTAGGCTCGGCAGGAAGGCTAAACCAATCTGGATGACGGAGGGGAGTTGAGGGAGGGGTGTCTGAGTAATCGTTTCGAAATGGACAAATCATGGTCTTTTGGTTCTGGCAAAGGCCCTGCCGGGCGCGTCCGGTTCTTTGGCTCTGAAACGAATACGGAAAAGATCGCAGCTGCGGCAACTGGCGGTATACTGTCGTCGCCGGGAAAGCAAAATGGAAATCCCGGTTAAAAAGGGTTTCAGGAGCCGTTGTGCGGCGAATGCAGGACAGCGGCGAAGTCCTGTTTTTTCAAAGGTTCAGGCTGCTCGATGGTGGCTGAGAGCCACTCGCGCAGCGTTATCATAAAGGCAGCTTTGCGACTTCCGGTCTTCTTTCGGAGTGCAAAGCGATGAACGCGGTGTTAATTGCTTCCGGCCGGATGCATCCCGTCGATTCAATCAGCGTGCCCTGCATCCGAGGTACGGTTACGGGGAGAAACTATGCGGCGAAGAAGCTATATCGCACTTCTGCTGATTGCCTTGCCGGCGCTGGCGCAGAACCGGCAGGCCAACATTCCTCCAAGCATCGACTCCCTCGCTCCCGCGCAGGCGATGCCGGGCCAGACGATTCAGGCTCCGAGCAAGAAGGGGCGAAGTGGGAAACGTACACAGGCCGGCAGACTGGCTCCGATTGTATCGGCGGGGCCGGTAGTGAATGTCATCACGCCCAGCCAGCTCGCTCCTGGCAGCGTGAATGTACCGCTATCGATTACGGGCAGCTTCTTTACTCCGAGCACAACGGTCAGCTTCGATTCCGCGATTGTGCCGCAGGGCAATGTGCAGTTTGTTAACTCCACTAAGCTCAAGGCTGTGGTGAACGTGGCCGCGGGAGCGCAGATGGGAACGCACGAAGTAACCGTCACCAATCCACACCGGCGCACTGTGCTTAGCCAGATCAGCGTTGTCGCTCCGGCAAAACGGCTCGCTATTCCCTCTGTGCAGGCCCTGCGGCCGCAGTTTGCTCCTTTGGTCAGCCTGAAAGAAGGCGTCGTCTATTTGGATGACCCCAAATGGGGTTCGATGCCCGTGGGAGATATCACAGAAAACTTTGGCATGCCGGTGCTCGACGATGAAACCGTGCTCGACTGGAGCGAGGAGCATCCAGGTTTAGCCGATTATTACGAGATCCGTTTCTATGCGCGGGATGGCAAGACGCTGCTGGACACGGTTCGCATTGACGGTACCAACACGTCCCTGGCTCCCACTTCGTTTCACATGGACGCAGCCACGGTGGCCACGATCATGCAGAAGGCGAATCAGGCCGAAACTTTGCAATCGAACAACAGTTCGGCGGGCGGCACCCTGACTCTCAGCGACGGCGATATTCAGTGGGAGGTGGCCGGGTTTAAACAATATAGCGCCCCGGTACAACGCCAGGGAGTTATCTTGCATGCGGATGCTCTGGATAAGAGTTCGCCGCTTCCTTCGGCGACGCTTCCGCAGAACGCCGACAACGCGACGGAGATTGAAATCTCCGCGCGCTGGCCGCTGGGGGGCGTGAATGCGCCTACCGGCCTGGCGAACAGCAGCGGCGTCTTCAACTCCACATTAGATGCAATGGACGTGGAAGCCAATCCAAGCGGGGGCGCCAACGGCACGCCGTCGTCGAGCGTAGCAACCGCCAATTACGTCGGCGACACTTTCATGTTGCAGGGAAACTTCGACCTTACCAAAGCCCCCTATGAGCCCCGTACTCAGATTTTGATCAAAGATCCAACCTGCAACAATGCGGTTTGCAATTTCATAGGAGTTCAATTCGACAATCTCTTTATCGATTGGGGCGATGGAACCATCGAGCCTATCGAAGCGTCGTTGGTAACTCCAACGGCCCAGTGGATAAACGGACGCGGAATCGCTCTATCAATGTCAACGTACATGTCAGCCGGAGGCGCCACTGCAAACGGCCAGGTGCCTGCCATTACGCACCAATATAGTACGAATAACAGTTACCAGGTGCGCGTCTTCGAGCTGGCTGAGGCCGATGCACAGGCGATCAACACCTCGGCGCTGGCTATGGCGCTGGACGAATCCAGTTCGTCCTTTGCGACCGGCATCAAATTGGCGGGATTCAAACTAAGTGGCTTTAATCAGCCGGCGAGCGGAAACAATACTACCAGCAGTAGCGATTCACAGAGCCTGGCGGCGATCATCGCGCGCGGCTATTTGCTCTACAGTACAACAAAGGTGGTGGTGGCGCGCGAGGATCTACTCGCCAGCGGACCTCTCCATTTGAATTCGATTACCGTCGACTTCAACGAGCCGGACCAGAATGCATCCGCGACGGGAGGCGGAGTGCACATAACGAATCCGGCGGCCGGCCGCATGGACCTGGCGGTCGAAAAGAGCCGGGTGAATCCGGCGGCAACAACCACGCAGACGAACCAGCCTATTGTATTGTCCCCCACCTACGGGCCGCATTGCAGCCAATGCGACGAATCGATGATGGCTACGGCCACGTTGAGATACTACGGCCAAGGCGTGGTGCGCATCAACTGGTATATCGACGAAGAACTGATCTCTAGTGAGACGTATCCTATCGGTCCCTCGACCCAACGCACGGCAAAAACGGATCCCCCTCTGCCTCGCGACGGCCTCGGCACTGCATTGCTCTCCACTAAGACATGGAACTCGCCGACTTTGAACGGTGCCAGCCTGGGCAGCCACATGATGCATGCGGAGGCGGAAGTGGTTCCCACCCTGCAAGGCCTGAATTTGGGAATGGTGCACAACCAGGTTCTGGAAGGCGCCAGGCTCGCCACCATTTCGAGTTCCGCGGTGACGGGAGCCAAAACACAGAACACATCAGTGCGGCCGGATTTGGAAGCTCCTGGCGGTTCGTTGACACATGTTCAGTTCTCGAACCTGTATTTGCATCTGGCGCAGAATCGCGCCGGCGTCTCGCAGAAGCTTGGCGTGCTATCACCCAACCGCCGGGCCGCTCCCGGCATACCGGCGGTAGTCAACCTGCAGACCGTGATGGGATCGCTGGCCGGAGACCAATCGCAGACGACGAGCCTGCCCAAAGAAGTGCCCTACTATGTCGTCTCCACGCAGGAACAATATAACGTTGATGCCAACGGACCTGGACCATGCACGTTTGTCTTTCCCACCAAGGGCGGGTCCTTTCACGTTACCGGGCTGCAGAACCACGTAACACAAAACTCTGACGGCACGTACAGCGGGACGGGCAAGCTGGTGCTCTACCTGACCGACAGCCCCTCCAGCGCCGGGCAGTTGTCTCCGGTGATCGTGCCCATCGACCATTGGCAGATCGGCGCTGACGGCAAAACGGTGCAGCAGGGATCCTTCGATGTATCTCCCGGAGCCAGCCTGCAGGATATGCCCGCGGTGGCGGGAACGTTGCAGCGGGTAACCGCAACGGCGGGAGCCGCCAACGATCTGATGGCGACTCTCGCACTTCAGATGACGGACAGCACCTTGCGCACCTCGGCCGCACCGCAATTGCCGCCGGTTTTCAGCGCGCAAGCGGCGCCTCTATCGAGCAGCGGCGACTGGTACATAAGCGGTGTTCCCATGCCGGAGATTCTGATCGGCTGGAGCGCCTTCCGCATCAGGCCCAACAACGGCGTGGCGATCGATTTAAGCCGCACCGAGGGCAATGCGATTTCAAGCGTCTGCGGAAGCGGGGGCGACGGCGCGAGCTTTGTCGGCATTCATTTTGGCAATGCCACACTTGTGCCCTACACCATGGAGCTGGCGGAATTTACCCAGCAGGTTCCCGACTGGGGCATCTCCGGCTTCGGTATCTGTGGAAGCCTGGATACCGGCCCCTATAGCGCACCATACTTATCCGGCCAGGTTAGCTTCGATTCGTTGCAGGCGGTGGCGCAAAATGGGCTTTTCAACGCGCTGTATAAGAACTTGACCGTGCATGTTCCCTGGCTGGATCTCGACCTGAAGGCCGATGTGCCGCTGCAATCCGGAGGCGGCAAGCAGGCAGCAATGCAGTTCAACTTCCCGCAGCCGGCGCCGGTCACCAAGAGCTATGCCAACGGCTCGCTAACGGCGAAGGATTTCGTCTTTACCAAGGCGCAGGATATCGGCTGGGCGTTGTACAGCACGACCACCTTCAACATCACCGCGGAGAACAAGCCCTTCGCCACTGTGCCCGACGTGGCGATGTACTACGGTATGAACGGCAGGCCGTATTTCGCCAACCAGGCAACCTCCACCGACGTTGCTTTGCATGGCTCATCCAGCCTGGGTTCGGCGCCTCTCGATCTGGTCTCGGTGCATATCACCCCGCTGGATCCAAGCGGCAATCAGAATCACATTCTGGACTTCGACTTCGCGACCAAGGTGCATCTGTCCACGGTTTTGCCTGCAGTTGACATGCCCGTCACCTACGGATTTGTCCGCACCGTTTCGACCGGCGGCAGCGCGACGTATTCCGACAGCGGGCCGAATAGTGCATCGTTCCAGATTCCATTCGTCTTCCCGCCCTCTGATTCTTCCGTTCATCTGAACCTCAAGCCGGTCTATCAGGCAACGGCGGGCGGCACGGTCTTTGAGGAGGACGGCGTCGATCTTGGCCTCTTTGGAATTCCGGGCGTGACAGGTTCGTTTAAGCTGGGCTACGGTCCTTCGGGAGACGACTACTGGATCGCCAAGGCCGCAGTCCCGCTGGGACCCGGCGTGCCCATCTTTGATCCCTTCCTGACGCTGTACGCGATTACAGGAGGGATGGGGCACAACGTCTCCATGGATGCGCTTACGCAGCCTGCTATCAGCGTCCATGATGTCGGATACACGGCCAACGGAGGAACGCTGTTCATGGCCGGCATCACCGCCGGATCCTCCGACGACGGCTTCACTTATAAAGCCGACGGAGACCTGACGATCAAGGTGGGCGGTTCGGGAGCTGGCGCGCGGTTTTCTTTCGCGAATGGTTCGCTGCTGGGCGGCTTCGGAACCTTCAACGGTTACTTTCAGTATGCGAGCAACAGTTTTGACGGCGACATGAATGCGACCGAGAATCTTCTGGACGGCGCGGTGAAGCTGAACGGCGATGTGAATCTGCACTACGGCATCAACGACCATACCTACCACCTGGACCTGGGCACCAAGAATACGCCCATTTCAGGCACGCTGATGGGCATTAGCGGCGTAAACGCCTACTTGATGATTGGCAACGACATTGACAACCACAGCGGTCAGCTCATGATTGAGGCGGGCGGGGGAGCGAGCTTCCACCTCGCGGTGGGAGACAACAGCGTTGCCTCGGCCTATGTGGACGGCTACATGGACGTGGACATGACCGCGCAGATTTCCCCACCCCTTCACATCGCCGGGCAGTTCAATGCCGGCGTGGATGCCGGTGTTTGCCTCGTGGATGTGTGCGGCAGCGCGGGGGCTTCGGCAAACGTCACCGCTTCGGCGCTTCCCATCCAGATGACCGCCGATGCATCGGTGGATCTAGGCTGGCCGGTGGGTTCAGTGGGCTTTACGGTAAGCCTGAACTAGGGTCTGTTAACACTACTGGGATGGCGGCGACGGGAGCCGGTTTTTCCCAGTTCTAGGAGCGAGAAGCGAACTGTGGTCAATCACTGGAGCGACGAGCGACAACGAAATGGGGAAAACCGGCCCCGTCCCTTCGGGTTGCGGCGGAAATCAGGTCATACTTCGTTGTCGCCCTTGTGCTTGGAACAACCAAACCCTGCGTGCTCCGCCTCGTCTGGCCGGATTTCCGCTCGTAACGCCATCCACCCCAGTAGTGTTAACAGACCCTAAGCAACGTGCAGAGGAGATTCACGTGAAGATCAGAGTGTTTTGCGTATTCGTTACCGGTCTCATGGCCGCAGCGGCGTGCTTGGGCGACCAGGCGCAACTGGACCAGATTGGCCGCGTACAAGCTCCCTCTCCTTTGAACAATCAAGGCCGCGTGATTGCCTCCGCAGACGGGAACGGCCAGGTTCAACTCTTTTGGATCCCCGCGCCGGGCACATGGCCCGCGGGCGGCTGGCGCATCCTTGACGAGTATGACAACGTGATCGCCGCCCGCATCGTTGTTGCGGCGCCCGATGCCATGAACGCGCTTTCCAGCGACGGTCAGGCGCTGGTGAACAAACTCGCTGCCGGACTGGTCTCCGCCGACGCCAAGACGCAGTCCACCAGTCTGGGCTGGGCGGCGCTTTACTCGATGAGCATTCCCGAATTCGCCCGCGCGATGGGTCTCTCCTGCACGCTGGTTCAGGCGGCACCGGGACAGCACACCTACAAAATTCTCGGGCTGAACACCACTGGCGCACCCAATGGGCTTACGCTCACTTCCGGCGCTGTAAACACCTCCATTGCAACACCGCTGCCGCCGGCGCCCGCCAACGTCAGCGCCCAAATCACCGCGCAGGGCGTTGCCCTCTACTGGTCGCCCGCCGCCGATCAGCAAAGTAACATTCCCATCGTCGCCTATTGGGTAGAGCGGGATGGCTATGGCAAGCTGACCGACCGGCCGCACGTGCTCGGCGCTTCCTGGAATGCCAAGATGCCGGCCTACGTAGACACCGCTGCTCCTGTCGAAGAAGAACATGATTACAGCGTTTATAGCGTGGATGTCTTCGGGCGTTTGAGCGCGGCGGCGACGGTCCACGTGGCGATTCCCGATGTCAAAGCGAAGCTCGCGCCCATCGGATTGCAGGTGACTGCGGGTAATAACAAGGTTTCGCTGCAATGGAAGGCGGGCGGCAATCCGAATATCGCCGGCTACATTGTGGAGCGCGCGCAGCTTTACGGCGGTCCCTATGAAGCGATTACGCAAACGGCGCTGGCTCCTACCGCAACAACTTACGAAGACACTGGACTGATGGGTGGTACCACATACTACTACAGGCTGAGAACCATGGATGCGCGCGGAGAGTTGGGAGTAGCCACACAATCGCTGTCAGCGCGCCCCGACAATGCCGATAAACCGCCCGCGCCCTCCAAGCTCCAGCTAACGGTGGGCAATTCGCGCGTCCACCTCAGCTGGCAGCCGGTGCAGTTCCCCGTGGCCGGATACTACGTGGAACGCCAGACGAAGGGCGACTCTCGCTGGAAGCAGCTCAATGCGAGTCTGGTGAAAGGAACTGCGTACGACGACTACTTTGGCGCCGCCACCTACGGAAGCATGACCTACCGGATTGTCGCTGTGGGCACGGACAACAAGCAAAGCGATCCGGGAGAGCTTGCGCCGGCCACTCTGGCGGATCCCACCCTGCCCGATGAACCCACCATCACCAGCCTTGACGGCACGGGCGGAAAAGTACTGCTGAAGTTCAAGGCCAATGGACAGAAGACGCGCACGGCGCAGTTTCTCGTCCTGCGCAGCACGGACGAGAATGATATGGGCCTGGTCATAGGCGATCCGGTTCCGGCGGCCACCGCTCAGTTCACCGATGACGCGGTGGAGGCCGGCGATCATTATTTCTATCGCGTGGTCGCTTTGGATGCCGCCGGCAACCGCAGCGATCCCAGCACGCCGGCTGTCGTGCGCGTGGGCGCTCCGCCCATCCCCAAACCGGCTGCGCCGTCAGTCACGATTGCGGGTCAGCCCTTTCCCGCAATCAGCTTTGCGCTGCCGGGCGAACATCTCTCCGTGATGGTGCAGGTGCGCCGCGATCAGAATGGCTCCTGGACGACGCTGGCGGGTCCGATCCAGGATCAGACCCGGGTTTTGGACATGAACGCTCAAACCGGCACGCACAACGCATACCGCATCGTCTATCGCGCTGCCAACAACCAATATGGAGAGCCTTCGGACCCGGTCGAGCCAGGCGCGAAGTAACGGATCGCCGCTGGCCATGGCCTGCTGGCGCTATTTGCGGAAACTAAGCTTCGGCGCACCGCAGCGCAATTCCGGTTTTATGGCCTTAGTAAATTTTGCCGCCTGTTTCAGGTCTTCGCCTTTTGCGCTACCGCGAGTGTCTGCGCATAAAGTAGTAACACGCCGGGACGAGATTCTTTCGTCTGCGCAATCTTAGAGCCAATTGACTTGTGATCATGCTGCTGCTTGACCATGCAGGGTTGACATTCGCTGAAACCAGATGACTGGCAAGCGAGTGCTTCAGCGTGTGGGGATGTCCTTCATTCTGCCCAGAAGCTAAATTCATGGGGGCGGGTATGCGGAATAAATCTGTTGTGGGCGGGGCGCCCGAGTTGACGATTCAGAAGTAAGGCGGCTAGGTTATCGGCAGGGAAGTTTGCGGAAGGAATTGCCAATGAAAAGGTTTTGTTGCGTGATTGCGGGAGTTTTCGCGGTTGCCGCGCTGGCTGTTTTGGCCCAGGCGCCGCAGCCAGCCAGACAAACGGGCCAAGCAGGACAAACTGAACAAGCGGCTCACCATTGGAGCATTGTGGTGCACGGGGGAGCAGGAGTTATTGCACGGACGGAACTGGGCCCCAAGGGCGACGCTGCCTATCGCGCCTCGCTGGCCCAAGCCGAGGCTGCCGGAGCCAAAGTGCTGGAGCGGGGCGGCTCGGCGCTGGATGCCGTGGAGGCCACAATCCAGGTTCTCGAAGACGATCCACTCTTCAACGCGGGCCGGGGCGCGGTCTTCACCGCCGAGGGCAAAAACGAGCTGGACTCTTCCATCATGGACGGCTCAAATCTGAAGGCCGGGGCGGTGGCCGGGGTGACGCGCACACGGCATCCTATCAGCCTGGCGCGGGCGGTGATGGACAAGTCGCCATACGTGATGCTGGCCGGCGCGGGGGCCGACGCCTTTGCCGCGCGGGTGGGGCTGGAGCAGGTGGACCCCAGCTTCTTTTTCACCGAAGCGCGATGGCAATCGCTGGTAAAGCAGTTGCAAAAGCAAGGCCTGCCGGTGCCGCCGCGTCCGGCGGGCGCGCCGCCTCCGCCAGCGAGTCCGGCCGTGCCGGTGGCCCAGATTCCCCCGGGGGTTCAGATTGAGGAGTCGGCTGATGCGCATGTGCATGGCACGGTGGGCGCGGTGGCGCTGGACCGGGCAGGCAACATTGCCGCCGGCACCTCGACGGGCGGATTGCAGGCCAAGATGCCGGGCCGGGTGGGCGACTCGCCGATCATCGGCGCGGGCACCTACGCATCGAATCAGTCGTGCGCTGTGTCGGCGACCGGCTCGGGCGAGTACTTCATCCGGCTGGGCGTGGCGCGGGAGATCTGCAACCTTGTGGCGTTCAAAGAAATGAGTTTGCAGCAGGCCGCAGACCAGGTGATTCACCAGGAGCTGGAAGCGCTGCACGGGGACGGCGGCGTCATCGCCATTACTCCCGACGGACAAATGGTATGGAGCTTCAACACGCCGGGAATGTTCCGTGCGCGGCAGACGGAGGGCGGTAAGGTGGAGATCAAGATTTATAGCGACGAGCCGTGAGTTACAGAACCGAAACGACGATGTGGTTTCCCAGGTCCCAAAATCGGGACCTGGGGCACTCAGTTTACTTATGGGGACCTGCGCCACCCGTCATCGGCGACGCGATCTTGCCAATTCCGCCAGGAACTTGCTTGTAAGTCGGATGTCACCTGTGGTGATAGAGCAGCAGCGGAAGAGTCTCGACGACCAGACCGAACACGACTAATAGCAGCCCCTGCTGCCTGCGCTCTTTAGTAACACAGTAGTATTAGATGCGTTTGCCCTGACTGCAGCTTAACTGCCTCCCTTACTATATTTTAAACTATAACTACAATGCGCAACTTCGTATTCGCGACTCTGTTTTTCGCCATCGTGTTGATATTCTGCGCGCACGCCGCCAACGCCGCCGATGCATCTGCTAAGTTGCAAGAGGCACGGCACTTCCTTACCGGCGACCACAAAGATACTGGCGCGGCGAAGAAGCTGCTGCTCGACGTCGTACAGGATCCCGGCCAAGTGCAGGACCCTGATTCCTTGTGCATGGCCTACATATATCTGGGTTACATTGAGGATCGCGATAAGAACCGCGAAGCTGCAACCGGCTGGTACGCGAAGGCCGCTGCAATTGGCGGCACGTCCCCGTTTGTTGCGGAACTGGCCGCATCAGGCATCAAACAGCCGCTTGTGTGGATCCGCCATCTCGACTCCGACGCCGCACGCGAGGAGCAGAAAGCCGCCGGATTGCACAAGACACCCGCACAACCCAATCGCGGCGGCAAGGCGTATATTGCCAGAGATCCGCCGGAGCTGTCGCTCGCAATCAACCTCTCAGCCAAGGAACGGCGCGAAAATTTCGAGGCCCTCTGGAGCATCATTGATGCCTCGTACGCCGACTTCGAACTGAAGTCCATCGACTGGCAACAGGTGGGGCGGCGCTACACGGCTCGGCTCGATTCAATCACCACAGATGACGATTTCTATCTCACGATGTTTCAGCTTGTGAATGAACTGAAAGACACCCACTCCTGGCTCAATAACTATCATCCTGCCGCTCTGTTCACGGTGCGTGACATGCCGATTGATATCTTCGAGAATCGTCCGTTCATCGTCGCGGGCGACAAGGCTGGCTGGGAAGTGCTGGCCATCGATGGCATGACAATTCCCGACAGGATCGAATCCCTTCGGCCCTTCATAAGTGCCCGCTCATCGGAACGTGCGTTCCTTCGTGAAGCGGTTCGATCACTGTTGGCAGGTAAGGAGTTGGAACCAGTAAGCGTCACGCTGCGCTCACCGCAAGGACAAACCGAAACCCTTACACTCAAACGCGGAGGCCGGTCCATTCCCGCACCATCTCCGCAAGTCTCGGTCATGCTGACGAAGCAGCAGTTCGTCGATTTCGGGCGTTATCCTTCGGGCCTCGGATACATTCACATTCGTTCCTTCAACGGGCGCAAAGAGATAACCAAGGAATTCGATAGCGCTCTCGATTCTTTGCATAACACCAGCGGTCTAATCCTCGACATCCGCGATAACCCAGGAGGTTTTAATCACGACGACATCGTCGGACGCTTCCTGCACAAGCGCGCATTTGTCGGCTATAACTACACCAAAAATGGGGTACAACACAATCAGCTCAACAGAACAAAGAGTTACATTGAGCCCAGAAAGTGGGAATACAAACGGCATGTCGCATTGCTTATAAGTGACATGACCGGAAGTGCGGCCGACCTGTTCACGCTTGGCATGCGTAAAGCGCCGAGGGTGACAACTATCGGCACGACTACACATGGCAATCTTAGTGGTTCAGCTATTTACGCTGTTCTTCCTTGTGGACTCGTCGTGCGAATATCGAACGGCTATTTAAGCGACACGAAAGACCGTTCTATCGAGGTCAACGGCAATGTTCCCGACATCACCGTCGAGACCAGCATTCAGGACTACCTCCACGGTCATGATCCGGTCCTGGAGCGTGCCTGCGAGGTGTTGCTATTGAGTGAACGTGGAGGGTGCCGAGTGCCCCAGGTATCGTTTTGAGACCTGGGAAAGCATAAACCTCGCGATTCGTTTGTCAAAATAATCACTTTTTAGCGGATGATCTCGAATTTTTCCCAGGGGCAGTTGCAGACCGGGCAGCGTTCGTGCTCCTCTTCGGTCTCCGAGGTGTAGCCGCAGACCGGGCAGACGTAGAAGTCGCGGGCCTCGCCAATCCA
>JBEKOC010000024.1:0-57404 GCA_049522175.1 Occallatibacter sp. | reverse complement strand
ACAGCTTTGGTCGAGGGTAAACCTCAATCCCCCCAAGAGATTGAGTTGATTTTCTTCTGGCGGGTGGCCCTTGTCTCATACCGAATTTTATTAAGTTGAGGGTGCCCCCGGTCCCTCGCTTTAGGGGACCGGGGATGTCGAACGGCCCGTTGGGAGATCGCGCCGGGATCCGGGATTCCACGACTCCCATGCGCTCACCTTTCATACACTGCGAGGATACTCCAACCGAAGAGTTTGAGCGGCGTGGTGCTTCCATCTCCGGTACCCTCAGCATGGTCTAGAGATCTCACCGGGACCGACGTCACCCACCATTCGCACCGAGCAAAAGCAGCGTTGCGACAGATTTGTGATTTCCCCGATTATGTTCTGAGACATCGGCTATCCTCGACTCAGAGGTATCCCTATGAGCGACAGAAAGGAATCTCGAACCGAGTGGGCTGAGCGGCAGGTGGAAGAGTGGATGAATTTGCCCTTCATCGCTGAGGCCGTGTTTAGAAGCCCCAAGAAGCTCGATCCGACAGAAAAGGAAGTGTGCGACCATTTACTCTTTCACAAAGGTGAGGCGGTCGTGATTTCACAGAAGATGCAGGAAGACCCAGACAGCCGAACGGAAGACAAGAATGTGCTATGGGTCAGAAAGAAAGTCAAGGACGCCACCGCGCAATTGCTTGGAGCACTTCGGACTGGCAATACAAAGCCAATCTGGTGTGAGCACTCAAGGCGCGGCAGAGTTGATTTTGCAAACGGGCTCCCACCAGTGCGGCACGGGATTGTCTTGGTGGAGACGTGGAGTCCAGTCGATCTACAGACAGAAGTAGAATCGCTGCCTCTGACCTACGACGGAGTGCCGATCAGTTACTTTTCTACGAACGATTTTGTCAATTTGGCATTGCAACTAAGGACGATCCCGGAGCTATACGCTTACCTCGATGCGCGACGAACGCTTCCAATGCCGTCGCTTCGCTTGATCGGCGATGAGAGATGTCTGTTCGAGATGTATCTATTGGACAACGGAAGCCTCGCTGGGTACGTTGGACATGCGGATGCAAAGATTGTTTGCGCTTCGAGGAATGAAGAGATAGAAAAGGTTCTTCGCGTAAAGGCTTCGCACGATCAGCCAGCCGCATATCTTGAGTACGTGACAGACGCCTTGGCGACAAGGCACCCGGATGCGCTAAGTGGCCTAAGCCCGCAGTTCCTTGCGGCATTCGATCCGAATGAGAGCAGAGCATCCTATTTGGAGATGCAAGAGGTTCTCATGGATTTGAGGCTTAGAGAACGTGCTGAGCTTGGTAGAGCCTTGATCTCGATTGAAGAGCAGATGGCGGGTGAGTCCGAAAGAATGAAGTTTAGGGCGATGCACATCGATAATCGGGAAGAGATATGGATTCTAGCGGCATCGAGGGGCATTGAGCGTCAGACCTTATTAGAACGAATGGTGCGTCTAACGCGTGGTGCAATGGCTTTTTATCAGAAGCCTCGCGCGATGTATATTGCGGACAGGGACGGCGTGAGCTATGAGGTCGGACTTACAATACCGGGCTATGAGCCGAGCGAAATTGATGCACAGCTTGGAAGGGAGTTTTTTGGGCATCTCCGAATGACAATCACTGAAATCGGAATCGTTTAAGACAGCGAATAGGTCGAGGCTATCAGGCGGGTGGCCCTTGTCTCATACCGAATTTTATTAAGTTGAGGGTGCCCCCGGTCCCTCGCAGTCGGGGACCGGGGATGGAAGCTCACTTCCCAAGGCGCTTGGCACATTCTACCCAATCAGGTGTGCCCCGTCCTTAGTGGGATATCCACTTTCGCTAAAACCGTTAATCTACCTATGCACATTTCGCGATAACTGGCGCGTTATAGGTTCATATTTTACAAAAATCGGTAACTTATAGCGCACCATTTTTCGGTCCTGTAGTGGCCCGGTTGCCCTGGTTACCTTGCATTTAGGGACCTGGTATACCACAAACCCCATGCGCGAAGCGCCTCTGCCTGGACGGCCAGTCCTTGCAGATTATTTCCCCACTTTGTGCATAATGATCCTTAGAAGTCTTCCCTCCAATCGTCCCGGTACGCCCTCTTCGCGCCGCCATTCAGCCGGAAGAGGCCGAAACGGCTCGTAACTCCTTATCCTGGACGATTTTGCAGGGAACTCCTTTGTTTTGACGATTTTACAGCGCAACCCTGTCTGTAACCTCAAGAAAACAAGGATTTTGCGCCCAAAATACGGGTGGGGGTACCTCAGGGAAATCGCATTAGAAAAAGCAGAAAGCCGTACCCTTTCAAAGCCTCGGCGGCTCATCGTTCTATTTCAAACGCGATTGCCCAGACACCAGGACCGTTCTCTTTTGACAAGCATTTATATGTTAAGGTATGCTTTACACGTGATTGAGTCTTTCAAGCACTCTGGGTTGAAACGGTTCTTTCAGTCGGGCGATATGCGCGGCATTCAGCCCGCGCACGCCAACAAGCTATTTGCCCAGTTGATTGCGCTGGACGTGGCGAAAGATGTTGCATCGCTCCCACGCCCGGCGGGATGGAAACTGCATAAGCTGAAGGGCGGGCGCGAGGAGATTTTCTCGATGTGGGTTAGCGGAAATTGGCGGCTGACCTTTTCTTTCAACGGCGACGCATTTACTCTGTTGAATTATGAGGATTACCATGGGAAATGATAAGAAGCGGATTGCGCCGTATCGTATTCCCCACCCCGGAGAAGTGCTGCGGGAAGTGATTGGAGGACTCACGGTTACCGAGGTATCAGCGCGGCTCCATGTGTCGCGTGTCACCGTGTCAAAGATTCTCAATTGCCGGTCTGCAATCACCGCTGAAATGTCCTTGCGTCTGGCTGCTGCCTTTGGTGGAAGCAAAACATTCTGGCTGGAAATGCAGAGCCGATATGACGTGCAAAAGGCAATGGAAAAGAAACTTCCCAGGATTGTGCCGTTCCGCAAAGCAGCGTAGTTCAATCCATCCAAAACAGCGCAACCCGCAGGTCAGTTGGCCCACCGCAGATGATCACCGCTCCCCCGGCGGCAGCTTGCAGCAATCTCCGGCCTCGGGCGGCTCATTCGCCCCCGCATCCAGAACCACCTTCCACTGCCCATCCGCCTGCTTTTTCCAAACGGTGATGTACCGCCCGGTCACCGTCACAGGATTTCCGTGCGCGTCCTTACTGTGTCCCTCGAAGTGGCCCCAGGTGTAGCCCATATCGCCCGACGGACCCATCATCGCGTCTGTCGGCGTCCACGTCAGTTGATAGACCTTGGGATCCCAGTTGGCGGATTTCTGAATCGCCACCTTGCCAATCAGCGGCGCAGCTGCATTGCCCAGCGCCACGCCGTCCGCGGCAAACCAATCGGCAAACGCCGCCCCGCCGCGCTCCAGCACGTCCCTGGCAAAGCGCGCCTCCAGGTCATAGAGCAGCATCTTGCCGGGGTTCATCGTCGCATCGGTCAGCGGATTGGGCTTCTCCTGCGCCGCCGCCTCCGGAAACGCCAACTGCGCAAATGCCACCCTCGGAGTCAGCCCCACTCCCAGGCCCATCCCCGCCAGCACTGCCGCGCAAAGAAAAACTCTCCACCTTCCAGCCACGTTCCATCCCTCCTGCTACAAATAAAAGTTTATTGCCCATCGATGAATCGAGCTTCTACGCCAATTCCAGCGCCGCCAATATCTGCGGTCCAAGCTGGCTCACGCCGCCCGCGCCCTTGCTGGGCTCATAAGGGACCAATACGACGCCTGACAATCCGGTTACCTTGGAGATGTCGTCCGCGGTTAATATGTTTGAATTAGTCGGATTTACCGGTGCGCTTGGAATGGCCTTTACGCCTTGATGGACCGGTGCGCTATTTGATTTACATGCCGTGATTGTCATCAGCATGAACATAAGCGCCATTGCATTCGCTGCTACCCACATAAAACGCTTCATCTTGCTGCTTCCTCCTTAACCGGGATTCCCATCTTGTTTCCCGGCTACGGACCAATATACCTCCGATTTGCCTCCGCCCGTGAAATTTTTGTTAGCGATAATTCAATGGTTGGCTTCTACTCCGATTCCAGCGCCGCCAGTATCTGCGGCCCTAGTTGGCTCACGCTGCCCGCGCCGAGGGTCAGAATCAGATCACCCTTCTTTGCCTGCGCAGTCACGGCGGCAACCGCCGCTGCAAAATCTGCGGCAAACTGCACCTCCGGCCCCACAATGCGCTCGGCCAGCCGCTCCGCCGTCACGCCGGGGATCGGCTCCTCGCTGGCGGCGTAAATGGGCAGCACAACCACCGTGTCCGCATCCACAAACGCGCCGGCAAACTGCTCCATCAGATCAAGAGTTCGCGTGAACCGATGCGGCTGGAAGACGACATGAATCTTCTTGTACCCGCACTCCCGCGCTGCGGCCAGCGTAGCGCGAATCTCCGTGGGATGGTGCCCGTAATCGTCCACCACGGTCACGCCGCGCGCCGCTCCGCGTAACTGGAAGCGCCGGTCCACGCCGCGAAAGTGGCTCAACCCTTCGGCAATCTTATCAGCCTCAATCCCGAGTTGGTGGGCAATTGCGACGGCAGCCGTTGCGTTTAGCACGTTGTGCCGTCCGGGCACGTGCAGCTCAAACGGTCCCAGCGGCCCCAGCGCCGTCATCACCTGGAAGCGCGCGAAGGTTCCCACCACTGCATCGAGATACTCCAGCCGGTAATCTGCCTCCGCCGCCACTCCGTACGTGAAAACGCGCCGGTGCGCTCGCGGCAAAATCGCCTTGAGCAGCGCATTGTCCACGCACGCCGTTACCGCTCCGTAAAACGGCAGCTTGTCAATGAAGGTAAGAAAGGCCTGCTCTACGTCGGCCATGTCGCGGTAGCAGTCCATGTGCTCGCGGTCGAGATTGGTCACCACCGCCAGAATCGGCGACAGCTTCAGAAACGAGCGGTCGCTCTCGTCTGCCTCCACCACCATGTATTGCGACTTGCCAAGCTTGGCGTTCGAGCCCAGTGCGTCCACGCGGCCCCCAACCACCACTGTAGGGTCCAGCCCGCCGGCTGCCAGCACCGAAGCCACCATTGAAGTCGTCGTCGTCTTGCCATGCATCCCGGCGATGGCGATGCCGTACTTCAGCCGCATCAGCTCGGCCAGCATTTCGGCGCGCTGAATCACGGGAATCTTGCGCGCCCGCGCCTCCAGCACTTCGGGATTTGTCGCGCTCACCGCCGAGCTGGTCACCACCACCGTGGCCCCGGCCACGTTCGCGGCATTATGACCCTCATAGATCGTCGCGCCCATCTGTGTCAGCCGGTCCGTTACCGCGGAGCGGCGCAAATCGGAGCCGGAGACCTTCATGCCCAAATTCAGCAGTATCTCGGCAATCCCGCTCATGCCGATGCCGCCGATGCCGATGAAGTGCGCGTGCTGGGAAGTTGCAAACATGGCGTGTAAAACTCCACTGTAACATTTCGAAGGGTAAAAATATCAGTCGCGCCGGCTCATTGCACCGTCTCCTCAACGAGAACAATGTCATAACTCTTTCCGTCGCTTGAAGTATTCTTCTTGGCCAGGTAATGCAGTTCGCTGGAAGAATCGAAGGAAGGATCGAACACGCATCTCGTCCCCTTCACCAGGCCATCGTACTGCCTGCCCTCTCTGCCGTCCACTACAACAAACTGCTTGCTCTCTGTTCCGGCCACGTAGGCCACGTGTCGGCTATTGGGGCTGAAGATGAGACCGCCGATGCCGTCGTAAGGATGCTCCTCTTTGCCGTCCACCACCGTGGACCACTTCTCGCTGACATTGAACTGTTTCTCGCCAACTTTTGCCACGTAAGCTACACGTTGGCCATCAGGGCTCAATAGGAAAGGCGTCTCTATGTAATATGCATCCCAGCAAATCTCTTCTTTACAACTGTGCGCCTGCTTGATTGAGTCCGCTTCGACAATGGACGCATAAGGTTTTCCCTCAACCCCGTCCACCACGAGTACCTTCTTCTCTGCGGAATCAGCCAGATAAGCCAACCGCCGGCTGTCCGGGCTGAAAATCAAACTGCTGATCGCATCGTACGCTTTGCCTTCTTTGCCATTCGCCACCGCCGCCCACATCTCATCAGTCTTAGCGGCATAGGCTGCTTGCTGGCTGTCCGGGCTGAAGACGAGCCCGCCAATGGCATCGTAGGATTTTCCGTGCTTGCCGTTGACTACGACGGTCCACATCTCCTTGACTTTGGCACCATAGGCCATGCTCTTGCCATCCGGGCTATACAGAACCGTCATGTCGCCGATGGTCTGACTGCCGATGCCGTCATAGGACGCCAGCTTCTTGCCATCGACCAGCAGAACTTCCTTCCCCTCAATATTTGCCACATAGGCCACATGCTGGCTGTCTGGGCTGAAGATGAGGCCTTGCGCGATATCGTAGGATTTCCCCTCTTTGCCGTCCACTACCGCAACCCAATGCTCGCCATCTCTGGCCAGGTAGGCAATGCGTTTGCTGTCCAGGCTGAACGTCATGCTCGGCTCGGCGATGATGTCAAAAGTCTTCTCCTCTTTGCCATCCACCACCACGAACCACTTCTCGCCAACTCGGGCCGCATACGCTACACGTTTGCTGTCCAAGCTGAAGATGAAACTGCGAGCCTCATCATAAGGTTTGCCCTCCTTGCCGTCCACCACCCAAAACTGCTTCCCGCCCGCCGTCGCCACATAGGCCATCCGGTGGCTGTCAGGGCTGAACGTAAGGCTCGACGCATCGATGAAGTCGTAGGGCTTTTCCTCTTTGCCGTCCACGGTGACAAGCCGCTTTGCGCCATCCTTTGCCACATAGGCCACGTGCCGGCTGTTCGGACTGGAGACAGGTTGGCCAACGATGGAGGAGCTATCAATGTGACAAATCAGTTTTTCTGAGCTGGCTCTGCCTCCGTTAAAGAGTGCGGTAATCCGCTTGCAGCCGGTAACGGGGATTAGCAGGGCAAGCAGCAGCACAGTATTGACCGTTTTCATCCTCATTCCTTTCTCTGGCCTAAGCAGGACGATTCCCCGAATCACAGCGGATTATATCCCGGCCATGCTTGCCGGTTCTGTGATAGCAGGATAGTGGCGCGGATTTTCGCCTTTTTTAGCAAAGCCGCGCAAAATTGGAACACGTCCGCTCTTAGAGCATTTTTCCTGTTCATATAGAGTGAATCTTTTGTTTGGTTCAAGGTTGCCGGCCGTTGAAAAAACTGGTAGCGCCAGCCTCCTGGCCGGGGTCCCCAACGAGCGGTCTTTGCTTGTTGGTGGTTGATCGGCTGTCGCGTGGACCTCCCAGTCCACGCTCACTTTACACCTTGAGGAGAATTGCTCTATCCTGCCGCCTGCGTTTTCCGCTTGCGCCTCGACAGCAGCGGCAGTACCTGTGTCTGCGCCGCGTCCACCGTGAGCCCGTGCCTCGTGCGCAGCTCCTCTACCTTGCCATGCTCGATGAAGCGGTCTGGCCAGCCGATGCGCACCACCGGAACCGCACTGCCTGACTCCGAAAGTGCCTCAATCACCGCCGAGCCGAAGCCGCCCATCTTCACATGATCCTCAAAGGTAACAAACGCGGCCACGCGTCCGGCGTAATCGGCAAGCATCTCGCGATCAATCGGTTTGATGAAACGTGGATTAATCACCGCGGCGGAGTACCCCGCGCACTCCAGTCGCGCTGCCAGCTCTTGCGCCAGCGTAATCATCGGGCCCAGGCCGAGAATGGCCACGTCGTTGCCGTCCTTGAGCACCTCTGCCTTGCCGACCTGAATCACCTGCGGCTCCGGCTTGCGTGCTGCGTCGGGGCCCACGCCGCGTGGATAACGGATCGCGCTCGGCCCCGGAAGCTGAAGAGCGGTCTTCATCATATCGGCTAGCTCGTCCTCGTCCTTGGGAGCCATCAACACCATCTCCGGCACGCCGCGCAGGTAAGCGATGTCGAAGAGGCCGTGATGCGTCGGTCCGTCGTCGCCCGAGAGGCCGCCGCGATCCATGCAGAAGATCACCGGCAGCTTTTGCAGTGCCACGTCATGCACAATGCAGTCAAACGCGCGCTGCAAAAATGTCGAGTAGATGGCGACCACCGGTCGATAGCCGCGCGCGGCCATCCCGGCTGCGAATACCACCGCGTGCTCCTCGGCGATGCCAACATCAAAGTAGCGCTTGGGGTGATGAGGCCGGAACAAGTCCAATCCCGTCCCGCTGGGCATCGCTGCGGTGATGGCCACGATGCGCTCGTCCTGATTGGCCAGTTGCGTCAGCGTAGTCGCAAAGACCTCGGCGTAGCTTAGCTGGCCGGCCGGTTTGGTCTCGCCAGTATCCGGGTCGTAGGGGCCCAGGCCGTGAAACTTCTTCTGCCAGTCCAGCGCCGGCTGGTAGCCGCGCCCCTTTTGTGTCAGCACGTGCAGCAGCACCGGGCGGTTCTGCGTCTTGAGAAACTTGAAGCTCTCCACCAGAAGCGGAATGTTGTGACCGTCGAGGGGGCCATAGTACTGCAAGTCGAACTCCTCAAAGAGAATGGATGGCCACAGCATGCTCTTGGCCGCTTCTTCCGCGCGCCGCGCCACCTCCACAGCCGTCTTGCCGCCGATCTTTTCCACGATGCGTTTGGCCCGGTCGTGCAGGCTCGTATATTGCTCGGTAGTCACAATCTTGTGGAAGTAGCGGGCAATCGCGCCCACGTTGCGGTCAATGGACCATTCGTTGTCGTTTAGCACCACGATCATCCGCTTAGTCTGCTCGGCGATGTTATTAAGGGCCTCGAAGGTAATCCCATTCGTGAATGCCGCGTCGCCGGCCACCGCGATCACGTGCTCTGTGCCGCCGGCCAGGTCGCGCGCCACGGCCATGCCCAGCGCCGCTGACAGCGCCGTCCCTGCGTGTCCCGCGCCGTAGCAGTCGTGCTCGCTCTCGGTGCGCAACATGAAGCCGTTCAGCCCGCCCGGCTGGCGTATCGTCTTCATGCGCTCCAGCCGCCCGGTCAGCATCTTGTGTACGTACGCCTGGTGGCTCACGTCGAACAGCAGCTTGTCCGTGGGAGTGTTGAAGACCGTGTGCAGCGCCAGGGTCAGTTCCACCACTCCCAGGTTCGGCCCTAGGTGGCCGCCCGTCTTCGCGAGCGTCTGTATCAGGAATTCGCGTATCTCCTCGGCGAGCTCGTCCATCTGCGCAAAATTAAGGCGCTTCAGATCGGCCGGCGAGTGAATGGATTCCAGCAGTGTTCCCATGGTCTTCCTTCCCCGAAAAAGGCCGGGCAGCCGGAAAAAAGCCCCTCACGCAGAGGGGTCATCGAAACCAGCTTTGCCAGTCGTTAGTATACCAACGCTGCGGATTCGCCCGTCGAAGGGTTAGACGGCTGAAGCGCGGCGGGGCAGGGCAGAGTTCTACGGCTACTCGCTGACAGAAAAAGGCCGCCCTCAGGCGGCCCTTCATCCATCTCAACAGACCATGTCGCTCTACGGCTGCGCCTGCTCCTGCTGAGAGGATGCCGGCCACACGGTGGCCGAGTTTTGCTGCACATTGGAGGCGAACCAGTTGCTGTCCCACAGATTCTGGTAGAACTCGCCGGTCATCTCCGCAGCGCGTGGTCCAAAGGTCGGCCGGCCGCCTTCCAGGAAGAAGACCGTCACCAGGCTGCCTTGTGGCGAGTCGGCCCACGAGGCGAACCAGCCGAAGCGAGTGCCCTTTGCCGAGCATGTGCCCGTCTTGCCAAACACCGGCATCTCATGGAAGTTTGCTTTCAGCCGCCGTGCGGTGCCGTACTCCACCGCGCCGGCCATGCCATCCTGCAGGTCGGGAACATAGCGGGCAATGTCCAGTGTCCGCTTGATTTTCGGTTCAAAGTTGACGGCCTCTTCCGGCGTGGTCGGATGCTGCAGGTAGTAGAGGGTTCCGCCGTTGGCCAGAGCGGCCACAAAGGCGCCCAGTTGCAGCGGCGTCAGTGATACTCCCTCGCCGAAGCTGCACATCCGCCCCACTCCGCCCTGCGAGGCGGGCAGTTCCTCGTCGGGATAGACGCCCAGTTGTTCGCCTTCAATGTTGTAGCCCGCCAGCTCGCCCAAACCAAACTGGCTGGCATACTGGTGCACGCGTTCAAAGCCCAGTTCGCGGCCCAGCTCCTCAAAGTAGAGGTTGTTGCTCTTGGCCAGCGCCTGGGTCATGTTCATGCGGAAACCGGCCAGCTTGACCGGCGTATCGCGCGTCACCAGTCCCTCGGAGAGAGCGGCCAGCGCTACCGTGAGCTTGATCGTGGAGCAGGGCTCAGCGCCAGGCGAGAGGGCCAGCTTCTGGTTGACCATGGCCAATATTCGTCCGTTGGTGGGGTTGATCACTACCGCCGTGCCGTTCATATCGCCCATGGCGTTGATAGCGGCCTGGCGGACCACCGGGTCCTCCCCGTCCGTCGCGTCGTCCGCAAAGATGTCTCCCTTGGCATAGGAGCTGGCAGTAAAGCGTTCATGGTAACGATGACGGCGGGTAGTGACGGTGGTGCGGCGTGCGCCGGTTCTGGTGCTGCCTGTTGCTGCCCTATGAATTGTGTTTCCCGCGGGCGCTGCATGAGCGGCAGTGGTGTGAGCCGTCCCGGTATGAGTGGTGGAATGAGTCGTCCCCGTCTGGGCAGCCGCACTCTTGTGGGCTGTCGGTGTGGCGGCATGAGGTGCGGCATGAGCAGCAGAATGATGACTGGTGGTCCGATGAGCTTCTGTAAGATGGGAGTCGGTAGTTTTTTCGTGGTGCACCGGGCGCGGGGCGTCCAGAGCCGCCGCGACCACGGTGCTCAGTCCCAAACCCATCAGAACCAATGCACTAGCCCAAATACGGGTAAAAGCCATCCAGCCGGTATCCTCTCTCCTTGCGGAGTGTCGAGCCGTTCGTCTCCTCTGCGGAGGCGTATTACCTGCTATTCCATCCTGCGTTGCAAGCTCATCTATTAGATGTACTTAGCCTTGCCAACGCTGCATTAAATGGCAATTTCCCAATGAAAAAACAATGCCGGGCATTGGTTGCCAGTGCCTACCAGAAACACATCACTCTAATCAGCTATATCTCACACAATTTACAGTCTTTGTTGCAATTCTCATCCCGGAGAGCCATTCAACCGGTACAAGACAAACCATGACTTTAATAGAGCTATATTGCACTATACGCCCATCAATGTCTACATCCTAATCAACCCTCTCTACAACCGTAAGTTGCGCAAAAAGGTTGGCCTTTCCAAATCCGGCAGCGTATCTTCCTCGGTCGAGGGGAACAGCATCGCATCCGGCCCAGCGCGGTTCTCGTCTGGCGCTGCCGGGCCGCGCTCTCCGCTGGTGAACGTTGGATAGTACTGCCTGGGTGGAGGAGTGTATGCCGGCTCCTCCGCAATTTCGGCCAGCCTGGGCGGCGCTGGCGCGGCTGCCGGCTCCATCTTCTCGGGCTCCATCGCCGCAGCAACCTCCATGGACGGCTCTTCGGAGTCGGTCGCGGGCTCTGAAGGCGCCGGATCGGTGAAAAATCCATCCTTGCCCCACGGGCTCGAGTCCTCTGCCTTTACCGCTTCTTCTTCGGCTGCCTTTTCCGGTTCCGCCGTCTCTGCCTCGTTCTCTCCTTCCTCCTGCGACAGGAAGCGCGCCGGCTTGGGTGCCAGCACCGGCGCAGCCATCGGTTCATGGATCTCGTCGTTGCGCGGCACCAGGGATATCTGCGCCACGGGCGCTGGAGACTGCGGAATCGATATCACCGGCGTCTCTTCCATGTTCAGCATGCGTGCGCGACGCTCCGGCATCTGCTCGCGGAATCCGCTGGCGATTACGGTAATCTTGACCTCTTCGCCCATATTCTCGTCCTGCACCGCTCCGAAGATGATGTTGGCGTCCTCGTGCGCGGCAGACTGAATCAGCATCGAGGCCTCGTTGACCTCGGAGAGCTTCAGCGAGCTGGAGCCGGTGATGTTGATCAGGATGCCGCGTGCGCCGTTCATCGCCCCGGCTTCCAGGTAAGGCGAAGCCATGGCCGCGCGCGCCGCCTCCACCACGCGATTGGTGCCCGAGCGCACCGCCGTCCCCATCACCGCGTGGCCCATCCCCGCCATGGTGTTCTTCACGTCGGCAAAGTCGCGGTTGATGATGCCGGGAATGGTGATGATGTCGCTGATGCCCTGCACCCCCTGGCGCAGCACATCATCGGCAATGCGAAAGCTCTCGAAAAATCCTGCATCCTTGGCCACGTCCAGCAGTTTCTCGTTGGGAATCACGATCAATGTGTCCACGCACTTGAGCAGCTCCTCCAGCCCCAGTTCAGCCTGCTTCTGCCGGCGCTTGCCCTCAAAGGCGAAGGGCAGCGTGACGATGGCCACCGTTAGAATGCCCATTTCGCTGGCCAGCGAGGCGATCACCGGAGCCGCGCCGGTGCCCGTGCCGCCGCCCAGGCCGGCAGTGATAAACACCATGTCCGCCCCTTCCAGTGCCTCGATAATCTGCTCCGAGTCTTCCAGAGCTGCTCGCCGGCCGGTATCGGGATTGGAGCCGGCCCCCAGCCCGGAGGTCAGCCGCACGCCCAGTTGCAGCTTCACCGGTGCCTGCGAGCTCTTCAGCGCATGTACGTCGGTGTTGGCGGCTATGAACTCCACGCCCGCCACGCGCGACTGTATCATGCGATTGACCGCGTTCCCGCCGCCGCCGCCCACGCCCATCACCTTGACGCGCGCTCCGTGCACGCTCTCTTCGTGATACTGGATGCGCATCTCCACAACCTGTTTCATCAGTTGCTCCATTTGGGTTTTAACCTCCTGGTTTGCTGGCCTGGTTACTGATCTCGAACAAAAACGTTAAAAGCTGCCTGTAAAAACGCTCCACAACTTCGAACCGAAACTGTTGCTTTCCTCCACGCGGTTCTCCCTGGTGCGCTTGGCATAAAGGATCATCCCGATAGCCGCTGAAAAGCCGGGATGAATCAGCTCGCTGGGCATATGCGGCGAAATGCGCATGGGCAGTCCGTTGCGCGCCGGAACCCGCAACTGGCTTTCGGTAATGTCCAGCATTCCGGGCAGCAGGGAACCGCCGCCGGTTAGCACGCAGCCTGCTCCCAGGGCATCCAGCACGCCCCCGTCGCGCAAGCTCGTTCTAACCAGTTGCAGCAGCTCGTCGCCGCGCGGCTGAAGGTACTCCGCCATCCTGCGCAGGCTCAACATATGCGGCTGAGGATCGGCAATCTCAATCGCCGCGCCCATCGGCACGTCCGTCACTACGGCGTTGCCATAAAGGCGCTTGAGCTCCTCGGCCTGGGTCACGGAAGTCTCCAGCCCCGCCGCCAGGTCGTTGGTAAAGTGCTGCCCGCCAATCCGTATCGAGTCCGTGTGCACCACCGCGCCCTCGAAAAACACAATCAGATCCGTGGAGTGGCAGCCAATATCAATTAGGCAAACGCCCAGCTCCATCTCGTCGGCCGAAAGCGTGGATTCGGCGGCGGCAACCGCCTCCAGCACCGCCTCGGTCACCTCCAGCCCTGCCCGGTTGGCGCAGGTCACCGTGCTTTGCAGTGCGCTGCCCGAGCAGGTGGCGATGTGCAGCTCCACTTCCAGCGCCTTGCCCACCATGCCCACCGGGTCGAAGATACCCTCATGCCCGTCGAGGATGAACTGCCGCTGCAGCAGGTGCACAATCTCGCGGTCTTGCGGCCTTTCCACGCGCCGCGCCCGCTCCACAACGTTTAGAACGTCGTCTTCGTCGATCTCGTGCGAACGCCCAATTAGCGCAATTCCGCTTTTGCTGTTCAAACCCCGGATGTGCGGCCCGCCCACGCCCACAATGCATTCGCTGAAGTTGGCGTGCGCCGCCAGCTCGGCTTGCTTCAGGGCCGCCTCCACCGCGCGGGCCGCAGGCCCCAGCTCGGCAATCAGCCCCTTGCGCATTCCTGCCGACGCAACCACTCCGTGTCCGTAATAGCGCAGGACGCCTTCATTCAACTCCGCCGCCAGCACGCGGGTCCATGCGCTGCCGATGTCTAGCACTACGATCAGGCGATTCTCGCTCATGGCGCTCACTGGCCCTGCCCGGCAGTCGCGGCCGGCCGGGTGGTTGGGGCATTTTTCTGCTGGCTGAGGTTCAGCGCGGTGCGTTTGCCCGCCGCGCGCTTCTTTTCCTTTACATTGATCCTGTTCGTCGTGGGAGCCTTCCTGGCCTTCACGCTTTTCTTCGTTGTGGCTGCCTTCGTCTTGCCGGAACCGTTTCCAGCCGTCTTGGCCGCTGTCTTATGGGCTTTAGCCACGGAGGGTTTCTTTTCCGCGACTTTGCCCGCAATCTGCCCGTTTTCAGCAACTTGGCCCAACGAGGCTGTGTTGTCACTCGCGCTCCCAGCGCTCTGATCGTCGCTTGTGGCCTGTGTCCCATTCGTGGCCATCTCCAGCACCACCTGCTGCTCATAGCGCAGGTCCACTGTCGCCAGCTTGGGATACTGCTGAAGCCACTCGTTGATGTGCGCCTTGTAGTGCTGGTAGCGCTCCAGAAAATGATCCTGGCCAAAGTGAGCCAAAATATCGCCAGTCTGCTCGGGCAGCAGCACGCGCGCGTCATGCGGATCGGTCAGGTCAATCTCCGATATCTGCTCGGAGAGGTGCTGTCCGTTCGAGTCCAGTTCGGCCAGCAGCCGCTGGTAGACCGCCATGCGCGCCTTGCGCGAGTCAGCTGAGTCGTTGGCGTTGATGCCGGTCACCACCGGGAACGAGTAATGTCTCTGGGCCATCATGGCCGTCGGCATGGTGAGCAGAACCCCGTTCGTGTCCACCAGGCCGATCTGCTGCTCCTGGCGAACAAAGGCCACCGGCTCACGCTCCACCACAGACACACGAATACGGTCCGGCAGCAGGCGCATCACCGTAGCTTTTTCTATCCAGGGAATCGCTTCCAGTTGCCGCCGCCGCTCCTCCAGCGGCACAAAGAATATATTGCGCCCAATGTCTTCGCCGAAGACCGGCAGCAACTCCGCGCGGCTCACCTCGGTCAGGCCCGTAGCCTCGATGTTGTCTGCGCCGGCAATGCGGAAGCGTGCGTCGCTAGTCAGGAAGTGATTGAGAAGAAACGCGATAGTGGCCAGCCCGCCCAGAGCGGCCGCAGCGGCCAGCGTCACAAAGAAGCGTTTCGTTTTGCTCGCTCGACTCCCCCCGCGTCTGCTCGGCCCGTTAAGTCGGCTTACGTCCAGGCGAGGCCTTCCCCGGAGAGGCAAATCTTCGCCCTCGGTCTCTTCTCTTTCCAGCGGGGTGTTGTCCAGCATGCGCTCCTGCTGGGGCGCAACCTGTTCTTCGCGCCGGAGAAGGGGCTCTGCGGGCGCGTCATCTTCCCCAAAAAGGGGGCGGGTTCGGTTACTGCGTTGAATCTTCACGCCTGAGCAAGGTCGTGAGAGTCGCCAGCCTCCAATATAGTCCGAATCCCTCCGCGTTATCAATCTTGATGCCAGGGGGAACCCGCAATGTTACGGGTGGAGCGCTTGGAGGCAATGGGAGGAGGGAACAGGGATCAGCACGTCACATGCGACCACATTCCCATTCGACGATTGCTGCATTTGGATTTTATGCGCGGCGAGTCTAACCCTTTACCCTCCGCACCCTACGCGAAAGAACGGTCATCCCCAGCCCAACCAAAAAAAGTGTTCCCGGTTCCGGAACTGACGATACTGGGTCGATGCCTACGAATCCCTCGATGACGCCGGTACCAGTCACATAGCTGATCCCGATTCCGTCAGCTCCGTACCCCGTGGTCGTCGCTGTCAGGTTTTCATTAGACCAGTTAAGTTGGTTCGCATCTGTGACCGGGTCGTTGATGGTAATGCCTGAGGTGTTCCACCCGGTCATCTCCACAGCATGACCTGTGTCGCTATAATCCCAACCGATCAATGGCAAGATATCCTCCCCTGCCATCAAATCATTCTCCATGTCCGCGAGCAGGTTCAACCCTCCGCCTACTTGATCCGCATAGGTAAGCGTTACGCTGTAAGCCTGACTACCGCCGTACAAGCCCAAATAAGTATCGAGGCCTGTAACCATACCAGTGTCTGATGTCCCCCCGCTTGGAGTAGTCCCCATGTAGGCGCCGAGCTCGCTGATAATCGTGCTTGCGCCAGTATTGTTGCCGGGAAGATACCCCTGTAAAAGACTCGAGTTACTTTGGCTCAACCAGTAGATGGCGTCACCAGCAGCTGTTGGTGCACACCAACCGTCACCCCACGCAGAGTTATACTCCTGTCCAAAGTCTGGTGTTTTACCAGGCGACGTCCAGGTGAATGGATCGGCTCGGGCAGTGAGCAGGGTAACAAGGGTTATCATTACCAACAGGCTGATTCTCTTCACATTGCACCCATTTCTTACAGAATTTCCATCTTCGCTATCCCGAACCAATCAAATTATACAAGCAAACCTCGGCTCGATGCTGGACTTCATTTCAGTACCGGTAGGGCTTACTATGGGGTTGGGGAAGCGTCTCTATTCCCCTGGAGTCACACCCCATGGCCTACGACGATCTGCGCGACTGGATCAAAACCCTCGAAGATCACGGCGAGCTGAAGCGCATCCGTGAAGAAGTCTCCCCCGAGTTGGAAATCACCGAAATCACCGACCGCGTCTCCAAATCCGGCGGCCCCGCGCTCCTCTTCGAAAACGTAAAAGGCCATCCCGGCCACCAGGTCTTCATCAACCAATTCGGCAGCGAGCGGCGCATGGCCCTCGCTCTCGGCGTCAATTCTCTCGACGCCATCGCCGAGCGCATCTCCGCCCTCCTCAACCTCAAAGCCCCCGAAGGCTTCCTCGACAAGCTCAAAATGCTCCCGCAACTCGGCGAGCTCTCCAGCGCCTTCCCCAAAACCGTCAGCGCCAAAAACGCTCCCTGTAAGGAAATGATTCGCCGCGACCACTTCAACCTCAACTACTTTCCCATCCTCAAGTGCTGGCCCCACGACGGCGGCCGCTTCATCACCCTCCCCTGCGTCGTCACCCGCGACCCGCGCACCGGCCGTCGCAACATCGGCATGTATAGGATGCAGGTCTACGACGGCCAAACCACCGGCATGCACTGGCAGCGCCAGAAGGTCGCCGCCGAACATTATCGCAATGCCATGCGCCAAGCTGTTTCGGCCGACGATCTCAACCAAAACCAATACGGCCCGAAGGGCGCAATGGTAGCCGCCATGGCCGAATCCGCCGGCGGCGCCTGCGCCATTCCCGACTCACCCATCGGCGGCCTACCCCAAATCGCTCTCGGCAATCTTCGCGGCTCGCGCCTCGAAGTCGCCGTCGCCATCGGCACCGATCCCGCCACCACCTTCGCCGCCATCGTCCCCGCCCCGCCCGAAGTCGAGGAGTATCTCATCGCCGGCTTCCTGCGCGGCTCCCCCGTCGAAATCGTCCAATGCGAGACCGTCGATCTCCAGGTCCCCGCCCGCGCCGAAATCATCCTCGAAGGCTACGTCGAACTGGGCGAGCTGCGCGCCGAGGGCCCCTTCGGCGACCACACCGGCTTCTACACCCTCGCCGACCAATACCCCGTCTTCCATCTCACCTGCGTCACCCATCGCAAGAACCCCATCTACGCCGCAACGATAGTTGGCAAGCCGCCCATGGAGGACGCCTGGATGGGCAAGGCCGTCGAGCGCATCTTCCTCCCCGCCATGCGCATCTCCATCCCCGAGATCGTCGACATCCAGCTCCCCGTCGAAGCCGTCTTCCACAACCTCATGCTCGTCTCCATCCGCAAAAGTTATCCCGGCCAGGCGCGCAAGGTCATGAACGCCATCTGGTCCCTCGGCCAGGCCATGTTCACCAAAATCATCATCGTTGTAGACGAGGACTGCGACGTCCAAAACATCCCCGAAGTAGTCCTGCGCGTGGCCAACAACATCGACCCCGAGCGCGACATCCAATTCACCCTCGGCCCCATCGACTCGCTCGATCACGCCTCCCGCCTGCCCAACTACGGCTCCAAGATGGGCATCGACGCCACCCGCAAATGGCAAGCCGAAGGATTCACCCGCCCTTGGCCCGCCATCATCGAAATGGACCGCGCCACCAAAGCCAAAATCGACGCCCTCTGGCCCAACCTCGGCCTCTAAACGCCTCGCTTGTCATCCTGAGCGCAGTCGAAGGACCTGCTTTTGCCTTTAAGCGCCCCCATCCACCCTGCCCCGTAAGGCCAGAACGAATACGACGGCGATTCGTCTTCAACCGAAAATCGTTTCTCGAGACGTCGGCGTTATTGAGAACTGATTGTTTTTAAGATATTTACTCTTCTTTTTCGTCGATACCTTGTTGATGCCTAAAGTATGTCCAGAACGTGTGGGTTAATAAAGCATCGTCAGTGACAACACGAAGGACGCTGCCAGTAGTGTGTTCTTCTAGAAGATATAGCCCACTTTCATGGCGAATGCGCAAATCAAGTGTATTTAGAAGAATACTGCGAAGCAATTCTGCGCAGCGGATAGGAGTTCTAGCTACCAATATTCCATGTGCAACACCAGTGTCGTGATCGATTTGCAAACCTAAAGGGTGATCGAGTCGAAAAGTATCGGCACGCTTATCAAGTTTAGCATCGCCTTCTGGTACGTAGACAATGACTGGTTTTCCTTGTGCGAGTGTTGCGGCAAGTTCGGAATCTTTACCCATCGTATCGCTATCGCCAGCATTATATAGAGTGACAGAAGCACGTTGTAGCATTAAACATTCGATTAATCCTTTAGTTGCACGATCATCAACATAAGATAATGTTGGGTCGAAGTATCGTAGATTAAGGCTGTTGACCGATTCATGCTCGAATACGGCATGGGTGAATCTTCTCTGGTTAAGAAAATCATTGGGATATCGCATCGAAGTAGCTACATATACGTCGAGATATGGTATAGAAAGATATCGTATAGTATTCTGCCTACCTATATCTCTTGCCCTTTCTTGTCGTTCGAAAAGATCGTTACATTCCTTTTGAAGTTCTGCGCGGAGCTTTTGTAAATCCGATGTGTTTCGATTATGGAGCGCTTCAGTAAGCTGTGTTTTTATTTTGGGCTGAAATGCCTCGATGAGGGCGTGGAATTTATTCTGATCAGCAGTCGTTCCCGCAAGAGAATCTAAAAAGAAAAGAATGTCAAGTTGTGCAGATGAGAGATATCCTAGGAGGTGAAGATCATTTTCCGCAATTTCTGCGATTTCATTAAACTTTGAACGAGTTTGAAAGATTTCAGGTGAGCGTTCTTTTACTTTTGTTTTCAGTTGTTCTAGTTCGTATTGTGAGCATGTGGCAAATTTGCGATAAGCAAACTTAAAACTACCGAATATCCACATTGCGTATACACGATATGTGTCAACTGCTTTCTCGAAAGCGTCAATTGAGTTAATTCCCGAAAATATCCATTGAAAAAAATGCTCTGTCGCGAGGGGGCATCTGCAGTTCACCATAAGTTGATTAAAGCGAGTAAGATTTAGTTGAACAGAACCATCTGGTTGGAAAATATGTTCAATTATCTCGTTGAGAAGCCAATGGGGGCAAAGAAGTGCTTCATATAGGATGGAATCCTTTGTTGGGTTTATACCAAGTAACTTTGCAATAGCGATTAGGAAGCGTTGTTTTGGTTCTGCTGCTTTGGCATCACCTACATGTGAACTACTAACTTCGGGTGAAATGATCCTAACTTCGATATCCGGATTTTCTTGTGAATAGCGCTCAAGCGCGGAGGTTTTAGGCCAGTCGATACTACCTTTAGTAACCTCAACAACGATCCGCTGCTTATCTTTTATCGCGAATATGTCCGGTCTGTATCCATGAATGGTAGCCGGTGCTTTAAACCATCCTCCAAGTCGAGCTTGGACAGCGAAGCCATCGTGCAAAAGCTGTAGTGCATTTGCACGGACGATCCTATCATGTTCACTTGGCGACAAAA
Organism: Occallatibacter sp.; assembly: GCA_049522175.1. Lineage (GTDB taxonomy): Bacteria > Acidobacteriota > Terriglobia > Terriglobales > Acidobacteriaceae > Telmatobacter. The sequence continues at coordinate 37,536 of JBEKOC010000024.1, read as the reverse complement.
TAACATTTTTCATTACATATTCCTTTAGTTCCAAAAATTTGGTGAGTGGTTTGCATCTCAATCATTATAATATGATTGTTGATTCAGCTCATGATTATGAGATGTGGAATATAAAAGATCATCCTGCCGCGTCCCGGATCAGAACAACTCAACCTCGGCAATCACACCAGCACTATCAATTCGCTATATGGTTTCAGTCGCACATCTGTCGTAATCAAATGCAGCGGCTTGCTCATTGCCGGGTGGCGCAGGTTTGACCATCCCAAAATGATTGGTATCCCACATCGGACGCAGTCTTATCGCGCCAGATGTGGGATACCACGAACCTCAACCCGTCCCGCCGAAGGCAGTTGGCCCCACCGCAGGTGGTTTTCCAATCCGCTTTTTTGCTTTTCAAACCCGTCTTTTTGCCGCCCGAAAGCTCTTGAAAAAAAGTCCAAATAATTTGCAGTTAATTAAAGGGTAAACTCGCAACTAAACTCAACAGAATGAATATGTTCCACGTGGAACTATTTTGGCAAATTCGCCACCTTGCCCCCCAAAAAATCCACCCTATTCTACCTGCCCGTTACAGATTTTCATGTCCTTCTATGCGCACGTTTTTCTCTCCAAACAGCACCTAAAAGTGAACCCACAACGCCACTCTGCTATATCTAAACCATGCGCTTCCTCTCTTCTTTTCGCCATCACGTTTTGCTCGCAGCCCTGCTCGCCGCCCCCCTCCCCATCTCTCTCTTTGCCCAGCCCGCCCCCGAAACCTTTCGCTGGATCGACTTCCACTCCGCAAAGGACCAGGGCATAGTCACATGGGTCAATCGCTCCCTCACCGTCGAAAACTGGTCGGCCATTCGCGAGATCGGCGTGGAGTACGACGCGGCCCTGGTCGTCACCACCACGCGCTCCAATCCGCAGTCGCTCCCCGCCGCGGACACCTTCACCGTCTGGAGCCTCTCCCTCACCAACCACAGCTATGTGATGTTGCTCAAGGGAGTTAACCTGCGCCTGCTCGACTGGATGCTCTTTGACGATGGCCATCCGCGCGAGTTGGCCGCCCTCTACGACGACTGCGCCGACTGCCAGCCCTCCACCTACTTCACGGCCTTCCACTATGACATGGAGCATCACGCCTGGGTCCCTCGCTGGATGCGAGGCCCCCAGGCCATCACCGTCTGGAGCGCGAACCTTCCACAAGGCCTGGCCCTCACCCAGCTCTACGCTCTGCTCACCCAGCCCAACGGCCGCTCCATGATGTGCACCTGGAACCACATCGACCACGGCCAGCAAAAGCCGGAAGACATCGTCGCCTGTTACGACCTCGACCCCGCGACCGGCCAGGAGCGCATGCAGACCTTTACGCACACCCCGGCCCTACCCATCAAGCAGCGCATCTGCTCCGCGCAGAATCCCATCCCCGGCCTCCAGCGCGGCCAGGACTCCCCGCTCTGCCAGCAGCTCCAGCAGTCGCGTCCGGAACGCAAACCCGTCACCACCCCGCCCGCCAACAACCACGGTCGTTCCGCTCCGCCGAAAAACCGGCACTGAGGAGCCTGCGCAACTTTCCCAAGTCTGCCTATTTCCTAGCAAATGTTCTGGCGCGGGAGAGCCGAAGGCGTCTGCCGCACCGCAGGTGCCGTATACTAACCTCATGTCGATTGCGGGCAACATTCGGGGCATCGCCAAGGGAATGAGCATCACCTTCGGGGAGATCTTTGCGCCCGTCCAGGTGGAAAATTACCCCGACGGCAAAGGTCCCTTGCGCGGCGCGGTTCTCGAGCAGCGCTATCGCGGAGCCCACGTCTTGCAGCGCGACGAAAACGGCCTGGAAAAATGCGTGGCCTGCTTTCTCTGTGCCGCCGCCTGCCCCTCCAATTGCATCTATATTGAGGCCGCTGAGAACACCGAAGCCCTTCGTATCTCCTCTTCCGAGCGCTACGCCAAGGTCTACAACATCGACTACAACCGCTGCATCTTCTGCGGCTACTGCGTTGAAGCCTGCCCCACCGACGCCATCACCCACGGTCACGGCTTCGAGCTGGCCACGCTGAACGCCACCAATCTGGTCATGCGCAAGGAAGACATGCTGGTGCCGCTCGCGGCGCTGACAGCGGCAAAATAGCACTCCGTTGCCTTTGCAGATCGGCTTAATGCAAAAACTCCAGCTATCCTAAATAGGTAGGCCGCATTTCCAGTTTTTCCCAACAGCTCATGAGATCAGGAGCAACTTTGGCGGATTTTCTCTCAGAACTGAAACGGCGCGTGCTGGTCTTTGACGGCGCAATGGGCAGCAATCTGCAAAAGTGCAACCTCACTGCCGAGGATTTCCAGGGCAAGGAGGGATGCAACGAGCTGCTGGTGCTCTCTCGGCCCGATGTGATCCGCAACCTCCACGCCTCGTTTCTTGAGGCCGGCTGCGATGTCATCGAAACCGACAGCTTCGGCTCGACCAGCATCGTTCTCGCCGAATACGGCCTTGAGAACCGCACTCGCGAGTTGAATCTTGCCGCCGCGCGCCTGGCCCGCGAAGTCGCTGACAAGTTCTCCACACCTGCCAAGCCCCGCTTCGTCGCCGGCTCCATCGGCCCCACCACCAAGCTGCCCTCGCTGGGCCACATCACCTACGACGCCATGGCCGCCGCCTATCGCGAGCAGGCCGAGGCGCTCATTGAGGGCGGTGTGGATGTGCTGCTCATCGAAACCTGCCAGGACCTGCTGCAAGCCAAGATCGCCATCGCTGCCTGCCAAGATGCGATACAAGCCGCTATCCGCGACGCTCGTGAAGGCCGCATCCCATCCACCGGCCGCAATGTCGCTCTCCAGGTTCAGATCACTCTCGAAGCCAGTGGAACCATGCTGCTTGGCTCGGAGATCGGCGCGGCCCTCGTTGTCCTTGAAGTCTTCCAGCCCGACATCATCGGCCTCAACTGCGCCACTGGCCCGGCGGAGATGAACGACGCGGTACGTTTCCTCTGTCAGAACTCCACCTTGCCCATCAGCGTTCTGCCCAACGCCGGCCTGCCGCACAACGAGGGTGGCCGCGCGGTCTACAAGCTCACCCCGGCCGAGCTGGCCTCCTGGCTCCGTCGCTTCGTCACCGAATATGGCGTGCAAATCGTCGGCGGCTGCTGCGGCACCACGCCCGAGCATCTTCGCACTGTTGTTGAAGCCGTTCACGGCGTAACGCCCGCCCCGCGCTCCGTAGTTCAGCAATCGGTCGCCGCCAGCGCCTTTACTGCCGTGCCGCTAGAAGCCGACGCCCAGCCCGTCATCATCGCCGAGGAGATGAACACCACCACCCGCCTTGAAACCTTTCGCAACATGGTCCGCTCCGGTGACTACGACGGCATTCTCGCCCTCGCCAAGCGCCTGGCCGCCGCGGGCTCGCAGTTGCTCGACCTCTGCTGCGCCATTGTGGGCGAGGACGAGCAGGGATACATGAACGCCGTCCTCGAAAAAATCGCCACCCGTGTTCCCGCGCCCATCCTCATCGACTCCACCGAGGCCGCCGTCATCGAAGAGGCGCTTAAGCGAATCCCCGGCAAGCCCATCATCAACTCCATCAATCTGGAGGACGGCGAAAAGCGCACCAGCCTGGTTCTGCCTATGGCCCGCCGTTACGGAGCCGCGGTCATCGCGCTCACCATCGACGAGCAGGGCATGGCGCTCACCGCCGAGCGCAAGGTGGCCATCGCCCATCGCATCCACGATCTGGCCGTCAACAAATACGGCCTGCGCTCCGAGGACCTCCTCTTCGACGCGCTCACCCTGCCCATCTCCACCGGCCAGGAGGACTATCGCTCGGCCGCTATCGAAACCCTCGAAGCGGTCCGCCGCATCAAGCTTGAGCTGCCGCGCTCCCGCACCGTGCTTGGCGTCTCCAATATTTCTTTTGGCCTCAACGCCTATGCCCGCCGCGTCCTTAACTCCGTCTTTCTCAAGGAGGCCGTGGACCGTGGCCTCGATGCGGCCATTGTTAACTACTCCAAAATTTATCCGCTCTACAAGATTCCCGCGATAGAAGTCGAGTTAGCCCGCAAGCTTATCTTCCAGGACCGTAGCAGCGGCGATCCGCTTCAGACTTACATGGCTTACTTTGCTAGCCTCGGCAAAGGTTCCGTTGTTGAAGAGGAGTTAGTCGTTGAAAGCCTCACCACGGACGAAAAGCTCAAGCAGATGATTATTTGCGGCGAGCGAACCATTGGTTTGCACGAGCACAAACTAACTCTGGAAGCAACTCTGGAAGCTGCGCTTCTAACTCACTCACCGCTCGAACTGATTAATACCGTCCTGCTCGACGGCATGAAGACCGTTGGCGATCTCTTCGGCGCGCGCAAGATGCAGTTACCCTCTGTCCTCGATTCCGCCTCGGTGATGAAGGCCGCAGTTGCGTATCTCGAGCCGAAGATGGAGAAATCCGATGGCGGCGGCAAAGGAACCATGGTGCTGGCCACCGTTAAGGGCGACGTGCACGACATCGGCAAGAATCTCGTCGACATCATTCTTACTAACAATGGTTATCGCGTCGTCAATCTCGGAATCAAGCAGCCGTCAGACGCCATCATCGCGGCCGCACGCGAAATCGGCGCAGACGCCATTGGCCTCAGCGGTCTGCTGGTCAAGTCCACGCTGGAAATGAAGTATGTGCTGCAGGATTTGCAGCGGCTGGGCCTCACAATCCCCGTCATTTGCGGTGGCGCGGCGCTCACTCGCAAGTACGTCGAGGAAGATCTGCGCAAGGAGTACTCCGGTCCGGCCTTTTATGCCGAGGACGCCTTTGCCGGTCTGCACGCCATGGCCGACCTCACTTCAGCCGACGCCGCCGTGCGTGAGGGCAGGGAAGCGGAAGGCAAAACGGTGAAGGTCTTCGCCAAGGGCAACGCTGCTGCTACAGAACAGACTCTTATCGAGCTGACTTCAGAAGGCCGTTCGCCAGTCGTCGAGCGCCTCGCGGAGATTCCAGCGCCCGCATTCTGGGGAGCGCGCGTCTTCAAGAGTTATAAACTTGACGATATCTTCCCCTATCTCAACGAGACCGCGCTCTTCAAGAATCAGTGGCAACTTAAAACCGCCGCGCAGGCGGATTACCTGAGCTTAGTCGAAGATAAGTACCGCCCCATCTTACTCGACCTTCAGAAAGAAGTTATAACATCAGGTTGGTTTGAGCCTAAGTCCGTCATCGGCTTTTATCCCTGCGCCGGAGACGGCAACGAGTTAGTCGTCTTTGATCCCGAGGATCCGGCCCGCGAGCTGGAGCGCATCGCCTTTCCACGCCAGGCGCAGGGACGCAGGCTTTCCATCGCTGATTTCTTTGAGCCGCTGAGTTCCACCCAGCGCGACGTCGTCGGATTCTCCATCGTCACCATCGGCGACGAGGCCAGCCGCCAGACCGCAAAGCTCTTCGAGTCTGGCGACTTTACCAAGTATCTTTATCTGCACGGCCTCTCGGTGGAGACAGCCGAGGCTCTGGCCGAGTTCGTCCACAAGCAGGCCCGTGAGCTGCTCGGCATCGCCGCCGATGACTCCCCGCGGATCTCCGATCTTTTCCATCAAAAATATCGTGGTTCCCGATATTCTTTCGGCTATCCCGCCTGTCCCAATCTCGAGGATCAGGTAAAAATCTTCCGTCTGCTCAAGCCCGAGGAGAACATCGGCGTGCGCCTCACCGAGCAGTTCCACCTGGAGCCCGAGCAAAGCACCAACGCCCTCATCGTCCATCATCCCCAGGCCAAGTATTTTGTAGCGTGAAGGCCTCTGCAAGACGTGTTTTGTGTGGTAGGTCAGGGCTTCAGCCCAGACATTTACAAAGAGCCATTAGCGGGGCCTTTAGGCCCTGGGGTGTGCTTTATTCTGCTTAAAATATTATTTTGCACGCTTTTGCGTATAATTATTCCCCTTTGTGCAACAGTAGAAATAGTCAATCACAGAGACAATATGTGTGGGTCCTCCTCGAACGGTCGGGGCGCAGTCTGGGCATGGTCTGCGCTCCCGGCCGTTCGCATTTTCAGTCTCCCGCCTCCCGGTAGCGCCCCAACTCCTTCACCATCGCGCAATGCGGCTTAAGCGCCTCCACCGCGCGCGTCGCCTCGCCGCCCGAGTGAATCTGGCAATCTACATAGAAGATGTACTCCCATGGCTTGCCGTGTACCGGCCGTGACTCGATCTTGGTCATATTGGTACCCATTGCAGCCAGCTCGTTCAGCGCCGCCACCAGCGATCCCGGACGGTTCTCCACGGAAAACGCCAGGCTGATTTTATTCGCCTCCGGATCGCTTACCGCCTCCGCAGCGCGCCGCACTAGAAAGAAGCGGGTAAAGTTTTCTGGGTTGTCCTGGATGCCGGCAGCCAGAATCTCCGCGCCATAATACTCAGCCGCCGCTTCGCTGGCGATGCCCGCCGCGTGCCGGTCGCGCAACTTCACCAACTGCTTCACAGCGCCCGCCGTGTCATAAAAGGCAGCCGCCTCCATGCGCGGGTGCGCGGCCAGAAACTTCCGGCATTGCGCCAGCGCCACCGGATGCGAAAATACCCGCTCAATCTCGTCCAGCGCCACGCCGGAAAGGCCGATCAGGTTATGCTGGATGTGCAACCGTGTCTCTCGTACCACTCGCACATCGTGGGTCAGCAGCATATCGAAGTGCTCCACCACCGAGCCCGCCAGGCTGTTTTCAATGGGAATCACCGCCGCCTCCGCCGCCCCGCTTTCCACTGCCACAAAGGCATCAGCCGACAGCGAACAGGGAACGATCACCCCATCGGGCACAAGTTTCATCGCGGCTTCGTGGCTGAAGGAGCCGGGCTCGCCCTGGATCGCAATCTTCATCTCATTCTCCGTTCCTCAATGATCCATCACTTCTATTTTGTCATCCTGAGCGAAGCAGGGCACGTATTTTGTGACCTGCGAAGTCGAAGGACCTGATTTTGTCTTTTTACTGCATACAATATCCGTTGGGTGCCCCATCCTTTTCGCGTTCTTTGCGAAAAGGGTGGGATACCACGAACCTCAATCGGCCTAGTCCCTTAGTCCCTGGTCCCTAAGTCCCAGGCGGTTTACCGCCACCACAAATCCGCTGCCACAAATCCCAGAAACACCATGGCAATCACGCCGTTCATGGTGAAAAACGCCGCATTCAGCCTCCGCAAATCGCGTGGTGAAACCAGCGCGTGCTCATAAGCCAGCAGCAACCCCACCGCCCCAATCCCCATCCAGCCCAAACTGTGAAAATCGAACAACTCCCCAAACCACACCAGCAGTCCCAGCATGGCCAAATGCATCGCTCGCGCTGTCCAAAAGGCCGCCGGAATCCCCATCGCCTGCGGCACGCTGTGCAGTCCCGCTGTGCGGTCGTGCTCAAAGTCCTGGCAGGCGTAGAGCACGTCAAATCCTCCCGCCCACAGTGTCACCGCCGCCGTCAGCACCAGGATCCGCGCGTCCAGCGAGCCGCGCACCGCAATCCACGCCGCCGTCGGCGCCAACCCCAGCGCCAGTCCCAGCCCCAGGTGCGACCACCGCGTCACGCGCTTCAAATAGCTGTAGCCCAGCAGCACCGCCAGCACCAGCGGCGAAAGCTCCAGCGCCAGCCGGTTCAGCTCCGCCGCCGCCAGCACAAACACCGCCGCCGCCAGCACCGTAAATCCCAGCACAAATTGCCGCGTAAGCAGCCCGGCGGGAATCGCACGCATCTTCGTGCGCGGATTGGCCGCGTCCAGCTCCGCATCTGCCCAACGGTTAAACGCCATGGCCGACGAGCGCGCCCCCACCATCGCCACCAGAATCCATCCTAGCGTCCGCCACTCCGGCCGCCCGTCCGCCGCCAGCAGCACCGCCGTCAGCGTAAACGGCAGCGCAAAGACGGAGTGCTCCCACTTGATCATCTCCAGCGTCGTCCGCGTCTTGGCCCACAAGCTCGGCATGGTTGGCACTCCAACGGTATGGGACCAGTGTACTTGAAAGGAATCGCAAAAAAATGGATACAGAGAAAGGGCTGTTGAGGTATATTGGCTCGTGCCGGAAGAACATAGCGGTTGCTCCGGTCCAAAGGAGGAAGTATGAAGATCAGCAAGGCTGCAAGTATTGTTGGGATTTTCCTCTGCCTGGGATCTGTCAGCCTGATAGCGCAGACCGTTCGGGTGGGAGGTGAGTCGTTGCGTGCCAATGGCCAGCTTGCCCAGGGATTTCAATACACGGGTTCCTGCCCCGTCGATCTGAAATTCGGATGGGGCTTGATCAGCACCAGGCACACGGAGGTGGTTTACCGCTTTGACCGCAACGACGGCGGCCATACGACCCACTCAGAGAGAGTCATGATACCCCGGGCCGATCAATCCGTGCCAGTCTATTATGATTGGCAACTCGGTGCGAACACGCATCAATTCGCCGATTTTCATGGCTGGGTGAACATCATCATCGAATCTCCAAATCCACTCGAGAAGAAGATTCCATTCACCATTCATTGCCAATAGGAAAGATGAAGTTGCATGTCGGCCAGCAGGCCGGCCGCAAAGCCAAACGACGCTGGAGAAGATTGAGTATTCTCACTTGATCACCTCCAGCGTCGTCTGCGTCTTCACCCAGAAGTCCGGCAAAGCTAGCTCTCATTCATTAGCGTATTAGAGCGTTAGGGCAGCTTCCTGTACGACAATATCCCCATGGACTCCCTGCGCATTGACAAATGGCTCTGGGCGGCGCGCTTCTTCAAAACCCGCGCACTGGCCTCCAAGGCCTGCGACCTGGGTCGCATCCTCTCCAATGGTCACGAGGCCAAGCCCTCCCGCGAGGTCCGCGTCGGCGACCATCTAGTCGTCAAGAACGAAGGCGGCGAGTTTCAGATTGAAGTTCTCGCTCTTAGCCACATGCGCGGCCCGGCTGCCGTGGCGCAGACGCTCTATCGCGAGAGCGAGGCCAGCAGGGAAGCGCGCGCTAAAGCAGTCGCCGAGCGCAAGGCCATGCAGCAGTTCGCGCCTTTGCCCGAGCGCCGCCCCTCCAAACGCGACCGCCGACGCATCATCCACTTCCGCGGCCGAGCATAATCGGGGCGCAGTCTGTTTTTCCCTAGTCCCTAGTCCCTTAGTCCCTGCCGGGGTCCCCGGCGACTCGGGGTCCTCAACGAGCGATTTTTGCTCGTTGGGGTGAGGGAAGCGTTTTTGCTCGCTGGGGTGGCTAGTCCCTGTCTTTTCACGCTTCATGCGCCGCGGCCACATGCGGCTGCGGCATCAGCTCCGTCAGGGCAATCCCCGCCAGAATCAGCAGCGCGCCGCAGCCGGGGCGCAATCCAAGCCGCTCGCCCATCACTATGTACGAAGTAATCCAGGCGAAGACCGGCTCCAGCGTCAGTAAAAGCGCGATGTGCGTGGGAGGCAGAACAGACTGCGCCCAGCTCTGGATGGAAAAGGCTGCGGCGCTGGAGAACACGACAGTAATGCCCAGCGCCACCGCCAGCCGCGGCGTCCATGTAATCTGCGGATGCTCAATCAGCGGCATGCTCAGCGCCATGAACAGCGCGCAGAAGCCCACCTGCAGCAGCGCCAGCGGCTGGAAGGCTATGCGCGGCGAGACGTGACTCAACGCAATGCAGTGGAAGGCAAAGCCCAGAGCGCAGCCCAAAGTGAGCACGTCGCCCAGGTTGATGGAACTCATATCGGGCAGCAGGCGCGCCGCTTCCCCCAGCAGCGAATCCGAACCGGAAGCCGCAATCGCAGCCGGCGCGGTCAGCAGCGCGATCCCGATAAACGCCAGTGCTGCTCCCAGAAAAACATTCCAGCGCGGCGGTCTGGCTCCCGGCGGGCGCACGCCGGGAATCATTGACAGCAGCGGCACCATCACCACCATCAGACCGGTGATGAACGCCGACTTCGAGGGCGTGGTGCGGGCCAGCCCCGTGGTTTGAAACTGGTAGCCCATGGCCAGGCATGCGCCCACCAGCGCCCCGGCTGCCACCTGCCAGCCCCGAATCGTGTGCCAGTAGCGGTGATAGGCCACGCCCATCACGGCGAAGGCCAGCGTCATCCGCACCAGATTGAAGGCTCCGGGAGTGGCATCGGCCAGCGCGCCTTTGACCAGCACAAAGGTCGATCCCCACACGGCAACCACGAAAAGCATCAGCAGGTAGGCGCGCAATTTCATCTCTTTGGATTATGTCAGTCGAGGCCGCGCAGGTTGATTCAGGAAAGGTGTTTTTACTTGACATCCCCTTTTATAGAACCCGTCGAGGCACCCACCCATCCTAGAACCCGCAAAGAATGCCGGAAGATCGTTCTCATCTTCAAAGTCTGAAGATCCAGGGCGTGAATGGTTACGGTCTCGGCCTCAACAGCCTCCAGCTCATTGAGCAGGATTGTCTTTGAATCGGGCGACCAAACGGGAGGAGCGGAAAAAGCACCACCATGTTTCTTTATCCGGTAGAAGTCAATCAGCATTTTCTGGTCGGTGCCATCGGGTCGCACGATAGCGCAACGGGGCGGCCATTGTCCTAGTCCGTAAGGCCCGCCAGTGTCAGCTTCCGAGTCTTCGAAGAAAGCAATCCAATCACCCGAAGGCGACCATGCGGGTAGATAGCCCTTGGCGATTTTGGCGATTTTTCCTGTCTCCGTATCCCACACTCGTATTTCGTTCCAGTAACCATAGACGAGACGGCGAGAATCCGGGGACCAACTGGCAAAGACCGGCGAATGGAATGGAATCTCCGGGCCAAGCGTCTGCTGTCCGGTTCTCAGGTCAACAATATGCAGGTGGCTATCGCCGGGTCCTCCCTCTCTTTGCTGGGTCGCCGGAAAAGCCAATTTGGTGGCGTCGGGGGATATGGCAACAGAGCCGGAGTACTCGCCTACGGAATAATCCTCATGCTTGTCAGTAACTGCGGAATAGGTTGTGATCGCCACAGTTCGATGGGGAGAGCCCGCCGTTACGCGAGCAAACGCGATCACTTTTCCAGTCTTCGAGAAACTGGGGAAGATTTGTGTGCCGTCCGAAAATCCGGGCTGGCTGTTTTGAGTCTGGAGAAGGGTGTCCTCATGATCGTTGGTGACCATCAGATAAAAAGGAGGGTCGCCCACTAATAATGAGGCTTCCGGCAACCTTGGGAAGTGCCCCCCACCACCCTTTTGGTCTTTGGATGCCGCCTTCTGCCATGACAACGCCAATAGCACACACAGTGTAATCAAAGTCGTCCGAGTCTTCATTTGCGATCAGCTCCCTATGATTAGTAAGCATCGTACTCTTTCCGCATGTTCAGCAAGTCAGTCTCAAGTGCGCTCCAACAGACTACTGTTCCGCGGCCCATTCCGCCATAGCCAGCGCAAGCAGCAGCGCTCGCTTCAGCCCCAGCTCGCGGTTTTTGGCCGAGTACCATTCGCCCAGCGTGTGTGCGCCGCCGCCCTCGCCGCCCGCGCCGATTGATAACGCCGGAACTCCCTGCGAGAGCGGAATGTTGGCGTCGGTCGAGCCAAGCCGCAGCTCGGTTTTCAGGCCCAGATGACGGTCCACGGCCAGCAGCGCCTCCAGCAGCGGCGAGTCATCGGCCAGTTGCGCGGCGGGCCGGTCGCCAATGGGGTCAATCGCAAAAGCCAGCAGGCCTCGGCCATCCGTGCTAGCAGCTTTTGCCTGCGCATTGCTTTTCTCCACAGCATCTTCCACCGCCCGATGCAGCACAACCTCCAGCCGTACCAGCTCCTCCGTGCTGGTCGAGCGGAACTCCACCGTTGCCTGCGCGTTCTCTGGAATCGAATTCACGCTGGTGCCGCCGCTGATCGTCCCCAGGTTCAGCGTTGTTCGCGGCTCCTCCGGCAGTTGCGTTCCGGCTACCACGGCCAGCGCTGAGCAGAGCGTGGCAATCGGGTTCGCCGTCCCCGCGTCGGTAAAGCTGTGCCCGCCCGGTCCGGTGATTGTGACGCGGTAGCGGCGGCTGCCCAGGGCTTGCGTCACAGCCGAATCCGCGCCCGCCCCGTCCAGCACAATGTGCGCGGCAATCCGTCCGGCCAGCGCGCTCTGCTGGTAGAAGTGCCGCACGCCGCGCAGGTCGCCCTCGCCCTCCTCACCCACATTGCCCAGAAAAATCAGCGGCGCGGCCAACCCCACCTTCGCCTCCACCAGAGCCCGTGCAACGGCCAGCATTCCCGCCACTCCGGCGCAGTTGTCGCAGGCACCAGGAACTGTGATACGGTCGCCTTCCACCACCGGCTTCAGCGGCGTCTCGGCTGGAAAAACCGTATCCAGGTGAGCGGAGATCACCACCACCGGCCCGCTGCTCTCCGCCGGCAGTTGTGCTGCCTTCAGCCAGCCGAAGACGTTGCCGGCGGCGTCGGTTTCCACTCCGCTCAGGCCCATCTCGGCAAAGCGCTCGCTGATCCACTCCGCCCGCGCCCGCTCGCCAAAGGGTGGCGCGGGAATCGCCGCCATCTCCGCCTGCCAATCCATCATCGTCTTGGGATTGCCATGCAGCCAGGCAAACGCCGCGTGAACCGGTCTCTGCTCGGCGAGCGCCGTCACGCGTGAGAAGGCCGAATTGGGAGAAATCTGCGCCATCGGTTGGTTTCAGGGTAGCAGGGAAGCGCTGATCATGTCGGATTCATTCGACCATCAGATGTGTACTACGATTAGGATTTTCTCAGCGGCATCGGAATCTCTTACATATGTATCTGAATCATAGTAGAGAATTGCCGATATGGTCATCGCGACCATTGTGATACGCAGACGTCCAATAGGCTTGGAGGGTTTGCAGATAATTTCAGTAAATCTGCTATGCCTAGAGATGTGGAGAAAATCCCCAAGGAGTAAATATGCGTGCGAGTACAATCTTAAATCCAAACGATGCTGCTGAACTCGGAGAGAAAATCTATCGGGATCGGTACAAGGAGCAATACGAGCGCGAACATCCCGGAATGTTCGTTGCGATTGACGTGTTGACCGAAGCAGCGTTTATCTCCGAGACGCCAGAAGGCGCTTTGGACAGTGCTTATGTTGCCGCTCCTGACGGAATCTTTCACTTGATTCAGGTTGGTCATGCAGGAGCATTCCGTGTTACCCATACCCAAGAAACGAATTTGGACTGGGTTGTTCGATAAGCCTAGCTCTCCAGCCCAATGTCAATATCCATCCGTGGGCCATTCGGACAAGGCGTGGAGTTTGACGCTATCATCGACACAGGTTTCACCGGCTTCAATTTCATGCCGCTACGGATGATTCTTACCCGGTTGAACGCCAGATCGTCGATGCCCTTATCCGGTTATAATGAGCGCCATCCTGTGAACTGAGAATTCTGTAAATTATTGATGGATTGGAAGATAACGGTGACTTTGTGAGTAGTATGCAAATGGCATCTGTTCTATTGAGACAGGTACAGCCGCACTGATGTTTTAGGTGGGAAGAACTATTTTATTGACTGATACAAGTACCTGTACTATAGAATTTGTTAGTTATATGAGGAATATCCATGAGCGCAAGCCAAATCATGAATCCAAATGATGCTGCTGAACGCGGAGAGAAAATCTACCAGAATCGGTACAAGAAGCAGTATGAGCGTGAACATCCTGGAGAATTTGTTGCAATCGACGTGTTGACCGAAAAAGCGTATATATCCGAGACTCCTGAGGGTGCTTTGGACACTGCTCATGCTGACGCTCCTGACGGAATCTTTCACTTGATCCAAGTCGGCTATACAGGAGCGTTCCGTGTCACGTATGCCCACGAAGCAAAATTGGACTGGATTTAACCCCAAGAAACGAATTTGGGGAGGGTTTAGGGGGTTTGCTGATAAACCTGGCTCTTCAGAATTCGTGTCAGCCACACCCGAGAAGCAAGTCTGGACTGGGTCTTTCGATAAAAAGACTGGTTCCCCAAACCTAAAGGTCAAAATTCGTGGGTCATTCGGGCGAGGCGTAGTGTTTGACGCTGTCATCGACACAGGTTTTACGGGCTTCATTTCCATGCCGCAAGTGAGTGCTCTGCCACTCGGTTTGAACCTTTACGGAACGGTGTCAATTGAACTGGCGGACGGAGACAAAGCCACAAGACTCACTGCTAAAGGAATGGTCGAGGTTCTGGGCGAAGAGAAAGCTGGAGTAGTTATATTAGAGCCAAATTCCAAGGACGTATTGCTTGGAATGGCCTTCCTGAGTGTCTTTGGAAGAGCCCTTTTTCTCTCCAACGATCTGATTTTCCTGGTGGATAAACGAGTACGCTCGATCATGATGGATCTGTTCCGCCTGCTGTCGGAAGCGATTTTGCCGGTATCGATCCCTACTCCCGCTCAAGATAAACCTGTTCCGCATGCCACCAAAGGGAAACAGGCGAAAACGCTCACTTCAGTTGCTGCTGGTCGATCAGCCGGTCGCGGTGGCAAAGCTAAGCCATGGCGGAACTACAATGATAAGTTTCATGGCTTCCAGCACTAGGATGCCCCACCAAAATCCTGAATTCCAAACTGCACCACTATCGACCGTCGGGCGAATGTGTGTCTCAATGACTAATTAGGTGACCTCGGAGATTTAAGCCGGATGGAGCACTTCTTGTTCTTGGTCTGTACATCACTCGCGCCAATCCAGGTCTCTCTGGTTCCCGAGCGCCGGTTGCGAATTTCTTTGATGACCTCTTCGATGGGGACAGTCTCTTCGGCCTCAATTTCCTTGTCGGCCATCGCCAGGAGCTTGAGCAAGGCCTGCATATCATCCACAACTTTGATTCTATTAGACTTCCGTGACATCATTCCCCACGTCATACTCCACCGAACAAAGAAATAGTCCCCTCGCCGGAGCAGTCGGTCCGGCTGCGGCGCGGCTGCGCGCGGCCAGAATCCCCGGAATCTCGTCCACGCCGGTCCGCCCCCGTCCCACATCCAGCATCGTTCCCACCAGATTGCGCACCATGTGGTGCAAAAAGCCGCTGCCACGTACGCGATAGATCAGCAATTCGCCCTCCGGCCCCGGACGCGTCTCCCAGCCCGACGAAAAAATCGTCCGCACCGTCGCCGCCATCGGCGGCTCCATCTGAAATCCCGGCCTGGGCAGGGGCCGCTCATCCGGCTCCGCATCCTCATCCGGGTCCCGACCGGCCAGCTCCGGATCGGTGGCCGCAAAGCTCAGAAAATCGTGCGTGCCCACAAAAAGCCGCGCCGCCCTCTGCAACGCCTCCACGTCAATGGGCCAGGAGCAGGCATACACGTATCGGGCCAGAAACGGCGGGCAAATCGCGCCCCTGTAGACCCGGTACTCGTAGCTCTTAGCCACCGCCGAGTGCCGCGCATGAAATGTACCTGGTACCGTTCTCGCCTCCAGAACCCGAATCGCCGCCGGCAGAGTCCGGTTCAACGCGCGCTGCAGGTTTTCCGGCGGAATAGGCGCTGCCAGCGCGAAACTGGCCACCTGGCCCAGCGCGTGAACGCCGGCATCGGTCCGGCCCGAGCCTTGCGGCAGGGGCGATTCTCCGCAAATCCGCCCCAGCGCCGCCTGCAGCTCGCCCTGCACGGTGCGTTCGCCCGGCTGCACCTGCCAGCCGCTGAATTCGGTGCCGTCGTAGGCCAGGGTCAGCTTCCAGGTCTGGGGCGCGGGCGCAGGTTGGGGGTCTTCAGTCATTTCAGAGGGCACTGTCAGTAGCGTAAATGACTGTGCTGCCATAAGAAAGAATATGCCGTCATAGGGGAACGAATCACGCACGGCCCGCGTATTTCCCGGTATGCGGAAGGCCGTATGCCGGGCCGCACGTTAGAATTGTGATGGGTACTCACAAGCTTGCGTCCGGGATGGCGCTCCGGGCGTCTTTGACTATAGCGCCCCACATGCCTCAGAAGTTTCTAAAGAGGAACCATGTCGTGGAGAGGAATCATGCATTTGTTCGGTTTATGTACGTTGAATCAGCAGGAGAAGATCGCACTTAGCCGTCGTGGACAGGCTGTGTGCGGGCAGGCAGTTAAACGGCTTTGCGCGGTAGCGGCGATCCTCCTGGCGTGGGCGGCGTACGCCTCGTCTGGATATGCGCAGGTTGGGGCAGGGGCTTCGGCCCCTGACAAGGCAGCCTCCAATCTGCCCTCGGCTCCCTCGGTGGCGCTGACGGAACCGGTGAATTTGCGCCCGTCCGCCAGAGATTTTTCCAAGCCAGCGGGCAGGCTTCTGGGCAATCCACTCAAGAAATACTGGCCCACCAGCATCGACAAGGCCAGCTTTGCAAACTCCGTGCGCATGACTGACCTGGTGAAGGATGGCAAGATCTACCTCAGCCTTTCCGACGCCCTGGCGCTGGCCCTGGAAAACAACTTCGACATCGCCATCGCCCGTTACAACCTGGATATCGCGGACACCGATGTATTGCGGACACGCGCAGGAGGCCAAGTGCGCGGCGTGAATTCAGGTGTTGTAGCCAACACACTAGGCGGTTCTGCCTCGACGCTGGCCTCGGGCGGCGGTCCTGGCGGCACTACAGGCGGTTCCGGCGGCGCGGCCTCGGGCAGTTCCGGCCTGGTGCTCTCCACCTCAGGCGCCGGACCACAGCCGGAGAA
Organism: Occallatibacter sp.; assembly: GCA_049522175.1. GTDB lineage: Bacteria > Acidobacteriota > Terriglobia > Terriglobales > Acidobacteriaceae > Telmatobacter. Next base: position 21,058 of record JBEKOC010000024.1, on the reverse strand, counting down.
CCTGGACCCCAGCGTGAGTGGCACGGTCCAGTTCGACCGGAACAAGTCGCAGCAGACCAGCATCTTCAGCCCGGCCGTCGCGACGAATACCGAGCAATATAACTTTACCTACACCGAGGGCTTTATCCCCGGTACCTCGCTGGCCATCGCCTGGAACAACAGCCGCATTGCTACTGGCTCCATTGGCACTGGCAGCAATCTTGCCAGCTACACGCCCGAGGTTAAATCACAGTTCAATGCCACTGTCACGCAGCACCTGCTGCAGGGCGCTGGCATCTGGGTCAACAAGCGCTTCATGTACCAGGCGCTGAATGACCGTCGCATCACCGATGCCTCCTTCCGCCAGCAGATTCTATTCACCGTCAACCAGGTGGAGAGCATCTACTGGGGCTTGGTGCAGGCATATGAGGATGTGCAGGCCAAGGAGCGCGCCCTGGCTCAAAGCACCAAGCTGGCCAGCGACGACCGCAAGCAGTTGGAAATCGGCACGGTAGCCCCGCTGCAAGTGGTGCAGGACGATTCGAATGTCAACAGCGATAAACAGGCCCTCATCACCGCGCAGAGTGCCCTGAATTATCAGCAGCAGATCATCAAGCAGGCCGTGGCCCGCAACCTCAACGATCCGGCGCTATCCATCGCCCCGGTCATTCCCACAGACCGCGTCACCGTGGAAGAGATTCCCGAGGAGAAACAGCCGGTCGAGGAGCTGGTGCAGGAGGCTTTTCGGCAGCGGCCCGAACTCGAGCAGGCCGTGCTGCAACTCAGGAACAACGAGATCACGCTAAAGGGTGCGCGCAATGCCCTTCTGCCCACTCTTGACGCTTATGGCTACTACGGGGCCACTGTGATTGGCGGCACCGTCAACCCGAACTGCAACTTCGAAGGCGCTTCCTGCGTCGTACAGGGCAACAAAGCGCCGACCGGCTTTGGTGGCGTACTTCAGGATCTGGGCAACAGCACCGCCCCTGACAAGGGAATCGGCTTCAGCCTCACCATCCCCATACGCAACCGGACGGCGCAGGCCGACCAGGCGCGGTCGCTCATTGAGTACCGCCAGGCGGAGTTGCGGCTGGAGCAGCTCTACACCCAGATTCGCATGCAGGTGGTCAACGCGCAGTTCGCGTTGCTCAACGACCGCGCGCAGGTGCAGGCTGCCAATGCAGCCCTTCAATACAATAAGCAGAACGTAGATGCCGAGTACATCAAGCTGCACAATGGCGCTTCCACCATCGCCAATGTCATGCTCCAGGAACGCAGCCTGGCCACGGCGGAGGACAACCTCATCGCCGCCAACGCCGCTTACGCCAAGGACCGCGCCGGCCTCTACCAGATGCTGGCTTCAACCTTGCAGCACTATGGCATCAACCTGAACGAGGCTGCCTCAGGCGACGTGAAAACGACCCCTGTCATTCCCGGCATCGCGCCTGCTAAAAATGCCACCACTCCCGTGGCCAACCCGCCGGCAAAACCGTAGTCTTTTTGGCTGTTCAAGAAAGAAGAGGCCCGGCCAACTGCCGGGCCTCTTCATCTTTCGCGCTAACTCCGCTAACAACGCTAACCCCGCTTTCTACCTCTCCGCCACCAAATCCAGCAGTTCAAAAAACTCCGGAAAGCTGATTGCCGCCGACTCCGCTCCCTGAATCACTGTCTCCCCCTCGGCGCCGAGCGCGGCCACGCTGAAGGCCATGGCGATGCGGTGGTCGCCGCCGGAGTCAATCGTTGCTCCGTGCAGCTTCTGTCCGCCCGGTACATCCAGTCCGTCCTCGAACTCCTCAACCTCGGCGCCCATGGCGCGCAGATTCTTCGCCACCAGCGCAATCCGGTCCGACTCCTTCACGCGCAGCTCCCGGGCGTCGCGAATGCGGATTCCGCCGCGGGTGTACGGCCCAATCGCTGCCAGCACCGGCAACTCGTCGATCAGTTGCGCGGCCAGCGCCCCGCTGATCTCCGCCGTCCCCAGTCCTTCCGCCGGCGCCGTCACCTGCACCGTGCCCACAAGCTCCGCGTTCTTCTCCTCCAGATTTAAAACAGAAACGCGCATCCCCAGTGTCGTCAGCACATCCAGCAGCGTGGCCCGCGTGGGATTCAGCCCCAGCTCGCCCAGCACGAGATTGGACCCGGGAAACAACGCCGCAGCGCACAGAAAAAACGCCGCCGAAGAGATGTCGCCCGGAACCACGGCCTCGATTGCGTGCAGCTTCTGCGGTCCGGCAATCGACACTGAATCCAGCGTCCGCTCCACCTTTGCGCCAAAGGCCCTGAGCGCAAGCTCGCTGTGGTCGCGCGTCCTCACCGCCTCGCGCACAGTGGTCGTGCCCGCCGTCTGCAATCCAGCCAGCAAAATGCAGCTCTTCACCTGCGCGCTGGGAACCGGCATGGTGTAGTCGATGGCCTTCAGCGCTCCGCCTTCAATCGTCAGCGGCGCATGGCCCTCGGTCAGCGTCAATCGTGCCCCCATCTCTGCCAGCGGCTTCCTGATCCGCTCCATCGGCCGCCGCGAGAGCGACTCATCGCCCACCAGCGTGAAGCGGCCCTCCTGCGGCGCCAGCAAGCCGCTGATCATGCGCATCGTCGAGCCGGAGTTGCCGCAATCCAGCGGCGTCTCAGGCGGCCTCACGCGCCCGCCCACTCCCGTTACCTCCACCGAGCCGTCTTCCAACCGGCGTACCTTCGCCCCCAACGCCTCCATGCAACTCAGCGTCGAGGCGCAATCGGCCCCGGTAGAGAAATTGGTAAACCTCGACGTGCCTTCGGCAAACGCCGCCAGCATTCCGTAGCGGTGGCTGATGGATTTGTCACCCGGCAGCCGCAGGCTACCGCGAACATTCTTTGCCGGACGAATAATGCGTTCTTCAGTCAAAGCGACTCCGAGTTGTATCTTTCTTTTAATTGTATCGAATGAGATGAATATCGATGAGTGGTCAGTATAGAAAGCAAAGGTTATCTGCTTAGGATAGGCCAAGGAATTAAGTTGTGAAATGTGGCTATCGCCAAACTTTACCGTTGCCGATTTCTATCCAAACAAATTTCCAATTTGGATCTGGATGTGGGTAGTACTTTGCAATACCTTTCGGGATATCTGCGGATGTACTATGTACATTAAACCACCTTTGCAGTTGTCGAGTAAGCTGAAGCGCAAGTGATGTATTTGTGCAATGGACGAGTATGCCATCATGCCTTGGAAAAGGAATATCTGCGTCTGTACCACCCGGGTCGGGTATACCCTCTATCGCAACCATGATTTTCTCTCCTTCTCGCCCACGTATCGCCCTATCACCTTCAAGAACGAGCTGGTTGATTGTGTTCTTAGCTTTTGATTGCTCTTCCGGTGCTGTTATGACTAGATTCACAGGTCCCATTTGTTTAAAAACTCCATATAAATCATCAGAAATTTCTCTCCATTCCTCTATTGGCCGAAGACTTGGATCAGGTTGCTGATTCTGCACTAAAGGAATAGAAGGAGTAGATTGAGGATTAGGCTTCGATTCGATAGATGGCATGGGAGTTGCAACCGGATTTGCGCCTGTCTTGCTAATAGGGTTTTGTACTGCTGCTGCCACTTTTGGATGCGCCCTATTCACCGACATGTTTCCATTTAAGGACTCTACTCGCACTGATGGGATATTGATTGTTGCCTTCGGCAACTCTTCAATAAAAATGTATGATTTTAGGGGAGTTCTATAGCATGACCAGACAAGCATAGCCAGGATAGAGGCTGTGAGACAGGTCCATGCTGCACGACGGAACGCCGGATAAATAGGGTGCTTGATTGGCTGTTTAGTGTATGGATCAACAATCATGCTGGTAGAGATCTTTTCCGAATTCTTCGCGTACCCCCACAGAAGCGCGAACCCCGCGACTATTGCACCGCCAGAAAATGCGGGGTGTCCGAGGAATGCAAGAAAGTGGGGGAGTAGCTTGTAGACGTCCATTGCGGATTCTCCCCTCCCAACTAGATCAAGAAGCCACAGAACAAACTTTATTGCGCCCCACCCGAGCATAAGTTCGCCTGCCCGCAAAAAGAGCGGTCTCGGACGGGACTGGCGGCTGCGGGGTTCCAAGGATGGAATAGTGCTCATCACGTGGGAAATGATACCACCACAGAGCTTCAATACCCCGCGAATTCAGTAAACCGTCAAGTACAGTTTCATTCTTTTGATTGATTGAGTGGTTTCCTATTCCCTATTTCCTAGTCCCTATCTTTACCGCACTTTCAACACAATAATCGTCTCATCGTCAAACCGCTCCTGCTCGCCCGCGAAGCGGCTTACGTCGGCCAGAATAATATCGGCAATCTCCTGCGCGGGCAACTCGCGCCGGCTGCATAGCAAGCTCGTCAGCCGCTCATGGCCGTACATCTCGCCCTCGGCGTCCTCTGCGTCCAGAATCCCGTCGGAGATAAAAATAACCACGTCTCCCGGCTCGGTGGTCACGGTCAGCTCTTCGTAGCTCGCGTTGGGAAACAGCCCCAGCGGAAATCCCTCGGCGCGCACCGTGGACGACACGTCAGCGCGGCAATAAATCGGCTGCACAGCGCCCGAGTTGGCCACTTGCAGTGTGCGGCTCTCATCGTTCCACACCGCAAACAGCATGGTCACGTACTGCGATTCCAGCTTGCGTTCCTGCAGAGAGTCGTTCAGCAGGGCCAGCATCCGCGCCGGCTCCGGCCGCTGCTGCGCCGCCGAGCGCATGATGCCGCTCACCAGCGCCGCAAACAAGGCCGCCGGCGCCGCTTTGCCGCTCACGTCGCCCAGCACGATTGCGGTCCGCCCCGGTCCGTAATCCACAAAGTCGTAAAGATCGCCGCCGATGGTGCGCGCTGGCAGAAAACGCACCGCCATCTCGGCGTTGACCATCACCGGCGCCGCCTGCGGCAGCAGCCGCAGTTGCACCTCGCGCGCCATGGAGACGTCTCGCTCCAGTTGCGCCTCCTGTTGGCGCATTGCCTGGTACAGCCGCGCATTTTCAATTGCGATAGCCACCTGCGCGGCCAGCGTAGTCAGCACGCGCTCGTGCTCCTCGTTGAAAAAGCCCACCCGCGTGTGTTCCAGGTCCAGCACGCCGATGATGCGCCCCTTGTGAAACAGGGGCACAATCAGCTCCGAGCGCGTCTCCGGATTTGTTTCCACGTAGCGCGCGTCCTGGCTCACGTCGGGCACGTTCACCAGCCGCCACTCGCGCACCGCCGTGCCCACCAGGCCGCTGGTGATGGGAAGGCTGCGCTGCGGCGCGTGCGCGTGGCCGAACCGCCACGCATAGCGCGTAATCAGCGTCTCGCCCTTTTCGTCCAGCAGCAGAATGGAGAACATCTGGTAGTCGATCAGCCGGCGCAGCAGTTGGCCAACCCTTTCCAGCAGCGGGTCCAGGTCCAGAATCGAAGTCAGCTCCACGGCGATCTCGTTGAGCACCGTCAGCGTCTGCGCCTGGCGGGAGGCGCGTGCGTACAGGCGCGCGTTTTCAATTGCCTGCGCGATGCGCGAGGCGGTCAGCGTCAGCAGGCGCAGGTGTTCGGCGCGGAAGTAGCCGGCCTGCTCGCTCTCGATGTCCATCACCCCGATCAGCCGGTTTTTGGCAATCAGCGGCACGGCCAGCTCGGAGCGCACCTCGGGATTCACCTCAACATAGCTCTCCGACGTGGTTACGTCGTTCAGCAGCACCGGCTGGCGAGTCATTGCCACCTGCCCCACCACGCCTTTGCCCATGGGAATGTGCAGCCGCTCCACGTGCGTCGTATGCCCTATCTGGAACCTCACCCGCAGCTCGCGTGTGCGGTCGTTCACCAGTAAAATCGCAAAAATGCGGTAGGGAATCACCGCGCTCACCAGTTCCGCGGTGCGCTTCAGCAGCGTCTCCAGGTCCAGCGTGGTGTTCAGCGCGTCAGCCATTTGCATCATGTAGGCCACATCCGCCGGTTCCACGCGGATATTCGCCAGGTCAATATAAGCCCCGGGGTTTAACGGCTCAGCAGGGCGATAGTCGCCCTCAGGCTCGTGTCCCTCTCGCGGCGATGTCGAACTATCTGTCATAGGCTCAGAAGAAAATCATAACAGTGGACAGTGGTCAGTGGTCAGTGAATGGTTGTAGGCGTAAGTAATTCAGCAGTCGTTGCATAGAATCCGGTCGACTATAGTTCGAGATTAACCAAATATGAATTATTTCTAACATTGATATTTCAGCGATTCGATGGCTTATCCGCTAAAAGGCGGCCACTGACCACTGATCACTGTCCACTGTCTTTACTCCGCTCCCATCTCCCGCACGATAGCTACCGAGGCCGAAGCCCCGATGCGCGTTGCGCCGGCCTCCAGCATCGCCTTCACGTCGGCTAGGGTGCGAATTCCGCCCGCCGCCTTCACGCCGCAGCGGTTGCCGGCCACGCCGCGCATCAGCGCCACGTCAGCTGCGGTTGCGCCGCCTGATGAAAATCCGGTAGACGTCTTGATAAAGTCCGCTCCCGCCTGGATGGCCATCTCCGATCCGCGCAGCTTCTCTTCTACAGTCAACAGCGCATTTTCCAGAATCACTTTAAGCAGCGCGCCGTGATGGTGAGCCACGGCGGCCGTGGTGCGGATAGCGTTCTGCACGCCCCGGTTGTCGCCGCTCTTGAGCAGGCCGATGGGAATCACCATGTCCAGCTCGCGCGCCCCCAATCTGCTCAGCGCCGCCGCTTCCTGGCGCAGTGTTGAAACCAGCGACGCACCCAGCGGAAAGCCGATCACCACGCCCACCGTCACGCCCGTGCCGCTCAGCAAGCCGACTGCCGTCGAAGCCCACACCGGGTTCACCATGGCGCAGGCAAAACGGTAGCGACTCGCCTCAGCGCACAAGCTCTCCACCTGCGCGCGCGTCGCTTCGGGTTTCAGCAGCGTATGGTCGATCACCGCGGCCAGCGTCTGCCAGCTAGCCAGCGTCGCCGCGGCAAATGCGGCTGAATCAAAGCTCCCGTTGTTGATCTCCGGTTCCGCGTCTTGATGGGTGCTCATGTCCTGCTCCTTGGCGGCGAAATGCCGCTCCAGCTGGTGGCCTGTTACTTGGGTCCTTGTTGAGGTGAGTTTGTCTGTGAACCGGCGGAGTCGGATGTGCTGCCGGAACTTCCTTGTTGCTTAGACTGTCCAGCGGCAGGCGCATTTTCCTGCGGCGTCGAGGAAATGGAAGAGCTGCCCGGCGCGATTCCAGCGTCAGGCGGTGGCGTTTGCGCCGCAGGTTTTAAGACCGGTGCGGGAATCGCGGCGGGTGTAAGCTTGAACGCCTCCGCCGGGAAGGTCACTGAATTGACGACAGCGGGATCGTCGTGCAGCTTGACGTAAAGTTGCCCGTCGACGGGGCGGGGAACCGGCAGAACCGCTCCGGGAAAGCCGTCTGGAATCTGGGTGGGGTGCGTGAATTGTGGATCGCTGGAGACCGAATCCACCAGGTACAGCCTTGATCCCGTTAGCTTGCATGGCTGGTCCGGCACATTCGGACACTGCAACTCGTGAAATGCCGGCAGTCGGACCAGCGTGGCCAGAGGCAGCCAGTCGCCCGCAACCCCATTCTCGAGGATGCGGAAACGCAGCGGTCCCGACGCCGAGGATGCAAAGGCCTTGCCGGTATCGAGCGTTGCCAGCGCCACCTGGGAGTCCACAAGGGTCAATCCGCTGCTCATCGTCAGGGTCGTCAGGTACGCGCCATGAACCGTGGCCACCTCAACCTTTTCTTCTCCCGTAAATGCCGCCGGAAGCTGCGCATGAACCGAAAAGGTCAATTGCGCGTTTTGCGGAACTTCATCCGCGTCGGCAAGCTGAAGATTGTTGGCGGCGCTCGTCGCCGTGGGTTGAACGCTCTTTCCGATCAGCGTGACCTTGGGACGCGGTGAGGCCACCGTAGTTTCGAGACTCAGAACGCGGCCGTCCTTGAGCGCCACCTTGGCTGTAGTAGTCTCTCCCTCCTTCAGCCCGGATGCCGCCTTCGCATCGGCTGTGGCCAGAATCAATTCATCCGCTTCGCCGCTCACCGAGGTCATACCCGGCTTGAAGCTGACCCCATTCAGCGTGAGTTCTGTAACTTCGTCAAGATGACTTCCCTTGAGCACGCCGGTCAGATCGCCGGCATGAATTGTGACGTTGTCCAGGTGCCCGGCTTGTGCAAAGGCCTTCAACAAAACGGTGTCCGGATCCTTGCTCCCGTATTCCCTCACCAGCAGCTTCAGTACTCCGGGTTTGACTTTTTTCAGCGGCAAGGTCACCGCAACCTGGCTCGGTCCGGTCGATTTCCAGTCCGCTTTTACGTTTTCTCCCGTAGGTTTCTGTAAAAGAATGCTGTCCACGCAGGCGGCGTTTTCGGTTTCCAGGGTCACGCTTTCATCGTGACCAGCAACCAGGAACTGCGGACTATCACCGGTCAGTTGCCAGTGCTGCGGATGGGCATTCTCCAGCCGGAACTCCGGGCCGTTGTATGCTTCAAATCCCCAATAGCCGTGTAGCGATCCGTCCAGCACATCGCCGAAGTTGCTGGGGCTGAGACCGGCCGTATTCGCCACAAAGCCGCCCTTCTCCGCATCGGCCTGCGCCGGCAAATCGACAAACTTGCCATTCTTCCCCTTTAGGCGGAGAACCATGTCATGCGCGTAGCCCGTTGAAAACACCAGCGGAGCTCCCTCGGTGGGCAGAACCAGTTCCGTTTTTTCCGCGCAGTACACCTCTTTAGGATCGACCGGGTGCAGTGGAGGCATTTGCGGCGCTTCTACCGCGGGCAGTGCGGCAACTAGAACCGACTTGGGATTGTGAAACGAGGGAGGCGTATTCAGTTCGAGGGAGAACTGATCGCCCTGCTCCGTGGCCAGCGCGGGTATGTACTGATACTGCGCGACATGGAGGGAGTCCAGGATGTGCGCGATGTCTACGACGGAGGCGATATAGGGGCTGTAATAGCCGGAGCCGGCCGCGGGAATGTTACCCAACTGCTGGATCAGATCGGCAGCGCTGCCCGAGGTGAGCTTCTGGACAATCGAGCTGCTGTGCCCGTCATTCAAAATCAGTGCATCCTGGCCTTGCATCAGGCAGGGTACTTGCAACTCGGGTATCTTCTGTAAACAATCGGAATCGAACTTGATCGACAGGCTGCGCGCCAGCAGTGGCGAGGCCGTCTTCAGGTGATCAACATCGCTCTGGTTGATTTTTTGGATGGCCGTCAGGTAGACCTTCAGCCGGGAGCGATCAAGCGTGGCCTGGTTCAGATCCTGAGATGCGCGCACGAATGCGCCAGGCCGTCCGCGTACCGCGCCCACTAGCGTTCTGAAGGCTCCGCCGGTCTCCGGGGCCAGAAAGATGAGTACCTGCTGAGCCCCCTCGGGAACGGTGATCTTCAGCCCGCCGCTTTTCTTGGGATTCCAGGTCTGCGACGAGAAAAACCAGTTTTCCGGCGGCGGATTGGTAGCGCCGCGCAGGAAAGCTGCCACAAGAAGGTAATGCGCCGACTGGCCTGCTGGAAAATCAGCTTTGATCGATAGCTGATCGCCAACCGTGAGGTTGGGCACTGCCGATATGGGCAGGGTCTTGCCGCTATGGGTCACCTTGACTTTTATGCTAGGCCCAGCCAGATCAAAATGGGCAGGATCTGCGAAAGCCAGACCAGAAACCCACAGAAGAGCCAGACAGATTGCGCGCTTCCACATAGCCATGTGACTATTTTAGAACCTTCTGCCAGCATTAGACGGTGGCGGCTGCGTTTTGGCTGCTGTATTCAGTAATAGGTATTGAAAAGGCACGGCTTTACCGGGGTTCCCAGTGAATGATTTTTGTTCGCTGGGGTGGGACTTTACAATTTGCGGAAAAATGCAAAGGTTGAAGCAAGAAGTGTCAGGGCACGACTTTAGCCGTGCCGAAAATGCAATAAAATTACGCGGGCTTTAGCGTGAAGGGTACGGGCTTTAGCCCGTACATTGAAATTACAAATCATAAAGGGCTTTAGCCCCTGAGGTATGTTTTTCGTCAATTTCGCCTGAATTTCATGGTTTTTTCGCTGCCAGTTTAGTCGTGCTGCAAAATGCCCAATAAACAGGGGACTTTATTGAGAACTGCATAAGTAATGTCCTGATCAGCGCGCCGTAGGCGCAGAGGTTATTAGCTCCGTGCTTCACCGGGGTCCCCAAGAAACGGTCTTTGTTTCTTGAAGTGGTAGCGTGGGGTTAGCGCAACCAACAATATTTCCGGAGTCCCGGAGGGACGGTGCAAGGACATTATTTATGTAGGAACCAATAAACCTTTGTCGATAAATCTACTCCGGATGGTCGGGCGACATGATGCAGATGTCGGGCAGGTTCCGGTAGCGCTCCGCGTAATCCATCCCATAGCCGATTACAAACAAATTGGGTATGGAAAACCCCACGTAGTCCGCATCGATCTTTTCAATGCGGCGCGAGGGCTTGTCCAGCAGCACGGCGATGCGCAGCGACTTGGGATTCTGTTGCATGAACAGCTTGCGCAGGTAAGAGAGCGTCAGCCCGGTGTCCAGGATGTCCTCCACCACCAGCACGTTTTTTCCCTCAATCGACTCATCCAGGTCCTTGATCAGCTTCACCGCCCCTGAAGTTCGCTGTCCCTGGCCGTAGCTCGAGGTGGCCACAAAGTCAAACGTGGCGTCGGCCTGTATGGCTCTCGACAGGTCGGCCAGAAACGGCGCAGCGCCCTTCAGTATGCCAATCATCACCAGTTTCTCGCCGTTCACGTCACGGGTTATCTGGGCGCCCATTTCGGCCACGCGCGCGGCAATCTGTTGGCGGGTATAAAGTATCTCAAGATTCTGGTTGTTGGTAGCCATGCACTCAGTATCGCCTGATCCCTGCGTCGCGCGGAAAGCGCGCCTGTGTAAATCCGGGTCATTTCATTTGAGGAATGGTTGCAGGGCGCTCCTTTCCCCCGCGCCCGTCTATACTTGAGAAGCGATGATTCCCTTTTTACACATTTGGCATTTCAATCTGCCCACCTTCGGGCTGATGCTTTGGCTGGCCGCCGTGACCGGCGCTTTCGTCATGGATCGCAGCTTCCACCGCGCGCGTGTCACGGCCGACGCCTTAAGCATAGTGGCCGTTACCGTCGTCTTCGGCATCGTCGGCGCCAAGCTTTGGCACGTGATCGACACCCCCATCGAGTTTCGCGAAATGGGCTGGCAGGTCTTGTGGGCCAGGGATGGGTACGCCTGGTACGGAGGGCTTCTCTTCGGCATCGCCGCACTGCTCTTTCAGGGCTGGTGGGCCAAAATCGGCATGTTGCGTACCCTCGATCTGGCCGCCCCTGCCGCCGCCATAGGGCAGGGTATCGGCCGCATCGGATGCTTTCTTTCCGGCGACGGCTGCTACGGCATCGCCACCAAACTGCCCTGGGGCATGAGCTTCCCTAACGGCATCGAGCCGACTCCCTTAGGAGTACGCGTCCAACCCACGCCGCTCTATGAGATGGCTGCCTATCTGCTCATCGGCGGCTGGCTGTGGTGGCGGCTGGGAAAAAAGAACAGCGTCGGCTCCATCGTTGGCCAGTACCTGCTGCTCAGCGGAATTGCTCGCTTCCTGGTTGAATTTATCCGCCGCAACCCCAAGGTTCTATGGGGCTTATCCAATGCCCAACTGGCCAGCGCCGGCGCCGTCGTCGCGGGCGTCGTCCTCATCTGGTGGGCCGCTGCCCACCCCGCCACTGGCCCCAATGAAGCCGCCCCGGAGATAAAAGAAGCCGCGTAAGACGATTCAGGCTTTTTGACAAGGTCTGCTTGTGCCATCCGTCACCGACCTGACCGCGGCTGGCCATCGACCATCCACATATGCCTGTCTTTGCCTCATGCGGCGAGGCCTTGCTCTTGGGTCTGGCCTCGGGACCTGCCTGCATCGCCGCTTGCGGACCCGTTCTCGTCCCCTCCTTGCTCACCGAGCGCAAGGGCTTCCGGCCTCACGCTCGCTATCTCTCCGTCTTTCTGGCGGCGCGCCTTCTCGGCTACATGCTCTTTGCTGTTGTGGCCTGGGAACTTGGCGCGCTGGCCTCCCTGCTTCCCGCGCCGCGCCTGCTGATGATGGGCGCGGTCTACGTGTTGCTCGCCGGCGTCCTGCTTTGGTACGCATATTCGGCCGGGCGCACTTGCGCTCAACCTTGCGCGGATTCAAAGCTCGTCCAAATCGCCGATAACAAAAATCGCGGCGTCGCCGGAGCGGCAGCCCTGGGCCTGCTCACCGGACTGAATCTCTGCCCTCCCTTTGTAGCCGCCGGCATCCGCGCAGCCCAACTGGGCAGCATGGCCGCCGCCATGCTCTTCTTTGCGGCATTTTTTCTGGGAACTTCTCTCTGGTTTATTCCGTTTATCAGCTTAGGCTGCATCGCCCGTAACCAGGCTGTCCTAATCGTCGCGCGCATGGCGATGGCGCTCATCGCCCTCTACTATCTCTCCATGGGAATTGCCATGCTGCTGGGGAAAAAATCTTATGGCTACTGAAGCTCGCATTCTCGCACTCGCCCGTCCGGAGCCGCGCGGCATCCTCTGGTCTCTGCTTCTGACCCTGCCCATCCTTCTCTGGTCGCTGCTCATGTTCGGCAATCCGAACGCGCACGCGGACCGGATGTCGCACATCGCCGGAGCTATCACCGCGCTCTTCATGACCGTGCTCTTCTTCATGATGATGCGCACCCACAGCACCTATCGCTGGCGTCGCATCTTCTTCGTAAGTCTCGGCATCCTCTTTCCCATTGGTTTTATTCACAATCTCCTCGTTATGCGCGGCTCCATGGGCATTCCCGTTGAAGAGATGATTGCCGGCCGCACGCCATTCTGTTTCATGCCCATCCCGATGCTCATCCTGCCTGCCGCCTTCACCCGAACACTGGTCTTTCCCGGCTCCATAGCCGGCAACAGCCACGGCATCGCCGCCATGGTCGCCCTCTGGCTGGCCCTCACGCTGGTCATGGGCAAAGGATGGTGCAGCTACGCCTGCTTCTTCGGCGGCATCGAAGAAGGTGTGGCTTCCATCCCCACGCGTGCCAAAATTCGCAAGCTCGACCCCCGCTTGCGTTACGTGCCCTGGGCCGTGCTGCTGGCCATGGTGCTGCTCTCGCTGGCCCTCTTTGAGCCGGCTTACTGCATGTGGCTTTGTCCCTTTAAAGCCGTCACGGAATATGTTGCCGCTCGCAACCTGCTGGGCCTGGTGCAGAACATCATCTTTATCCTGCTCTTTGCCGGGCTGGTCGTCGTGCTGCCCTTCCTGACAAAAAAACGAACCCAGTGTTCCTGGTTCTGTCCCTTCGGCGCGTTCCAGTCCATCTTCAACAAGATCAGCATCTTCGAAATGAAGATCGATCAGTCGCGCTGCCATCCCTGCCTGCTCTGCCAGAACGCCTGCCCCAATCTCTCCCTTTCGAAGGAATCCATCGCCCGCGGCGAGACGTTGCTCTCCTGCATGAAGTGCGGCGCATGCGTGGACGTTTGTCCGCGCCAGGCGATGGTCTGGCATATCAAGGGAACTCAAATCGCCTGGAAGCCGGAGCGCGCTCGGCTCATGTTTCTTTATGGCGCATGGGCACTGGCCATCATGTTCGGCGGCAGCATCATAGCTGGGAGCCTCGCCACTATTCTGCACTTTGTCGTCTAGGAGGTACTGATGAAACTCCGTCCTATTCTCGGCTACACAGCCGCTGCACTCACGCTGCTTGTCGCGCTGCTGACTCCATTTCTGCTCATGGGAATATTCTCAAAAGGTTTTATAGCCCTCGGCTTGCACGTGGATGATGTCTACTCCGGCGGACCCAGGGTGCGCGCCATTCCCTTGGGCGCGTACTCCATCGGCGTTCACCGCCCCGTCTATCCGCACTTCCTGCAGAGCGAAAAGCCCTTCGTCCAGCTCGATTGGACTCCCGTCAGCGCCCTGCCGCAGCATGTCTCCGACGTGGTGGACATCGACGGTGACGGCCAGCCCGACATCCGCGTCAGCTTCGACGTGCCCCGCGACCCCAAGGCTCCGCTGCGCGTCAACGTGGACTCGCTCAACCCGCGCTACCAGTCCATGCAGAACGCAGGCAAAGAAAAATACTCCCGCTTGATTGTCCGCGTGGACAACGCCATCCTGGTCCGCGTCCCGCTCGCGAAGCCATAACCGTCAACGCTGGCCGCAGCCCCTACAGTCTCTTGATAAACGCCTGCGCCTCTTTCAACTGCGGAAACAGCCTCTCTTCTGCCTTGAACTCCCGCGAATGAACGCATCGCCGTACCCCGCGCATCTTCACCGGGTGTTTCAGGTGCAACATCTCGTGGAAGAGCAGGTATTCCAGGGCGTAGCGCGGGCTCGACGGCCGGTCGAAAACGCGGCTTACCACAATCGTGTTATGCGCCGCGTCGTAGTGGCCCAGCGCGCGCTTGGCCATCCCCTCGCTCCAGGTCAGCTCCGGCCGCCCCAGCATCCCGTTAAAATAACGAAGATTCAGCGCGTCGAAAACCTCTTCCAGGTGGTAGAAGCGTCCCTCCGGCCCGGAGAACCGCTTGCTGCCGCGCGCCCCGCGTATCAGCTCCGTCTGCCGGCTCACGGCAGCGCTCGACGAAAACCGCTTGTAGCGCAGGTTATGCCCGGTGTCGATGGGCTTTTTATAGAGCTTGGCCAACAGTATATGCGCGATGGCGCGAAGCACCGCCTCCGGTGCACCCTCCAGCAGATCCGACAGGCTCACGGCAATCTGCCCGTCGCGCAGCCGGATGCGCGTATTCAGCGAGGTAAACCGCCGGAAACGCGCCGTGATGGGCGGCATCGGCGCCCGTGGGCGCAGCGCCCGGTACTCCTCCTGGAAGATGGGAACTAAATCGAAGGCCACGAAGTACAGTTTACAGTGGACAGTGGTCAGTTTTCGGCGACTGATGCAAATTTCATTTATTCCAAATCAATCGGTTTGAAAATATTTCCAGGATGTTTTTCTTCAGGGAAGTATTTCCCTGTGCTGGTTTCTTTTCACTCTTTCACATTTTCACTCTTTTACTATTTCACTATTTCACTATTTCACTGTCTTTTCTCCAGCACCAGCAGCCTCTGTCGCGCCTGCCACTCCTGATTCGGCATCTTTCCCGCCGACGAATCCAGAAAGTGATGGTAGTAGGCTGCCGCCTGCGCCTTATTCTGGAGTGCGTCGTAAGTCGTCGCCCAAAGGAAGTAGGTAGACGGATTTTCCGCAAGCAATTTTGCCCGCATGGTCAGCGCATGCAGCGTCACTGTGTACTGCCCGATCTTCGACGCGGCAAAGGCCAGCCCGCTCCATGCGTCTCCGCTGCTCTCATCCAGCCGGGTCGCCTTGGAGAAGGTCGCGTAGGCATCGGTGTACCGGAGCAGCCGTATCAGGTTTTGCCCATGCGCCACCAGCAGTGCCGTGTCGTTGGGGCTGGCCGCCAGCAGCGTGACATACAGCTTGTCCGAGCCTTCCGCGTCTCCGGCGTCGTCCAGCACCGTGGCCAGCATGCGCGTAATGGCCATGTCCTTGGGGTGTGCCTCGTGCAGCTTCTCGAACAGCGGCAGCGCCTCGGCCTTGTCCTCGGCGGCCAGCACGGTAGCCAGTTGCGCGGTCAGCGCCGTGTCATCGGGCGTCTCTTCCAGCGCCGCCCGCAGCAGCGTCTCCGCCTCCGGATACTGTTTGCGCGCAATCAGCATATGGGCCAGCGCGGCATTGGCCGCCGCGTACTTTGGGTCCTTGGCCAGCACCCGGCGATAGGCCTGCTCCGCGGCGTCAAACTGGCCCGTCTGTTCGGCCAGGCTGGCGGCCAGCAGCGTGTCGGCCGGGCTCTCGGGAGAGAGCTTCAGCGCCTCCAGCAAATCCTCCGACGCTTTGGCCGGGTCTGTTGCGCGGTCAATCTCCGCCAGCGCCCGCCACGCGCGCGCCTTGGCGTCAGAGCCGGCTTCGCCGGGATCCAGTTGCGTAGCCGCCGCCAGTTCCGTTCGCGCCTCAGCCGTCTTTCCCTGTCGCGCCAGCAGAAGCCCCAGCTCCACGCGCGCCTCAAACGATTGCGGGTTTGCCTCCACGGCTCGCCGGTAAAGTCCGGCCGCGGCTTCCTGCCGATCTTGCGCATCGGCCACGTAGCCCGCATCAAATAGCGCCCGCGCATCCGTCGGGTGCGCCGCCAGCCAGGTGTCAAGTTTCGCCTCCGCCGTCTTCCAGTCGGACTTGACGATAGCCGCCTCAGCCTCCGCCACTTCTTCGGAAATGGCCTGAGGCGCGGCCGCATCCGTCGCCTGCTTCTCCGGATTCTGCGTGAAAATCTGACCGAATCCGCCAGCCGATGCCGACAGCAAAACAAATAAAACGAATCGATGCACAAAATACCTCACTCAACAGTTTACCGTCGCCGCCCTTATCCACAATCGCCAATGCTTCGACGAAGCACAAGGCAGAATGGCGTCAGATCAGCTTTTCAATCGCGAAGCCAAGCCGCTACACTTCCCATTTGCACAATACCCCCCGCTCTCGATACCATTGCCAATGGTCGATGAGACCGCTCTTAATCTCCATGGAAAGGCCCTACTGAAATGCGCAATATCAAATCTTTCGTCGTCGCAGCCTTCGCGCTGCTGACCTTGTTCTTCATCGCGCCGGCGACTCTGGCGCATGCCCAGTCCCCCGCGTATCTCCATGCTCTCTCCGACCTGCGCACGGCGCGTGCTTACCTGCAAATGCCGGTCAAGCCGGAAGCGAAAGACGGCTGCAAACAGGCCGTCAAGGAGATCAGCAAAGCCATTGACGATATAGCAAAGGCCGCCAGCGACGTAGGCAAGAACCCTGAGGTCACGCCGCCGGCTGAGAGCAAAGGCAATCAGAATTGGCCGATTCACTCCGCCGTTAAGCTGCTGAAAGAGGCGCAGTCCGACATTGAACGCGGCAGCGATATTCCCGGGAACAAAGGGTTACGGCAACATAGCCTTGATCATATCGGCAAGGCGCTGATGGACATTACGCCCTTCTTGTAAGCAATCGTTCCAGTTATTCGAGGCGGCAGCGCGACAATCAGCGCGCTGTTGCCTCAATAGCTTGATTTAAACGCTGCTTCGATTCTGCTCGTACAGTCGGTATTGGACTAGTTTGAAGGGTACGGGCTTCAGCCCGTACATAAATCAGTCAAAATAATGCGGGCTTTAACCCCTGAGGGAAATTAACTCTTACTGACCCTCTGCCGGTCAGTCCAGTTCGTTTGCAGTTATTTCTTGGCTCTGTTTCAATATTGACTACGAATGGAGGTCTCATGGATCGTCGCGCATTTTCCGCCTTGCTGCCCATGCTCTTTGCCGCTCCTGCCCTGGCGGCTACAGCCGAAGCTCAAACGTCTGGGTCGCCAGCCGCTGCCAATCCTGCCACCCCTGTCACCCCGCCCGCACTACCCAGGCTGGTCTCTGGCCAATACCTCCCCGGCGAGGCGCAGCATCCCAACTCGCCGCGCGTCTCGCGCAGCTTTCTCCGCGGCATGTTGCCGGACAATATCCGCCTGGAATCGCACGTCACGGTTCTCGCCCCCGGCGCGCCCGCCGAGCCCATCGATCATCACAAGCACTCCGAGATGTGGTTCGTCCGCGAAGGCACGGTTACCCTGATGACCGCCGGCGTCACTCGTACCCTCAAGGCAGGAGAAATGGGCCTGTGCATCGCCGGCGACGACCACTGCATCACCAATGCCAGCAAAACCGAGTCAGCCTCGTATTTTGTCGTCTCCGTCGGCCCGCCGGAGTAGTTTGGCGCTGAGCGTCAAATTCCCCGATTCGAGTGTCCCATTTCAAGCATTGAATAAAATATTTTTTAATCAATGCCGATACGCTTCAGCCGTCGTGCATCTGATTGAAATTAAGTCATTTTCACTGCACAAAAGCTCTGCGTGTTGCGCCTCTCCACGTTATTCACATTCAAAATGTAACGTTACCGAATATGGACTGATATTATCCAAATAGGGAACCCCTTACAGGGAATCCCAAATTGGGAAATGCCGGCGGTTATCCACAATGATGCAAGCCCCGCCCAATATCAAAACGGAGGTCAATTAATGAAAACTCTTTCGGTCCAACTCATTCCCCTTTCCACTGCATATCTTTGCCAGGACTGTAATTGCGTTGGTAACAGCCCGCATCAGTGTCCTGCCTGCGCCTCGGGTGTCCTCATGGGACTGGAACCCGTTCTTAACCGCAAGCAGGAGAAGAGGTCGAGGAGGCGGTCCCCTGCCGAGTTTCCCGCCTGGCAGGCGCAGCTTCAAGCTGTGGCATAAGGCGGTGCGTGGGCGCGGACGCCCGTTCTCATTCAACCCGGTTGCAGCTTATCCCCGAGTTGCACCGGGTTCTATAATGGAGAATGGCCGTCTGCGCCCCGAGCCTTTTTAAGGCTTCTGGGACGCGTCCGGCAGACTTCTTGCCCGGTGACCTCCCTTTGAATGACACCATTATCATCCGCGGCGCGCGGACCCACAACCTGAAGAATATCTCCTGCGAGATTCCCCACGGCAGGCTGACGGTCATCAGCGGTGTCTCCGGTTCGGGCAAATCCTCCCTGGCTTTTGACACCATCTACGCCGAGGGCCAGCGCCGCTACGTCGAGTCGCTTTCTTCCTACGCCCGCCAGTTTCTCGAGCGCATTGAAAAGCCCGACGTGGACGAGATCGACGGCCTGGCCCCGGCTATCGCCATCAAGCAGAAGAACTCCACCCGCAATCCCCGCTCCACCGTCGCTACCGCCACTGAGGTCTACGACTACCTGCGCCTGCTATACGCTCGCTGCGGCACGGTCCATTGCGTCCACTGCGACGGCCTGGTCAAGCGCGACTCCATCGACGAAATCGCCGAGGCCGCGATGGCGTTGGGGGAGGGAACTCGCCTCAACGTCCTCTTCCCGGTGCGTCACGCCGAACCCGCGCCCGAATCCGACGCCAGGCCAGCCCGCCGCGCCCCAAAATCCACCGCAAAATCCGCAGCTAAACCCGCTCCTGAATCTCCCCTCACGGAATCCCTCAAAGCCCGTCTCGTCGAACTGCGCGCCTCCGGCTTCAATCGCCTCTATCAGCAGGGAAGCATCTTCGAGTTTTCCACTCCCGAGTCGCTCCTCGACCTCGACTTCACACTGCCAGTCTTTGTTCTCCTCGACCGCATCGTCGTCAGCGCTGACAATCGCGCCCGCATCGTCGACGCCGCCGAGATCGCTTATCGTGAATCCAGCGAAGTCATCTTCGAGGAACTCCCGCAGGCTGAATCCGCCCCGCGCCCGCGCCACCGCTTCTCCGCCGACTACGAGTGCAAGAGCTGCCATCGCCCCGGCCGCGAGCCCGAGCCGCGCCTGTTCAGTTTCAACAATCCCTTTGGCGCATGTCCTCGTTGCCAGGGCTTCGGCAATACCATGGACTTCGACCTGAACCTGGTCATTCCCGACAAAGCTCTCACTCTCAACGGTGGCGCCATCGACCCATGGAATCGCCCCAAGTACCGCCCCTGGTTCACCGAGTTTCGCCGCCAGGCCCCCGAACTCGGCGTGCCGCTTGACGTGCCCTGGCGCGACCTGCCTGAATCTGCCCGCGAAATCATCCTGCGCGGCAAGGGCGCCTTCGTCGGCGTCCTCGGTTTCTTCGCGCAGATGGAGCGCAAGAAGTACAAGCTCCACGTCCGCGTCATGCTCAGCAAGTATCGCGGCTACGCCGAGTGCCCCGACTGCCGCGGCCAGCGCCTCCGCGCCGAAGCCCGCAGCATCCGCCTCAACGGATTAAGTATTTGCCAGGTCACCGCCCTCACCATCGCCGAGGCCAAGGCCTTCTTCGCGGCGCTTTGTCTCTCTCCCATGCACGAGGAGATCGCCGGCCCCATCCTCCAGGAGGTCCGCCAGCGCCTCAATTTTCTCGATGCCGTCGGCCTGGACTACATCACCCTCGACCGTCTCGCCTCCACGCTTTCCGGCGGCGAGGCGCAGCGCATTCAGCTCGCCACCTCGCTCGGCTCGCAACTCGTCGGCGCGCTCTATGTTCTCGACGAGCCTTCCATCGGTCTCCACTCCCGCGACACCGCCCGCCTCATTCGCATCTTGAAAGAGCTGCGCGACCTGGGCAACACCATCATCGTCGTCGAGCACGACGCCGACATTCTCCGCGCCGCCGATCATCTCCTTGACCTTGGCCCCGGCGCAGGCGAGCTCGGCGGCAAGCTTCTCGCCGAGGGTCTGCTCGCCGAAATCGAAGCCAACCCCGCCTCGCTCACTGGCCGCTATCTCTCCGGACAGCTCTCCATTCCCATTCCCGCGCGCCGCCGTCCGCCCGGCCGCGAGCGCCTAGTCCTGCGCGGAGCCGCGGCCAACAACATACACTCCCTCGATGTCGAAATCCCCCTAGGCCTGCTCGTCGCCATCACCGGCGTCTCCGGCTCCGGCAAGTCAACCCTCGTCCATCAAATCCTCTATCGCGCCGTGGCGCGTGCCCTCGGCCAGTCCGACGGCGCTGACCCCTCCAGCGTCTACAAATCCCTCGTCGGCGTCGAGCGCCTCAACGACGTCGTCCTCGTCGATCAAACCCCCATCGGCCGCACTCCGCGCTCCAATCCCATCACCTACATCAAAGGCTTCGACCTGGTCCGTGAACTCTTCGCTGCGCAGCCCGAGGCCAAGCGCCATTCGCTCACTCCCGGTCATTTTTCTTTCAACGTTCCCGGCGGCCGCTGCAACACCTGCGAAGGCGACGGCACCGTCACCGTCGAAATGCAATTCCTCGCTGACGTCGAGCTGCCCTGCGAGGATTGCAACGGCACCCGCTATCAAACCAAAATCCTCAACGTCCCCTACAAGGGCAAGAACATCCACGAAGTCCTGCAGATGACCGTCAAGGAAGCTCTGCGCTTCTTCGCCGGCCAAACCCGCCTGCTTGAAAAGCTCGCCGTCCTTGACGAAATCGGTCTAGGTTACCTCCGCCTCGGCCAGTCTGCCACCACGCTCTCCGGCGGCGAGGCACAGCGCGTCAAGCTCGCCGCTCACCTCGCCCAGGTCCGCGCCGTCAACGCCACTGCCATGCCCTCCCAGGCCAGCCGCGTCCTCTACATCCTCGACGAGCCCACCACCGGCCTCCACTTCGA
>JBEKOC010000023.1:0-60183 GCA_049522175.1 Occallatibacter sp. | reverse complement strand
TCGCTGGCCCCGTCGAGCGGCTATGCGCTTGATCCCTCGACCTCGTGTCCCTCCTCCGGCACGCTTTTGGGAGGCCACTATTGCGTCCTCTCTGTTGTCTTTGAGCCCACCTCTACGGGCTCACAGCCTGGCACGTTGACCGTCAACTTCGCCAGCGCCAGTCCGCAGACGGTGACGCTGAGCGGCACGGGAATTGCGGACACCACGCTGTCGGCGACGTCGCTGAGCTTTGGCAACGTGGCGGTCAACACCACCAGCGCAATTCAATATGTAAAGCTGACGAACAACGAGCCGACCGCGCTTACGATCACTTCGCTGGCCCCGTCGAGCGGCTATGCGCTGGATCCTTCGACCTCGTGCTCCACCGCCAGCCCGATTGCGGGAGGCGCCTATTGCGTTCTCGCTGTCGAGTTCGCGCCCACTGCGCAAGGCGCGACGCCGGGCACTTTGACCGTCAACTTCGCCGGCGCCAGCGCGCAGACGGTGACGCTGAGCGGCACGGGAATTGCGGACACCACGCTGTCGGCGACGTCGCTGAGTTTTGGAAATGTGGCGGTCAACACGATTAGCGCCATTCAATGGGTTAAGCTCACGAACAACGAGCCGACCGCGCTCACGATCACTTCGCTGATCCCGTCGAGCGGCTATGCGCTGGATCCGACGACGACGTGCTCCACTACCAGCACAGTCGGGGCAAACGCCTATTGCGTACTCGCCGTCAGGTTCGAGCCCACTGCGCCGGGCGCGACGCCGGGCACTTTGACCATCAACTTCGCCAGCACCAGCCCGCAAACGGTGACGTTGAGCGGCACCGGCACTGCGCCGGTTGCGCCGGTCACGGTTTCGCCCACGAGCTGGAATTTCGGCAACGTGGCGGTGGGCGCGAGCAGCACCCCGAAGACCATCACGTTGACGAACAACCAGTCGACTTCTCTCTCCATCTCCTCTCTTTCGGTGACGGCGGGATCGCCCTATTCCATCGGTCCATCGTCGACGTGCCTGAGTCCCACGGTGACTGCGGGCGGCAGTTGCACAGTCATACTGACCTTCAATCCCACCACTACAGGCGCGGCCCCGGCCGCATCGCTGTCCATATACGACAGCGCCAGCACCAGCCCGCAGACGGTGACGCTATCAGGCACCGGAGTTGTGGCGGCTACGGTTTTGCCAACGAGCTTGAACTTTAACAACGTGGCCGTCAACTCCACCAGCGCGCCGCAGTACGTCACGTTGACGAACAATCAGGCCGTCAACCTGAATATTTCCTCCATCACTCCGACAGGGCCTTATGCTGTAACCACCACGACCCCGGCCTGCGCGGTTGGCACTCCGGTGACGCCGGGGAACAGTTGCACAATCGGGATTGTCTTCCAGCCAACGGCGGTGGGCGCCACCAGCGGAGCGCAGCTTTCGATAAGCGATGACGCCACCAACAGCCCGCAGGTGGTGACGCTTTCCGGTACAGGCGTTGTGCCAGTCACTCTGAATCCCACGAGCCTGGCCTTTGGCAATGTTGAAATTACCAATACAGTCGTCAAGAATGTAACGCTGACCAACAATCAGAGCATTCCGCTGCATATCGCCTCTATAACGGGCTTCCCTGCCGGTTTCGCGCAGAATAGCGCCACCACTTGCCTGGCCGGAACACCGGTTGCCGGCGGCGGCAGTTGCGTAATCGCGGTCAGTGTGACACCAACCGCAGCGGGACCGATAGGCGGGACGATCACCATCAACGACGACGCCAATACAGCGCCACAGACCTTCGGCGTCAGCGCCACGGGGACTGTGAAGCTGATACCTTCGCCCCTTTCGTTGAGCTTTGCGTCTCAGATGATCGGAACGACCAGCACGCCCCAGGCGCTTACACTGACGAATCCGCAGAGCGTTAGCGAGCAGATCACCGGGGTCTCGTTCACCGGCGCCAATGCAGGCGACTTTGCCGTATCGTCGACAACCTGCTCCACTTCATCTTCATCGCCGCTTCCGGCAGGCGGCGCTTGCACAATCAATGTGACCTTTACGCCCAGCGGGCCGGGAACCAGGACGGCCACGCTGAACATTGGCGACCCGTTGATGATTCCCCTGACAGGTTCAGGCGCAGCGCCAGTGACGGTGTTGCCGGGGTTGCTGACGTACACGTCTCCTGTTGGCACCACCAGCGCCTACCAGACGGTCACCGTCACCAACATGAGTACCACTAATACGATCCACATCACCAACTTCCTGTTAAGCGGCGACTTTGTTCAGACATCGACGAGCTGCGGCACCGCGTATCCTTACGCGCTGGCTCCGGGCGCTTCCTGCTTCCTCACCATCAGCTTCAATCCCAGCATCGGCGGGGTTCGCGACGGCCAGCTCCAGGTTTATGAGAGTGATGTGGCAACCAGCCCGCAGGTCATCAACATTACCGGCACCGGAACCTCTCCGCTGACCCTTTCAGGTTCATTGTTGTCGTACGGCGCGCAGACAGTGGGCACCAGCAGCGCACCCAAGACGCTCAAGCTGACCAATCACGAGACCCAGCCGGAGACCTTCACGCTTAACACGACCGGCGACTTCATCGCCAACAGCAATTGCGCCACGGGCGCGATCGCCGCCAAGTCTTCCTGCCTAATTTACGTCAACTTCATACCCAGCTCGGTAACCCCACCTACGCGCACCGGTACGCTGATCGTGACAGACACGGCGCCCGGCGACCCCAGCGCGTCGCTCACTGGTTCGGCAATCGCCACCCCTCCACCAGCAGCCGTCTCCGTGGTTTCGCCCGGAGCGGGAGCCGCCGGCACGACCATCAATGCGGTCATCACCGGCAACGGATGGACGCACTTCAATGCGTCTTCGGTCATTACGTTCGTCGATACGGACAGCAGCTCCAACCCCTCTGACATCACGGCCACGGTTCCCGATACGACCACCACCACGCTCAACACGATCCACGCCCAACTGGTGATCACCGCGAACCCCGGCGTGGTCTATGGCGCGCGCGATATCCAGGTTGTCACCACGCTCCCGGCCGGGGCAGGAACGGAAACGGCGCTGTTGAGCATGGCCTTTATCATTGCCGATCCGAACAACTCGCACGTCATAACCAACATCAGCCCGAATTTCGGCACCCAGGGCCAGACACTGAATGTGAACCTGACAGGCGCGGGAACTAACTTTGTGGACGGCATTACCTACGCCAACTTCGGCGATGGCATCACGGTGAACTCGGTGAGTGTAAGCGACACCACCGATGCGCAGGCTAACATCACCATTAGCAACACGACGCCAATCGGCTATCGCACCATCACGCTGGTGACAGGCGGAGAGTTTGCTACCTCCAGCTCAACAGCCTTCCAGATCGGTCCCAACAACGCAACGCTGCTCAGCATCAGCCCCACTCTGACTCCTGTAGTACCAACCGCTAAGCCGCAGGGATGGAGCGGGCAAGTCTACCTGACTGCCTCCGGCACTCACTTCTTGCAGAATGCAACCCAGGTCTCATTCACCGGCGGCATCCTCTCGCCGGAGGTGACGGTGACCAGCGATACGACGGCTGTCGTGGAGGTTGCCGTTCCGGCAGGCGCTGCGATCGGCTTGCAGAACGCTACCGTTTGGACAGGCGGCGAGATTGCGACGCTAAACAACGCCTTCACGGTGATTGGAGCGACGCCCGCACTGTTGGGAGTGGCGCCAAGTTCCGGCACTCAGGGCCAGACGCTGAACGTCGTCATCACCGGCAACGCTTATACGACCTTCCCGGTTGGCGTCTATACGCATCCCGGCACAGACCCCGTCGTTGCGGACTTTACCGGAGAGATCACGGTGAATTCGATCACCGTAACTTCGGCGAGCAGCGCAACCGTCAACATCACGGTCAGCCCGAACGCTAACATAGGCAGCATCACGGCGGACCTTTCCGTCAACAATGGCTCCGGCGCGACCATCTTCTCGTTCGGTTTCGCGGTAACGGCCTCGAACGCCTCCATCACCAACGTCACGCCCAGCTGCGTTCCGCAGGGCGGCCAAGCGACGCTCTCCGTAACCGGCGTCAATACCCTCTGGGTGCAAGGCAACACAACAGCAGCCTTCTACGCGGTTCCGTATGAGAACATCACCATCCCTGTGGTCACAATCACCGATGCGACAGACGCGCTCCTTAATGTCGCCGTCTCCACGGATACTGCGCCCGGAACCTATGGCTTCTATATGGCCACAGGCGGCCAGGTTGTCAGTTCCACGATTAAGGTGTGCGCGGCGACGCCGACCTTGACGATGAGCCCGGCCAACGGTCTGCTTCCATCCGGCTCCACGGTCAACAGCTTCAGTGTCAGCTTCACCGGCCAGTTCACGCATTTCGGGCCGACGACGTCGTCGGTCATCAGCGGCGAGGGCGTCACTCTGACAGGCTTCAACCCCTCGGGCCTGACGAGCGCCACGGCCACGGTGAATATTATCTCGGGCACCAATGGCACTCCCACTGCTACCGGACCGCGGCTAATCACGCTGACAACGGGCGGCGAGATTGTCACCACCTACTTCAACGTCACCCAGACTCCGGTTGGGATTATCAGCGTTTCGCCCTCTCACGCGCCGCCCAGCACCACGAAAACCGTCGAGATTATCGGCCTGAACACGAACTTTGTGCAGGGCACGACGCAGGTACTATTTGGACCGCAGATCACTGTTGATCCCAGCAGTATTCTCGTGAAAGGCCCCGCGGACCTGACCGTCAGCGTTACGACCAGCTTCATCGACAACGGCAACACGCTGCCGACTCCGCCCGGATGGCAGAACATCTACGTCAACACAGGCGCGGAGCAGGTAATGGCCGGCTTCCTGATCGATTCGCCAGCGCAGCCTTCGCTGGTTAGCGTGTGTGTGACCGGTTCTATTCCATGCGTGTCGAGCGCCCAACAGGGCGCGACCGTGGATGTGACGATTACCGGCTCCTTGACGCACTGGGTCCAAAACACAACGGAAGCGATTCTCGGCGCAGGTGTTACCGTATCGAACCTGCAGATCCTCAGTCCGACGGTGGCTACGGCAACCATAGCCGTCAGCCCCACGGCTCCCGTGGGCGGCAACAGCGTCATCATGTATACCGGCTCTGAGATCGTTGGCGGCACCGGCTTCAGCGTCACTCCGGGCGGCGCATATATATACAGCGTCGGACCCAATGTCAACTGCACTGTCAACGTTGTGGAGGCCAATGGCTGCGGAGTATTCGGCGGCGCCGGAACGCCTTATGTTGTTTCGCAACTGCAAACGGTAGTATTGAATGTAGTCGGCGTCGGCACGCACTGGCTCCAGGGCGAAACCTCGTTCAGCTTTGGGCCGGGCGTCGCCATCGACAGCCTTACGGTCAGCAGTCCCACGACGGCTCAGGTTCAGATCACCGTGCTTTCCACGTCCCCGGTTGGTTATGCGGCGCTGACCACGACCACCGACGGCGAAGTTGTTACCTTGCAGCAGGCCATCGACATCGAAGAGGGATTCCCCACACTGCTGGTTGCTTCGCCCGGCGGAGCCATGCAGGGCGCCTCCCTGACCTTGCAGGTTCTGGGACGCTACACCAACTGGCAGCAGGGAGCCACTTCAGCTGCCTTCAGCCCCGCCGGAGACATCACGGTGAACTCCGTGACCGTGATCGACGCTGACAACCTGCAACTGAACATTACCGTAAGTCCCTTGGCCTACGTAGACCTCTGCGATCCATACGGACATGTGCTCACCGTTACCACGGGCACCGTGCAGGTTGCGGGCAACACACCACCCTCCGGCGTAGCGCCGTCCTACTTCTGCGTTGCGCAAGGCGCGGAAGAAATCACCAACGTCTCGCCGAACTCGGCTTTGCAGCAGTCGAGCGGAACGGTGACCATTACCGGTTCGGCCACCGACTTCCAGCCGGGCATCAGCCTGGTCAGCTTCGGCGACTCCGGCATCAATACCGGCACGGTCACGGTGAACTCTACCACCAGCCTGACGGTCCCGATCACTGTTTCGACCACTTCAACTGTGGGTTACCACACGGTTACCGTGACCACGCTGGGCGAAGTGGCAAGCCAGGTGTATGCCTTCTCGGTGGTTCCCGGCGTAGCCACGCTCAATGAGGCCATACCCAACCAGGCCGAGCAGGGCGCGCCTATCAGCACCAGCCCAACCTGCTCGACCCAACCGTACTGCACTGTCCGGCTCATTGGCCAGTACTCGCACTTCAGCAACCTGAGCACGGCCACCTTCGGCGCGGGCATCACCGTGCAGTCGGTTAACTATGTGAGCGCCACCGAAGTGGACGCTCAAATTACCATCGATCCTCTCTCCTACACCGGCGGCCGCCTGGTTACCGTGACGACGCCGGGAGTTTCTTGCGCCTTCCAGCCCGCATCAATGACAGCAAATGTAACCTACCAGGGATGCACTCCAGGTGTGTCTACAGGCACCGGCAGTGAGATTGTCTCGAACAACATCTTCACCATCATTCCCGGCCCGGCGATCATCAGCCAGGTTGCGCCCGCCACCGGCAATGAGGGCCAGGAGATCGTCTTCAATATCACCGGCTTGTATACGCACTGGGCGCAGAACTTCACCCAGTTCTACATCGCCGGCGGGGGCTACGATATTACCGTCAATTCGGTGGTCATCAACAGTCCCACCAGCGCTACGGTGGATATAAGTATCTCCACGACAGCCAATCCTGGGGCGCGCTCCATCTATATGATTACGAACGGCGAGTCACTGACCGATAGCGGCGCCTTCGTAGTCACCGGCGGCGTTCCGGTGGTCACGTATATCAGCCCCAACAGCGCGCTGAAAGGGACAATAGCCCTGGGCGTGGATATCTACGGCCTCTACACGCAATGGACTTCGGCGGCCACCACAATCAACTTTGGCACTGGCGTTACAGTGGCCTCGTACCAGGTGGACAACGATACGCACATCGAAGCGGTGCTCAACATCGATCCGGCGGCTCAGGTCGGCTGGCGCACCGTGCAGGCTACGACTACCGGATTACCGAACGGAACGCAGGTTCTCACCGGCAACTTCTATGTGAGTGCTCCCGCGCCACCGCCGACTCCGTACATCTGGTACGAATCTCCGTCATCGGGACTTCCGGGCCAGACATTCACCATCACTTTCTATGGCGCGTACACGCAATGGGATCCGAATCCTGCCTTTGGCACGCAACTGACCGGCTTTAATTCGGACATCACGGTAAACACCTTCCAAGTATTGAGTCCGACGTCGGCGGTAGCCAATGTCTCGATTAGCCCGAACGCCTCAGCTTCGACGAGCGATCTGACGCTGACGACCTACAGCACTACCCCGCAAGAGGTGGATAACGCCCAGTTCAGCGTGGTCATCGCCCAGCCGACGCTGAGTGTTGTCGATCCGGGGTCGGGGATGCAGGGCGCCCAGAATCTCGTGGTCAACATCATTGGTCAGTACACGAGCTTCGACAGCACCACGACCTTCAGCTTCGGTTCCGGCATCACCACGAACGGCCCGCCGAATATTATTGGGCCCACCATCGCCACCCAGAGCATCAGCATCGATCAACTGGCTCAGCAGGGCTATCACAGTGTGGTTGCGACAACTGCGGATGTAATCGGTCTCGGCCACGTGGTCAGCGGCGCGGGCTTCTCGGTCACGCCGAGCCTGGCTCTGATTCTGTCTGTCACGCCCAACATCGCCAAGCAGGGCGACACGCTGCAGGTGGAAGTCATCGGCCAGAATACGCACTGGGACGGCTCAACAGTGTTCACGTTTGGAGCAGGCATCCAGGTGAACAGTACATTGACCGTGTTGCACAGCAATACTGACGTAACGCTGACGATCTCTATCCCGGCGCTGGCTTCCGAGGGCCCGACGTGGGTAACCGCCACGACGCAGGGCGAAGTTGCCAACCTCAACAACGGATTTGTGGTGCAGGCCGGAACGCCGCTGCTGCTCTCTTCCTCGCCGAATTCGAGGCCGCAGCAAGGCAGCGCTGTCTTCACTATCCTGAGCCAGGCAACACAATGGACGGTGAACCCGCCCTCGGTTTCCTTTGGCGACGGAGTTGTCGTCACCAATGTCAACGTCACTTCGGATACTTCGTTGACGGTTAACGGATTCATCCAACCCACCACCTATACCGGATGGCGCAACCTGACGGTCATTTCCGGCACGCAAGTACTGGGCTTGAACTACGCTCTTTACGTCAGTCCCGGACCGGCGGCGATCAATAGCGTTGTGCCGAACACCGCTGGCCAGGGCCAGGAACTGACGAACGTTACCATCAACGGCACCAACACCAACTGGCTGTCGGGCACCACGACGCTCAACTTCCCCAACGTGCTGGTCAATTCCTGGAGCGTGGTCAATGCAACCACGATCACTGCCGACATCACCGTCAACGACTCCGCGCCGGCAGGCCAGGAGTCGGTGTCGGCGACTACCCTCGGCGAATTCTCCAGTGGCACCAATGTCTTTACGGTCACCCAGACCCAGCCGGAATTGCTCTCCGTTGTTGTTGCCAGCCAGGTTCAAGGCTGGACCGGAACCGTCAACCTGACCGGTAGGTTCACGCACTTTAACACCGCGCCCGGCTGCTCGCCCAACTGCACCACGGTCAACTTCGGCACGGGCATCACCGTCAACTCGGTGTCCGCGGGCGATGCAACCCACATAGCCGCCAACATCACCGTGGATCCGGTGACAACGACGGGCTATCGCAACGTCTCCGTCACCACGGGCAGCGAAGTCGTCACCATGACCAGCGCCTTCGACGTTACCCCTGGTCCGGCGGCGATTCAAGGCCCGTTGAACCCGGCGTCCGGCGCGCAAAACTCGACGCTCGTCGTGCACGTCACCGGCAGCCAGACGCACTTCTGCACGCAGCCCAACGTCAACTGCGAAGGAACGACGACGGCCACCTTCGGCGGCGGCATCACGGTAAACAGCGTCACGGCAATCGACTTGCTCCACGCCGACGTCAACATCACGATTCCGGCGACCACGCCGGTGACCACAACAACGGGTTACAACGTAACTTTGACTACAGGCGGGGAAGTCGCGCTGATTCTGGGCGGATTCTCCGTAACACCCGGAGTTCCGATCCTTACCGTTGTGAACCCGCCGACCGGCCATCAAGGCGACGGTGACGCGCCCTTCTACGTAAACCTTACCGGCCTGTTCACACACTTCAACACCGCCCCTGGCTGCTCACCATGCAGTGTGGCCAACTTCGGCGCCGGCATCACGGTAAACTCGACGACGGCCAGCGATTCAACCCATGCCCAAGCCAGCATCACCATCGATAATGCCGCGACGCTTGGCTCGCGCACCATCTCGGTGACAACAGGAGCGGAGACGGCCTCCATCACTGGCGGATTCAGCGTGCTGGCCGGCCTTCCGGCGCTGCTCAATGCCACGCCGACGTCTGGCATCGCCGGCAACGACTACAGCGTCGTCGTCAACGGCCAGTTCATTGACTTCACAACGATTACGGCGGCGCAGGTGAGCTTCGGCTCGGGCATCACCGTGAACTCGCTCAGCAGTGTCACCACCACGCAGTTCACCGCCAACATCACCATCGCGGCCAATGCCTCGGTGGGCAGCCGTGACATCACGGTCACCTACAACAGCCAGCCGGTTGTACTCTCTGGCGGATTTGCCGTAACCCCCGGCACGCCGGTCATTTTGACAATCAATCCCAACATAGGCACGCCCGGCAACTCGACGCCGATTGCCCTCACTCTCACCGGCCAGTACACCAACTGGACCTCGGCCTCGACGGTCACCATCGGCACTGCCGCCGAGGGTATCACGGTGGTTGGCGCCGCGGGTCCTGGCTTACCCGGGCCGGTGACGTTTAACTCGGCCATCAGCATTACCGTGCATTTGAATATCGCCTCGGGCGCTCCTCTTGGCCCTGCGGATGTATTCGTTACCACCGGCGGCTCCACGCAATCCGTCCCCGGCGGCTTCACCGTTCAGGCGGCGTCGATTCCCGCGCCTTCGATCATTTCGTTCAGCCCTGGGTTGAATGCCGGCAGCTCTGGACCCACTGGCACCGTGCCCATCAACAGCGTCTTCTCGGTGGTCTTCAGCCAGCCGATGAACCGCAACACGTTCATCGTTAGCCCAGCCAGCAACCCCACCGTGCTGCTCTATCTGGAAAGCAATCCGGGCGGTCAGGTGTCGATTCCGATCACCACCAGCCTGGACGCCACAGGTCGCGTGCTGACCATCACGCCCAACGTCCTCCCGCTGGCCGTCAATTCGCAGTACTACATCGAGTTGATAGCTAACGGTTCGAACTATATCAAGGACGCCACAGGTAACAACTTCTCCAATTACGGCCAGTACTTCTACACAGACTTCACCGCCAACACCACGCCGCCCACGGTGACGAATCTCAATCCGCCCAATGGCGCCACGGGCGTAGGCACAAACGCTGTAATTCAGCTCCAGTTCAGCACGGATATGAACCAGTCGACTGTCTCCGGAGTGACCGTCAGCAACGCTGGCAACTCCGTTGCTGGTTCATTTATATGGAACAGCGATCCGCCGACGTCGAACTCGTGGGGCCCGGGCTCACTCCTGACCTTCATACCCTCATCGCCTCTGCCGGCGAATACTATCTACACCGTGCAATGGAACACGCCTCTGGTAGATACGGCTGGCAACGCGGTAACTCCCGGCGCGATCTCCTTCACCACCGGCCCCGGCTCGGATACTACGTCGAATAGCACCAGCGTCCATTTCACCAGCGGTCAAACCAACATCGGCACTAACTTTACGCCTACGGTCTTCTACTCCAAGCCGGTCAACCCGCTGGAGATCAACACCAGCACGGTGACGATGTACAACGCCGACAACGGTAAGTACATTCTCGGCACGGTTACAGTCGCTCCCAACGGTCTAAGCGCCACGTTCACGCCGACTTATCCGCTGCTGCCCAACACCTACTACCGTGTCCATCAGTCTTCGGGATATTACGACATGGACAGTAATAACCTCAACAACACCGGCCCCTACCTGAGCGGCATCGATGCCTACTTCTACACCGGCTCCGGTTCCGATACGGCCGCGCCCAGCGTAGCCTCCATCTCGCCGGCCAACGGCGCCGTGGGCATTCCGCTGAATGCGCAAATCGTAGTGCGCTTCAGTGCGCCGGTTGATCCCAGCACCATCGTCAATGGCAATGCCATCCAACTGTCGCCTTCGGTGGCCGGCATTACAACCCTGGCCAGCGACCTTGTAACTCTGACCTTTGTGCCAGCAACAACTCTCGCGCCCGCCACACCGTACACGGTGAGTGTCAACGGCGTCGCGGACCTCACCGGTAACGTGGTTTCCTTCGCTGGAAGCTCCTTCACGACCGCGACCTCCATCGCGCCGATCAGCGTCTCGACGGGCTTCAACGCCTCCGGCCAGTTGATCACCGCCGGCAACACCGCCGACGCTAACTGGGTTGTGATACCGCTTGCCAGCGAGCCTTCAGAGAGCACCTTCGGATGTCCTTCAGCCGGTCCAGGTTGCACAACCGGGACCGCGCAGCCGCTGCTGACCGTCTTCTCTGGCGAAACTGGCTGGTACAGCGGCTGGGTAGCCAACGGACCAAACTCGGATTGGATCACTATCAACCCGGGCAGCACCACCAGCAACACGCACGGCCTTTACTACACAACATTCAACATCCCCGGCTCCAGCGTGCCTTCCAACCTCTGCCTGGTGGGCGCCATGGGAGTAGACGACAACGGGCTGCTGGCGCTCAATGGGACCGCCATCATGAGCAACATCAGCGCCATTTCCGGCCTCACGTCGATCAATATTCCAATTTCCAGCCGCCTGGTGACCGGCCAGAACGTGCTGTCTCTTGGTTGGGGCTCGACTGACAACTATCTGGAGGCCTTCCGCCTGCAGGCATCCATCCAGACCTGCGGCGCCAGCCTCACCGGCGGATTGTCGCTGACCAGCGCCACTCCTTCGAATGGCGCCGGCGGCGTGGCCACCAACACCACCATCACGCTCAACTTCAGTAACCCGCTTGATCCCGCGTCGGTCAACTCGTCCTCCTTGCCCATCATGATCGGCTGGAACAGCAATCAGATAGTAGCGGGCGCCTACCAGGTGCAACCTGGGAATCCCAACCAGGTGATCTTTACGCCTGACAGCCCGCTGCCGATCAACACGCTAATCTGGGTTGGCGCATGCAATGGGCCCTACGACCTGGCCGGCGATTACATCAGCGGCTGCTACACACAACTGACTTCCTTCACCACCGGCGGCACGGCCATAGCGCCTCCCGCGTCCTTCCAGGTGGTCGCCTTCACACCGGCCGCCAACGCAACCAACGTAGGCTTGCGCGCGCCAGTGACAGCCACATTCAACCGTTCCGTCAACCCGAGCACGATCAACTCCAACGACTTCGGGCTGTTTAACGGCGATTCGCAGAGCCCGTGGTGCACCAGCTACAACCGCTCGCAGGACAACACTACGCTGTCATTTAGTTGCTACGCGTTGCCTTCAAGCGCAACCCTGACCGCCATGCTCAACAGCGGACTTCACGACTGGGGCGGCAATGGGCTGACCAACTACACCAGCCAGTTCGCTACCATGCCGTCTGACTCGAACACTAACGGGTCTGTGATCACCACGCGGCCAGGTAGCGGCGCCAGCGGCATCAGCGTCAATGAGCCCATCACTATCTTCACCAACCTGCCGATCAACCCCGGCACGGCCAACGGTGGCATTGAAGTCGCGCAGAACAACGTGGCAGTCCCGGGCACCGTGCAGGTGCTGGATAACGGTTACACGCTGGAGTTCACGCCTAGCGTTCCGTGGGCGCCTGGCGCTCTTGTTCAGTGGTGGACTACCGGCAGCCTGACCGACACCACGTACAACACGTACATCAACACCACCTCCGGCTACTTCTATGTGGCCGCCGACACCAGCACCCTGACGCCCACCGTGCAGTCCATCTCGCCGGTGAATGGAGCCAACAACATCGCGCTGAACACGTTCTTCGACGTTCAGTTCAATACGCCGCTGAGTTCGGCAACAGTTACCCCCACCAACATCTACCTGTCCAACGGATACAGCGGTTCACATTTGTCCGGCACATACACGCAGCCGCAGTCGAACGTGGTTCGCATTGTGCCGTCGAGCGCTTTGCCCGCCAGCAGCACCATCTACCTGCATGTCACTACCGGCCTGACCAGCACCACCAGCGTGCCCGCCGCGGCAAATTACTGGTATGCCTACACCGGCACTGCCATGGACAGCACTCTGCCGGTCGTCACCAGCGCGGTGCCCATGAACGGCGAAACTGGCGTCGGCGTCAACGTGACGCCGGGCGTGATCTTCAACAAGCCCATCGATCCGGTGAGCGTCAACAGCAACACCTTCCAGGTGCTCAACGGCGCCACACCGCTGGCGGGCAGCTACTGGTTCAACTCCACCAACACGCGCGTGAATTTCACACCTAGCGCGCCGCTGCCGGCCAACACCATACTGTCGATGACACTCAATGGCGTACTCGACCTGGTAGGCAATCCCGTCACATTCTCTTCCAGCTTCACGACGGGCGCAGGGCCAGACTTCACCGCGCCCTATGTGGTATGGACCAGCGCTTCCAGCAACGGCACCGTCCCAACCAACGCGTCAATGACAGTTCAGTTCAGCGAACCGATGGATGCCTCCACCTTCACCGAAGGACAAGGGAGCAATTGCGGCAACTTCCGCATCTCCGATCAGCTCTCGGGTGACGGCATCGGCTGCATTCCCGCCACGCTTACCTGGAACGCGAGCCAGACGGTTGCCTATATCGTGCCGAGCTCTCCGCTGGCTGCCGGCCGTCAATATTATCTTGCGGTCAACAGCGGCACGGACATCGCCGGCAATCAGGTTAATGGCTATGGGGAGTACTTCACTGCTACATACGCCAGTGCCTCGACCGCGCCCACGGTCATCAACTTCAATCCGATGAACGGAGCCACCGGTCTGGGCACCAATGCTGTCATTGAAGCGCAGTTCAGCGCTCCCATTGATCCCAACTTCCTCTCCGGCGTCACGCTTATGCAAGGTGGCTCAACGGTGACGACCACGCCGGTGATGAGCGCGGGCAACACCGTCTTGCAGCTTGTGCCCAGCGCTCCACTGGCGGCCAATACCATTTATGTGTTCACGATTGCCGGCGTCACGGATCCGGCTGGAAACACTGTCGCCACCTTAGCCAGCACCTTCACCACCGGCGCCACCTTCGACATTACGGCGCCGTCCGTGGTCAGTACCGATCCGGCTAGCTGCAGCACCAGTGCGGCAAGCTGCCCCGCCTACGGCACCAACGTGATTCCCAAGATCGTATTCAACAAGCCGCTCAACCCAATAGGCGTCACCAACAGCTACTTCGAGCTTGTACTCAACGACACGGGTCAGTACGTTCAAACCACTGTTTCTTTGTCGGTCAATGGGATGGAGGTTACGCTTACGCCGCAAGTCCCGCTATTGCCCAACACGGAGTACAGATTCTCCAACATCAACGGCGGCGGATCTGTTGATGAGGATGGCAATTACACTAATCTGCCCTGGTACTACTTCTATACCGGCAGCGGCGCGGTCACCTCGGACCCGACGGTCACCATCAGCCCGCTGAACGGCGCCACTGGCATTCCGACCAACGCGCAGATCGTCGCCGCAATCAGCGCGCCCATCGATCCCACCACTTGGAATCAGAATTCGATCCAACTGCTGAACGGCGCTACCCCGGTAGCCGGAACCGTGAGCCTGACCAACATCCAGATGCTCACCTTCGCGCCCACCAGCGCCTTGTCCACGAGCACCACCTACACGGTGAATGTCTCCGGCTTCACGGACGCCAATGGCAATACGGTTGTGCCTTCCACCACCACCTTCACCACCGGCTCAGTCGCATCGACAGGCGGACTCTCTATTACCAGCACCAATATCGGCAATGGCGCAACGAACGTCTCCGCCACATCGCCTATCATCATCACCTTCAACCATGTTCTGGATCCGGCGACAGTCAACAACGGTACGCTGGATGTCTTCGATGGTTGGAGCGGCTTCCATCCGCTGGCTGGAACTCTTTCTCTTTCACCCAGCGGCAATCAAGTCACCTTCACTCCGGCCAATCCCTATCCGTCCGGGGCGAATATCGCCGTCGGCAGTTGCAACGGACCTACCGACGTTCTGGGAAATGTGTTAAGCGGCGGTTGCTGGAGCCAGCTGCTCTCCTTCACCGTGGTAGGCGGTACGCCGGCTACTACACCCTTCTCGGTGCTTTCGGTCAGTCCGGCAAACGGTGTCACCAATATAGGCCGCGACCAGTCCGTCTCGGTCACCTTCAGCAATTCGGTCAATCCTGGTACCGTGGGCAGCTACAATATGCAGCTCTATGCCGGCCAAAGCCTGCAAAACTCGGGTAGCGTTACCATGTCGGCGGATGGCCGCACCATCACCTTCAACCAGGGTGCACTGAACAATGGCACCACCTACACCATTTTCATTCCCGCCGGCGGAGTCACCGACGACTGGGGAAATACGCTGTCGAGTCCGTACACCAGCACCTTCACCACCATGGCCGATCCGGCCACCGGTAACGGCAGTGTGCAAAGCGCGGTTCCGGGCAACACCTCCGGAATTCCGACCGATACGCTGCTGACTCTTTACATGAATCGCCAGGTCAATTCGTCCACGGTTTCGGGTAACCTTACCGTTACCGTGAACGGGCAGGTCTATGCTGGAATCACACTAGCCACAGCCGATGGTTACGAGATCCAGTTCACACCCATCACTGCGTTCCCGAACAGCGCGACGGTGCAGTGGTTCCTCTCCGGGAATGTGATGGATGTGAATGGCAATTACTTCAACAGCGCCAGCGGCTACTTCTACACCGTGGCCGCTCCAAGCAACCCTGCCACTACCGTGCCGCAGGTGGTTGCGGTTAGCCCCTATTGCTGCGGCTCAACCAATGTGCCCACCAATGCCGAGATCGATATCCAGTACAACGTGCCCCTCGACGCAACCACGTTGAGCGGCAACGTCTATCGCAACGGTAGCCCAACAACGCCGTACACGGTAGCTCTAGCGCCGGGTACAACAAATGTTGTGCGCATCACACCGACTGCGCCATGGAATGCGTCGGGCGTGTTCTACGGCTTCTGCACCAATTCCAACGTCAAGAGCTACTTCCCCTATGATGTAGCTGCTCAGGGCGATTGCTACGCCACCTACTTCTACACCACCGCAGGTCCGGACACGACTGCCGGCACGGTGACCATCGGACCGCCCAATGGCGTGATCAATGTGGGAACCAACGCCTTCATCCGCCTGCAATTCTCCAAGCCTGTGGATAAGACCACGATCAATTCAACCAACGTGGCCGTCACCACTAGCGGTAACCCCATTGATGGCACATGGTCTTACAACATCAGTAACAGCGATGTTGTCGGCGTCAACTTTACGCCGGTCAATCCGCTGCCGCCATCGAGTCTGATTTCAGTCAACGTCAGCGGGTTGCTGGATTACGCGGGCAACACCTTTACGGCGGCGACTTCTAACTTCACCACCGCGGCCACGCCCGACTACAGCACACCGACGGTCACGCTCGACTTCGGCTCAGGGCAGACCGGGATTGCCACCAACGCGTCCTTCACCTGTCATTACTCGGAGGCGATGGATCCCAGCAGCGTCAATTCGAGCAACACGTACATCTATAGCTACGTGGCCGGAGCTAACAATTGGGCAACCGACCCCTGGACTTATACCTGGTCCAGCGACCTGACATCTGTCACCATGACGCCAACCTCGCCGCTCTTCGCCAACTCACAGTACTACTATGCCTGCTACAACGCCATCGACCTGACCGGCAACGGGCAGAGCAACAGCAACACCGGCTTCTACACCGGCAACGGCCCTCTCAGCCAGGGGCCGACGCTGCTCTACGCCAACCCGCCCAACGGCATGACCAATGTGCCGGTGGATACCAGCCAGGGCCCGTGGTATAACTCCAGCCTCGGCCTGCTCTTCAACGAGCCGGTGGCAGGAGACTCGCTGGGCAACATCACCCTCACCCCGCTCGGCGGAAGCCCCATACCCATCGGCGCCTACACCGAGTACGGGAACACCATCGTCTGGGTGCAACTACCGTACTCCTTGCAGCCCAACACGCAGTACACCTACAACATTTCTGGCGTTACCGACATAAATGGCAATGCCATCACGCCGGTAACCAGCACCTTTACCACCGGAGCGGGCTTTGACTTCACGTCACCAACCGTGGTCTCCACCAGTCCGGCAAATGGCGTCACCACTACCGGAGTGCCGACGTCGGTCTCGATGACCACGAGTGAGGCGCTGAACCCGGTGCTGATCACCTCCAGCCAGTTCTACCTGCGCAATCACAATACGCAGGCCACCGTTCCCACCACGATCAGTATCTCGTCAAGCGCCACACCCTCGGTGGCGACGACAATTACCCTGACGCCGACAACGCCGCTGGCCGAGTCGACGATGTACGACATTTACTACTATCCCAATAACTGGTGGCCAACCGATATTGCCGGCAACAACTTGAGCAATTACGGCTCGCAAGCCACCTTCACTACTGGAACCACAGCCCCGATGGCTGGGGTCTGCGGGTCGGCGAACGGAGGAACATTCTCCATTCCGCCGACCGCAAACCTCTGCTCGACGGGTACGGCCACAGGGCAGACGAACTCAGGCGGCGTCTTCAGCTGGAGTTGCAGCGGCCAGTATGGAGGCACCGCCTCCTCGTGCTCAGCCACCATCACTCCGGCCAGTGCCTGCTACGCGCAACCTGCAGGCCTGGTCTCCTGGTGGAGGAGCGACGATGACGCTACCGACCACATGGGCCACAACAACGGAACGCTGGAGAACGGCGCGGGCTTTGCGTTAGGCGCGGTCAACGATGCCTTCAGCTTCAACGGCAGCAACCAGTACGTGCTGATCGGTTCATCGGTTCCGGCCGACCTGCAGATCCAGAACAACATCACCATGTCCGCCTGGGTCTACCTGACGAGTTATCCGGCGAACGGATCATATTACACTGTCCTCGGAAGCGAAAATTCTTCCCATGATGGAATTGGCCTCTACATCTACGGAGGCGGTAACAACGGAAACGGACGGCCTCCGGGCAGCCTCGACCTTGATATCGGCAATGGGAGCTCCTGGTACTCTGCCTATACCACATCTCAGCTGCCACTCAATCAGTGGGTTTTGGTTACAGCTGTTGCTTCAGCAAATCAACCCGATCAGTTCTACTTCAACGGTGTACTGCAGCCGTATTTGGGACAATCGGGTGAGTCAATATGGAATGGCACAGTCTCTTACTCCGGAACCTGGTTCGCTATCGGGCAATCGGTGAGCAGCAACTGGGCCTTCAATGGCTTAATCGACGAGGTCCAGATCTACAACACCGCCCTGACTGCCGCACAGGTCCAGGGCATCTACAACGCGGGCAACGCCGGTGTCTGCCCATAACGCAGAACCAGCTTCAAGCAGCAAAGCGGGGACCGAATTTGCGGTCCCCGTTTTGCTTTATGGATAGTACTCAAACGAGATCAGAATCCCTTTAGTTGCGCAGCGCGTCAATCTCCGCGCGAGAGGGCATGGAGGGCGCAGTGCCGGGACGGGTGATGGAAATTCCGGCGGCGGCGCAGCCGAAGCGGGCAGCCTCCACCAGGTCCATGCCTTCCGAGAGGGCGACGGCGAAGCCGCCATTGAAGGCGTCGCCCGCACCGGTGGTTTCGACGACCGGGCCGGCGTTGACGGCGGGGACGTGTGCCTTAACGCGGGCATTCTTGACGAAGGCGCCCTGCGCGCCCAGCGTGATAATGGCGTTCGGCACGCCACGGGCAAGAAATGCATCGGCGGCCTTCTCGGCGTCGGCCACGGTGGCCACCGGGACGCCGGTGAGCGCTGCGGCCTCCGTCTCATTGGGAGTGATGTAGTCGATGGATTGGTAGATGCTCTCAGGCAGCGGCGCAGCGGGCGCGGGATTGAGGATGGTGGGCACGCCGAGCGCGTGGGCCAGCGCGAGCCCATGTTCGACGACGGCGAGCGAAAGCTCGAGCTGGGCAACGAAGACGCTCGAATCAGCAATGAGCGTACTAGCCTGATCGACCTCCTCAGCGGTTACTTCAAAGCAGGCGCCGGGAACGACGATAATGGCGTTCTCGCCCTTTTCTGCATCAATGATGATCGCGGCCGCTCCCGTGGCGCTCGCCGTGGTGAAGAGAAACTGGGTGTCAATGCCTTCTGTCTTATAAAGATTGCGCGCCATCTCCCCGAACGGGTCCTGCCCAAGCTTGGAGATGAAGCTCACCCGGCCGCCGGCGCGCGCAGCGGCTACTGCCTGGTTGGAGCCCTTACCTCCGGGGCCAAGCTTGAACGACTGGCCCATCAGCGTCTCGCCCCAGGCGGGAATGCGCCCCGTGCGAAAAGCCAGGTCCGCCACAAAGCTGCCCATCACAGTAACCCACATTTTTGCCATCACAAATTCATCCTTTGCGCCTCGGGAAAGACGTTGCAGCTGGTTGTATTTAACGGAAAAGCCAGACGAGAGAAGAGAGGCATTCGGCTGCTCCTGCCCGGCAGAAGAGATGCTATCAGACGGCGTAGCGGGTATGCGCGACAGCTTTGGAAAAAGAGGCCGGACTCCATAAAGCAGCGGTTAAGCCCTTGAAAATGTGGCGCTCTTGCCTCTTGAAAAGAGTTGCCGATATTGTAAATTTGAGCATGTCGTATGATTCTAGTCAGTATATTGATTATTTTACTGGACATGCAATCACTTTTTCCGCTAAAATTCTTCTCGAAATGGTTGAGCGCTATGTGTGCATCCTGTACGCGATGAGAAGTGTACAAGGGTGAAGCAACGAATCTTGCAAAAGATGTTATGGGAGGCGAGAAGTCGATGAAGTGGGTGCTGATGGAAGGTAAAAGGCTGAATGCGGCCGTCCTGTTGATCTTACTTGTTGTTGCTGGTGTGATGTGGACGCAAAAACTGGTTTGGGCGCAAACCGGACTTGCCACTGGCGCCGCTGTGGAAGATATGAAATTGATCTCGCCCGGTTCCGGCTGGGCACTGGCTGGGCATAGATTGTATTGGACACCGGATAACGGCCAGAGTTGGGATGACATTACGCCTGGCGACAATCAGCAACATGTCAGCAAGGCATTCTTTATCGACACGAAGACCGGGTGGGCGATTCTTCCTGGCAACGATGGCGCAGGAGCGTCTATCACGATTGCCTCAACCCGGAATGGGGGAAGAAGCTGGCTCAATGCGCAGGTTGCCCTTGATTCCATCGCGCAGGGCAGGCGTGTTGGCGGAGTTGCCTCCGTGTTTTTTGCGGATTCACAGCAGGGCTGGCTCATCCTGCGTCTCAGTTCAAGTTCCAACTTCAGTATTGGCGCGGCGTTGCATACGGAAGATGGCGGTTCGACATGGACCTCGCTTCCCTCTCCGCCCGCAGCCGGGAACATTGTTTTCATAACTTCTCAGGATGGGTGGATGGCTGGAGGCCCGGCGGGAGGCCAGCTCTGGTTCACGCGCGATAGCGGAAGGACATGGCAGTCGGCGGTATTTGTTGCCCCTGATGGATGTGCTGCTTCCAGGACTTCCTATAGCCTGCCACTGTTCCCTAACAGTAGCCACGGATGGATGACTGCAACAACCGAGAATCCTGATGGCAATTGCAGGATTGATTACTCGACAGAGGACGGCGGTCAGTCATGGCAGTTGCAGAGAGTCAGCAGGGATGCAGCGGCTATGAACGCAGCTTTGGCCAACACCGGGCCACAGGCCGGCAATATCTACGCATCGGGCTCAGAGATTGTTATTGAACAAGATGGAATCCGCCGCCCGGGCGCGCTTCCCGCTGGATTGCAACCCAATGGCACGATCAAACATGCTGAGTTTATCGACAACTCCACTGGATGGCTGCATTATTCATCCGGCGCATGTGAATTATCAAAGATGCACTGCACGCAACAAAATGAATTGTTATCCACTGTGGATGGCGGCAAGACCTTTACGGTCATTACTCCTCATCCAGCTGCCGCAGTGCAGACTTCGCCCGGCGCTTTATTACCATTCTCGCGAAGCTTGCTCCCCCTCTTGCAGTTGGAGACTGATAGACAGGGCGCGGCAAATCCAGATCTCTCCCCCGGAGCCAAAACGGTCGTCAGTAACAGCAGCGGTATTGACTTAGCCTGTGCGCCTGCCGCAACCGCGATGCAAACCTGGTGGGCAGACAGCCCTTACCAGGATATCGGAGTGTATCTTGGCGGGTGCGATGTCTACTGCGTCTCGCCAAACGGCCAGAACACATGTGCTTCCAGCTGGTATGCGAGCACATCGAAAACCGTGGATTCCAACCTGACTTCAGCCTGGATGACGGGTGTCACAAAAATGGGATGGGGCATTCTGCCCATCTGGGTCGGGCCGCAGGCTCCGTGCATCGCCAATGCCAGCTCGTATTGGACAATTAACAACTCGGACTCTTACTCTACGGGAACCTATCAGGCGGATTTGGCCATTGCACAGGCAAATGCGCTGGGAATCACGAACGGCATTATTTATTTCGATATGGAGGGCTACACGCCGGATGGCGGAAGCTGCTCCAATGCGGTAGAAACCTTTCTTGATAACTGGACGACCGAGCTACATGCAAATGGATTTGAATCAGGTTTATACGGCGGAATCAGTGATTTTGAAACAGATTTTCTGGCACTATCTCCGGAGCCCGACGTTGCATGGATTGCTGCATGGGACACAAATAACACGATCTGGAACATAGGAACCCTCTCCAACAGCTACTGGCCAAATAACCAGCGCATACACCAATGGAACAGCGAGACGAGCGGAGAAACCTGGGGCGGAGTTAATCTCGGCGGCATTGATCAGAACGTAGTCGACGCGCCTGTTGTTGGAAATTGGCTGGCCATATCTCCCAGCATTGCGCTGAGTAACAACGGCTCGATCACCATCAGTGCTCCCGGCAGCAGCGGAATGTCCACGATTTCCGTAACTCCATCGAATGGCTTCACCGGAGTTGTGACTCTGAGTTGCAGCATTGCAGGCTCGGCCTCCATTCCGCCCACCTGCTCAATACCGGCGACAGTTACCATCACCGGCACAACAGCGAGCACGGCCACACTGACTATTAACACCATTGCAGCAACCCAGGCTGTGAATTTGCCGCGTAGCAACTACTTTCCAGCGGGCAGCGGATCGATATTGGCCTGTCTTCTGCTTCTGGGTTTCCCGCGGCATGGCCGGAGTTGGCGAAAATTACTTGGAGTCTTACTGCTCGCGGCAAGCATCGGGGCAATCGCTGGATGCGGCGGAGGCGGCAGCACCGGAGGAGGTGGCACCGGCGGCACCACCCTTGGTACTTATACGGTCACAGTCATAGGTGTCGATCAGGCCACCGGAACCGTCAAGTCAAATACGACATTGACCGCTACCGTGAACTGAAGGCCCGCTCTGCCTGGGGCAAAGGCTCTTATGTCTCAGTAACAGCGACGGTGCTTCAGTACAACAGATATTTGGCCCGGATCGGCATGAACCGTTCAATCGCTTCGACCCAGTTCATCCACACGCGGCGCGGGTCCTGTCCGGCGGTGATCGCATCCATCGTGGCTTTGTTCAGCATCAAGCTGTCCAGGTTTTTCATCTCGAACTGCTGCGG
Source organism: Occallatibacter sp. (assembly GCA_049522175.1). Lineage (GTDB taxonomy): Bacteria > Acidobacteriota > Terriglobia > Terriglobales > Acidobacteriaceae > Telmatobacter. The sequence goes on along the minus strand of JBEKOC010000023.1, from coordinate 37,474 downwards.
ATAAAGCGAGTGGAGTGCGGACGCAATCTCAATGCCAAGTTCAGGCGCATCGAGAGCGTTCCTGTCGGTGACAATGATGTTTACACCGCCGCATCTCTGCTGCGCGTATACACTGGCGCTGGGTGTAAATTCTGTCGGCACAAAGCGGACCCCGCTGATGGCCCTCTCGTTCAGATAGGCAGACAGTTCCCGGGGTTGAATCCACGGAGCGCCCAGCAGCTCGAAGGGCGTATCCGTGCCGCGCCCCAGCGAAACATTGGTTGACTCCAGGATTCCGAGACCGGGATAGAGAACAGCTTCAGTCAGGCTGCGCATGTTAGGCGATGGATTCACCCATAGAATTCCTGTGGAATCCAGCCAATCGCCACGCTGCCAGCCTTCCATGGAAACTACCTTCAACTTGGAATTAATGCCGCGCTCGGAGTTATACAAGCGCGCTAACTCACCAATCGTCATGCCATGACGAATTGGAACCTGCCCGTAGTTAATAAAGTTTTCGCGCCCTTTGTCGCTGATCGGTCCCTGAACGGTTGAACCGTTGATAGGATTCGGTCTGTCGAGGACAACAATTTTCTGACCCGTCTGGGCCGCTGCCTCCAGGAAGTAACCGAGCGTGGTTTCATAAGTGTAAAAGCGCGTACCCACATCCTGAATGTCATAGACAATTACATCCGCCGACTTCAACACCTCCAGCGATGGATGGCGCTTGGCGCTGGAATCTCCATAGACACTATAGACGGGAATTCCGGTTGGCGCATCTTTGGAATCGCCAATTTCGGTTGTATCCGCGCTTCCGGTTACGCCGTGCTCCGGGCTGAAGATAGCGACAACCCGGATGCCAGGCGCCTTGGCCAGCACATCGATGGTGCGTTTGCCGCGTGAGTCCACGCCGGTTTGGTTAGTGACCAGCGCAACCTTGGTTATTTCTCTTCCCGTTACACGTAGTTCGGCATAATCGTGAGCCTCCAGCATATCGATGCCGGTGCGAACCGAACCATTGCGTGATGTTACAAGACGCGTGGACGACATAGCTTCGTTGTATCCTGTGATGCGTGCTATGCGCGGTTTTTGATCGTCCGAAGCGGAGAGTCCCAGGCTCTCGGCTGCCACGGTGGCAACCCGCGCGCGCAGCGATATGATTGCGGAGTTATGGCCGCGCGGATGAACCGCGTTGGTCAGAAGAATCACATAACTCTCCGAAGCCGGATCGATCCAGATCGACGTGCCCGTAAATCCGGTGTGACCGAAGGAGCCGACGGGGAAAATCTCTCCGCGCGGGGAGGAATACGGCGAGTCGATGTCCCAGCCCAGGCCGCGCAGTGTTGAAGATGTGGGCGGCTGCTGCGGAGTCGTCATCTTCTCCACGGTCAGTGGTGTAAGCACACGAAATCCAAAGATTATATCCTTCGCATACTTTGCAAGATCATCTGCGGTGGAGAACAATCCGGCGTGTCCCGCGACTCCTCCCATCCGGCGCGCGGTTGGATCATGCACCACACCGCGCAGCATATGATGGCTTTCGTCGTACTCCGTCGGCGCAATACGCTGAATCCATGCGGCAGGCGGAAGATAACGCGTGTCATTCATTTTCAGAGGGACGAAAACATTCTTCGCGGAATATTCATCCAGACTCACGCCGGAGACTTTCTCCACCAGAAATCCGAGTGCTTCAAAGTTAATATCGCTATAGAGAAAGCGTGAGCCGGGAGGAAAGACAGGCTTTTGGTCCATAACCATCTGGTAGGCGGTATCGCGCCCCTTCCACTCCGTTTTGAGATCGAGGTCCTCCACCAGCCCGGAAAAATGCGTGAGCAGTTCGCGGACAGTGATGTCGCGCTTTCCGTTTTTGGCGAACTCCGGCAGGTAGGTCGCTACCGGCTCGTTCAGTCGAACCTTCCCTTCCTGCACCAGCTTCATGACGGAAGTTGTCGTGGCGATGCATTTCGTCAGCGAAGCAAGATCGAAGATGGTGTCCACGGTCATGGCTTCTTTGACCGGCTCCAGCGAGCGCATGCCGTAGGCCTTGCGGTAAACCACCTTACCATTGTGTCCGATCAGCACGACGCCGCCGGGAATCGTGCCGTGCGCCACCGCCGCGTTCATGATCTCATCGATGTTGGCAAGGTTCGCTCCGCGAGTGATAACCGGCGCGTTGCCTGTTGACGATGCATCTTGAGCAGCCAAGCTACACAACGACGTAATCACGATGAATAGAATCAAGATAGATCGGCACATAACAGTACAGTTTTTCAATTGAATCCCCCTTGCCTGGGCAGTATCAGGCAACGCACTAAGTAGATGATGGCAAACGCCCGGAGTTAATCACGCAGAACCGGCTAAGCCTGCGATGCCACTATCTTCAGTCCCAGTCCTGGTCCGGACGGCAAGATCAACTTCCCCTTCGACACCTTAACGCCTTCATATGGATCGTTCGAAATCAGAAGATTTCCATCCAGGTCCGGATAATCCACCAGAGCCGCCAGATGCGCCGCGGCTGTAACCGTGCACGAACTGGAGACCATGCAGCCCAGCATCACCTTCATGTTCATTGCGCGGGCAAACTTGATCCATCGATAGGCTTCCATGACGCCGCCCGACTTATCCAGCTTCACGTTGATTCCGTCGTAAGCTTCCTTGAGTACGGGTATCAGCGACGCGTGGGTGCAGGCTTCGTCGGCAATAACGGGTATGTGCACCTTGCTGCGCACATACTTAGTCTCTTCAAACATGTGCGCGGGCATAGGTTGCTCAATCAGTTCGACGCCCTGCGTCTCCAGCCAGTTGATCTTGCGGATGGCTTCTTCCTTGTCGGTCCATCCCTCATTGGCATCCACGCGCAACGGTTTTTTCGTAACGCTGCGCACGGCCTCGATGGTCTCCTCGTCGTTCTTCAGTCCGACCTTCACCTTCAGAACAGGAAAATCCTCCGCCTCGCGCGTCTTTTGCCGGGTAATCTCGGGCGTGTCGATTCCTATCGAGAAAGTGGTTACGGGAGCATCGGCCGGGTCGAGCCCGAAATACTGGTACAGCGGAATGCCGAGTTTCTTGCCCAGCCAATCGCAAACCGCGATGTCCACCGCCGCCATGGCCGCATGTTGATGATCGCCGAGTAAGCGGCGCACCTCGGCAAGGAACTTATCGAACTTCCGCGGGTCACCATCGGCAATCTTGTCGATAATCGCATCGATGGCTTGCTTGGCCTGTTCCGGAAACTCCTTGTAGCGCACAATGGGCGCGCCCTCGCCGTATCCGGTGATGCCGTCACGCTGATACTGAACGTGAACCGTATCACGATAGGCGCTGGAAGACATCGTGGTCGTCCAGGTGTGTCGCAGCATCAGTCGCTTCAGTTCGGTTTTGACAACGGCATTGCCGCCCGTTACCAGTGCGTCCGTGGCATACAAGGCAGCCGGCATTGCCGCGCCCACGCCCACCGCGCCCGCTGCCTTAAACAACTCCCGCCGATTGATCATTTCACTCTCCGCGCTGCTACCAGCAGTTTCGTCCAGGGCATCTCGTCCAACTTGTTGATCTGGACTCCGGGATGCGTGTTGGTTGTGTCGTGAATAAATTCGCCGTTGCCAATGTACATGCCCGTATGCGTGATCTTCTTGAGGCTCGCGCCAAAGAACAGCAGATCGCCCGGCTGCAGGTCTTTGCGCTCTACCGGCACGACTCCGCTCCAGTTTGCCTGCACATCGGCATCGCGTGGCATGATGAGCCCGCGTTGGCGGATCAGCATCTGTGTAAAGCCAGAGCAGTCGAAACCATAGCTGGAGACCCCGCCCCATGTGTAAGTAATGCCGAGAAATCTGCGCGCAAGTTGAATGGTCTGGTCAATGGTAAGCGGCGTGAGGTCCGCGCTAACGTTGCCTTGCTCGATATAAGCCACTTGACCAGTTACAAGCTTTACCTTAACCCAGCGTCCATTCTTGTCGACAGATCCGGGAATCAATTCCAGCCGTGCCTCCCAGGGAAGGTTCAACACCGGCGCGTGCTTAGTCACGCTGGGTTCGCGGTAGAGATTCGCGCTCAATTGCACAACGCGAATAGCCTTTCCATCTGGAGCATAGCTGCCTTGCAGCGGGGTTATATCGGCTTCAGCCACCCAACCCGTGTATTCATCCCCAGTGCGAATATGAATCCATCCACTTTTCTTTTCCAGCGAAAGTACGCCTGATCCATAGAGCGCTTGTGACACCACATCGCTGTCGGCGGAAGCGGTAGCATACATATTGATCACCGGCCTGGAAACAACATAGTCCGGATTGGGAACTGATTGCTGGCCAGCCGCAACGGCGCCCCAAAGCGCGGCGCACAGTACCAGCAAATTGCGAACGTGTGAAAGTGCGGAGTTAGTGCACATCTTCATTTTGCGTCTCCCACAATGTCATCTCCCATGAACTTTGTCAGTTATCACTCTTGATTCCAGAAAATGCCGGCTGTAAAGGAGTAGTTGAAGCGGGCAGCGCCGGCAACCCCACCTCTTCCGGCCTGGGAAGGACGTGCGTCAGACGATACTGCGAGCTTGCCTCGCTGAAGCGATTGGCGTGTTGAATCCACAATTGCATACTGAGATCATAACGCGCCATGACGTTGTCCAACCAATAAGGACGATTCTCCTGGAGCCATGCGTTGCGAAAGAGTTCGCGGGTCAGCCCATATCCCTCACGCAGATCCTGACACTGACCGTTCACGCCAGTAATTGCGCCTAACTCACGACCGACGGAGCGCCGGGTGGCAGGATCGTTTTGCGCCAGATAGGCGCGCCGGTAGCCGTCTGCAATTTCCTGCGCAACCTGAAATTTGTATCCAATGAAGTCAATGCGCCGCGCGCCCATCTCCATGGCATCCAGCGCATCCGGCTCGCGCAAAGTTGCCGTGCCGCGCGCCTGCTCGATGAGAATAATGGCTTGCTCGGCGTGCACGCGCAACGTATGAGCGACCGGCAGCAATTTGGCGGAAAGCTGCTGTCCATCCGCGCTCCACGGATCAATCCAGAACAAGTTATCTGTGGCTGAGCCGAGTCCCGCATCTTTCAGTGTCTTATGCGCGGCCATCAACTCCACCTGCGCCTGGTTGATCTTGCCTGTGAAATCGCCGTGGAAGGCCTGGCCGTAGCTGTTTTGAAACTGTGGAATATCGCTAGTTCCCGATTGCCACCCGGCGGCCGCTCCGAAGAGCACTCCGTACCAATCCAGGTTGAACAACCCCTCGCCCAGGTCATTCCATACGGTGTTCAACACGCCGGTCGAGCCGAGCCGCTGGCCATCGCTGACAAATCGCTGGATGTTCTCCAGTCCGGCGTTGAAATTCGGATAGACGACCCGCCAGTTATTCACGCCCGGAGCCACCCAGGTCTCCATTCCAGCATCCACATAAGGCAACAGCCACTTGTCGTATCCTTTGGGGTTCGGATTGTACTCCCACGCAACGGCAATCATATCCTTGGGCAGTGTCTTGACCAATTGCGGACTGTCCATGGCAATGTCTCCCCAGAACAGCAGCCTTCTATGCAGAGGAGTAAGACCCGCATGAATCTGCTTGAGGAAGTCCACATAGACGGCGCCTAACCCTACCCGCGTCACGCGCTCCTTGGTCTGCCCTCTTCCCAGCTCGAAGGTTTCGTCCGCGCCGATATGAAGAAAGGGGCTGGGGAAGACAGAGGCCATCTCCGTGAACCATTGCCGGATCAAATCCTGCGACCCCGGCTGGCCCGGCGCCAGCACGGAGCCGTGAGGCGTCTCGGCAAGCTGGGAATACGTGTCGTACATCAGCACGCGATGCAGGTGTCCGAAAGCTTCCTGCTCGGGAATGATGGTGACGTGATACCGGCCCGCGTAGCGCACCAACTCTTCCGCATCGGCGCGGGTCATCGCGCCGCCGGGAAGCGCGGGAAGAGGATTGGACGCGAATGCCAGCGTGTTCTCAAAATAAGGGGAGTAAATATTCACCTTGTACTGGGAAAGTACGCGAACTTGATGCTTTTGAAACTCCAGTGTTGGAATGGGGCCGCGGGAGAGATCGTCACTCACGCCGCGATACTTCATGGCCGGCCAGTCGCGCGCCACAACTGTGTGCAAAACCGCGTGCGCTCCACTGCCGGTGATCAGTTGCTTAATGGTTTGCGCGCCATAATAGATTCCCGCGCTCGTTGCTGCAATGTCGTATGTAATTTCGTTCTCGGTAACCAGGACATAGCCCTCGTCACGCATCGCCGGATCGAAGTTCAGGTGAACGCGGGAGAGAATATCCGCTGCCTTCTTCGTATCCTGGCGGAGAAGCACAATCCTGATTCTGCCCTTCTTGCCGGCAGTCGCTTCAATGCCGCGTTCCTGAAGCGCGCTGACCAGATCCTGGGCGGCGAAGTTGTCTTCAGGATCCCTGCCCTCGGCCAGTATGCCGACGTTCTGCGTCATCGGAATCATACCAACTTCGCGAATCTCGCGCGGCATGGGAATCAGGGCTAACTTCGCGGCCTCGGACGGCGCGGAAGAAGAATGCGGAGAATCCTGCGCCGGCAAAGCAGCCGGCAGTAACAGGGGAATACCGAATGCTACGAAGAGAAAAAGAGCGGAGATCAGGAGCCGTTTTTGTAAATAAGAGACCCGGAACATTTGTTTCACCTCACCATGCGCGGGGCGCGCCGCGAGTTCATTGTGCAAGCCATGATGCGGGAGCCTTTGATAGCAGAACGGCGCCAGCCGAAGCCGGCGCCGCTCTGGTTGAAAATGCGAAAAGGTTAAAAGGTGATTTTGCCTGCCACTTGCATGATACGGTTGTCGCGAGCAGTGGTGATCTGCGCAAAGCAGGAGCTTGAAATAGTGTTTGAGCAGGGGTTGCCAAGGTTTGTGTGGTTCAGGGCATTGAAAGCTTCGCCGCGCAGTTGGAAGGTGACCTTTCCAGGTAACTTGAAATTGCGGAATACACCAACATCCCAGCGCTCAAAACCAGGACCGCTGACTACGCCGCGCCTTTCCGTGCCCACTGTCCCCACTCCGCCCGGGTTAAGACCGGCCGGCAACGGGGATGCAAAAGCGCCTTTGTAATACCATTGCGACGCGTTGTGAATCGATTGACCATTGCCCTTCCGGGGGTCGCCAATTTGATTCGGGCGCAGCGAGGGATATGCGTTGCCCGGCGAGCCGGAGGTGTACCAGGCTCCGATTCCCGAGGAATCGTTGGGAATCGGTCCAGCGGCTAGGTTGTTATAGACGCTGGTATAGCCGTAAGGCGTGGGTGCGACTGAACCAGTCATGGTTGGCGTCAGCGGCAGGCCGGAATCAAGGGCGATGATGCCGGAAGTCTCCCAGCCGCCCACAATTTTGCCCACGATGCCGCGCTGATCCTTGAACCATGGCTCTACGAGGATGTAATCGATGGCGGCAATCTGGTTCCTATCGTCCGCCGCCCGGCCATAGTCGCCTCTGATGTTATAAATGTTCTCCACGTCCGTCGAGTAGTCGTTCTGCGTATTGGTCAGGTTTCTCTCAAAGGTATAGTTGAAGTCAACCATACTCTTATTTTGGAAGTGTTTCGTGACCTTGACCTGCAGTGAGTTGTAGTTTGAGCCGTAAATCGGCTGCACCAATCCAATATGTCCAAATCCCGGGTAGGGACGGATATAGTTGATGGCGCGATCCGCACTCGAATTCCAAAAGATCGGATAGGGGCACGTGGTGGCATTATATGTGCAGGACGTGAATCCATCCACCGTCGCATAGGCGAGTGAATAATTGAGCGGAGAAACCACTCCGGCATAGGCATTCGGCTTCGGCTGATTGATATCCGATACGCCCAGCAGATGCACTCCGTGTGAGCCGACGTAAGCGACCTCGGCCATGAATGTGGGAGTTATGGCTCGTTGTATGCCGAGAGAATACTGCTCGACATATGGGGTTATGTAGTTGAGGGGAGAAGCATAGAAGCCCTGTGGCGTGGAAGAAACTGTTGCTGCGGCGCTTGGCGTCAGCGACGCGTTATCAAGGAGTGATGTGCCCAGTGAGTAGTTGAAGACCGCCGGTGGATTTGTCCAGACCTGCGATTCGTAAAAGCTGACTTCAGATTGGTCATAAGCCAAGCCGTAGCCGCCGCGCAACGAGGTCTTGCCGTCGCCGAAGAGATCGTAGGCAAATCCGAAACGGGGAGCGAAGTTAGTTTTTTGAGCCTGGCCAACCTTGCTGCCGTAAGGAGAGCTCTGTCCCGAGACTTCCTGGCTTGCATAGATTATGCCATTCACATATGCCGGCTGATTGTTGACCGTCACAAAATCCGCGCTGCTGTTGGCGCTGACGGATGCGGGAACTCCAGTGCCGATATAATTCGTGTTGTTGTTGCAGGTGCCAGTCAGACACATGAGGCCCGTGTTGAGCATAGCTGGAGCCTTCGAGAGGCTGAAGGTCGCAGGATCGAAGTTGCTCAGATGGCCATTTCCATCGATAGGTTGACCGTAGTAGCTGTAACGCACACCCAGGTTGAGTGTCAGGCGCCGCGATAATTTGATGTCGTCCTGCGCGAATGCTTCGAAACTGTCTGCTTCGATATTTGCAATCAGCTCCGCCGATGCCTGGCCGAATCCGTTATTGGCATTTCCCAACAGGAAATTCGAAAAGGCAATCTCAGTGGAATACGGCGCGTTCAATCCCACCCCCGGCGCCGGAACAGTGCCGTTGGTGAAGCCGAAGCTGCCCTGGGTTCCCGTACTGGATTCGGGAGTCTCCTGCTTCTGGTAGTGATCCCAGCTTACGCCCGCCGTGAGGGTATGGCGTCCCATAGTTTTGGTCACGTTGCCGAAGACGTTGTGGTTGTTGTTGTAGTCCAGGTAGATACCGCCGCTCTGCAATGTGGAGATGTTGGTAATGGCGATGGTCGGAATGATGCCGGCCAGGTTCGCATACGGCAATGTAATCGCAGTAGTGACATCCGGCGCATTGCCGCTGGCCACTAGCCCAACGGGTGTGGCGAGGATGCGGTTGTTCGAATAAGCATAACCGCCGGTAAGGATGGAGGTGGGCGAGAGAATATAGGTGAAATGCCCCATCTGCTGCGTGCCGGGATTGCGCTCAATCGTGGTGTTGGCGCCGGCAATCGCCATGGTAGTGAACACGCCTTCACCCTGCGTCGTGGGGAAGGTGTCATGTATATAGCGGTAGAACAGATTCAGTTTCTGGCCAAATCCCTGGTCGATGCGCACCAGCACCTGATTGTTGTTGAAGATGTTGGGAATATTCGCTGTCACCGTATGGGGATCCAGGCCTGCCGCGGCATTTGCCGTCGCGTTGGGCTGGGGCATTTTCTGATAGATGTCCTTGATAATGGCCTTAGCGGCGTTCGATTGGCTTCCTGTCGGGATCGAATCGCCGGACGCAGTGCAAGCTCCTGTAGACGTGTTAAAGGCTGTGCAAACTGCTTGCGGTTCCTGTAGCCATGTGCTTCCGGACTTATACCAGGCATTCGAAAAATCGCCGTTCATTTCTGCCGTTAGGGGGACCGCACCGGATGCGGAAACATACTGTACTACGCGGCGCGTCTCATCGGAAAAGAAGAAAAAGGTCTTTCCCTTGCCGTTATAGAGGTGAGGCAGCCGCACCGGTCCGCCCAGCGACTCGCCAAAATCGTTGTAACGCAACACGGGGCGTGGCGTAATCACTGGAGCAGTGAGTTTGTTGCCCCACGTGTTGGCGTTGAGGTCATCATTCCGGAAAAACTCGTAAGCGCTGCCGTGGAATTGATTGGTTCCGGATTTGGTAACCACGTCGATTTGACCTGTGGCGCTGCGTCCGAACTCGGCCGAGTACAGGCCGCGCAACACCTTGATCTCACCTATGGCATCCGGACTGGGAAAGGTCAGCAAGGTAAGGTTGGCTCCGCGGTCCACATTGTCGGCGCCATCCACTGTCCAATTATTCTCCGTGCTGCGGCCGCCGTTGACCGCGAAGTTCACCGCGGCCGAGGTTCCCGCGGGAGCAACGGAGCTGACATACAGCTGGTCGGTCGAGGCATTGCCATAGACCACGCCCGGCTGCAGTTCGAGGAACTGCTCGTAGTTGCGGTTGTTGAGCACTAGCTCGTTCAACTGCGCGCCCTCAATAATGCTCTGAGAGGTCGCATTCTCTAAATTCAATTGCGCCTCGGCCGCCTGCACAGTCACAACTTCGCTGACCGATCCGGTAACCAGGGTCTTGTTGACTGTTAATGCATCATTGGCATTGAGGATCAGACCGGTAATCGACTCCGTTTTGAAGCCGGTTTTACTGATCTTAACGTCATAAACGCCAAGCGGAAGGGCCGGAGCCACGAAGAGACCGCTGCTGTTGGTCTCAGTCTCACGCACCGTGCGGCCTTGCGATACATTGATCAGAGTCACATTGGCGCCCACAATGACTGCGCCGGTTGGATCTGTCACCGTGCCGCTGATATTGCCTGACACGGCATCCTGTGCCCAGGCGCTGCCGCAGCCAAGGCCAATAAGCGCGGCCAGAACCGCGCTGCCTAGCAATCGCTTACATAGGTTCATTTCCCTGCCTCCTAAAAAACTTCCGGTGAAATTGCTGAACATTGCTGCGAACTCCTCAATACAATTGCTCCTCGTTAGTCCGCAGCAGCAAAGAGCTGTTGATGGCCTGTCTACAAAAACAGCATAGCCAGTCGGCCAGCAAGAAAACGGTGTACAAGCCGCACTTACAGCACTATACCGATTCGCAAAAATCGTAATAGAAGCGTTGGTTGGCTGTCAAGCAAAATAATCATGAAGCTGACCAAAGCCGCCCAATACGCTCAATTGGATGGGGAAATCTAATCTCCTATTTCCCCGGAGAAGCGATCTCGATCCCTCCTTGCGGACTGAACTGTAGCGCACGGATGGCAGCCACTTGCCGGAAGGCTGCCGCGCCTGTTTTTCTCGTATGTCATTGCTTACAAACATCTTACCTTCGCTCAACAGGCTTGCGCCGCCGCATAAAACCGTTGTTGCCCGGGTTGCGAAACGTGCCAATCCTGCTGGCTGACACACGCTTTTTCGATGAATGTACTAACCCGTACAGGATTTAATCGCCTTGCGAATGCTTCCCTGCGCGCGCTTGAGCCGGCGGATGGCCTCTGGTTTGGAAACCTTGGCGCATAGCATCACCAGCGCCACGGAGACCTTCATTCCGGCCGCCTCCAGGGTGGCCAGCGCAACGTTCCGGTCCACCCTGGCAACGCGCCGCACGATGGAAATACCACGCTCCAGCAGCTTTTCATTCTTGAGTTGCAGGTTGACCATCAGGTTGCCGTATACATATCCCAGGCGGGCCAGCGCGCCGGTGGTCAGCATATTGCAGATGAGCTTTTGCGCCGTGCCGGCCTTCAGGCGGGTCGATCCGGTAAGCACTTCGGGACCGACCTCGGCCACAATGGCAATCTCGGCGACTTCAGCCAGCTCCGAGCCGGCGTTGCAAATGATGGCGATGGTGGCGGCGCCTTTTTGGGCGGCGTATTTCAAGGCCGCAACGGTATAGGGAGTACGCCCGCTGGCGGCCAAACCCACCACCACATCTTTCTTGCCGGGTTTGCGGGCAGCCATGTCTCGTGTGCCCAGCTGGGGCGAATCTTCGCTGGCCTCAGCGGCGTTGGCCAGCGCGTGTTCGCCGCCGGCGATGACGTATTGGATCATGGCAGGATCAATTCCGAAGGTCGGCGGGCACTCAGAGGCATCCAGCGCGCCGATTCTTCCGCTGGTGCCGGTGCCGACGTAGATCAGGCGGCCACCGGCGGCAAGCCGGTCGCGGACCACATCGATAGCCCTGGCGATGGCCGGGAGCGCCTGGCGGACAGCGCGCAAAACCCTGGCATCCTGGCGGTTCATCAGAGTGGCTATCTCCAACGCGCTCAGTTTGTCCAGATCGGAGGAAGCGCGGTTTGGCCGCTCCGTTTTCAGCTCACTCAACATTACGAACTCTCCTGACTTCCAGCTGCTGCCGGTTCAACCGGCAGGCTACGGCGCAGAATAAAGCTGGCGCCATAGCCGATGACGAAGGTGAAAATGCTGCCCAGCGGCACATACCAGGTGTAAGGAACCATGGTGAACTGCCACAGGAAGAGGTTCAAAGCAAAGCCGCATATCATGCCAACCATGGCGCCGCTCTCCGAGGCGCGGCGCGTAAGAACGCCCAGCATGAAGACTCCGAGCAGCGAACCGTAGGCTACCGAGGCAATAGACAGGCCGATCTCCAGCACCTTCTGACCGCTTTGCCTAACCACAATCGCCAGCGCAAACAACACCACGCCCCAGCCGATGGTTGCCATCCGGGAGAAAAACATTTTGCGTTTCTCGCTGGCTCCGGGATTGAATCGGGAGTAGAAGTCGATGATGGTGGTGGATGAAAGCGAATAGAGCGAAGCGCTCAGGTTGGTCATGGCCGCAGCCAGAATGGCCGAGACCAGCAAGCCACTGATGCCGTGCGGCATATAGTTCACAACGAAGGAGGGATAGATGCGATCCGAGCGCGCAAAGGCCGCAACCGGCGGGAGCATCCTGTAAAAGACAAAGAGCAGAGCGCCGATCAGCAGGAAGAGAGCAAACTGTAGCAGCACCAGGACGCCGCTGGATATCAGCGACATCTTGGCGGAGCGCTCATTGCGAGAGGCCAGCAAGCGCATCACGATCAACTGATCGGTGCCGTGGCTGGCCGTGGTCAAAAATGCGCCGCCGATGACTCCGGACCAGAAGGTGTATTTCGCGTAGAAGTTCCAGCCGAATTCGAAGAGGTGGAACTTGCCGGCGTTCGCGGCCATGCCGCAGGCGGCGTTCCACCCTCCCGGAACCATATGCACGATGGTGAACAGGCCGATCACGGTTCCCGCAATGTAAACCGATAACTGAATGACATCCATCCAGATGACGGTCGCCATGCCGCCCTTGAAGGTGTAAATCAGTGTGAGGATGATGACGATGGCGATGGCCGCGACATCGCGGCCCAGGTCGCTCGATCCGCGCAGAAGCCCGGAGAGCGCTATGCCCACTACGATGGCGATGGCAAACACGCGAACCCCGTCTGCGGCGGCGCGCGTCATCAGGAACAGACCTGCGGTCAGCCCACGCAGCCTCTGGCCGAAGCGGCGTTCGATGAGTTGATAAGCGGTTACCAGGTCGCCGCGAAAATAATGCGGAATCAGCAGCAGGCTGATTACGATGCGCCCGATCATGTAGCCGATCACCAGTTGAAGAAAGCGGAAATCCTGCTCGTAGGCCATTCCGGGCACGCTGATGATGGTCAGCGTGCTGGTCTCGGCCGCCACGATGGATAGCGAAATGGCCCACCACGGAATCGACTTTTCCGCCAGAAAGTAGCCCTTGATGGTGTTCTGCTTCTTGCGGAAGTGCATTCCGAAGGCAGTGACACAGGCCAGGTACAGCACGATTACAGCAACATCAAATACGTTCAGTCCCATGGTGCCCCGTTCTCCGCTTCTTCCCGGAATTCAATTTCCACGCTGGTGATTCGCTCAACGTCTGCGCCTCGCCAGGGCCAGTGATGCAAATAACCGCGCGGGGACTACACACTGCAGGGTGCGACCTATAGCGGAACCAGAGTCGATGTATCCCGAAACCACAGCGATCAAGTCGACGCGACCATCAGGGAGCGGCGACCCTGCATCAGACTAAACAGAACACAGTTACTCTGGTTCCGCTCTAAAAGATGCTTGTGTCGGGTTGAAAATCACCATCATGGCTGGTTTCAGATCATATAAATGACCATTTAGACCCAACATGGTCATTGTAGACCACCCGAATGCGCTTTTCCTACATCTGGGAACAAAATCCTGCCATGGTACCGGATTTTTGGGCCTTCCTCGCCTTGCTGGCATACTCCGCGCAAGACAGACTGTGGCCGGCGGGAAGATGCTAGGGCCTGTGAACACTACCTGGGGTGGATGGCGTTGCGTGCAAAAAACCGCTCAGACGAGGCGGAGGACGAAGACTTTGGTGATCCTAAGGCGAGGACGACAACGAAGTATGAGCGGTTTTTCGCCGCAACCCGGGGTCCCCGGCACGCGATCTTTGCGTGTTGGGGTGGAAGCCGGAGGGACGGGGTCAATTTTCCCCATATCGTCGTCACTCGTCGCTCCAGTAGGCCGATTACAGTTCGCTCCTCGCTCCTCGATCTGAGAAAAATTGGCTCCCGTCGCCGCCATCCCAGGTAGTGTTCACAGGCCCTAGGCTGTTGCTCGATGTTGCTCGCGGCCGCCCAGGCGGATGCTGACCACTTTGGAGACGCCCAGCTCCTGCATGGTTACGCCGTAGATCATGTCGGCTGCCTGCATCATGCGTTTGGAGTGGGTGACCACCAGGAACTGCGTCTCCCTGCCCAGGGCGTGCATCAGGTCGGCGAAGCGGCCGACGTTGGTCTCGTCCAGCGCCGCGTCCACCTCATCAAGCGCGCAGAAGGGGCTGGGCTTGAACTGGAAGATGGCCACCAGCAGGGCCAGCGCGGTCAGCGACTTTTCGCCGCCGGAGAGCAGCAGCACATTCTGCAGCCTTTTGCCGGGCGGTGAGGCTACGATGTCCAGGCCGCTCTCGGCCTGGTTCTCCGCGTCCGTGAGGCGCAGGAAGGCCTGCCCGCCCTGGAAGAGCCGCGCAAAGACCTGGGCAAAGTTCTCGTTGATGCGGGTAAAGGCCTCGTCGAACTTGGTGCGCGAGATCAGATCGATCTCCCTGATGGTCTGCTGGGTGTTCTCGATGGACTCCATCAGGTCTGTGCGCTGCGTCTCCAGGAAGCCGTGCCGCTCGGAGCTTTCCTTGTACTCGTCCAGGGCCATCATGTTCACCGGGCCCATCTGCTCGATGCGCTGGCGCAACCCGCGGCAGATCTCCTCTTCGGCGGCCAACTCCTCCCCAACCAGGCGCTCGATCAACGCATCGACGCGCAACACGGCAGCCTCCAGATTCACCTCTGCCAGGCAGCTTGCCTCCAGGTGTTCAAGTTCGGCGCCCAGCCTGGCCACTTCGCTTGAGCGGCTGGCGCGGTCTTCGCGCAACTGGTCCAGCGCAGACCGCCCTCCCTTAAGTTGCGTCTCCATGGTTGCCAGCTCCAGGCGCAGGGCCTGGGCCTGGGCAGTCAGCGTCTGCGCCTGGGCCAGCGCCTCGGCGCGTCCGGCTTCCAGTTCCTGCTCGCGCTGGGCCAGTTCGGCGTTTTCTTTGATGCGCTGCTCGCGCTCCGTCTCAGCCGCGGTTCGCTGCTGGTCAATGGTCTGAACGCGGCGCTCCAGGTCGGCATGGAGACGGTCAATACGCTGAAAAGCTGCCTCAGCTCCGCGCCGCCGCTCCTCCAGGCCGGCCAGCTCGGCGGTCACCTTCGCCGCTTCCTGCTGCAAGCTCTCACGCTTTTCGCGCAGCAGGGCCAACCGCGCCTGCAACTCATCGAGAGCCGCCTCCACCGTCCGGTGCTCGGCCTCCAGGCGAAGCATCTCTGTGCGCTGTTCGTCGATGGTGCTCCGTTTGGCCTCGCGCGCATCCTTATTACGGGCGGCCTGCGCCTCCCACTCCTCTCGCCTCCGCTCGACGCGCTGCGTCTCAGACTCCATCTGCTTGAGCGCCGCGCCCAGGTCAGCGGTATCGCGCTCGGCCAGCCTCCGCTCTTCGCTGCGCGCCTCCAGTTGAGCGGCCATTTCTTCAATGGCCTTGACCTTCGCCGCGGCTTCCGTCTCCGTTTGGGTTAATTCGTTTTCCAGTTTGCCCAGGCGGCCCTCAGCCTCGCGCAACTCGCGCTTCAGCGCCAGGGGGCCTTCGCTGGCCGGCTTGCCTCCGGTCACCGTTGCGCTATGGAAGCACTCGCCTCCCGGCGTCAGGAAATAAGCGTAGGGATACTGCAAGGCCAGCCGTCGTGCCTCGATGATGTCTTCAACCACATAGCTGTGCTTGAGCTTGGGCAGAATCGTCTCCAGCGACCGCCCAAAACCATTCAGCACGCGGATCGAGTCCTTGAGCGGCGTCAATCCGGGGCCGCTGATGGTGTCATCGCCCTCCTCAAATAGTCCGCCCTGCTCAACCGGGTGAATCAGGAAAGTGGCGCGGCCATCCACGCCGGACTTGAGCAGTTTGACGCCCTCTTCGGCAGCCACCCAGCTCTTTACCACCACGTAATTCAACTCCTCGCGCAGAAACTCATCCACCACGCCTTCATGCGCGCCGCTCACCTCCAGAAAATCAGCCAGCGTTCCCACCGGCGCCATGCCCTCAGCCAGCGCGCCGGGCTTCAGCAACCGGCGCACCGTTTCGCTGGAGTAGCCATGGTCGCGAATCTGCGCTTGCAGGCCATCGCGGCGTCCGGCTATGGTGGCCAGCTCGCCGCGCAGTTGGTTGGCGCGCGCGCGCAGTTCATTTTCTTCGGCGCGGTGCGTTTGCAGAGCTTCGCGCAAGGCCGTAATCTCGCTCTCCAGCCGCTTGAGCGCTTCCGCCGCGGATTCAAAGCGCTGCCGTGCTTCTCCGCACTGAGCCCCCAGGTTTTCCAACTCCATCCGCGCCTGGCCCATCTCGGTTTCCAGACGCTCCGCCTCGCGTTCCAGGGCCGCCAGAATCTCTTCGCCCTGGGTGGTGTGGTTGCGGGCGTTACCGGCCAGGGTCAGCAGGTGCATGGCGTGGTGCCGGCTCGTCTCCAATTCCCGCTCTGCCGCAAAGACCTCTTCGGCCGCCGTGCGCGCCTCCTGCTGGCGCGCCTCCACCTGCTGGCGAAAGACACGCGCCTCTTCAGCCGCCGTTGCCAGAAAGCTCTGTTGCTGTGCCCGCTCCTCGGCGATTCCGCTCAACTGCGTCCGCGTCTGCTCCAGTTCGGCGCCGGCCGCCGCAATCCGAATCTCCAGCTCGCTCAGCCGCTCCACGTTGGCGCGCTGCCGCGCCGCAGCCCGCTCTTTTTCGACCGCCGCCGTGTTGGCGCGAGTCTGCGCCTCCTGGCCTTCGCCATCCAACTGGTAGCCGCGCTCGGTAAGCGAGTGGTGGCTGCCCTCCTGCTCCTCAATCCCCGCCGCCGAGCCGTTAATCTGCGCCGTCAGGCCGGCAATCTCATGTTCCAGCCTTGCCCGCTCGGCATCCATCAGCGCCATGCGGCTGGCCAGCACCACGCGCATCCGTCCGCGCAGTTCGTCGCGCACCGCGCCGTAGCGCTCCGCCTTGGACGCCTGCCGCTTCAGGCTGTTCATCTGCCGCGTCACTTCTTCAAAAATATCGTTTACCCGCGCCAGGTTCTGCCGGGCGCTTTCCAGACGCAGTTCGGCCAGCCGTTTTCTGGTCTTGAAGCGCGTAATCCCCGCCGCTTCCTCGATAATCGCCCGCCGGTCGTGCGGTTTGGAGCTGAGCAACTGGCCTATTTGTTCCTGCCCGATGATCGCGTAGCTGTCCGGCCCCAGCCCCGTGCCCATGAAGATGTCCTGAATGTCGCGCAGCCGGCAGAGCTTGCCGTTCAGCAGGTACTCGCTCTCCCCGGTGCGAAACAGCCGCCGGGTTACCTCGATCTCGCCCTTCTGCGGCGTGCGCCGGAACTTGCGGCGGCGAACCTTGAGTACCACCGCCTGCGGACCCTCGCCGGTGGTAAATGTCTGCGGACCAGCCCCTTCCGAACCCTCATTCTCCAGCGCCTGCCCCGGCTGCTCGTTGGCGATAATCTCCTCGGCCTCGGCAGCTCGCTGGCGGCGCGCCTCTTCCTCGTCCCAATCGGCCGGGCCCTCATGATCGACCACCACCTGCGGCTCTACGGGAATCGGCCCCTCGTAAACCTCTGGATCGACCAGCGTCAGCGTCACTTCGGCCATGCCCAGAGCCTTGCGCTCGTGCGTTCCCGCAAAAATCACGTCCTGCATGTGCGTGCCGCGCAGGGTTTTCGCGCTCTGCTCGCCCAGCACCCAGCTCACCGCGTCCAGGATGTTCGACTTGCCGCACCCGTTCGGCCCCACCACCACGGCAATGCCCGTTCCCGCCACGGTCAACTCCGTGCGGTCGCAAAAGCTTTTGAAGCCGAGCATGTGGATCTTCTTTAGTTTCAGCATGTGAACTCCGGTTGGTTGCGGCTTTGTTAAGGTAACTCTGCTCAAGTCCAGATTGTGTCAGGGTACGACTTTAACAGCTTGCGGAAAAATGCAAATAGTGGAGCAAGAAGTGTCAGGGCATGACTTTAGTCATGCCAAAATGCAACAAAATGAAAGTGGGCTTTAGCCCCTGAGGGAATCTTCACGGGTGCCCCACCCTCGCCGCGTCTTTGTTTTTGCGGCTAGGGTGGGAAACCACAAAAGCTTGATTCCCTGTCTTCGGGCAATCGCCGCCATCGCTCCTGACGTAGCGGAAAATCACCCTCCGCTTACTGACTCTACGGAGCTTGGAGGACAGGGTCAACGGGGTAGAAAGGGGATTTTGTGGATAAGGGGGTGCGCAATTCCTGTTCTTGGAATTTCCTAAAAAAGCAGTGCGTAATTGGGATTTTCTTAAGGGTATCGGCGGGGTTTTGCACAGCCGCAACTTCGGCCCGTTGCGCAATCATCCAACTCGCTCACTCGCAATCCCCGCGAATCACCAGCTGACTTGCTGCGGAAGAATCACTCCATCTTTCCCCTCCGCTCCTTGCAGATAATTACCTTCCTTCGGCGCACAATCATTCCATGAACGAGGCACAGATGCACGCGCAGTTTCGACCGGGGTCCCCGGTGAGCGTTTGTTGCTCGCTGGGGCGGCTGATAACTGAAAACCGACAACTGAAAACTGTGTACCCCCCCCACCCCCCCAATATTTTTTTTGGGCCCCAATTCCTTGCAGATTAATTCAGCAATCTATGCATCATTGCTTCTTTTCGTTGCAGGAATATTGCCGCTAAGTAGATTTATCCTCAACAAGATACAGGGTTTTCAATCAGTAGACGGAACTCGCCTTCCATCTTTTCCGCGTATCAGCATGTGAGATTCGTGATTTGGTTGTGGAAAACGTCTTGCAGATTATTTCACTTCGCTCGGAATCAGTATTTTGTGAAGTTATTTCGCACCGAAACATCATTGTTTTGCTTCTATGAGGGCTGAATCTGGCGTGCGTAACGAAATGAAGAGCTTCCGCTTATTGCCGGCTTTTTCACTGCGCCGCGGGACAGGCGCACGCTCGGAAGGCTTTCACGGTGTGATTCGTCAGCGTGCAAACGTACTGCGGCCAGGCCAGCCGGAGCAGGGGCGAAGCATAGCCAACGGAGAAATCTTCAATGTAATTTTGACTGGCTTGAGTCTTAGCGTCGGGATCAGCTGCGAAGCCGGCGATGAGCTGGCTTATGGAAGACGATGTAAATTCAGCCCGGTGATAGCTGCGTGCAAAATCGTATTCTTCTGTCCAGGCGGCATTGGCGTTGGTCTGGTTCGACGCGATAAAGACCTTGTAGTCCTTGAGTGTTGCCGATGATGGATCAACCTGCGCGATTGTTATGGATGGTTGATTTCCGTTGATGGGTGAAATAGACGAGACCATCTTGACGGCGACGCTCTTTTTCGATGCCGGGCCTTGGCCGTCCACCTTCAGAAGCCGCACTTCGTCCATGTGCGTGTGCGCAAAGATGGCTAACTGGACAACATCGCCATACTCAGCGAGTACGTCCGCCAACGTTTCCGAAGCGAGAAACATGATGGGATTCTGGCCGCCGCAAAGATCGGTCGTCTTCCTCGCTGTAGCGTACAAATCGATTCCCGGCGGAATGTGGCCCATCACCCAGATCTTCTGCTTGTTGGCGCGGGCCTCGGCAAGCTGCTGCCGAAGCCATGCAAGCTGCGCGTCTGCTGCGGATGAGTCGGTTTTGCCTGCGCAGGTCGCGTAGTTCTTTGCCATGAAGAGGTCGTTCAGAACCAGCAGACGCGCGTTTTCGATGGGCGCTGGCAGGGAGACGCTGTAATAGCCTCCGGCCGCAAAACTCTCTTGCGCGCCTTGGCGCTCGGATGCAGGAAAGTCTTTCGTCACTTCCCTGCCGGTCACTGCGAGAAATTCGGTATGTGCGTCGAGCTGGTAGTCGCCGCAGTCAGAGTCATTGTTTCCCAGGGCAACATAAACAGGCGCGTTGGGAAAGGCGCTGTATAACTCGTCCATCACATAGTCCAGCGTCTTTTCGACAAAAGCTCTGTAATCGGCAGGCGTGGACTGAGGAAAGATCGTGTTGTATTTGCATTGAAAGGCGTGGGAAACGAGATCGCCGCTCACGGTGACAAACTTTGCATCGGCGGCGTGGCTTCGCATGGCCTTCAAGCTGGAGTCGAAGAGCGTATAGGGAGTGTCAGCGCCGCGAGCGCGGCAGCTCTGCTGCAATAACTGAAAACGCTGCTGCTGATCCGATGACGGCGGCGCGGAGAGAATCGATTTCCATTCGCTCGCCGGCGCGGCTGCGAGCTGGGGAACTTTGGCCGGATCCCAGAACGGCTCGAAGTGAATATCACTGACGAGAAGCGCGGAAACGGCCGCTTTGGCAGGCTGGCCGCTTGGGGCCGGCGGTTTGAGTGGAGCTTGATTCGCTGCGGTGCGCGGACCACCCTGCGCAAGTGTCGCGCCTGTGAGCAGCAAGAAGCACATCAGCGCGATTGGTTGGGCTGCCGCGGCGCGAAGAATGCGAGTTGCAAAATTTCGTTTCATCGGCACTCTTTGGCTTCAGGTAAACACTGAACCTTCAACCATGGTTGAAGGTTCAGTGTTTGTGGCTCTGAAACAATGTCAGCTCACGCGCTCAATGACGACGGACTTCAGCACGACCGGCGTCTTGGGCTTGTCCTGGCCGCCGCGGGGGACTAGGGAGATTTTGGTCACAATCTCCTGGCCCTCGACGACCTCGCCGAAGATTGTGTGGTTGCCGGTAAGCCAAGGCGTGGCGGCGACGGTGATGAAGAACTGGCATCCATTGGTTCCGGGACCGGAGTTAGCCATGGCCAGCTTGCCGGGCTTGTCGAATTTGTGGGGCGAACCTTTGGTTTCGTCCTGGAAGCGATAGCCGGGCCCGCCCATGCCGGTGCCGGTGGGATCTCCGCCCTGAATCATGAAGTCAGGAATGACGCGGTGGAAGATGGTGCCGTCGAAGAGCTTGTCGGTAGACTTCTTGCGAGTGGTGGGATGAATCCACTCTTTGGAGCCCTCGGCCAACTCGATGAAGTTCTTGACGGTGATGGGCGCGTCCGACTCAAAGAGCCGAACGGTGATCTTGCCTTCGGTGGTGGTGAAGACGGCGTAGGTTCCTGGTGCGAGCGACATGAAGACTCCTGAGTGTTATGGTTTTGACGCGGCGTTCGGTACGGGTGGCAGCGGCTGGCCCTCGCGGACGATGGTCACCTTCTTGAGCACCACGGGCGTGAGCGGCTTGTTCTGGCTGTTCTGCGCCACGCGGGCGATGGACTTGACTACATCAAGGCTGGAGGCGTCGCACTGGCCGAAGATTGTGTGCTTGCCGTTGAGGTGTTCTGTGGGCACCTCGGTAATGAAGAACTGGCTGCCGTTGGTGTTGGGCCCGGAGTTGGCCATGGCCAGGCGTCCGGGCACGTCGAATTTCAGATTGGGATCGAACTCATCTTCAAATTGATAGCCAGGATCTCCCATGCCGGTGCTGATCGGATCGCCGCCCTGAATCATGAACTCGGGGATGACACGATGAAAGATGGTGCCGTCATAGAGCGGCTTGTTGTGCTGTTTCTTGCCGGTTGCCGGGTCGGTCCAGTCTTTTGTTCCCTCGGCCAGAGCGATAAAGTTGGCCACTGTTTTGGGCGCCTGCCGCTGGAAAAACTGGCAGGTAATGCGGCCCATGGAGGTGTCCATCACCACGGTCGGGCCGTTGGGATGGGTCATGGCAGCAGCGGTGGCCTGCGGTGCGTCGGGCAGGTCGTTCGAGGAGGTTTGGGCAAGCGCCGAGGCGGCAAAGACCGCAGCCAGCGCGGGAAGAAAGAGTGTCTGCTTGAGTTTCATATCAATTCTTAGGGTAAATCATGCAAATGGCGTGAAGCCAGCGGTCAACAGCCCTTCTTACAGCGGGCCATGATGGCGGCATGGAGACGCTCCTGCAAGCCGGAGGGCAGGTCATAGATTTCATGAGAGCGGTAGATTTCGATGGTCTTGCGGGTAGTGTTGAGGATGACCTCGCAATGGCCGCAGCGGCCGAGATGGGATTGCAATTCGGCGCGCATTTCGGGGGTCACGGTGCCGTCGATCAGGTCGTCAAGGTGGGCGAGAAACTCTTTGCAGGTCACTTTTCAGCCCCCGTTTCTCGTGGTCTCATATCTTTGCGTCCCTTGTTCCTGCGGAAGTAGCGGCTCAGGCGCTCGCGCAGTTGCAGCCGGGCGCGCAACAGGCGCGACTTGACGGCGGGAATGCTCAACCCCAGCGTCTCCGCCGTCTCCTCGGTCGAAAGCCCTTCCACGTCCCTGAGCACAAACACGATGCGAAACCCCTGCGGCAGCCCCTGGATGGTCTTGCGTAAAATCTCGGCCAACTCGGCCTGGTTGTAGTTCTGCTCCGGATTGGGCGCCCAATCGGCCAGATCGCGGGGCACGCTTCCCTCTTCGGTCTCGATGTCCTCGTCAATCGAAACCATCTTGCCGGTGCGCCGCTTGCGCAGGCGCATCAGGCTTTCGTTGACCGCAATCCGCACCAGCCAGGTATAAAACTTCGAATTGCCCTGAAACTGATCGAGCTTTTCGTACGCCTTCAGGAAGGCGTCCTGCATGACGTCTTCGGCATCCTCGCGATTCTGCGTGATGTGTTGGGAGATGCGAAAGAGCTGGCGTTCGTACTTGCGGACCAGCAAATCGTAGGCCGACACATCGCCGCCGCGCACCCTTGCGACCAAGGCTACGTCTGGATGCGGATCGAGTTCTCCTGCAACTGATTGGATGGCCGGCATGGGCATTGGTTGCGAAAAATCCGCAGGCGCGGTGAAAAGCGCGCTTTTGGGTCCGTAGATGAGTGTACCGGATGGCGCGGTTGGAAACCAAACGGAAGCACAGAACCTGGCAGAGGTCCAATTCGGCGGAGCTGTTCCACTTTGCGACGATTGTGGTAACGGCCAAGGTTCCCGGCGACCGCATCCAGCGCAAAAGCAATTTAAAGTGAAGAGATGAGGGTTGCATCTTCCCCAACTTCCATTTCACGGCTGGCTTCGCGCTGCATGGCCGGCTTGCTTTCCTTTTCCATGCTCATGCTGCCGGTTGCGGGGCAATCGACCAGCGGCGCGACAAATGGCGGCTCGGCGACCAAGCCAGCCGGACAGGCCTCCTCCGCGGCTAAGAGGCAGACGGCGCATAAGGCCGCCCAGAAAACAACGCAGACAGCAACGAAGCCGACCCCAACGGCCAATAAGCCCGCAAGCTCGACAGCCAAGAAACCCAGAAAGCCCGTGAGTCCTGCGGTCAAGGCGGCCAGGCGCGCGCGGACGGCGCGTATCAAGCTGGCCTTTGTAGCCTCGACCGAGTTGCGGCCCATGGCCCAGCAACTGGCCACGATGCGCACTCCGGCAGCTTATGAGGGCGTGACCAAATATGCGCATCAGCATAGCGGCGAGGCAGCAGCAGCGGCCTATCTCGCGCTGGGCCACGCGTACTGGCTAGACAAGCGCTATGCGGAGGCAGCCGCCAACTTCAAGTTGGCCCGGCAGACCGGCACTGAACTGGCCGACTACGCCGACTTCCTGGGCGCGAGCACCAACCACGAGGCGGGCAACGAATCGGCAGCCGAAGCGACGCTGCGCGGGTTCACAACGCGCTATCCGGAGAGCATCTTTGTTGCCCAGGTGCCGGAGGTGGAAGCCGATACGCTCCTGGCGATGCAGGATGCTGCAGGCGCCGCGCGAGTGCTGGCGGCAGCAGCGGACACAGCTGCCTCGAGCCGTCCCGGCTACCAACTGGCACAAGGCGAGGTAAACTTCTCGCTGGGAGAGACTCAGCAGGCCGAAAACCTCTTCAAGCGGTTGCTGCTGGCCCATCCGCTGAGCCCGGAAGCTGAGATTGCGCGAGCAAAGCTCACCGCCATGGGCACGGAGACCAACCTGACCACGGCCGAACTGCGCAGCCTGGGCGATGCCTACTACAACGCAGGCCACTACGCTGACGCGAGCGCGCAATACCATGCGCTGGCCCGGCAGTCGAGTCTCGACGCCGAAAGCCGCACGAGCTTTGCCGTGGCTGCCGCGGCCTGCGACCTGAAGCTGAAGCGGCTGACCAAGGCCCAGGCCGAAGCGCTGCCCAACACGCCGGACGAGAACGGATCACGACGGCTCTACCTGCTGATGCAGCTGGCCAGGAACCGCAACGATATGAACGAGCAGAAGCGCATCCTAGCAGAGATGGAGTCCAGATTCCCGCAGAGCCCGTGGCTGGCCGAGGCGCTTTATTCCAGCGGCAATCAGTATCTGCTGCGGCGCGATTATGCGGTTGCGGCCGAGTACTACAGCACACTAGCCACGCAGTTCCCATCGAACAAGAATGCCGCGACGGCTCACTGGCGAGCCGGCTGGCTGAGTTACCGTCAGGGGCTTTACGCCGATGCGGCGCGTCTGTTCGACGAGCAGATCCGGCTCTATCCCGGCGCAACGGAGACCGTGCCGGCGCTCTACTGGCGCGGGCGTTTGTATGAGACGGTGGAGCAAAAGCCAGACCTGGCTGCGGCCAACTACCGCACTTTGATCCGGGCTTACCAGCACTCCTTTTATGCGCAACTGGCAAGGCAACGGCTAGCCGCGCTGGGCAATTTCCCAAAGGAATCGCTGCCTGCGCCACAGCCGCAGCTAGACCGTATTCAAGCCCCGCCCGAGCCGACGCTCGAGGAGAGCTTTCCCGCCGACAGCCCGCACCTGGCCAAGGCGCGCCTGCTAGCCAACGCAGGCCTGAACGAATACATTGCGCAGGAGATTGCCGCCGACCCGGACTCATCCTCGTGGAGCGCGCTGGCCGAAGCGCAAATCTACGCCTCTTATGGCGAGCACTTTCGCGCCATGCGCGTGATGAAGCGTGCTCTGCCCTCAGCCTCCACGGCCTCCATTTCGTCCATCCCGCTGGCCTACTGGCGGATTCTCTTCCCCGAGGCCTGGTGGGAAACGATCAAAGCCGAGTCAGCCAAAAACAATCTTGATCCGTACCTGGTGGCCGCGCTGGTACGCCAGGAATCGGAGTTCAATCCATCGGCTATCTCCCGCGCCAACGCCTGCGGACTGATGCAACTGCTGCCCGCCGTGGGCAAGTCAATGGCGCGCCAGGAGGGAATGGAGCACTTCCAGACCTTCCAACTGTTCGATCCGGCCACCAACATCCGCCTCGGAACCCGCTACCTGCGCAGGACCCTGGACAAATTCGGCGGCGTGACGGAGTATGCGCTGGCGGCCTACGACGCCGGAGACGACCGTGTGCGCGAGTGGCAGGACGCTGGTCCCTACCAGGGCATCGACGAGTTTGTGGAATCGATCCCCTTCACCGAAACCCGCGAGTACGTCGAGATCATCACGCGCAACCTGGAAACGTACAAGGCAATCGACGCGTATGCCAGCTCGCAGAGCAAGACGGCCTCAAAGCAATGAAGGCAGCGAGTTAGCGAAAAACCGAAGGATCAACGAAAAAAAGTTTTTTGGAGCTATTTTCGGGTAAAAAACCAAATTTCCCGGTAATTTTCAGAGGCCTAATCTCACCATGCGGGATTTTTGGGGGCAGAATATTTTCCACAGACGTTGATTCCAAAGAGCTTAGAAATCATCTGCAAGGTTTCTGGGAATATTTATACCCCCCTAGGGTATAGGGGGGGAGGGGGTACCCCCTCCAGTGGTCAGTGAACAGTGGACAGTGGCCAGTAACGGCCCGCCTAGATGGTCCTTGTTCATGCTTTGATTGTGCGCTGCGGAACGGAAATAATCTGCAAAATTTCTCCCCGGTTGGACGAAGAGAGAATTCTCTTTTACAGGGCCGAATAAACTTAACAATCGAAACGTCGAACGCTGAAATCAAGTGATTTTCCTCTGTGAATGGAAGTTCGAAGACTGACTATGTCGCTGAGGAAGGCCTAAATGTGCGCTGGCGCACGGACACCCCACCGGGACCGATTACCATTGGAATTGAACCACTCAAGCAGAGGCATTTTGAGGGAGTTGTAAATGTCCCGAATCATTGAGATTACCGAACTGGCGCTGCGCGACGCGCATCAAAGCCTGCTGGCCACCCGCATGTCTTTGGACGACATGATTCCGGCCTGCGAAGACATC
Organism: Occallatibacter sp.; assembly: GCA_049522175.1. GTDB lineage: Bacteria > Acidobacteriota > Terriglobia > Terriglobales > Acidobacteriaceae > Telmatobacter. The sequence goes on along the minus strand of JBEKOC010000023.1, from coordinate 11,273 downwards.
GACAATGCCGGTTACTGGTCAGTGGAGTGCTGGGGAGGCGCAACCTTCGACTCCTGCATCCGTTTTTTGAATGAGGATCCGTGGGAGCGACTGCGCACGCTTCGCAAGCTGATGCCCAAGAGCCGCTTGCAGATGTTGCTGCGCGGCCAGAACCTGCTGGGGTACCGGCACTATGAAGACGGGGTGGTGGAGCGCTTCGTGGAGAAGGCCGCCGTCAACGGGATCGACGTCTTCCGCATCTTCGACGCACTCAATGACATACGCAACCTCAAGACCAGCATTGATGCGGTGAAGAAGACCGGCAAGCATGCGCAGGGCGCCATTTGCTATACCGTCAGCCCGCTGCACACTATTGAGGCTTATGCCGAGAGGTCCGAACAGTTGCGGGAGATGGGATGCGATTCGATTTGCATCAAGGACATGGCCGCCCTGCTGAGGCCGCAGCCCGCTTATGACCTGGTGAAGGCCATCAAGAAGCGGTGCGGCAAAGAGACGCTGGTTCATGTACACGTGCACGCCACCACCGGAGTAACCCTTGTCTCCCTTATGAAAGCCATAGAGGCAGGGTGCGACATTGTGGATACCGCGGTCAGTTCCCTGTCACTGGGTCCGGGACACAACCCCACGGAAAGCCTGATCGAATTGCTGGAAGGGACAGGCTACGAAACCCGCGTCAATCTGGAGCGGGTTCAGCGGATTTCGAGCCACTTTGCTCAAATCCGTCCGCGTTATAAAGAATTTTTCAGCGAGAATATCGGCGTGGATACGGAGATCTTCAAGAGCCAGATTCCGGGGGGAATGATCTCTAACATGGAAAGCCAACTGAAAGGGCAGGGCGCGGGCGACAAACTGAAGGAGGTTCTGGAGGAGGTTCCGAGGGTTCGCAAAGACTCCGGCTATCCGCCTCTGGTGACGCCTACCAGCCAGATTGTCGGCTCACAGGCGGTGTTCAATGTCCTGATGGGCAAGTACAAAGTGCTGACCGGCGAGTTTGCCGACCTGATGCTGGGCTACTATGGGAGCACGCTCGGCAAAAAAGATCCCGCAGTGCTGAAACAGGCCGAGGCCCATGCAAAGAAGCCGGCGATTACGGTTCGCCCCGCCGACTTGCTCAAGCCGGAGTGGGAGAACCTGAGCGCCACGGCGAATGCCTTGAAGGGGGCGAATGGCAGCGATGAGGACGTGCTGACCTATGCGATGTTCCCAAAGGTTGCGCCTACTTTCTTCGAGAGCCGCGCCCAGGGCCGCAAGAGCGTGGGCAAAGATCCGTCAGTCAGCGCACCAGAGGCGAAAGCAGCGGATCAGAAAGCACCCGCGGCGGCCGGCGGCGGAGCAGCGCTGAGCAAAAAAATGAATTATGTGATTACGCTGAACGGCAAAGAACACCGGGTAAGCGTGGCGGCGGAGAAATAGAAGATACGCGCCGGCGGATTCAGGAGCAGGAATGGCAAAGCAGGGAAAAAGTCAGAAGACGATGGCCGAAAAGGTCTGCGGCCTTGACGCGAAGCGCGCGGAGCTTAAACTGGGCGGCGGGCAAGAGCGCATCGAGAAACAGCACGCCTCCGGCAAGCTGACGGCGCGGGAACGCATTGCGAGGCTGGTGGACACGGGCAGTTTCCAGGAGATAGGGTTATTCGCGCTCCACCGGTCCACATATTTTGGAATGGCCGACAAAGAGATGCCCGCCGATGGCGTGGTGACCGGATGCGCGAAGATTGACGGCCGCCAGGTGCATCTGGCCAGCCAGGATTTCACCGTGGGGGGCGGCTCGGCCGGCGAGACGCACAACGACAAGGTCGTGGATATGATGCGCCTGTCGTTGAAGACAGGCAGCCCGTTTGTCGTCATCAACGACTCTGGCGGCGCGCGCGTTCAGGAGGGCATCGACAGCCTGGCAGGCTATGGGCGTGTTTTTTACCACAATGTTCTGCTCTCCGGAGTGGTGCCGCAGATTTCGATTATCTGCGGACCCTGCGCGGGCGGCGCTGTGTACAGCCCAGCGCTGACCGACTTTGTGATTCAAACGCAGGCGGCGCGCATGTTCATCACCGGGCCTAAGGTGATCAAACAGGTCACCGGCGAAGTGGTCAGCGATGAGGAACTGGGCGGCCCGCAGGCACATATGAATTACTCGGGAGTGATTCATCTTATCGCGCGGGACGACGAGGAGGCGGCGCAACTTTGCCGTCGGCTACTTAGCTTTATACCCTCCAACAACCTTGAAGATCCTCCCCGCATGGCTTTCAATCTGCCGATTGAGTCCGATGCGGAGATGAATGGAATTGTTCCGGTGGACAACAAGGCTGTTTATGATGTGCGCGATGTTGTAACGCGGGTACTGGACTACCGGGATTTCTTCGAGATACAACCGGGGTATGCCGCGAATATTGTTATCGGCTTCGGGCGGCTGCAAGGCCGGCCGGTGGGCGTTATCGCGAGCCAGCCGAATCATCTGGCCGGCGTGCTGGACATCAATGCCTCGGACAAGTCGGCGCGCTTTGTCCGCTTCTGCAATGCCTTCAACATTCCGCTGATCACGTTTGTGGATGTGCCGGGATTTCTTCCGGGAGTGGAGCAGGAGCGCGGCGGCATTATCCGTCACGGGGCCAAACTGCTGTTTGCCTACTCCGCCGCCACAGTGCCGAAGATCACGGTAGTGCTGCGCAAGGCATACGGCGGCGCGTACATCGCGATGTGCTGCAAGGACCTGGGCGCGGACCGGGTGGTGGCGTGGCCCACGGCCGAGATAGCGGTGATGGGCGCAGAAGGCGCGGCGGAGATTGTATTCAAGCGCGAGATTGACTCCGCAGCGGATAAGGCCGGCCGCCGCCAGGAGCTGGTGGACGAGTATCGAGAGACGTTTTCCAATCCTTATGTTGCAGCAGGCCGCCGCCTGGTGGATGACATCATCGATCCGGCCGAGACACGGAAGGCGCTGGCGGATGCCCTGGAATCGCTGCACAACAAGCGGGAGCAGCGTCCCGGAAAGAAACACGGATTGATTCCTTTATAACGAGGAGTTGCGCGTGGCAGTGAGTGCAAAAGATTTGATTCATGCTGTTTCTGAACGGCAATTGGCGATGGAACGCCAACTGGGCGAGCTTGCCGGTGCGGTCAAGGCACTGCAAGCGCGCGTGGCCGAGCTCAGCCAGCCTCCGGCATCACCGCCAGCGCCGGCTTCCGCAGGCGAAGTGAAAACCGCGGCCTCGGCCACGAAGGAAGCGGGTCATGGAGAAGTCATGCCCGAAATACTGGTGGTGATAGCCGCGGCCGTGACCGCATTTCTGGGCAAGAAGGTTCGCATCCGCTCGGCAAAGATGCTGCAGTCGCCCTACGAAGTTGTTAATCCGTGGACACAGCAGGGGCGGGTGTACGTTCAAACCTCTCATAATCTGCGATCGAGGAGCTGAGACGGCAGAAAAAACTCTCCAGGGAAGGAACTTGTAACTTGAAACTTCAGATTTCAATTGATGGAAAGACCTACGAGACTGAGGTCGAAGTCTTGGAAGATGACGCGATGCCACGCCAGCCGAGTTATGGGCCGTACCAGCCGCTTCACGCGACGGTTCCGTCGACGCCGGTTGCAGGCGCGCAAGCTCCATCGCCGGCGGCCAAGGAAGCCACGGAAAGCGCCAGCGAAGACAAGCTGTGCCGCAGTCCCGTAACGGGTATCGTGATCAAAGTGAATGTTGATCCGGGACAGGCTATACAAGCCAACGATCTGATCATGGTGCTGGAAGCCATGAAGATGGAAACAAATGTTACGGCGCACCGAGCTGGAACAGTGAAAAGCGTGCGGGTAGCGCAAGGCGACGCCGTGAAGTTGAATCAGGTTGTCGTTGAGTTCGCATGATAGCGTAAACCGCCTTCTTAGAGCAGTCGCGACCTTTATCGAAAGGGACATTCGTGAGCAGCGTTGATGATGATCTGAAACTTGTACCCGGAATCAAGTTCATCGATCACGTAGCCATTGCGGTGAAGCAGGGCGAGCTTGACCGCCAGGTTGAGGCCTACGAGATGCTGGGCTTCCGCGAAGTGCATAGGGAGGAAGTGCGAGGCGTCGACCAGGTGCGCGAAGCTTTGCTGCTCGTCGGCGACGGTCCCAACTTGATTCAGTTAATTGAGCCTTTGGCTGCGGATTCTCCGGTGCAAAAACTGATCGAGAGATACGGCGGGCGCGGCGGGCTGGCCCATGTCGCCTTCCGGGTGGAGAGCGCGCAGCAGGCCTTCGACGCGATGAAGGCAAGCGGATTCCAGATTATCGACGCAGCGCCCCGCAAAGGCTCGCGAGGAACCACGGTCTTCTTTGTACATCCCAAGTCGAGAACAGAAAATCCTTTTGGATTTCTCATCGAAATTGTCGAAGACCCTGAAAGCAAGTGAAAATATGGCTATCGATTATCTTCTCCAGGAGTTTCCTCCCGTCAGCACAGAGCTGTGGGAGGAAGTTATCCGCAAGGACCTGAAGGGCGCCGATTACGCTACGAAACTGATTTGGCAAACGGCGGAAGGGCTTGCGGTCAAGCCCTACTACAGGACAGAAGACATCGCTGGTTTGGAATATCCCAATGCGGCTCCAGGCGCTTTTCCCTATGCACGCAGCGCTCGCGCAACCGGCGACTGGCGCATCCGGGAAGAGATCGATGCGGCCGATCCGGAAGAAGCCAATCGTGCGGCGCACAGCGCGGTGCTGGCTGGAGCCGGAGAGATTGCGTATCGCAATGCCCGATTCGAGAATGCCGCAGACCTGGAAATGCTTCTTGCCAACCTCGAAGAGATTTCAGTGCATTTTGAAAATGCCGGCGAGCCGCAGCTTCGTCTTTTGATGGCACAGCTGAATCGCCAGCACAGGCAATCGCCGGTATCGACCGGGTGGAATCCGCTGGCCAACCTGGACTTTGCGGCGGAGATAGTTACTGACGCGCCTCCCGAACTTGTTCCATTCAACATTCATGGCGAGGAATTTGAAGAGTCGGGAGCGACCGCTGTTGAGGAAGTCGGATTTACCCTGGCGGCTGCAATCGCTTTCATGGCCGGAATGCAGGATCGCAAGATAGACGTTGATCGCGTTGCCGCTTCGATTGCATTTTCATTTTCAATTGGCGCCACCTTTTTCTTTCAGATTGCCAAGCTGCGTGCCTTTCGCATGATGTGGGCGCAAGCCGTGGAGAGTTTTGGTGGAACGCGCGAAAGCGCGAAGGCGCACATTCATGCACGCACCTCGCGCTGGAATGAGACTATCTACGCTCCCCGCGTCAACATTCTGCGCGGAACCACCGAGGCCATGGCCGCGGTTTTCGGCGGCGCGGACTCCATCACCGTGGCGCCCTTCGATGAGTGTTACAAGGCGCCGGATGAGGCCACCCGCCGGTTGGCGCGAAATACGCAGATCATTCTCAAGCAAGAGGCGATGTTATCACGAGTTGCGGATCCGGGTGCCGGGTCGTACTGCCTGGAAGTTTTTACCGATTACATTGCCCGCGCGGGCTGGAAAGCGATGCAAGAAATCGAGGCCGTCGGGGGCTATCAGAAGGCGGTAAAGAATGGGCTGATCGCCCAAGCTCTGGGGAAATCGCTGGCCGCCAGAGAAGAGGCAATCACGTCTCGCCGCCGCATTGTTACGGGAACGAGCCAGCACGCTAACATTACAGAAAAAGCATTGGACCGCGTTGACTTTTCGCGCATTTTTAGTCGTCGGCGCGGCACACTAAGTTATGAGAAGCTTCGCCTGCACACGGAACAGCACGTTGCCAAGGGCGGCAAGAACCCACGCGTTTTGCTGGCCGAAAGCGGAGACGCAAAGATGCGCTCAGCGCGCTCGGGCTTCGCTTCCAACTTTTTTGCCTGCGCGGGCTTCGATCTCACCGCCAAGCGATTTACAAGCGCCGAAAGGATTGCCGCGAGCGATGCCGATCTAATTGTGCTGTGCAGTTCCGACGCGGAGTATCTTGCGTTGGCCACGGAAGTTCTGGCCAGGTTGAAGTCACTCAAGCGCGAGATCCCGGTGATTATCGCGGGCAATCCCGATTCGGCTGAGCAATTGCGAGCGGCGGGCGTTGCGGATTTTGTTCACCTGCGAAGCAATCCTATCGAATTTCTTACAAGATGGCAGCAACGGCTGGGGATCAAGGATTCATCATGCGTCCTGACTTTACAAAAATAGACTTGAAGCCCGCGGTAGAACGAGCTACTGCGCGTGAGGGCAAGACACGAGAGACAGGTGAGTGGCTCTCACCGGAGCACATCCCTGTGAAGGGCTTTTATACGCGCGAGGATCTCAAGGGCCTCGAGCATCTTGAGTATGCGGCGGGGATTCCGCCTTACCTGCGCGGGCCATACAGCACGATGTATGTGATGCGGCCCTGGACGATCCGGCAATATGCGGGGTTCTCCACCGCCGAGGAGTCCAACGCGTTTTATCGCCGGAACCTGGCCGCCGGTCAGAAGGGCCTTTCGGTGGCCTTTGATCTTGCCACGCACCGGGGATACGACTCGGATCACGAGCGCGTTACCGGCGACGTGGGCAAGGCCGGAGTCGCCATTGACTCGATACTCGACATGAAGATTCTGTTCGACCAGATTCCTCTTGGCCGAATGTCGGTGTCCATGACCATGAACGGCGCAGTGCTTCCCATCATGGCGTTTTATATTGTTGCCGCGGAAGTGCAGGGAGTTGCGCCGGAGCAGTTAAGTGGGACAATTCAGAACGACATTTTGAAAGAATTCATGGTCCGCAACACTTATATCTATCCACCGGAAGGCTCCATGCGGATTATCGGCGATATATTCCGCTACTGCGCGGCGAAGATGCCGAAGTTCAACTGTATCAGCGTAAGCGGCTACCACATGCAGGAAGCCGGCGCTACAGCGGATATTGAGCTGGCTTACACGCTGGCCGACGGCCTGGAGTATCTGCGCACGGGAGTGAAGGCTGGCCTCGATGTTGACGAATTCGCGCCCCGCATCTCTTTTTTCTGGGGCATTGGCATGAACCACTTCATGGAGATAGCCAAGATGCGAGCGGCGCGGATGTTATGGGCCAAGCTGGTGAAGACCTTCAATCCGAAGAATCCTAAATCGCTGGTCTTACGGACACATTGCCAGACATCGGGCTGGAGCCTTACTGCGCAAGACCCGTACAACAACGTGGTGCGCACATGCGTGGAGGCGATGGCGGCGGCGTTCGGGCATACGCAGTCTCTGCACACCAACGCGCTGGACGAAGCGCTGGCTCTGCCTACGGATTTTTCCGCGCGCATTGCGCGCAACACACAGCTTTACCTGCAGGAAGAGACCGACATCACCCGCATCGTGGATCCATGGGCCGGTTCCTACTATGTGGAGCGGCTGACACACGAGTTGATGCATGGGGCATGGGCGCTGATTGAAGAGGTCGAGAGCCTGGGCGGCATGGCCAAAGCGATTGAAACCGGCGTACCCAAGATGCGCATTGAAGAGGCGGCGGCGCGTAAACAGGCCTGCATCGACTCAGGCAGCGACGTGATTGTGGGCGTCAACGCCTATCTTTCGCCGGAGGAACCGCAGATTCCGGTTCTCGATATCGACAATGCGGCGGTGCGTGAAGCTCAGCTTAACCGGCTTGCCCTGTTGAAGCGCGATCGCGACCCGTATGCCGTGCTCCAATCGCTTGAGCGCCTGGAGCAATGCGCCCGCAGCGGCGAGGGAAATTTGCTGGAGTGTGCGGTGGATGCGGCGCGCCGGCGCGCTACTCTGGGGGAAATCTCCTCGGCTTTGGAAAATGTATGGGGACGTTACGAGGCTACCACGCGCATCATTTCCGGTGTGTATTCTTCAGAAAGCTCGAATGCGGAAGAGTTCAGCAAGGCCCAGCGGATGGTCACGGAGTTTGAGCAGGCCACAGGCCGACGCCCGCGCATTCTGGTGGCGAAGATGGGGCAGGATGGCCATGATCGCGGCTCCAAGGTGATTGCCACGGCCTTCGCGGATATCGGCTTCGATGTCGATATCGGCCCCTTGTTCCAGACTCCGCGCGAGGTTGCCCGCCATGCAGTGGAGAATGACGTGCATATCGTCGGCGTCTCCTCGCTGGCCGCCGGACACAAGACTTTGGTTCCGCAGTTAATCGAGGAGTTGCGCAAACTCGACCGGGATGACATTCTGGTGGTTGTGGGCGGCGTCATTCCGCCGCAGGACTACGAGTTTCTGTACCAGGCCGGCGTTGCCGGAGTCTACGGGCCGGGCACGGTGATTCCGGTGGCAGCGCAGCACATTCTCGAGATTCTGAACGCCAGCCTGGTGGAAGGAAGTTCCTGATTGGCGAAACCTGGCGAGAGCGCACTGTGTATACGTTCCGGATGCGCAACCCCGGAGCCGCCGCCGGACCTGATTGCGCGCCTCTCAAACCGTCGCCGCTCTCTTTCGCGCCAGCAAATCGTCGATGGCATCCTGCGCGGCGACCGCGCTATTCTGGCGCAAGCTATCACCCTGATCGAAAGCACGCGCACGGCGGACCGGGAACGAGCCGAGTTGATCTTAGAAGACTGTCTTCCTCATAGCGGCAACTCTATTCGCGTGGGCATTACGGGCGTTCCTGGCGCGGGCAAGAGCAGCGTGATCGAGCGGCTGGGCGCCTATCTGACAAGCGAGTACAGGCAGAAGGTTGCCGTGCTGGCCATCGATCCGAGCAGCAAGCTTTCCGGCGGCAGTATTCTGGGCGACAAGACCCGCATGCAATCTCTCGCATCCAGCGATATGGCGTTTATCCGTCCCTCTCCATCGCGCGGCTCTCTGGGTGGAGTTGCGCAGCGCACCCGCGAGGCAATGCTGTTGTGCGAAGCCGCTGGATACAGCAACATTCTCGTCGAGACGGTTGGAGTCGGGCAGTCGGAGACTGCGGTTCACGAGATGGTCGATTTCTTCCTGCTCATCACATTGGCGGGCGCGGGCGACGAACTGCAAGGCATGAAGCGCGGCGTGATGGAATTGGCGGATCTGGTGGCGGTTAACAAGGCCGATGGCGCGAATCTGACCGCAGCGGAAAGAGCCCGTTGCGAGGCCGAGAACGCGCTGCACTACTTTCCCAGATCAGCAAATGGATGGACGCCGCGCGCGCTCACCTGCTCGGCACAAACCGGCAAGGGAATCGCCGAGCTTTGGCAGTGCGTGCTGGAACACACCGACCTTACCAAAGCCAACGGCTGGTTCAGCGTGAACCGGCAACAACAGACGCGCAGGTGGATGCACGAGATTATCGAACAGGGATTGAGGCAGCGTTTCGAGTCTCATCCGGCCATCCGCAGGCGCATGGAGGCGCTGGAGCGGGACGTCGAGGAAGGACGCACAACCTCGTTTCACGCAGCGCGCATGCTGCTCGAGATGTATTCAGATCCAAAACCGTCCGGCACACGCTAAGTATGGTAAATTCAAGAAGAGCGCCCTTGCGGAGAGATGGCCGAGTGGCTGAAGGCGCACGCTTGGAAAGCGTGTTTAGGGGAAACTCTAACGTGGGTTCGAATCCCACTCTCTCCGCCATTGACCCTTCCAAAGACATCCTAAGACATCCAATCAAGACAAATAATCCAAAGATAATGCTAGAGGTATCGTCTTTCTACGTCCTAATGCGTATGAAATCGATCAGTGAATCTGGTGAAAATTCTACATTTTCCACACCACATATAATTTTGTGGACTCGTATTATATTTAACATATACAATTTCCTTCAAATTAATTTGACATAGGCAACTGTAGCAGAAGCTTGCGTCTTTGTGTTGTTGGAGTGTAGGCGCACTACCGTTGGAGTGGGCCGCGAACAGGAAATCAATCAGGAGAAGAACGATGATACAGCGAATCTGGATGAAGGGCATGGCGGCTGTAGCAATGGCTTTGGCAGCCAGCGTGGCCAACGCCACCGACGCAACCGTGGCCGGGGATGCGTATGTAAACAGCGCTTTCCCAACCACCAACTACGGTGGCCTGTCGAATCTTTACGTGGGCAACGGCGGCACGGCGCTGATTCAGTTTGACCTGAGTTCGCTGCCTGCGGGCACCACCGCCGCACAGATCAGCAAGGCGACGCTGAAGGTGTACGTGAACCGGATCAACACCTCCGGCATGGTCAATGTGATGCCGGTCACCAGCTCATGGAGCGAATCCGCGGTCACTTATGCGACGATTCCCACGCTAGGCTCGGCGATCGCTTCGTTCACGCCCACTGCAGCGCAGCAGTTCGTTGTCATCGACATCACCTCGCTGGTGCAGGGCTGGGTAACAACCCCAGCCAGCAACTACGGGATTGCGCTCAGCTCTGCGGCAGGCAATATCGTGCTTGACTCCAAGGAGAACGACGAGACCAGCCACGTGGCGCATCTGGACATTACGGTGGTTTCGCAAGGGCCGCAAGGCGTGCAGGGCGTGCAAGGACCACAAGGAATCCAAGGCATACAAGGCCCCATCGGCCCAACCGGCCTGACAGGGGCAACGGGTCTGACGGGTGCTACGGGATCGCAGGGAATCCAGGGCATACAAGGCCCCATCGGCCCAACCGGTCTGACGGGTGCAACCGGCCCCATCGGCCCAACCGGCCTGACAGGAGCAACGGGTTCGGCCGGTCCCACTGGCCCCACAGGTGCAACGGGTGCTACAGGACCGCGGGGACTCCAGGGCATACAAGGCCCCATTGGCCCAACCGGTCTGACGGGGGCAACCGGCCCCATCGGCCTGACGGGTGCAACAGGAGCAACGGGTCCGACCGGTCCCACTGGTCTTACGGGCGCAACAGGTCCAACCGGCCCACAGGGGCCTCCGATCAGCTTCAAGAATGCCTGGAGTAACGCCTCGGCTTATTCCATTGGCGACACGGTCTCAGAGAGTGGAAGCAGTTACATTGCGTTGAAGGCAAATACCAACATTGATCCGGCCACGGATGTCGCCGGCTCGGGTGGCCATTGGGCGGTACTGGCGCTAAAGGGGAACACGGGGGCGACCGGGGCGCAAGGTCCGCAGGGGAGCAAAGGCATACAAGGTCCGATAGGCCCCACAGGTTCAACTGGTGCAACAGGGGCAGCTGGTCCGACCGGTTCCACTGGCCCCACGGGCGCGACTGGTTCTACCGGCCCAACGGGAGCTACCGGCGCTACGGGTCCGCAAGGTCCGCCGGTCACATTCAAGGGAGCTTATAGCGGCGCTACCACCTATGCAAAAGGCGATGCGGTAACCGAATATGGAACCAGCTATATCTCCTTGCAAGCGAGCAATATTGCCCACGATCCCTACACGGATGTCGGAATCGGCGG
>JBEKOC010000022.1:0-68425 GCA_049522175.1 Occallatibacter sp. | reverse complement strand
TGACGCTCACGCAACGGCCACCACCGTCACGGCCAACAGCCTGCCGGTCAACGGCGAGACGATTTATGCGCGGCTGATTACCAGTTTCAATGGGGTCTATGCGTATAACGACTACACCTTCAAGGCGAAGTAGATCGTCCCCCCTGGCATGACGCCTTGCGCACAGAGCATGGCGTCATGCCTGGCTTCTACATTGGTCCTGCCGCCGAGTCAACAGGATCAGTCCGATTCTGATCATTGCCCAACAGACACCCCACTGCGATCAGGGCCCGCCCGTCTTGGCGATGTGGTTGATAATGCTCTGGATGAGGACGTCGTGGACGTGAATGCGGCGGGCCACGTCGGGCAGGAACTCGGTGACAAAGTTGTCAGTGGGCGCAAGACCCAGGCCGATGAGGTAGCGCTCGGACGTGGCGCGCAGATTAGTCTGCTGACCGGGCACGTAGAAGTTGGCGATCTCGCCATCAATCGCGGGGCCAACTATGTCGGCATAGTTCACCATTCCCTTGCCGTTGTCTCCCAGGGTCCAAACCACCTGCACGATGGCGTGACCCACGCGGCGCTTGAATTTGGCCTTGGGCATACGGTGATAGTGCGGGTCCTGGTGCACGATGGAGGGAATCACAAAGGTGCCGAAAAACTGGCCGGTAATGTCTTCTGTATAGCCGATGCCCACGTCGCGGCCCCAGCCGGTCATGCCGGGGCCGACGGGAGAGTGCGCGTTCATGCCCGCGTTGATAGCCGAGATGCCCAAAATGGTGAGGGCGTTGAAGGGATCAATCACATTGCGCGCCGCCTGCCGGGCCTTCTCTTTGCGCGTCATGGGCTTTACATCCGGGCCGTTGAGGAAGCGCTCAAACCAGTTGATCGGCTTGCAGGGCGCGGATTGCGTTCCGGGCGCCGCTTGCGCGCCGGGCTGGCCGCTGGCTCCGGCTGGCGCATTTCCAGTCGCGGGTGTCGCGGGTTTGGCGACGTTCGCCGCCGGGCAGGGCACTGTTGCGGGCGCAGCAGCGGGGGCGGGTTTTTGCGGTTGAGGGGCATCGGGCAGCGACAGATCAGGGCTCTCCGTTTCGCCGGCCCATGCAGGAATCGCGGACAGCAGCAACCCCGCCAGAAGCAGCAGAACGGCGCGACGCGGCCTCCGCGCCCTGCCCAGCTTCCATGGGCCGGCGCACTGATTCCGAATCTCTGCCCTACAACCGTTTTCCAATGTCAGGCTCCCCTGACGAAATTGTAGGCTGCGCGAACAGAAAAAAAGTGGCCTGCTGCGTGATTCGACTGCCGGCAGCGGGCGCAGCCACAAAAGCGCCATCTCAGCAAGTCTACTGAGGTCTACGCAGTAATGCTGTACAAGGCCGCACACAAAGGCACAATATGAAGGCTACTCGCCCGCCATGGACCCGGTTCCGTATTGACCATTGCGGCACACTCGACCTCAAGACAATTGACGCAATGCGGCGCGCATCGCAGACTGAGAAGAGATGGATTGACCGAGTCTGCTTGCACGAGGTGCATCCTTATGAGTTTTTATCCGCCTCCACAACCACCTCCTCCCCCTCCCGGCATGGGCGGAGTCGGCGCCCGCATTGAAGAGGCCATCGAGCTGATCGAGATGGAGTTGCGCCACGCTGTCGCCTACGTGAACGATGCCGTGGTTCCCCAGGTTCGCAAGGAATCGATCACAGCCCTGCGCACCGTGGCCGGCAAACTGCGCGAATTGGCCGACCGCTTTGAACAACAGAACGGGAGCCAGCGCCGCTGATGAAACTACGCCAGTTGAGGTTTGAGGTTTCCCACCCTAGCCGCAAAAACAAAAACGCGGCGAGGGTGGGGCACCCGTATTCTTATGGCATCCTGCATGGGCATTTGCTCGGCCTCAAAGCAGGACGGGCTCTTGTTCTGGTGGCGTCGTTGCTGCTGATTTTGTGCGGCTGCGGGCATCATGTGGACGTTTCCCCATTGCCTGAGACGCTGGCCGCGCCGCCGGAGGCAGAGGGCGCTGAGCCCGCGCCGTCCAGGCACATTGCGTCCACCCCAACGCCGCAAGGCGTGGTCAGCGCCGAAGACCGGCAATATATAAGGACGCACAAGCCCATCCTGACCGAGGAGGGCGTGGCGAGCTGGTATACCGCGCCCTACAAGGGGGCCAAGGCCGCCAACGGCCATGTCTTCAACGACCACGCTATGACCGCCGCGCACCGCACGCTGCCCATGGGTTCGCTGGTGGTGGTGACCAACCTCAAGACGGGCCAGTCGGCGGCGATGCGCATCACCGATCGCGGCCCGTTTGTGGAGGGCAGGGTGATCGATCTCTCTACCGCGTCGGCCAAGGCTACAGGCGTTTATGTACCCGGCACGGCGCGCGTCCGGATAGACGTTTACCGCACGCCCAAGCCCATCAACACCGGCGGCCGCTGGTGCGTGCAGATCGGCGCGTTCACCAGCCAGCGCAAGGCCAACAAGTTCAAGGCGCAACTGGAGCGCAAGTATCCCGACGCCACCGTCATCGAGTTCTCCGGCGAAGACAAATACTGGGTGCGCATTCGTCCGGAGGGCGGTGACCGCAAGCGGGCCGAGCGCATTGCCCGCAGCCTTCATCCCGCCGAGGGCGAGGCATTTTTGACAAGGCTGGACTGAAGCGTTGAGCCACAATTTTGAAAATTTCTCTGAATTTATGCAAAGTCGCGAATCATCGGCAGGATTCCGCCATCTTTTCTTATGACGATGGGCGGATACGCTGGACTGGCATTTCCAGTCAGAGTTCAATTTCCAGATGCCTTTCCGTCCGCGGCAAATTATCCCCACAGATGAAATGGAAATGGAGGACGAAATGACAGATACACAATCGAAGGTTAGGCAGAACTATCTAGCGATCGTGGTGGCCGCAGTTGCCTGTTTTCTGCTGGAGGCGGGCTGGTACTCGATCTTCATGCAGCCATGGCTCGACGGCATCGGACACACCCGCGCGTGGCTGATGAGCACGGGCATTAATCCTGCGCTTCAGTTCGCCGTGGCATTGGTCGCGGAGGCCTTGATGGCCACAGCCATTTCCTGCCTTATCCAGCTCACCGGGCCGCAGACATGGCAGCGCGGGATCAAAGTGGCGGCGATGCTGTGGCTGGGCTTTGTTCTGACTACCTTGTCTACTGAATACGTTTTCGAGCTTCGCTCCTGGAGCCTGCTGGGCATCAACGCCGGCTTCTGGCTGCTGGGCATGATGCTGATGGGCGCAATCGTCGGCGCGTGGAAGAAGAAATAACTGCCTCTATCCACCAACCGGTTTACTCCGGCGGCGGATAGAAGGGCAGCTTATCGTTCTTCTTGTTGGCGCGACGGATGGTGAGGTCATCGATGAGCAGCGCCGGGGCCAGCACCGTCTCCGGAATCTCGCCAAGGCTGTTGGAGACGTGCAGTTGCTTGCCGGCGGCCACCACGCTGGAGCGCAGCGCGCGATGGTCCAGGTCAGCAAGCTCCGCGCCGCGCACCAGCTCGCGCTTGCCGTCCGGAGTGACACGATAGAGCATCCGCGGCGACATCTTTCCGCCCAGGGTGCCCGCGTAATAGACATTCTTCAGGCCGCGGTCCTTAGCCATCTCCATCAGCTTGTTGTTCAACTCATCTTCCGTCAACCCATCCTTTGCCGTTACCTGAAGCACGCCGATGGAAGGCTTGGGCGCTGCGGTGAGCCAGGCGCGTCCGTGGCCGTTTGACTGCGGAAAGTCGCGCACCGGCTCGCGGCCGAGCAGATAATTTTCCAACCGCCCGTCCACGACCACCTTGACGGCCTGCGCCGGAACGCCCTCGTCGTCCACGTCGTATGCGCCCACCAGGCCCTTGCCGTCATATTTTTTCAGGCTGGGATCATCGACGACGTCAAGAAACTCGGGCAGCACGCGCGCATGGTAGCTGGAGGCAAAGGGCCCGTTGGTTCGCGCCTCGGTGCCCAGCTTGGGCCGCGTGGCCACGACCCCGCCGGCCAACAAGGAGTTGATGATATGAGCGCCCGCGCCGGGACCGAGCAGCACCGGGCCGTGATACTCTTCCTCGACCACCGGCGCCTTGCGCAGATCGGCGAGGGAGGCGATCAGCTTCAACGTGTGCTTTTCAAAGGCCTCCTGCGTATCCAGGTCCTCGGGCGAAACGCCAACGGAGGAATGAGAGAGTTCGAGACTCATGCCGTCGGCCGCCTGGGTTTCCGTATTGAAGGATTCCTCGTACCCGGAGGCCGACTTGCGCACAATGGTTCCTTCGCTCGTGACCAGCCAGGTGGTTGTCACGCGCGCGGAAAAACTCCCCAGGGAGCGCCGCACGTCGCGCTGGCCGTCCTTGACCGTGGGGTCGGTGCGATAGAGCCCGCTATCTCGCGCCACGCGCGCCTCCCACGCGCGCTCGTCCACCTTCAGCTTGAGCGGTTCGGCCAGGGAGATGACCGGCGTCTCTTTGCTGAAGTCGTCGGCCTGCGGAGGCGTCTCCACCTGCTTGAGCGCGGCCTGCTTCTGCGCGTAGATTGACAGAGCACCCTTGTAGGCCTGATCCGTGGCCATCCACAAGGCAGATCGCAGCGCAACCGGGTCATTATCCAGAGCCTCTTGCTGAACCGCGCCGTCGCTCTGGCCGCCGGGGGTATCGAGCTTGAAGGAGCTGTCGGCCTTGTAGTCGCCCACGCG
Source organism: Occallatibacter sp. (assembly GCA_049522175.1). Taxonomy (GTDB): domain Bacteria; phylum Acidobacteriota; class Terriglobia; order Terriglobales; family Acidobacteriaceae; genus Telmatobacter. Next base: position 63,758 of record JBEKOC010000022.1, on the reverse strand, counting down.
CACCGTGATGCGCGCCAGGCGCCCGTGAGTGCGCCGGGAACCGCTGGTGGCGCCGAACTCCGCCCTGGTATCGAAGCTGTCAACTTCTTCAATGCGGTACTGGATGAAGAAGGGCTTTTGAAAGTCCTTCAACTGCAACTGGCTCATGCTGCGGTCCAGTTCGGCGAGCATGGCCTTGAGCACGGGATCTTTTTCGGCGTCGGCGCGGGTGGGCTGGGGTGCGGTTTGTGCGGATGCGCACATGCAGACGGCCAACAGACCGGCAAGCATTGCAATTGGACGAATCGGGTTCATTGCGCCTCCTTCTTTGCGGGTGCAACCGTTTCCGCGCCGGGAATGGGCAGGATGGGCGGGCGGGCCGTGCCTTGCGGCTGGCGCTGCGTTTCCAGTTCGCTGACCAGCATGGCGGGAGCCACGGCGCTGACCGGAATGGTGCCCGACTCCGCGCCGCACTCGCCGTTGAAGACCTCGCTCTTGTCGCCGGTAACCACGATGCGCTTCATGGCGGCCAGCGGGGTGCCCACAATGTTCACGCCGCGCACCAGCTCATCCGGCCGTCCATCCACATACACGCGCCAAACCACCAGCGGAACAACTTCAAATGCCTGCGGCAAAAGGCGCTGGGTCAGCGTAAATCCAGAGGAGATGTCTTCGAAATAAAGCCCGTAAGGCTTGCCCTGTTTCTTGGCTTCCTCGATCAACTGCTTGTGCAGTTTGGCTTCCGATTCCGTCTTGGTCGAGGTCACAATCAGGTTGCCTTGCCGGCCCGTAGGCACTTTGCCGGTTTGCGCGCGGCCGTGACCGTTGGAGTTGGCAAAGCTGGCAATGGGCAGGCGCGACATCAGGAAGGTCTTCAAAACGCCGTCCTCAATCAAGGCGACACGCTGCGCCTTCTGGCCCTCGTCATCATATTGGTAGTTGCCGCTGAGCCAGGTTTTACCGAAGGTGGTGAGCGTCGGGTCGTCGGCCACCGACAGGAACGCAGGCAGCACCTCCTTGCCCACTTCCTTGGTAAAGGTCTGGCCCTCTTCATTGCCGCGCTGGCGCTGGCCTTCGAGCCGGTGGCCCAGCACCTCGTGGAAGTAGACTGCCGCGGCCCGGCCGGAGAGGATTGCCGGCCCGTCAAAGGGCTCGGTCACCGGCGCTTTGCGCAGCGCTTCCAGGCTGTTGCCTAGGTTGCGCGCCGCCACTACCATCTCGGCTTGCGCGGGCAAACCCTCCGCCGTCTCAGCCTCAAAGGATTTCATGCGGAACAAATCCATCCCATCGTCGGCGCGGGTCCTGGCGACGATTACCAACCTTGCCAGCGCGTGCGGTGTCACTACCCGCGAACCTTCCGACGAGACAAAGTAGTCGGTTTCGTTCTGCACCACGAGCGTCACCCCGTTCAAGTTCACATCCGGGAAGTCGCGGAAGACGAGCGAGAGCGCCCTAACGCGCTGCTCCCAGGCCGCGCGGTCGATCTTGACCGGCGGCGCCGGCTTGCCAAGGTAGACTTGCGGCGCCTCCTGGCTGAAGTCCGGCGAGGAGTCTTCTTCCTTGGCGCGGACTTCCGCTTCCGTTTTTACCCGCAGGTAATTCTCCAGCGCTTTCCCGTAGCCGGAATTGGTTGCCAGCCACAGCGAGCGCGCCAGCGCCTCCCGGTCGTCCGCCAGCGGCAGCGCGGCGCTGGTGACCGCCGAAGTACGATGGGCGCCATGGGTGTTGTCGAGTTTGGGCTCGCCAAGCCGCACCTGCACGTCGGCCACGCGCACGTGATTGGTGGCGCTGTTGACCAGCGCGCCATACTGCGCCTGAATGAATGCAGCGCTGGCGTCACTCACCGCGTAACTGATGAAGTAAGGCGGCAACTGCCTGGCATCACCCTGCGTGCCCAGCGAGGTAAAGGCGCGATGGAGTTCGGTGGTCATTGTGTCGAGGAGTGGCGGCGGGGCCTGCGGCTGCGCCCCGGCAGCCACGGACAACGCCAAAACGGCAAAAACCGCGCGGAGGCCGGCACAGTTCGCCGTCCGCCTTACAAAGGCAATAAAAATCTTTCTCATAGGCTGATTAACCTGATAAAACATCTTCAAAAGGAATTGTCTCAGAGTAAGCTACATTAGAGGAAACGATCCATGACATTGATGCGCCGAATGCTGCCGATATTTTGCCTTGCCTTGCTGCTAACCGGCATGGCCCCGCGCCTTTGCTGCGGCCAGCCCGCACCGGCTCAACTCACGCCGGCCCAGCCCGCGCCGGCTACCATGGCTCTGCCGGCCCAGCCCGCCAGCACACAGGCCTACAATCTGCCGCCCGAAAAGCTGGCCAAGGCCATCACCCTCAGCCATATTCGCCTCGCCCTGGAGATTATAGGCTCTCTCTGGGGACTGGCCTTTGTATGGCTGCTGCTCAGCCTGCGCTGGGCTGCCGGCCTGGCTGCCTGGACGGAGCGCCTGCTGCGCCGCCGCTGGATGCAGGGGCTGCTCTTCTTTGCCGTTTATCTGGTTATCTCCACCGTGGCAGACCTGCCGCTGGACGCCATCGGCCACGCAGTCAGCCGCCACTACGGAATCAGCGTCCAGGGCTGGGCTGGCTGGGGCGGCGATCTGGCTAAAGCCCTGGGCCTTTTGTTGCTCTTTGGCACACCCATCCTGTTGTTCTTCAACTGGCTCGTCCGCGTTTCGCCGCGCCGCTACTATATATGGATATGGCTGGTCTCGCTGCCCCTTATCGTGCTTACCATCTTTGCTTCTCCGCTGCTTGACCCCATCTTCAACAAGTTTGAACCGCTCACAAAAACTCATTCCGCGCTGGTGACCCGGCTGGAGCAAGTCGTTACCCGCACCGGAACCAGGATTCCGCCTGAGCGCATGTTCCTGATGAAGGCCAGCGTCAAGAGCAATGGCCTGAACGCCTATGTCACAGGCATCGGCGCCACCAAGCGATTCGTGATGTGGGACACGGCCACCGACCGGTTGCCCGACGACGAAGTTCTCTTCATCTTTGGCCACGAGAGCGGCCACTACGTTCTCAACCACATTCCCAAAGAACTTGGCGGCATGGCTGCCGGACTGTTCTTTGTGTTCTGGGCCTGCGCGGGGTTTGCCGGCTGGCTGGCCCGCCGCTACAGCGCTCGATGGCAGTTGGGAGGGCCGGAAGGATCGACCCCGCTCGCCAGCCGGCAGGGTTTTCTGGTGCTGCTGTTTGCACTGTCAGTAGCCGGTATCATTCTGCAACCGGCAAGCAGCACCTTCAGCCGCCACTTTGAACATGAAGCCGACGTTTACGGGCAGGAGGCCATTCACGGCCTGGTTGCCGACCCGCAGAAAACCGCCGTCTCCGCCTTCAACCATTTAGGCGAAGCGTGGCTGGAAGACCCCAATCCCAACGCCTTTGTCGAGTTCTGGACCTACAGCCACCCCAGCGTCCAGAATCGGGCCAACTTTGCATTGCACTATGACCCGTGGGTGAACGGAGGGCGAGGGAGGTTCTTTGAAAAGTAGGGACCAGGGACTGAGGGACTAGGGACTAGCGAATAGTCCCTAATCACTGCCTTTACAATCTATCCATGCAATTTCTATCGCTCTCCCGCCGCCGCATGGACACTTTTCCGCCGGAAGCCTTTACGCCGGAGTTGATGGCTCGCGAAACCCAACGTGTGAAAGAACTCTACGCGGCGGGCATACTGCGCCAAATCTGGCGACGCGGCGACATTCCCGGCGCAGCCATCCTGTGGGAAGCGGCCAGCGAAGCCGAGGTCCGCGTCGCGCTCGACAGCTTGCCCATCGCTCAGGCTGGAATGCTGGAAATCCTGGTGGTTGCTCCGCTTGCGCCCTATCCCGGTTTCGGCCCTGCATGAAGCGGAAAGCGGGCTTTTGACCCCTGCTTTCTGGCCTCCATCACTGCCGACACCCCCTGTTTTCCATCAGCCCCCCTCAAGTCGTACACTGGGGTTTCGCTTTTGGAGGAGCAGAATCGCATGGCATATCCCGCAAACTACCGTTACACCCGCGAGCATGAATGGATTGAACTAACGGGCTCTATCGGCGCCATCGGCATCACCGACTACGCTCAGAACTCGCTCGGCGACATTGTCTACGTAGACCTGCCCAAGGTGGGCGACGCGGTCACCGCCAACGCCACCTTCGGCTCGGTGGAAAGCGTCAAGGCGGTCAGCGACCTCTTTTCGCCGGTCACCGGCACGGTCTCGGCAATCAACGAGGAACTGAAAGACGCGCCCGACAAGATCAACGAGAAGCCCCACGAAACCTGGATCATCAAGATCCAACTGGCCAACCCCGCCGAGTTCAAAACTCTGCTTGACGCCGCTGCCTACGAGGCGTTTATCGCTGAAGAAAGCTAAATGCAGGGACTAGGGACTGAGGGACTAGGGACTAGGAAAAGAAGTGCAAGGAGTAGACCATGGGCGAATCGTTCAGGAATCTCGCCGTTTGGCAGCGATCTATTGAATTGACGCTGGCTATCTATAAACTCACATCCACTTTTCCGGACTCTGAGCGATTTGGCCTTACGAATCAACTTCGCAGGGCAGCCGTGTCCGTTGCCAGCAATATCGCTGAAGGTTATGGCCGCGCAACCAAGGGAGAGTACCTTCAATTCCCAGGCCATGCCCGTGGATCCAATTCTGAAGTGGAAACGCAAATTGTTATTTCAAAGGCGCTGGGCTTCGGCTCTAAGCAAATGCTTCAAACATCAGAAGAATTATGCAGTGAGGTAGGCCGTATGCTGGGGGCATTGATGAAATCGCAGCGCCCTAAGTCCCTAGTCCCTAGTCCCTAGTCCCTAGTCCCTTATCACAGACCCCAACAAGGATCGGTTCTTCATGCGCTACCTACCCAAATCGCCCGCCGAACGCAAAAAGATGCTGGCTGAAATCGGCGCGGCATCGATTGATGATTTGTTTGCTGTTATTCCCGCCAAGCACCGCCTGGCACGCGACCTGGCCGTGCCGCGCGCTCATGCCGAGAGCGAGATCATCGACTACTTTCGCGCGGCGGGGGCAAAGAACTCGACCGGCTACGCCAGCTTTCTTGGCGCGGGGGCTTATCGCCATTACCGCCCGGTCATCATCGACTCCCTAATTCAGCGCGGCGAGTTTCTGACGAGTTATACGCCTTATCAAGCGGAGATAAGTCAAGGCACGCTGCAAGCTATCTTCGAGTTTCAGACGATGATAGCCGAGCTGACCGGGATGGATGTGGCCAACGCCAGCATGTACGACGGTTCAACGGGCGCGGCCGAGGCGGTGATGATGGCCGTGCGCGCCACCGGCCGGCATCAGGCAGTTGTCGCTTCGACCGTTCATCCCGAGTACCGCGAGGTGCTGGACACTTACACAAAGCACCAGGGCCTGCCCACGACGCTCGCCGGCTACGACCGCAAGACCGGGCGCATCGATCTGACTGCGCTAAGTGCGGCAGTTACCGATGAAACCGCGGCGGTTCTGGTTCAAAGCCCCAACTTCTTTGGAGTAATTGAAGATATTCCAGCGATAGCCGAAATCGCCCACGCCAGGGGCGCGCTGCTGATTGTCTCCATTGCCGAGGCGGTTTCGCTGGGCGTCGTGAAGCCGCCTTCGGAGGCGGATATCGTCAGCCTGGAGGCGCAGTCCTTTGGCGTGGCCCTGAGTTACGGCGGACCGTTCTGCGGCGTCATCGCAGCCAAAGAGAAGTTTGTCCGCCAGATGCCCGGGCGGCTCGTCGGCCAAACTGTCGATAGCTCCGGTTATCGCGGCTATGTGCTGACGCTCTCCACACGCGAGCAGCACATTCGCCGCGAGAAAGCAACATCGAACATCTGCACTAACCAGGCATTAGTCGCGCTGATGGCTACTATCTTCCTCAGCGTCTATGGCAAAGAGGGGATCCGCGAGTTAGCCGAGCATAACCTGGCGAAAGCGAGTTATGCGGCCAAGACGCTCTCTGCGCAACCCGGAGCGAAGCTGCTGTTTGCCGGCGCGCCACGCTTTCATGAGTTTGTTCTTGAAACCGAAGAGCCGCCGGAGCGATGGAGCCAGAGGCTGCTTGATGCAAAGATCGTCGGCGGCATCGATTTGAGCTGCTGGTATCCGGAGCTGCGTAATTGCACGCTGTGGTGCGCAACCGAAATCATTACCCGAGCGCAGATTGACGCCGCGGCCAAAGCTCTGGTAGCCAGACCAGCAAAGGCATAGGCAAGTTCATTCAGGCAGCTTGAATTTCATTGGTAAGTGGAGATGCGCAGATGTTCGAGAGATTCAGATCTGCGGTGTTCAACCGGCAACGCAAGAAATGGGAGAAGAAGCGGAGTCGTGGCAAGCGATTCTTTATTTTGTATTGGGGAGTGTTGCGGTGGGGCGGCATCATGTGCGTGTTGACGACGATTACGAATGTCCTGGCCCGTCACATGAAATTGAACTGGCTGTCTGAGATTAGCTTGCTGATAGGGAGTCTTTTCGCCGGATATGTTTGGGCGCGGTGTACATGGTATGTGAATGAAAGGCGCTTCAAGGACGCGATAAAGCAACAGGATTCGATCAAGGTGGAATAGGATCAAAAAGTTTGCAATGAGGCAAAAATGGCAACGTCTAAAGTTACGATTTCACGCATCAACGGCAAAGTCCGTCCCCACCCGACGCAGAACGAGGCTCTGCTCTTTGAGAAGTCTTCACCTGGAAAGCGCGCTTACAAGCTGGCTCCGCTCGACGTGCCCGCGGTGGATGTCGCGGTGTTGCTGGGCGCGGCGCACCGCACCATTCCCGGAGAGTTGCCCGAACTGAGCGAGATTGAAATTATCCGCCACTTCACGCGGCTCTCGACGTGGAACTACTCCATCGATCTGGGAATGTATCCGCTGGGCTCCTGCACTATGAAGTACAACCCGCGCGTGAATGAGTTAGTCGCCCGTATTGAAGGATTGGCCGAGGCGCATCCGTACCGGCCAGACTCGCTGGCGCAAGGCTCGCTGGAAGTGATTGATCTTTTACAGCGCTGCCTGATCGAAATTACCGGTATGGACGCGATTACGCTGCAACCTGCGGCTGGCGCGCATGGCGAGTTCACGGGAATCCTGCTGGTTCGCGGCTGGCACGAATCGCAGGGGAATCCGCGCGGCAAAATTCTGATTCCCGACTCGGCGCACGGCACCAACCCGGCCACCGCGGCCATCTGCGGCTACACGGTGGAGAATTTGAAGTCAAACGCCGAGGGCGGAATTGATTTAGAGGCGCTCGCCCGGCAGGTTGATTCCGAGACAGCCGCGCTGATGCTGACCAATCCGTCGACGATTGGAGTTTTTGAGAGCCAGATTGCGAAGATCGCCGAGATTCTTCACGCCAAGGGCGCTCTGCTCTACATGGACGGCGCCAACATGAACGCGCTGGTGGGCAAGGCACGGCCGGGCGACTTCGGCGTGGACGTGATGCACCTGAACCTGCACAAAACTTTTTCGACGCCTCACGGCGGCGGCGGACCCGGCTCCGGTCCTGTGGCCTGCAAGGCGTTTCTCGAGCCGTTTCTGCCCATACCGGTTTTAGCTCACGATAAGAACGGTGCGAAGCGCTGGGAGTATGACCGGCCGCAATCGGTGGGCCGGGTTCGCGCCTTTTACGGTAACGTGGGCGTGATGATTCGCGCGCTGGCCTACATTCTGGCCAACGGGCCCGACGGCCTGCGCCAGACCACCGAAGACGCCGTGCTAAACGCCAACTACATCCGCGCCAAGTTGCAGGACGTTTATGAGCTGCCTTACAAGACCGCGTCGATGCACGAGGTGGTCTTCAGCGACAAGCTGCAGGCGGCCAAGGGAGTGAAAACCGGCGACATTGCAAAGCGGCTGATCGACTACGGCTTCCACCCCTACACGGTCAGCTTTCCGATGATCGTTCACGGCGCACTGATGATCGAGCCGACGGAGAGCGAATCGCTGGAGGAGCTGGATTTGTTTATTGAAGCGATGCGCGCGATTGCCCGCGAGGCGGAAGAGACGCCGGAGCTGGTGAAAACGGCGCCGCACTCGACGCGCGTGGGAAGAATGGACGAAGTGCAGGCGGCAAGGAAGCCGATTCTGCGCTGGGCACCGATGACGTAGAATCCAGCGCCGATCTCAGTGGAGAAAGACTGCATTGAAGTGGAATTCTAGGTTCTCTGTATTTGGCCGGGCCCAGAGTACGTTTGGTTCTCGAATCTCCGTGCCCTCAAGTTTGTAATAATCCTTGCCATTTTCGAACTCGTCTTTTATGCGCTTGCTCACCCGTAAGCGCCTGCTCGCTGGATCCACGGTGAGATAGCCATCGTCGAATAATCTATGCAAATCACTTCGCATCAGCAAGCCATTCGAGAGCTCATGCTTTTGGACAATCGCATATGGCTTAATGTGTGCCGCATCCAAAACAGGAAGGGTACGTTCTCCAGTGATGACGCAGCGTTTATCATAATAATCGGTTAAATAAATGCGGAACAGTCCTTGCCCCAAGCGGGGCAACACAATCTGCGGCTTCCCGAACCCCTTCGAATCAACTGCAGCCAAAGTTGCGGGGCTTTGCTCAATCTTCTCAGGTGCTATGTTTCTGAGACGATCACATACCGCTTCCCACAGGGCGTGCCCTTCGCCAGTCTCGGAATCATATCCCTTGCCTTGAACAGTGTTCAGGCTGAAACTGGTTGGAGTAGAAATCCAGGCACTGCGCGGCCAAAAGAAAGGTTCCGCCAACATGATGCATCCGATAGTGGGATTCTCTGCCGGACCAATCTTCGATCTCTTGTAATACTCGATTCGCTCATGCATATCCGTCAAAGTTAGTACGCCATTCGCTTCTTTAAACACATCCCAGGCCATGTTTACCGAAAGCTGGAGGTACCTCGTAAAGAACCCTCCTCCAGCGATGAAATTGTCAGGGGAATGGAGCTTGAAGAGGAGCATCTCACCTGGTTGCAGGGCCTTAAACGACCCTTCCGACGATGGGCGCCAGAAGTTCACCTCCTCTACATCTCTTGACGACGTGAGGAAGGTAAACCAATCCTTGTCCGTAACTGCGACGAATATGCGCATATCTCTGTGGGAGAAGTATAGCGCTGGTTACCCCTTAATCGTATTTTTCGAGAAAGGAATGGAAAACCATAAATCAAAACTTACTCAAGACCAGCTAATAGCTAAAAGCTAACAGCTGTTCTTGTACAACTCCTCCAGCGCATCACAGGCAGTACGCACGCCGTCCTCTTTGGCTAACTGCTGGGCGACGCTCTCGGCTCGCTGGGCCAGTTGGAAATCGGCCAGCATCGCTTTCAGCCGGCGCGCCACGCGCATCGGCGTATAGTTGCCGCGCTGAATCACCCGCGCCACCTTGAGCCGCTGCATACGCCGGGCGTTGTCCGGCTGGTCGTGCGAGTAGGGCATGATGAGCATCGGCTTGCCCGCGCGCAGGCACTGCGCCGTGGTTCCCACGCCGCCCTGGTGCACCACCATTGAAGAGCGGCTGAAGAGCCTCGAGTAAGGCGCGTACTCGGCCACGCAGATGGACTCCGACAGCGGGGTATGCAGACGGTTGCGTGGGTCGGTGCCGATCAGCAGCACCGCGCGAATTCCCAGCCGGATGACGGCCTTGGCCGAAGACTCGAAAAAATCCCCAGCAGACATCACCGCCGCCGAGCCCAGAGTGAAGACCACCGGGGGCGGTCCTTCGCTGAGAAATTTTTCCAGGTGAGAAGGCAACTCCTGGACGCCGAAGTCGGCGTCGAAGTAGCAGAAGCCGGTAATCAGAGTGTGCCCCGGCCAGTCCTTTTGTTCCACCCCCAGCACGCGCGAAAACAGGGCCAGAACCAGGTTGTGCGAATGCTTGGCGTCGAAAAGGGGATTAGAGCCTTTGGGCAGCCCCAACTCGCGGCGCAACTCGTAGATTGGTTCAGGCCACTTGCGGCTGACAAACCGCGCCACCCGCTGGACGATTCTTCCGAATCCAGGGACCACCTCCTGGGTCAGCGCCAGCCACGGGTAAGGAGGCAGCACCGGCGGATCAAAGGCAGAGAAGAACGAGAGCGGCGCCAGCACATAGCTGGCCCAGGGAATCCTTGTCACCTCAGCCACCAGCGGCCCGGCGTAGTTCAGTTCGCCCAAAAGAAGCAGATCGGCGCGCACGGGGCGCGTGGCCGCGTCCAGCAGGTCATTGTACGTCTGGCGCAGCACGGGAAAGAGAAAATCCCTCAGCCCATACTCTGTGCCGGTTTTGATGTCGTAGACCTTCTTCGCCACGACAGAGTCGGTGGGGTCGATGTCCGGCCGGACTGCGTGGAATTCCAGCCCCAGAGGCCGAATTCTTGATTCATACACCGGCGGCAGCGCCATTACCGGCACATGGCCGCGCCGTTTCAGCTCCAGCGCGATAGCGATCAGCGGATTGCTGTCGCCAAGGGTGCCGATATTCGAGAGAACAATGCGCAATTTGAAGTCCCTAAGCCGTTAGCTGCCTATAGTTATCAGGGTAATTGATTGGGCCCGTTGGCCGTTCCGCCACATTGTGCCGCAACCGCCAGATGGTATTCTTTTCGTGCCGCACAAGGAGATTTTTCATGCCGAAACTGCGTATTGTTGCCCGGTCCTTCGTAACTACTGCTTTGCTCTGCGGTCTTTTGGCTGCGGCTTACCCCATCTTTGCGCAACAGCCTTACAAAATCGTTGACCACTGGAAGATCGGCGGCGAGGGCGGCTGGGATTACCTGCTGGCCGATCCACCGGTTCATCGGCTCTACATCACCCGCGGCGCGCGCGTCGATGTCATCGATACGCAGACCGGGAAACTCTCCGGCAGCATCTCCGGCCTGCATGGCACGCACGGCGTCGCGCTCGACACGGCCGGCAAGTTCGGCTACATCTCCGATGGCGGCGGCAACGCGGTGGTCGTCTTCGACCGCGCCACACTGGCTACGGTGGCCACCATCCCTGCCGGAACCGGCCCCGACGCCATCGTCTTCGAGCCGGCCACGCAGACCGTCTGGGCTTTCAACGGTCGCAGCAATGACGCCACCGTCATCGATGCCGCCACGAGGAAGGTTGTCGCCACCATCCCGCTGCCGGGCAAGCCGGAGTTCGCCGCTGTCGATGGCAAAGGCACGGTCTTTGACAACATCGAGGATAAGAATGAGCTGGTTCGCCTCGACGCCAAAACCAACAAGCTTACCGCCGAGTGGCCGCTGACCGGCTGCGACGGGCCTTCCGGGCTGGCCTTTGATGTACGTGGTCACCGGCTCTTCCCGGTCTGCGACGGCAAGAAGATGGGAGTGATCAACTCCAGGACCGGCAAGTCGCTGGCCACGGCTGAGATTGGCAACGGCCCCGACGCCGCCGGATGGGACGCCAAACACAAGCTGGCCTTCGCCTCCTGCGGCGAGGGAGTCCTCTCGGTGGTCGATGCCGGTGCCGCCGGGTACCCCACCATTGAGACTCTGGCAACCCAGCGCGGTGCGCGGACGATGGCGTATGATTCGGCCGCCGACCGCATCTACCTGATTACCGCCGAGTTCGGTCCGCGTCCAGAGCCTACCGCCGATAATCCCCATCCTCGCGCCGCTCTTATTCCCGGCAGCTTTGTGGTGCTGGTTGCCGGACGGTAAGAGAGGCGCGCCCACCCGGCTTGACGCGGCAGAGAAACTTCTTGCGAAAAGCCGGGTTTAGGTTGATGATTCTATTACCGTTGTTTGGCGGTTTTAGCGGTACTGAACCGCAAGGAGATAAGTCGTGCGCAAATACATTTTCGCGGTCGTATTACTGGCAATCTGTCCATTGGTCTTTGCCCAGCAGGTACCCAACAACGACTCCATTATCAAGATGGTCAAGAACGGCCTGTCGGACGATATGATTATCAACTACATCAACACGCAGCCGGGGAACTATGACACCTCACCCGATGGGGTGATTGCGCTGCATACCGCAGGCGCCAGCGACAAGGTGGTCATGGCGATAATGGCGAAGGCAGCATCCGCACCGCCGCCTGCACCGCCCGCCCCTGCGCCGCCGCCGGCACCCGAAGCTCCCGCTCCGACCCCGCCACCTCCCGCGGTTGCCCCCGCGCCGGCTGCCCCTGCACCGCCAGCTCCGCCTGTGGCTCCCGCTCCACCAGCGCAGCCGGTGGCTGACGCTTCCGCCCTTCCTGATGGCATCACCGACGTTGGCGCCTACTACCAAAACAAAAGCGGCGCATGGACGGCGATTCCGCCGGAGAATGTGAACGCCAGGATCGAAGGGTTTGAGGCTAACCCCCTTCACCCCAAGAATATTGGGGCCAAGTCCACGAACGGCCATATTTCCGGCGGCAGAGCCCAGACGGTAGTCATTTTGCCCGCGGTAGTGGCCGTGTACGTTCCGGAAGGCCGCACCATTGCGGATTACCGGTTGATCCGCCTGCAGACCAAATCGAACGAGCGCGAGCGCATCTTTCCCATCAGCTCCGGCACGGTAACCACGGAAAATGATGAGCTGGACAAGAACGCCGTCGGATTTTCCTCGGAAAAGATTTCGCCTCGCGTCTACCAGATCATGCTAAGCGCCCACCTCGGCAAGGGCGAGTATGGAATACTCCCGCCCAAGCCGCGCGACGCCTCCGAGGGCAGCAACTGGAAGATCTATTGCGTGGGCGTGAACTAGTAACTACAGGCAACTTCTGCCAGGCGCGATTGTGACAATTGCGCCTGGCACGACCCAAGTAATCCCTGTCAACAGTAACTCACGCCGCCCTGGGCGCAACCCTCTTGAGCGCTGGACTCGCCGCCGCGCGCCGCAGGTCGTATTCATTCTGCAAATTCAGCCAGAACTGCGCCGGAAGACCAAAATATATCCCCAGTCGCAGAGCCGTATCGGCGGAGATGGCTCGCTTGCCGCGCACAATATCTCCCACACGGGGCGCGGGCACGGCCAGATCCTTGGCCAGACGATACCCCGACAGCCCCAGCGGCTCCATGAACTCCGTCAGCAGAATCTCTCCGGGATGAATTAAATCGGCATTTGCAGGCATTGTGAACCCCCTCGGCACACAACAAATCAGTGATAGTCCACCACTTCCACTTCATGCGCATTTCCGTCGCGCCAGATAAAAGAGATGCGGTATCGATCGTTGATGCGGATGCTGTGCCGGCCTTCCCGGTCTCCGCGCAATCTCTCCAGCCGGTTGCCGGGAGGCACCATCAGGTTTTCCAGCCTCAGCGCGGCATTCAGGATATACAGCTTCTTCAAACCCTGCCGATTCAACTGAGACGGCAGACGCTTGCACCAGCCAGTCGTCCAAAGTCTTTCGGTATCCGCATCCCGGAACCCGGCGATCATGGCTTATAATAACGCGTCGCATTTAGAAATGCAAGACATACAGTCAAGAACCAGCCTAAATAATTACAAATCGACAGATCGCTAATCCGCATTTCGAGGCATCTGTTGAACACGTCTGGGTTCCAGGTGATACCTTGATCTCTGACGGGTTTTCATGAACCGACGCACGCGCAGAACGCTGTGGATAGTGGCCGCGGTCCTGCTTTTTCTGGCCGTGGCCATCTTCCTGCGCTCCAAAGCTCCACCAGAGGCGGCGCGGCTGCTGCCCGAGTCCGACGGAATAGTCTACGTCAACCTCAGGCCGGTACGGGCCTTCTTCCACAAAGATCTGAAGCCGCCCGCGCGCGCGCCGGAGTACCAGCAGTTCATCGACGCCATCGGCATCGATCCGGAGCGCGATCTGGACGAGGCGGCCATCGCGTTGCACCGCATGGCAGATCCCAATGGACCCAACGGGCTGGTGGCCTGTTCGGTAGTGCTGGTGGGCAAGATTACCGGCAAGAAGCTCAACACATGGCTGGACGCGCACGCCGTCAGCCGCGAGTCCTATGCTGGCCACACCATCTACAACATCCCTTCCGATAAGGGGCGAATCGACCGCGTGGCGCAGATCGGCTACGACATGGTGGCTGTCTCCAACTATCCGACGCCGGAGATGATTCACTCCATGCTCGACCGGCACGCGACCGCGGCATGGCCCTTTGCCGGCTCCTCGCTGCTCTCCCGCCATTACCACGAGGTGCCGCTGCTCTCGATGGCCTGGGGCGTGGGGCAGATCGGGTTGCCCTTCTCGGAGAGCGGGGAGATCCGAATATTCGGCTTCTCGCTGCCGCTGGAGGCCGACTCCACCATCATCGCCAGCATTACGCCGGCCTTGTCGCTGGGCGGCGCGCTGCATGTGAAGGTGGTAGAGATCGCGCCCAGCATGGACATAGCCGCCAGCCAGGCCAATGCGCTCAATCTTCTTTTGATCAGCTCTCGCATCTTTACCGCCCCATTGGCCGACAACGCCGCCAACAACAGCCTGAAAGAGCTGTTGAAGACCGCCGAGATTACGCAGAAGCGCGACCGGGTGATCATCACGGCCACGCTATCATCTGCGCTATTCAGCGGCCCTGCCGGAAATGAAAACTCCGTGCCCGATGCTTCCGCCGGAGCCGGCGCGGCCAGGTAGCGGCCCATACGCTCACGAAACAATCATCTGACAGGCGCAAAAACAGCATCGGCTCCCGCGATGGAGAGCCGATGGAGAATGAATTGCGGTGAATCTCTTACATTGCCGGCGGAGCTGTCTCGCCGAGGTTGCTGAAGGCGATCTGCTCGTAGGTGGTGCGCAGATATTTGTGCGGATTGACCGCAACCTTGTGGACGCGGACCTCATAGTGCAGGTGCGGGCCGGTGGCGCGGCCGGACTGGCCCACGTAACCGATAACCTGGCCGCGCATCACATGCTGGCCGACGACAACCGCGATGGCGGAAAGATGCCCGTAGAGAGTGAGCACATCGTGGCCATGATCGAGCATGATCTCACGGCCGTATCCAGCGGTCATTTCGGCTACGGTCACGTCGCCATCGGCCGCGGCGCGCACCGGCGTGCCGATGGGCGCGTCAATATCTATGCCGGAGTGGAAGGCGCCTTCGCCGTTGATCGGATCCTGACGCTCACCAAAGCTGGAGCCCACGCGGCCCTCCAGCGGCCAAAGCGAGGGCGCATCAGCCAGTTCCGTCCAGTCGCCGGTAAAGCTGGGCGAGAGGCCGCCCTCCAGGGCGCGGGATATCCTGCCGCTCATGGCCTGTGCCCGCAAAACATAAAACTGGTCGATGGTAAGCTTCACCTGCTGCGTGTCTACATCGTCTGACAGGCCCATGCTGACGGGCGTGGGCTCTGCCGCGGCGGACGAGGCAGCCTCCGGCTTGTTCGCGGCAAGCTTGTTCTGCCGCAGTCCGTAGAGCGCGGTTACTTCATTTGCCAGGGCGCCCAGCGAGGCTACCTGCACGTTGCGATCATGCGCGACTTGCTCCAACTGCTTGTAGTCCTTGCGCAGTGTCTCGCGATCCTGGCGGATCTGGTTGAAGCTTTCTGTCTTGAGCAACATGCGGGTGTAGGAACCGGCCAGTCCCACGATGGTAAACGCTCCCACCAGCGCCGCTACCACAAATCCATAAGCATAACGAAGCGGCAGGGGGATCTTGTGAATCCGCCCATCCTCATCTCTTGCGACAAATAAAATGTAATAGCGTTTGCGCAGCATGTCAGCCTTTCATCCCTGCTGCCGGCAGGGTCGCAATTCGCCGTGTACTCAAGAAAAAACCAATGCAAAGGAGCCTTCCGGCCCTAAAACAACGCACACGCCAACTTGGCGCACTTGCTGGAACGCCTGTCAAGATTAACAAACTTCACTATGCGCGGTCAACGGTTTTGATGAGTAAAACATTGCCTTTCCTGATGCAATATCGGCTCAAAACGCTCCAGCGCGAGGGTACGAAGGTGAGAATTCCGCTGGATTAACCTATTCTCATAAGGTGCCAATGAAGCAGAATCATCCCGGAGCCAGCCGCCGTCGAGGCGAACTCGCCCTGCTCGCGGAGATTCGCCGACGAGTTGCCCATGCCGCCAGCCTCGGCAAGAGAGGCGGCCTTGGCCTGGGCATCGGCGATGACTGTGCCCTGTTGACTCCCCGCGCAGGCGAAGAACTGGCTGTGACCACGGATTTGTCGATCGCGGGGAGCCACTTTCGCCTCGACTGGCACTCGCCCGAGGTCATCGGCCATCGCACTTTAGCGCGCGGTTTGAGCGACCTTGCAGCCATGGGCGCGCGGCCCGTAGCTGCCTTTCTTTCCCTGGGTTTACCTCGCTCGCTTACAAGGGCAGCAGCAGGCCGCCGCCGCGCCGGAGCCCGTAGCTGGGTCGAGCGCTTCCTGGACGGTTTTCTGGCCCTGGCCGAGACTCACAACACGCCGCTGGCCGGCGGCGACCTGGCCGAATCCGCCGTGGCTGTAGCCGACATTGTCCTGGTTGGCGCCGTTCGTCGAGGGCGGGCGCTGCTCCGCTCCGGCGCCAGGCCGGGCGATCTGCTCTACGTCACTGGCGCTCTGGGCGGCGCCTCTGGCGGCCTGGCCCGCCTGGCCGAGCTGGCCTCATCCGCTCGCCGCAATCCGCCGCGCATCCCTAAAAAGCTGGAGGCGCTGCTGGCCGCGCATCTCTATCCCCAGCCGCGCATTGCCCAGGGTCTTTGGCTTCAACGCCGCCGCATAGCCTCCGCCGCTATCGACCTGAGCGACGGCCTCTCCACCGACCTGGCTCATCTCTGCGAAGAGTCCGGCGTGGCCGCCGAGGTCGATGCGACGCTGCTGCCCATTGGTTTGGGAGCAAACCTAGCTCAGGCCCTTCATGGAGGTGAGGACTACGAACTGCTCTTCACCGCTCCACCCGCCGTCCGAGTGCCCCGTTCCATTACTGACGTTCCCGTGACCCGCATTGGCCGCATTGTGAGAGCCCGCGCAAACCGGCCTGCAATCACCCTCATCACACGGCAAGGGCGCCGGCCCCTCGAACCGCAAGGCTGGGAGCATTTCGTCTGATTCTGGTTCAAGATGCTCCGCATATCCTGCAACACAAAGGAAATCTTCCAGCCGATCCGCATGGCCCTCACCGGCTCCCACTCCGGCCCGGAGTTTGATAAGCTGATTCCACTAATAGAAAATGGTGCAGTACCAGGTCTCAACATCCCCAATGTAAGTGACCACATCGAAAGGTTTGTAGGAGCCTCGGCGTCATGAAAGACATCTTCTGGATCAAAGGCAATCCACCCGCGCCGCTGGCCATTGTTCTTCACCCGGTGGGAGACGACCGGCTGGAGGAGGAACTGCTCCGATTAAAAAGCAGCGGCATCCAAACCCTGGTTTCCTTGCTGGAACGCCGGGAAGTGATCGCACTCGGCCTGGAGGACGAAGGCCTCGCGGCCGCAGGTATCGGCCTGAATTTTTTCTCATATCCGTTTCCCTATTCGCATATTCCGGTAGACAAGGCTTCCTTCCGGAATTTTGTGGCAATGCTGGCGGATCGGCTGCGCGCCGGGGAATCGGTTGGCGTTCATTGCCGGGGCAGCATCGGCAGGGCGTTCATCGTTGCAGCCGGCACCCTGATTCATCTGGGTTGGCAGCCCAAGGCGGCGCTGAAGGCCATTGAAGCGGCACGCGGCGTTTCTGTGCCCGACACGAAGGAACAAGCGGACTGGATTCTGAACTACTCGGCGCAGCCGTGAGCAACAAGGAGCCAGCGCAGAATCTCACATCGATTACCGGTCAAATTTCCTTTTAACAGCCGCTCAATCGTCGTCGTCGCCGCCAATCTCCCAGGTCATCTTGAATACCACGCCCACGGGGCTGCTTGCACTGCCGATGCCTGCCGGCACGCCCACCCCCATCTCCAGCCGATGCGGAAGATGCTTGTAGATGCCCGGCGTCACATAAAAACTGTTAACGCCGGAGTTGCGCCGCCCATTGAACTCCAGTGTCGGAATCAGATGGTGAGCGACTGGGCGTAATGAGGCCACGTTGTACTCAAAGGATTTTTCGTCGTCGCTCAACTCGGGAATGAAGCTGGCGTGAATCTGTAGTTTGCCGAATCCTTTGGCGGCCATCACCTCCGGCTCATAACTGACGCTGCCGCGCGAGGTCAACGGCAGATTCACGCCAATCGCTCCGCTCAGGGCAAAGGGATGATTGCCGCGGATGAACTGATACAACAAGCTGGCATTCAGCGTGCTCCAGCTTACCGGCAGCTCGCTGGTTGCCGTGGACTGGATTCCGTAGGGCACTTCCATTCCAAATTGCAGCCGCCGGGTTATGCCGTACTCGATGTCCAAACCAGCCGACTTGCCGTCCGCCGCGCTGCCCCGGCCACTGAACGCCATTCCGTCCAACGTCAACTGCAACTCGCCGTGTTCTTCGCTGCGCACAGCTTCCGAGAGGAAAAATTCCTCGATGTAGACCGGCAGAACACCCTGCGCGGCTGGAGCGGGTTTTGCGGATGGAGCCTGGCCCATCGCGGCGGGCCTAAGGCACGCCATCAGGCAGAAGCCCATGGTCGATGCCCATAGTGCCGATAGAAAACTTCTCTTGCTCATGAATTGTCCTTTTCACATTGCGCGCGTGGAAACACTGGCGGCGTGGCGGCGCATGTGTAGGCACACGTCACTGAACCGCAGTTCTCGAGTGAGAAATGCGTTGAAAAGGATCAAATGCGAAGAGGCGTGCCCGGTGGAGAACAGCCGGGAAAAAAGGGTAATAACACGGTTCCGCGGAAGGTTCTGCCGTTCACTGACAACTTAAAATGCGCCTGCGCAGAGCGCGGCCAGCAGAATCGAACCGCCAGCAAAGCCACCGTCACAAACAGGCCGGCAACCAGCGCCAGCGCGGCCACGTTGAACTCCGTATCGTCAGCCAGTCCGGGAGTTGTATCCCAGGAATCGAAGGTTTCAGCCAGCGGAGCCAGCGCCGCCGCAATCAGCAGCGCAAGCAGCATACCCCGGATGAGCAAGCGGCCCATGCCAACATTCTACAGGCCAACCGGCGCCTGCCGGGCAATTGCCCTTAGCGGTCTCAGACGATTAGACTGAGGGTTCGAGGGGTCCAGCCATGTTGGTTGTCATGAAGGCGCAGGCGACGCAGGAGCAAATCCAGGCAGTCTGCGAAGCCATTGAACTGCTGGGCTTCCGCGCTCACCCGCTTCCCGGAGCGCAGCGCACCGCTATCGGCATCACCGGCAACCAGGGCGAAGTGGACCGCGGCAACCTGGAAGAGCTGGCCGGCGTCGCCGAAGTGATCCGCGTTTCCAAGGCTTACAAACTGGCCAGCCGGGACGTGAAGGAAGAAGACACCGTCATCCGGTTTGCGGGAACGGACGCGGCCATCGGCGGCCGCAACCTGGCCATCATCGCCGGGCCATGCTCCATTGAAAGCCGCGAACAGGCCCTGGCCATCGCCGAGCTGGTGGCCGCCTCGGGAGCGCAGTTCTTTCGCGGCGGCGCTTACAAGCCGCGCACATCCCCTTATGCATTTCAGGGCCTGGGCCTCGATGCACTACGCATCATGGCCGAGATTCGCTCGCGCTTCGGGTTGCGCATCGTTACCGAGGCCATCGACAACGAAACGCTGGAGCTGGTTGCCGAATGGGCCGACGTGGTGCAAATCGGCGCGCGCAATATGCAGAATTATTCTCTGCTGAAACGCGCCGGACAATTGAGAAAGCCGGTGCTCATCAAGCGCGGCCTTTCCGCCACGCTGGAAGAGTTTTTAATGGCTGCCGAGTACGTGATGAGCGAGGGCAACTACGAGGTGATTCTGTGCGAGCGCGGCGTGCGCACCTTTGCCGACCACACGCGCAATACTCTTGACCTGAGCATCATCCCGGCTATCCGGCGGGTAAGCCACCTGCCGATTCTGGTGGACCCCAGCCACGGCACCGGTAAGCGCGACAGCGTGCTGCCCATGGCCCGCGCCGCGGTGGCCTCGGGCGCCGACGGCATCCTGGTTGAGGTCCACGATCATCCTGAAAAAGCTCTCTCTGACGGCCCGCAGTCCATCTATCCCGATCAGTTCGCGCGCATGATGGACGAACTGGAGCAGATCTCCCCAGTGGTTGGCCGCAACCTGCACCGTGGCATCCGCATCGAGGCTGCCAAAGCGTGAACGCATGACCATAACTCCGAAGGCCACGATCGTACGCTTTTCCGTTGTTGCCCTGCTGGCGCTGGCTCTCGCCGGCTGCCGTTCCCACGACTTCCCGCAGTATCCGTCCAACTACCGCGAATACGCCTACGTGACCAACGGCGACAGCAACACCGTCACCGTTCTCGACGTGGTGGATGTGCGCGTGGACCGCGAGCTCGCGGTTGGCCAAAAGCCTGTGGCCGTGGCCGCCAGCCCCACTCGCAACGAAGTCTACGTGGTCAACTCCGGCACGGCGGACGGCCAGGGTTCGGTGTCGGTGATCAACGCGGAAAACAATACCGTGGCGGGCGCCGTCAACGTCCACCGCCTGCCGGTCTCTATCGAGATTGATTCCAAGGGCGGCCTGGCCTACGTGGCCAACTCCGGCTCCAACAGCATCTCTGTGCTGGACCTCAAAACGCGGCGCGAAATCGCGGCCATCGGCGCCGGTGAGGAACCGGTTGCCGCCCGCCTCTCCCCCGACAACAAGGCCCTGGCCGTGGTGAACCGTCGCGGCAACTCGGTGAGCCTCTTCAATCCGGCAACACGCCGCCTGCGCGCGGTCTTCACAGGCTGCCCCGGCGCCTCGGATGCCGTCATCCTTCCTGATTCTTCAAAAGTTTTTGTGCCCTGCTCGGCCGGCCACCAGATTATGGCCATCGCCCTGGCTCACCCCGAGGTTCATTCCTCTCAACCGGGCCGCGCTCCGTTCGTTCCCGCCCAGCCTGACCGGCTGGAAGCCTTGCTTGATGTGGGCCAGGCACCGATGCAATTGGCCCTCAAGCCCGACGGCGGCGAAGTGTTCGCCCTCAATTCGCTCTCCGACTCCATTTCCGAGATCATCACCGGTACCGATGACGTCAACAGCGTCACCCTCATCGGAGACACGCCGGTTCGCGGCCTCGTCTCGGCGGACAACTCCTTGCTCTATGTGGCCAACTTCCGCTCCCAGTACGTCACTGTTTACGCCATCGATGAAGGCCAGCGCGTCGCCTCCATCCATGCTGGCGACGGATCCTCGGCGCTGGCGTTTTCCAGCTCCGGCTTATTGCTGTTTGTCGTCGATTCCCGCTCCGGCGATGTAGCCGTGGTGCGCACGGCCTCGCGCTCGCTATTCACCCTGATCCCCGCCGGCCGCGCCCCCAACGCCATTGCCGTGAAAGCGTTCCAGCTGCCGTAACTTCAATTCCTCTCAATGGACAGCGTCCCCACAAGGACGCGACTCTCTTAGATCCGGATGATAGGTGATTGGTGTGTAATTGCAGGCCGCTATCAGCGGGGCGGTACGTCGCGGAGAGGAATATGCAGCTTGGCCATGGATGGGTGGAGCAATGCGGCAACGTATCGAAGGCCGCGCACAACGGCCAGCCAGCTGATGATTGAAAACGGCTTGGGCGGTGTCTTTGGGGTCGAGTAGATTGGCCTTTGCTTTGCTACGCTGCGGGTGGGTTGCTGCCGCATCCCGAACTTCTGCTCCTGGGCGGCTTCTTTCCAACGTGCAGCCAGCCCGTCCTGATACTCAGCCTCAGCAGTGCATCCCCGATCGCGCGCCTCCTGGGCGAGCGCATGATGCCGGGCAGCTTGTTCGAGGTGGTAGGTGGTGATATCACCTATATTTGCAGGCATAGATATTTCCGTTCTCCCGGTTTACCGGGCAAGCTGGTAGGGGAAACCCAGCCTCACTGAACTTCCAGCAAAGGCCAGAATCATCAAATGCCGCTGCCAGACACATCCTCACTGACAATGAAATATGCTGGCGATTCGCTACGCTTTGGGGGAAGCGTGATGCTTTGAAGAAATCGTGGCAACATTTCCATTTTCAGAGATGTTCAAAATTGCACAAAAATGCGCGTGTTTTTCCGCGCACCGCCGCGCCGGGCGTCCAAAATGCGAGATACTCCTCACATTTCCACAGCCGTCTTCAATGAGGGTATCGGCAGAATGAGTAAAAACCTTGAGAACAAAGGAGATTCTTAGCCTGATAAGGGCATTCCGGAAGTCACCAGTTAGGGCCTGCCGCAGGGAGGGGAAGCAGGAACAATTCAGCGCGGGCTGCGGACCTGGAGCGGTTCTCCAGTTCACGTGGAGCTTCTGACATCGTGCAAGGTGGCTTTTTTCTTGAGGAAAAAGCCACTCAGCTTCTGCGATTTCTCTCTACAGCTACTGAAGAACCGCTATAGCTGCCGGCAGCGCGTTTTTGCGTCTGCCAGTGCAGGCCAAGCCAGGCCAGGTAGCCCAGTTGTATGGCCCAGGTAACGGCGTAGGCGGCGACGGTGTACCGGTGGTCAATGAGCGCCACGAGAGCATTGTGCTCGGCGACGGACATATGGCTCATCCAATCGATGGGAGGCTCGGAAGGGGCAAAGAGGATCAGGGAGCAGGCCCAACCGAGGAGGGCGACGGGGAGGGCGAAGAGCAGGGCGATTACCAATTTTTTCATCATTAACCTCGTTTCCGGCAGATTCCAGCGGGATTAAGCGTTCAGGGCGTCTTGCACATCCTGGGCGGCGACCTTCTGGCTACGGCGTTCGACGTAGTAGCGCACGACGAGAATGAGCAAGCCCCAGGCGAGCCATGCAAGGATGTTCCAGCCAAAGGCGTGCAACATTCTGGGATCCTTGAAACCGGAGTCGGCGTCTCCGCCAAAGACCGGGGCAGGGTGCTGCATGCGCCACCAGCGGTTAGACATGTAGACGATGGGCACGTCGAGAGCGCCAAAGATGCCCAGGACAGCGGCCAGCGTCTGCATCTGCGGTCCGGCGGCAAAGCGGCGCAGCAGCAGGTAGCTGACGTAGATGAGCCAGAGGACGAGCGTGGTGGTCAGGCGGGCGTCCCATGTCCACCAGATACCCCAAGCGCGGCGGCCCCAGAGCGGCCCGGTGATGAGCACCACAGTGCAGAAGACCACGCCGACTTCGGCTCCGGCCAGGGCCCATGCATCGGAGATCTGCGCCCAGGCGTTGCGGCGGTGGCGGAAGGCCAGGTAGCCGATGGAGCCGGCCAGGGAGATGGCGAAGAAGAGAAAAGCCACCATCGCCGAGGGCACGTGGTAGAAGATGATGCGATAGAGTTCGCCCTGCCCGCCCAGCCGGTCGTCCGCGGGGGCGACGAAGATGGCCTGGTAAAAGCCCCAGGCGAGGAGGGCGACGGTGAGGGCGGCGTAGATGCTGATGGCAAGTTTTTTCATGGGGAATCCTATTCGTAAGCCAGCGCGTCGATGGGGTCCTTGCGGGCGGCCATCCAGGCTGGGTAGAGTGCGCCGCTGACGGCTCCGGCAAAGGCGATAAGCGTTCCTTTGGCGATCCAGACCGCGGTCAGCTCAAAGGCGAAGGAGGGAAACCTCACGTGCAGCAGCGCCTGGACTCCAAAGGTGGCAACGATGCCCACCAGCACGCCCACAACGGCCAGCACCGCGCACTCGCGCAGCACCACGCCGACGATGGTCAGCTTGGATGCGCCCATCGACTTGAGAATCCCGATCTCGCGGGTCCGTTCGAGCACCGCCGTGTACATGGTCTGGAAGATCACCAGAAAACCCACGATGACGGCAATCGTGATCACCACGTCCAACGCCAGATCAAAGCCGGGAAACTTCGCCGGCGTGTATTGCGAGAGCAGCTCGTCCATGGTCTGCACGTGGTAGCCCTCCAGCCCTCGCGTGGCAACGATCTCCTTCTGGATGGCATCCTCATTGGCGATGTTGTCGCTCTTTATGTAAATGACGGAAGCCTTGCCCTCCGAGCCGATCAGTACGCCCAGCGTCTCGATGGGCACCATTTTGCGCCCGCCCTTGCCGCTTTCCACCACGCCGCAGATGCGGAAAGGGTGGTTGAGAATCTCGATGGTCTCGCCCAGGCGGTGGCCCTGGCCGGTGCGCGTATAGACATCGTCGACAATCACGTCGTAAGGCCCCTGGAACGGCCCGCCCGCGACCCAGGTGAAGGGCCTCAGCGCGTTATAGCTGGGGTAATCGATGCCATAAAGAATCTCCACTGAGCCGGCCATGGAGAAACTGGTAATCACCGGCGAGGCCACGGCCACGTGATCCATGCGGCGAAATACTTCGGCGGTACGGGCGGGCATAGGCGCACCGCTGACGCCGCTCAGGAAGCTGGTGTTGGAAGGGCGCACAACCAGATCCGCGCCGATGCCGTTGGTACGCTGCTTGGAGTCGTTCAACATACCCATGAAGATGCCCACGATGGACAGGATCATGATCACTTCAATGGCCACCGCCAGCACGCTGATGATGGAGCGGACAGGGCGGTGCAGCAGATTGGCGAAGATAAGCTTGTTCATTCCCGAAGACAGCTCCGAGAGGGTGCAAAATGCTGGAAAATCCCTCGCTTTCAGGGTAACAGCCCAGGGCTGGCGGCGCCCGGGCAGGCAGGGGAAGGGGAGAAATGGCCTCTGCTCAGGGATGGCGAATCATCTATTTGTATCAATTCACTTCAAAAATTCGCAGCATTGTGAAAAGACCGGGAAATGGTCATATATTTCCTTTGACCGAAGCAGGATGCGGGTTTATTGTTGAGGGGTAAAACTAACTAGCTTCTCAAACAGTTTTCTGGTAAACGATGGGCAAATTTGGAGAAGACCTGCGCATGGAGCGGTTATCCCGCGGCATCGCGCTGGAAGACATCACGGCGGTCACCAAGATCAGCCAGCGCCACCTGCTTGCGCTGGAGCAAGATCGGTTTCGCATGCTTCCCGGCGGGATTTTAAGCAAGGGCATCGTGCGCGGCTACGCGAGCGCCGTGGGCCTGGACCAGAACGAATGGACAGAGCGGTTTCTCAAGGCCTATGCCGCCAGCGGGCAGATGCTGGACGAAGACCGCAGTTGGCTGGAGTTTGCCGCGAACGTGGGCCGGGCTCGCAGCCAGCGCAGCGATACGGTGGAGAAACGCTTGCGCTGGGTCGGCGTGATCCTGCTGCTGCTGGTGGGCATCGCGGGAATTTTTCTGGGAGTTCGCTACTTTGGCCTGCGCTACGGCTGGTGGACGACGCTGCTGCCGATGAAGCTGGGCTAGACACACACGATTCGCAATGGCCTTGATTTGCGCCTCACTTTGGGCTCGGTAAAGGGTGTGCCCTCCGCCAATTTCAAAAAAATTGAAGCCAAATATTCTGTATAAAATTGCTTGCGCGGCAGGCGTGAGGCCCTGTATGCTTCCCTGCATCAAACCGAAGCCAACTTTAATTGCCCGATATGCAGTGAGTTCCATCGCCCTTTGATTCTGGCTTGGGAAGAAGCTCTTCTATGAGAGATAAAACCATGAGCTTGCGCAAGCTGCTTCTGCTTTCAATAGCGGCCGCCCTCTGTCTGGGCCGGCTTGCGTTTTCACAGGTAAAAGGGATTGAAGTCGGCAACGGCGACACCGCCCAGGTCGTTGAAGGCAAGTCGCCCTCGGTGAAGGTTACCAACCCCGAGGGCGTGGCATTGGCGTCGATTCCCATTGAAAAGGGTTCTAGGTCCATCATCTATTCGAAATCCGCCAACACCCTTTATGTCGTCCATGACGAAAAGAAAGGCGAGCACTTTATCAGCGCCGTCAACCTGACTACCAATCAGGTGGACAAGCAGATTAGCGTCCCGTCGGGCAGCGTGGGATTGTATTTATCCAACAGCGGTAAGCGCCTGTATTACTTCACCGCGGGACAAGCGGGAGGCATCCGGCAGTACGGGCCTATCCCCGGTTCCTTTTGGGTCGACTATCTCGAGCCGCCCTATGAGCCCGCCATCACCGTCATCGACACGGCATCCAACCAGGTTGTCGCCACCTACGATTGGTTCAAAAGCTTTCGCGCGGACGTGAATATCAAGAAGGATTGGTGCTTTTTCACGCAGTTCATCGCCGCCGGCGATCAAGGGGATTTGATTATTAAATCCAAAGCCTATCGCGGTCGCGACAGCCTCGTGGAAAGATTTGTAGTCTTTTCGGGCAACACTCCCC
This sequence comes from Occallatibacter sp., assembly GCA_049522175.1. Taxonomy (GTDB): domain Bacteria; phylum Acidobacteriota; class Terriglobia; order Terriglobales; family Acidobacteriaceae; genus Telmatobacter. Next base: position 37,803 of record JBEKOC010000022.1, on the reverse strand, counting down.
AACCGGCATTCACGATCGATACCAAGGGAGACGTGGTGGGATCGATGCTGTCCAAGGATGAAAAACTTGTCTTTGCAACGGTTGCTGGAGACAAGAAGACCGATGGATCGGTCATCGTAATCGATCTTGGGAAAGGCACGTCCTCTGCGCAAACTCTGCCCGACCACCCCACGAGGCTCTTTCGCCTGGGATCGAATCAGGATCTGTGGATCATGAGCGGCCAGCAAATGCTCTCCCTCTCCGAAACAGGCACGTTGAGCGAGCGGCGGATTCAATTGAACAGGCCGCGCAAAGGGGAAGAAGGCGCGGAAGGCGAGACATCCACGATGCTGGACGGCACACCCGGCGAAACGCTCTCCGTGGGCAACGACCATGCTGCCATACAGATCGTCGGCAAGCATAAGGTTGCTTTGATCGACCTGAAGAAGCAGCAGGTCGACGCCATTATCCCCACCATGACGGCCGAACAGAAGACCAAAATTCGGACCGAACGAATCTTGCTAGCGGTGGCGTTGACGGCCGCGACGGGTGGGGAGATTATCTTCATTCCGAATATGGGGCTCAGCAACGAGGCACTCGCGGCGAATCCCGATGGCCGGTACCTCTTCGCGCTGGACCTGGAGGTGCATGAAGTGACGGTCGTCGATGTTCAAGCTGCGACAATCGTGAGGCGCATCCCGGTGAACAATACCGTGACCAAACTTCAAGTGTCGGCGGACGGCAAGCATCTTATCTGCTTCGGGAGCAAGAAAGGGACACAGCAGATCAATCTGGAGACGAACAACCTGGAAAAGTGACAGGATCTCATAGTGCGCCTGGCCTCTCTCCACTCGGCGCGCGGAAATCCCGGCTCGCCTGCCTTTGCGCCCCGTTTACTGCAAGCCTTTGCCCTCAGCCGCGCGCGGCAATTACCATAGAACAATGCATCCCAAGGCGCAAGCCTGACGGTGCTGGCATGTGCTGTGCGAGAGTGGGTCCGATGCGGTGAGAGAATCCAGCTCGCCGTGCCGGTGATCCAGCATGAACCGGTCCTCGCGTCAGGCTGCCCAAATTGAATTCCCTGCAATGGGAGGAGAGTTAAGTTGAGCGACCGTTTCTTGTTTACCTCTGAATCTGTTACTGAAGGCCATCCGGACAAGATGGCAGATCAGATTTCCGACGCAATTCTGGACGCCTGCCTGGAGCAGGATCCATACAGTCGCGTCGCCGCCGAAACGCTGACAGCCACCGGCCTGGTGGTGATCGCCGGCGAAATCACCACTCAGGCCTACGTCGATTTCCAGAGCCTGGTGCGCGGCGTGGTGGCTTCCATCGGCTACGACAATGCTGCGTATGGCTTTGACTCCAACACCTGCGCCGTGATTTCGTCCATCAACAAGCAGTCTGGCGACATCGCCCAGGGCGTGGACACCGGCGGCGCCGGCGACCAGGGCATGATGTTCGGCTATGCCTCCAACGAGACCCCGGAGCTGATGCCGGCCCCCATCTCGCTGGCCCACAAGCTCTGCCGGCGGCTGACCGAGGTGCGCAAATGCGGCAAGCTGCCTTATCTGCGCCCCGACGGCAAAAGCCAGGTCACCGTCGAGTACGACGAAAACGGCAAGCCCAGTCGCATCGACGCCGTGGTCATCAGCAGCCAGCACGCCGAGAGCGTCAGCAACGAGGAGTTGCACGCCGACATTCTCAAGCACGTCATACAGGCCGTGCTGCCCGCCGCGTGGCTGGACAAAAACACCAAGTACCACATCAACCCCACGGGCCGCTTTGTCATCGGCGGGCCCATGGGCGACACTGGCCTCACCGGCCGCAAGATCATCGTGGACACCTACGGCGGCGCGGGCCGTCACGGCGGCGGAGCATTCAGCGGCAAAGACCCGACCAAGGTAGACCGCAGCGCGGCTTACATGGCCCGCTACATCGCCAAGAACATTGTGGCGTCGGGACTGGCAGAGCGCGCTGAAGTCCAACTGGCCTACGCCATCGGCGTGGCCGAGCCGGTCAGCGTCCGCGTCGATACCTTTGGAACGGGCAAGATCGGCGAGACCAAGCTGACTGAGCTGGTGCGCAAGAACTTCGCGCTCACGCCCAAGAAGATCATCGAGAGCCTGAACCTGCGCCGTCCCATCTACCAGAAGACCGCGGCCTATGGCCACTTCGGCCGCAACGAGCCGGAGTTCACCTGGGAGGCCACCGACAAGGCCGCCGCCCTGGCCGAGCAGGCTGGATTGGCAAAAGCAGCCAAGTAAGGTGGATGCCGCAGAACACGTAAAGGCAATGGGGCTCATCGGGCGATGGGTCCCATTCTTTTTTCCCCACACCAGCTTCATCGAATAGAATTCTTGCGGGAGAGCACCGCGACACAACGAAGGAGATCTTCATGCGTTTACTAACCCTTGCCGCTCTTGTGCTGGGCATGGCCACCGTGGCCGCCGCGCAAACCACAACACCCTGGGAGTACCAGGGCAAGCGCGGCGAACTGGTCTGGGGCAAGCTGGACCCTGCGTATCAGGCTTGCGCGAAAGGCCATGAGCAGTCGCCCCTGGATATTCGCGGCGCTCGCCTGAACAAGTCGCTCCAGCCCATTGAGTTCCACTACATTGCCGGGCCGGTGACGCTGGTGAACGACGGCCATACCATCGTGGCGCAAGTGGATCCCGGCAGCTACATTGTGGCCGGCGGCGTGCGCTATGAGCTGATTCAGTTTGACTTTCACCATCCCAGCGAGGAGGCGGTGAAGGGCAAGATGACCGACATGGATGTGCAACTGCTGCACCGCAGCAAGGACGGCAGGATAGCTGTGGTAGCCGTGCGTCTGATCGAGAACGCCAGCAGCCCCAACGCCGTGCTGGCCATGTTATGGCCGCATCTGCCCAAAACAGCTGGCGCGACCGAAAAAGTCAGGGAAATGGTGAACGCAGGCGGATTTTTGCCCGTTGACCGCGGCTACTGGACCTACATGGGCTCGCTGACCGCCCCGCCCTGCACAGAGGGCGTTCGCTGGTTTGTCTTCGAGCAGGAACTGAGCGTGAGCCGCGACCAGAGGCGCGCCTTCACGGCGCTCTTCCGGATTAACACGCGCGGGTTGCAGGAGGCGCACGGGCGGCGCATCGAGGCCAACGAGTAGGCACCTGCGGTGCGCAGTCGCTCGCTATTCGCTCGCAAAAGATTCGTTGGCAACAAACCGAAACATGCGGCGCCAATCTCCCATGGGGACAGGCTGTTGGCTTTAGATACCCATCCCCGGTATACTACCCACATGCTGCTCCACGCCGCGCCTGCCCGCTCCGGTGCAAACAGAACTCAATCCGTGCTGCGTTTTTCTCTGGCGGCCACGCTGGCCTACGTGGTGGTCACCTTCGCAGCCGGGTTGCGCGCCCATTCTCTGGCATTGTTATCCGAGGCAGGCCACAACCTCTCCGATTTTTTCGCTCTTTTACTGAGCTTTACCGCCGTGTACTTTCAATCCCGCCCCGCCGGCTCCTCGAAGACCTTTGGCTACCAGCGGGCCGGCGTGCTGGCCGCCTTCCTGAACGCGGCATCGCTCATCGTTATCTCCATCTGGATTGCCGTCGAAGCTCTTCACCGGCTCTCGGCTCCGGTTACGGTGCAGCCCCGGCTGATGATGATAGTTGCTGCGGCCGGCGTGGTGATGAACGGCGTGATCGCGGCGCTGCTGTGGCGCGTGGCCCGCGACGTGAACCTGCGCTCGGCCTTTCTGCACATGGCCGGCGACACGCTCTCGACCGCCGCGGTGATCGCCGGCGGCGCAGGGATTCTGCTGAGCGGCCGGAACTGGATTGACCCGGCTCTCTCGCTGATGATTGCCGCGTTCATTCTGTGGACCAGCATGGGCATCGTTCGCGAGACCCTTAACATTCTTTTGGAAGGCACGCCGCGCGGCATCTCGCTTACGGAGATTCGCTCCGGCATGGGGGCCGTGGAGGGAGTGGTCAACGTCCACGACCTGCACGTCTGGAGCCTCGGCTCGAACTCCAGCGCCCTGGCTTGCCACGTGACCATCGCCGACATTCCGCCATCGGAGAGCGCTTGCATCCTGGCTCAGCTCAACCAGGTGCTCAAGAAGCGCTTCCACATCAGCCACGCCACCATCCAGTTCGAACATATGAACTGCGCGCGGCTGGAAGGATGCGTGGTGCCGATGGAAGAGATGGTGCGAGGCCACGGCCACGGCCATGCGCATTGATTCGACTTGGGATGCGTGTCAATAATCCTGTGTAGTTTGAAAGGTACGAGTTTCAGCCTGGACTCACCCCTTATCATCAAGTTATTAAGTTCATGATTTCGAGATCTATGGGGGACGCTTGATTCGTCTGCGTATCGTATTTTTTATTGCCTTGCTTCCGGTTGTGCCCGGATTTGCTCAGACAGCCCCACAAGAAGCGAAGACCGTTCTTGTCTCGCTCGCCCAACTGGAAGCGCTGGCCGGCGAGTACACCGACCCGCATGAGCCTGACACGCCAGTAAGTTTTTACGTTCAGGACGGAAAGCTCATCGCCGAATCCGAGCGCAATGTTCCAACCGAACTCATGCCCATCTCCGCCACTGAGTTCAGCTGGCCCCATGCAAAGTTCACGCTGCAGTTTATTCTCGACACCGCGAACCGCGGAGCCACGCTGATTTTTTCGAATACGCCCGGAGAGACTTATCGCCGTACCGGCACGCCTGTCCATCACCTCTTTCACGACTACCAACGTACGGAGGCGATGATTCCCATGCGCGACGGCGTCAAGCTGCACACGGTAATTCTCAAGCCCGCCGACATCACCTCGCCGCTGCCGTTTCTCATCCAGCGCACGCCCTACGGAGCGGACGGAAACAACCGCGCCTCATTCTTCAACGTTCGCCCGGAGTTGGCGCGCGACGGCTACATTTATGTAACCCAGGACATTCGCGGACGCTACAAGAGCGAGGGCGAGTTTGTGATGAGCCGGCCGATGGCGGACCATCGCGACCCGAAGGCCACGAACGAAAGCACCGACGCCTACGACACCGTGGCCTGGCTGCTGAAGAATGTAGAGGGCAACAACGGCCGCGCGGGCTTTATCGGCACCAGCTATCCGGGCTTTCTGGCCATGGCCGCCGGAATCGACCCGCACCCGGCCGTGAAGGCCATCTCCCCGCAGGCGCCCATGATCGACGCCTGGATGGGCGACGACTTCTTCCATAACGGCGCCTTCCGTCAGAGCTACGGCTACGACTATGTGCTCAGAATGGAGAGCGGCAAGGAAGAGATCATCCCGGACTACGGCAAGGACAAGGACGGCAAACCCCGCGACGGATTTGATTTCTTTCTGGAGCGCGGAAACTTTGCGGAAGCCGCAGAGAAGTCCGGCTCCAAGCTACTGCCTACATGGAAGCTCTTCCTGGAACATCCTGCCTATGACAACGTGTGGCGCTCCCGCGGCGTTCAGCACTTGCTCTCGAAGGTCGCCGTTCCCACCCTCTCCGTGGGCGGCTATTACGATCAAGAGGATATGTTCGGGCCGCAGATCGAGTACTCCACGCTTGAGCCCCACGACTGGAACCGCCAGAACTATCTCGTTCTCGGCCCATGGCGTCATGGGTACTGGGCGTCCTCTTCGCGCCACCTGGGCAATCTGGACTACACCGAGCCAGTCGGCAAGGAGTTTCGCGCGAAGATCGAGGCAAAATTCTTTGCCCACTATTTGAAGGAGGCGCCCGGCACGAACGCATCGGGTTTCGATCTGGAAGACACGGCCAGTTTTCAGACCGGGTCAAACACCTGGAAGTATTACTCTCACTTTCCGCCGGCAGAATCCCGGCCCACGGGTCTGCATCTGGAGGGCGCGGGCCTGATGAGTTGGAGCGGCACGACCACGCAGGCAACGACGAGCTACCTGAGCGACCCTTCCAATCCCGTTCCCTATCGCCATCGGCCCATTCAGGAGACTTACAGCGAAGGTTCGCAGTGGGGAAACTGGCTCACCGAAGACCAGCGCTTTGTCACGAATCGCAAGGATGTGGCCGTGTGGAAGCTGCCTATGCTGAAGCGGGATTTGACGCTGACCGGCGAAGTGATTGCCGACATTTTTGCCTCGACCACGGGCACGGACAACGACCTGGTGGTCAAGCTGATCGACCAGTACCCGGCAGACGATCCGGATGCGAAGATGCGCGACTACCAACTGATGACCAATGCGGAGATCTTTCGCGGGCGGTATCTGAAATCCTTTGAGAAACCGGCGCCGCTGAAGGCGGGCTCGATCCGCGAGTACAAGTTTTCGCTGCACGACGTGGATCACGTCTTCAAGGCCGGCCACACGGTGATGGTGGAGATCCAGAGCACATGGTTTCCGCTCTACGACCGCAACCCGCAGAGCTACGTCGCCAACATCATGACCGCCAAACCGGCAGACTACCAGCCGGCGACGATCACCATCTACTCCGGCCCCGGACACGACTCAACGTTGCAGGCGCCGGCGGTCAGCGATTGCGAGCCAGCCGAGTGCTATTGAGCGGGGAGGACGAAGCCAGAAGCCTCACTTCGATTTCAAGGCCGGTGAAAACTCCAGCAGCTCCACCGGGGCGCCATGGTCGAGGATCATGGCTACCGTGACGCCCTCGCTGGGGCTGTTGGGCGGCGTCAGAATCTCCTTCCCTTCGAGCGCCGTGGCAAGGTCATCCACCTCAAAGGCGACGTGGGGTACAGTCTTGATGATCTCGGGATATGGCGCATCCGCGTCGTAGCGCATCCACTGAATGCCGCAGGGACTGGATTCAAATCCCGAAACATGAATCTTGAGTTCCGGCAGATGCTGTTCTTCTGGTCGAGGCGTCTGGGTTGGAATGCCAATGTGGTGGTAACGCCAGCCCTCGACCACGATCGCCGAGGGAGGCTCGTGACCCTGCCGCACAGCAATTTTGACGAGATCAGGTTTATTGCCCGTGTTGGCCCTCATGGTCATGTCCTTTGGCCGAATTCATCGACCGTATCATCGTATCGTGTCCCGTGCCGCATCTCCGCGACTTTTTGGTTATAACTGGAAAAACCGCAAATCTGCACTATGTTCTGAGCTTTCGCGCTAGAATAGAAACAGCACTATGGCCCTCCATCAGCCCATTCCGGCCCTGCTCTAGCGGCGCCCGCCGCCGATACTTTTCCTCCGCCCATTTTCCGTTGCATTTTCAACAGCAGTGAAGAATCGCCATCCGGCGACTGATTTTTGCGGTGCAAGTGAGGTTTTCCCATGATTGATCGTTTGAAACAGATGGAGCAGCGCTACGAAGAGCTCTCCGCGCAGCTTTCGCTGCCCGAGGTGGTTAAAGACCGCGAAAAATATCAGAAGGCGGGCAAGGCGCTCAGCGACCTGGAAACTCCGGTGATGAAGTACCGCGAGTTGAAGTTGGTGCGCCTGGGGCTGGAGCAGGCACGCGCGATGCTGGCCGAGAGAGACCCGGAGATGCGCGCATTAGCCGAGGAGGAGATCGCTCAGCTTGCGCCGCGCGAACCGGTGCTGGAAGAAGAAATCAAAAAGCTGCTGCTGCCCAAGGATCCCAATGACGAGAAGAACGTGATTCTGGAAATCCGCGCCGGCACGGGCGGCGACGAGGCCTCGCTCTTTGCCGCTGAGGTCTTCCGCATGTATCAGCGCTTCGCCGAGCAGCACAAATGGAAGATTGAGGTGCTGTCGATCTCCGAGTCCGGCGTGGGCGGCTACAAGGAAGTGATCGCCATTATTGAGGGCGAGCGCGTTTACTCGCAGATGAAGTGGGAGAGCGGCGTGCATCGCGTGCAGCGCGTGCCGGAGACCGAGACGCAGGGGCGCGTGCATACCTCGGCGGTGACCGTGGCCGTGCTGCCCGAGGCCGAGGAGGTGGACGTGAAGATCGAGGCCAAGGACATTCGCATTGACACCTTCTGCTCATCGGGCCCCGGCGGCCAGTCGGTGAATACGACTTACTCCGCCGTGCGCATCACTCACATTCCGACGAACACAGTCGTGAGTTGCCAGGACGAGAAATCGCAGATCAAGAACCGTGAAAAGGGGATGCGCGTGCTGCGTTCGCGGCTCTACGAAATCGAGATGGACCGGCAGAATGCGGAGCTGGCTGCGGAGCGCAAGCAACAGGTGGGCACCGGCGACCGCAGCGAGAAGATTCGCACCTATAACTTTCCGCAGAACCGGATGACCGACCATCGCATCGGGCTGACGCTGCACCAGCTCGACCAGGTGATGGAAGGCCGTTTGCAGCCAGTAGTGGATGCGCTTATCACCCACTCCCAGGCGGAACAACTGAAGACCGGCGACAGCCAGGGGGCCTGAGGCATTCCATGTCCTCGCTGCGCAATCATCTCGACCTTGGAGTGCTCGCGCTGAAGGATGGTCCGCATTCCCAGAGCGCGCGCCGGGATGCGGAATTGTTGCTGACGCACACGCTGAAGAAGAGCCGCGCCTGGCTGCTGGCGCATGGCGACGAGTTCCTCTCCGATGAGTTTCAGCCAGGTTATCGCGAGTTACTGGAGCGTCGCCGTCGCGGCGAACCTATCCAATACATCACCGGCGAGGCGGAGTTTTATGGCTTGCCCTTCCGCGTCACGCCGGATGTGCTGATTCCGCGGCCAGAGACCGAGCACGTGGTGGAGAAGGTCATCGAACTCGCTACGCGCTTCCGGCAGCCGCGCATTGTGGATGTCGGAACCGGATCGGGAGCAATTGCAGTGGCGCTGGCCCATAAACTGCCGCACGCGCAGATTACAGCGATCGACATTTCTCCGCGAGCCCTGGCCATCGCCCGTGAAAACGCGAAACGCAACGGAGTTGTACTTCACTTTCTGCTCGGCGACCTGCTCGCGCCGGTTGCCGGGGAGATGTTTGAGATTGTTGTCTCGAATCCGCCTTACGTGTCAGCGGCCGACCGCGTCACGCTCTCCGTCGAGGTGCGCGATTACGAGCCGGCGCAGGCGCTGTTTGCCGGAGACGATGGCCTCGACGTTTACCGCCGCCTGATTCCCGCCGCATTTGAAGTGCTCATTTCCGGCGGCTACCTGGCGCTCGAAATCGGCAGCGGCCAATCGATGGCGATTGCAAAGTTACTCGCTCGGGCTGGTTTTGAGCGGACAGAATTCGTCCCCGATTTGCAAAAGATTCCCCGCGTTGCCTGCGCCCGGCGGCCGTGAAACTCCATCCTCAACCGGCAGATGGCTCGTTCAGGCGCATGTGGTAGTAAAACACCAGCAGGGTGAGAATTCCAAAAACCATGGACATCAGCGCCAGGGGCGCGCCAAAGGGATACCCCTCGGTCAGCGACAAACGGATCAGGATGGTGGAGACCACGAACGCGGCATTGCGAAAGACCAGTGCATATTGCCCGGAGACCACCAGCGACAAGATGAGGATAAGAACATCGGTGAAGATCATCACGGTGAACATGTCGTTATAAAAAGTGGTTGCCGACTCGATGGTTCCGTGCCCGGTCAATAGCGTGCCACGGACTGCGAGGACCAGGAGGCCGATGTTGTAAATGGCCATGCCCAGCAGAAGCAAGGCTAGCCCAATGGCAACCACCTTCTTTTGGGCAATAAACCGCGCCGATCCTCGCGATGGGATCGCCGTTCCTGACGGCTGCAAATGCCGCCGCGCCACGTGGCGAAAGATGCCCACCATGAAAAACATCAGAAATCCGCCCCACATGTCGAAGAAGGCGGGAAGCGCGTCCATGCCCATGCGATGCTGGGTAACCAGATCGCTGGCCGCGGCAATGTCTTTGAAGACATCGCGGATAAAGATCAGCGACACAATCTCGAACTGGTTGGCGATGGAGCGCGTGGTCGATGCGGGCAGCGTCGCAATGAGAAGCAGCACCTCGTAAAAGAGGATGAAGTTGAACGGCGTGGAGATTGCCGAGAGGTAGTTTTGCCCGGCCTCGGCGATCAGCAGCGGAGGATGCGCGAGCGAGCGGGAAAGAAAAATCAGCGCCAAATGAATCGCAAAACCAGCTAAACCCAGAAAGATGACCAACTGACGGAGCACGGCCTTGTTGGCCTCGGAAAAGAACAGGTCGTACAGGGCATCAATCCGCAGCCAGAGGCGGACGAGCATCCTGCTCTTGACCTGACCGGATTCGTTCTGCGCGTTTGCCATTGTCACCAAGGTTGCGTCAAGGCTAGATTACCGTACTCGACCTACAGGGCAAACAAAATTTTCCCGGAATACGAAGACGAGGCTGCGGAAGCCTTTCTTACAGGGCCAGTGCGGCCAAGATTGCCTGCGTGCGTTGGCAAAGGAATTGTACTGGTTTAGCAGGAAGAAAACGTGCAATAATGGCGTCGAACGGGAGAAAGCGTGCAAACCTCTCTGCGCAAAATTCTGATTGATTCTCAGGTCGCGGCTGTCGCCATCGCGGTCTTGATCTTCTCTTCCGCCCTAGAAGCAGTCTTTGCTCTGTGGGAACCTGTTAACCAGGTTCTCTCTTCCCTGATCACAGTGGTGGCGTACCTGATCACAGCGGCGGCGATCCGAGATATTCCATCTTTCACTGCTACTCGCAGTTACGCAACTTCATCCATGTTACCGATCACTTTTGTCATCCTACTTTTAGCCCTGGCCAATCTGGCTGCCGCCTGGTTGCTCTCCCGCTGGGTATACGGTGTTGGTCCGCTACGCAGTTTAGGCAATTTGCGCAACAAGCTTTTGAGGAAAAAACATGCTTGAACGATTGAAGACAGCTCTTGCCCATATCAAGACCGCTCTTGTCGATAGCTTTGTGGGCGCCATTGCCCTTGGCTCGTTATTCGCTTATGGGATTATGCGATTTGTGGACATCTTTATTGAGCCCATCACACACTGGATCACACAACGACAGTACTGGGGAATGTCTAACCATAACTCAGCCCCTCCACCCTTCCCATACCAGTTTGCGTTTACCAACTTGCTCACCTCCGCGATCCTGTTGCTGGTTGCCTATGGCTTGCTGCGCTGGCTCTATTACCCCCCACAGAAAAGCAAAAAAAAGGTCCGGAGCCGGAGCAAGAACTAGAGGCATGAGATCGGGAGCTTGTCGTCTCCTGAGTCACTTCCAACGTCTATGCGGGTAGGGTTATGCTCACACCCACAGGAGTTGCCATGAAAATCCGTCTGTTGTCCGCAATCGCTTTTGGCCTCGCGCTCAGCGTAACCGCCACTGCACAGGATGCAAACCCACGCGGCGGTCGCGGCGAACGTGGCGGATGGGGCGGCGGCATGGGCATGGGCGGTGGAATTACCGGAACCATCACTGAAATTGCTGCTGACCATTACACCATCAAGACCGACGCGGGCGACAACTACACGATCCACTTCAGCGTCAACACCCGCATCGTGAAGCAGAACCTCCAGCGACGAGGCGAGGGCGGCGGCAATCCGCCGCAGGCGATCAAGCCCTCTGACATCAAGGTGGGCGACGCGGTGGGCGTCATGGGAGAAGTGGATGCGGCGGCAAAATCCGTGGGAGCTGTGGTGATTGCGCAGCTCGACCCGGAGCGCGCCAGGCAGCTTCGCGAGTTGCGGGCCAACTACGGCAAGACATGGCTTCAGGGAAGAGTGACAGCGATCAACGAAACCAAAGTCACGCTTTTCGGCATGATGGACAACGCCACCCACATTTTTGTGGCCGACGAGAACACCACCTTTCGCAAGCGCCGCGAGCCGATCACACTGGCCGATGTGCAGGTGGGCGACATGGTGCGTGTCGAAGGCGCGCTGAAGGATGGAACCTTCTTGGCCGCGATGGTCGTTGTGATGGGCATGCCGCCGGGAGGAACGCCGGTTGTTCCGCGCGAGGCCGCGCCCGGGCCGCCACCCAGATAGTCTTACGCATCATCAGACAGCTGATTGCAGTGCCGATTCGGCCCATATCACGGATTCGGCATAGCAACGGTAGATCTCTTTGCTGTTCAGCCCCTCATTCCGGATGATCACGTCGCACGCGTCCCAATCGCCCTGCTCATGGAACTCCAGCCATTGAAGCAGGATGCGTTCAGGATTGCCGCTGCCCAGAAGCGCCTCGCGAATCTCATTGCGCAGCGGCAGCGCCGGGGCCAATTCTTCCATTGGAAGGCGCATCATGGCCGGCAGCAAGCTCATCATTCCCAGCAGGAATTGCTCGGTGGGCTCGAGCGCGCAGCCGGCGGCGGCCAATTCGCAGAATCGTCCGCGCACAAAGGCCATGCGCAGAATCTCCGCTGGCTGACCGGCGTTGAATTCACTGGCAATGGCCAGCATGGCAATGTGGCGGAAGGCGTCCTCGCCCACGGCCAGCAGCGCCGCCTGGATGGAGCTCACCTCCTGCCGGATGGCGCACATCGGCGAGTTGACCAGCCGCAGCAGCCGGTAGGTGAGGGAGGGGTCGCGCTTCAGCAGCCTGGTCAGCTTGCGCAGGTCGAGCATATCGCCCCGCAGATGTTGCAAAATCTCGATGTGGGAGAGGCGGTTGGCGGGAATCTTCCGGTTCTCCAGCAGCACGGGGCGGCAAAAATAGTATCCCTGAAAGAGCGTGAAGCCCTCCTCGCAGGCCAGCTTGTATTCCTCCTGCGTCTCGATCTTCTCCGCAACCAGCGCCACCGTGATGCCATGCAGCCGCTGGAGCAGATTTTTCCGCTCCCACGCGCTTGACTGCAGAAAATCTACCTTGACATAGTCGGCCATTTCGACCAGCGGATCGAAGCCCGGCTTCCAGGTAAAATCATCCAGCGCCAGGCGGAAACCCTCCACCTTCAGCTTGCGGCAGGCGGCAATCAGGCCGGGCGTGGGGTCCAGGTTCTCCAGTATCTCCAACACGGTCATGCCGGAGGGAAGAACATGGACCATATTCTCGATCAACGATTCCTGGGTGCAGTTTACAAAGGCCGGCACTCCGCCGGTCAGCTTTTCCAGCCCGAAGATGACCGTATTGTCGAGCATGGTGCGGGTGGCATAGTCGCCATCGCCGCGGAAAACTGCCTCCGGCCCTGCCCGGAAGAGCAATTCGTAGCCATGCACCCGTCCGTGCAGGTCCATGATGGGCTGGCGCGCCAGATAGCGCAGCGCACCGCCAAGCTCAGGCTGCGCGAGTTGCGTGTCCGGAGCCCATACAGCTTGTGTAGCCATGCGCACCTTCCCGCATGGTTCATCGGCGGGCCAGGCGCGCATCTTGAGGAAATTGAAGAAATCAGGGACGCCGGAGTAACGATTCCGCGGTCATTCCGGCGCAGGGCCTATCCTCCCATGAACATTCCACCGTTCACGTCCACGACGTGGCCGGTAATGTAAGAGGCGGCATCCGAGGCCAGGAACGTGACCACCTGGGCAATATCGAGGTCCGTTCCCCGCCTGCCAAGGGGTATACCGGCCAGCATGGCCGCGCTCACCTTCTCGTCCAGCACGGCGGTCATGGGGGTTTCAATATAGCCCGGCGCGACGGCGTTGACGGTAATTCCCCGCGAGGCCACCTCGCGCGCCAGCGATTTTGTCAGCCCGATCAGCCCGGCCTTGCTGGCCGCGTAATTCACCTGGCCCGCCTGGCCGGCGCGGCCCACCACGCTGGCCATGTTGATGATCCGTCCCCAGCGGTTCTTGATCATCTGCCGCAGCAGGGCCTGAGTGAGCAGAAATGGCCCGGTCAGATTGATGGCCAGGACGAGGTCCCAGTCGGCGCGCTTCATGCTCATCATCAACGCGTCGCGGGTGATGCCGGCGTTATTGACCAGGATTTCGACCTTGCCGAAGCGCTCCAGCACCGCTTTGGCCCCGGCCTCAATGGACTCCTGGCTGGATACATCCAGCCGAAAGGCTGCCGCCGTGCCGCCCATCGCCTGTATCTCCACCGCCACCTGCGCCAGCTTTTCCTCGTTGATATCCGCCAGGGCCAGGATAGCCCCGGCCCGCGCCAGCTCCAGCGAACAGGCCCGCCCGATTCCCTGCGCAGCCCCGGTTACCAGCGCAATTCTTTTCTGTAAATCCGCCATATTTTTCTTTTGACCTCCGCGCACGCACTTATGCGCCCTTTTGTCCTGATTATAAATGGGCAACAGTCACTGTTAGCTGTTGGTGGTCTTTACCCCGAAGGCGAAACCGCCACGGTTACAGGCTGAGCCACCATCGCCGACCGCACCGGCTCCGCGGGCCACACATAAACCGCCAACTGGCGCGAGTAGTGCAGCACCGGCTCCTGGTCCGGCAGCCGCAGCCCGAGCACCTCGGCCAGATCGTTCTGCTCAATCTCGGCCTCAGCTTCTTCCAGCGGCCAGGAGGTGTGGTGCAGGTTGGCCCGGATGGGCTGCCCGGCCTGGTTGGTGGAGAACAGGCAGTAACGCTCGATCAGGAAGTGCTCCAGCGTGCCGGGGCGGCTCTCCGCCAGCCTGAGCGATGGACCCAACCCGCGGTAGAGCACTTTGAAAACCACCTTCCGGCCGGCAAACCGCCTCCGGCTATAGAACGAAAACTCCCGCTCCGTTCGCTGCTCCAGATGCATTTTGGCCCAGTGGTAGGGCAGGCGATAGAAAGCGCGCCCCGCGGCTACGGCCAGCAGGTTGCTGGCATCCAGCGAGAGACAGAACACCCCCGGCGTTCCTGTCCGCTCCTCGCGGACATAGGTGCGCAAACTCAGATCGGGAAAGCTGCGCGTTCCGGGGAGCGGCGGCAAGCCGCGCACCTTGACCCGGTCCATCCGGAAGGGCATAATCCCCAGCCATGCGGAGCCCTGGAAGGTGTCTACCTGCAAGCCCTCGGGGATCAGCGGCGCAAGCGACGAGGCCGGGACCGGCCAGTGCGCGAAAAGCAAGTTGTTCCATTGCTGGGAGACCAGCCAGCGGCCCGGCGGCAAGGGATGCGGATCGCTCGATGTGCGTGTCGGATACTCCCGCATGGCCCGGATGCTCCTTATGTTGCCCTGTGGCTCTTGCTTCGCCTGAAACAGTGGTGCGGTAGCGCTCGTGCCAACCTCAATCCGCCCCCATGCCGTATTCTGTTCGCGAGTCCGAAAAATGTCCAGTGAATCTTTTATGCCCCCCGGCGCCCGCAACCAGACAGAGGTCTTCGCCATCCACGGGACCGATCCGGAAGTGCTGGCCTACGCCATGGCCAAATACTCCCGCTCGGCGCTCTCCATGCGCGAGTCGCTGGCCGAGATCAGTTCGCAGCGCGCCGAGCAGTTCCTGAACACCTTCTATTTTCTGTACGGCCACCGCTCCATCGCCGACCTGGCCCACGTCGCCATGGCCGTGGAAAGGCTGAGCCTGCTGGCCGCCATCGTGCTGGTAGACGAGCAGAGGTGGGACGGCCAGGAGCGATCCACACGCTACCAGAACTTCCTCGAATCCGGCTGGTATTTCCCGGATTTTAGCGAGGATTCCGCGTCGGCGCAGCTTTATTCCGAGACGATCCAAGGCCTGTTTAACGCCTACAAGCGCGCCAATGATGCGGTTTTTAGTGCCCTGTGCCGGCGGGTTGCCTGTCCGGAGGGAACCAAACCCGAGGCTTACGAACGAACCCTGAAGGCGCGCGCCTTCGACGTGGCCCGCTACCTGCTTCCCCTGGCCACCAACACCTCGCTGGGCCAGATTGTGAACGCGCGGACGCTGGAAACGCAGGTCTCCCGGCTGCTCTCCCACCCTGCCGCCGAGGTGCGCGACCTGGGGCTCAAGCTACGCGAAGCCGCCACCGGACCTGCCTGGAAGGTTAACGCGCAGGCTGGCGCTAAGTTTGTTGAAAAGCTGGCGGCGGCGGATGCAGAGCTGGCCGCCGAAGCTGCCAAGCTACTTAGCCGCGAAGTCCGTAGCGCGCCTACCCTGGTCAAATATGCCCAGCCCAGCGACTACGAGATCCAGACTCGCGCCGAACTGGCCCAGGCCGCGGGAGAAATGCTGAAGGAGTTGCCGATTGCCGATGCCCCAGTCGTCGATCTAGTGGAGTACACCGAGAGTTTGGAAGTCGAACTGGCGGCGACGCTGCTTTACTCGGCCAGCCATCACCCCTACCGGCAGATTCGCGACCTGGTTGCCGGGCTTTCAGCGTCTCGCGTTGTGGAGATCATCGAGCTGGGTCTGCGGCATCGCGGCAAGCACGACGAAGCGCTGCGCGCCTTTCACGCCGGAACCGCTCTGCGCTTCGACATTCTCATGGACGTTGGCGGCTTCCGCGACCTGCACCGCCATCGCCGCTGCACGCAGATCATCCAGCCGCTTACCACCCGGCATGGCTACGAGACTCCGGCTTGCGGCGATCTCGGCCCCGAGGTCAACATCCTCGCCGAGGCTGGTGTTCTTGCCGATTTCCAGTCGGCCATCGAAGCCGCCCACGCCGCCAGCACCCGGATCGCGGCCAGCCAGGCTCCCGAGGCCACCCAATCGGCCAACTACCTGTTGCCGCTGGCCACGCGCGTCCGTTCGCTCTTCAAGATGGACTTTGCCGAAGCGCAATACATCATCGAACTGCGCTCCGGCCCCGCCGGCCACTTCAGCTATCGCCGCGTCGCCTGGGAGATGTTCTTAGCCCTCCAGCGCCAGCACCCGGCGCTGGCCAAGTACATCCGCGTTACGGATTTCACAAAGCCCATCGACTTGATGAAGCGGTAGCCGCAAGCTCAACTCACCGGCTCCAGATGCGCGGTAAAGTGGCGCAGGAAAGGCGCTTCGTAGGTCAGACGCAAGCCTTTGATCTGGGCGCGCCGCGCGAAGACCTGCAAAATAATCTCGACAACGTAATCGATGTGGCTCTGCGTGTAAACGCGTCGCGGGATGGCCAGCCGCACCAGTTCCATCTGCGCTGCAGAGGCAAACATCAGGCTGCCGATCTCCACGGAGCGGATGCCACCTTCCAGGTACAACTCCGCGGCCAGCGCCACGCCGGGAAACTGGCCCACCGGAATGTGCGGCAGAAAGGCCTTGGCGTCGAGATAGATGGCATGACCGCCCGGCGGCTGCACAATGGGCACGCCGTGCTCGGAGATGTGGTTGCCCAGGTAAGCCGTTGAGGCAATCCGGTAGCGCAGGTAATCCTCCTGCAACGACTCCTGAATGCCCACGGCGACAGCCTCCAGGTCGCGGCCGGCAAGCCCGCCATAAGTGGGATAGCCCTCGGTAAGAATCAGCAGATCCTTCTCCTGGCGGGCCAGGATATCGTCGTTGGTGCACAAGAATCCGCCGATGTTGGCCATGCCGTCTTTCTTGGCGCTCATGGTGCAGCCGTCGCCCAGCGCGAACATCTCCTGGGCGATCTGCTTGGGCGTCTTATTGGCGTAGCCCGGCTCGCGCAGCTTGATGAAGTACGCGTTCTCGGCAAAGCGGCAGGCATCGAAGTACAGCGGAATCTCGTGATGGTGGCAGACCGCGGCCACGGCGCGCACATTTTCCATGGAGACCGGCTGCCCGCCGCCGGAGTTGTTGGTCACCGTGAGCATGACCAGCGGTATCCGGTCGCGCCCCACGCGGGCAATCAACGCCTCCAACGCCGCTACGTCCATATTGCCCTTGAACGGAAGGCGCTTCTCAGGGTGCCGCGCCTCGGGCAGCAGCAAGTCAACCGCTTCAGCCCCGACGGCCTCGACATTGGCGCGGGTAGTGTCAAAATGCGTGTTGTTCGGCACCACGTCGCCCGGCTTGCACATCACCTTGAACAGGATGCGTTCCGCGGCCCGTCCCTGGTGAGTGGGAATGACGTGGGTGTAGCCGACGATGCTCTGCACGGAGTCCTTGAAGTGGTCGAAGCTGCGGCTGCCGGCGTAGCTCTCGTCGCCCTCCATCACCGCGGCCCACTGGTGGGTGGACATGGCGCCTGTTCCGGAGTCGGTGAGCAGGTCGATCAGCACATCGTCGGCATGAAGCAGAAAAAGGTTGTAGTGCGCGGCGCCCAAAAGGCCCTCCCGCTCCTCGCGGGTTGTCCAGCGGATGGGTTCGACGCTTTTGATGCGAAAAGGTTCGAAGATAGTCTTGATAGGCATGGGAATAATCTCCTGCGCTGAGGCCAGTCCATTCTAGCAGCGCCCACCCTGCGGCCAGGAAAACCCACGGCGCAACCAGTCAGCGCCTTTCGCTGCTAGAATCTTCTGGGAGCGGTCTCCATGAGCGTAAGCGCCCTCTATCCCGGCACCTTTGACCCGCCGACCAACGGCCACCTTGACCTGATCGAGCGCGGGGCCAAGTTGTTTGACCACCTCATCGTCGCCATTCTCAACAATCCAGATAAAGATCCCTTGTTCACGGTTGAGGAACGCGTGGAGATGCTGAAGGAATCGACCGCCGCGCTGAAAAATGTTTCTGTGGCCACCTTTGACGGGTTGATGGTGGAGTTCGCGCGAAGTCAGGGCGTCTCGGCAGTACTACGCGGCATCCGCGCCATCAGCGACTACGAATACGAGTTCCAGATGGCGTTGATGAATCGGCGGCTGGCCCCGGAGATCGAAACTGTCTTTCTGCAACCCGCCGGACGCTACTCGTTTGTCAGTTCGCGCATGTTGAAAGAGGTCTTCAGCTTCGGCGGCGACGTGAGCGGCCTGGTCCCGCCCAACGTGCTCAAGCGTCTGCGGAGCCGCATGAGCGCGAGCTAGGTTGAATCGCAATTCTCAGAATCAATGCCTTTAGTACCCGCCCAACTGCCCGGCAGCTTCCTGCGAGGGGAGGTTAACCTGCGCGCTGGAATTGCACCGCGAAACCCGCAAATTTCTGGTAAACTTCACGTGATCTCCATGGAAGGTGTTTTTATGATTCTTTTGAAAACGACACGCTCATGGCAACGTTCGTTCATCTTGAGCGTTTTTGTGCTGTTAGCTTGCTTCCTGGCCGGCACGCGGGTCAATGCACAAGGGGACGATCTGAACAACGCGGCCATGAATGGTGATTTACCTCGTGTAAAAACACTCCTCGCCAAAGGGGCCGATATTAATGCCAAGGATCATGATGGTATGACAGCTCTGATGTTAGCTTCCATAACAGGCCATGTGGATGTTGTTCAAGTGTTGCTCGCAAAGGGGGCCGATGTAGAAACCAAGGAGAACGATGGCGCTACCGCGCTGATTCTGGCCTCCGAAAACGGCTTCACTGAGGTTGTGAAGGCGCTCCTCGCCAAGGGGGCCGACGTAAACGCCAGGCTGACGACCAAAATGGTGGCCACAGGGGGGCCACCCATCGGTAATTTGGTACCGATGCGAGTGACGAAGGATGGGCGAACCGCACTGATGTTGGCCTCCGGAAGCGGCTACCTTGAGGTAGTGAAGGCGTTGCTCGCCAAGGGCGCCAACGTCAATGCCAAGGCGTACGATGGTACGACTGCGCTGGATGCGGCAACGGCAGGAGGACATGCCGATGTCAGAGCCTTATTGCTAAAGGCAGGGGCCAAACAATAATCGTTGTGCGCCCCTGGTCTTGCTTCTGCAACCAGGGAACCTTACGCCGCCCTGGGAAACTTCTCCACCTTGGGCCGCTTGCGTTGCGAGGCGTGCCACAGGTCGTACTGCTGCTGCAAGTCGAGCCACATGCCCGGCTCGGTACCGAAAGCGTCAGAGAGCCGGAGCGCCATCGCTGCCGTGAACGAGGCTCGCCCGTTCAGAAGCCGCGATAGAGTGGACCGCGCCACGCGCAACTTTTTTGCGGCAACGCCCACCTGTATCGTGCCCATATATTCGCGGAGAATTTCACCTGGATGGGCGGGGTTGTACATTGTCATCGCCATAATGCTTCTCCTCAAACTTCAGTGGTAATCCCGGTAATCCACGAGGATGGCATTCTCCTCCTCAAATTTGAATGTCATGAGCCAGTTACCATTGACCTTGATCGACCAATGATCGGCAAGCGCTCCTTTGAGCGGATGCAAATCCCAGCCGGGAACATTCATTCGATTCACATTCTTGGCAGTGTTCAGCAGCGTAAGCTGGCGGCGCAGCTTGACAGCGTGCGCCGGCTGGATGCCCGCTTTGCTTCCCGTCAGGTAGAACCTCTCCAGCCCTGCGTGCCGGAACGACTGAATCATATTCGCAATGTAGCGCGTAGCGCCTCGCGCGTCAAGGCTTGAATATTCTGCATTCACATGAGCGCCAGCTGACACGAAAAACCCAGGCCTCAATCATGAAGCCTGGGTTTCCGCGACCGGTTCCTGAATAGCAGCCGCCATGATTACCGAACTACCTCAACTACGACCTCGACATCCAGATGCCGCGTGCTTCCCGGCACATCGAGCGAGCCGAGCATCACGGGCTTGCCGGGGGTCAGCAGCGCGGTGTTTTCGAGTTTTGACTGCCGAATCACCGGATCGCTCTTGCCCACAGAGGACTGTTCCTCCGAGATGCTGGTCTGTTCCATATTCGAATCGAGCGACACGCCTGCTCCGATTTCTCGAATACGCGCAGAGATGTTCAAGCCAACATCCTGATACTGGACCTGCGATGGCGCCAAACTCGCCGGATTGGAAGATTCCGTGGCGATGGGAATCTTGCTACCCAGCTTAATGTGCCCGCCATTCAATGGGGTAACTGTCAAGGCAAAGTGCTGCGTTCCTATGCGCTTGCTCCCGTCCAGCTCCGTGAGCGTGTAGGTCAGCCGATAGGTGGTTGGAGCCGTCTCGATCTTCTTATCGCTTGCCTTGGACTTGGATTCATCCGCCTGCGCAAAAACTCTTGCTCCGCCGCAGCACAGCAACAATGCGATTCCCAAAATTCCGATTGCTCGTTTCATTGTTTCCTCCCTTTCACATCATGGTTTGATTTCATTCGTTATCTCCGCCGGATTGATCGACAAACTTTTGAAACTCCGCTTCGCTCTCTGCTTCCTGCCTTGCTCTAACCTCTGGGTTCAACATCGCCATTACCTGCGGATCTCCAAGATGAACGGCGCGCAGCAGCAGCTTTTCCTCCTTAGTCAGAGGCGCTGCCGGTGCTGGGTGGCTGGGTGCGTGCATCTCGCGGAGAAGCACGGCCTGTTCTGCGCTGATCGGTTGCGCCTTTCGCGCAGACGTCGCGATTATGATGGGCGTTCTGGTGGGTACGATGGGTTTCTGCGGCATGAGCAATGCTTCTTGCGTACTTTCTGCCGACTCTGCCGGAAGAACGTGCTGTTGCGCCTGCGTTGGTGTCTGCCCGTGCCGATAAATAGCTGTGATCGCAAGCAGAAAGAAGACGGCCATCACGCCCGCGAAAGCAACACCCCACATCCAGAACGGTTTTGCGGCCTGGCGCTGAGAGGTGTGCGCCTCGACCGCAGCCAGGATGCGGCGCTCCAGGCCCGGAGAGGCTTCGGCATCTCGCAAGCCTGCCAACACCTTGCCGATGGTTTCCTCGGAATTGATCATCGCTCGCCTCCTCGTGCTTCGAGCCGCTCGCGCAGCCGCGAACGCGCTCGGAAAAGCAAGGCTCGAACCGCGGACTCGCTTCTGCCAATAACCTTCGCCATCTCCGCTGTGCCCAACTCCTCAACGGCGGAAAGCAGAAGTACATGGCGCTCTGCTTTGGGTAATCTCTCCATCTCACGCAAAACCGCCTTCATGCGCTCGGCCTCGGACAGCTTCTCGTCGGCGGGCATGGTGTGTGCCGCCAGACTCTCCGCAAAGTTCTCATCCAATTGCGCGGGCCGGATGCGCCGTCCGCGGTCCAGAGCCAGATTCCATGCAATGCGAATCAGCCATACCCGCATATCACGGATTGCATGAAGAGACCGGTGGCGCTCGATTACGCGAACAAAGACATCCTGCACCACGTCCTCAGCCTCTGCCTGGCTGCGCAGAACCGAGTGAGCCACGCGGAAGAGGAGCCGGGAGTAGGTCTCTACGAGAGCCGCAATGTCGATCTCCGGCTGTGCGATCTCCAAAACCAGCCCACCTCCCGCAATCGAAGCCATAAGCCCTTCTAACCAGACAGACGCCCCACCGGGGCAATAGCTCGATATTATTTTGCGCGGCTCGGCCACCGATTTTTACACCGCGATTTTGTGCCAGCCCGAAAATCTGTAAAGATAGAGACAGCTATGACAGACTCCGCTTCTTCCCAAGTCTTTACCGGCCGCATTGGCCGGATCGAGGTCTCCGCAACACTAGCCGTGTCTGCCGAGGCTGCCAAGCTGCGCGCACAGGGCGTCAACCTGGTGGATTTCGGCGCGGGGGAGCCGCATTTTCCCACGCCGCGGCACATCAAAGACGCCGCCATTGCCGCCATCGAGGCCAATTTCACGCGCTACACCGCGGTGCAGGGCATTCCCGAGGTGCGCAAGGCCATCATTGAGCGCCACGCCGCGGACTTCGGTTCCGACTACGGGCTGGACGAGGCCATCTTTACCACCGGTGGCAAGCAGGCCCTGTTCAACACCCTGCAAATCCTGGTGGAACACGGCGACGAAGTGATCCTGCCCGTCCCATATTGGGTCAGCTTCGCGGACATCATCCAGTATGCAGGTGGCAAGGTGGTCTTCCTCAAAACCCAGGAGGCGGAGAACTTCCGCATCACGGCGGACTCCATCGAAAAGGCCGTCACGCCCAAGACCAAGGCCATCATCCTCAACTCGCCGTCGAACCCGGCCGGCTCGGTGGTGTCGGCGGAGGACCTGGAGCGCATTGTCCACCTGGCCCATGAGCGGGGGATTTTCCTGCTGCTGGACGAGTGCTACGTCTATCTGAACTATGCCGGCAAGCCGGTCAGCGGAGGCTCGTTTACCTGGGCCAAGGAGCACTTGGTCATCCTTGGATCGCTGTCAAAAACTTACGCGATGACCGGCTGGCGGGCTGGTTACGCGCTGGCCTCGAAGGCAGTTACAGCCAACCTCAGCAAGCTCCAGTCGCAATCCACCTCGAATGCAACCAGCTTTGTGCAAAAGGCTGCCATTGTTGCCCTGACCAGTTCGCAGGAGTGCGTCAGCGAATTCCGCACCGAGTTCATCAGCCTGCGGGACTATATGCTGGCCAAACTGGCGGAGATTCCCGGCGTTACCTGCACCAAGCCCGAGGGCGCCTTCTACGTCTACCCCAACATCTCGGCCTTTCTGGGCAAGGGCGGCATCAAGACTTCAACCGAGCTGGCCACGCGTCTGCTTCACGAGGCCCACGTCGTCACAGTGCCCGGCGAGGCCTTCGGCACGGCGGAGCACATTCGCCTCTCCTACCCGGTGACCCGGCAGAACATCGACGAGGGAACGCGGCGCATGGCGGAGTTCCTGGCCAAACTGACGTAGCCGGAGCGGGACGTGCGGCCTGTTTCACCCGGACAGGCGCCGGTCGGGAATTTTGCCGATTTTCTTGGTTTTTCAACAGGTGGGACAGCTATTTCCAAAAAATTTCATTCAACCCTGTGCAAACGTATCGTTTGTCGGATAGGATGTGGTTTCGATGACGAAGCCTATGGATTTCCGTCCCGTTATTCTTGCCGGAGGCAGCGGTACGCGCTTCTGGCCCCGCTCCCGTCGCGCCCACGCCAAGCAGGTTCTGGCGCTGGACGGCGAGCGCTCGATGATCCAGCAGACCGTGGAGCGGCTCAAGCCGCTGGCCGGCCTGGACAAGACCTGGGTCATCACCAACGAGTACCTGGCCCACGAGATCGCCGGCCAGTTGAAGGGCATCCCCGCCGGGCAAATCGTCCGGGAACCGGTGGCTCGCAACACCGCCCCGGCCTGCGGGCTGGCGGCCTTCCTGATCGAGCGCCAGAACCCCGATGCGGTGCTGGGGGTCTTCCCCTCCGACCACGTGATTGCCGACGAGCCGCGCTTCACTAAGGCGCTGCAAAAGGGCATTGCCGTGGCCGCTGCCGGAGACAATATCGTGGTGCTGGGCATTGAGCCGACGCGCGCTGAAACCGGCTACGGCTACATTGAGACCACCGACTACACGCGCGACGATTCCGCCCTGCACGTGCGCCGCTTCATTGAGAAGCCAAATCAGAACAAGGCTGAAGAATTTGTGGCCGCAGGCAACTACTTCTGGAACTCGGGCATGTTTCTGTGGTCGGCGCGGACGCTGGCTAACGCCGTCCGCGAGCACCTGCCGGAAACCGCTCCGCTGCTGGAGACCATCGCCGCCGCTTACGGCACGCCCCAGTTCGACGAGGTCTTCCGCGCCGTTTATCCCAAGTGCGAGAACATCAGCGTGGACTACGCCGTGCTGGAGCCGCGCTCGGCCAAGGGCGAGCACATTTCTCACCTCTACTGCATCCGTGCGGATTTCAGTTGGAACGACCTCGGCTCCTGGGCCTCGCTCTACGAGTACCAGATCGAGACCCGGCTGCGCGGAGACAGCGAGGGCAACGTGGCCGACACCAACGGCCAGATGGCTCTGGACGCCGCCAACAACTATGTTTACAGTCCGCACAAGTTTGTCGCGCTGGTGGGCGTCAAAGACCTGGTCATAGTAGACACCGAGGATGCTCTGCTGATTGCCCGCCGCGACCACTCGCAGGATGTGGGCAAAATCGTGAAGGAGCTTGGGCTCAGCGGGCGGACAGAGCTGATTTGAGACGGCGCGGTCAAAGCTACCAGCCCTAATGCTGGATGTCCCGCCTTCAATTTCCTTTGTATTCAGGGAGCAGTAAACCAATTATGCCTCAACCCCAGATCAAGTTCGGCACCGACGGCTGGCGGGCGGTCATCGCAGACGATTTCACCTTTGCCAATGTGCGCATCGCAGCCGAGGCTATTGCCGCTTACATCCACGCCAAGGAAGACCCGAGGAAAGGTCTGTGCATTGGCTACGACACACGCTTCGGATCAAAGGCATTTGCGCGGGCCTGCGCTGAGGTGGCATGCGCGACCGGCATTCCAGTGCTGCTGGCCAGTGACATCACGCCCACCCCGGCGCTCAGCTTTGGTGTGCGCGAGCGCAAGGCGGCCGGCGGCATCATGATTACCAGCTCGCATAATCCGGCGCAGTGGAACGGCGTCAAGTACAAGGGCTGGTACGGCGGCTCCGGCAAACCTTCAATGATCGCCGAGATCGAGTCTTACCTGGGCCGGCCCGTCCCGCGCGCCGCGCAGCCCGCGCCCATTCAGGAGGTCGATTTTCTGCCGACGTACCTCAAATCCATCGAGAACTTTACCAGTCTCGATAAGCTGGCAAAATCGGGCATGAAGTTTGCCATCGACTCGATGTACGGAGCGGGCGGAACGATTATCTCCGACATCTTCACGCGCATCGGCGTAGCTCACGTGCAGATTCGCGCCAATGCCGACCCGCTCTTTGGCGGCATCCATCCGGAGCCAATCGAGCCGCACATCCGCGCGCTGGGCGAGGCGGCGGTGGCCAACGGCTGCCAGGCCGGCCTGTGCACCGACGGCGACGCTGACCGCATCGGCGCCACCAACGAGCACGGCGAGTTTGTAGATCCGCACAAAATTTACTGCGTGCTGCTCAGTTGGGTGCTCAAGCGCCACAACGACTGGCCGGGCGCCGTAACCCGCGCCTTTAACACCACCAGGATGCTGGATCGCATCTGCAAAAAGCATGGACGCGAGCTGATCGAGCACGGCATCGGCTTCAAGTTTGTCTGCGACTACATGCTGGAGCGGGAGATCGTGATGGGCGGCGAGGAGTCGGGCGGAATCGGCTTCCAGCGCCATCTGCCGGAACGCGACGGCCTGCTGAACGCGCTGCTGCTGGCTAATGTGATGGCCGAGGAAGGCAAGCCGCTGGGCCAACTGGTCGCCGACCTGCAAGCCAAGTACGGCGAACACCAGTATGGCCGCATCGACCTGCACATTCCCGAAGAAATCAAGAACGGAGCGATTGCGAGGGCGAAGGCGCTCAAGACCGGCGACAAAGTCTTCGCCGGAATGCCGATTCTGCGCCAGGAGACACTGGATGGCGTGAAGTTTTACCTCGACAATCCGGAAGCGAAGAGCAAGCCGAATGCCGCCGAGAGCTGGCTGCTGCTGCGCGCCAGCGGAACCGAACCGCTGATGCGCATCTACTGCGAGTCCTGCTCGAAGGAGTCGGTGGCCAAGCTGCTCGAGTCGGCGCGGAAGTTTGCGCTGGGCAAATAAGGCTCGAAATAATCTGCAAAGGTGAATGGATGCGTTTCGGAGGGAATTTTCTTCGGAACGCATTTATTTTGTGTAGGTGAATAATTATCTGCAAAGACTTGCCCCTTCGACAGGCTCAGGGCATGCTCTGGGGCACACGGCTATTCAATTGATGACATGCGAGTAGTATCGAATACCGTTCGGCCATGCGCCGGGATGGTGCTCGAAGCCAACCCGGGCATTGATTTTCGTGTAATTGTGTTCACCGGCCTGTATCATCTCCGGGCCGTTCACTTCGAGAGCCGTGGCGGACTTCGCTGACGGACGGACAATCGCAATGTGACCGGGCACGTGCCGGTCGGGATTCTGGTAGAGCGCCAGCACCAGATTTCCTTCGTTGGCCAGCCTCTGCGCCTCGCGCATATCGGCGACGCTCCTCCATCCGGCCTGCGCGCCTGCCTCGCTTGCCAGCCAATCGGCTTGCGCGTTGGCCAGTAGAAGCTCTCCGTGCTCCGGCGGGCGGAGAAGGTAGACTCCCAGCCGCAGCGCGGCCTCCGCGGCAAAAGCGCTGCAATGGGAGTGGTTGCCCGGACCCTCGTAATCGGCGCTTTTGTCCGGCTCTCCTGTCTCCCAATTCACATGCTGGCCGGCCAGCCAGAGCGATTCAACATTCATGCTGTCGAGCGTGGCTGCAAGACGCTCACCGGCGGGAGTGACCGGCCCGCAACAGGGAATGCGTTTCTGTCCCGGCGCGGCCTGGACCGCGTGGGAGCGAAGCACCACGCACGGAAGCAAGCAAGCCAGGGAAAGAACTGAAAGAAGGACAGGGCGAAGAAGGTTGCGCATGGGCGAACGACCATCCTTTCGGAAAGGATAAAAATCCAGCGAGCATAAATTCTACGCAATCACCGCAACCTTGGCTCGCTTGCCGAGGCGGACGACGATGCGGGCGGGGAGAGCTGCCAGAGGAATCAGCAGATTTCCCGCAGTCTCGCCATCGAGCTTGACGGCCTTTTCGGCGATTTTACGGTTGGCTTCGGCGCCACTGGCAGCAAGGCCTATCTGGACAAGCAATTTTGGCAGGCGAATCTGCTTTGGCTCCGGTCCGGCAACGTCGGCAAGAGCGACAGTGACCTCCTCCAAATCTTCGGTGGTCTCCTTCTGCTGGAACATGCGCGCCCAGTTTTCGTCGGCGCTCTGGGCGGCGGCTTCAGTGTGGAAGCCGGCGGTGATGGTGCGGGCGAGGCGCTTCTTGATCTCCATCGGGTGTTCTCTTCCGGCCTCAACCGCTGCGCGCAGCGCGTCAACTTCGGATTGCTTGAGGTCAGTCAAATAGACCCAATACTTCCACATCAGATCGTCGTTGATGCTCATCAGCTTGCCGTACATCTCGGACGGCGGCTCGTTGATGCCGATGGCGTTGTTTAACGATTTGGACATCTTCTGTACGCCGTCGAGGCCCTCGAGAATCGGTGTCATGAGGACGATCTGCGGCTTCTGACCGTAGTGGCGCTGCAGCTCGCGGCCGCAGAGCAGGTTGAATTTCTGGTCGGTGCCGCCCAGCTCCACGTCGCACTTCAAAGCCACCGAGTCGTAGCCCTGCATGACGGGGTAGAGCAGCTCGTGGAGGCTGATGGGCTGTTCGGCCTGAAAGCGCGAGTGGAACTCGTCGCGCTCCAGCATCTGGGAGACGGTGAAGTGGGAGGTAACGCGGATGGTGCCCTCGTAACCTAGCTTGCCAAGCCACTCAGAGTTGTAGCGCACTTCCGTGGCCTTTTCGTCGAGGATTTTGAAGACCTGCGCCTTGTAGGTCTCGGCGTTGGCGTCGATTTGCTCGCGTGTGAGCGGCTTGCGGGTCACATTGCGGCCGGTGGGGTCGCCGATGAGGGAGGTGAAGTCGCCCACGAGGAAGATGACGGTGTGGCCGAGCTGCTGGAAGTGGCGCAGCTTGCGCATCAGCACGGTGTGGCCCAGATGCAGGTCGGGGGCGGTGGGGTCGAAGCCGGCCTTGACGCGCAGCGGGCGTCCGGTTTTGCGGCTCTCTTCAAGGCGCTCTCTCAGCTCGGCGACGCGGATGATCTCCGCCGCGCCCTTCTGAAGCAGGTCCATCTGTTCGTCTACGGGCAAAAACGTGCTCATGATGTCTTTCAGTATAAAGTCGCGGCCGGGCTTGAGTTGAACTCGTAGATGCTGTAGGTGACGCCTTGCTGGAGGGATTCGCCCACCTTGCGGTAACCCGGATTCAGGCTCTTCAGGTAGACGAGATCGCTGGAGGCGAGCATGACGGTGGGGAACGCGCCCCGTTGCAACATGCCCTCGATGCCGCCATTCTGTTCGCGGGAGCGCGCGGCCTCCTGAAAGTTGGGATCGAGGACGATGGCAGGTGCGCCGTTGTCCGTGGAGTTCCAGGGCAGCGCAAAGACTCCATCGGTGGTGAAGAGGGGCTTTTTCATTGCGGCCAAGCGATTGTGCAGGGCCACTGCGTCACGGTATTCCGCCGCCGTGGCAATGGGGACCATGTCTTTTCTGCCGGGATGATGGTAGCCGATGGCCACTCCCACGAGCTGGGTTGCGGGCTGGACGCAGCCGAAGAGAAGGAGAGCGGTTACCAGCCTTCCCGGCACGGAGAAGACTACCAGTTGCAGCAGAGTGGAGCCGGCGGCAAAGGCCTCAAAGAGATAGTTGGAGGTTCCGCCGACCTTTCCCATGGCGACGAGGCCAAGGATCAGCGCGAGGACGAAGACGGTCAGGAGCATTGTCTCCCACCCATTCCACGTCTTTTCTTCGAAAAGCCGCGGAATGGATGGGGCACCCGAACAGTGTGGGGCACCCGAGCAATTTGTGGCGCGCAGCAGTACGAAAGGCGCGGCGACCCAGTAGAGGTTCAGGCCGATGGCGGTGAGCCCTGTGCCGAGAGCGCGCAGAATCCAGGGAAGCGAGAAGGCGAATCCTCGGACCATTTGCGGGGCGATGAGGATGCTGAAGCGGTATTCGGGCGTCCCCAGGAAAAGCGTGACGGCGACCAGCGCGGCAAAGATCGCGACGAAAAGAGTGAGATCGCGCCAGCGTTTATTCAAGAGTAGCCACAGGCAGAGGCCGGCGAAGGCGAGGACTGCTGACTGCTTGAAGGCCCAGGCGAGATAGAGCAGGAGGCCCGCCCAGGCAAAGCAGAATCTGGGCTGGCGCACGACAACCCAGAGGGCGATCATGACCAACGCGGCGGCGGCCATGTCTGGCCGGATGGTGAGCGCCCAATACTTGACCAGCGAGGTACAGAGCCAGAGGCCCAGCGCCAGGATGAGCGAAAGTGCGCTGGCGAGGCCGCGCAGCTTGAGCAGGGCGCGCACCAGACGCCACTGCGCGATTGCGCCGGCCAACGCAAAGAGCAGCGTGAACTGGCGTCCCCAGGTCAGGATGCCCGCATCCCACGCGCCCATAAGCCGGAGGGCAGCGGCATACACGCCGTAGAAGAGATAGTTATAGAGCGAAAGAGAAAAGGGAAATGCGAAGGGCCACGTATAAACGGGCTGATGATGCATGCATCTCCAGACGGAGTCGATCATGGGCGCCTCGACGGCGGTGGAGCAGAAAAGCGCGCCATAGCGCCAGACGCTGAGGATGCGGACGAGATAGACAGCGAAATTGAGAGCAAAGAACGCCACGACCGCGGCGATCCGGCAGCGAGAAAGGTTCCAGTCGGAATCGCGCGGGAGTTCCTTCATGGGCGTGTTGCTCCTTTTTACAGGCCGGAATCCCTGGACGGGATTGAACAAAAGCTAGGGTAGCACGGAGCTAAGCTGCTTTGGGGCCTCCTTGGGCGCACGCCAGCCCATGAGCGCGATGGTGAGCGAGATGGCCTGCATGGCGAGAATAAAGGCGACGCAGGCCGGCCATTTGCCCATCGCCCAGAAGATTCCGGGGACGACACCGGCGGCGGTGCCTCCGATGTAGTAGCAGGTGATGTAGATCCCGGCGGCGGTGACGCGCGCCTCGGGCGGCGCTGCCACGCGCAGATGGCTTTGCGAGGCGGTCTGGGAGATAAAGGCTCCGGTGCAGACCAGGGTGAGTCCCAGAATGACGACGGGAAGGGAGGGCGTCAGGGTGAGCAGGACGCCAGCCATGGAACATAGAATGGCGCCGCCAATGCCCTTGCGCAGGCCAATGTGGGTAATGATGTAGCCTGCGGCGGGGGTGATGACGAGGCCGATAAGATAGACGAAAAACAGCGAGCTGAGCACGGCGGTGGAGAGCCGGAAGGGCGGGGCGCTGAGGTGGAAGGTGATCCAGGTGAAGACGGCCACCAGCGAGAAGAGAATGTTGCCGCCGACGGCAAAGGTGGCCACCAAGCGGCGAATGCGAAAGAGCGTCCCAGCCTGAGTCCAGAGCTGAGGAAAGAAAGGGAGCCGCGGGCTAGAAGTAGCGGGAAGTTGCGGGCGGCGGCGTCCGTGCGGGAGCCATGCGGCAACGGCACCGGCGCCGGCCAGAGCGGCGATGCCGATGATGAAAAAACTCACCCGCCAATTGAACCAATCGGCCAGCATACCGGCTGAGACCCGGCCCAGGAAGCCGCCCAGCGCGGTTCCGCTGACGTAGAAACTCATGACCAGGGCTATGCGATTTGGCGGCCACTCTTCGCCGATGTAGGTGACCACCACGGCCACGATGCCGGGAACCAATATGCCCTGCAGAAAGCGCCAGAAGATGAGCTGGGCCAGCGAGGTGGAGGTGGCGGCCAGCAGGGTGGGCAAAGCGATGCCGGCCAGGCAGGCGACGATGACCCGCTTGCGAGGCAGCCGCTCAACCAGCGAGCCAAAGATGGGAGCAGACAAAGCCGCGCCCAGCGTGGCGGCCGAGACAGTCAGGCTGACGCCGGTTTTGGAGGCATGAAAAAGGCGCGTGAGCAGGGGCAACAGCGGCTGGGTGGAATAGAGCTCCAGAAAGGCGCAGACCCCGCAGAGCGCGACAGCGGCCACGGCCAGGCGGCTGGGCAACGGGTGGTCTGGTTGTGCGAGAAGCTCCATGCATCAGGATAGTCGATGGCGGAGCGGGCAATGAGCGGCTCAGTAGCCGGCGGCCTTGCCGTAGTGGCTGCGGTGATCCTGGCCGGCTTCGAGCTCGCCGGTTGTAGGGTTTACGGCGATGCACTCGCCGTTGGACCAGTGGCCGTGACTGATGCTCAAGTCGTATCCCATGCCGCGGAGTGCGTCCAGGGTTGCGGGCGGGAAGCCCGGCTCGAGGAAGAGCTTGTCGGGCAGGTACTGGTGGTGGAAGCGGGGCGCGTCAACGGCTTGCTGGATGTTAAGGCCGCCCATCGATGCGGAGAGAAAGATGTTGGCCACGGTGGAGATGATGCGCGCGCCACCGGGTGAGCCGAGGACGTAGCGCAGCTTTCTATTTTCCAACACGATGGTAGGGGTCATGGCGCTCAGGGGACGCTTGCCGGGCGCGATGGCGTTGGCCGGGCCCTGCATGAGGCCGTAGAGGTTGGGGGTGCCGAGCTTGACCGTAAAGTCGTCCATCTCGTCGTTGAGCAGGAAGCCGAGCGAGCCCGAGGTAACGTGGGAACCGAAGGAGTTGTTGAGGGTGGTGGTGACAGCGACGGCGTTGCCCTGGCTATCGACCACGGAATAGTGGGTGGTGTCTGGCGATTCGGCGCGTTGGCCGGCGGTTTTGGGCGCGGGAGGCAAAAAGCCCTGAGGACGGCGAAGCGTGGCGCTGGGGCTGGCCGCGTGGGAATCGATGGAGGCGCGCCAGGCGGCGGCGTAGGTCTTGGATGTCAGCTCGACGGCGGGAATGGCGTTGTAGTCGGGATCGCCGAGGTATTCGGCGCGGTCCATGTAGGCGCGGCGGAAGGCCTCGACAATCAGGCGCATCGATGCGGGGCTGCGATCACCGAGCCTGGCCAGGTCGTCGCCTTCGAGAATGTTGAGGGTGCTGAGCAGCACGATTCCCCCCGAAGAGGGCGGCGGCGCACTGATTACGGTGTAGCCGTGAAAGCTGCCAACGATGGGTGCGCGCTCGACAACGGTATAACGGGACAGGTCTTCAAGAGTGAGCAGCGCGCCGCCTTGTTTAAGATCGGCAACCAGCTCATGGGCCATTTTGCCGCGGTAAAAATCATCGGGATGGGCGGCGATGCGCTGGAGGGTGCGGGCCAGTTCGGGCTGACGGAAGATTTCACCCTCTTTGTAGAGTTGTCCGTCGCGCTGGAAGATGCGCTTGGAGTCGGGGAAGTGAGCCAGGTCGGGGTCGCTGAGTTCATGGGCCTCTTCGGCGGTGAGCTGAAAGCCCTCGGCGGCAAACCGGATGGCCGGGGCGATGACTCGCCGCAAACCGAGCTTGCCGTACTTGCGCTCGGCGTAGACCAAGCCGGCCACCGAGCCGGGCGTGGCGATGGAGCGATAGCCGAGGAGGCTGGCGTTGGGGATGACGTTGCCGCCGGCGTCCTGGTACATGGTTTCGGTGGCCTGGAGCGGGGCCTTCTCGCGATAGTCGATGAAGGTGGTTTTTCCGTCGTGTGTGCGCAACAGCAGAAGGCCGCCTCCACCCAGGTTTCCGGCCGCGGGATGCACCACGGCCAGGGCAAAGCCAGTGGCCACGGCGGCGTCTACGGCGTTGCCGCCCGCGCGCAGCGTTTCCAGGCCGGCGTCGGAGGCCAAATGGTGGACGCTGACCACCATGCCGTGCAGCGCGCGCACCGGATGTTCATCGCGATAGTCCGCCGCCTCCTGCGGGGCGGCGGCGAGCGCAGGAGTGAAGAGCGTGACGCCGAGCAGGGCAACCAAAACCGGGAGAAACGGCCGTCGAATCATGTGGTGACAGAATAACGCGGCAGGCGGGTGGCCTGGAGGTTGTGCTTTCCGCGTTTAAGAACGGTAACTGAAAGTACAGCTTGCAGCGGCTACCGCCCTCATTCTGACGGGCGCGGTGATTGTGTTACCGTTTGAGTACGGCGTCCCTGCGCCGGGCCGGCGGATGGGCCTGTGCCGAGTGCCTGCGATGGGGCTGGAATCAGAGCGGAACCAGAGTAACAGTGTCCTGTTGAGTTTTGTTCAGGGTCGCCGCTCCCTGAGGGTCCCACTCCAATGACAAAGACCTGTCGTTTGGGATCCCGGGATGGTAGCGTCGGCTTGAATGCAGTGGTTTCGAAATACATCTACTCTGGTTCCGCTATCGGGGGCGATGTGCGAGCTAAAAGAATGTCCCAGCAGCCGGAATCGACCTCGCCTCAACTCGCCGTAAGCCCGGCTGGCAAGCCGGGGTCAGAGCACGCCGCCGCGCCTCACTCCGAGCTTAAGCACGCGCCGCAGCGGATTCCGCGCTGGCTGGTGCGCGCCGAGTTGTTTTTGAGGGTACTGCTGAGGATGTATATCGGCCTGGCCGTTTGCTATGTGCCGTGGTCCAGAACGTTCTGGGACCAAAATCCCTTGTTTGCGCAGTTTCCCACGCTTGGGATCTACGCGGCCAACGGCGCGGTGCGCGGATTGGTGTCGGGACTGGGGCTTTTGAACCTGTGGATTGCGTTTTATAACGCACTCCATTATCGGGATGGATAAAAGATGAACGACGAAAAGAAGGGACCAGGGACTGAGGGACAAGCCGCCGCCTCCGTGCCGGCTGCGGTGATTCCCGGCAACGGGGCGCCGCCGCCGCTGGCAGCCGCGCCGCTGGCCTATGAAAACCTGAGCTTTCTGAACAGCGCCGACGGCCGGCTGATCAGGATTGTCTCCGAGTTCATGGAGCCTCTGGCGCGCATCAGGCGGGAGAAGATTCAGGACACGGTAGTGTTTTTCGGCTCGGCGCGTTTTCGCGGGCGCGACGAGGCCGACCATGAGCTTGAACTGCTGGAAAACACCGGGTCCAGAGAGCCGGCGCCCAGCCACGAGCAGCCGGCCAAAGCGCCGGAGATCGCCGCGGGCAAGGCTACGGACCTGCAGCGCAAGCGCGCCGTGGCAGCCGTGGAGATGGCCCGCTACTACGAGGATGCGCGCCGACTGGCGCATCTGCTGACCGATTGGGCCAGGCAGATTCCCTCGCAGCGAAGCCGGTTTGTGGTCACCTCCGGCGGCGGACCCGGCATCATGGAGGCGGCCAATCGCGGCGCTTACGAGGCCGGCGGCAAGACCATCGGGATGAACATCCGTCTGCCTTTTGAGCAGGCGCCCAACCCCTACATCACGCCCTCGCTCAACTTCGAGTTCCACTACTTTTTCATGCGCAAGCTGTGGTTCGCCTACCTGGCCAAGGCGCTGGTGGTCTTTCCCGGCGGATTTGGAACGCTGGATGAGATGTTCGAGGTTCTGACCCTGGCGCAAACTCACAAGCTGGGCAATAAGCTGACCGTGGTTATTTACGGCTCGGAGTACTGGAAGAAGGTTTTCAATCTGGATGCGCTGGTGGACGCGGGAACCATTTCGCCCAAGGACCTCGAGCTGTTCCAGTTTGCCGACTCTCCGGATCAGGCCTTCGAGCTGCTGCGCGCAGGGCTGACGAAGAACTACCTGGCGGTGGAGGCAGCTAGTGGCACGCTCTCCGGAGAGGAACAGATCGAGGGCTGGGCTCTGGAGGATTTTCTCGGGCCGGAGCCAGATCGTACAGGCAAATAAGATTTCTGCGTACCCCATACCACACTGCGGTTTTTCATTGGGTCTAATCAGGCTTTCCCGTGCCCTTCTTGGTTCCTTCGGCAATTCAACCTGCATTCGCATTCCATTCATCTTCTGTTGATGGTCGGCACTGCAAACTGTCTCCAAAGGTTCCAGCTCGCGAGCGGAACAGAGGAGCAGAAGTGGACCAATCGACCATCTCTTACCTGTGGCGCGACCGGAAGGCGACGGAAGGCTTCCGGTGCGGAGTCTCCCTGCACAGCCACACCAACCAGTCGCAAGAGACACTGGACTTTCTGGCAAAATGGGGCAATCAACACCCCTGGATGCGCCTTCTGCTCACGCGGCTGGAGCAGCGCTCGGAGCTGGTGCATGGCGTGCGCATCAACTACGCGGCCAGTTACTGGACGCCGCCGATGACGCCCAGGCTGGCCTTTGATCTGGAAAGAAGCCAGATTGAAGAGTTGGATCTAGAGCCGATGGTCTCCATCACCGACCATGACAACATCACGGCGCCCATGCTGCTGCGCACTATCGCGAGCGCGCGGCGGATTCCGGTTTCGGTGGAGTGGAGCGCTCCGTATGGCGAGCAGTCCTTCCACCTGGGCGTGCATAACCTGCCCAGCGCCAGGGCCACGGAGTGGATGGAGACGCTGGCCGATTTCACGGCCAACCCTCGCGAAGGCCGGCTGACCGAGATTCTCAAGGCGCTCAACGAAGAACCGAATGTGCTGGTGGTCTTCAACCACCCCATGTGGGATCTCTACCTGATTGGCAAGGAGAGGCACCAGTTTTTGGTGAACGAGTTTCTGCAGAAGAACGGCAACTATCTGCACGCGCTGGAGTTGAATGGACTGCGCAACTGGGACGAGAACCGGACAGTGCGGCGGCTGGCCGAGCAGTGGAATATGCTGCTTATCTCCGGCGGCGACCGCCACGGCGTGGAGCCGAACGCCAACCTCAACCTGACCAACGCGGCCAATTTTACCGAGTTCGTGCACGAAATCCGCCGGGAAAAGAAGAGCGATATATTGTTCATGCCGCAGTACGCCGAGCCCTGGAAGCACCGCCTCCTGCAATCGACTATCGACGCCGTACGCCATTACCCGGAGTTTCCGCAAGGCTCGCGGACCTGGGATGAGCGCGTGTATCACCCGGACGCAAACGGAGTCGTCCGGCCGCTGAGCGAGCTATGGCCTGATGGTGCGCCACTGAGAGGGATGAGTTTCATGTTCGCATTGGTTCAGTTGATGGGCGCTGCTCCGGTTTCCGGCGGGTTGCGCATCGCCTGGAGCGAGTCGCGCCAGTTGCGCCTGGCGCTGGACCCCGTTCCGTCCTAGGGCCTGTTCACACTACCCAGGCGGATGGCGCTGCGTGTGAAAATCGGGTCATACGAAGCCGGGCCCGAAGGCTGTGGCGGGTCCACTGTCGAGGGCGAGAATGAGGTATGGCCCGATTTCCACCCCAGCGACGAAGACCAGTCGCTGGGGACCCCGGATTTTCGCCGCAGCCCCAAAGGACGGGGCCAATTTTCCTCATCTCTTCATCAATCGTCGCTAGGATACACCCGGTATCCGTCGCTCCTCATTCCTCGATCTGAGAAAAATTAGTTCCCGTCACCGCCACCTGGGTAGTGTGAGCAGGCCCTCATTTGCCCCGCTCCCCAGGGGTGTGATAACCTTGATTTCTGTGCCGTAGTGCGTGCATAGGGTTAGTGTGCCCGTACGGATTACGAGCCTCCGGGACAGCTTCCTGGTGGGAAGGGCTGGCGTAGCTCAGCTGGTAGAGCATCTGATTTGTAATCAGAGGGTCGGGGGTTCAAATCCCTTCGCCAGCTCCACTTAAGGCATGCGGAAACGGGGACCGAAACGGCAAATAGTTTTCCCAGAGCTTGAGATTCAGGCGCCGGACCTGTCCTCTGCGGTGATTCCACTGAGGTGCATGCTCCGATGAGCCGGAGGTATTCCGGGCGGGGCCTGATGCGATGAATTGGATTGAATCGGGTAGGGCAGGGCAGTTAATCGGGGTCCCCACGGACAGGTCTTCGTCCGTGGGGTGATTGTGCACAGGTGGCCGAGTGGTTAATGGCAGCAGACTGTAAATCTGCCGGTCTTTGGACCTACGGAGGTTCGAACCCTCCCCTGTGCACCATGATTTGAGGGGTTGGAATGCGCCGAGAGCTGCAGCCGGTTGAGCGCAAC
Organism: Occallatibacter sp.; assembly: GCA_049522175.1. GTDB lineage: Bacteria > Acidobacteriota > Terriglobia > Terriglobales > Acidobacteriaceae > Telmatobacter. Next base: position 1,081 of record JBEKOC010000022.1, on the reverse strand, counting down.
AGTTTGAGGAGCACCGGTTCTGAAGTTGACCGGAAGTATTGGGTGGCTCTGGCGTTGTATGCGGCCCTGGCGGTGCTGGCCTGGTTTACGGTGGGCGAGGGTGCGATTCTCGTCAAGGGCAGGCCGGTGGAGTTGCGGTTGCTTCCGTTGATCATCATCGGGGGCTTGGCTTTGCGCACGGTTTTGGCTCGCCACGCGGAGAAGATTCGCCGCGGCGGGGATGGGGGCGGTGGTACAACGCCCAGGAGTTTGTAAGAGGGCTGATGTAGCTCAGTTGGTAGAGCACTCCCTTGGTAAGGGAGAGGTCACCAGTTCAATCCTGGTCATCAGCTCCAGAAGTTCAGCTTCTAGCCATTAGCTTCTAGCCACTAGCTTGTACGGTGGCAGATTGAACTGAAGAGGTCGCATTCGGCGTCTCGGAGCTAGAAGCTAGCAGCTAGAGGCTAGAAGCTGTTTTGCGGGAGTAACTCAGTGGTAGAGTCACAGCCTTCCAAGCTGTTGGTCGCGGGTTCGAGTCCCGTCTCCCGCTCCAGAGTTGGTATAGGTTAACAGGCTGACGGTGCGAGGCAGGAAATGAAGTTCGAGCAGGCAGCAATCGCCGTACAGGATGAGCAGGGATACACGCAGCTTCAGACGCTCATCGACGCGGCCTTTGATGCGCGGGACGTGGAAGTTTTTCTGAGCAGCATGGGCCGCAAGAAGCTGAGGATTCGCGACTTCGAAGGCGCCTTGCAGCGCGGCCTGCTGGGCAAGCAAGCCGCGGGGCTTTACCGGGCGCTGCCGGTCTCAGACCAGGCTTTGACCCGCGAGCGCTACCTGCAGCAGGTGGAAGCGGTGCCGCCGGAACTGCGGCAGAGGTATCTCAAGGTGTACGCCTACTACTGAGGCGCGCAACACAAGCATTTGCGCTTTCGTGTTTCAGGGAGCGCGACAGGAAATTCAGTTTAACGGAAGGGACGGAAGGCCATGGGCAAGGAAAAGTTTGATCGCAGCAAGCCGCACGTGAATGTAGGAACGATCGGTCACATTGATCACGGCAAGACGACGTTGACGGCGGCCATCACCAAGGTGTTGCAGAAGC
>JBEKOC010000021.1:0-70166 GCA_049522175.1 Occallatibacter sp. | reverse complement strand
TATCGGGTGCCCCACCCTCGCCGCGTACTTGTTTTTGCGGCTAGGGTGGGAAACATCATCCCTCAACGTATCGGGTGCCCCACCCTCGCCGCGTACTTGTTTTTGCGGCTAGGGTGGGAAACCTCAACCCTCAATCGGTCTTATCCGCCCCGTGCCCCATCCTATCGCGGCTTTTCGAGGAAAAAATGCGAATGGGTGGGAAACCTCAACTCTCAATTTATCGGGTGCCCCACCCTCGCCGCGTACTTGTTTTTGCGGCTAGGGTGGGAAACCTTAACCCTCAACCGGCCTTTTCCTCTCCATCAGCACCACTCCGCCAGCTACAACCAGCGCCGCCGCCGCTATCTGCGGCCCATCCAGCGCACCGCTCAACAGCGCGCCACGTCCCGCGGTGTCGCGCCAGAACTCGGTGACATAAATCGCCACGCCCGCCCCCAGCAAAAACAACCCAAACACATCGCCCTGTTGGCGTCGGTACGGCAGCCAAAACAGCAAAATAATCAAAAGCGTAAGAAATCCCAGCGCCGCGTATACCTGCACCGGATGCAGTGCAACTCCCAGCGGCGCCCCGCTCCACAGCGCCGCCAGCGGGTGATTGTAGGTAACTGCCCAGCGCACCGCGGTTTCAGTTCCATAGCCCGAGCCGGCCAGCAGCGCGCCCAACTGCTCAAAGGCCAGCCCCAACGCCACCGGCGCGGCCAGCGCATCGGCCGTGCTCCACAGCGGCAACCGTTGACTGCGGCCATACAAAACTACGGTTGCCACCGCGGCCAGCCCCCCAAAGCCCGTCAGCAGCGGATGATGAACCATGGCCAGCCCCAATATCCACTTCGGGTGCAGGCGCAACTCACTCCAGTTGAGCGCCACCAGCAGCAGCCTCGAACCCGCCAGGGCCGCCGCCAGCGCCATCACGCACAGATTCCATATCTTCCGGCCGTCAAGCCCCGCCGTGCGCGCCGTGCGCTGCGCCAGAAACAACGCCAGCAACACGCCCACCGCCGCCATAGCGCCATAGGACGGAATCAAGATCGAGCCGATATGGAAGAGAACTGGATACACCAGTGTCAGAATACGGCATTTAGCGTCTCGGAAATCTCTGATTAAATCTCTGTTTTGATAGGGCACAACTTTACAGCTTGCGGAAAAATGCACAGGGTGAAGCAAGAAGTGTCAGGGACGGCTTCATAGCTTGCGGAAAAATGCACAGGGTGAAGCAAGAAGCGTCAGGGCACGACTTCAGTCGTGCCGTAAATGCAACAAAATGAATGTGGGCTTTAGCCCCTGAGGGAATGTGACCTCATCGAAAGAAGTAATTCAGAGGTTCCTTAGAGCCAGCGGTTCTGCTCTTGCCGGCAGCGGCAGGGAAGGTAGAACCCGGCCCACGGGGCCGTGGGTTATGCGCTGGTGAACCCTTCCTGAGAAGGTGGAGCTCTCCGCGGTTCATTAGGCATTCCGGACTGGCGGACACGGCACACAGAACCGATTGTCGAGTTGAGCCCCTGTTCACGAATGTTGGTTCAACCAGCGTTAATCGCCCACCTGCTTTGCAGGCCGGTTTCTAGTGTGAATAGTAGGTGCCCGCGCGAAGAATTACAAGTCTTGCGCGGGTTGGCCACGATGTGCTATCGTTTGCCCCGCCGCTTTTGGGCTTCGCGCGCCCCAAATGGCAAATGGTCTGCTCGCTATAGCATTTTCGGAATTGGTGTAGACCGGAAGCACGATGTCAAGTGGCTTTTTCTGTTCCGGGGTCCCCGCGGACAGGTCTTCGTCCGTGGGGTGGAAATAAAAGACACCTTTCGCTGCTCTAAAAAGACTACGTGAATTCCGAAAATGCTTTAATTCCGGCTGCTGTCCGGCTTGTCCGCCCCTGGTGTGGCTTTTTTGTTGGCCGCCGCTGTCGCCCGCGCAATCAGCTTTTTCAGCTTGCCCTCGATATCCGCATCGCCCACATGCTGATCCTCCAGCACACCATCGGAATCAATGGTAAAGGTGGCAGGAATCGCATGCACGCCAAACTGCCTGGAGAGAGGGCCGGTTCCCCGATCGCAATACTGCAACCAGGTCATTCCGTTTTTCTCGACGAACTCCCTCCACTTGGCCTCGTCCCCGTCCTGGCTGATGCTGAGCACCACCAGTGGCTGCCCCTCGAACTTCTTGGCAATCTGCCGGATGTGCGGCAGCGCCTCGCGGCACGGGCCGCACCAGGTCGCCCAAAAATCGATCAGCACCACCTTGCCCGCCAGCCCGTCCATGGAGATGTGCTGCCCATCCAGCGTGGTCAACGAAAACGGCGGCGCCATCGTCGCTCGCGCCAGTTCCACGCGTTCCACAAACCGCTCCGCGCGTGGATGCAAATTCGGATACTTCCGGTCCTGATCGAGAAAGGCGGTAAACTCCGCGCGCGCGGCATCGTCCTGATGGAGTCGCGCCAGTGTAATTCCATAGTTGTAGCGCGCCACCGCATTATTCGGATTCAGATCGAGCTCGGCTTTGAACTCGCCTCTGCTCTCCTGAATGCTCCGCTCCTTTTTGTTTCTGATGCCATCCACCTGCAAGGCCATGGCCAGATACCAATGTGCGTTGGCTCGTTCCGCATCGTTCTCGGATATCGACAGCAATTCACGCGCTATCTCGATCGCATCCTTGTATGCCTCGAGCTTTATCGCCATATCGTAGGCGCGTTGCAGGCAGACTGCGCAATGGCCGCCATCCTGCTTGTTGGCCTTGCGATAGTCATCCATGGCCGCCTCGTAATGACCGTGCCTTTGCCAATCCACCGCCGACGCAAAAGTCTTGATCGCTTTGGGGTCGGCGGGGCCGCTGCTTGGGGCAGCTGGCTTGCTCTGCGGTGCGGGTGCGGGAGTTTGGGCAATCGTGAGAGCGGTAAGGCAAACTGAAATCAGAAGAATAGTCGGTAAAGATGTGAACCGGCGCATCGTGCCTCCAGAATCACATCCACTCTATCATCAAAGTGGTTTCGGAATATAAATAAATCAGGAGCCCGTCTTCCGCTCATCCTCCAGCACTTCGTCCAGCATCCCGCGCAGGCTCGCGGCGCGCGCATGAGCCTGTCGCGCATCGCCGCCGCCGGCCTGCTCCGCCCGCGAAAGCTCATCGGCAAAATTCAGCGCCGCCAGCACCGCCACGCGCAGTGAATCCGCCGTGCGCCCTTGTGCTGCCACGGCTCGCATACGCGCGTCCACCAGCTCTGCCAGGCGGCGAATGTGCTCCTCGTCCTCGCCGAAGAGGTGATAGGTCTGGTCGTATATCTGAACTGTTACGTAGCCGGCCAGCTTGCCGGATTGCTCTTGTGGCACGCCTGCCCTCACAATTCCAGCGCATCCAGTTGCGCCAGCAAACGCTCCACGCGCTGCCGCACATGGCCGCGCTCCGTGCGCAGCGTCTGGTTCTCCGCCTGCAATCGCTCCATCTCCGGCGCATGCTTGCTGATCTGGGCTTCCGCCGCGCTGGCGCGCTCCTCGGCCGCCACGCGTGCCTGGCGTTCCTGCTTCACCAGGTTCACCGTGCGCAGGACACGCTCTTCCAGCGCGGAAAACTCGTCCACGCTCAAAGTCACAGCGCTTGTTTCCTCGCGCGATTCCGCGGGCTCTTCGCTAACATGCTCCGCCGCCCGCTCCTCCGCCTGCGCTTCTTCCACAACTTCCGACTTCCACAAGGACTCAGACATCAATAACCTCCGCGCAAATCCAACTTACCCGTGCAAGTATAACGCCGGTTGAGCCGGTTTCACGCCTGAGTCCGCAGCCGCGCCCCAACTTTGCCAACAGCCTCCACCACCCGCGCCTGGAACTCCTGCAACTCCTCCTCGCGCAGCGTGCGGTCCGCTGCCTGAAAGGTCGCTCCCAGCAGCAGTGCGTACTCGCCCTTGCCCAGCTTGGCGTCGCGGAACACCTCGCGCGCCCGCCACTCCACCAGTTCCGGAATCCGCAACCCGGCCACCGCCTGGTCAATCTTCTCCCACGGGATGCTCTCGTCCAGAACCAGCGAGAAATCCCGCCGAACCGGCTGGAAGCGCGAAATCTCCCGCGCCGCCGGCTCCCGCAACGCCAGCTTGTACAGCCGGTCCAGGTAAAGCTCGCCCACCAGCAACGTCTCCTTCAGTTTGCGCTCTGCGGCCACGCGCGGATGCAACTGCCCAAACCAACCCACGGTTGCGCCGTCCGCAACCACCCGCGCCGCCCGATACGGGTGCAGCCACTCCGGCGTCAGCCCGGCCTCGGTTTCAAAATGGTCGAAGTCCACGCTCCGCGTCTGGAATCGCTCCAGCACCTGCTCCACCACGCCCTTCACATCCTGAAACTCAATCGCCCTCGTCGCGTGCAGCGCGGATTGCTCCGCCATACTGCCCACCGCGCCAAAGGCCAGCGCCGGCCGCTCCTCTACCTTCTCTGTACTCCCGCTGAAGACCGTGCCCACTTCAAATAGCCGCACGTCGTTCACGTCGCGGTTCAGGTTGCCCGCAATCATCGCCAGCATCCCCGGCACCAGCGACGGCCTCAGCACGCCCGCCTCCTCGCTCAGCGGATTGCCCAGCGGAACCGAAAGCCCCGGCTGCGGCTCCGTCAGCGCGGCCTCGGCAGCCGAGCAGAAGCTGCTTCCAATCGCCTCGTGAAACCCCGCTCCCAGCAGCGTCTGCCGCACTTCGGCTTCTTTCTCCGCCCACGGCAGCGCGCGCACCCCTTCGCCAAACGACGGCAGCGTATTGGCAAAGCGGTTGTACCCGTAGACCCGCGCCACCTCTTCAATCAGGTCAATCTCACGCTCCAGATCCAGCCGCCAACTGGGCAGGGTTACCCGCCAGGCTTCTTTGCCAGAGTCTGCCCCACCGCAGGTGGCCAGCCCGCACCCCAGCGCCGTCAACACACCCTCCACCGTCGCCGCGGTAATCCCCTCCTCATCCACCGTAGCGCCCAGAATCCGGCCCACCTCGCTCAGCTTGAGCTCCACCGGCTTGCGTTTGGCCGTCCGCGCCTCCATGGCCGGCACGCGCACGTCCACCAGCTCGCCCTCCAGCCAGCCGCCATTCGCCAGCAAAATCTTGCTCACCAGCGCCGACGCCACCGGCGCAGCCTCAAAGTCCGCTCCGCGCTCGAAGCGATGGCTGGCGTCCGTGTGCAGCCCGTGCCGCCGCGCCGTCCGCCGCACCGCCATCGGCTCAAACCACGCCGCCTCCACCAGCACATTCCTGGTCTCCGGCGTAATCATCGTCTCCCAGCCGCCCATCACCCCGGCCAGCCCCACCGCCTTCTTGTGGTCGGCCACTACCAGGTCCTCGGCATCCAGCACTCGCTCCACGCCGTCCAGCGTCTTCAGCTTCTCGCCCTTTTTCGCGCGCCGTACCACAATCCCGCCCTCCAGCTTGTCCAGGTCGAAAACGTGCGTCGGCTGCCCCATTGCAATCCACGCAAAGTTGGTCGCATCCACGGCGTTGGAAATGCATTTCTGCTCTAGCAACCCAAAATATGTGCTCACCTCCGCGCCCGCGAACCAGTCCCGCGACTCGCCCATCGTCACGTCCCGCAGCACTCGCGCCGTGAACCGTCCGCACGCATCTTCCGCCTCAATCCTGACCGGGTAAGCCGCCGCTGCCTTCTTCGCCTTCGGCAAAGCAACATCCAGCTCCGCCAGCCTCAGCCCATAAATCGCCGCCGCCTCCCGTGCCACCCCGTAATGGTTCATCGCATCCACGCGGTTGGTGGTAATGTCCATCTCGTAAAGCGAGCCATTCCCCGCGCCAAGGTCATAAATGCCCTCAACAGCAATTCCGCGCAACGTCAAATCCTCGGCAAGCCGCGCATCGTCCACCGGCAATCCCGGTAAGTAGCTTCGCAACCATTTTGTAAGAATCTTCATTTGGATTACCTTTTAGCGAGTTAGCGCACGCCTTGCGCGCGGTAGCAAGTTAGCAAGTTAGCGGATTCCGTGATGCTCCTATCACTATTCAAGGACCCCCAACAGCCCATTGATGAGCTTCCCGGTTTCCACCGCCAATTTAGACAATTTCTCTGCTGACTCCCGATTGATAAATCCAAGATCGCACGCCAGTTCGGCCTGTGTTCGCAGTTCATACAATGAGCCCCGCGCCATCCCGAGAGAATTCCGCAACTGGGGATCCGTAAGCCGTCCATGGCCTTCAGCGATATTGCTCGCCACTGAAACTGCGGATCGCCGCATCTGCATCCGCAGGCCAAACATCTCCGACTTGGGAAACCCTTCGGTCAGCAGATATACCTGACGAGCCAGTTCCATCGCCTTTTGCCAAACAATCAAGTCGCGATAATGCCGGGTTCTTGCCACAATCGTCCGTTCTCCCACCGTTGCCGCTAACTTGCTAACTCGCTAATGTGCGCGTAGCGCACGCTAATTTGCTAACTCGCCCTCATGCAAATTGCCCCAAAAACCGCATATCCCCCGCAAAAAACGATCCAATCTCGCTGATTCCATATTTCATCATCGCAATCCGCTCCACGCCCATCCCAAACGCAAATCCGGAAATCTTTTTCGCGTCGTATCCCGGCTGCTTCTCCGCCGCAAACGCAAACACCGCCGGGTCCACCATTCCGCAGCCCAGCAGCTCAATCCATCCCGACTGCTTGCACTTCCGGCATCCCTTCCCTCCGCAGAAAATGCAGCTGATCTGCACATCTGCGCTCGGTTCCGTAAACGGAAAAAACGACGGATATAACCGCGTCTTCACCGCCGACCCGAACAGCGCCTTCATCGCGTGGTCCAGCGTCCCCTTCAAATCGCTGAAAGTGATATTCGTGTCCACGCACAACCCCTCCACCTGGTGAAAAATCGGCGAGTGCGTCGCATCCGCCGCGTCGTTCCGGTGCACCTTGCCGGGAATCACAATCCGCACCGGCGGCGGCTGCTGCTCCATCGTCCGCATCTGCACCGGCGACGTATGGGTCCGCATCAGCAGCCGGTCCCGCTGCTGACGGCGCTCCTGCCCTGCCACGACTAAAGTATCTTGAGTATCCCGCGCCGGATGGTCCGGCGGAAAATTCATGCACTCGAAGTTGTAGTAGTCGGTCTCCACCTCCGGACCCACGCCCACTGAGTAGCCCAGCGCCGCAAACACCCCCACAATCTCGTTCATCGTGCGCGTAATCGGGTGCTCCGCCCCGCTCAGTCGCCGCGTCCCCGGCAGCGTGATGTCGATAGCCTCGGCCTTTAGCGCCGCGTCAGTCGGCCCTGCTCCCAGAGCCGCATCCAGCAACCCCTCCACCACGCTTTTGAGCGCGTTGAAGCGCACTCCCACCAGCTTCTTGGCCTCCGCCGGAGCAGCCTTCTGCCACCGCTCAGAGACCTCTTTGAGCAGCCCCTGCTTGCGTCCCAGCCACTCCAGCCGGAAGGCCTCCACAGCCGCCTCTCCGTCCAGCGCCGCCGCCGCCGCCCGCGCCTGCCGCTCCAAACGGGCAAACGCCTCGTCCAGCGCAGCCTCGTCAAATGCCGTCAAATTCGGAATCTCTTCATTCATAGGCTTATTCAGCAGGATAAACCACTAAGCTCTGTTGTTCCTTCACAAAAGTATGTTGAAGAATAAGCTGTCATCCTGAGCGGAGCATGGCGCATTGTTTGCGCTATGCGTAGTCGAAAGCCTGCACTGAGCGAAGTCGAAGTGGACCTGCTTTTTTTTGCTTTGTATCAGGGCACGGCTTCAGCCGTGCCGCAAGGTACCCAATAAAACTGGGGGCTTTAGCCCCCGAGGGAATGCCTGGGTGCCCCACTCTCGCCGCGTACTTGTTCTTGCGGCTAGGGTGGGATAGTACAAGCCTCAACCGGCCCGGTGGAGGGAACAGGGGCCTTCAGGCCCCTGAATGTAAGCTTGAAATCGATGCGGGCTTTAGCCCCGGAGGAAAAAACTCCGGGTGCCCCATCCTCGCCGCGCACTTGTTCTTGCGGCTAGGGTGGGACACTTCGTACCTTAACCGGCTAGTCCCTCCACGCCGAAGGCGTCCGCCCCACCGCAGGTGGTTGCAGATAATTTCGGCCTTTACGCGCACAATCAAATCCAGGTGAACCAGCATGACAGAAGCCATTCAAACCACCCCCGCCCCAATCGAGGCGAATGAACCCATCGCTGCCTCCGCAAACCCTGCCGTCGCCCGCTGCCTGGACGCCTGGGAGCGCGCCAATAAGGCAGAACTCGCAAAAGGCAAAAGCAAGTGCACTGCCTCCATCGAGGCCGACCAGGCCTACCGTCGCGCCATGCCGCCGCTAGCCGGGTCCGAAAACATCCGCGATTACATCGCCTGCGTCGCTTACGCCATGACTATCGATGCAATCCGGGTAGATCTGGGCACCAAGCTCCTCTACGCCGCCCAGGTCGCCCACGCCACAACTCGCGGCCACTCCGCGCAGATAATTCCCCCATCCCGGGACACAATCATTCCATGAACAATCACCAGAGCTGCGTTGTTTCCCTGTTCCCTGTTCCCTGTTCCCTGGAGAGGGGGTACCCCCCTCCCCCCCTATACCCCTCGGGGGTATAAATTTTCCCTGAAACCTTGCAGATTATTTGTAAGCTCTCTGGAATCAACGCCTGTGGAAAAATTTTCTACCCCAATTTTTCCCACATCGTGAGATTTGGCCTCCGGAAATCGCCGGAAAAATCCGGTTTTTTTGCCCAAAACAGCCCCAAAGCGTCGCTCCAGGGCATTTCGCTAACTCGCTAACTCGCTAATGTGCGCGCAGCGCACGCTAACTCGCTTTCTTGCTAACCCGCTAACAGAAACGGCCCCGCAATGCGGAGCCGTTTCGCTAACTCGCTAATGTGCGCGCAGCGCACGCTGTCTTGCTCTTACTTGCTTTCCCTCTCCGCCGCCAGAGCCACCTTGGCCTGTTCCACCAGCTCGGTGAAGCCCTTGGGGTCCTTTACGGCGATCTCCGCCAGAATCTTGCGGTCCAGCTCCACTCCGGCCTTTTTCAGTCCGTTGATGAGCTGCGAGTAGCTGAACTTGTTCAGCTTGGCCGCCGCCGCGATGCGCACAATCCACAGTGAGCGGAACTGGCGCTTCTTCTGCTTGCGGCCGGTGTAGGCAAACTTCAGGCCGCGTTCCACGGCCTCCTGGGCCGCTTGGTACAGCTTGGATTTGGTGAGGAAATAACCGCTGGCTCGGTTGAGTATCTTCTTGCGGCGGTCACTCCGCTTGGTGCTGCGTTTTACGCGGGGCATATCGTTTTCTCCATTTTGCGTTCGGTTGTGCGGCTGGAGGCAGGAGGCCTTCGCCCTTTGCGGGCAGGCTGTAACCTCTTCACTCGCTCATTCAAGCCTGAATCTCTCGCCGGGCGAACGCGTTTCGCATCGGCGGGGGCCGAAACATCAGCCCTTAAGTAATGTCTCAGCCCTCATCCAAAAGGCTGCTCCATGCAATGGTCAGGCGTAAGGAATCATGCGCGCTACCTTCTTGTAGTCGCCATCGGAAACCAGCAGGGTTCGGCCCAGCTTGCGCTTCGTCTTTGGCTCCTTTGAAGTTAGGATGTGCCGCGTCTTCGCCTGGCCCCGCTTGATTTTGCCGGTGCCGGTCTTGCTGAAGCGCTTGGCCGCGCCCGTATGGGTCTTCAATTTGGGCATTCGTTTTCTCGTTTCAAAAGGGTGGGTTCACCCGCAAGCATCAATGTAAGACAGGGATTTCCTGCCCTTATGAAGCTTCAACAAGTATATCGCAATCCGGCGCCAATGGGTTGGTTAAATGCCCGCCGTTGCTGCCTTTGCTTTCGCCTTGGGTGCCGGCGCTGGGGCTGGCGGAGCGGCAGGCTTTGCCTTGGGGGCGCCTTCCTTCTTGGCCGGCGCCAGAATTGCGTGCAGAACGGTGCCTTCCATCCGCGGCATGAACTCCACGATGCCCGCATCGCCGATGTCCTGAATCAGCCGGTTGATGATGTTGTAGCCCAGCTCGCGGTGGGCCATCTGCCGTCCCCGGAAGCGCAGGCTGGCCTTGACCTTGTCGCCATCCACAAGGAAGCGCACCGCCTGGTTCTTCTTGGTCTGGTAGTCGTGTTCGTCCACGGTCACGGAGAACTTGACTTCCTTGACAGTAATCACCTTTTGCTTCTTCTTGGCGGCACGTTCGCTCTTTTCCTTCTCATAGAGGAAGCGGCCGTAGTCCTGGATGCGGCAGACTGGCGGAACCGCATTGGCCGAAACCTCCACCAGGTCGAGGCCCCGCTCGCGGGCAAGCTTCAGCGCCTCAAAGGGTGCCAGAATCCCCAGTTGCTCGCCGTCTTCGTCGATTACGCGGATTTCGCGCGCACGAATCTTTTCGTTGATGCGAATAAAGGACTTTGCAGAACGTTTATCGAGTGCGATGGTGCTCCTCCAAAAGTCGTCCCGGCCCGCCTCCGGAATCTGCTGGAATCGCCACGGGCACTAGAACGCAAACTGAGTATAGCATTGGCTCGGCTCATCTGAACAAAGGGTTTATGACAGTTTTTCGCCCATCTCGGCCTTCAGCGTTCCCTCGGCGTTCAGCCCGGTTACGCGCACCCGCACCAACTGGTTGGCTTCCAGACGGCCTTCCAGCTCCACGGGCAAAAAATTCTCCGTCAGCGCCGCGGTCCGTCCCCGCGCCGCCAACTCCTTCGGCGAGTGCAGCGTGATGGTTTCCAGCTCCCGCCCCACAAACCCCATCCGGTGCGTTTTACTCTTTTCTGAGCCAAGCGCGCGCAGGGCAGCCAGCCGCTCAGCGACCGCCTTAGCCGGAACCGGCCGCTCGGCTTGCAACGCCCAACCGAGTGTGGCCGGCCGCGGCGAAAAGGGAAACACGTGCAGATAGCCGAAGGGCAACGCCCGCACCAACGCCATGGTCTCCTCGAACTCGGCATCGGTCTCGCCCGGAAAGCCCACCATCACGTCCGCGCCCAGAGTCAACTCTGGCCCACAGGCGCGCCTCAGCGCTTCCACCTTTTCCGCGTAATGCCACGGCCGATACCGCCGGTGCATCCGCCGCAGCACCGCGTCCGAGCCCGACTGCAAGGGCAGATGCGCGTGCCGCGCCAGCCGTGTTACGCCAAATTCCGCCATCAGACCAATCAACTCGGCGTCCCAATCCATCGGCTCTATCGAACTGAGCCGCAACCGGCTGAGCGCCGTCCGCTCGAAGATCTCTCGCACAAGCCTCGCCAGAGTTCGCGGAAACGCTTCGTCGGATTGCGGCAAATCTCTGCCCCATCGCCCCAAATTGATCCCCGAGAGCACCAATTCATTGCCGCCGGCGGCCACAAATCCCTCCACCTGGCGGAGAACCACTGCGTGGGGCAGACTCGTGGATGGACCTCGTGTGGATGGGATGACGCAAAAGGCGCAGCGGTTTCCGCACCCTTCCTGAATTTTGAGGTTGGGCCGGGTCTGAAGGCCAGGCACGATCTGCGCGGTTTCGATAAAGGAATGGGCAAACCGGTCATCCGCCCAGACCACCTGCGACCCCTGCGGTGGGGCTGACTGCTCGCTCATCGCTCGCTCGAGGTTTGTTGCAGCTTGTAGCTGTATCAACCCGTCGCCTTCATGGAATACCGCGCGCCCCAACAGCCTCAAAATAATCTCCGGCGCCAGCGCCTTGTGGCTGTTGCCCACCACGGCGGCCACGCCCGTCAGGCTCGCCAACTCCTCCGGCGCGCGCTGCGCATAGCATCCGGTCACCACGATCTTCGCGGCTGGGTTCAGCCGGTGCGTCCGGCGGATAAAGGCCCGCGCGGCCCTGTCGGCCTCCGCCGTCACGCTGCACGTGTTCACCACCACCACATCAGCCGCAGAAGGCTCGCCCGCGCTGAGCCCCGCGGCGCGCAACCGGTCGCTCACCGCCTCGCCATCCGCGCGTGCCGCCCTGCAACCGAAATGTTCGACGGAATAGCTCAGCATATCCCCAGTTTAGAGGTTTCAGGGCGTGGAGCCTAGCAGCAGGTTTATGATGACAGGAAAAAGAATGGAGAGGTATGCACCGGTTTGCGAAATGGATTTGCACTCTCGCGCACCCAAACCTGACAGCGGCAATTGCTCAACTTTTGCTGCTGGGAATGTTTGCGGGGGTGCCGGCAGCCGCGCAGGCCCAGCCGCGGGTACTTGTCTACACCCGCAACTACACCAGCGACGGCAAGGGCTATGTGCACGACAACATTGCGGACAGCGTGGCAGCCATCAGGAAAATGGGTGCGGAAAAAGGCTTTGCGGTAGATGTCTCGGACGACCCGGCAACGTTCACTGAGGCCAATCTGAAGCAGTATGCTGCCCTGATCTTTTTAAACAGCAACAATCAGGCGTTTTCAAACGATGCGCAGCGCGGCGCCTTCAAGCACTACATCCAGGCCGGCGGGGGCTTTGTCGGAATCCATTCTGCATCCGGTTCGGAACGCGATTGGCCCTACTTCCAGTCGGTGCTGGGCGGCAAGTTTGTGGTCCATCCCAGGATGCAGCCGTTTACCGTGCAGGTAGTCGACTCGGCCTTTCCAGCGGTCAAAGGTCTTCCGGCGCAGTTTACCTGGACGGACGAATGCTATTTCATCGATCATCTGAACCCCGATATCCATCCGGTCCTGGTAACCGATCGCACCAAGTTGACCGGGCTTGACGCAATCAAGATCGACGTTTCGGCCTTCCCCAATCCTCTGCCGCTGGCGTGGTATCACCAGTTCGATGGCGGGCGGGAATTCTACCTGGCGCTGGGGCACAATAAGGAGGACTACGCGAATCCAATCCTCTACGGGATCATCGAAAACGGCATCCTGTGGGCCATGGGGGCGACAAAGTGATTCGATATACTGGGTGAAGGCCCTGTCCATCCCAGTGTTGCAACTTAAACCATGGAAATATCTACAACTGCCATTGATTCAGATTCCCCATCGGTTGCCGCCAGCGGCTCGACCCGCCATATCATCGGCTTTGTCTACTTCACCTTTATTGTCTATCTTTCCATTGGATTGCCTCTAGCCGTTCTTCCGCCATACGTCCACTACCACATGGGCTATAGCGCGGCGCTGGCAGGCCTAGTCATCAGCATCCAGTACATCGCCACGCTTGCCAGCCGTCCCTGGGCCGGGCGCATCAGTGATCGCGCCGGCGCCAAGGTTTCCGTGCTCTGGGGCATGGGCGCCTGCGCCCTGAGCGGTGCGGTGCTGATCGCAGCCGCAGCCCTGCACTTCATCCCCTGGCTCAGCCTTTCCATTCTTCTGCTCAGCCGCCTGGTTCTGGGCGTTGGCGAGAGCCTCGGCGCAACCGGCTCAACACTGTGGGGCATTACCAGCGCCGGCCAAGCCAGCACCGCCAAAGTCATCTCCTTCAACGGCATCAGCACCTATGGCGCCATGGCCCTGGGCGCTCCGCTGGGGGTGGTCCTTGATTCGTTCTGGGGAAATCCGCAGTTGGGTCTGGCCTCCATCGGCCTGCTCACCCTGCTCATCGGCGCATTCAGCCTCGCACTGGCCAGCCGCAAGAGCCCTGTCCCTGTCCATCCCGGTGAGCATCTTCCCTTCCACCACGTAGTGGGCCGCGTGGCCCCGCATGGCATGGGGCTGGCGTTGGGCGGCGTGGGCTACAGTGTACTGGCCACCTTTATCACGCTTTTCTATGCCAGCCGCCACTGGAACGGCGCCGCTCTTTGCCTCACCGCTTTTGGATTTGCATTTATCGCCGCGCGCCTCCTTTTCATCCAGACCATCAATCGCTTTGGAGGATATCCGGTGGCCATCACCTGCCTCTCGGTCGAATCTCTGGGAATGCTTCTGCTGTGGCGTTCCTCCTCACCGTGGATGGCCTTCGGTGCTGCCGCGCTCACCGGCGCAGGCTTTTCGCTGGTCTTTCCCTCTTTTGGCATAGAAGCGGTCAAGCGCGTCGCCATCAACAATCGCGGAGCCGCCCTCGGCGTTTACACCGCCTTTTCCGACGTCTCCTTCTTCCTGACTGGCCCGCTGGCCGGTGCGGTCATCGGACTCTACGGCTACGCCAGCGTCTTTTTCTTTGCGCTGGTTTGCCTGCTCACCGCCCTGGGAATCGCCATCGTCCTCAGGCAGATGCGGGGAGCCAGGATAACGGAATAGTCTCCTGAGAGCAAGTCGCTGGACAGGGCTTCATCGGCCGTAGCAGCTCCCCTTCCGGCAAGGCGCGCCGTCTGAGTGCTGCTTGTGTTCCATCTCTGGCGTTTTTTTATCCCGCCAGCGTCTTCTTCACCATCTCGCTGACCACGCGGCCTTCGGCGCGGAGGCTCTTGGCTTGCAGTTTGGCCTGCACGGCCTTCATCACCGCGCCCATCTCCTTGGGGGTGGGCTTCTGGCCTGTGGAAGCTGCGATTTCGGTAACAGCTTCGGCAACCAGAACGCCGAGGGAGGCTTCGTCGAGAGCCTTGGGCAGGAACTCCTCGATGACGGTGATTTCGGCGGCTT
Source organism: Occallatibacter sp. (assembly GCA_049522175.1). Lineage (GTDB taxonomy): Bacteria > Acidobacteriota > Terriglobia > Terriglobales > Acidobacteriaceae > Telmatobacter. The sequence goes on along the minus strand of JBEKOC010000021.1, from coordinate 55,769 downwards.
CCTTGGCGGCCAGCTCGGGGCGGTTACCCTTGGTGAACTGCTCGATGGAGTCGCGGCGCTGCTTGATCATGGTGGCCAGGGCCTGCTGCTCCTCGGCGGGTGTCAGCACCTCGCGCTTCTCGATGGCCTTGTTTTTAAGGGCGTTCTTGATGAGGCGCAGGGTGGTGGTGCGAAACGCGTCATGGGTCTTCATGGCGACTATGACCTGCTGGTTAACCTGGGCTTCGAGTGCTCCTGCTTCGGGCATAAATTCCTTTCTGATCAAGCTCTTAGCGTTTAGCTTCTAGCTCGTTGGGGGAGTATTTGGGTTCGTGGTTTCCCACCCTTTTCGATTCTTTCTTCGAAAAACTGCTAAAAGGACGGGCACGGGGCTTTCATGTCGGCCCAAAGGAGAATTGTATCGATTTTGGGGCAAGCGCGGGAGATTTGAGTCGATTTGGGATAGCCTGGTGATTAATAAAGAAAAATTCACATATTTAACAAATGTGTGTATTATGTGATTACATATTCTACAATGGTTTTGTTCGGCACCCTCTTAGTCAACGTACTTTCTGCGGCAAACTTTAGGTTCATCGCGAGGAGAGAGACCCATGATCCGCAAGACACGCTTGTTTACCCCCGGTCCGACGCCGCTGTTGCCGGCGGCTCAGTTTGCCATGGCAGCGGCAGATATGCACCACCGCACGCCTGAGTTTCGCGCGCTGTTTCAAAAAGTGCTCGCCCAGTTGAAGGTTTTTGTCGGGACACAGAATGATGTGCTGCTGCTGGCGAGTTCCGGTACGGGGGCGATGGAGGCTTCGGTCTCGAATCTGACCTCGCCGGGAAACCGGGTGCTGGTGCTGACCGCGGGCAAGTTTGGCGAGCGCTGGGTGGAGCTGGCCAAGGCCTTCGGCTGCGTGGTGGATGTGGTGGAGAAGCCCTATGGTCAAACCTTCGACATCGCCGAGGTGAAGGCTGCGCTGAAGCCGGAGCACAAGGCTGTGTACATGCAGGCTTCGGAGACCTCGACCGGGGTGAGCCACGATGTGGAGGCGGTGGCCGGGCTGGTCAAGGGAACGGAAACGCTGCTGATTGTGGACGGCATTACCGGGCTGGGGACGCAGACGTTTGATGTGGACGGCTGGGGGATCGACATTTTGATTGGTGGCTCGCAGAAGGCGGTGATGATTCCGCCCGGCCTCGCCTATTTAAGTGTTAGCGAGAAGGCGTGGAAGGCGATGGACGGGGCGAAGAATCCTCGCTTCTACTTCGACCTGCGCAAGGAGCGCAAGAACGCTGTGAAAGGCGAGAGTGCGTACACGCCGGCGGTGGCGCTGATTGCCGGGCTGGGCGCGGCTCTCGACTACATTGCCGGGCAGGCCGGCGGTGACCTGGAAAAAGGGCGCATCGCGCTCATCGACAATGCGAAGGTAAGTGCGGCGGCGACGCGGGCCGGGTTGGTGGCGCTGGGCTTCAAGCTCTTTGCTCCGATCTCTCCGTCGGCGGCGGCGACGGCGGTGCTGGTGCCGGAGGGAATGGATTCGGGCGTGGTGGTGAAGGCGCTCAAAGCGCGGTTCAGCCTGGTGACAGCCAACGGACAAGGCTCGATGCAGGGCAAGATCTTCCGCGTGGCGCATCTTGGTTTCTTTGATTTTTTGGACACAGTCGCTTTTCTGGGCGCGATGGAACACATTGCCAAGGAGACGCTGGGTTTGCAGGTGGTCTACGGCCAGGCGGTGGCGGCGGCGCAGGAAGTGTATGCGAAGGCGGTGAAACAGTGAAGAAGTGAAAACGTGAACGGCCCTCACTGACGATTCGCTACTGATTGACTCCGAAACTGTCTTGGTTCACTTGTTCACTTATTCACTTTTTCACTCGTTCACTGCGTTATGTTGTTGAGAAAGGCATTCATGTCTGAGTTGAGTTTCGGAGAGAAGCTGCTGATCGCACGCAGGCAGCTTGACCTCTTTCAATACGAGATGGCTGAGCGGCTGGGGGTACACGCCAACTCGCTGACCAAGTACGAGCGGGGCGAGGGCAAGCCGCACGCGGCGGTGGTGCGGATCTTCGAGATGCTGTGCGAACAGCACAACATTCGCTTTGACGAGTATGAGGCCGCACGCAAAGGCCAGGGAGGCAAAATGAAGATCGTTCTGGCGGAGAAGGTCTCCACGGCAACGCTGGCCGTGTTTGCGGCTGAGCCGGGGTGGGAAGTTCTGACGCACGACCAGTTGCCGCATGGGTTGGCGGCGGCGCTGGCCGACGCCGATGCGCTGGTGGTGCGCTCCGCGGTGCAGGTCGACGATGCGCTGATGGAGCACGCGCCAAAACTGCGCGTGATTGGCCGGGCCGGGGTGGGCGTGGACAACATCGACGCCGATGCAGCCACGCGGCGGGGCATTGTGGTGATGAACACGCCGGGCGCGAACGCGGTGGCAGTGGCTGAGCTGACCACTGCGCTCATGCTGGCGCTGGCGCGCAAGCTGCCCACGGCGAATACGACCATGCACGCCGGCAAGTGGGAGAAGAAGAGTTTGCAGGGGGCGGAGCTGCGCGGCAAGACGCTGGGCATTCTGGGCCTGGGGCGGATTGGGCTGGAGGTGGCCAAGCGCGCTAAGGGCTTTGGCCTCGAGATTATCGGCAGCGATCCGTTTGTTTCGGCTGCCGTGGCACGCGAAAACGGCATTCGGCTGGTGACGCTCGATGAGCTGATCGCAAGCTCGGACTACATCACGTTGCACGTAGGATTGACGCCGCAGACGACCGGCGTGATCAATGCAAAAACAATTGCGGCGATGAAGAAGGGCGTGCGCATGATTAACTGCGCGCGCGGGGAACTGATCGACGACGCGGCGCTGGTGGCGGCGCTGAAGAGCGGGCAGGTGGCAGGCGCGGCGCTGGACGTTTTCAGCGAAGAGCCCCCGAAGAACTTGCCCTACGCCGAGTTGGAAAACGTGATTCTGACGCCGCACATCGCCGGCTCAACGGCCGAGGCGCAAGAGGCGGTGGGCATTCAGATTGCGCGGCAGGTGCGCGATTATCTCAAACTTGGCGTGGCGCAGAATGCGGTCAACCTGCCGTCGCTGAGCCACGAGGAATACGTGGCGCTGGCGCCGTACATCGATCTGGCCGGGCGGCTGGGCAACTTTCTGGCGCAGGCGGGCAAGGGCGGCATGGAAGCGATTGATCTGGTCTACGGCGGAACGCTGACCGAGGCCAAGACGGAGTTGGTGCGCAACGCAGCCATCGCAGGACTGTTGGCGGGCTCTGAAAACGTGAACCGCATCAACGCCGCGTCAGTGGCCGAAGAGCGCGGCATTCGCGTGCACGAAGAGAAGCAGGAGAGCTATCGCGGCGGCGCGGCCACAGTGCTGACCATTGAGCTGCACACCAGCACGGGATCAAGCCGCGCCAGCGCAACGGTGATTCACGGCGAGCAGCCGCGACTGTTGGAGTTTGACGGCATCGACATTGAGACGCCGCTCGAAGGAAACCTGCTGGTCTGCCGCAACCTGGATGTGCCGGGCGTGATCGGGCGAATTGGCACCATCTTAGCCGAGCAGGGAGTGAATATCGCCAACTTCGCCCTGGGCCGCGAGCGGTTTGGAGCCAAGCCGGTGCAGGCGCTCTCCGTGGTGCAGGTGGATGCGCCAGTCTCCGCTGCTGTGTTGGAGGCGCTCACGAACATTGAGGCGTTGCTGGATGCACGGCTGGTGAAATTGCCGGAGGCGGGGTACTAGGGAGGATGCGCCAATTCAGGCGCCTCACGGGAGCTTACTTATTGTCGCAAGCTTAGTCAGTGGCGGAGAGGGAGGGATTCGAACCCCCGATACCCTTACGAGTATGCCTGATTTCGAGTCAGGTGCATTCAACCGGGCTCTGCCACCTCTCCGGGAGTGGTCTTTCTTATTGAATTTATCATAATCGGACCCTGAATCTCCGACAGTACGAGCCCATGGCGCCGCGATGGGATGAATATCAAATCGACACCGGCGATCCACCAAAAGTTGATGGACCTGTTGCGATTCTGTCTAAGGCAAGGCTTAAAGCGCGATCGCTGGATTGCAGCGTTCGTTTTCAGAAGCGAAGTCTTTACGCCCTGCTCAGGTAAGCGCCTTCGCTGGTGTCGACACGGATTTTTTCGCCTTCGTTGATGAATGCGGGCACCTGGACGACGAGGCCGGTCTCCGTTTTGGCGGGCTTGGTGACGCTGGAGGCGGTGGCCGACTTAAGGCCCGGCTCGGTCTCCACAACGGTCAGCTCGACGGCTGCCGGCAGGTCGATGCCCACGGCCTGACCGTCGTGGTAGCTGACCTTGATTTGCAGGTTGGGAGTAAGGTATTCGATGGCGTCGCCCAGCGTAGAACCCTTGAGAACGGTCTGCTCGTAGTCGACCGGGTTCATGAAGTAGTAGTCGTCGCCGTCGGCGTAGAGGAAATCCATGGAAATCGAGTCCACGACGACCTTTTCAATAGCGTCGGCGGAGCGGAAGCGGTGTTCGAACATGGCGCCGGTGCGGATGTTGCGCAGCTTGGCCTGGATAAAGGCGCGCAGGTTGCCGGGGGTGCGGTGCTCCACCTTGAAGACCAGGTGCAGTTGGTCGTTGTGCTTGATGATCATGCCGGGACGCAGTTGTGTGGCGGGAATCGCCATAAAGGTAAAGCTCCTTGCTCTGGTTGCGGAGGTTCCGCGGGAAAATTTGGCCTTGGCCCATCTTTTATTGTAGCTTAGGGGTCGAACAGCCATCCCGATGATGCGGCGGGCGTGGTATTCTTGCGCCAGCAAATTTTCGACTAAAGGCAGGATGCTGAGATGAAGACCTGTCCCGTTTGCGATACGGATTACCCGGACCAGCACAACACATGCCCCACTGACGGGGCGGTGCTGATTGTGTCTCACGAGCTGGCGGTGGGCAGCCTGGTAAAAAACAAATACAAGATCGTTAAAATGCTGGGCCAGGGGGGGATGGGGGTTGTCTACCTGGCCGAACACATGATGCTGGGCGGCCATGTGGCGCTCAAGTTTCTGGTCGCCGGGCTGAGCCACAATCCCCAGTTCATCAAGCGCTTCCGCAACGAGGCGCAGGCTGCATTCTCGCTCCGCCACCCCAATATCGTCCAGGTGTTGGACCTGGACCAGACCGAGGACGGAAGCCTGTTCATCGCCATGGAGTACGTGGCGGGGAACAGCCTGCGGGGGGCGCTGGATGAGGAGCCTAACGGGTTCGGCGTCCCGCGTGCTATTGAGATGGCGCGCGGCATGGTGAGCGGACTGGCCGCGGCCCATGTGCAGGGGATCGTTCACCGTGACGTCAAGCCGGAGAACGTCCTGCTGGCTCGGACCACCGACGGCCGCGAGCAGCCCAAAGTTCTTGACTTCGGCATCGCAGCCATGGCCAAGAGCTCGACCCAGTCGAACATGACACGTGGGCGTCTGCTGACGGCTGAATATGCCGCGCCAGAACAGTGGATGGAGATGCCCGCCGCCGAGATGGACGGCCGGACCGATCTTTACGCGCTGGGCTGCGTCTTCTATGAGATGCTGACCGGCAGCACGCCGTTCCACGCGCACTCCCTGGATGGCTGGAGCCAACAGCACCAGATGGAGAAGCCTCGCTTGCCCAGCGAACAGCGGCCGGAGCTGGCCAACTGGCCGGGGCTGGATGGGTTGGTGATGCGGATGCTGGCCAAGAATCGCAACGACCGCCCACAGGACGCGGAGGTGCTCAGCCTGCTCGACGCCGAATGTTCTGGCCCCATTCAAAAACGGCGGGAGACGGCCGCTGGATACGCGCAGGAGCACGCGCAGACGATCTTCGAGGATAGCTGGGCGCGTCAACAGGTTGCTGCGCCGGTCCCGCAGCTGGTCCTTCCTCCTGAGAAGCGCGAAGAGCAGAAATTTCCCGGATGGGCGTGGGGAGCTTTGGCGGTTTTGGCGCTGGCTGCGGGATTAACCATGGCTTGGCTCTTTTCGCCCAAGCCTCATCCCGTATACACGATAGCGACAACGAATCCGTCAGCCGTAGTGCCACCACTTCAGACGGCTTTGAATACCAGTACAGCCACTCCTAATAAGCCAACTGATCTAACAGAACCGGCGCCTGAGTCCAACAGGGGTGACACGTCAGCGATTAACAAGTCTGCGGGTACACCGGATAAGAATTCCTCCCAAGTGAACAATGCCAAGGCAAAGGATAACTCGACGCCGTTTATCCCGCCACCGGTTGTCAAACAAACGGTTAAGGAGCCGAGTCTAAGCGATATCACGCAGCAGGCCCTTGCGCTCTACAACCAGAAACACTTCTCAGATGCCGGTCCTCTTCTGGACAAGGCCTGCACGGGCGGCAACGGCGAGGCGTGCAAGGATCTCGGCAACATGTACCACGACGGGAACGGCGCGCCAAAGGACGGCCTGCGCGCCGCGTCTTTTTATTCCATGGCCTGTGATGTGCACTATGCACTGGGTTGCACCAATCTCGGTGTGATGTACCACATTGGCGATAGCGTGGCCCAGAATGATGTCCGTGCAGCGGATCTGTACTCTAAGGCCTGTGATGCGGGTGATGGAGTCGGTTGCGCCAATCTGGGCAACAGCTATTGGAATGGCAAAGGTGTGTCCCAAGACGATACCCGGGCGGCGATGCTGTACTCGAGGGCCTGCGACACCGGGAATGGAGCCGCTTGCAGCAACCTAGGGCACTGCTACTTTTTAGGCCGCGGCGTCATCAAGGATACAGACAAAGCCAGACAGTTGCTCACCAAGGGCTGCGGCCTGGGCAACAAATGGGGCTGCGACCGGTTGAAAGAGATGAAATAGAAAGCAAAACGCAGGAGATTTATCGCTTGAGCCACAGGTGGGGTTTCAGAATTGAACTTGTCCTGAGCCGTAAGCGAATTCGCAGAGTCAGATATGAGAAGAAACCGACAAAGGAGAAGTAAGAGATGCGGAAGCCATTTGCAGGGATCGCTGTTCTATTGTTGGGGAGTGGTTTGGCGTTAGCCGGTATGCCGGTAAGCAGCTGGGCCCAGGACACGGCGCTCTACGGATCCCGCGGGATCAGCGCACAGTCGGTTCGCCAGGGTCTGCTGGGCAGTTGCTACTTTCATGCCACGATTGCGGCGCTGGCCAAGACAGCGCCCGGAACATTGCGCAACGCTATCCGCCGGAATCCCAACGGAGGCTACAAGGTTCATTTCTACAGCGGAGCGGATGAAGCCGTGTACCAGAGCGATGTGGATTATGGGCGGGAGCATGGCTACGACCGCTCCGATGGTACGTGGGTCGCAGTGCTGATGCGAGCCTATGCGCAGCGCGCCCTGCGGCTGAGCCTGGTTGAGGCCGTCCAGAAGTCGGATATGATTCCGGTATTTATCCAGCCCATGGCCATCTCATGGTTGAATGGGTCGGATATGCTGCTGGTGGCCTATGACCGGGCTGTCCGTTCGGTGGTGAACCAGGATGGATCGATGGACCAGTATTCGCTCAAGCAGAGACTGGCGACGGAGCTTAACACAGAGGGCATTCCCTCCAGCGAGGCGCAGGCTCTGGTGGGATTTCTTAATGAAAAAGGATTTTTCGCCACTTTGGCGCGCACCGTGCAAGAGAATGGCGAGGTCTTCGGGGCCTACAAGAGCCTGGGACAGGGAGGGATTCCAGTGCGGGTGATGGAGGCCTTCCTGGGCCAGGGCAAAGTCTTTGCGGGCTTTACAAATAACTCCCAGCAAACGATGCAACAACTGCAACGGTTCCGCGCGGGCGGGATTGCGATGGTGGCCGGGACGAAGGCCACAGCGCCTAGCGATCAATTCGCCAGCGCGAGTTGGTGGGTTCCGGCGCACTGTTACACGCTGCTGAGTTACGATGATGCCGCGCAGACCGTAACCCTGCGCAACCCGTGGGGAGAACACCCCAGTCCGGGTGGAGTCTTCACGCTTCCGCTGACGGACTATCTCAATGGCTATGAGTCCTACACTTACTCCCAGTAGAGCGGCACTAAAGTCAACGAGTTATTGCTGGTTCCCCATCCTTTTGCCAGAATAAGGCGAGTGGACGGGGAACTCTGCAAGATCGTGAAACTTGAATTCCTATAGCGGTTCCACAATTTCTGTACCCCGAAATCACTGCCCTCAAGTAGCATTTTCCTCAACCGGGGTCCCCAGCGACAGGTTTTCGTCGCTGGGGTGGAAGTAAATGCCACCCTGCACGGTGCTAGAAAGGGCACATGAACTGTGGAACCGTGAAGATGTTCAGCGCTTCACCTGTGCAAGCTTGTCGCCTATGTACTTGTCCAGCATGGCGGGAATCGCAGTGTTCATGCGCTCCACCATGCGGTCCTCTTCGTGCTTGGTCTGGGCATCCATGGTTTTGACCAAGCGGTCCTGGGCAGTGGCAATCTTTGCATCCATGCCATCCATGCGCTGCTCAAAAGAGTTCAACCTGTCATTGAGCTGGGGCATAAGCTGGGCGGTAGCATTCGAAGCCTGCGCCTGCAACTGCTGCACCTCGTCCCTTGTCTGGGAAAGTTCCCAGCTCTGCCAGAAGTTACACCCCAGCATGACGAGAAGCATCACCAGATTTATCACCAGAATGTTTTGAATAGATTTCATCTTGCTCTCCTGGGCGCGCAGGCCTTCGTCGTCGTCCGCGCTTGCCGCCGGTTGCTGCACATTAGTCCGGGGAGCGGCGGAAGCTCCGCGGACAACTTCGGCTGTATAGCCCTGTCTTCCCACTACGGTTGTCGTGACGGGTGGCGCAGAAGAATGCGCTGCTGACGCCGGGCCGGAGATAATACGGGTGGGTTCATGCGTCATGCGGCTTGTCTCGGGCATCGCCGGGGCGGGCTGAGACAGCACGCGCGTAGGCTCATGTTGCACGGTCGTTGCATAGGCCTCCCGTTCCAGCAGGCGAATGCGGAGTTCCGGTCCTCCTGCGCCCAAACGAAGGAGATCGCCGGAGCGAATCGCGGCGCCGGCACCGGCTGGATAACCATTAATGTAGGTTTCGCCCCCCGGTGAGATCCCCCTGGCCAGGCTGACCGCGCCGCCCACCATCTCAAGCGTCACGTGCTCTCCGGCTACCGCGGGAAATTTTCCGGGCGGCAAGCTGACTTCACAATTCGGGTCATTCCCGATACGGATGCGGGGAAGATTCAAAACCCACTTGCCTGATTCCCCGCTAACAACAATTTCAATGTCCATAACTTACCCCTAGGCTCTCAGTCTCAGAAGCATCAGCCCTTCATACAGGCCAGGAAGGGTCCTCTTGGGAAGACACGCCCAGCCGGCGTCGCGGCCTTTATGAATCCCGCCCCATGGAGCGTAATCCACGCAAGCAGAGTATCACCGCGAGTGTAGGTATGAGAATTTTCTTTTGCGGCTACTGCATCTTCAACGGGGCAAGGCCGGCATGAATCCTCGCTTTGTTTTGCAGATTGCAGCAAGGACGGAACTTTGGCTTTACGCTGGAGGCATGTGCGGCTATGATAGAGCGAGGTTGGTACGCGAGTCTGTGAGCCCTGCTGGTCGCAATGCATGGAAGATCTTGCAGGCAAACTTGCTGCCTTCCTGTAAGCCGTTGAATAAAAACAGGATGCGGGAGTAGTTCAGTGGCAGAACGTCAGCTTCCCAAGCTGAATGTCGCCGGTTCGATCCCGGTCTCCCGCTCCAAAAACAGCGGCTTGAGCGGCGGCTGCCGACCGCATTCCGTCTCTGCTCCAAAACCCTCCAATCAATCCTTCCAGCATTTATCCGTTGCGATGTCATCGTAGGCCTGCAATAAAATCTCCGCGGGATGGATCGCCTTGAAGGTGGTTCCGTGTTCGATCTGCATCTGGCAGGTGGCGCACTCCGTGGCGACCATCTGCGGCTGCGCGGCGCTGATGTGTGCGAATAGCTCCCTGCCGATCTCCATAGAGACCGTGTATTTCTCCTGCTTGAATCCATAGGTGCCAGACATGCCGCAACATCCGGCATCCAGATCCTCAATGGTGACGCCTGGAATCATGCGCAACAAGTGATACCACGGCCGCCCCATGCCCTGCGACCTCTGGTGACACGGCGCGTGGTAAGCCAGCCGCAGGTTGGCGGGCTGGAAGTTGATGTTGAGCTTTCCCGCGTCCGATTGCGTCATCAGCAACTCAGCAAGATCGAAGGTGCTGCTTGCGATTTTTTGCGCCGCGCCGGTTAATTCTTTGTCGTCCTGGAGAACGCCGCCGAATCCCGTCTTGAGCATGTGTCCGCAACTGGAGCAGGCAGTCACAATGCGCATTCCCGAATCGACTTGCCTGGCCAGGGCCTTTACGTTGGCGCGAGCCACTGCGCGTGCCTCCGCCGCATCTCCGTTGGCCATGGCGGGAACTCCGCAGCAATCCGCTGAGGCAACTTCCGCGGCCAGACCGTTCCGCTCAAGAAGATCGATCACCACCCTGCCCAGATCGGACCGGTTATAACGAATGAAGCAGCCGGGAAAGAAAACCACCCGCTGCGTCTCTTTGCCGGCATTCATGGGCGAGCGTAAATTCGGACGCGTGTAGCTGGGAAATTTGCGTTGCGGCGTAATCAGCATGAGCTTTGACATGATGTAACGCGCCGGCTTCATGGAGAGCGCAAAGTTGGAAAGCGCGGGTAGAATGGTCGTCAGCCTGCCCAGCAGGCCGGGACGCGCAAACCACCAGTCGCGCAGGCCGCGAACCAGCGGCTTGCGGTGCTCCGCCTTGGCGCGCGCAATCATCTCTGAAACATTCACCTGATGGGGACACACGAGATCGCAACGATGACATCCCAGGCAGTATTCCACCCACTCCGTGTCGGTAGAGATGCCTTCGCGGCGCAAGCGCTCCAACTCCGGCCCCAGGCGTTTAGGACCGGGATATCGCGTATGAACGGCCAGCACCGGGCACACGGTGTTGCACAGCGAACATTTCAGGCAGTTGTCAATCGCAAGGTCATCGTGCCGCATGGTTTCCTCTTATAGACGCAGCGAGATTTTCCGCGCGGTACCCTGTGAGAATGTGCATCGCGTTGCCGTGATCGCTGGAGTGTGGAGGCGGCCCGGCAATGATAAGATTGCGCGCCATCACGGAGCCTGACGAAGTACGCGGCCGCATCTGCTCATCACAGCCGGCATATTCCCCGCCCAGAGGGCTGGCAGAGTGCCGGCTGGTTGCCAGTACTGCGCTCTGGCAGTGTAGATTCAGCGAGTGGCCCGGGGTGGCTACTCGTAGCCCGGTGCACAAACCATCGTGTATCACCACCTGCTCGACAGGAAATCCGCGATAGAGCTCCACGCCGATCTTGTGCAGGTAGCTCTCCAGGCAATGGTAGATGCGCAGGCCTGGAATGGATGGAGGCAGCGTAGGAATCTCGCCCACAAGGCAACCAAGCTCGCGCACGAATTCAGCTATCTTCTCCGCGGAGGACTCCAGCCCGAGGATGCCGGGCACGAGGACGCGAGCAAATCCTGATGCCGCCGAACGCAAAGCGTCAATCAGTTCCTCGCGGAAGCCTGAATCGCGATCAAAGCACTGTGCGATGCGCAAAGTGGTTACGGGAACTCCCATGTCGCGCGAAAAAAAGATTTGCCGCGCCGTGTAAGTGCCGCCAGAACCGATCAAGCGCGCCTGCTCCGTAAGCCGCTCGGCCATGAAGTTTTCATCGAAGCTGGATAGTCCGCGAACGCCGATAATCGCGGTGGACGCTCCCTCGCGAGGTTCAGCGTTCCACAGTGTGAGGGGTGCGAGCGCAACGCTCTGAAAATCGCCAAGAACGGTCGGTAAGGATCGCGCGGTTGAAATATCTCCCGCGTACGGGCAGCCGGCAAGGCGCGCCAGTTCGTAAAAAAACGCGATTGCTTCTTTCAGTTCTGGCGCCGCGGACTCCTGCGGAATCTCTTGCGCCTTCAACCATGCGGGCCCGGTGACAAACGAACCCGGCCCCGTGGCAACCAGCGCAACCTTCAGCTTGCGATGAGCGGCCGCGCCCGCCGCGACGAGGCCGGAGAGCCCCGCGCCAACAACAACTATATCGTAGCGATCAGTTTCCATCTTGCTTACCCGTATTCGTGCACAACAGTCTATCCGCGCCGTAAAGATCGTGGTTGAGGTCTAATTGCTCGACCTGCATGCCCTGATGAATGAAGGATTGCCCCTTGGAGCGTTCGTGAAGATAGGCGGAAAATTCGCTGGCAGCCTGCGATGCGGTCCAGCGATGCGTCTGATAGCCGGCCAGCATCGCTTTGTATCCGCAGAATGTTCCCTGGCAAGGTCCGAAGCCGAGACGCGTTCGCCGGCCAACGTCGCTGATGGTATAAGTCGGGACCGGAGTGGAATCGCCGAGAACATATTCCAATTCGCCGCGAGTGACTAGCTCGCATTCGCAAACTACCTCCGCCAGCTCGGGCCGCGTTTCGATGGCCTGGAGGACTCTCGCCGTATCAGGACCCAGGCGGCGCTCCATGTTTTCCGCTACCGGATGCGGCAGCAAATGAAGTGCGCGATAATGCGCCTTGCGACTGATGGCGGGCCGCAACGGCGTCTTGTCGGTAGCGCATTCCTCGGATACCCCGAGTTTTTTTGCAACGCAATCGCACGCCTCGGCGGCCATCAGGCGATAGGTGGTGAGCTTGCCGCCGACAATGGAAACAAAGCCGCCCACTCCGTCGCGTGTCTCGTGATCCAGCAGCGCAAAGCCGCGGCTGATCTCGCGCCCCTTTGCGGCCTCCGCTGTTTTGGGCGCGTACAACGGCCGAACGCCGCAGAAGATGCGCAGGATGCGTGCATCCATCAGTCCCGGAATCATCTCATCGCCCAGCTGCAGTAAACGATCGACCTCGTCGGACGAGGCGGACAATCCCTCCGGGCCGGGTACGCGAATCGAGGATGTGCCCAGGATGCACACCGGGCCTGCAGGCACCAGGATGTCGGCGTCGCTGGACTTGCGGCAGCGGTTGATCACGCGGTGATTCAACCGGTGATTGAGCACCAGAAGCGTTCCCTTGTCGCAGACAACCGGCACATCGACGCCGGCCAGTGCGGCGATACTCCGCGCCCATCCTCCCGCGGCGTTGATCACCATCTCGCAGGCAATCTCGTGCTCCTCGCCGCTCCGCGTGTTGCGATAACGGACTCCGCGCACGCGTCCATTGGCAGTGTGAATGGAAGTTACCTGGCTGTATGTTTGGAAGCGCCCGCCGCGCTCGACCGCTGCCTCAAGATTGGCCAGCACCAGCCGGAAGACATCGACGTGCGCATCAGGACACGTGAAGGCGCCCAGAATGTTCGCCGCCAGGTTCGGCTCCAGCTCGCGCGTTTCGTCGGCGCTCAGGCGCTGGCTGTGGATTCCCGCCTGTTCGGCTGCGCGCTGCCAAAGGTCAAAGAATGCAGGGTCATCCTGGGCGCACTGAACAAAAATCCCGCCGACGTCATCCACGCAATGAGGCGCAATGACCTTGATAATGCGGCTCTCGGCGACACACTCGCGCGCTGTATCTGGATCCTTAACGGCGTAACGGCCTCCCGAATGGAGCAGTCCGTGGCAACGCCCGGTGGCTCCGTTGGCGATGTCTCCCTGCTCCAGCAGCGTGGCGGAGATGCCGCGCAAGCTCAGATCCCACAGGATTCCGGCACCCGTCGCTCCTCCACCGATAATGACGACCTGCGTCGCTTCCATGCCTTGCCTCTCGAGTTCACCGCGAACGCGCCGCAACGCAAAACCCGTTGTTGCGCGGAAGCATACTTGCGCCGCAGGCACGAATGCTGGATGCCTGCGGTGATGGTTCTGCAAAAGAAACAGGAGTGTGGCCAGCAATAAAGCACGCCGCTCGTTGACGGCGCCGGTACTGGAACCTATATTCCGGTAACCGGATGGATTCACATGGCTGGAGATTTACAAACTCAAGCGAGTGCTCGCGAAGACATTTGCCTGGATATCTGGATGCGCAGCAGAAAGGAAGGAGCCTGAACCTTGAGAGAGATTCCGAAAGACGAGAGCAAGGATCGGACCGCGGCCATTCTGAACGCAAAAACCAGTTGCCTTTAAAGCACTTGGTCCTGACTTCTTCAGCAGCATCCAATTACCCGCTCGTGCTGTCTCAGGCACTCTTCACGAAACGGCGTGGACTAACTAATAAACCAGTATCTCTCAGTTCGATGAGTGCTGTCAAGCAACAGTCGGAACAGGACCAGGCAGTCGATGACAAATGCAAGGCCGCACGCCTGAACCCGGCGGGCGATTGCGTATCCATGGAGAAATTGCACCTTGTTTCTGTCGCCTGACAACGCCTATAATGATATTTCTGGCGGAAATATCTGATAGAAGCCGGCAGCAGAAGCATGGATGCCGCGCATTCAAGAGTGATATTTCATGCCCATATGACCTGAAGGAGACCGGAAGAACACATGCAATCACCTTTGACACCACTGCGTGAGTTCTTCCGCGAAACTCCCATCATTCCCTCCGTGCGCCATATCGAACATCTGGATCAGGCCATTGCCGTGCGCGGCAAGATCGTCTACCTGCTCACCGGCGATCTGGAAAACTGCGCGGGGATGATCCAGAAGATTCTTGCCGCTGACAAGCTCCCCATCGTCAATCTTGATCTGCTCAATGGCTTCTCGCGTGACAAATATGCGGTGAATTATCTGAAACATTGTGGCGCGCGCGGAATCATCTCCACGCACTTGGATCCATTGCGGCACGCGCACAGCATCGATCTCTATGCCATCCAGCGAACCTTCCTGCTGGATAGCGGCGCCAAGAATACAATCACCAACCAGTTGAAGAATTCTCCCGTGGATGCGCTTGAGGTGTTGCCTGCCCCGGTTGCTCCCAAATTGCTGGATAGTGTGCGCGCCATCTCGCTGGATATTCCCGTTGTGGGCGGTGGATTGATCTGGACCATGAAGGAGGCCGTTGATCTCTTGTCGCAGGGTCTCGACGCTGTCTCCATCAGCAATCCGCAGATGTGGCTCAGTTAGCGATCAGGCCCCGCATAGAGGTCTGATCGCTTTCGCATGAAGTACATAGTCATGCGGACTTATTCATCTCGCAGATGTCAAACACTTGATTTATTCCTGGCCGAGCGTTTGGATACTCCGGGCGGTGCAATCTCCTCTGCTCTGCGTGGTGATAGCTTCCACATCCACGAGAGCAGCACAATCCCCAGGAAAGCCGATACCATGATCGCATAAAGAGCGACATTCCAGTTATGATATCGGTCAACCAGTATGCCAATACCCTTACTCTCTGTCACGCGCCCAAGATAGCCAAACAGCCCGATAAATCCGGCCGCGGTGCCCACCGCTTTCTTTGACGTGTAATCCAGCGCGCTCACCACCAGCAACAGAATGGCCGGATATACAAAGAACCCAATAACTCCAAATAACACCAGATCAATCCATAGTTTATTATCAGGGCTGTAGATAATGCCGAGATAGGCAAGGAAAACAGGAATCATGCAGAACACACTGATCATTCCGCGGCGCCCTCCCAGCTTATCAGACAACCAGCCCATCAGAATGGTGCTGAATACGGCAGAAAACTCCAGTGCCGCCGTGCTGACCCCTCCTTCGACAAGACTGGCATGCTTGACTTCTTGCAGATAGTACGGTCCCCAGTCAAGCATTCCGTATCTAGCAATGTAGACAAAGAAATTGGCGCCTGCGAAGAGCCATATATAAGGATTCTTCAGGATGTAGTTGACGAGCAAATCCTGTGTGCCCAGTTCTTTCTCGCTGTCTGCGTTTTCAATAGCCGGGTAGTCATTGCGATATACCTCAATAGGAGGCAGCCCTACTGACTGGGGCGTGTCGCGCAACCTGACGATCAGATAAATTGCGCAGATAACAGCCATGATTCCGGGCACATAAAATGCCGAGCGCCATCCCAGCATCATCGTGCTTCTTGCGACAATAATGCCCGTCAGTCCGCCTCCAACATTCTGGGCGACGTTCCAGAATGCGAACTTGGTTCCCCTCTCGCGGATACTGTACCAGTGGCCGAGGGAGCGCCCGCAGGGAGCCCATCCCATGCTTTGAAACAATCCGTTCAATCCCCATAGGGCCAGGTGCAAGTGGTAACTGTACACGGCGCCGAAGGCGAAATTGCAGAAGGCGGTCAGCAATAATCCCATCGGCATAAAGTAACGCGGGTTACTGCGGTCCGACCACGCGCCCATGAAGAATTTGCCGATTCCATAGGTGATGGCCGTGATGGCCAACATATCCCCGATCTGCCCTTTACTGTAGTGAAGCGATTCGCCCATCTCCTTGGTAACGATGGGAAGGTTGTTCCTGACTAGATAGAAGATGGCGTAACCAATAAAGGTTGATTCCATAATCTGCCAGCGCATTCTAGGGTAAAGCCGCTTGATTTGCGTTTCTGGAAGCCTGGCTATATGCGGTGCCGGCTTAAGAAAAGGAAGGTTCCAATTCATGAATTACCTCATCGTGTCTGCTGCTGTTACAAGCGAATCATAAAGAACAAAAGCGTCCGTGTGGTTATGGTTATTGACCGGCTTCGAGAGGCTCAAGCAGAATTTTTGGCGTAAAATCACTGCGGAGCAGGCGAGTAGATTCGGTCAAATAGTAAGTCCGAATAGATGGATACTTTTCCTGCACTAACAGCAAAGTGCGAAAATCAAAGCTTTGTACGTCAGCACGGTCTTCCATATGATACTCCTGAATAAAGCCGCACAACGTATCGACAAAGATCTCCGGGCTCACTGTCCTGCTGGGCGAAAAAGCCGAGGACGGTAGCTTCCCGGATAACTTTACAACAAACTCAGGCACACTGCGCGCAACTGCCGCCATCTTGGCGTCAGAGTAACCGGGAGGCAATATCTTGGTTTCAAGATTGAAGTGCACGCGCTCAGCCGTGCGCGCGCGAGCAGCGGCATCCGGTGCTGACTTCCCCGCCCCGTTGCGGTACCAGTGCGCGTAAAAGTCAACAAAGCGAAATAACTGCGCAGCATTGGTTGGTGCGTATGGGCTGATCATATGTTCCTGCGCCGCAAATGCCACGCTGACGGGCGACAGCGTTAGATCGTTCTTCTGCTCCGGGCCGAAGTGCAGCTTATCGCAGATGAGCGTCCGCTGCGCATCCACCATGGAGATGTCATGAATATAGACGCGGTTTTCCAGCGTGTAGGGCTGACCATCAGCGCGCCGGCAGGATTGCGGATTGAGAAACTGGTCATGCCAGATTAGCGACTGGCGGTCGGTCGTCACTCCGGTATCCGTCTCGATGGAGTTGATGCCGTTGTCCAGGCCCGCTTCAAACGCAGGCAATGTGTTCTCCGGACGCAGTCCGCGTCCGCCGCGGTGTCCCTGCGCGTCCAAGCGATCCAGATACGCGAGCTGCGCCGCATCGCCGGCCGCGTTCTGGCGCGCTTCGTTCAGCACGGCAGCCAGTAGATCAGGGCGATCGGAGATGATTCCATCCACATGCTGATCGAGCAGCGCGCGCATGGTCTCCATGTCGTCTACCGTCCACGGCACCACGGCATATCCGGCAGCCTGCATGACACTGACATGGACTGTTGCCTTCGGCCCCAACAATGTCTCGTAATCCGGAGAAAGCGCCGGAACAAACCGGCCGCCGTGTTGCCTGGCGTGGGCCGCGGCTTGTGTCATAAGGGTAAGAAAAGGGTCTTTCGTCATAGGCGGCTCACTGGACCTCCGTGCTAAAGAACGCAATCCAAATAACAGAACAATGATGCAAAGAAGCGCTGCTCCGCAACCGGCAATCCACGCCGTCGTCCCGAAACGCGCGCGCATTGATCTATCGTCAAAACGAGTTTTCTTCAGCATGAGAATATCTCCATTCGCGCAAATAGAAGAGCGATAATCCAGGGACACCGCCGGCGGCGGAGCAATATAACCTGTTCATACCGCTTCACCTTCCTGGTAAATGTAGCCTTGGCCAAGTTCAACGAAGCTGGCCAGATCTTTCTGTTTCCACTCTTCGCTCCTATGCAACTCCCTCGCCAGGAGGCTGGCTACCACGGGTGCTGCTTCGATGGCGGCACGCGCATTCAAAAATAGAGCACGGGTGCGCCGGGCAAGAACATCCTCCACCGTTCGCGCCATCTCATGACGCGCCGCCCACACAACCTCGCGCAACCGGAAAGGTAGCCGCGAATGGAGAAGCGCATCCAGTGCCGGATCCTCTCGAGAAAGCGCCTCGAGCATAGGCAGATCTGAACCGTACACACGCTCCCACTTGGGCGCCTCTGCGGCAGTACCCTCAACCCAGCCGTGCAGCTTCAACTCCAGCGTCCGCGACGGCCGCTTGGGGAGTGAAGCCACCTCGCTGGCGCGATCGACCGCATCCTGTCCCATGCGCCGGTAGGTGGTCCACTTCCCTCCGGTAACCGTGACTAGGCCGGAAGGCGAAACATGAATTGAGTGGTCTCTCGATAGCTGTGAGGTTTTGCCGCTGCCCTTCTTCACCAGCGGCCGCAGACCGGACCATACGCTGAGTATCTCCATGGCATCCGGCGTACGGCCAAAGTAGCGGGTAATATGGTCGAGCAAAAATTTCTTTTCCGAGCGAAGCGCGCGCGGTTCGGCAGAGACGCGATCCACGGGCTCATCCGTGGTCCCAACGATGGTGGCGCCGTGCCAGGGAATCGCGAAGAGCACGCGGCCATCCGCCGTTTTGGGAATCATAAGCGCGGTATTCCCCGCCAGAAATGAATGGGGCAGGACGAAATGTGTTCCCTGGCTCAAGGCAAGCAGCGCGCCGCGCGCAGCGCCATCCATTGCGAGAATATCTTCCGCGCCGACTCCGCAGGCATTGATCAACACCTTTGCTTGCAGGTCAAGGGCCGTGCCATCTTCCCGGTCCCTCGCCTGGATGCCGATAGCCTTGCCTCCACGTTGCAGCAGACCGACGGCCTCCACATAGTTGATCGCCGTGCCGCCAAGATCCTGTAAGGTGCGCAACAACGCGATCGCATAGCGGGCATCGTCAAACTGCCCATCGTGATAGAGAATGCCTCCGCGTAGGCCGTCCGGCCTGAGTCCTGGCAGCCTCTCCAAAGTGTTTTTGGGAGATAGAAACTCGGAACGCCCAAACGACAAGCGGCCCGACAGGCGTTCATAAACCTTGAGGCCAAAACCATAGTACGGAAGCGAGAAATAGCTGTAGGCCGGGACGGCAAACGACAGGTCGTGGACCAAGTGCGGCGCGTTCCTCAACATATGGCCGCGCTCCCGCAGAGCATCGGCGACCAGCGTTACATTCAGCTGCTCCAGGTAGCGAACGCCGCCATGCGCCAGCTTGGTGCTGCGGCTGGAGGTTCCTTTGGCAAAGTCGAATCGCTCAACCAGCAGGGTTCGATAGCCCCGGGAGGCAGCTTCCACCGCGGCTCCCAAGCCGCTAGCGCCGCCGCCAATCACCAGCACATCCCAAGGCTCCGTTTGCCGGCCCAGCTGACGCAGGATCTCCGCTCTCATAGTCGCACCTGGAACCGCTCGCTTCCCACTCTCCGCATTCTTATCCTTGAAAACTGCACAGGGAGGAATACCCGGTTTGAATTCAATCGTAGAAGGCCGGATCAATCACAGCAAATCATCTCCGCAAGATTAAGCTTTCCGGCCAAACTTCTCCCCGGCGCGCTGTTGGCGCGGGCTTGCGTGCTCTGAATCGTTGTGCATGGCAGTGGTTACTGAACAGCCCAAACCGCATTGGAGGCGAAGCTGCCAGATAAAAGTATGCCGGCCACTTTGCAGTGGCCGGCATACAGGAGTGGCGCGGGTTAGTAGATGATCTTCAAACCGAACTGAATAATGCGCGGTTCAAAGGTTCCGGTCATGAGGGTGTTAGCAGCACTGGCGCTCACTGAGGTGGGCGATGTCGTGCCGCCGCCAGAGCCGCCCGCAGACAGTGCCGGCCCCGAGCCGCCGGGCAGGTACAGGTTGGTGTGGTTGAAGATGTTGTAGAACTCCGAGCGGAACTCGACCTTGATCTTGTCGTGCATAGCGTTGAACCGCTTGTTGAAGTCAAGATCCGTCTCGTAGTAGGGCATCGTGCGGCCAAAGTTCTTGGGCAGGGTGCCGAACGGGCTCGCCGGAGTGGTGCCGGTGGAGTAGGTTGCGGGTATCTGCAAAGCACTGGGGTTGACATATTGAACGTATCCGCTAGCCAGCTTCACCTTGCCCTGGGTATAGTGCGCGCCGGGAACAAGGTTGGGGCGATAGATGTTCTGACCGCGCCAGCTCTGCGTAAGCTGCGGCGACACCTGGTTGGCCGCAGCCGGGGCATACGTAAAGTTGAAGGGCGTGCCACCCTGAATGGTGTTGACGCCGCCGATCTCCCATCCCCCTAAAAGGAGATTTAGCGCGGTGCCGCTCTTGGCCAGGTACTGTTTTCCCTTACCAACTGGCAGCTCATATACAAAGCTGGTGATGTTGGCGATAGGCAGGTTGTAGTCCGACTGGCCGTAATCGCCCCTCAGGTTGTTGGCATCCTGCGGAGCCGGCGTGTTGGCCTCCAGGGTGGAGGAGGCATTGTCCTGCGCATGACCCCAGGTAAAGGAGTTCAACAGGGTCAAGCCGGCAACGAAGCGCTGCTCGTAACGGGCTTGCAGCGAATGGTAGTGAGACTTGAACCCGTTCAGTGCTTCGGTAATGTCGCCGTTCAGGTACGTGGGATTGGCGGTTGAATTGTTGAGCAGGTAGCCGCCCCAGTTCGGGAATGGGCGAGCCCAGCCATTCGATGGGTTCTTCTGGTTGGCATTGACGAAGCCCTGCAGATGAACGCCATGGTTGCCCACATAGGCCACATCGAAGAGGACGTTCTTGGCCAGTTGCTTCTGCACGCCGAGGAAGTAGCTCTCAACGTAACTGTCCTTGGTGTTCGAGGGGATGTAGTCGATGTTGTCGGTGCCCGCGCTGAAGACCGTGGCCAGGCCAGTCGGATAGCCATTATGCAGCGACTGGAAGCCGGCCGTTGTAGCGGTCGACGGGTTGCTTACGGAGGTAAACATCGCGTGGGGGGCGTTGATGGCCAGCATATTGCCCGAGCCGGCGCGATAGTAGTGGACATAGCTCATGCCGACGCCGCCGCGAACCGAGATGCTGGGGGCAGCTGCATAGGCAAAGCCCAGGCGCGGGGCATAGTCGACCAGGTCCGGATTAACCAGGGTCTTGCCGTAGACACCGTTGCCGGTGTACTTGGTGATACACGCAGGTGTTGTGGAGCCAGCGCCGCCGCATGCCGAAAGATTCGGTGATGACGTGTAGGAGCTCGTGTAGCCGGGGTCCAGCGTGAGCATGGTCCCGGTCGCCGGGTTGAAGTTAGAGAGGTTGCCGTTGCGCTCCGAGTAAGGCGAACCGTACTCCCAGCGCACGCCCAGATTCAGGGTCAGCTTGTGGTTGAACTTCCAGTCATCCTGGGCATATGCGCTCTCCATATTCTGGTGTAGATGGGAGATCCAGTAAGTGGATAGCGAATAGGCGCTTGGTGCTCCGAAGAGGAAGTCGGCCCAGTAGGTGTCGGCCACGGCGCTGTTGCCGGTAGGGCAGTTTGTAGCTCCAGCCGAGGCCGGACAAACGCTGTAGCCCTTGGCGAAGGTGAAGGAGCCATAGAGCGGGTTGGAGTCCTCCACTTCCATCCAGATGTATTCGTACTCATAGCCGAACTTCATGGAGTGCTTGCCCTTGACCCAGGTGTAGTTGATCTTGGGGTCTAGCACCGACGGGTTCTGCCACTGCGGGTTGGTGCTCTGGCGTCCGAAACTCGTAAAGCCGCCGGAGATGGCAATCGACGGCAGGCCGCCGGAGACGTTGGCGATGGTGGGCAGGCCGGGTATGTCGGTTGGCAGGATGTAGCTGGTGCCGATGGCCTTACTCCACTTGCCGGCCCGCGTGCCAGACAGGGCGAAGCGGGCGTCGATAATCCTGTTGGCGCTCAGTGTGTGGTTGTAGCCCAGCGCAACCTGCCGGTCGAGAATCTTGATTTCGCCGTTGGTCTGGCCGTCGATCGGCTCGGGGAGCGTCGGGAAGTTGACGGCCGTTTCCTTGCGGTCGTCGATCTTCAGGAACCAGGAGGTCCTATCGCTCTGCTGGAAATCCAAACGAAGGTCGCCCTTGTCGGATTTGTCAGTGAAGGGAGCATTAATGGGGCAGTCGCTCCCCGCAACGCCTGTTGTTGCTGAGCCGGAGGTCACCGTGCAATCTGCGGGGAGAATGGCTTTGTAGTAATTAGCAATCTTCACGGCAGTTGGGTCGATGCCGGGCGCGCTGAGAATCGATGTGCCCGCCGCCAGGTATTGGGGGGATGCCGTGCCTACTGTGTACGGATTCTCAACATTGACAGCCAGAATGCCGTTCAACTCGTTGAGCGTAGGAACGGTCCCAACGGTAGTAGGCGTAAGCGTCTGGCGGAATCCCTCGTAGTCGATGAAGTAGAAGAACTTGTTCTTCATGATCGGCCCGCCGAAGGTGGCGCCGAACTGATTGCGCCTGAAGGCCGGCTTGTAAAACGGATACTGAGCGCCAGTAAGTGCATTCACGGTGACTGGCTTGATGTAGCCGAACGCGTTCAGGTCGGTGTTGCGCAAGAACTCATAGAGAGTGCTGTGGAATTGATTGCCGCCGGACTTGGTGGCCACGTTGATGAGCGCTCCGGAGGAGCGGCCGTACTCGGCGCTGTAGTTGTTGTTCACCACTTCAAACTGGGCGATGGAATCGGGCGTGGGCTGGATGATCTGGTTGTCAAAGCCCTGGTTGCTCTCGCCATAAGCATTGTTGTCAATGCCGTCAATCATGAAGTTGTTGAACATGCTGCGCTGGCCGTTCATGTTATACGAGCCCTGGCGCAATAGGCTGGTGACGGAGGTGGTGGTTACTTCCGTTGGCGCCTGGCGCGCGCCGGTGACGAAATCCAACTGGTCGGAATAGTTCCTGCTCACCAGTGGAAGAGCTTCGCTTTGAAACTCGGTGATGGTCTGTCCGCGCTGGCTCGATTCAGTTTCAAGCTGCAGTGCGACTCCGGAAACTTCGACCGTGGTCTGGGCCGCGCCGACCTTCATCGTCAGGTCGATACGGACACGGCCGCCTACCGTGATGGTGATATCCTTGGCAACGGCCTCGGCGAAACCGGCAGCCTTTGCGGTGATTGTGTAAATGCCGAAGCGAAGCGTCGGGACTTCATAGTCGCCCGCCCCATTCGACGTTACTACGGTGGAAATTCCGGTCTCATTGTTGACGACCGTGATGCTCACATTGGGGATTGCGGCCCCAGTGGCGTCGTGAATGGTTCCCACCAGACTTCCATTTTCGTACTGGGCGTAAGCGCCCAGAGCAGGAAGAATCAACAACAGCGCCATGCCCAGGCGAATCCACCAGGAGATGCTCGCTCGTTGTCCCATATACCGATTCATCGAAATCATACTGCCTCCCAAAGATTCTTAATCACAACTGCCTTCCAAACATGCTTAACCACTAAGGTTAAGGCTCCGATAAGGCTCCGATAAAATACGGTCAAGGCCTTAATGTGTTAAAAAAAAATCCGCCCCCAAAGACACGCCAACACTCCACCGGGGAGCGTTGCCGCTCAACAGAAGGACGAAGACATGTATTTGGCGGTGGATTTCTCTTATTCCTCTTCCGCGTAAGCAAACTAGCAACTTTACACCGCCAGTGTCAAGGAAAAACTGCCCCGTTTGGGTCTTGCCGCTGTACCAATCGTCGCACAGAAACGGATTGTTCGCCGACAGGCGGTTGCAAGTCTCATGTTATCTATGGCTTTCAGTGGTTTTGGAGCGGCTGCTTGCGGGTGCCGATCCGCTGGATGACAAACTGCGCGGCTGGAAGCATTTTCCGGGCCGCATAGCACCTCTATTCTGTATCCGGATTGGGCTAAATACGTCCCGGATTATGGCATTCGACTCCGCGTGGTGGCAATCCTGACAATCATGTTCGGCGCCGGTTGGCTGAAGCGGGTGGCCTGCGTCATTTGATAGAGCGAGCTCTTGTAGGTGGGCTTCGATTCATTCTGGGCCATGACTCATCCTGAAAAGCAAACGTGTGCATGGGAGCCGCAACACCCTCTTCTTTTTTCGATCAAGAGTACCAATCACTGCGGATGACCAGCAATTTAACAAAATTGGAAGGGAATACAGGAAATTTGACAGAACGAACCGGAAAGGTGATGATTAGCTCATAGATGCACACGTGTGCATCTTCCCTGTGGAGGGAGTACACCTGTTTGAGGAGCGGTACAGGATGCAGGAATGTTCAAAGCCCGCATAAAACATGCTGTTCGCGAGATCTTACGCGGATTGCATTTGCGGTATTCCTCTGGATCCCAGCCACCTTGCAAAAACCGCTCTGATTCCATTGGGTATACGGGCGCAGAGTGAATAACAGGCTATTGTCTGCACGCGATTTGCTTAAGGTAGTCTTCAGGAAGCCTTAAGGATGTGTAGATACGATGGGTTCTCTAGAGCCACCGATTCGGAAGAGCAGCTCGCCGAAAGCACCGCACAGAAGTTGGAGTTCAATTTTGAGTGAAATGAAAAGGAGTTTGGTATGAGTGATATGAAAACGGTAGTTTTGTCAGCAGATTGGTCGCCCAAGCCGATATTTAAGCTTGGTCCGAAGGATGTTGACGGCAAGCTGACATACCTGGGCAGCCAGGTATGGCGCAACCCCACATTGTCCTTGCAACAGAAACCCATGCCGGAAATTGGGCCCACGCAGTGCCTGATCGAAGTGAAAGCCTGTGGCATTTGCGGCAGTGACGTCCACATGTCGCAGGCGGACAAGGACGGATACACTTGGTATCCAGGATTGACGGCCTTTCCTGTCACACTGGGACACGAGTTTGCCGGTGTCGTCGTGAAAGCCGGCGACAAAGCATTCAATAAGCGCACCGGCCGCGCTTACGATTTGGGCGAGCCGGTCTGCGCTGAAGAGATGTTCTGGTGCTCCTATTGCCGCCCGTGCGCCGACGGCAATCCCAACCAGTGTGAGAAGCTCGAAGAGATCGGATTCAGCATAGATGGCGCCTTCGCCAAGTACGTGGTGGTCGACTCGCGTTACCTGTGGAGCCTCAAGGAGCTCGAGGGTCGCTACAAGGGTAACGACTTGTTCACGGCCGGCAGCCTCGTTGAGCCTACCTCGGTGGCTTATAATGCCCTGATCGAGTGCGCTGGTGGCATCCGTCCCGGCGACAACGCGGTGATCCTGGGCGGCGGTCCGATCGGTCTCGCTGGCGTAGCGGTCATGAAGCGGTCCGGCGCGGCGAAAGTAATTCTGGTGGAACCAGAAGAGAGTCGCGCCAGGCTTGGCGTGCAACTCGGCGCGGATTTGATAGTCGATCCCACCAAGGAAGACGTCGCTCAGAGGGTTCTGGCCTACACCGGCGGCCAGGGTGCGGCCCTGTACCTAGAAGCCACCGGTCTGCCGGGCAAAGTGTTCCCCATCATCGAGGACATGATCTGGTTTGGCAAATTCGTCGGCGCAAAGGTGGCCATCGTCGCAAGAGCCGACGCCAAGACACCCACGAATGGCGAAGTCTACCAGGTCCGCAAGGCCAGGATTTTCGGCGCCCAGGGCCACTCGGGTTACGGCACTTTCCCGCGCGTCATCAGTTGCATGGCCTCGGGCATGGACATGACTCCTCTCATCACCAAGAAGATCCGCATTGATGAAGTGCCGGACCACATCAAGCTGCTCCAGACCGACAAGGTAAATTGCAAGATTACCTGCATGATGTAACCAACACGCGCCCGAGAGCGGGCTCCGCGCGCCTCCATCTCCACGGCGCGGAGCCCCGGGGCGCCACACACGATCCAAAGAAAAGAAGGGAAACCGAAGATGACTGCAACAAACGCATGGCTCACCACCAAGCAGTCCGACCTGGTGTTCGAGAACACCGCCGTCGGGCGTATGAAAAAAGAATTGTTCGAAGCCAGTGAAGCTCAACTGGACGCGATCCTGGCCGAGTACGGAGTGCCCTCCCCAGGCGGCTGCGAATGGGCGAAACCCGGCAGCTACATGCAGACCACGATACGGCATGATCTCGAAGCGCAGCGCAAGAAAAACGACGTCGTGCTTATCCCGGTCGGTTCAACCGAGTTGCACGGCCAGCACACCATCTCCTCGATGGATACGCTATTCGTCAGCATCATCTGCGAAGGCGTTCGCCGCTTCATGGCCAAGCGCGGCGCGCCCCCGGCGCTGGCCTTGCCTCCCTGGATGTACGGTTGCCATCCGGCCCACCATCTGGGCATGCCCGGCACGGTCATCGTCCGCGAGGAAGTCGCCAAAGAGCAGTTGATCGACGTGATGCTCGGCCTGTGGAACGACGGATGGCGCAAGCAGATCATTGTCAACAACCACGGCCAGCTCTGGGTCCTCGAATCTGCGCTGCAGCAGTTCGTCAAGCGCTACCAGTTGCCCGGCATCTATCGCGTGCTTGACTGGCACCGCGTCACGCGCGAGATGTGGCGCACCACCGACCGCGGCGGCGATTGGGATACAAACTTCGTCCATGCCGACGAAGCTGAAACCTCGGTCGGACTTCTGTTGTACCCCGAAATGGTCAATATGAAGTACGCCGTCGATACCGAAGGGAAGGCGTTGCTGCCCGGCGGACACATGGATACATCGGTCGAAGCGTTTGCGCGTCCCAGCCGTTGGTCGGAGGGCGAAGGCCATGCCGAATGGGAGATTTCCGGAACGCCGGAAGGCGTGGTCGGAAAGCCTACCCACGGCGATGCCCGCAAAGCCAAGCGGCCCGTAGCGGCGATTCTCCGCTACCTGACGTTGCTGGTTGACGAATACCTCGAGGCGTTTCCTCCAGGCACCGTGCCCAGCACCGAGAAGATCAGTCTTCACGACCCCCAGGAGTTGGCCCCCTATCTCAAGGAGCCGTTCAGCAAGGGTTGGAAGTCGGTTTACTCGCTCGCCCCCTTCACCTCGTTCTAGGGCGGATTTCGGCGCACGGCCAGCCAGCCGTGCGCTGGCCCCGAGGTCTGTATGAAGACTGCTACTGGAACGATCAAATTGGCGCTTACAGCGACGCCCAGCCATCCACGCCGGGCGCCGTTGTTGCTGTGCGGAGATTTGGCCGGCGCTTTCCGGCAGGCCGCGGAGTCCGGCTGTCAGGGCGTCGAAATTCACATGCGCCAAGCCGCCGACGTTGACCTCAGCCAGGTCAAGCGCCTGATAAAAGAGTTTGGGATGAAGGTCCCGACGCTCGGAACCGGCATGGCCGCCGCCGACGGACTGAGTTTCTCCCATCCGGACGCGGCCGTGCGTGCGCGAACTGTCGACCGCGTGCTGGGACACATCCGCTTCGCCGCCGAGATCGGTTCGGCCGTTACAATCGGGAGTCTCGGCGGCTATCTTGGTGATTGCGATGCCCAGGAGCGCCGCGTCCGCAGAGCGGCGGCAGTAGAATCCCTGGGCCAGCTTTGCAGACAAGCCCGGAACGCCGGCGTCACCGTGCTGTTGGAGCCGCTCAACCGCTACGAGAGCGACTACATCAACCGGCTGGCCGACGTTGTCAGGATTGCCAAAGAGATCGGCGTCGGAAACCTCAAGCTGCTGGCCGATACTTTCCATATGAATATCGAGGAGCCCGACGTGTGCCAAAGCCTGCGCACCGCGGGTTCGTGGATCGGCCATGTTCATCTGGCGGATACCAACCGCGAAGCGCCAGGCCATGGACACATGGACGTGGTCAGCGTCCTGGAAGCGCTCGATTCGATCACTTACGATGGCTTTCTCTCGTTTGAGATCTTTCCGCTGCCGGACCCCCAGCAGGCGATCCACGACAGCGTCCAAACGGTTCGCACGGCTTTGGACGTCAGGTCGAAATGAAGGAATGCCAGCCCCAGGTCGCCGGCAACGCTTGCACCGGCGAGTGGGATTACTTCACGGCAGTGGAAAAGTATTTTGCCTGAGCTGCTGCTGTGCCCCCGTCGATTCCTTCGCCCTCCATCGGAGGAATCGACGGGGCCTGACCCGGTAGAAAAGTGTATGCTGTAGCTTGCTTTTCGCCGGAGACGAAAACCAGTTTCTGAACGCACATTAAATTCCTGAAAGGTACCAGGGGGGACACATTGAGCACACAAAAGCTGCATATCGGAATCATCGGCGCCGGGCGCATCGGCAAGGTTCATGCGGAAACGCTGGCCTTCCGCTTGCCGGAGGCGAAGATCGTAGCCATCACCGACGTATACCGCGAGGCCGCCGAGGCGCTGGCCGCCAGCTGCAACATTCCCAGGATCGCCGCGACGAGCGACGAGATTCTTGCCGACAAGCAGATCGAGGCGGTGCTGATCTGCTCCTCCACCAACACCCACGCCGATCTGATCGTGCAGGCCGCCAAAGCCGGCAAACACATCTTCTGCGAGAAGCCCATCGCCTTCAGCCTGGAAGTGATTGATGGCGCGCTGGCCGCGGTCAAGGCCGCTGGCGTGCAATTGCAAATCGGCTTCAACCGGCGCTTCGATCCGAACTTCGCCCGCGTTCGCCACGCCGTGGCCACGGGCGAAATCGGCACGCCCAATTTGATGCACATCATCAGCCGCGATCCCGCGCCGCCGCCCGTCTCTTACGTCAAAGTCTCCGGCGGAATGTTCATGGACATGACCATCCACGACTTCGATATGGCCCGCTTCCTCATCGGCGACGAGGTGGAAGAGATCTACACGGCGGGCGGCGTCCGCGTTGACCCGGAGATCGGCAAGGCCGGCG
Source organism: Occallatibacter sp. (assembly GCA_049522175.1). GTDB lineage: Bacteria > Acidobacteriota > Terriglobia > Terriglobales > Acidobacteriaceae > Telmatobacter. Next base: position 27,079 of record JBEKOC010000021.1, on the reverse strand, counting down.
ATCTGGACACCGCGCTGGTCGTATTGCGATTCCGCAACGGCGTCATCGGCACGATCGACAACTGCCGTAAGGCCCCATTCGGCTACGACCAGCGCGTGGAAATTCTGGGCAGCGAGGGAAAGATTGCAACAGAAAACTGCTATCCTAACCAGGCCGTGGTCAGCGATGGAAAGTCCGTTCATACGGACCTGCCGCTCAACTTCTTCATGGAGCGTTATACGGAGAGCTTCGCCAGCGAGATGCGCTCTTTTGTCACCGCCATTCTCGAGAGGCGGACGACCGAAGTAACCGGCATCGACGGGCGGATTCCCGTGGCCATGGCGCTGGCGGCGCGCAAGTCCTACGACGAGCGCCGGCCCGTGCGTTTGAAAGAGGTGGGCGGATGAAGCGATCCAGGCTGATTTCCATCCTTACCGACATGCACCTTTGGGTTCCGGTCGGTGTCTTGATTCTGGGAATAATCCTTCTGATGAGCCTGAGGTGATTTCTTGAGCGAACCTGTGACCGCCTCGCGAGGGCGTTCGACCCTCTCCCTGCATAAACTCGGCGTCTTCTGCGGGCTGACCGCGGCCGTCTGGCTGGGCACCGCCGAAGCTCCCACCAAGCTGGTGAACGCCGGCTTCTCGCCCTTCCTCATTTCCATGGGCATGGTGATGGGCGCATTCGTGGCCCGCTGGACCGTTCCCACACTGCTCAAGGGGACGGGCTTTATCTTCTCCGATCTGCGCGACAAGCCCCACCTCATTGTCTGGGCGCTGCTGGCCGGAATGTTGTGGGCCGTGGCCAACACGCTCACCATCTTCGGGGTGCGCAACGTGGGCTTGTCCATCGCCTTTCCGCTGTGGAACACCAACAGCCTGGTGGGCCTCTTCTGGGGCTGGCTGCTCTTCAAGGAGCTGCGCGGTTCCGGCATCAAGGAATGGTTGAAGGTACTGGGAGGCGCTTTCGCCATCGTCGGTGGCGCGGCGGTTCTGGCCTTTGCCAAAGCCAGTGAGACCACTACGCCGGGCAAGGCCATGTTGGGCATCGTGGCCGCGCTGGGCGCAGGCGTTCTGCTGGGCACCATGTATATTCCCTACCGCAAGGCCTATATCAGCGGCATGAACCCGCTTTCGTTCGTCACCATCTTCACCTTCGGCGAGTTAGGCACCGTCACCATCCTGGCAGCCATCTTTCATGGCGGCGCGGGCAATCTTCTCAGCGAGCTGCACCGCGCCCGGCCCATGCTCTTCTGGCCCTTCCTGGGCGGCTTCTGCTGGGTGATTGGCGACCTCTTCCAGAACTTTGCAGCCAAGTACATCGGCATCGGGCGCGGCATTCCGCTATCCAACACCAATCAGCTTTGGGGATTGGCCTGGGGCGCGCTGGTCTTTGCCGAGTTTTCCGGATTGAGCACCACCGGAAAAGTGTTGATCCTCACCGGGTCGCTGGTGATGATCGCCGGCGCAGTCTCCATCAGCATGGCCGATCCCGGCGCATCGGAGCTGGTGAACTGGAAGCTGGCCATGGACCGCGAGTGTGACCGTTATGGCTTGGACACGAAAAAGGTAGCCGCGGTGGTCGCCGGCAATGACCCTCTGGCCGATCATCCGCCCGTGCGCCGCTGGTGGGAAGCCGTGGTGATGATCGTCGCGGTGGGAATCTTCGTCTGGCTGGGCATCGGCACCGTAAGCCAACACCTCACCCTTAGCATGCCCTGGATGATCGTCCTGGTCATCGGCACCATCCTGCCTTTGGGCCTCTGCGGAACTCTGCTCTGGCGGCGAACCCGCTTCTCGTAGCACAGCGTGTTTTGTTAACCCGCTTTGTATCAGGGCAAGACTTCACAGCTTGCGGAAAAATGCCAATGGTGGAGCAAGAAGCGTCAGGACACGACTTTAGTCGTGCCGTAAAGGATTCATAACAAAGCCGGGCTTTAGCCCCTGCGGTATGTTTTTCATATGATTCGCCGGGTGCCCCGCCCTCGCCGCGTTCTTGTTTTGCGGCATCGGAGTCCCCGGCGAGCGATTTCTGCTCGCTGGGGTGATCTAGGGTGGGAATCACCACAAATCTGTCATCCTGAGCGGAGCGTAGCGGAGTCGGAGGACCTGCGTTTGTTTTTGCGGCTAGGGTGGGAACCCCGCTCACCCCGTCCTCATCCGCGCCGTCGACTCCCGCACAATCAGCTCGGCGTCGACCTTGATGTGGATCTCCGACTCGTCCCACGACATCAGCTTGAAAAGGCTCTCCATCGCCAGCTTCCCCATGCGTCGCATCGGCTGGCGAATCGTGGTCAATGGCGGCTGCAAGTAAGAGGCAATGAACAGATCGTCAAAGCCCACCACGGAGATATCCTGCGGCACGCGCAAGCCGCGCAGGCGAATCGAGCGCATCGCGCCCAAGGCCGTCATATCGTTGTAGCAACAGACCGCCGTCGGCGGGTGGGCCATCGCCAGCAACTGATCCATGGCGCGCAGACCGCCTTCCGGTTTGCCATCGCCCGGCGCCACCAGCTCGGGAGTGAATTCGATCCCGGCTGCCTCCAGCGCCTCCCGGTAGCCCGCGCAGCGTTCCGCGTCCGATTGGTAGCCAAACTGGTCGCCCAGGTAAGCAATCCGTCGATGTCCCAGATCGATCAGGTGTTTGGCCGCCGCCCGGACGCCTTCCTGGTTGCGGATCATCACCGAGTGCACAAACGCTCCGGGGTGCTGGTTATTGACTAGGACGATAGGGACCATCATCTCCGACAGCAGAGGAAGATACAAAGCGCCCACGCGCGACGAGGTGACGATGATTCCATCCACCCGCCGCTCCGCGAAGGTTCGGACTATTTTTCTCTCGCTCTCTGGATCGGCATACGATTCAGCCAGGAACACGCAATACCCGCGGTCATGGGCCTCCTGTTCAATTCCGCTGAAAACTTCGCTGGTAAATGGATCGGCGGCCGTGGTCACCACCAGACCGATGGTCCGCGTCCGCCGCGTCACCAGCCCGCGCGCCACGGCACTGGCGTGATAGCCCGCCTGCTCGGCGATCTGGCGGATTCGCTCGGCGGTTTGGGGATTCACCAGCGGGCTGTTCTGCAGGGCGCGGGAGACCGTGGGATGCGACACGTGGGCCAGCCGCGCAATGTCTTTGATAGACGGCTGGCGCGCGGCTCGCCTGGAGCCGTCGGGAGGCGAAACTCCCGGAACTTTGCCAGTATCTTCGTCGAGCATAGTTAGGAATATTCTATAGGCCCTTGGTCACTTTTGACCGTAAGCAGCAGGATTGCCTCATCCGTCTTCTTCCCTGCATTCGATAGGTGCGGGCTTTAGCTTGAAGGGTACGGGATTGTCAGTTTGCGGAAAAATGCAAAGAGTGGAGCAAGAAGCGTCAGGGCACGACTTCAGTCGTGCCGTAAATGCAACAAAATGAAAGCGGGCTCTAGCCCCTGCGGTATGCTTTTCGGGCTTTTTACTTGAAAATCAGCCTTTTTCCGCAAGCTGTTTAGCCCGTACATCAAGGCCACAATAATGTCCGGGCTTTAGCCCCCGAGGGATTGCTCTTTCAAACTGACCCACGATGTATCCACTTGCTGATAACCATCACGCGTAGGCATTCACGCTGGCGCCGCTGCCGGTGTTGCCGCTGCTGACGGTGCTCGGCGCGCTGGCCGTGCTGCTCGAGCCCACTGTGCTGGGGGACGTGCCGGAGCCTGCAGTGCCGGAACTAGTGGCGCTGCTTGTGCCTGTCGCGCTGCCGTCGCCGTATTTGCTCTCCAGCAGCGTTACCAGCGGGTTGGTTGTGCTGTTGGAACTGTTCAGCCCGTAGGCGCAATCCAGCAGGGCAGTCGTAGGGTCAACCGAGGTCGGTGAGGAGGAACTGCTCGAATCAGAAAGGCTGAGCAGGTCGTCTACCCATTGCACCGTCTGGGCAGCGGCGCTTTCCGCGTTTGCCATCGCCTGAGACCGGGTGGATTTCAGGTCGCTCTCCACCGTGGCAAATGCGGACTGGGCCGAAGAGAGATTGCCAGAGCCGATGGCGCTGCCCAGTGCGGCCATGTCGGTAGTAAGCTGCGAGGGAACCGATGAACTGCCGCCCGAGGTCGTCTGCGCCGGGTTGAGCTGGCTGTAGGTCTTGAAGGCGCTGGCTGCGGCGGTCAGGTTGCCCTGCGCCAGGCTCTGTTGCAGCGCCTGCCATGCCTGCTGCGACCCCGCGACATTGCTGGACGCGGCAATGTACTGCGAGAACCCCGCGGTCGAAAGTGCGGCAACCGTCATCGTGCCCCCTTCTTCGGGAGCAGGCACACGCTCCCCTCTTCGACGACTGTCGGCAAATGGGGGTAAAAATGTAGGCGTTTTTGTGCATCCGACAAATCCACGGTAATTTGTGGAAAAAAATTAAATTGGCCGTGAAACCTTTTCCGCTTTCCCGCATCTATAATGACAATTAGCAGAGGCTTCCCCGAAATACCGCTCGCCAAGAAAGGAATTCCCTCCTTCTTGAAGGTTCTGTACGAACCTCTTCCCCGTAACCCTCTGGACCCCTCCATTCAATGCCTCTCAAGCGGGCCTGCCGGAAGGCAGGCCCAATGCTTGTGTGCCACCGGATAAAATGGAGGCCAGATGCCCTCTTCCACTCCAGAAAATGATCCCGCTCTGGTAATACAGAAGATCGACACTCTATATGAGCAAGCGGGCCTCCGGCGCAATTTGCGTGGTAAGGGCTCTGGCGTGACCGCCCGGATGCGCCTGCAACGCTCAACCCGGCAGGAACTGATTCCCCCCGCGCCGTTTCCCTGCATCGCCCCCAATGGTGTCCAGTGGCTGGCGGTTCCTGCCTGGGAAAAGATGAACTGGCTCTGGCACGGCTTCAGCACGCGTCGTGGAGGCCTCAGCCGCGCCTACTGCGCTGACGATGCCCAAGGCGATTTGAATCTGGGCTTTACGGACGAGGACGACCGCGACACGGTGGCCCGGAATCGTCGGCTTTTTGCCCAGGCGATCAGCGGAGACCCATCCACCCCCGTGGTTGACCTCCGCCAGATTCATTCCAACCTGGTTCGTCTTGTCACTGCGGCAGACGCCAGCCCCGCGCGGCCATTTAAAGCCGGGGTCCCCAGCGACAGGTCTTCGTCGCTGGGGTGGAAAGCCGACGGCCTGATGACCAACGAGCCCGGTCTGCTGCTGGGCATCCGGACCGCCGATTGCATCCCCATTCTGGTGGCCGACCGCAAGCGGCGCGCGGTGGCCGCCTTCCATGCCGGCTGGCGCGGAACGGTCGAGCGCATCGTCGAGTCCGGCATTGGCCGCATGAGGCTCCAATTCGGCTCCCGGCCTGAAGATTTGATTGCCGCAATCGGTCCCGGCATCGGCCCCTGCTGTTACGCGGTCGGCGAAGAGGTTCTCTCCAGCTTCGAGTCTCAGTTCGCCTACGCCCACGAGCTCTTCCGCGAGGTCTACGACTCCGACCCGGTACGGACGAAGTACCCTCTGCTCTTCATGACACAAAGCGCGCCGGGCCATTCGCCCATCGGCCCCAACCTGCATTTGAATTTAATTGAAGCTAATCGCCGCCAGTTGCTCACTGCCGGCCTCAAGCCCCGAGCCATCCATGTAGTCGGCGGCTGCACAAGCTGTCATCGGGAGCTGTTTTTCTCTCATCGCGGCTCCGAGGGCCATGCCGGGCGCATGATGAGCGTCATCGGCATCCGGCCTGATGCGGCTATAGTGAAACCAAAGTAGCTCTATCCCGGAAGCTATTTCGTCAAGTGGCTTTTTCTTTAAGAGCCTATCCGCAAATTGTAGCGCCGGCCTCCTGGCCGGCTGTACTGGCGGCTTCCAAGCCTCCAGAGACAATCCCGCCAAGCGGCGTTTTTCCGCACGGAGTCACTCACCTATCGCGAACCAGGGTCCGTTCCTTGTGGGTCGGGTTGCGAAGGTCTCCGGAAAAGAGCGCGCTCAGGAGGCTTTGACTTCCTGGGGATTGACCAGGTCGCGCAACTCCTTGGATGGCTTGAAGTAGGGCACCTTCTTGGCCGGAACTTCCACACGCTCCCCGGTCTTGGGGTTGCGCCCGATGCGGGAGTTGCGCTGGCGGGTGCGGAAGGACCCAAAGCCGCGAATCTCAATCTTGTCTCCGCTCTTCAGAGCCCCAATCACCGCATCGAAGATGGTTTCGACGATAACTTCGCCGTCGCGCCGTGTCAACTCGCCCGCCGCGGTCACCTTTTCCACCAGGTCTGCCTTTGTCATGTCCTCTAGCCTCCCCTCACAGCATAAACGGATTTTACCCGTTCTGGCGTGAAAAACAAGGCTCCCTTGTGAATTTGAGCCTTTTCCCTCAATAGTTTGCCGGAAATGCCCTGCGCCCAGGCTTTGACCAGCCAACTTCGCCCTGTGGCGTTTATGATGTCCTGTGATATTCCCATGGCGTTCACGCACCCGGTGAAGGGCCGGGGTCCCCGGTAGACAGGGTTCCCAGGAAGCGGTCTTTGCGTCCTGGGATGGCGGAGACAGATCTTCGTCGCTGGGGTGTAACGGGCTCGAACGGCCAGGGAGAGGACGGAGACGTGAACGACGATTCCAACAGCAACACTCGCAACAGCGCCCAGCCAATGTACAGCATCGTAATTCCGGTCTTCAACGAGAGCGCCCGTATCCAAAAGGCGCTGGAGTCCGTGGCGGGCTGTATTCGCGCGCGCGGATGGGATGCTGAAGTTCTGGTGGTCAACGACGGCTCTACCGATGCCACCGCCGATGTGGTGCGCGCCTTTGCCAAAACAGCGCCCGAGGTCCGGCTCGTTGAGAACCCCGGCAACCGCGGCAAGGGCTACAGCGTGCGCTCCGGCATGATTCAGGCGCGGGGTGGAATCGTCCTCTTCACCGACGCCGACCTCTCTGCCCCCATCGAGGAGGCCGAACGCCTCTTTGCCGCTATCCGGCAGGGCGCGGACATCGCCATCGGTTCCCGTTGGCTGCAGAAAGACCGCCAGACCCAGCGTCAGCCTCTCTATCGCCAGTTCTTCGGCCGCTGCTTCAACGCCGTCACCCGATTCATCATGCGCCTGCCCTTCGCCGACACCCAGTGCGGCTTCAAGGCCTTCACCCGCCAGGCCGCCCAAACCGTCTTTCAACTCCAGACCATCGAACGCTGGGGCTTTGACCCAGAGATCTTGTTCATCGCCCTCAAGCGCGATTTCTGGATTATCGAGGTGCCGGTCAGTTGGGCCCACGACGAGCGCTCCCGCATGAGCTACGTGAAAGACGGCTTCAAGATGCTCCAGGAGATCACCATCGTCCGCTGGAACGCCTTTCGCGGGCGCTACGATAAGCCGGTCGAGCCAAACTCGCGCACCGGATTGCAGAAGTAAAGAATCGCAGGCATACAGGGTTCACTCAGTCCATTCCGGAACGCTCCTCCTGAATCGGTCCGCCGGCACGGTGTTTTGCGCCTGTGTCCGCCCGCACACTTTTCCCTTGCGCGTCCCTGCTACCATAAGGATGATTGCGGTTCCCGCCGCCCGACCGGCTGAAAGCCTGCTCTGATACACACAATAACGCGGCGACAGGAGCCAAAAACCCCGCCGGTTCATCCGGCGAATAGGAGAAACTTCCATGCCTCTAGTCTCCATGCGGCAACTCCTCGACGAGGCCGCCAAGGGCGGTTACGGCGTCGGCGCATTCAACGTCAACGATATGGAACAGATTCAGGCCATCATGGCGGCGGCCAAGGAAACCAATTCGCCGGTCATCATCCAGGCCAGCCGCGGCGCGCGTCAGTTTGCCCAGGACAAATATCTCTTTCACCTCATCCTGGCCGCCGCCGAGCTGAATCCCGAGATTCCCATCGCCATGCACCAGGACCATGGCAACAGCTTTGAAACCTGCAAGAGCGCCATTGATCTGGGCTATACCAGCGTCATGATGGATGGCTCGCTCAAGGAGGATGGCAAGACCCCGGCCAGCTTTGAGGAGAATGTCGCGGTCACAAAACGCGTGGTCGATTTTGCGCACGAGCGCGGCGTCACCGTTGAGGGCGAGATCGGCGTGCTGGGCGGCGTCGAAGATGGCCACGGCGCGGGCGGTACGGGCCTCGAGCACGTCACCGACCCCGACCAAGCAGTCGAGTTCGCCGAACTGACCGGCGTGGACGCGCTGGCCATTGCCATCGGCACCAGCCACGGCGCCTACAAGTTTTCCAAAAAGCCCGACGGCTCGGTGCTCAAGATGGACGTGCTCATTGCCATTCACAAGCGCCTGCCCAACACCCACTTGGTCATGCACGGCAGTTCCTCCGTGCCCAAGGATCTGCAGGACGTCATCAACAAGTACGGCGGCAAGCTGAAGGAGACATGGGGCGTGCCCGTCGAGGAGATTCAACTCGGCATCTGCAACGGCGTGCGCAAGGTCAACGTGGACACCGACAACCGCTTGGCCATGACCGGCGCCATTCGCAAGGTTCTGTGGGAGCAGCCGGAAAAGTTCGATCCCCGCGATTACATGAAGCCCGCCCGCGAAGCCATGCAGAAGGTCGTTGCCACACGCATGACGCAATTCGGCCAGGCCGGCCACGCCGGCGACTACAAGGCCGTCTCCATCACCGAGATCGCCAAGGGTTACAAGAGCGGCTCGCTCACCACCAAGCCGCTGGTCATCAAGTAATTTGGGTGCCCCACCCTCGCAGCGTCTTTGTATTTGCGGCTTCGGGGTCCCTGACGAGCGATCTTTGCTCGCTGGGGTGATCTAGGGTGGGATAGCAAGTTAAATACAAGGGCCACTTCGCATCTGTGGAGTGGCCCTTCTTCATTGGCGCTGCGCAATTCCTTACCGAAGCTCAATCCGCGCCTTCGGGCACTGCTCCCTCAGTTTCCCTTCCAGCGTTTCCAGATCGCTCTTCCCTCCCTCAGGGATGGGCACCCGTGTCATAATCGCAGCGGTACGCGCGCCGAAGGCCTTTTGAAAGATCAGCAGCAAAGATAGGTGTGGACTCGTTTCAATGCGGGCGTCCGTCAGATAGTTGCCAGAGGAAAGCCACGGCGCATACGCATCCTCGCACAGCAGCCCGTCGGGGCCCAACCACGTCTCGTCCTTTCCGGTCGAGTCCTGCCAATGCACCCAGAAGTTGCTCTTGAGGGCCGCGCTGGCGTAATCAGAGCGCCGGGCTTTCAAGTACAGACTGCCCAGTGCGGCCATGCCGATCATGAGCACAAGAGCCGCAAAGACGAGCGGCAACTCCGCCTCCTCGGGCGAAACCAGCGCGGCCCACCCCAGCAACAACAGCAGCACCAGCCCCGTCCCCAGAATCCACGGGGTCAGCTTGCGCCGATTCCTTCTGTCAGGCTTCGTCCCCGCAGGCACCCTGGCAATGGGGCCATCGGTGATGCGCGTGCTGGCGGCGATCAGGCCCAGGGTTATCGCAGCAATCACAACCATGCAACACAGTACAATCACTGCGGGCGACTGGCTGGGGAGATGGAAGGCTATCAGCTCGCTAAAGCCGACCACCAGCGCCAGGCCCAGCAGAATCACGGCTGCGTCCATGAGCGTGGACTTCAGCGAATAGAGCGGGTTGCGGCGCCAGCTTTGCCACGCGTAAAATGCGATGCCGGCACAGAAGAGCGCTAGAAAAATCTGCATGGTTCAACTCCGGCCCTAGTGTACCAACCTTCAGCGCTGTTGCACGAGCAGACCAACGCGCTCCCAGGGTATAGACTCGTTCCCATGGACGAATCCCTCGAGAAAATTGTCCGCACCTCCGATCCCAACTGGCTGCGAACCCTGGCGCTCCTCTACCGCGCACGTCTCTCCGGTATGCTCATTGACGATGCTCATCTCGGCATCAATCCGGAAGACCAGACGCTGTTGCAGATGGCCAGAATCTCCGGCCTCTCCCGGCGCGAAATTGCCGGCGTTAGCGTGGCGCTCGGCATGAGCGGCGTCGGCCTCACCATGGTGATCCTGGCCTTCCTTGATCCCGAACCGACCAGCAAGCTGGGCCTGCTGGTGGGCGGCGGAGCGGTCTGCGTGCTCGGCGGAGGCTTCTCCGCCATCCGCATCCTCACCAGCCACAAGCCGCCCAACATCCGCGCCACTCCGCATGGCATCGAAATCTCCTGGACGTAGAAGCAATCTCAACTTATCGCTAGCTTTATATCAGGGCACGACTGGTAGGCCGGGGTTTCAACCCCGGCAGAATTCGTGCCGTAAAAGCAAAATATATCGTTGGGCTTTAGCCCCGGAGGGTATGTTGACTTGCAGACAATACTGATGCTATGTCCCTAAATTGCCGCTGAGATGGAGGGTTGTCCCAGTGAAATGGTGCCCACGGCACCCTCCTGGTCCTTGTACTGCAACTGGTAGAGCTTCCAGTAGAGGCCGCGTTGCGCTAATAATTCCTGATGCGTTCCCATCTCGCGCAACTGGCCCTTGTGCATCACCAGGATTGTCTCTGCCCGTTGTACGGTGCTTAGCCGATGGGCGATCAGCACGCTGGTCCGGCCCTCGACCATGCGCTCCAGCGCGCCGCGAATGCGCAACTCGGTGTCTGTGTCCACGCTGGATGTGGCCTCATCCAGAATCAAGATGCGCGGGTTGAAAGCCAGCGCGCGGGCAAAGTTGATCAGCTGCTTCTGGCCGGTGGAGAGCGAGTTGCCGCGCTCCTGCACCGGCTCGTCGAATTGATGCGGCAGGCTCTCGATAAAGTCCAGCACGTTCACGTCGCGCGCGGCCTGGCGGAGATCGGCGTCGGTAATCTCCTCATTGCCGAAGCGGATATTCTCCTTGAGCGTTCCGGTGAAGAGAAACGGATCCTGCAAAACGACGGCGAAGTGCTGGCGGAGCGCGGTCAGATCGTGCCGGCGCAGGTCGATGCCGTCAAGCAGGATCTCGCCGGCGGTCACCTCGTAGAAGCGCATCATCAGGCTGGTCAGAGTGGTCTTTCCCGCGCCCGTATGGCCCACGATGGCCACCGTCTCGCCGGGCTCGACGGTAAAAGATACGTCCTTGAGAATCCACTCGATGTCGGAAATGGCGGCGAGTTCAGCGGCAGAGGATTCGCTGGCAATCGCCCGGTCCACGGCGGCTTGCTGCTCTTCCGTGAGCTTCTGATAGGTGAACCAGACGTGGCGAAATTCAATCCTATTGCTTCCGTCGCCGCGGAGGGGCTGTGCAGGGCTGACGATCTCCAGAGGGGTGTCGAGCAATCGGAAGATGCGCTCGCCCGCTGCCATGGCCGATTGCAGAATGTTGTACTTGTCGCTCATGTCCTGGATGGGCCGCCAGAAGCGCAGCGAGTACTGGATGAACATGTTCAGCACGCCGATGGTGACCACGGGAGGAATGCTCAGCACGCCGAAGCCGCCCCGCCAGACCACCAGCGCAATGGCCACCATGGAGAGTAAATCGACCGCCGGATAAAAGAGCGCATAGGCAAAGATAGTGTCCTTGAACGCGATCATGTGCTGGCGGTTTACATCTTCAAAATCCTCAAAGGCGCGCTGTTCGCGGTTGAAGAGCTGCACCACGCTCATCCCCGAAATGTGCTCCTGGGTAAAGCTGTTGATGCGTCCGATAGCAGTGCGCACGCGCCGGTAGCTCTCCCGTACATGGTCGCGGAAGATGCGCGTGACGATCAGGATGAGCGGCAGCACCATGAAGGCGAGCAGGGCCAGCCGCCAGTTGATGGTAAGCATGAGGGCGGCCATGATGGTGAGGTTGAGAAAGTCGTCCACAATGGCCAGCACGCCGGCGGTGAACATCTCGTTGATGGCATCCACGTCGGAGGTGATGCGGGTGACCAGGCGGCCAACGGAGTGGGTGTCGAAAAAGCCGATGTGCATGCGCTGCATGTGACGGAAGATGTCGCGGCGCAAGTCGAACATGAGCTTCTGCCCGGTCCACTGCATCAGGAAGATCTGGATGAACTCAAAGAGGTAAGAAGCGAGTTGCGCACAGAGGAAGATGGCAGCCAGGCAATTGATGCCCTGGATGGGATCGGCGGGAAGGCGGCGGGTGAGCCAGTTGGTCGTGCCCAGGGCGTGGGCAAATAGGTTGGTGGTGGCAGAGGAGCCAGTGTCTCTGGGGAAGTAGCGGTCGATGCCCACCATGATCAGGTAGGGGCCGGTAACGTCGCAGAGAGATTTGAACGAGATGGCGAGGGCGGAGACGGCAGCCTGCCACCAGTAGGGGCGCAGATAGTGGCCGATGCGGCTGATGAGCCGGGAATCGTAGATTTTTCCGGCCAATTCTTCGTCGGGCTTGGGGGATTTTTTCTCTTCGTCGGCCATGGGCTGAGGTGTTGAGGCTTTCATTATTATTGTACGGGGCGGAGTGGTTGGCTTTAGGGGCTTAACTGCGATCCGATATACTTCCAGATAAGAGAAGCTCCACGATGATTCAGAATCGGCAACGGCGGGGATGGCTCTTGATTGCGGCAATCGCAATCGGAATCGCGCTTGTATGCCTGCTACTCCCGCACTCCCACTCCGGATGTGGCGCGGATTGGATTGCGATTCTGCCGCTTCTCTTTGTTGGGGTCATTTCGCCTCTGAGCCTCTTCGCGCCACTGGCTTATGAATATTCTGGCCGCGTGCCCGGCGCTCCGACGCTTCCCACACTCTTCCAGCGCCCGCCACCCTTTCGAATCGCTTAATTCACTCAGAACTAGTCTGGCTTTGCAGAACAGCCACAGGCTGTTTTGCGCTTGCGGCCTATTCATTCGTGAAGTCTTGTCTGCGATTCGCGAGGGTGCAGATGCACGTCGATCTTTCTGTATTGGGTTTCCTTGCCATGGGCGCGCCATTTCTGGCGATTGGCATCATTCTTGTTCGCTACTGCTTTCTGCGCGCCCGTTGGCGGCTGAACCAACGGTTGGGAAGAAAGAACTTCGGATTTTGTCCGTCTTCATCGGCACTGGGAATTGCACTTCTCTTCTTACAGATCTTTTACCGGCCCAGCGTTGAAAATGTCATCGAGGTGATGCAGAACGAAGACGCGGACGAGGATGACGAGGGCGATCCGGAAAACCCCACGAAGCAACTGAACCGCCAATACAAACGAATTCGCCGTGGCGAGCCGGTTGACAGGCTGGTATTACGGCTTTGAGCCGGGCAGCGGATGAAAGGATCGATTGTGGTTCTTGGTTTCCCACCCTTGGCGCAAGAACAAAAACGCGCCAAGGATGGGGCACCCAGCTTCTTTCCACGAACGGACGTGTCGCGTCCGTTTGCAACCCTCACCATTTACACTGGTAAGCGGAGATTCCTGTGTTTTTCGATAAAGTTCTAACCAAGATTTTTGGCACGGCAAACGAGCGCCTGATCAAGCGGTTGAAGCCCATGGTGGCATTGATCAACGCCCTGGAAGCGGACACGCAGAAGCTGACAGATGACGAGTTGCGGGCCAAGACGGCGGAGTTCAAGGCGCGGATTGCGGCGAAGGTCGCGGAGCGGCTGAAGAGGTTTGAGAGCCCCGAAGAGTTGCGGGCGGAAGGTCGGGAGGCGGAAGCGCGGGAGGTAGCCGAACGGAGAGCGGCGGAGCAGGATGCGGCCGAGCGCGAGGCGCTGGACGAGATTTTGCCCGAAGCCTTTGCGGTGGTGCGGGTAGCGGGCTGGCGGGCGGTGCAGATGCGCCACTTCGACGTGCAGTTGATCGGCGGCATGGTGCTGCACCAGGGCAAGATCGCCGAGATGAAGACCGGCGAAGGCAAGACGCTGGTGGCCACGCTCTCCTGCTATCTGAATGCGCTGGCCGGGCACGGCGTTCACGTGGTCACGGTGAACGACTACCTGGCCAAGCGCGACGCTGAGTGGATGGGCAAGATCTACGAGTTTCTGGGGCTCAGTGTGGGCGTTATTGTCCACGACCTGGACGACAACGAGCGCAGGGCCGCTTACCTGGCCGATATTACTTACGGAACGAATAACGAGTTCGGCTTCGACTACCTGCGCGACAACATGAAATTTGAGATCAAAGACTGTGTCCAGCGCGGGCATTACTACGCCATCGTGGACGAAGTGGACTCGATTTTGATCGACGAGGCGCGGACGCCGCTGATTATCTCCGGGCCGACCGATCAGACGACCGACAAGTACGCGCTGGCGCGCAAGATCGTTCCGCAACTGGTGAAGGGCGAGGAGATTGAAGCCAGCGACACCCAGCGCTGCGCGGAGTTGGGCCTGCAACTCCGGGAGGGTGAAAAGTACCTGACCGGCGACTATATCGTAGACGAGAAGCAGCGAACCATCGGCGTCACCGACGAGGGCTGGGTGACCATCGAGAAGACGCTGGGCATCGGCAATATTGCCGACGCTGAAAACTGGGAGATGAAACACTACGTCGAGACCGCGATCAAGGCGGAGGCGCTTTACAAGCGCGACGTGGAGTACGTGGTCAAGGACGGCGAGGTGATCATCGTCGACACCTTCACCGGCCGCCTGATGCCCGGCCGCCGCTGGTCGGATGGCCTGCACCAGTCCATCGAGGCCAAGGAAGGTGTCAGCATCCGCAAGGAAGACCAGACGCTGGCCACCATCACCTTCCAGAACTACTTCCGCCTCTACAAGAAGCTCAGCGGCATGACCGGCACGGCGGAGACGGAAGCGGCGGAGTTCGAGAAGATTTACAAGCTGGAGATCGTGGTGATTCCCACCAACAAGCCGTTGCTGCGGCTTGAAAATCCGGACGTGGTTTACCTGGTCGAGAAGGCGAAGTACAAGGCGGTGGCCGAGGACATCGAGCGGCTGCACGAGCAGCAACAGCCGGTGCTGGTGGGCACCACGTCGATTGAAAAGAGCGAGCGGCTGTCGGGGATTCTGGCGCGCAAGGGCGTGAAGCACGTGGTGTTGAACGCCAAATTCCACGAGCGCGAAGCGGAGATTGTGGCGCAGGCCGGGCGGCTGGGGATGGTGACCATCTCCACCAACATGGCGGGGCGCGGCACCGATATTTTATTGGGCGGCAATCCGGATTTCATGGCTCGCCAGGAGTTGGTAAAGAAGAATAAGGCGCGGGCCATCAGCGTGGCCGAGGGCGCCATCAATCCCATGGCGCCGGCGGGATTTCTGCGCTTCTACTACCAGGGGCAGGAGTTTGAGATCGCCGAGCCGGAGTGGACAGAGGTCTTCAAGGTTCACGCTGAGGCGGCGCTTCAGGAGCACGAGCAGGTAATCGCGGCCGGCGGCCTGTTCATTTTGGGCACGGAGCGGCACGAGTCGCGGCGCGTGGACAACCAGTTGCGCGGGCGCGCCGGCCGCCAGGGCGATCCCGGCGAATCAAGATTCTATCTCTCGCTGGAAGACGACCTGATCCGCATCTTCGCAAAGCAATGGATGAGCACCATGATGCAACGGATGGGCATGAGGGAGGACGAGCCCATCGAGTCGAAGATGATCACCAAGCGGATCGAGGGCGCTCAAAAAGCAGTGGAGGCGCAGAACTTCGAGAGCCGCAAGCACCTGCTGGAGTACGACGACGTGATGAACAAGCAGCGCGAGGCGGTTTACGGGCTGCGCCGCCAACTGCTGGAGGGCGTGGACCAGCGGGAGCTGATTCTGGAGGATTATGTCGGCGGAATTCTGAGCAGTCTGATGGACGAGTTTGCCGGGGAGAAGCTGCATCCGGAACAGTGGGACCTGAAGGGGATGGAGGGCAAGCTCATTGACCACTTCGGTCTGAGTTTCTCGGCGGTCGGAATCAGGCCGCTGGAGCTGGGCCGGCACGAGTTGGGCGAGGCCATCTTCGGCAAGCTGAAGGAGCAGTACGAGGCCAAGGAGCGGATTCTCTCACCGGCAACCATGCGCTACCACGAGCGCATGGTGATGTTGAGCGTGATCGACGGGCTGTGGAAGGACCACCTGCTCTCGATGGACCACCTGAAAGAGGGCATCGGGTTGCGCGGCTATGCGCAGCGGGACCCGCTGGTGGAATACAAGCGGGAGTCCTTCGACATGTTCGAGGCCATGATGCTCAAGTTCCAGGAGGACACTGTCCGGTTCCTGTTCCGCATGCAGATCATAGGCCCGGACGGCCAGCCGGTTGACGCGGGTCCGCGTATCAATCGGACGGTTCCTTCCGCGCCGCCAGTGGCCAGTGCTGCCCGGCCTCTGACGATGGACGCGGAGCCGCGGGAGATTGGAATTTCAACGCGTCAGCCCTCGACCACCATCGACGCGCTGGAGAAGGAGTTCCAGCGCAAGAAGCAGCGGGAGCTGGAGGCAGCCAGCATGGCCGGCGCGGGAGACTCGAGCCAGCCCGTGCAGCGCCGGACGGGCGAAAAGGTGGGGCGCAACGATCCCTGCCCCTGCGGAAGCGGAAAGAAATACAAGAAGTGCCACGGGGCCGGAAAGTAGTGGCGCCTACAGCGGTTCTCCTATAGCTATACTCTGGAAGCACGACGCTGAGTGGCTTTTTCCTCGCCGGGGTCCCCGCGGACAGGTCTTCGTCCGTGGGGTGGAAGTAAAAGCCACCTTTCACTAGGCTTGCTGGTGCACGTGAATTGGAGAACCGCTCTAGTTTCTTCTTATTCCGGCTCGGCGGCTTCCACCAGGATCCGGGCGGTAGGCCATGGTTCCTTTTTTCTTCCAAAGAGGGAGAAGCCTTTTTTCTTTTCCGCCTGGGCGGGCAAGCCGCAGGCCGTTCTGGCCATCTCCCGGATTACCTTTGAAATTGGCGAGTCTTCCAGAGCCACCGGAGTGGCCGTGCTGCGGATGCGGCGCGTAGTGGTATAGTCGTCGGGAATCTTCCATTGGGCTGGCCTGGTCAAGGCCTTGGTAATCTGCTGGTCATCGAAGATCAAGGCATGAGGCGTGTAGCGATTGAGCACGATCTGCAGCCTGCGGCCGCGCGTTGAAAAAAATTGCGAGATGAGGCGATTGGAGTTGCGCAGTTCGGTAACGCCAACCTGGGTGATGAGGTAAATGTTGGCGGATTCCTCAAACAGAGCCGTCTCTTTTAAGTCGATTCTCGAACCTGCATCGACCACCACATAATCGAAGCTATGCCGGGCCACGGAGAGCAGTTTGTGGATGGTTTCGTTCGTAGTCACGTGCGGTGAGAATTCTCCTGGAGCTGCGAGTACGTCTAATCCCGATCTGTGCCTAGTCAGCAGGGAACGAAGAAAATTGGCATCCAGCCGGACGGAATCCTGCAGGGCGTTGGCGGTGGAGTATTCGGTGACCATCCCCAGGTTGAGCGCCGCGTCTCCGAGCGGAAGTCCGAGGTCAATCAACAGCGTTCTCTGGCCGGATTCCAGGGCCAGCGCGATGGCGAAATTGGAGGCGATGGTGGTAACGCCGCAGCCGCCTTTGGCGCCCAGAAAGACGAATAGTTTTTTGGGGGTTCGTTTGCCCAGAGGCGTCTCCGAGCGGTGGATCGAAACCCGTTCCAGGGCATCGGCCATTTCGGCTTGAAGCAAGGGCAGGGTGAGAAATTCCCGCGCGCCGGCGCGCATGAAGCGGACGGCCAGCTCCAGGCAGCTCTGCGCGGTATAAACCATCACGGTCGCGGAGTTACACGCGCACATGCCCTCTACTACATCGAAGGCGTACTCCGGATCGCTGTCCAGGCCGATGAGAATGGCGTCGTAATGCTGATGCAGCATCTGCGGCAGGTCGTCGAGGTCGTCGGGGAAGGATGAAAACTCCCGCACCGTAGTACTTTGAAATCCCGCCAGAACGCCAGCTACCTCTTCACGGCGCTGATCGTCCGGGTCGATGAGCGCGATGGAAATCGCTCCGGAAGCATCGGAAATCAGGTCAAGGATCGGCATGGCATGGGTTTCTTCCTATCACCTGTACCAGGACAGAATGATTTGAGGCCAAAGAACGCGGGAGAGATTCTATGAGAGGCGCGGGTCTCTCGGGTGCGCAAATCGAGTCTCCTCGGGCTGCTTGAGCACCGGCGAACAGGTGCGCGGAATAAGGCCGGCTTGTTTCCGCTGCCCACGCCGAGCTGCCAAAGCAGCTCTGGCTGTTAAGGAGCGAAGTTGACCGCCACTATCACTGTGGAAGCGCTGGGACCGGGCTCGAATCTCCAGTTGCGTATGGCCTCCTCGGCTGCGGCCGAAAGAACGCCGTTCCCGCTGAGTGGTTTCACGTCGGTTACCTTGCCTTGCGCGTCCACAGTGACCGTAAGCCGGACCATACCGCTCACCCGTATGCGCTTGGCAATCTCGGGATAGATGGGCGTTGTCCGCACTTTGATGGCGCGCGTGTCCGTCGCCCTGGCAGGCATCGCCAGCGTTACCAGGAGCGCCAGCATGGCCGCCTGCATCAGCCGTAGCCCTGCACGCCGCAATCGATTGTGGCGTAAATCAAAGCGATGGTTGTTCATTCGGCACCTCAACGATTTTTTACTTCTTGTTCAGGTTATCGGCGTTTTGGGGTGCCTTCGTTAATAGATTTTTAGAATTTAGTTACCGTGGGAATGGGGAAATACCAGGCTCCGGTAGCAGTCAGTCGCCTGCGCCGTAGGCGCAATAGTTGCTAGCCCCGCGCTTCAGCGTGGGGTTAGCTTACAGGCTTCGAATGTGAGGTCCTTCGCGTCGGAATGGTGCTGTTCGCGCCAGAGCTCGAAGAGCCGTCCGTAGCTGAGCGTGATGTACTGTGCCGGATCGATGCACAGGCGGGCGGCTGCGCCGTCGATCCATTCCGCCGTGCCTTCCAGCTCGGCGTAGTTACCGATGGGGGTCTCGTCCACCACGCAATGGCCCTCGCCGTCGCTCCACTCGGCTCGCCATTTTTCATAACGAAAGGCGGCAATCAGGCCGAGGGAGAGAAATATCTGCTCCAGAGCAGCGCCGTCGGCCACCTCGGTCTCATTCTCGATGCGGTGCTTGTGCCGATCCTCACCGGGCCCGACGTCGGGCAGGCGCTTGTGGGTCACGGTCCAGCGTCCGACATAGCCGCGAATACGCAGAATCTCCGTGCGTGCGCGCATCCGCCGGTCCGGCGTGTCATAAAGAACATTGCTCTCGAAGGCGCGCGGTGTTTGTAGTGCGAAGCCCGCTGCTTCGAGCCGCTGGCTCAGTCCGGCCAGATCTTCCACGCGGAATTTAATCTCGGTCTCGATGGGCATCTATAGCAGTGAGTATACGGCAGGTAGCAAGGGACGGCTTGAAAAGGCGACAATAGAAGCGTGAAGACACTGCGCTTGGTGGTTGACCCAGCAAACCTGACAAGTTCCGAGGCCGCGAAGGCCCTGGAGTGCGCCGCAGAGATTCTGCGCGCAGGCGGGCTTGTGGCGTTGCCGACTGAAACCGTCTACGGCCTGGGCGCAAATGCTCTGGACGCAGCAGCGGTGAGCCGCATCTTTGCAGCCAAGCAAAGGCCGGCGTGGGACCCGGTGATTGTGCATGTCGCCAGTGAAACGATGCTGGACGGGCTGGTTGAGCAGATTCCCGAGACAGCGCGCAAGCTCATCAAGGCCTTCTGGCCGGGACCTTTGACGCTGCTGCTGCCGCGCACCTCTGCCGTGCCCGATGTGGTCACGGCGGGACGGCCTCTGGTCGGCGTGCGCATGCCGGCGCATCCGGTGGCATTGGAGCTGATTCGGCGGGCCGGAGTTCCGGTGGCCGCGCCCAGCGCCAATCTCTTTGGCCACATCAGCCCCACCGCCGCCGCGCACGTACTTCACGACCTCGACGGGCGGATTGATGCGGTTGTAGATGCGGGACCAACAGAGCATGGCGTTGAGTCCACGGTGCTGGACCCCTGCCAGACTCCGATGGTGATCTACCGGCCGGGAGCGGTGACAAGTGTCCAGATTCGAGACACTGCCGGGGCGGTCGAGGTATTCCGCAATGGCGGCCTGCTGGAAGCCGAACCGCGAGAGGCGCAGCTCTCGCCGGGGATGGGGCTGCGCCATTATGCGCCCCGAGCGCGGCTGGTGCTCATTGAAGGCGGGCTGGCCGAGTTGGCCACAAGGCTGGCGGGTGCGGTGCAGGACCTTCCTGAAGACCAGGTAGGTGTGATGCTGCCAGCCGAGGTGGCCGCGCCGGCCGGGGCTGCGGCGGTATACGCCTGGGGAAGATGGGTTGCGCCGGAGGAGATGGCGCGGGAGTTATATGCCGGCCTGCGGGCTCTGGACGGCGCGGGCTGCACGGTGATTCTCTGCCCACTGCCGCCGCCTGAGGGGATTGGAGCGGCCATTCGCGACCGGCTGCTCAAGGCAAGGACTAGTTTGTAAGTCCCTAATCAAACACCACCGTCTTGTTGCCGTAGCAGAGAATCCGCCGGTCCAGGTGCCAGCGAACGGCGCGCGAGAGGACCATGCGCTCCAGGTCCCGGCCCCGCGCCACCAAATCTTCCACCTGGTCGCGATGCGAGACGCGGGCTACGTCCTGCTCGATGATCGGCCCGTCGTCTAAAGCCTCGGTGACATAGTGGCTGGTGGCTCCGATCAGCTTGACGCCGCGGGCGTGGGCTGCGTGGTAAGGTTTGGCCCCGGTGAAGGCGGGCAGAAACGAGTGGTGCACGTTGATGATCGCCGCCGGGTAGCGAGCAATGAAGCCGGACGAAAGAATCTGCATGTAGCGCGCCAGCACCACCAGCTCAATTTCATGCCTCGAGAGCAGTTCAAGCTGCCGCGCCTCGGCCTCGTCGCGGGTGGTCGCTGTGACTTCGATGTGCTCGAAGGGGATGCCGTAAAAGGCGGCCAGCTCGGCGACCTCGCGGTGGTTGGAGACAATCAGCGGAATCTCGCACTCCAACTCGCCCGTTCGCCAGCGGTAGAGCAGGTCGGCCATGCAGTGCAGGTACTGGGAGCAGAACAGAGCCATCCTCTGCCGCCGCTCGCCCGAGGTCAACTGCCACCTCATGCCCAGCTCGCGGGCCAGCGGGGCGAACTCCGCCTCGAAGGCCGCCAGATCAAAAGGCTTCGAACCGGCTTCTGGGGCGGCTGAATCGTTGTTTGCCCCATCCAGAGCCCACTCGACGCGCATGAAAAACAGGCCCAGCTCGTGGTCCTGATGCTGGTCGGCGTGGAGGATGTTGGCGCCGTGCCGGTAGAGCAGCGTGGAGACGCGGGATACCAATCCTCGACGGTCCGGGCAATCGATCAGCAGTACGGCGGAATCTTTCATGCTGCCTACAGTTTAATTCAATTGGACTTATCGCCCATGCGGACGTCTTCGGCGCGGCCTGCATCGCCTGGCTGTTCAATCGGCGGTGAGAAATCCTTCACAGTTTTACGAAACAGTGTGCAAAATTCGAGGCGAACAAACGGAGAATCGGACCCCGGGGGGGGAGGGTATGCTTTTGGGGGTAAAAACCAGGCGGATGTCCAACAGATTGAACAGGTTCCCTCTCGATTTTTGTTGGCGCTCGACCACAGTTTGACCTCTTTCCCTCTCGGACCACTGATTGAGATTGTGCGCCGAAGGAAGGTAATTATCTGCAAGGATTTTCCCCTTTGACTCCGCTCAGGGCAGGCTGTCCAGGCAGACGCCTTCGGCGTGGAGGACGAAGGGTTTCGGATTCCAACGGGAAAAACTGTAAAAGACGATAAAGAACTGTAGTTGTAAATATCCTACCTTAGGCACAACAACAAAGACGTGCCGAAGGTGGGGCACCCGATACATAGTTCGTGCGCCGGGAACCCCAGTCTTGCGCGGAATGCGCCGCAGGCGCGGCTGGCCCCACCGCAGGTGGCGCAGATGGCCGAAGGCGTCCGCCTGGACGGCCAGTCCTCAGGCGGCGGTGTCGGCGCGAACCTGCTGCGGAGCGTTCAACTGCTGGCGGAGGCTGCCGGCCAGATCGGCCACTACGCGCATTCTTTCAGCGGAGGGTGCGGAGATATCGCTGCCGGTGAGAGCCAGCTGGGAGTGGAGCAGCAGGCCAGCGACAGTGGACTTGAGCTCGGATTCGATGGCCGCGGTGGCGGCGCGGCGGGCCAGCGTCTGCTCGCGCTCGCGGCGGTGCAGGGCGGAGCGAATCTCGCGGATCAGCCGCGCGGCTCCAGAGAGGGCGAAGTTGATCTGCAGGGGGATGGCCAGCCCGGAGTGCTCCCAGACGGCCTCGGCGGCGGCCGGGTCGCACTCCGCCATGGTCTCGTCCACGGCCACGGCGGCAAACTCGCGGCGGCGCAGTGCGGCCAGCGCGGCCTTGCGCCCATCGGCCACTTCGACTTCCATGCCCAGTTGCGCGGCCACCACGGCGGCGCAATTGCGGGCGCCTTCAATTCCGGTCACGATTAGAATGCTCATATCCAGCTCCTCTTAGATTTTGCAGGCATGCCGGCCAGCCTGTGGCCGTTGCCTATTTCGCTCCGCGCGGATCAATTTCTTTCTGGTGCCTGTGAAGTTTCCCATCTGAGGCCGGTGAAGTTCCCCGCCTGGGCTGGTGAAGATTCCCGCTTGGGGCCGGTGAAGTTCCGTAACTGACCTATCGGCGCAATCGGTTCCGGCTTTAGTCCTGGCCGGCTACTCTTCCCGAAGCGGGTCGGCGATGCCGTATTCCTTCAGCTTCCGGTAGAGGGTGGTTTTGCCAATGCCCAGCAGCTTCGCGGCTTGCAGTTTGTCGCCGTTCAGGGCGCGAATGGCTCCCAGAATGGCCTGGCGTTCCATATCGGCCAGGGTGGTCAGCTGCGGCGAGGCCCCCTCGGCCTCCGGCTCGCCAGCCATGGCGGCCGAGCGCCGGGCCTCCAGCCCCTGCTGTTGCAGTTGCGTGGGCAGGTCGCCCAGGTGCAGCACCGGCCCGCTGGAGAGCGCGCAGGCTCGCTCGATGGAGTTTTCGAGCTCCCTGACGTTGCCCGGCCAGTCGTGGCGCATCATGGTGCGCAGGGCTTCGTCGCTCAGGGTGAACTTGGTGCCGTGCTCGTGACTGATGCGGTCCAGAAAATGCGCTGCTAAGAGCGGGATGTCCTCGCGCCGGTCGCGCAGCGGGGGCAGACGCAGGTTGACCACGTTCAGCCGGTAGAAGAGGTCCTTGCGGAAGGCGCCATTTTCAACCATTACCGCCAGGTCGCGGTTGGTGGCGGCCACGATGCGCGCCTTGATGGGGACGCGGTGAGTGGCGCCGACCGGGCGAACCTCCTTTTCCTGCAACGCGCGCAGCAGCTTGGCCTGCAAATCCAGAGATAGTTCGCCGATCTCGTCGAGAAAAACCGTGCCCCCTTCAGCCGACACCAGCAAGCCGTCTTTACTGCGGTTGGCCCCGGTGAAGGCTCCCTTCACATAACCGAAGAGCTCGCTCTCAATCAGCGTGGGAACCAGCGAGCCGCAATCGACCGGGAGGAAGGGTTTTTGCGCGTTGGGCCCGTAGGCGTGGATGGTGCGCGCTACCAGCTCCTTGCCGGTGCCGCTTTCGCCCAGAATCAGAACGGGGTGGGAGCTCTGGGCGACCTTGGAGAGGATGCGGTAGAGCTTTTCCATCTCTCCGGAGCGGCCGATCATGGCGCCCAGTCCCTGCGAGAGACGGAGCCGCTCGCGCAATTGGCGGGTGGCGGTGTCGGTGACTAGCGAGGCCGCGGCGCGGTCCAGCACCGTGGAAAGCTCGTCCATGGCGAAGGGCTTGGCCAGGTAGTCCGAGGCTCCGCAGCGCATGGCCTCGACTGCGGCGTTGACCGACCCCGAGGCGGTCATGGCGATCACCGCGGTCTGGGGGTAGAGAAGCTTGACCTCGCTGACCAGCTCCAGCCCCTGGTTGGTGCCCGCCGGCAGGTTGACCAGCAGGATGTCGGAAGGGCTGCCTCGGAGCAGGCTGCGCGCTTGCGTCAGGTCGCCGGTGCTCTCCACCGCGTAGCCCAGGCTGGCAGCGATCTCGGCGCAGGCCGAGCGCATCGCCGGGTCCGCATCGACCACCAGCAGGTGCAAGCGCACCGGCGGCTCCGCGAGTTGGGGGATAAATTCCATGGTTCTCGTCATTACAACTGTCTCGAGCATTGTATTCGCCTCACGCGTAATTGGTTAACTGGTTTTTTTGTTGCCGCCGCGCCGGAACTTCTTTTAGGCAGCGCACTGCCCGGTTTTGGGCAGCGCTCTGCCCGGGTTTCTGTTGGCCACAGTCCGGTTTTATCAACCTGCCAGAGGTCTCAACGGGAGACGCCAGGCAGCTCAATCTTGAAGCAGGCTCCGGCCGGGGCGCGGTTCACCGCATGAATGCTGCCTCCGGCGGCCTCGACGATGGAGCGGGTGATGGACAGGCCCAGCCCGCGATGGGAGGCAGGCCAGCCGTGGGGGCCGGGGCCGTCCGGAGTGGTTGCGCCGCTTTCCCGGGTGGTGTAACCGGAGTCGAAGATCTTCTCCAGCGCCTCAACGGGGATGCCGGGCCCGCTGTCCTCAATGGTCAGCAGCAACCACGGAGTGCGTTCTGCTCCGGCATGAAACTCATGCAGGCTGAATGCGATACGCCCCGCGGCGGACATAGCCTCGGCAGCGTTTTTGACCAGGTTGACCAGAATCCGGGTCAGATCCTCGCCGGTCAGCCGCACCGGCAGCGCTCCGCCCTCGACGTCCATGGTGAGAATGATGGAGGGCCCGGCCAGAGCGGAGAGCAGATTGCGGTTAGCCAGTAGTTCCTCAGCCAGGTTATTGATTGGCTCGGGGGGCAGAAGTTCCCAGCGGCGGGCCCGTTCCAGCCGACCGTCGCCCGGCGCTTCCGCTCCTGTCGGGGCTGTGCCGGGGGTGCTGGAGAGGCCGGTAACCGGGGCAATACGGGCATCGAGGCGGGCGTCGAGCGCCAGCAGCTTCTCCACCAGCCGGCGGCTGGCCGTGGCCACCAGCCGCAGTTCACTGGCATAGTGATGGAATGTGGGGTTGAGCACCCCCGGCTCCTCCAGCAGGTCGCAGTAGAGCCCCAGCGCCGTGACCATGTTCCGGGCGTCGTGCGCCACTTCCGCCAGACTCTCGCCCTGGCTGCGCAGGTTGGCCAGGGTTTCTACCACCGCTTCTACCCGCTTGCGCTCGACCGCTTCGACCCGCTTGCGCTCGGTTCCGGAGACTCTGGCTCTCTCCAGGCCAGTTCCTGCCAGCCCGGCCTCCGCCAGCCCGCGTGTTTTGATTTCCGTTGCCCGCTCTCTCTGCTGCATAACCCGCTCCTTCTTCTTCTGTGGTCAGTGGTCAGTTTCAAATATCCTGCAACTACTGACTGACTCCCTAGTCTTCCCATTCCTGCTTCTCTGGATCGGGAACTGTCCACTTCTAGTACACGTGGCGTGCCAAACCAGAACAGCCACATTAAGTTCCTGATAAGGGAAGGGTTTAGCCTCTAATTCCCGGAAAGTTCCGCTACCGCCTGAAGAGGCACAATCTCCCAAAATGGGACTGAAGAAGACGGCTTAATTGAAGCAAAAGTAGTTGTTTCAATGGGTTACATGGAAATTCCTCTTTCGGGTCAGGAAATCCGCCGTTTCCCATCTCGGAACAGCAGGCGACAGCGGTTCTACAATTGCTATACTCCGAACCGCAATAGCCGAGCGGCTTTTTCCTTTCCGCGACTGGTCTTCGTCGCCAGGGTGAAAGTAAAAGCCCCCTTGAATGGTGTTGACATGGGCACGTGAATTGGAGAACCGCTCTCGGAGCGCTTCCACCCTCTCTCCGCAAGCCGCTTCCCGTACAATCTCTCCATGTCAAGCCCTGCCTCCTTTTATCGTCCTGGCGGTCGAAGCCCGCTTGAGCTTCGTCCCCTCACCCTCACGCCCGGCTTTGTCCAGACCGCTGAGGGTTCCGTGCTGGTCTCGCTGGGTAACACGCGGGTGCTGACCTGCGCCACGGTGGAGCAGGGCGTCCCCGGCTGGCTGCGCAACACCGGCCGCGGCTGGGTAACGGCGGAGTACGCCATGCTGCCCCGCTCCACCGTCACCCGAACGCCGCGGGAAAGCGAGCGGGGCAAGATCGGCGGCCGGACCCACGAGATTCAGCGGCTGATCGGCCGCAGCTTGCGTTCCGTGGTAGACATGAAAGCACTGGGCGAGCGGACTGTGATATTAGACTGCGACGTGATCCAGGCCGACGGCGGAACGCGCACGGCGGCCATCACTGGCGCAGCAGTCGCGCTGGCTCTGGCCCTTCAGGCGATGGTCGAGGCCGGAACGCTCAAAGCGTCGCCGCTGGTACAACTCGTGGCCGCCACCTCGGTGGGCATCGTCGGCGGAACCGCGCTGCTCGACCTCTGCTATGAGGAGGATGCGCAGGCGGAGGTGGACATGAACGTGGTGATGAGAGCAGACGGCGGCCTCATTGAGACCCAGGCCACTGCCGAGAAGGGGAGTTATTCCCGGGCGCAGTTGAACGGGCTGATTGATCTGGCCGAAGCCGGGCTTACAGAAATCTTTCGCGCGCAGCGGGCAGCGCTGGGGCTGTAGAAACCTGGGTGGAACTCCGCCTGCCACTGCAGCCACCAAGGGATTCCATCCAACATCTGAAAGCTCATGTCCTTGCGCCGCCGCCGGCTCCGAAAACCGCGTCTCGATCCATGTCCACTGCGCCTTCGTCAACCGCTCTAATTGCTTTTTTCCTTGCAGGAAGATCAACAAAGCAAAGCTCTTAAGCAACAGCAACCGCCTCGGGACCCGGTGAGTTGATGAAACACGCTTTCAACCCTGTTACTTATTCACGCAAGCACAGTACTTTTGAACACGCGGTCGCAGTACCAGTGAATACGCAGTCACTACACCCATGAAAAATTCACTTGCATCGACCTGCCTGAATGCTTAGAATCCTAGGCGGAATTGCATCCCCCAATTTTTCCCGTTTATGTTGATCAAGCGTTCGCAATTCGGCCGTCTGCCGGAATCAGCTGACGATTCCAAAGGTGGTCCGTGCATGGCGGGATTCGTGAGCCTTGAGTTCGACGCGTGCAGGGAAACGAGAGATTCGCGCTACCGGGGTGTCAACCACCCCGGCTGCGCGGGATGAAAATGTAGAGGTTAATCCGATGTTCAACCGGAGAGGGAGCCTTATGCGGAAATTTCAGAATGTCGTATTGCTATCGTTGATGGCGATGTTCAGCCTGTTTTCTACGGCCTTCGCGGCAACGCCGATCACGCTGTCGGCGACGTCGTTGAGCTTCGGCAATGTGGCGGTCAACACCACCAGCGCCATTCAATATGTCAAGCTGACGAACAACCAGTCGACGGCGCTCACGATCACTTCGCTGGCCCCGTCGAGCGGCTATGCGCTTGAT
>JBEKOC010000020.1:0-80880 GCA_049522175.1 Occallatibacter sp. | reverse complement strand
GCTTCTGCAACACCTTGGTGATGGCCGCCGTCAACGTCGTCTTGCCGTGATCAATGTGACCGATCGTTCCTACATTCACGTGCGGCTTGCTGCGATCAAACTTTTCCTTGCCCATGGCCTTCTCCTAAATCCTTTTTGTTTCTTTACTGCCCGTTTCAACTCGGGGCGCCGGTCAACCACCCCAACGACGAAGACCTGTCGTTGGGGACCCCGGCCATCCGGCTCCAGCCCCAAAATTTTTCCTTCACCACCGACCAGAAAACTCTGCCTGGACGGCCAGTCCTACTTGCCCTGCGATCTGCCGATAATTTCGTCGGCAATCATGCGCGGAGCCTCTTCATACCTAGCAAACTGCATTGAATACGACGCGCGTCCTTGTGTGGACGAGCGTATGTCGTTCACGTAGCCGAACATCTCCTTGAGCGGCACAATCGCCTTGATGAGTTGCGAACCGCCCACGTGCTCCATGCCCTCGATGCGCCCGCGGCGCGCGTTGATGTCGCCGATGATCACTCCCATGAACTCCTCGGGAACGGTGACCTCGACGGCCATCACCGGCTCCAGCAGCACCGGCGAAGCCTTGCGCGCGGCTTCCTTGAAAGCGATGGAACCGGCAAACTTGAAGGCCATTTCGTTGGAATCCACTTCGTGGTAGCTGCCGTCGTAGAGCGTTACCTTCACGTCCACCATGGGGTAGCCGGCCAGGATGCCCAATTCGAGCGCGCCCTGTATGCCCTGATCGATGGGCTTGATGAACTCCTTGGGAATCGAACCGCTCTTGATGGCGTTGATGAACTCGTAGCCTTTGCCCGGCACGTTTGGCTCGACGCGCAGCTTGCAGTGGCCGTAGTTGCCCGAGCCGCCGGTCTGGCGAATGTACTTGCCCTCAGCCTCGGCCTTCTTGCGGATGGTCTCGCGGAAGGCCACCTTGGGCTCGCCCACATTGGCCTCGACCTTGTGCTCGCGCCTCATGCGGTCGACCAGAATCTCCAGATGCAGCTCGCCCATGCCGCTGATGATGGTCTGCCCGGAATCTTCATCCGTACGCACCTTGAAGGTGGGATCCTCATCGGCCAGCCGCGCCAGGGCAACGCCCATCTTTTCCTGGTCGGCCTTGGTCTTGGGCTCGATGGCGACTGAAATTACCGTCTCCGGGAAGGTGATGGCGCCCAGGGCGATGGGATGATGCGGCGCGCAGAGCGTGTCGCCGGTCTTCAGTTCCTTCATGCCCACGCAGGCGCAGATATCGCCGGCCAGTATCTCGCTCACGTCCTCGCGCTTGTCGGCGTGCATCTTGACCAGCCGGCCGATGCGTTCCGTCCTGCCGATGCGGGGGTTGAGCACCGTATCGCCGGTCTTGAGCGAGCCCGAGTAGACCCGTACAAAGCCCAGTTTGCCAAAGGGATCGTTGATGATTTTGAAGGCCAGGGCGGCAAGCGGTTCGTTGTCATCCGCCTTGCGCGACTCCACATGATTAAGATGGCGGGGATCGATGCCCTCGACCGGAGGCTTATCCAGCGGGCTGGGCAGGTAATCAATGACCGCGTCCAGCAGCGTCTGGATGCCTTTGTTTTTGAAGGCGCTTCCGCAGATGACCGGGAAAACCCTCAGATCGATGGTGGCCTGGCGAATGCCGGCCTTCAGCTCGGCAATCGAAGGCGTTTCACCCTCGAGAAACTTATTCAGCAGCAAGTCGTTGGTCTCGGCAATGATCTCGATCAACTGCAGGCGGAAGGCCTCGGCCTTCTTCTGCAACGCGGCGGGAATCGGCTCGATGGAAAATTCGGCGCCCAGGGTCTCGTCGTGCCAGAGAACAGCCTGCATTTCGATCAGATCAATAACGCCCTTGAAATTTGCTTCGGCCCCGATGGGGATTTGCAATGCCACGGGCCGCGCGCCCAGGCGCTTGCGAATGCTGTCCAGAACGCGCTCGAAGTCGGCGCCGTTCTTGTCCATCTTGTTCACGAAGCAGATGCGCGGCACCTTGTACTTGTCGCCCTGGCGCCATACGGTCTCGGTCTGCGGCTGCACGCCGGAAACGGAATCGAACAATGCCACCGCGCCATCCAGCACGCGCAGGCTGCGCTCCACCTCGGCGGTAAAATCCACGTGCCCAGGGGTGTCAATGATGTTGATGAGAACGTCTTTCCATGTGCAGGTGGTGGCCGCCGAAGTAATCGTAATGCCGCGCTCCTGCTCCTGCTCCATGTAATCCATGGTCGCCGTGCCCTCATGCACCTCTCCTATACGGTGCGTGATGCCCGTATAAAACAGGATGCGCTCCGTCGCTGTCGTCTTCCCGGCGTCGATGTGCGCCATGATTCCGATGTTGCGGCAGCGATTTAGAGGTACGGTGCGAGCCACGGCTACTACTTCCTTTGCGGGCATTCAACCCGCGATTAGATCTTTTTGTCCAACTAAGTCCCTACGACCTAGTCCCTACGACCTACCAGCGGTAGTGGGCAAAGGCCTTGTTGGCCTCGGCCATGCGGTGTACGTCTTCCTTCTTCTTCATGGCCGCGCCGCGCCCGTTAGCCGCATCCAGCAGCTCGTTGCCCAGCTTGTCGGTCATACCCTTCTCGCCGCGGCTGCGGCCGTAGGTGATCAGCCAGCGGATGGCCAGCGAGGTGCGCCGGTCGGGATTGACCTCGATCGGCACCTGGTAGTTGGCGCCGCCCACGCGGCGGGTCTTCACCTCGAGCAGCGGCTTGCAGTTCTCCACCGCCTTCTTGAAGAGCTTGAGGGCATCGTCGCCTCCGCCCTTCTCTTCGAGCATCTTCATCGCATCGTAAAAGATGTTCTGAGCCGTCGACTTCTTGCCGCCCCACATCATCGAGTTGACAAACTTGGTGACCAACTCGGAGCCGTAAACCGGGTCCGGCGCCACTTCCCGCTTCGCAATGTGCCCTTTTCTCGGCATAATCCCTCAAAATCCTCGCGCTTTCGCGCCGCTTCTCGTGCCCCAGTCCGGGTCCGAAAAAACGCCCCGGAACCGTATTTCAGGGTCCGGCCACTAAGGATCTGTTTTCTAGTCCCTAGTGCCTAGTCCCTATTACTTCTTCGCCGCGGCGCCCTTGGCGCGCTTGGCTCCGTACTTTGACCGGCTCTGCTTGCGTTCGCCCACACCCACTGAATCCAGCGTCCCCCGCACCACGTGATAGCGGACGCCGGGCAGATCCTTCACTCTCCCGCCGCGAATCAGCACAATCGAGTGCTCCTGCAGGTTGTGGCCGATGCCGGGAATGTAGGTGGTGACCTCGATCCCGTTCGTCAGCCGCACGCGGGCGACCTTACGCAGTGCCGAGTTCGGTTTCTTGGGCGTCTGTGTGTAGACGCGGGTGCAAACCCCGCGCCGCTGCGGCGAGGCCTGCAAGGCCGGCGACGCCGTCTTGTAGCGGGGGGCCGTGCGCCCCTTGCGAACCAACTGATTGAATGTAGGCAAACTGAAACTCCTTACGCAAATAAACCTTGACCCATCCGTTCGACCGCCGCGCGCAGACCCCTTCGGGGCGTTCTCGTTTTGGACGGCACTGGAGCCGTACAAACGCACGAAAGCCCACAAGTTGCTGCTTCGCGTCTGTCTTCGTTCCAATCTCAGACGAGAAACGGGACGGTGGCCGAGCGTATTCCCCTTACCAGGGAAAAGCCGACTCCGTTTCGCCGCTTCCGGCCCGCATAGCCCTCCAAGGTGGAGAACGCGCGGACGCCGTAGCGATTTGTCTCTCCACCCCAGCGACGAAGATCTGTCGCCGGGGACCCCGGCTGCCCTTTGCAAGAAAAGAGCGATTTCCAGGACCTTCTGGCCAAGGCTGACTGCGCCTGGCCCTGGGATTAGCGCCGCCGGCTCCTGCCGAACCGGGCTTCCCCTGCGTCTCCTTCGTCAAGACACACGGATAGAGACGTTCTTGCGGAACCTTTTAACAATAACAGGAAATCGGGGTGGGGTCAATGCTGTCTGCCCCACCCCGCAAGTTTGTTCCGAATTATTCGATCGAGTGCAGTGTCCAGGCTCCGTTTACGAAGGCAAAGTCTGCATGATGCTTGGTGACCAGCTTGTTGACGGCGTTGTGGGCAATCTTTACCAGCGGGGCCGGCAATCCTTCCAGGTTAACAGCCTCGTTAAAATCGGCTCCCTTGGACGCATCCACGCCGGGAAGCACTTCGTCCTGCAGGTCCTGCAAGTCCTGCGCCTTGAGGTGGCTGGTGGCCACCGAGGTCACCACCACTGCATAATTCGGATCAGGGTCTTTATCCGGGCGCCACTGGAGCGTATCGCCTCCTTTGGGCAGCTTGATCACCTTCTTGCCTTCAGCGGTCAGTGGAAAGTCGCCCCAGATCCTGTTGGGATAAACCTTGGCCCTGTCCCAATATTTGGCGGCCACGCCGTCCTTCAGCCCATTCACGTCCACAGCGATGGCGACGCCAGCCGCTGGATCCTGGTCATACTTGGCCTGAATCAAGGCCAGCGCGTTGGCCTTCGTCAATTCCGGCACCTGCTTGCAGCCGCTCAGCAACAGCCCTGCGCTTAGAAAACCTACCATTCCCAAAACAAGCATCTTTCCTGCGTTTTTCACATTTCCTCCATAGACCGCATAAAACGGCTCATATTACCCCGCTTCGCCATTTTTCTCTTCCTTTCCGGCGCTGTCAATGGGGTTGATAGTGACCTCGCTCACAATCGGCGGATTTGTGCCCTGAAAACGCTGAATCTATTTGTCTAAAGATGGAAAATCGGTGGAAATTGAGCCTGATTACCCTTCCTGAATCAGGGAAAAGAACTCCCCGTAAGCCGATCATAGCCTGTCCTGCCTGGCATAAAAGCTCAGCGCCGCGTCACCCTGTTCCAGCAGCCGCGTGCGTTCTAGCAAGCCATAGCGGTCTTCGAGGCGCATCTTGCGCCGGTGCTCGGCAATGACCACAGCTTCCGCGCAGAGCAACCCGGCCGCCGCTCCACCCAGCAGGCCCAGCGCGGTCGCGTACTCCTCCGCCGCATCCCAGGGCGGATCGAGGAATACAACCTCGTAGCGTTCTCGCATTGGATTTGCATTAGCGGCGCGGCGCAGAAACGCGCCCACGGCACAGGCGTGAATCTGAAATCCGGCCGCGATCCCCAGCCTCTCCAGATTGCCGCGCAAAACCCTGAGCGCCGCCTCGGCCCGCTCGACGAACTCCACCTGCGCTGCCCCGCGGCTGAGCGCCTCGATGCCCACCGCGCCCGATCCGGCATACAAATCCAGAAAGACCGCTCCCTGAATGCGGGGCGCTAACACGTTGAAGAGGGTTTCGCGCAAACGGTCGCTGGTGGGCCGCGTGGCAACCCCCGGCGGGGCCTCCAGCGTGCGGGAACGGAGCGATCCGGCAATGATGCGCACGCCAACCAGCATACCCCAAGCGCAGCGGGATTCGAAGCAGGGGGCCGACCTTCTACAATCATTCTGTATGCGTGGCTGGTCAATTCCGCTGGGCCGGTGGATGGGCGTGGAGATGCGCGTCCATGTATTTTTCCCGCTTCTGGCGGCCGTTTGCATGGCGCTGAGCGGCGCGGACGGCATCGGGCGCGGCCTGGCGTTGTTTATGGTGCTGGTGGCTGCAGTCGCGGTGCGGGAGACGGCGCGACTGCTGGTAGCTGCATGGCTGGGATTGCGGCTGCGCGCCATTTTGCTATTGCCCATCGGCGGCATGTTTGCCTACGCCGACCCTGAAAGCCAGGAGGGATCCAACCACGGCGGCGGCCAGTTTGGCCTGGCGCTGGCCGGTCCGGTGGCCAACCTGGCCACGGCGCTATTGCTGGCCACGGCATTTTTGGGCGCCAATGGCGATATAAATCTTCTTGCCCAGCCGTGGATTTCGTCTGCCCATCTGGTGCGCAGCATGGTGTGGATGCAGGCCGGCCTAGGCGCTCTGCACCTGTTTCCGGCTTACCCCCTGGATTGTGGACGGCTGCTGCGGGGCAACTTTGCACGCAAGCACGGCTTCACTCCCGCCGGACGCATGGCTGCCGGGCTGGGCCAGATTCTGGCGCTGATCGCCATGGTATGCGGCATGTTGCTGCATAGTCCCTGGCTCATCATTGCCGGCTTCTTCATCATGATCGGCGCGCAAATCGAGGACCAGGGCGTCTTCTTCCAGTCGGTGGTGGACACGGTGCATATGCGCGAGGTGATGCTCACCGACTTCGCCACCATCTCAGCCTCCGACACCCTGGCCGGCGCGCTGGGGCGCTGCGTCCACTCGCTGCAAGAGGATTTTCCCGTGGTGCGCGGACCGCAACTGGTGGGCATCATCAGCCGTCAGCGCATCGTGGACGCCCTGCGCACCGACGGCAACGGCTATGTTCAGGCAGCCATGTCCAAGGCCTTCCAGGTGGCGCGCCCCGAAGACACGCTGGGAACCACCATTCGCCGCATCCAGACCGGACGCGGGCTCTCCCTGATTCCCATCACCGATAGCGGCCGCGTGGTGGGCATTGTCAGCGTCCAGAACCTGATGGGCGCCATGTCGCTGCTGGCCGAGCAGCGCCGCCTGGAACGCGAAGAAGCCCGAGAGAAAGCCCTTTAGGAAGCCGGAGGCTGACCGTGCCCCTCCCCGCCGATCCCGAAACGCCGCTTGCCCCCGGCCTCTACCTCGTCGCCACCCCCATCGGCAACCTGGGCGACATCACCCTGCGCGCTCTCGACGTGTTGCGCCGCGTGGACCGCATCGCCTGCGAGGACACCCGCCAGACGCAAAAGCTCCTCAACCATTTCCAGATCACCACCCCCACCCTGAGTTGCCACCAGCACAACGAGCATCAGCGCGCCGCCGAGCTGATCGAGGCGCTCAAAGCCGGCGGCCGCATTGCAGTGGTTTCCGACGCCGGAGTGCCGGGCATCAGCGACCCCGGAAGCCAACTCGTGACCGCCGCCATTGCCGCCAGCGTCGCGGTCATCCCCATCCCCGGAGCCAATGCGGCGCTCAGCGCGCTGGTGGCCTCCGGGTTGCCCACCGATGAGTTTCACTTCATCGGCTTCATGCCGGAAAAAGCCGGTGCGCGGCGAACCTGGCTCGAAGAGCTAGCCACCGAAGTGCAAAAAGCCGGCTCTGCGCGCACCCTGGTCTTCTACGAAGCTCCGCACCGCATTCTGGAGACGCTTGCCGATCTGGAAGCCACTTTTGGTCCCGCCGTCCGCGTAGTACTGGCCCGAGAACTAACCAAGATTCATGAGGAGTTTCTGCGCGGGACGGTAGCCGAGGTGCGCCGCAAGCTGGCCGGACGCGATCGCATACGCGGCGAAATTACTCTGCTGGTCGACGCGCGGCCGGCGCAGACCGGCGCGGAGTCCAAATCTGGCGCACAGGAGAAGATTGCCGACCGTGTAGCCCGTCTCCAAGCTGAATCTGGCGTGGACGAAAAGGAGGCCCTCAAACGCATTGCGCGCGAGCTGGGCCAATCCAAGAGCGAGGTTTATCGCGAACTGCAACGGGAGCGAGCGCGGCGACGATAAGGTTTTCCCTAGTCCATGGTCCCTGTCTTTCGCTCTTTCACTTCGCGAATATCTTCTATCAACTGCTCCACCTGCTCCTGCTTACGGCTGCTCATGTCCAGGAAGCGAATGCCCACTGTGTGCCGGTCGTGAATGGCCTGGATGACGCCAGCGAGCCGAAAGGGCAGCCCTTCCAGGCGGAACTCGGTCTCCACCCTCGTGTAGATACCCACCGGAAAGCGTTCGTTGGCGCGGATGCGGCAGCCGCTCAGGCTCAGGTCGAGAATGCGCCCTCGCAGTGTCGATGCGATCTTGATGAGATAAATTACGGCCGAGTTGTCGACCCCTTGCCGCAACGCTTCACGCCGGTCGCGCCTGGAGGGCTTGGCCTGCGGAGGACTGGCGGCATGCGCTTCTGCCTCGTTGGATTCAGCCGGTTGCGGTTCAGCAGTCGGGGATAAAACCGGCAAAGCCGCTGGCAGGGGATGGATTTGATTCACAATGGCCGGTGCTGGAATCTGAAATGGAGCCTGCCGCGACTCTTTTTGTTCTGCCGGCTGCGTAAACGACTCCACGGCGGCCTTTAGCGCGGCAACCCGTTCCTCCGCGGCCCGCTTCTCGGCGGCCTGCCGCGCGGCCTTGGCGGCATTCTCTGCCGCAACCTCGAAGAGCGCCTCGACCAGCTCCTCCCTGCGCCGCAAAGGCACATCCACAAAGCGGATGCCGACCAGGTGCCGGCTGTCGGTCCATTGAGTCATACCGCTGAAGCGGAAAGCAAGCCCGCGAGCCCGGAAGGTGACCTCGACACGCACCATCGATCCGGCCGTAAACCGTTCCCTGGTGCGCAGACAACAACCGCCCAGGCTGAGATCGACAATCCGGCAGGAGACGGTGGAACCGTGATCGACCAGCAGCAGTCTGGCCTCTTCATCCACGCCATGGCGGGGGGCGGTCCGGCGGTTATGTTCCCCGCTGGCAAGCTCTGCCGACTTTTCTTCCGATTCCATGGCTATCACCGCCCGCATTCCGGAATCATCCGTGCCCTGCTACCAGATCCCAGGGAGGTTGTGGGGCAATCTGCGCGGCTTCACGGCCCTTCAAGCGGTCATAGATGTAAAGGTCGCTGGTGGTTCCCAGCGACTCGTTGTACAGATCGATGGCGCCGGTTATCTGCTTCAACTCTTCGCTGAACCGGTGAATCGCGTGCAACTGGCTGGCCGTGGCAGGAAGCTCAAATTGGGTAGTTTTAATGAACTTCTGATGTCCGCGGTCCAGCAGCCGGGCCACCTGGCCCCCAACAAGAACTCCGGGATATACGGCTAAAACAACCGGCGACGCATTGTCTGTGGCAGCCACCAGAACCGCCCCGGCTCCGTACTTCGTCACCAGTACGCCACCTGCGACATCGGGTGAGGGCGATCCATTGAAGGAATGTGCGCGCAGTTTCTCCAGAGTCTGATCAAAATTCGGCTTGCGGGTTTTTCGGCTCACGGTCGCCTTCCAATCTGCGAAGTGATCAAAGCTGTTATCGGCAGTATCCTTTGAAACTGCACCTTCGCATACCCAATCTCGCATACCTGGAGCGCTTACCGCAATTTCATAACGACCGTAAGTTCGCCGGCAAAACCCGGCGCCCGTTTCCGGAGCGCTTCGACAAGACTATTCAAAATCTGTCGCTTCTAAAAATCCTCTTTACACGCAGCCGGTCCACACGTTCTAATCACAAAGACCTGGAGCGTACGCACTTCCCTGGTTTTCCCCTCCCCTTCGCGTCCGATTTCCAGGCAAAACCACGGAGGTTTTACACATGAATAAGTTCAGCCCCTTTTTGTTGGGACTGTCTCTTGCGGTTACTGGCGCCTCAGTAACCGTCGCCCAGGATCAATCAACTGCGTCCGTTTCGACGCCCAAGTACTTGCAGATCATCGTGGAATACACCAAGCCCGGCAAAGGCGGCCTGGCCCACGACAAGACGGAAAGCGCCTTTGTCCAGGCTGTGACCAAGGCCAAGTTCCCCATCAACTACATTGCCTTCAACGCAATGTCCGGCAAGCCGCGGGCCATCTACCTGTCGCACTTTGACTCTTTCGACGCCCTGCAAAAGGCCAACAAAGTATTCGAAGGCCCATCCGCGGCCGAGTTTGAGCGCCTCAACGTGGCCGATGGCGAGCTGCTGGAAGACTCCAAGCAGTTGATCCTCAGCTACGTTCCTGATCTCAGCTACCACCCCCATGCGCACACCCCGCAGGTCCGCTACCTGGAAGCCCGCATCCTCCATGTTCATCCCGGCCACGGGAAGGAATTCACCGAACTGGTGAAGATGTGGATGGCCGCCGCTGACAAAATTGACAGCGCTGACCATTGGGGCGCATACCGTGTAGAGTACGGCGACCAGCTCGGCTCCTACGTCTTCCTCACCTCTGACAATTCGCTGGCCGACATCGACCAGAGCAACGCGGAAGAGTCGAAGTTCAACGCGGCCCTGACCGATGATGACAAGGCGAAGCTTCGCGAACTTCGCACAGCGGCCATCGACACCGACCGGTTCGAGTTGTACGCCGTCAATCCCGCTCAGAGCTATGTCAGCGAGGACTACATCAAGTCCGATCCCGGCTTCTGGAAGCCAAAAGCTACTGTAAAACCCGTTGCCAAGCCTGCAACTGGGGAAAAGGAAACCAAACAGTAGCTTTGTTCCACGTTCAAATCCTGTACTGCGCGAACGGCTCCGGCATCTGCGGAGCCGTTTGCATTTGTTAACCTGTAATTGCACACAACCTTCCGGCAGCCACAACTGCAATCCCTACTTGAGAAGTGGACCATGACGACTATCACTAGCCCCGCTGCACTGCCCGAGCTGACCACCGGCGACCTTTCCCGCTATGCGCGCCACCTGATTCTGCCCGAGATGGGCATGGAGGGCCAGCAGAGACTGAAGGCCGCGCGCGTGCTCTGCGTGGGCACCGGCGGGCTGGGTTCGCCGCTGGCCTTCTATCTCACCGCAGCCGGCATCGGAACGCTGGGCCTGGTGGACTTTGACGTTGTGGACGCCAGCAACCTGCAGCGCCAGATTATCCACTCCACCAAGGACATCGGGCGCAAGAAGCTGGATTCCGCCGCGGAAAAGCTCACCGCCCTCAATCCCTCCGTCCACATCGTCAAGCACGAGACCATGCTCACCAGCGCCAACGCCATGGAAATCATCAAGGATTACGACATTGTGGCCGACGGCACGGACAACTTTCCTACCCGCTACCTGGTCAACGACGCCTGCGTGCTGCTGCACAAGCCCAACGTCTACGGGTCTATTTTCCGTTTTGAGGGCCAGGCCAGCGTCTTCGCCACCGAGCAAGGGCCGTGCTACCGCTGCCTCTATCCCGAGCCGCCGCCGCCCGGTCTGGTTCCCAGTTGCGCTGAGGGCGGAGTGCTGGGCATCATGCCCGGACTCATCGGCGTCATCCAGGCCACCGAGGTCATCAAGCTCATCTTAGGTACGCAACGACTGGGCAAAGGTGAATCGCTCATCGGAAGGCTGCTGCTGGTCGACGCCCTTACCATGAGATTTCGCGAACTCAAGCTGCGCAAGAATACAAAGTGCCCGGTCTGCGGCTCCAATCCCACCGTGACCGAGCTCATCGACTACCAGCACTTCTGCGGCATTGTGCCCGAAACCCCGGAGGAAAAAAGCGTGAAGAACGGAATCCCCCAGCTCACCGTGAAGGAGCTGAAGCGGCGCATCGACGCCGGCGAAGACGTCTACATTCTCGACGTGCGCGAGCCCTACGAGTACAAAATCGCACAGATCGGCGGCAAGCTGATTCCACAGGCCGATGTCCCCAATCGCCTCGCTGATATTCCGCGCGGCCGCGAGGTCATCGTGCAGTGCCGCTCGGGAGTCCGCTCGCAGAAGATCGCCGAGTACCTCAAACAGCAAGGCTATCCCCGCGTGGTCAACCTCGCCGGCGGCATTTTAGCCTGGGCCGACGAGATCGATCCCAAGATGCAGAAGTATTGAGAACGGCGAAAACCGAAAGACACCTCAAGTTAGATGACATTAACCTCTAGTTGAAACTTCGCCTCAATCTTCGTGTTGCAAGGACCGTGCAAATATCTGAAGTGGTCCGGACCTTCGTGCCAGTAGTACCAGCCGGGGGCATCAGGCTCAAGGTCACGTCTTCTTCCATCGCTGTCTAAGATGTAGCCGCCCTTGTGCCAGAAGACACCGGAGACTTCATCCCCGTCAGCGTCACTGAATCCCGCCGTGTCTGAATCGGGCCATGCCGCCTTTGCGATGGCATCAAGGAATGCAATGCACGGATTAGTCAAAGCCGGATTCTCAACATTTCGCTCCACAACGTCTGAGGCGGTATAAGTATGGGTTTTGTCGCACTCGCAACAGGTCACTATGAAGGGAGCAACCGGAGGCAGTAGCGTGTGCCTGAATTTCTCATCCAGCCCAATTACGTGTAACGTGAGGCACACGCCACATCCTTCTGTCTTGCAGTTCACCGTCCAACACCGATATACCATCTGCGCTCTCTCTTTCGCTCCGTTATGCGGCTAAAACGTCACGTCAAGCAGAATGTCATCAAGCTGCTCTTTTGTGAGCAATCCGTTGTCCAAGAGAACCTTGAAGAGACTTCCAATTGCTTTACTGTTTCGGTGATTCTGTAATTCATCTCGCTGAGGTGACTTCCCCTCACCATGCAATGTGTAGAAGACTCGCTTCTCTACTTCAAAGCCCTCTTGTTTATACGTTCGCTCGGCTAGAGCCTCATTCTTTGTCGGCATGTTCACCCCCTATACAGATTCTCAACCTTACACTCGGTATGCCGCTTGTGGGAAACTGGACAGGATTACTAGATTGGTCAGTTTGCCGGGCATACAATACGCACATGTATATGAAGAACAAGAGGCACTTTCCCGGAGCAACCGTGCGAGTCACTCCGAAACTACGTCCCGAAGAACGACACCATGGGCCGCCCGTGCTCTTGGGATTCAAAGGTGACGGACGCCGCGTGCGTATGACTGGTATTCTCAGCTATCGGAACGGCGGTGTTGCCGAGTATGACGCTTGCTTGACTGAGGATGAAGAGAGGACATTGGCCCGCTTGGTCGCAAGTGTAGCAGACCACGTTCATGCGATGCTTTTGAACAACGGCAGCAATGACGGGTGGAGACGTGCGACACGGAGATGACGGTCAAGACTGCTCTATACTCACTCTATGGCCGGGGGTTGGCAGAGCAAATTAAAATCGATCAGGCTGCCACTAGCAAATACATCGCCGCAGCAAAAGCCATCCAGTCCGACATTGCAGATCAATTCGCTCAATGGGGCGTCCCTGCGACGAAACACTGGTGCGCCCGGTTTTCCTAACCCTCAGATATTGATCACGCCGCGGGGGTCTTGCCGTTCTCTTCCATCTTGCCGAAGATCATCTTGCCGCTGGCGGTTTGCAGCACGCTGGTCACGGTAATCTCCACCGATTTGCCGATCAGCTTGCGGGCATGATCCACCACCACCATGGTGCCGTCGTCCAGGTAGCCCACCCCCTGGTTGAACTCCTTGCCTTCCTTGAGAATCAGCACCGTCATCTTCTCGCCGGGCAGCACCACCGGCCGCAGCGCGTTGGCCAGGTCGTTGATGTTCAGCACCTCCACATGGTGGAGGTGGGCCACCTTGTTCAGGTTGAAGTCGTTGGTCACCACCTTGGCCTGCCACTTCTTGGCCAGCTCCAGCAGCTTCAGGTCTACCTCGCGTATGGAGGGAAAATCGTCGGAGACAATCTGCACCTGGATGGAGGAGTTGGACTGCATGCGTTGCAGCATGTCCAGGCCGCGGCGGCCCCGTTGTCTCTTTGAGCCGTCGGTGGAGTCGGCCACGGTCTGCAGTTCGCGCAGCACAAACTCCGGTATCACCATCATGCCGTCGATGAAGCCCGCCTCGGCGATGTCGGCGATGCGGCCGTCGATGATCACACTGGTGTCCAGCACCTTGGCGCTGCGCCGCGCGGGCCGGTCGCCCATGAAGACCGTTCCCAGCGCCGCCGGGTTCAGCAGGTCGCCCTTGCTGGCGCCCACCAGCAGCCCCACATAGGTCATCAGCAGCAGGTCGAAGATCTGGATTGTTGA
The DNA here is from genome assembly GCA_049522175.1 of Occallatibacter sp. Classification (GTDB taxonomy): domain Bacteria; phylum Acidobacteriota; class Terriglobia; order Terriglobales; family Acidobacteriaceae; genus Telmatobacter. The sequence goes on along the minus strand of JBEKOC010000020.1, from coordinate 67,288 downwards.
CGATGTGGGCCCGGGCGCCAGCGCGCCGCGCAGTACCAGGCAAAACAGCGCCGCGCCCAGGATGCCCAATATGCTGCCAACCACGGCGCCTATCAGCCGTTTCAGGCTCAGCGCCCGCACGCGATACTCGAAGACAATGAACGCGCCGGCAGCTCCGGCGCCCATTGCAGCACTCACCCATTGCGTCATGCCGAACGGATGAAGGAAAAAACAGACCCCGGCAAGAAGGGCCACAAAAAGAAGACGAACCACTATCAGATCCATAAAAGGCCAACCCCCGCTGGCAGGGAGAATAAAATCGCCAGACTTAGTACCGATGGGGAGTATCCCACCCGCCCACGCGGCCGTCAAGGGGGATAAGACAAGGGAATAGGGAGTAGGGAGTAGGGAATAGGGAGTAGGGAATAGGGAATAGGGAATAGGGAATAGGGGCTAGGGACTGGCTGGATTCGTTGTATCCCACCTTTTTCCGCTAAATGCGTGAAAAGTACGGATACTCAGCCAAGTTGGCATGAGTGGCTTTTCCTAGTCCCTGTTCCCTACTCCCTACTCCCTGTTTTTTACGACGCCACCGCCAGCTCCACCACGGGAACCATCCGTTGCGAGCCTTTGCGGGGGCCGCGCTTGCGGGCGCTCATCACTTTGATGCGCTCCAGCAGCTCATGGGAAGAGTAGTTCTTTTTGGCCATCAGGGCATCGGCGGCGTGCATCTCGCCCGCCATCCTTTGCGGGTCGCCCAGCAGAATCATAGGCACATGAGCCGCCATCTGCTTCAGCCGCTCCACCAACTGGCTGCCGTTCATCTGCGGCAAACCAAAGTCGGCCAACACCAGGTCCACGGCGGTTTTGGCAAACAGGTCGATGGCCTCCTGACCATTGCTGGCTGAAACCACCCGGTATCCATTGGTTGTCAGCATGAACTTGAGCACGGAAAGATCCTGCTCGTTGTCGTCTACGCAGAGAATCACTTTCTTGGGTCGCATGGCTTGGGGGTAAACTCCTTGGTGCAATTTTTTGCCAATTGTGGACACTCCGCCTGTGCCCGCTCTGGGTGCAGGCTGGCGCAATGCGCTTCGGGCCCGGATGCCGGGAGTGAGCCGGCCATTTCCTGGTTTATCTTGCGGCGGGATTGCCCGCATGCCGCGCGCTCGGCCCTGGCGGGCACGGCGAACATGCTATGCGGCAACTGGCCTTTCGATGCACAGGCTGCTGTCTTCGCTCACGGTCAGTTTGTAAATGAAACCAGAGGCAAAACCCGGCAGAAGCGCCGGTTAAAACCATTCAATGAAGGCCAAGGTTACGCGGAATAGACTTTGATGGGAAGAGGGAAAACGAAGCGAAAATCTGCCGCAAAATCCTGAAGCAATCGGTGGAAAATGGCTAGATTTAAGACACGCCGTCACTTGCAGCAATTCGAATCTGTTGAAAGCATGTGTATACCGGAAGGAAAAGCCGTCCTCTTGCCTCAGGAATGGTGCTGACCACGACGCTTATACTGCTGAACCTCACCAACTTCATCCAGAGGATAGAAGTCAGAAAGCCGGGAACACCAGCAGAAGTCCAGCAGAATATCGATGCGCCTCTTCGGTCGCAGGTCTCATCCCTGTTCTGTTCAATTTATAGCGCAATCAGCGGCCGGGGCAGGCGGATTTTGGAGCGATCTAAAAACAGTCTCATGCGCAGAGCTTCGCTCCGTTGCAGGGCAACCAGACGCATATGCCTGCGGATGTGGTCTCCGTCCTCCAACAGGGATACCTGCGCCTCGTCGAACTCCGCATCCTTCTCCAGCCGCGCAATCCGCTCTTCTACGGTGCGGCGAAACCGGGGACTAATTTCAAAGCCATCGTTGGTTGCGCAGTTGGTCTTCATGGAAGGCTCCTAGAGAGAAAACTCTCACTCGGAAAATAATTTCTCAAGAAGGTTAAAGTTTCATCAACCTTTGCCGATATTAATGATGAGAATTGTGCTGCGCCAGATTACGGTGGGGCACTACAAAGGTAATTAAATGTCCAAAAATAGGGCAATTTAAGCCCGTTTCAGGCATCTTTTTACACAACTCTATCACTTTCTAATCTGTTATTACCATAGAAAGTTGCTCACACGGGAGGTATTCAGCCTGCGGCCGCTTTGTAGCGGGACAGCTCAAGCCATCGGCTGGTTATCGGGCGCCGGGCCGGGGGCGGTGTTGACCGGGAGCGCGCCGGGAGATAGGGCCAACAGGGCCCAGGCCGGACCCAGCGCCGCCAGGCCAGGCAGAAAAACGGCAACTCTCCATCGAGGCAACATTCTGGCCCTGTAGATGAAATTGGGACTCTCTGGAGAGCACACCGGAAGAGTTTCCCGCCGGGCGCAACCTGCGCGGCTCTGGCGCGTCTGATACTCTGACGATTGCAGCACTGTGTCAGGGATCAGGGGTTGGAATCAGGGGTCAGGGGTCCGTTGTCGTGTGCCGCTGGCCACTGAAAGCGCCGGATCTATCGACCTTTCGGATTGTTATTGCTGACCACTGAAAACTGACCACTGACCACTGGAGAGTACTTGTGAAGCTAGGTTTAAAGGCATTCGCGCTGGCCGCGCTCCTGAGTTCGAGCCTTAGTTTGGCGGCTTTGGCCCAACAGCAACAACCCCCCGTGCCCGACGCCCCTACGCCCCAGGCGCCGAAGCCGCTGTCCTCTGACCTGAACGGCCCAATTACCCCCGGCCAGGGCGCCGGGGAGACCCCGTCCGGGCCCACTTCGTCCTTTAACCCTCCGGCTCAGAAGCCGGCGCCCAGCAGGCCTGAGCCATCTAGTCTGGCCCCCACTAGCCAGGGCAAGGACCAGGTCCAGACCTCGCCGCCAGAGCAGCCCGCCGCCGGCGAAGGCGTTGAAAAAGTGTCCACGACCATCTACAAGAACGTCACTGCCGTCGAAATCCCGGTCACCGTGAAGGACTCGAAGGGCAAGCTGGTGGCCGGCCTCACTTTTCGGGACTTCCAAGTCTACGAAAACGACACCCGTGAACCGATCTCCATTTTCACCACGGATCCCTTCCCGCTATCGATTGCCTTCGTCATCGACCAGAGCCTGACCTCCGACATAATGGCCAGGGTCAACAACTCCCTGGGCGCCATCCAGGGCGCGCTCACGCCCTATGACGAGTTGGCCGTCTTTTCCTATAACAACGGCGCGCAGAACCGCTCCGGGGGCTTCACCGGCGCGCAGAGCGCACGGGTTCCCTTTGTGCTCTCCATGACCAAGGTCGCCGGCGAGGAGATGCTGGTGCCCATCAACGATGGGCCGCTGTCGAACTGCAATATTCGTTACAACGGCAACTGCGCCGACCCCAACATCCAGAAAGGCGGATCGGCCGGCGGCAGCACATTCATGACTATCCCCAAGGAGATTCACACCCTCAACGACGCCATTCTGGCCGCGGCCAAGGAGCTGTCTACACGCCCCCGGGGCCGCCGCCGCATCATCTACGTCATCAGCGACGGCAAGGAGTACGGCAGCAAGGCCAAATACTCCGAGGTGCTGAAGTACCTGCAGACCAATAAGACCGCTGTCTACGGCACGCTGGTGGGCGATTCGGCGCGATGGGGCGAGGGCTATGTGAGCCGCTTTCACGTGCCCGGCATGATGAATGACAACATCCTGATCAAATACGCCCACGCCACCGGCGGCGTGCTGGATTCTGAACGCGGCGTGGACGGCATCGAGAAGAGCTATGCCAAGATCGCCGAGGAGGCGCGCAACCAATACACACTGGTCTACTACAGCCATCTGCCGGTTATCGACACCAGGTTCCGCAAGATCGAGGTGCGCGTCGATCTGCCCGGCAAAGAGGTTGAGGTCATCGCCAAGACTGGCTACTACACCTCGGGGCAGGATGCCCACTAGGATTGACTGGCCCGCTCAGCGGGTATAAACACGAAAGGCCTGTGCGCAAGCACAGGCCTTTCTATTTGAACTAGTAACCTCAGCAACAAGGACTAGAAGCTCTACGGAACTGAACCCCGCCTTGAATCCCGGCCGTGACTTTATTTGGGCTCGTTTGGCGTCGAGACGGGCGGGGCTGTGGGAGCCGTATTCTGCTGTGTTGTCGGCGCAGGAGGGGCAGGCTCGGTCGTTCCCTTGAGGCCTTCCCTGAAACCCTTCAATCCCTCGCCCAATCCCTTGCCCAGTTCCGGCAGTTTCTTTCCGCCAAAGAGCACAAGTAAAACAATCGCTATGACCAGCAGATGCGTCGGCTGAAATAGATCGCCCATGATTTTATCCTCCGCGCGCCGCGCTCTGGCCGTCGCGCACTCTCAGTGATTATTGTCGCATAAAGCCTGCTGCCCGCGCAGGCCGGAAAATGGGATTTGTCCCACGAGCTGATTACTCATTTCTGCCGCGTAAGCGGCGTCTGCCCCACCGCAGGTGGTCAATTCACCTGCGCCGGCTTGCCCAGCCGTTCTGTAACCATGGCGTAAAAGGCGCGCAGGTCTTCCTCGTCGCCCACGGTCAGCCGGCGGTAGACCTTCATCAGCGGAAAGAGCCTGGAAGCGCGCACCTCAATGGCCGGGACCGCCGCCGCGCTGCCGGGATACTGCGTCATCTCCCAGGCGCCGGCGTAGCGGCGGCGCAGCACCTCGCCCAGGTAGCTGCCCCACAGCCGCACTTCGAAGTCCAGGTCCAGCTCCGGGCTCTCGCCCACCATGACTAGAATCTCGTCCAGCGCGTCGATGGAATCGGAAGTAAAGTCCAGCTTCTGCTGGAACTCGCTTGCGGCCAGCTCCGCCGCCGCCCGCGCATAGCCCTCCATCATCGTCCCCAGGTCGGGGAAGACCGCCGACTCCAGCCGTTTGCGCAGATCGGTCGAATTTCTCATCCAGTCACAAAAGTATAATTCCCCGCGCTGAATTGGGAGAGGTTTCCTCGGAGCCGCAGCACGAAAATGGCGCTCATTCCGGGTTTGTGGCAGACTGAGAACAGTTGTGGAGGGTTCCCTGATGAAGACATTGCAATTTTTCGTTCTGGCTGCCGTGCTGGCCATGTCCGCCTGCAAGGCTACCGCTCCTCCCACGACGACAACCAGCCCCCTCGCCAGCCACGACCTCTATCCCGATCCGGCGCAGGCCAGGGTTGATCTGGCCGCCGCCCTCAAAACCGCCGCCGCGACCCACAAGCGTATCCTGCTGGACTTTGGCGGCAACTGGTGCCCGGACTGCAAGGTGCTGGACATTTACTTCCACGACCCCGCCAACCAGTCCATCCTGGAAGCGGATTTCGTGCTGGTGCACGTGAACATCGGGCACATGAACGCCAACCTGGACATCGCCGAGCAGTACGAGGTTCCTCTGCGGCGAGGCGTGCCCGCGCTTGCCGTTCTCGACGAGCACGGCAAGCTGCTCTACAGCCAGAAGGGCGGCGAGTTTGAGGCCATGAGCCGCATGGAATCCGCGGAAGTCACCAAGTTTCTGGTCCAGTGGGAGCCCGAGAAGCCCTGCTCGACGGTGACGGTGAACTGCTAAAGTCCCCAAGTCAGCAGTTGGGGCCTGCCCCTCAGTCCGGCATCTTCATCTGCTTGGTGTTCTGGTAGGTGTAGACGATGCGGTGAGCGACGGTGATGGTGGAGAGAGCGGCCATAATCCACAGCACCGGAGCCATGGCGCCCCAATGGTTGAACACGGCGCCGATGATGATGAGCACAATGCGCTCCGGGCGCTCCATGAAGCCCACCTTGCACTGCTCGATGAGGTTCTCGGCGCGGGCGCGCGTGTAGCTGACCATCAGCGAAGTGACCATCACAAAGGCCACCAGCACCACGTAGCGGAAGCGGTTGATGCGGCCGTAGTAGACCAGCAAGCCGAAGAACAGCACCACGTCGGAGTAGCGGTCGATCACCGAGTCGAAAAACGAGCCGAAGACGGTGACCTTGTTGATGCGCCGCGCCACCCGGCCGTCCACCATGTCGAAGAGGCCGGCGCAGAAGATTACCACGCCCGCATAAAAGAACATCCAGTCGGCATCGGCGGCGTTGGCATGGCCGAACAGGAACGCGGCCACGATGTTGATGACCAGGCCGATGAAGGTAAGCACGTTGGGCGAGATGCGGGTCAGCGCCAGACCATGCACGATCTTGTTCAGCAGCCATCCGCAGGCGCGGCCAAATGCGCTGGTCCAGGTCATTTCGTATTTCCTTGTTGCAGATCTTTGCCAGCGTCGTCCGGGCTTTCGTCCTGGCCGGATTCATCGTGAATGGTGGTCAGTTTCAGAATTTCCAGTTCGCGCTTGCCGTTGGGCGTGACGATGGTGGCCACGTCGCCCACCCGCTTGCCCACCAGGCCGCGTCCGATGGGCGAAGTGGTCGAGATCAGCCCCTTGGTGACATCGGACTCCTCGCTGGTGACCAGGCGGTAGACGATCTCCTCGTCCTTGGTGGAGTCGTAGACCACCACCGTGGAGCCAAAGCCGGCCTTGTCTTTGGGAATATTGGATAAATTGACCAGGGAGAGTTCGGCCATGCGCCGGTTCAACTGGCCCAGGCGCGCGTTGACGAACTCCTGGCGCTGTTTGGCCATGTGATACTCGGCGTTCTCCGAGAGGTCGCCCATCGCCCGGGCCTTTTTGATCTCGGCGGGAAGCTCGTGCGAGAGCTCATACTCAAGAGCTTTGATCTCAGCGAGAATCTGCTTTTTGATGTGTTCGGGCATCCAGGGTCCGTGGCGGCGAGCGGAGTTTGCGCCTTCCGCAAGAGATAGAAGAACTCAACTTCTCATTATACGCGGAGAACAGCTTCTAGCCGCTAGCTTCCAGCCGCTAGCCTTTCCTACGAAGTTTTCGGGCTTACTCGGAGTGAATTCCTTTTTCAATAAGCAAATGATTATTTGTCAACGCTAAACAGCCTGGTAACCGAAGCTAAAAGCTAGAAGCTAGCAGCTAGAAGCTGCTTTTTGCATCCATGAACGATTGCAGGATCAGCGTGGCGGCTACCTGGTCCACCACGCGGCGATGCTGCTGGCGGGCGTGGCCGGCTTCGTAGAGAATCTGGTGGGCCTCGCGGGTGGTCAGCCGCTCGTCCCACAGGTGGATGGCGAGTCCGGTCAACGCGCCCAGTTCGGCGGCAAAGGCCTGGATTTTGGCGGCCTGGGGGCTGACATCGCCGGAGAGATGCACAGGATTGCCCACCACGATGCCCGCGACGCCAAAGCGCCGGCAGAGGCGCGCCAGCGAGCGCAGGTCGTCACGCTGGTTGCGCTTGCGCTCCAGCGTCAGAACCGGCTGCGCTGTCAGGCCCAGCTCATCCGAGACGGCTACGCCGATGCGGCGGTTGCCGACGTCGAGGCCGAGATAACGTGGATGGCAGGCGGCTTCCAGCGTATGGCTCCTGCTTCCAGCTTACGGCCGCGGCACACTCGACGAGCAGGACAACTGCTGCCTATGCTGAATCTATGGAGCTTAGCTACCCATAAAGGGAGAAGAAACGGAGAATCGACCCCCGGGGGGGAGGGGGTCGAAACTTACCTCCAAAACGCCGCCCGACGCATCACAGTTACACAGTTCCACAGTAAATAGGGGGGGTAGGGGTACCCCTCCTTTTCCCAAAACGCCGACCGGCTGGAACCCGGCCTGAGTTCAAAGTAGCAGAATGCGGGAAATAATCTGCACCACCTGCGGTGGGGCAGCCGCTCGCTTATCACTCGCATGGGGTTCGTGGTATCCCGGGTCCCCAAATGCGAGGGACCCGGGGCATCCACTATTTTCTGAAACGATCCGCCACTGCAGCTGCAAAGATCGTTGCCTGTACCCAACCACCCACAATCAAAGCCCAGCGCCAGAAATTCAACCAACCATAAGTGCTAACGAAATAGAGCCAGGAATGATTCGGAAACCAGGGCCGGCAAAATTCGGGGCTAGGATTGGGCGCCCATTTCTCGTCCATTCCCAGTTTTATCAGCGGTACGGCATTTTCCAGCGTGTAAACGAATGGCTGATACTTCGGATAGAGCGGAGATACAAGCTTGACTTGACCATTGTCCGTTATGGCATTTGGCTGGTAGCGCACGGTTTCGATCATTGCTTGTTTCGAACCACCCCATGCAAAGATACTTGTGCCGATTAACAACGTGAGCGCAATCAAGTAGCCAATGCGAAAAGGATTTTCCTCCAGTAGCGCAAATAATATCTTCATCCATCGCCAGAGAATCCAGCTCTTCTGCGCCTGCAAGCAGCGGAAGCGAAAGAGAACGTACTTGGCCTGTTTGCGCTCGCCCTTCCTCTCCAGCAAATCCCGAAGCTGCATCCACGGCTGTGGCTCCATGCGGCGCTCAGGCGGTTGGAGCATGAGCCATTCGATACGCTCCCCCGCGATAAGTGGAAGTTCGGAAGCATATGAGTTGTTCCTGATGTCTTCTGATGTTGGCGGTTCGTGAAGGGACAATTCCTCGTAGGTCAAGCCAACAACATCAATCTCCCCTTGATTTGGCCAGCTGAGGCGGTCGTCGCGTAAGGTTCTTACCCTTGCTCCGCCCAGAAACAGCCGAGTCTGGCCTGACTCCTGAATTCGTAACCAGATAAGATCACCAAGAAGTTGCATGTTCGCGCAGTAGACAGTAGCGATTCGTGCGCACGAAAATGCGAGATCACCGGCAATCTTGGAGCCTGCCATGGAAATTGCGCCTCCGGCATCAAGACCCTTATCGAAATAGACGGTGCCTTGAATCTCAGCTCCGTCCAGGACAAACGCGTTGCCCTCTGTCGCCAGTTTTGCGCCCGAGCACTTTAGCTGACCAGAAACTCTGGCGTTGTGGAGACGTATCGTCCCGGATGAGGTAAACCGGAATTTCTCGTCGTAGTCACCGCTGGCCCCAGTCTCTTGTTGGCTCAAGACAACATTGCCAGTAATCTCTGCCCGATCCAAAGCAAGCGAGATTCCGCGAGAGGTCAGGTTCGCGCCAGAACCGTCAAGATTCCCCTCGATACGTACGCCCAGCATGCGGATTTCTTCACCAAACTGACAACGGCGAAAAAGAAATGGGCCATGAATCACTAAACGGTCTCCTCGGATGCCTGTTTGCGCCGCGGTGCATTCGGTAAGGAGGATCCCTCTAGTCTCGGCTGACCTTAGGTCGATCATTCCGCTAAACGTGCAGCGCCAACAATTAATAATCACCATGACGCGACTTCCTCGGAGATCAAGTGGACCCAAGATCGTCGCGCCCGAGACACGCAAGCCCTTAGGGTTGATGTGCGGCGCGGCCTTCGGGTCGGTGGCTAGCCAGCGGAGGAAATCCGCTCGAACCTCTGGACGCGGGGCCTTTTCACCCGGCTCGGGCAGGTTTTCGGAGCTGGCTGAATCGTGCAGAACCTTCTTCTCTGCATCTGAAAGATCAGGGTCATAGCGTTTCTGCGCCAGTTCGATGAGCTTCATTTCGCGGATTTTGTCGATCAGGGGCATTGGGGCATCCGCCTTTCAAAGGGGGCTTTGCCGATACTGTACACCTTGCGGAGCGGTTTACCTGCAGCTTACGAAACCTCTGAACAAGTATCTCCTGCGGTCCAACATTCCCTCAGGGGCTAAAGCCCTGTTCATTTTATTGACCTTTTCGGCACGACTGAAGTCGTGCCCTGACGCTTCGTGCGACTCCGTTGGCATTTTCCCGTGAGCTGTGAAGTCGTGCCTTGACGCAATACATCCCATCGTTTGTGAACACGCTCCAGATACTGTACACCCTGCGAAGCAGTTACCCGCAGCTTACGGCCCAGGTACCAAAGAGTCGAAATGCCCGACCACATGCCGGATGCCCGGTACAATGGATAGCAGGGGGTCCCGATAGGACTTTCCTGCGTTTTTATCGGGTAAAGAAGGGTTGACAGCAAGGGATGGCGCGCCGCAAACAGACGAGAAGAAGAAAACAAAAGCGTTCTGGCGCGGGTTTCTTGCGGGCGGTGTTGCTGGTTTTGCTGCTGGCGGCGGGCGCGGGGTCGGCCTGGATAATTTTAGAGCCCTTCGGGCCGGAGACGGAGACCTTTGTCGAAATAGCGCCGGGCTCGTCCACTGCGAGGATCGGGCGGCAACTGGAGGCTGCGGGCATCGTGCGCAGCCGCTACGGCTTCGATGTGATGCGCTGGGGAACGCGGGGAACTCTCAAGTCCGGCGAGTACCGCTTCGATCACCCGGCCACGGTCGCGGAAGTTTATGAGCGCATTGCGCGCGGCGATGTTTTTACCAAGGCAATAACCATACCGGAGGGCGCGAATATTTTTGAAGTTGCCGTCCGGCTGGAGCAGGCGGGCTTTGGCGGCGCGCAGGATTTTCTGGACACGACGGCCACGCAGGTGGGCCTGGTGACCGATCTGGACCCCGGAGCAAAGAGCCTGGAGGGCTACCTGTTTCCGGATACGTATCATTTTCAGCGCAAAGCGACTGCGGCGCAGATTTGCGCGGCGATGGTCAGGCGCTTTCGCGTTGTAGCCGGGCAAATTGGATTGAAAGGGAATGTGCATCGAGTGGTGACTTTGGCTTCGCTGGTGGAACGGGAGACGGCGCTGGACGCGGAGCGTCCGCTGGTGGCCAGTGTCTTCGAGAACCGGCTGGCCAAAAAGATGCCGCTGATGACCGACCCGTCGGTGATCTACGGCCTGGAACTTGAGGGACGCTGGCGGGGCGTGATTCACGAGAGCGACCTGAAGTTCAATACGCCCTACAACACCTATCTGCACGCCGGCTTGCCGCCGGGTCCGGTTGCCAATCCGGGATTGCGGTCGCTGCGCGCGGCCATGGAGCCGGCAAAGACAACCTATCTTTACTTTGTGGCCGCCGGCGCCGATCCCCAGGGAGGGTCGCGGTTTTCCAGCACCTCCGCGGAGCACGCACGCAACGTTGCCGGCTACCGGAACGCCGTGAAGAAGGCAGGTGGACAATGAGAACAAGCCTGCGCCGCGCCGCCTCCGCAACCCTCGTCTTTCCGCTGATTTTGCTCTCCGGGTGCCTTTTCACCACCCGCAAGCTGCCCATTCCCAAGGCTCCTCTGACCACGAATACGGCCACGGCGAATGAGCTGGTGACGCAGCTCAACCAGCGCTGGGACAAGCTGGAGAGCCTGAACGCGACGGTGGAGATGCAGGCCAGCGTGCTCAAGAGCAAGGAAGGCTTAGCACGGGACTACACCACCTTTCGCGGGCACATCCTGATGCGCAAGCCGGATATGCTGCGAGTTTTGGGGCAGGTTCCCGTGCTGGGCACGCGCATGTTCGACATGGCCAGCGACGGAAAGAGCTTCACGTTGTTCGTCCCGTCGAAAAACTCCGTGGTGAAGGGGTCGAACACTCTGAAGAAAAAATCGGCCAACGCTTTGGAGAACATGCGGCCCGGGTTCTTCTTCGACGCCATGGTGGTGCGCGGGCTGGAACCGGATGACCTGTTCGCGGTAGTGTCCGACTCAAAAACGGTGGAGGACGAGGCCCGAAAACACTTGTACAACGTTCCGGAATACATTCTCAGCATCAGCCGCAGCAAACCCGGCAGCCAACAGTTGACGCCGGTGCGCGTGGTGGTCTTCCGCCGCGACGATCTGCTGCCTTATCAGCAGGATCTGTTCGACAGCGAGGGCAACCTGGAGACCGAGGTAGAATATGCGGACTACCGGGATTTCGATTCCGTCAAGTACCCTTCCACGATCATCATTAAGCGCCCGCTGGAGGAGTACCAACTGGTTCTGACGGTGGAGAGCTTGCAGGAAAACATGACCCTCACCGACGACCAATTCCGGATCAAAATCCCCGCGGGAACCCCAACACAGCACCTGGAATAGCGGGCTTGCTGTGTTAGTATCCCGGCAAACATAAATGCTTCTTTTCCGGGGAGCCTAACATGGAAAGCAACCTCCGCCCGATGACTCTGGGTGAGATTCTGGACCGCACGGCCCAGCTCTATCGCGAGCATTTTCTACTCTTTGCAGGCATTTTTGCCTTCTATGCCGGCGTTTCGCTGGTGCTGAACCTGGCTCAAATCGGTTTGAGCGAGTTACTGAAGGCTGAGCACTTAGCCAGGTTCGTGGTACTGACGACAACGCTTTCAACGTGCCTCATTCTGCTGATTTTGTTTCTTCTGTTTGGAGCGGCCACAGCCGCCATCAGCCGTGCCGTGGCCTGGGTCCACCTAGGTGAACCAGCCACCATCCGCGGCGCTTACTGGAGCATTCTTCCCCGCTTGGGCCGTTATTTGTGGCTTATGACGATTACTGCCTTCCGGGTCTGGACACCGTTGGTGCTGCTCTACGCTGGACTTATCGGAACCCTGATTTTTTACGGCCTCAAGCGAATAGGAACTCATGCAGGCGCGGCCGCACAGCCGGCTGCCGCAGTTAACCCACAGGCTGCGCTTATCTTCGGCCTGGTTTCCTTAGTCTTCCTCCTGCTGTTGATCCCCGTGGGGGTTTACACCGTACTGATGAGTTTGCGCTACTCCCTGGCGATACCTGCATGCGTGGTGGAAAACATGAAGGCCCGCGTGGCGATCCGCCGCAGCATTGAGCTGGCCAAGGGGTCGTGGGGCCGCATTTTTCTCCTTGCTTTGCTGATCGGCGTCATCAAGCTGGTGCTGGTAGTCGTTACCCAATTCTTTGTTTTTGTGGCGGCCTTCAAGCATCTTGGCCAACCTCTGGGACCGGGCATTTTAGCGCTTTCCCAGGTCATCGGCTTCTTTACCAACAGCTTTCTGGGGCCGATCTGGGCCACCGGCATCACCCTCTTCTACTACGATCAGCGGGTGCGCAAGGAGGGCTACGACATCGAGTGGATGATGCAGGCCGCCGGATTGGCTGTGCCGGAACCGTCGCCGTCTCTGGAACCGCCGCAAGACGTAGAATTTTCGCAGGCCAAAGAACCAACTTCACCGGCACAAGGAGAACCCCAATGACTGAACCCGCTCCCCGCCCATCCTTTGGACCAGCTCACCAGTTTCCCATGACCTTCGGCCAGATCTTTGACCGGACCTTCCAGCTCATGCGGAATAACCTGCGGCTGCTTTTGGGCATTGCGGCAGTCCCCTCCGCCGCAATTTTCGTGGTGATCGGAATCGTATTCGGCCTCATGTCCGCTGAGATTATTACGCAAATTGCCCATAAAACCGCAACGCCGGCGGCCATTCCCACTTATGCCGTGTTCTTCATCTTCGCCGCCTATCTGATCTTTCCCTTGATTTATGCGCTGTATCTGCCGGCAGCCAGCTACGCCGCTACGCAAGCCGACCGGGGCGTCGCGGCCACCTTTCGCGAGGCGTACGCCGTGGCGTGGCGCCGCTTTGGTCGCTATCTATGGCTGATGATTCTCGGCTTTCTGTATGTGATTGTGCCGGTGGTGGCGTGCGCGTTGATCATCGGCCTGTTTGCGCTGCTGCTGCACTTTGCGATGAGCGGAAGCTCCGGCGACACCGCGGTTTTTGTGCTGATCCCGCTGGGAGTGTTGCTGTACATTGCCGCCCTGGTGTGCTCCATCCTGATTATGCTGCGCATCTCGCTGGCTTACCCGGCCAGCGTGGTGGAGGAGCTGACCGCGTGGAACTCTCTGAAGCGAAGCATCCAGCTTACGAAAAACGCCAAGGGCCGGATATTCGTGGTGCTGCTGGTGGTCTACGCGCTCACCTACCTGGTGAGCCTGATGTGCGTGGCCATCCTCTGCGTGGTGGCCGCGCTGGTTGCCTTCGTGGCGATCCTGGCTCATGTAACGGTGGGCTCCCCGGCATTTTATGTTCTGATCGGCCTTGCCATTCTGGGTTATCTGCTGGTGTTGATTGCCACCTGCCTGTTCTCCTATGCGGCCTTCACCACCGCTCTCGCCGTTCTCTACCACGACCAGCGGCTGCGCACGGAGGTTTTCTTGCCTGTGCCTGCGCAGGCTGGAGACAGGCAGGTTTGACGGCTCGTGCACAACTCGCCGGCACTGCGCTGGCTGTGGCTCTTGCCGCGGTCCTCGTCCCGGCTCCCATGCGCGCCGATGACTCCTCCGCACAACCTACGAAAAATGTACGCGAGGCATCGCTGGCCGAGTACCGCCAGCACCTGGTCGAGCTGAACGCCGTGGTGGAGGCTTGCGCCAAGGCGCGGAACATCTGGAGTTGCGATCCGGCGCTCGCGGGCCAGGACGATCAAATTCCGCTCACGAACGCGCCCAATGCCGAGCGGCGGCTGGTGCGCTACAACTGGCTGCGCGCACTGCTCTTGAAGGCCCAAAGCAAAGACAAGATCCCCAAGGAGGCGCAAGGCAAGGCTGAAAACAAATCTCAAAACAAACCGGAAGCCAGCCCTGACGACAAGGCCACGAGCAAGCCTGACGACAATCCCAAGGAGACTCTGGAAGTGGAGGCGGTGCGGCCGCCTAAGCCATCGACCAGCGAGTTGTTGCAGGCCGCACAGGTTCGTCTCGCCAGGGACATTGCCCAGGCGGACAGCGCGGCGGCAGGCCCGCCCGCCGCAGTGCCCGATCACGCGCGGGAGCGCGAGACGATGAAGCAGGTGCTCTCTGGCCGCGACTTTCGCGGTTTGGAGGCACACACAACGCGCGATTCGATTTTGGAAAAGCTGGGCGAATGGCTCAACCGGTTCATTGAAAAACTGGGAAAACTTAAAGCCAGCTCGGCTTGGGTGGGGCGCGTGATTCTGTGGGGCATTATTCTGGCCGCGTGCGTGGGGCTGGCGTGGGGGCTGCTGCAGATGGAGCGCCGCTGGCGCATCCGGCTGGTGCCGGAGAGCTACGGGCTTGCCTCCGGAGCCGCTTCGACCCGCGACTGGCAACTGTGGCTGGCCGACGCGCGCCGCGCCGCTGCCGCCGGCCAGTGGCGAGAGGCGATTCATTGCGTCTACTGGGCGGCAATTTCACGGCTGGAATCGAGACGGTTGTGGCCCGCCGACCGGGCGCGCACCCCGCGTGAGTACCTGGCGCTGGTGACGGCGGACGACCCGCGCCGCGACGGACTCGCCACGCTCACCGGTAGTTTTGAGCGGACCTGGTACGGCGGACGCGCGGCGGGCGAGAGCGATTACTTGCAAGCAGAAAAACTGGCGGATGGGCTATTATTCGATTCCCACCCTAGATCACCCCAGCGAGCAGAGACCGCTCGCCGGGGACCCCGAAGCCGCAAAAACAACGACGCGGCGAGGATGGGGCATCCAGAATTTATGGACCAGAGCGGCGGTGCGCGATGAAGTTTCTTTCCTCGCTCGACGCCCAGGATCGCAAATTGCTGCTATGGTGCGTAGGAATTGCATTAACGCTGGCCGTGGCTACCGGCTTCCTGCTACCCAGGAAAAACGACAATAGCAATCCACTGCCCTCGACCTACCTGGCCGGACAACACGGCGCCCGCGCCGCTTATGAGACGCTGCTTCGTTCCAACTACCAGATTGAACGCTGGGAGCGGCCGCTGAGCGAGCTGGCTGCAACGGCCGGCCCGGAGACGGTGGTGATCTTTGCCCAGCCGTTTTCCCGAGAGCCGGACGACATCAAGGCGGTGCGCACAATTGTGGAGCGCGGTGGGCGCGTGCTCTCCACCGGTTACTGGGGCGGATACATTTTGCCCGGCGAGGCCAGTCAAACTCCCAAAGAATTTCACTTTGCCGCCTGCAAGCTGGAGCCCGAGGGGCTGGATATGCTGGCCGGGACGGGCGAGACGTGGATGGTTCCAGAAGCTACCTGGAAGGTGAACAACCCGGCGCAGCGCGTCGAGTACAGTTGCGCAAATCATCCGGCGGTAGTCGAGTACGACTGGGGCAAGGGGCACATCGTCTGGTGGGCCAGCTCGACGCCTCTGGAAAACGGCTCGCTGGGCCGCGCTAACAATCTCGACCTACTGCTGGCTTCGATGGGGCCGCGCGACGGGCATCGCTTCTACTGGGATGAGTCGCTGCATGGGGAGATTCGCACGGCCTGGAGCTACGCAGGAGGGCCGTCGTGGACAATGCTGTGGATTGGCCTGCCGGTGTTGGCGTTGCTGGTGGTGCTCAGCTTCAGCCGACGCAGCGGGCCGGTGCGCGACCTGACGCCGCCGGAGCGCGCCACACCCATCGAGTTTCTTGAGGCGCTGGGCTCGCTCTATCGCAATGCCGGCGCTGCATCGACGGCCGTCGCGGTTGCCTGGGAGCGCTTCCGTAGGCACAGCTTGCGGCTTTGCGGGCACGGCGCGAGCAAGATAGGGGCAGTCGAGCTGGCAGCGGTGATTCGCCGGCGCTTTCCGCGCGCAGACGCAGGCCTGGAAGCTGATCTCACTGCCTGCGAAGAGGCCGCGTGGGGTGAAACCGTCAATCCGCCACAGGCGCTCAAGCTGATTCAGACGTTGCATGGGCACTACGAAAAACTGAAAGAAGCGGCCCGGCCGGGAAATCAACCGGGCAACATCGCCGCACAATCTGAGAAGATTTAATCCAATCCGCAGGAAAGGGCTTTATGAGCCAGAAAAAGAAGCAAGAGCAGATGCACGATGCAAAACAAAACGCCAAAGCCCCGGAGGGGTTGCACGCGACCAGCCAGCTTATCGCCCACTCGCGCACGGAGCTGGGCCGGGTAATCTCTGGCCAGGGAGATGTGATTGAGGAGGTGCTGATCGCCGTTCTCTGCCAGGGCCATGCGCTGCTGGAGGGAGTGCCGGGCATTGCCAAAACGCTGATCGTGAAAGCTCTGGGGCGGCTGTTGGGCCTCGGCTTCCAGCGCGTGCAGGCCACGCCCGACCTGATGCCGGCCGACATTCTGGGCACCACGATTCTGCGCCCCGGCTCCAAATCTGATAAGGACAACTTCGTCTTTCACGCAGGGCCGGTCTTCACTGACCTGCTGCTGGTGGACGAGATCAACCGCATGCCGCCGCGCACCCAGGCCGCGTTGCTGGAATGCATGGAAGAGCGGCAGGTTACCTCGGACGGCACGCGCCGCCCGCTGCCCGCCTGGTTCACCGTCTTTGCCACGCAGAACCCGATTGACTTCGAGGGCACGTACCCCTTGCCGGAGGCGCAGCTGGACAGATTTCTGCTCAAGATTCGCGTGGCTTATCCCAGCGATCAAGAGGAGCGGCAGATTCTGGAGCGACACCATAATGTCTCGGGCGCGGGATTGCTGGAAGACGCCCGGATTGCGCCTATTCCCGAAAGATTGCTGGCCGCAGCCTGCGCCGAGGTGCGGGCGATCAGGATTGAATCGGAGCTGACCACCTACATTCTGGCGCTGGCGCGGCGGACGCGCGAGTGGCCCACGCTGCTGCTGGGCGCAAGTCCCCGCGCCGCCGTGAGCCTGATGCGCGTGGCCCAGGCAGCGGCTGCCTTTGATGGCCGAGACTATCTGCTGCCCGATGACGTGAAGCGCGCCGTGAAGCCGGTGCTGCGGCATCGCGTGATGCTCAAACCCGAAGCAGAACTCGAAGGCTTCGACGCGGATCGCGTGCTGGCCGACGTGATTGCCGCTGTGCCGGTGCCGAGGCAATGATCTCTCCCTCGCTCCATCCCGCCCCGGTCAGCGCCGTCTGTGAGCAGCGCCGACGCTGGAGCTTCGGATTGACGCCGCGGAGCATCGGGCTGCTGCTGGTGGGATTCGCCTGGCTGATTCCGGGATTCTGGGATGGGCGGCTGGCGTACGCGATGCTGGCCTGGGACGGGCTGGTGCTGCTAGCCGCGTTGCTCGATGGCCTGCGCCTGCCCGCCGCGGCCAAACTAACCGTCAGCAGGAGCTGGATGAATGCTCCGGCGCTCGACAGCGAGACCGAGATCGAGCTGACGATTGAAAATCGCGGCCGGATGATCATCGACTGCCGCATCGTGGACGATCTTCCGCCGGCCTTAGTTGAAGAACCAGAAACGCTTCGGCTGACTGTATTTCCGCACGTGCCCGCTCGCCTGCGCTACCGCGTCGAGCCCAAAGAGCGCGGAGACTGGGAAACAGGCTGGCTTTATGTGCGCTACCGGTCGCCTTTGGGCCTGGCCGAGCGCTGGGCCAGAGCGCCGCTCACGCAGACGGTGCGCGTCTATCCAGCCCTGCGCGCCGGTGAAGAACAGCAAATCTTCCTCGCCCGCAGCCGCCAGATCGAACTGCAACTGCGCCGCACGCAGCAACGGGGCCTGGGCCGCGACTTCGAGAGCCTGCGCGAGTACCGCGAGGGCGACGACTTGCGCGACATCTGCTGGACAGCGACGGCGCGACGCGGCAGCCTCATCACCCGCCAGTACCAGGCCGAGCGCAGCCAGCCGGTGTGGATCGTTATGGACTGCGGCCGGCTGATGAAGGCGCGAGTGGTGCTCGGCATACAAGCGCAAAGCTCCGGTGCGACGCCTATCGATCCAGAACGACAATTTTATGGCGACGAAACCCACCCTAGCCGCAAAAACAAAGACGCGGCGAGGGTGGGGCACCCAGCGCCCAGCAGATCTAAGCTCGACCACGCCTGCACAACGGCCGTTTCGCTGGCCCAACTGGCGCTTTACTCCGGCGACCGGGTGGGCCTGCTGGCCTATGGGCAAAACATTCAGCAGCGGCTGTTGCCCGGTCGCGGCGCGGCTCATCTACGGCAGCTGATCGAGTTGCTGGCCCAGGTGCATACGGAAACCGGCGAGGCCGACCACCTGAGAGCCACAGCCACGCTGAACCGTCTGCAACCCCGCCGTTCTTTGATTTTGTGGGTGACGGATTTGGCGGAGACCGCCATGCGCCCCGAAGTGATCGACGGCGCGTTGCAACTGCTGCGCCGCCATGTATTGTTGTTCGTCGCCATGGCCCAGCCGGAGGTTGAGCAAATCGCCCAGGCAAGGCCAAAGAATGTGGAGCAGATGTTCCGCGCATCCGCCGCCCAAGAGATGGCCGGACGCCGCGAAGTTCTGCTGGCCCGCCTCCATGAGCAGGGCGCGCTCACGCTCGACCTGAACCCGGAAGCGCTCACCTCGTCGGTGCTGAATCAGTATTTAATGGTGAAGGAACGGGCGATGGTGTAGGTGTAAATTTCTTTTTGTAACTGTAGATACAACTTGAAACACACACCCGCCCCTCGGCTCGCCGAGAGGCTGGTATGCGTAAGAAAAGAAGCTACTCGGCCTTGGCAGCTTCCGCGGCAGGCTCGGCGGGCTTGGCTTCTTCTTCCGTGGCTTCGGCCAAAACCTTGACCTTCACGTGCGCGGTGACTTCGCGGTAGAGACGGATGGCCACGTTGAACTCGCCGACACTCTTCAGCGGCTCGTCCAGGTGAATTTTGCGGCGATCAATCTCGAAGCCCTGGGCGTCGAGCGCGGTGGCGATGTCGGACGAGGTGACGGAACCGAAGAGATGGCCGGCCTCGCTCGACTTGCGGGTGAATTCGAGCACGACGGGCTCGAGACTGGCGGCCTGCACCTCGGCCTGCGCCTTCTCCGTCGCAAAGCGGCGGGCGGCGGAGGCCTTCATCTGCTCAATGACTGCCTTGTTGGCCAGCGTGGCCTGCATCGCCAGCTTGCGGGGCAGCAGATAGTTGCGGGCGTAACCGTCGGCCACTTTGACCAGATCTCCGCGGTTGCCCAGGTGTAATACGTCTTCCTTCAGAATGACTTCCATGATTGATTCTCCTGTGTGCGGACTCCCAGCGCCGTGGGCGCTTCTGTCTTTTTTGACAAGAGCCTCAACTACGATGGGCCGCACTCGGTTCTATTCGGCATCCACAATATTGCCTCCCAGCCGGCTCCGTGCGTTCCCACCCTAGCCGCAAAAACAAAAACGCGGCGAGAGTGGGGCACCCAAAATCAAGCAGAAAGGCAGCCGAAGGTTAGTGCCGCGTGGCAAACGGCAGCAGGGCGATGTTCCGGGCCTGCTTGATGGCGCGGGTGAGGCGGCGCTGGTGCTTGGTGCAGACGCCGGTAAGCCGCCGAGGCACGATCTTGCCGCGCTCGGCCACAAAGCCTTGCAGCAGCCGTACATCGCGGTAAGGGATCGCATCGATCTTCTCGGTGCAGAACTTGCAGACCTTCTTGCGGCGGAAGAACTTGCCGCGGCCGCCGGGTCCGCCTCCGGCGGGGCGTCCGCCGGGTCGTCCGCCGGAGCGGGCCGGGCCTGAACCCGGAACCGGACCAGAGGCTGCTTGGGGCGCTTCAGGCGCGCTCGTCTCGGGCGCCTTTACTTCAATCTCATCAGACATGCTGTTTCCTCTTTACTCTCTTGGTTTCCGGCAAGCACTCAAGGGACGCGCGCTGGAAAGCTGAATCGGGCCGCAACCGGTTGACCTGAAAAACGGGCCGGTAGCGACAATTTGTTGGAAGCCGCAACCTGCGGCCTAAACAGGCTCAGCAGCTTCCGCCGCTTCCATGGCCGGCTCCGCCGCCGCTGAGACATGCGCAGCAACGGCTGGTGTTGCGCTCCGGCGGACCCCGCGCAGAGCCTTTACCTTGGCCAGGCGCTTCTCTTCCTCGTCGATGCGCACGGTGATGAATTTGATCACCGGCTCGGTAACGCGCAAGCGGCGCTCCAGTTCGAGCACCACCGCGCCGTTGGCCTCGATGGTCAGCAGAACATAGTTGCCATCGTTGAACTTGCGCACCATGTAGGCCAGCTTGCGCTTGCCCATCTTCTCCACCGTCTTGACCACCCCACCACCCTTGGTGACGTTGTCGGAGAAGCCGGCAATCAGCTTGTCGACATCTTCTTCAGCCATATCTGGCCGAACAATAAACATAACCTCATACACACGGGACATCCGGTTTCCTTTTCCGCTGGAGCCTATTGACTCCAGCCGCTGCCGCCGGCAAAAACCATAGCGGCAATTTCGCTATTGCAAATCATAGAAAGGTCTGAACAAGTCCTTGTTACGATCCAGCATTCCCTCAGGGGCTAAAGCCCCCATCGATTTTGCTGTCTTTGCGGCAGTCATGGCTAAAGCCATGACCTACCAGTCGTGCCCTGACATTTCTTGCTACTCCGTTTGCATTTTTCAGCAAGCTGTGACGTCGTGCCCTTTCAAAACATCGACTGAATCGGTTACTTCCTGTTCCCTATTCCCTATTCCCTGTTCCCTGTTCCCTGTCTTTCCGGTTGAACTCGTTCATGGCGGCTGCCGGCCCCGCTTCGAGGATGCGCCGCGTGGCGGTTGCCACCCGGTCCAGCACCTCGTCCAGCACTGCCAAATCCGCCTTGCGCATGGGCGAGAGCAGGTAATCCCTGCCGGGACGCCTGCCGCCATCAGCGGCAATCGCCTCCGGAGGCAAATCCGGCCCCACACCGATACGCAGGCGCAACCACTCCTGAGTGCCCAGGGCGCCGGTCACGCTGCGGGCTCCGTTGTGCCCGGCCGGCGATCCGCGCTCCCTGATTTTGAAGCTCCCCAGCACCAGGTCCAGTTCGTCATGGATGACGAGCATATCCCGTGCCGGGTCTACCTCAAACTCCCGAACCAGCGCGGCTACAGCCAGCCCGCTCAGGTTCATAAATGTCTCCGGCTTGGCCAGGACCACCACGCACCCCGCCATGTGGCAGGTTGCGGTAACGGCCCGGCAGCGCCGGTTCTGGACCACAACTCCCTCTTGTTGGGCGATGCGGTCGATGGCCATGAACCCCGCGTTGTGCGGGGTCCACAGATACTCGAGGCCGGGATTGCCCAGCCCCACCACTAAAAAGGGACCGTTGCGCACTCCGGATTCGGAGCCCCCGGCGAGCGGTTTTGGCTCGCTGGGGTGAACGAACTGGCTTGCCTCGGCCAAGGGTTACTTCTTCGCCTCGGGCTTCTTTGCCGCGGCCGCCGCCGCATCGGGCTTTTTGGCCGTATCTTCCGCCGGCTTGCCGCCCTTCTTGGCAACTTCCGGCTCGGCAGGCGCTGCCCCCTCTGCTGTTGCTGCCGCTGCCGCTGCTGCTTCCGCTGCCTCCACCTCTGCAGGCGTAGGCGCTTCTTCGCGAATCGTGGCAACGTGAGCCACGGTAGCATCCTCGGGATTGAGGTACTTCATCTTCTCCGAGTGAGGCAATCCGCTGACGCGCAACACCTGGTGCAACTCCAGGTGGCTGACATCCACATCGATGTGGCCGGGAATGTCGGCAGGCAGGCACTCGATATCCACTTCGCGCATAACCTGGTCGAGGATGCCGCCGCTCTTGACACCCTCCGGAATTCCTAACAGCTTGACGCGCACCTTGACGCGCAGGACCTTATCCATGGCGATGCGCTTCATATCGATGTGAATCAACTGGTCGTTGAGCGGCTCGCGCTGCAAATCGACGATCATGACCTTGGCCGCTTTTTGGCCGGCGACTTCGACATCAAAGATCGTGTTGTGGCCGGTCTCGGAAAAAAGTATTCGGGAAATCTGCTTGGGGTCCACTTCGATGGCCACTGGATCGTGTCCCGGACCATACAGCACGGCAGGAATCTTGCCCGCGGCGCGCACTCGGCGTGCGGCATTTTTGTTGAACTTGCCCTCACGGGGCCTGGCTACGACTACTTCGGACATTCGGTCTCTCGTTTCCTGGTTTCGGGCACGGGAAGACAGCTTTTAGCTGCTAGCTTCTAGCTATTAGCCAGGAAAGTGCAGCTGCGAACTGAATTGCTCCGCTCCCTTTGTGAAAAGCAGCTTCTAGCTTCTAGCTTTTAGCTGCTTGTTGTTGTCATGAATTGAATCGGCTAACCTGTCGATTCGATCCGTTCATTCCGACTTTGAATGCGACGCAACCAAGCCGGCAATCCTGATGAATTAGCTAGTAGCTAGAGGCTAGAAGCTAAAAGCTGCTTCTAGTTGAACAGCGAACTCACGCTGGTCTCCATGTGAATACTCTCGATAGCCGCTCCGAGCAGGCCGGCGATGGAGAGAACCTTGATCTTGGGCAATTTCTGGGCCGCCTCGCGCAGGGGAATGGTGTTGGTAACCACCACCTCTGCCAGGCGCGAGTTGGCGATGCGGTCGATGGCCGGGCCAGAAAGCACGGCGTGGCTGGCGGCGGCATAAACGGAAGCCGCTCCGGCCTCGTAGAGCGCGTCGGCAGTTTTTACCAGCGTGCCGGCAGTATCGATGATGTCGTCGAGGATAAGGCAGCTCTTGCCCTTCACGTCGCCGACAACATTCATCACCTCGGCGACATTGATATCCGTGCGGCGCTTGTCCACGATGGCCAGCGGCGCTCCCATCTTCTGTGCGAAGAAGCGGGCCCGCTCCACGCCGCCGGCGTCGGGCGAAACCACCGTCAGGTTGGGAAGATTCAACTCGCGGAAGTAGCTCACCAGCACCGGGCTGGCAAAGAGATGATCGACGGGAATGTTGAAGAAGCCCTGAATCTGCGCGGCGTGCAAGTCAACGAAGAGGGCGCGGTTGGCGCCGGCGGTGGTGAGCAGGTCAGCGATGAGCTTGGCGCTGATGGCCACGCGGGGACGGTCCTTGCGATCCTGGCGGGCGTAGCCGTAATACGGCACCACCACCGTAATCCTGGCCGCCGAGGCCCGCTTGAGCGCGTCAATCATCACCAGCAACTCCACCAGGTTCTGGTCCACCGGGTAGCAGGTAGGCTGGACAACAAACACATCCACGCCACGCACGTTCTCCAGCAACTGGAAGTAGACTTCGCCGTCGGCAAAGCGCTGCATTTTGGCCTCGCCCACCTTAACCCCAATGTGAGTGGCGATCTCCTCGGCCAGCGGACGGTTGGCCGTGCCGCTGAAGAGCTTGAAGCGTTTGTCCTCGCTCAGATTGCGGCTCCGCTTGCGCTCGGGAACCTGTTTGGCCTCCCTGGCTTTGGCCGCATCCGGGGGCGATAGAGTGAATCCTGCGGGAGCAGACTCTTTGTTCGCGCCATCGCCTGGCGTCACTGGCCCGCTCTTTTGTTGTGTCTCTTCGTTGGTCACTGGCTCCGCTTTCATCTTTGCATTGCCTCCAAGCTGGTTGGCTTTGGCTGCTGTCCACTGTTCACTGAAAACTGGCTGGGCGACCAGGATTCGAACCTGGACAAGTGCCTCCAAAGGGCACTGTCCTACCATTAGACGATCGCCCAACTTTGCAGCCGTTGCCGAGTTTCTCCTGCGCAACGGACGGCTGTCAACCTGTTCACGGCAAAAGCATTTCGCGCCAGTACGTTGAGCGCGGCAAGGTGCGGGTCAACGTGCTCCGCACTTCCAGGCCTTGAACTTGCTGCTTCAACCTGACCTGAGCTGCTTCCGCATCTCCGCAGGTCCGGTACAACCCGAAGAGCGCCGAGCCGGACCCGGACAGCGAGGCATGAAGGGCTGCCTCCGGCGTGCCCGGGCCTAAAAGAATGCGCTTGATTTCTGCAAGGGAAGGATGCTGGGGAAAGACGACGCGTTCAAAGTCATTCTCAATCCAGCTCGTAATCCCGGTGCGGACAAGCGCGGACTCCATCGGTCCGGCCAGGTCCCCCCCGACAGATTCTGGAGAGGGGAGGACACCGGAGGAGCCTGCTCCTGGCCGCCCTTCCGGAATCGATCCTAAAATAGCTCCGGCAAAGGCGCTGGCATAGGCGCGGCTCAACTGTTCTAGTTTATCCGCGCTGGCCCTCGCGGTCAAACCCTCGGCTGTGCAGAGCAAGTCCCAGTCGCGAAAAGCCTGCGGAGTCGATACGCCCACCTCCGGCGTGGCCACCACGCACCAGACGGGCTCAAAATCCGGCAGGGGATCGACCTGCTGGCCGCGATCCTGGCCCAGAACCGCTCCGCCAATGAGGAACAGTGGCACATCGGAGCCAACCTGGGCGGCAATCTCCAGCCGCTTTGCGGGCCAGTCCTGCCTGCTGACTTGCTGGCTCGCAATCCCCAACTCTGCTTCCAACCCCACCAGCGCAGCCACGGCATTGGCCGAACCCGCTCCCAACCCGCCTTGCACTGGCAGCCGTTTTTCGATGTGAATATCGACCTCAGCGGTAAGGCCCAGCGCCTCCAGAGCAAGCATCACCATCTTCCATGCCGTGTTGCGCTCATCGGTGGGAACGCGGCTGTCGTTGGAGGTCAGCCGCAGCGTTGTCGCCACCGCCGGACGGACGGTAACCGTAACCAAGTCATAGATTTCCAGCGTCTGGTAGACGGTAGCCAGAGAGTGAAAGCCATCGGGGCGCGGCGCGCCAATATAAAGGCCGAGATTGATCTTTGCGTGTGAACGGACGGCAGTGAGCATACCGCCTCATTGTAGAGCGGAACGGACAACTACTATTTTATGAATGGTGCCGAAGAAGGGACTCGAACCCCCACACCCTTGCGAGTACGTGGACCTGAACCACGCGCGTCTGCCAATTCCGCCACTTCGGCACGGGACACAGATTCAGCGTACTGCTGAACCGGCAGCAATCTTGAGTCTCGCAAATGCGGGAGTTGGTGTCAAATTATGGCGCGTGAGAATGGGCCGAAAAAGCCGGAGCAATTGCCCCGGCCTCGGCGTTCGAGAGCGCTTACACCAGCTTGGCGTCGAGCGTTATTTCCGTGTTGCCCGCGAAGAGCTTCGAGATGGGGCATCCGGCCTTGGCGTCGGCCGCGGCCTTGGCAAAGACCTCCGCAGTGGCGCCGGGAACGCTGGCCGTGGTGGTCAGCGCGATGCGAGTGACGGCAAAGCCGCCCTCCACCTTGCCCAGCGCGACCGCCGCGTGGGTTTCGATCTTGGTGGGCGTCAGCCCCGCGCCGCCCAGTTGCGCGCCCAAAGCCATAGAGAAGCAGCCGGCGTGAGCCGCCGCAATCAACTCCTCGGGCGTGGTGCCCGCGGCAGCGCCTTCAAAGCGCGTGGCGAATGAGTAGTTCGCGTCCTTCAGCACACCAGTCGCCGTGGAGATCGTGCCTTTGCCTTCTTTCAGTGAACCTGTCCAAACCGCGCTTGCTTTGCTTGCCATTGTCCCTCCTCGGGGATTGCAGTATGTTACCTGTTTCATTAACCGCCCTGCCGCTCCGACGTGAGGTCCTGACGGCGCGGCAAAAAACCTGTCTTGTAGTTGATGCGGCAAACGCCTGCCAGGATGCGCGATTCGGCAAAGACCGGTTCGCCGCGCTGCCCACTGTCTGCACGATCAGTGGTTATCGCACGAATTTGCGATCTCCCAATTGACATAAATCGGATTGCCCAGCAGCCACATCTTTCCCCCGGCACCCATGACCTCCGCGCGGAACCAGTGACGGCGGCCATCGCTCACCCAGGCCAAAGAAAAACTCTGATCCGCCGATATAATTGACGCGCCGGTTTTGAGAACGACCCCCTGTCCGTCTTCCAGCCAGCGGACTGTCCCGCCCGCTGCGGCGGTTACGCGCAAATCAAAATTCACAGCTTCGCCTTCCGGCGCGGTGAGAAGATCTCCTGCGTTTGCAACCTGGTCTCCGGCTCGCGCGGTCACTTCGAGAAGGCGGTCGCGTGTTCCCGCCAGATCGATGAACACGTGCCCGGCGCGTATGCCGGCAAGAATCGCGGGCGTCGAAAGCTCGGTTGCATAGACCACCGTCGTCGGGCTTCCGATGGAGCCAATTCCATCAAGCGGCTGCATGGGCCGGTGATTATCGCTTCCTCCAATTCCCGCGAGGCGGCAGCCGTTGTTCAGTTGCTTATCCCAAAAAGGGATGTTGGGAATTCCATACTGCTCGCTGCCTCCGTTGACGGCCTCGACCGCAGTCAACAGATGCATATCCACCGGGGAAGCGGGCGTCCATCCGCAGCCCATGCAAATCTCACCGCTGGGGTCGCCGGGATGGTTGATCGCGGTCAGCGCGCCCACGCTTGCGGCGCTGCGCAACAGGGTGTTCACGTCGGGAACCTCTTTGCTGCCCAGGCGAAAATCAACAAAATCAGTTGTCCCGAGAAAGTTGATGTGCCCCTGGAATGACGTGATCTCGCGGCCCGGAATCAGCAGCAGCTTGTCGAAATAAGGCTGCAACTCGCGCATGGAATTGTACTGCGAGCTGGCATTGTGATCGGTGATGGCGATGAAGTCGAGCCCGCGCCGGGCTGCAGCCTCCGCGCTGAAGTAGACCGGGCATGGAACCATCTTTCCCGTCTGGCTCGCGCATTGGCCGTCGCTGTGTGCAGTGTGCATGTGCAGATCGCCGCGATACCAGGCCGGCCCAGCGCGGAGCGGCGCGTTCAACACAGCGGGCTCGCCGGCCACCGCGCCGCCTGACGAGAAGTACACCCGCACGGTGTAGTGCGATTGCACGCTGGGGCGAATGTTGGGCACGCCGATCAGAACATTCCATGTGCCCGCGGGAATCAGCCCCGGAAGGCACGAGGGAGTCGCATCGGCAATCCCCACGGTAAGCAGGGATTTGTTGCCGCCGCTCCAGCAGCGAAGCTCCACGGGATCAAGCAAGCCCAGGTCGAGCGCCGTGTGCTGCTCCTTGCCGGTGTAGTCAAAGGTCAGCGTGACTCGCTCAATGCCGGCGGGCACAACGAACGGCACTTGAATGTAGGTTTGATTTTGCGAGCCGGCAACCACGCCCTCCAGAACCAAATCCGGCGCCGAAGCCGCAGCGGGAGTCTGTTGGCCACCCATGGCAGCAGCTGCAATCGGCAACAAAACAAGCAGTAGCGCGGCGCAGAGGATAGTTGTTGCGGACCGGAAGAGTCGTTGCGTCATGGGTGTCGCTCCGTGTGCGTAGTGCAATATTCTCATGTATTACCTCGCGCATTCCAATGCGCGGATCGTTGAGCCCAAAAAAGGAAGCGCGGAGGATTCTTTTTCAGGAAGAATCCTCCGCGCAGGTTTTGCTCAAGTTTTACGAAAACCGTAAAAAATCGTCTAGTAGACGATTTTCACGGCGAATTGCATCTCGCGCGCGGGCAGGGTTGAGGTGATCACGCCGAAGGTAGTGCTGCTGGCACCGTTGTACACGCTGTTCGGCTCGCCGAAGTTGGTTTCGTTGGTGAGGTTGAAGGCCTCGGCGCGGAACTGCACGTGAGCTTTTTTGGGGAGTAAAAAGTCCTTGGTCAGGCCCATGTCGAGCTGCCAGAAGCCGTAGCCGCGGACGGCGTTGCGGGGCGAATTGCCAAAGGGCGCATAGGGCTGCGGAGTGGAGAAGCTGTTGAGGTTGAAGTACCCGGTGTAGGACTTGTTTGTTGCCAGGGCCGGGCCGCTCTGGTTGGGACGGTAGGAGTTGCGTCCATTAATGGTGATGAGCGGCGAGACTTGCGTGTCGCTGTCCGGGCTATAGGCAAAGGTGATGGGGTCGCCGCTGCGGACCTGGAAGATATCGGTCATCTGCCAGCCACCCAGCGCCGTGTCTAGCGCGCGGTTCATGTCCCTCCCCAGCCATTTGCCCCGGCCGACGGGCAGCGTCCAGACCAAAGAGGTCACGTTAAGCAGCGGACGGTTGGTTGCGGAGATGCCGTGATCCGCCTTGTAGTTGTAAATGTTCTGTACTGATGGGATGAAGTTGCCGCAGTTGTCGCAGCCGCCGCTGCCGTCCTCGGACTGGGGGGCGATGTCCAGAGCTTTGGACCAGGTAAAAGCGTTCAGCAGGTAAAGTCCGGTGGAGAAGCGCTTCTCCACCTTGGCTTGCAGGCCGTTGTAATCGGAGTAGGCCCAGGGCAAAGTGCCAACGACCGAAGTGTAGTTGGGCATGGGGACGCGGCTCTGGAAATTCGTGATGCAGCCGCTGCCGGAACTATTTTCCGTAGCAGTCGTGCATGTAGTCGGCTGCATTACGTTCGCCTGATTGATGTCGTTGAGGAGCACTTCGTTAATGCCGTTGTTGCCCACATAGGCCAGGTCGACCAGCCAACTGTGGCCCATATCGCGCTGCACACTGAAGAACCAGCTCCGCACCTGGGTGTCGGGCGACTTGCGCGGCATGTACTGCAGAACCACCTCCAGCGGGTTGTAGGTTGTGGCCCCGATCATATTGGCCGGGAAGCCGGACTCGGTGTTGAGATAGTTGGCTGTGCTTGGAGCAACGATCCGCACTGCGCTGATGCCATAGGGGGCGTTCTGGGTGAGGTAGTTGGAGCCGACGCGGTTCCAGCGCGAATAGCTGATGCCATAGCCGCCGCGCAGCACCGTCTTGTTGTCCAGACTATAGGCCGCGCCGAAACGCGGACCGAAGTCCGCCTTATTCGGATTGACCGTATAGCGGTCGCTGGAGCTGGCCAGCGCAATGGGATAGGAAGTGTTGTAAGTGTCGGGATTGAAGTTGGTGAGAGCGAAGTTGGAGAGTTGGTTGTTGGCCTCGTAGAGGGGAGTGCCGTACTCGTAGCGCAGGCCCACGTTCACCGTCAGCCGCCTGTTCACCTTCCAGTCGTCCTGCACGTAGCCGCTCCAGCCCCACTCGCGGATTTGCGCGATGGGGGAGTTGGAGAGGCCGATCTCGGCGCGGTAGCCCAGCAGGAAGTCGGCATAGTCGTACATCTTTGTCGATTGGAAGTCGGCGGGACTTGTGACAGAAGGAGCTGGATCGCCCGCGACATAACAGAGGGGTACACCGGGAGCGTACATGAGGGTGTAGTAATTGTCGTAGCAGTAGCCGCTGAACTCGTTGGTATAGACATCACCGCCCATCACCGGGTGCAGGTCCTGCTGCCCCACGTGGAGCATGGTGTACTCGAACCCGGCCTTGAGGGTGTGGCCCGGCAGCAATCGGGTGTAACTGACCTTGGGATTCCAGACCGTGGGGTTCTGATACTGGGGGCTGGTCCACAAGCGGCCCAGGTTAGAGAAACCTCCATTGATGAAGTACTCGTAGGTGATGCCGCCGGAGTATTGCCCCTGGGGAGGCAGGCTGGACCAGTTGGAGCCGAACTGCGTCGCCATGCTGGGGCCGCCGGCCAGCGGGGGAGTCTTGCCCGCCTTCATGCGCGAGAAGCCGAAGCGGGCCTCCAGCAAGGCTTTCGGACTGATGGTCCAGGTGGCGCCGCCCACGATCTGAATCGACGGCGCATAAACGTTGCCGTCGCCGCCCATGCCGGCCAGGCCCTGAATGGTTCCGGGGTCATAGGCATTCCACCGGGCTTGCGAGTAGCGGGTAAACAAACGCAGGTTCTTCTTTACGTCGTAGTCCACCTTCACGTCGCCCTTGTCGCGGTCGAAGGTGTTGGGGTGCAGAACGATGTAGTTGTTGGTCGTGTTGTTGTTGGAGGGGTAGGGCAGGTACAGATACGGGTTGGCGGTCGTTCCTTCCATGATCGTCTGGGCAAAGGGGGTGACGGCCGTTATGGGAATCTGGCCGGTCTTGTATTCCTTGCCGCCGAGGCCGCCTAAGGAGGTCAACAAGCCCGCGCCGAAATAGGTAGAGTTATTGCACGGGTTCGTACCGGTGTTCGCGTTGCTGCCGGTACTATTTTGGGGGCAAGGGTTGTCAACGGGAAGGACGCCACTTGCGTTATTCGGATCGCCGGGGTCGTCAATCAGGTAATACTGACCTCCAGAGCCAGTCAGCGGTCCTCCACACGCGCCGCCCGGGGTAGATGGACTGATGAAGCCTCGTTCATTGCACGAGGGCAGGGTGGCATGATCGGTGAAGGAGCTGGATTGGCGGAAGCCCTCGTAGTCGACGAAGAAAAAGAGCTTGTCTTTCTTCAACGGACCGCCCAGGGTAACGCCGAACTGGTTTTGGTGCAGCGCTGGCTTGCCGCCGAAATCAGGCTTGAAGAAGCCGGTGGCGTCGAAGTCCGTGTTACGGATAAACTCCCATGCCCGGCCGTGGAGTTCGTTGGTGCCGTAGCGGGTGACCACGTTGACCGTGGCGCCGCCCGAGCGGCCATACTCCGCGCTCATGTTGTTGGTCACCACCTGAAACTCAGCCACGGCGTCCGGAGACAGCTGCACCACCTGGTTCGAGAATCCCTGGTTGGAGGTGCCATACATGTTGTTGTCCAGGCCGTCCAGCATGTAGTTATTGAAGACGCTGCGCAGGCCGTTGATGCTGAACGATCCCTCGCGTTGGCCGTAGCCTTCGGATAGCTGGTTCTGGGTGGGAACGACGCCCGCGGTCAGCTCGACCAACTGCGAGTATTGACGCCCATTCAGGGGCAGCTCGGCGATTTCGCGCTCATTCACCACCTGTCCGCGCTCGCTCGATTCGGTTTCCAGTTGGGTCACCTCGGCCGTGGTGGTTACCGTGGTGGCCGCAGTAGCCACTTTCAGGGACACGTCCACGCGCTGGTGAGCGCCGACCGTCAGCTCGAATTTGGCTGAAGCCGGCTGGAAGCCCGTAGCTGTCACCTTCAGCTCATAGGAGCCGATGGGAATATCCACGAACCGGAACTCTCCCCGCTCGTCGGTGGTGGCCGTGGCCAGCGCTCCAGTGGCTGTGTTGTGCAATGCCACTTGGGAGTGCGGAACCACCGCTCCGCTCGGATCGGTTACTGTTCCGAGCACTGTTGCCGTATCGAATTGCGCACGGGCGCAGACCGCAAATACCGCAACAAACATGAAGACTGCTAAACGTCGCATCGCTTTCCTCCTGAAATGAGACCTGCATTCCTTGACAGGGGTTCCGGACTCGGCCG
This sequence comes from Occallatibacter sp., assembly GCA_049522175.1. Lineage (GTDB taxonomy): Bacteria > Acidobacteriota > Terriglobia > Terriglobales > Acidobacteriaceae > Telmatobacter. The sequence continues at coordinate 35,931 of JBEKOC010000020.1, read as the reverse complement.
GCGAAACCTGTGGCCAGACAGTGCTGACCGGGGAAGCCGGCAACCGTCTTAATACGGAACCTGATGAAAAAAAACCTATCTTGGGATGAATCTACCTTTAAGTGAACAACTGTCAACCCTTTTCAGATAAATATTCTGTCTAAAATCATGCAAGTGTGAGATAAATCACTTAAAATGAACATTTTAAACGAATTTTTCGCATTACAAGAAGGGTTTCCCCTTTCCCGCGTAAAGCACAGAAAAGAGGAAACCCTCATAAGTTTATGATGGCCTTTCGAGAACCTTACTGAGCAGGTCTGGCCTTGAACGCATCGCCGTACTCGCTCTACTGCGGGGCAATGGCAGCCAGCAGATGCAGGCGGGTAAGCACCTTGCGCGTGAGGCCGGTCAGCGCCATCCCGCCCGCATCCTTCAGAGGAACCCAGCGCCGCTCGCCGCCTGCCACGGTCAGCGCGTCGATATCGCCTTCAAAGACCGTGCGAATGCGCACGTAGTAATTCACCTGCATGATCGAGTGGCGCACACTCAGGCGCAGCTCATCCGCAGGAACTGCTGTTTCGGCGAGCGCCGGAAGCTCCCACATGCCCGGCATCACTGTCAGCTCCGCCGGCCTCTGCTCCAGCAGCACCTCTCGATGCGCCTGGCCTGCCTTCCGTCCGCTGCGCACGACGAGCGCGTGGGCCGTTTCCCGGCAGATCATTCGCGGCCGCGGCGCGGTCTGGTGCTCCCCCTGGGTCTTGCAGTCGCCGGCCACCGGGCACGCCTCGCACTGCGGATTGCGCGGCGAGCAGAGGGTTGCGCCCAGCTCCATCAGCGCCTGGTTCGAGTCTCCCGGTCGCTCGGGACAAACCAATTCCGCGGCCAGTTCATCGATCCTGCGCCGGACTTGGGCGCCGCCGCCCGCGCGGCTGCCGGCCTTCCAGCCTTCCATCCGGCACAACACCCGCTCCACATTGCCATCCACCACGGCCACCAGCTCCCCGTGGGCGATGCTGGCCACGGCCGCTGCTGTATACGCGCCGATGCCCGGCAGCAGGCGCAGTTCCGCCGCCGTCCGCGGCAGGTTGCCCTGGCAGCGGTCAGCCACAAACTGCGCCGCCTTGTGCATCATGCGCGCACGCCGGTAGTAGCCCAGCCCGCTCCACGCCGCCAGCACCTCCTGCTCCGGCGCAAGCGCCAGCGAAACCAGCGTGGGAAACCGCGCCATGAAGGCCTGGTAGCGCTCCACCACCACCGCCACGCGCGTCTGTTGCAGCATGATCTCCGCAACCCAGATGGCGTAAGGATCGCGGTTGCGCCGCCACGGAAGATCGCGCCGCGAGCGCTCGTACCACTCCAACAGCCGTTCCCGCACCCTCGCAATCTTTTCCGCGTCTCGCTCCTGCTTACCCATGCGCCCAGCTTAACAGCCGCCGCAATTGACCCGCCGCCTCCGCCTCCCTACAATCAAGCTGCATTCTTCTTTCGCCCTGCATGAACCTATCCGCGCTCATCATCGACGACGAACAACTGGCCCGCGAGGAGCTTGCCTACCTGCTTGCCCAGGTAGGCGGCGTGGACGTGGTGGCTCAGGGAGCCAACGGCATAGAGGCCGTGGAGCTGATTGAGGAGCACCATCCCGACATGGTTTTCCTCGACGTGCAGATGCCCGGCCTTGACGGATTTGCGGTGATTGAAAAGCTGATGGACCGTAGGGCGAAGGCAATCGGGGATGCCGCGCCGCAGGCGCAGTTGACCCCGCCGCAGGTGGCGCTACCGCAGATCGTCTTTGCCACTGCCTACGATCAGTACGCGGTGCGCGCCTTTGACGTGAACGCGGTCGATTACCTGCTCAAGCCCTTCGATCGCGTGCGCGTTGAGCAGGCCGTGGAGCGGGTACGGGGCCGGTTAGCGGGCAGCACTCCCGGCTCGTTGCCTGAATCTCAAATCGACGCGCTGCTCCGTTTGCTCAATCGTCCGCATGGCGCCTCACGCACGCCGCAGCCCGCCAAGCTCATCGTTCAGGCGCAGAGTCGCCTTCTGCTCATCGATCAGGCGGAGATCTGCTTCGCGGCCATAGACGACGGCGTGATTCGCGTGGTGACGCAGAGCTTCGAGGGCAGCTCCAAATGCCGCACGCTGGAGGAACTCCTCGATCAGCTCGATCCAACTGTCTTCTGGCGCGCTCATCGCGGCTTTGTGGTCAACATCAACCACATCCGCGAGGTTGTCCCCTGGTTCAAATCCAGCTACCAGTTGCGCATGGACGACAAACAGAAGACCGAAATTCCCGTCAGTCGCAACCAGACCCGCCGGCTCAGGGAGCTGTTCAACCTGTAGGGATGCCGCAGCTTTCCCCGATCCTTTTTGCTAACTTCAGCGCGCGGGCCATAGCCGGTGGGGCAGCAAATAGGTAAACCCGGCGAATCCCTCCCATTGCGTTGACGTGCCGGTGAGGCCGCGATTGAAGCCCGCATCGACGACGAGATTCTTTTGGAAAGCGTAGGAAACGGCCGAGAGGCTGCCGACGGCGTTTCCCTGGTTGAGCGGTTGCGAGAAGTGCCAGACCTCTTCCGCGAGCGTCACCTTGCCGATGGAATGCGAGGTGGAGACCGTCTGCCCGAATTGCGCGCGGCGGACGCCGGCTCCGGTCTGCTCGGTGAGAAAGCCGTTGATGTCGAAGTGGAGGCCGGCCACGTCGGTGCTGACCAGCAGCGTGGCGCTGTTCTTCGCCGTGCCGATGTCGATGTCCGGCGCGGTGCCGGCGTAGACCAACCGGATGTAGCTGACGGCGACGGTGGGGCGTCTTTCCGCGCCGGGCACGAGAACGCTTTGCACTCCAGCCGAGATTCCTCCGGCATCGGAGGCGGCGCTGCCCGTCTGGTCCGTGCTGTACGCGATCGGCTCGGAGAGCAGAAGAAACTGGAACCGCGGATGCACCGTGAGCTTGGTGACCTGGTTGGCGCTGGCTTGCGTGGCGAACTCTTGCGAGCCGGAGGCATACTGCCAGCCGTTTTCAAGCTGTAGATAGCCGACCGGAGTCAGCGTTGCCGGCGTGGCGATGGTTGGCCGGGCGGGATTGCATTCCGGCGTTTCGTTCGCATTCTCCTGAGCAAGCGCAAGGCCGACGGAGAACAGCAATGACGCGGCAAGAAGCGTACGCATGGCTTTCTTCAAACGAGTCACCTATAAAGAATGTAATCGGAGAGAATGCGCAGTGGTAGCACAGACTTCCTGAGCAATTATGGAGGATCCCTCCAAATTGGTTCTCAATCGTACCGCTCAAAGACAATCTGCTTTTTGTGCCAGCCGTAGGTGCTCAGCCGCTCGCGCACGCCGGAGACCATCTCGTTGAGGCCGCAGATATAAGCGTAGATGTCGAAGTTCAACTCTGAATTTGGATCAAGCGGAGGCACAGGCAGCGTCTGCCCCAGCCGTGCAGCGCGTTCCTCAACGATGCGAGCAACGTGCTCCTGAACGTAGCCGCGCAAGCCGGTCCAACTCGCCTCGGCGCGGCTCAGCGTGGGCAAGTAGTGAAAGTTCGGCGCGCGGCGGGCCAGCGCCTCGAATTCCGCCCGGTAGTAGATGTCGCTTTCGTAACGCGTGCCGTAAACCAGCCAGACCTGCTTGCCATTGCTCCTGTCCGGCCCGCCTTCCGGAAACAGCCACTGCAAAAATCCCCGCATGGGCGCGATGCCCGTGCCGGTAGCCACCAGAATCGAGTCTGTAATCGGTTCACGGAGAGTGAAGTGCCCGTGCGGCCCGTGAATCTGGATGGTCGCGCCGATGGGCAGGTCGGGCAGGTCGGCCAGGTGGTTGGAAAAGAAGCCCTCCTCCACGCGATTCACGCACAATTCAAATCTGTTTCCGTTGGCTGCCGAGGCCATCGAGTAAGCGCGGGTCTGCATCTTGCCCTTGGCGTCCAGCGCCACTCCGCTGACAAACTGGCCCGCGGCATAGGGAAAGCTCTCCACCTCGTCGAGGACAAAGCCGAAGTGGTAGCACTGGGCAACTTCAGAGATGCATTCCTTGCATTCCAGTCGAGCGGTAAGCAGTTCTCGCGCCATGGAAGTTCTTTCTGGGAAAGAGATGCCCGCGCTTGCGGGCTCATTTCTTGGATGCGGCCGGCAGGAAAAGGGAGCAAGCCCGGCGAAGCGGTATCCTCCTATAATTAACGGGGAGCAACGTGAAAGCCCGGAGGGCCGAACGCCTGCCCCGCTGAGGTTTTTATGGCCGCACTGCTGGAAGCGATTACCGTCAAGCGCAAGATGTACTTCGAGTTTGAGAACACCCCGTACTACTGCATGGAGGCCGAGGTCTCCACGCCCACGGCGCGCGGCGGCCAGACGCTCGTTCGCCTCAAGATGCGCAACCTGCTCACCCAGGCGGTCTTCGACAAGACCTTCAAGGCCGGTGAGCGCTTCAAGGAGCCGGACCTGGAGCTGGTCGAGGCTTCGTATCTTTACTCGGACGCGGAAGGCTCGCACTTCATGGACCAGGAGAGCTTCGAGACGCATACGCTCTCCGCCGAAATGATGGGCAGCGCGCTCGACTTTCTGGTCGAGGGCGCCATCATCCAACTGCACAAGTTCAACGGCAACCCCATCGGCCTGCAGTTGCCGGAGAAGGTCGAGCTGGAGGTTGCCTACACCGAACCCGGCGCGCGCGGCGACACCAGCGGCAACGTCACCAAGCTCGCCCGCCTCCAGACCGGCCTGGAGATCAAGGCCCCGCTCTACATTCAGGTGGGCGAAAAGGTAAAGGTCTACACCGAGACGCGGGAGTTCGCGGGAAGAGCGTAAAGGCAGGGGTCAGGGAACAAGGATCAGGGAGCAGCCGGTTCCGATCAACCGGTAAGGATTCATGTGTCTCAACCTTCGCTAGAATAATGCGAAGGATGGGACACCCATGAGTTGTGGATAATTCAAGGGTGGGCTACCCAGAGTTCATGGCCAGACCAGACCTGGCCGCCCGTCAACAATGTCCCTCTATACGATTTCAGTGCAAGTGCTCGGCTGCCTGAAACATTTCCAACCACACCCCATGCGTGACTTCAGGTGGAAGCAGAAAACTCGGGCCATAGAAGCCTTTGTAGATATCCAGCTTGCTTCCCATGTGGGACTCAGCCAATTCGCGGGCCTTTCTTAGATCGGCCACTTCAATGCTGAGGCCGATGATATCTTCGGCATGACCGGATAGAAATTTTGTAAGCAGACCGTTCTTATCGCTCGACTCCAGAAGCAATAGCACTCCCTGACCAGCCTTCACTTCCCGTCCGTGGGCACGGAGGAACTTTGCCTCGCGGAATTCACCGTTATCAAAACCAGCATCGCGAAGCGTGCGTAGCTGTGCCTCCGTGTCGTGCACGGCAAACCACACCGCGTGGATGCCCATAGCCGTGTTGGGATGATCCATCAGCCCTGCAGCACGTCTCTTTTCCCGCCGTTCGGCGGAAACTTGTTCGATCCAGAAAATGGGTATGGTGATTCCCTTTTTGCCGGCTGCTGGCTTATCAGCGACGCTCAGCGTGTACCACATCGGGGGAGGCAGTGTGGTCTCACCCTCCTTCATGATGCTGCCGGGGATGGGACCATCCACATCGAAGTTGCGAGCTTTCAGGTAGTCCACCGCTGCTTTAGCAGGCGAAACGTTGATGCCAAGGAACATCGCGCCTTCGTGTTTCCTCACGAAATCGGCGATCTCGGAGGCATCACCAACAGGCGTGCTTCCACTGACTGAAAGCAGTTCGAGATAACTGTTATTTTGGAGACTTACGATGGAATTGGAAACACCATCGGGGAAGTGTCCACCCTTGCCGACTTTAAAACCAAGCTGTTCGTAGTCGTGTTGGGCTTGGGCGAGGTCACGCACTCCAACCCCGACGTGATCGACGCCCCACCCTTGCCCGAGAAGAGTCGGGGCAGACGCAGGTGTGGTCTGAGCAGAAAGTGGCAAGGTCACTAGAACCAGCAATACCGCAAGATGAACGTGAATCCCCATATGCCCTCTGTTTGGTGATGTGAGATCTATGCGAACACGAACCATCTTACAATTTGACCTTCAAATCGGCGGGTTCCTCATCCTTTTCACGTCCTTTGTGATAAGTGTGGGAGACCATTAACCTATCTCAGGCAGCATGCAGTAGCCAGGAACGGCAGGATCGGAATTCTGATTCCCACCCTTCACAAAGTTCGCGATGGATGGTGCACCCGGCATAAAGGCAGGGAACATGGATCAGTTCTCCTGCTTCCCTGCCTTGCCCGACCGTTTCAACTCTTGCCAATCCTTCTCCGTCTGATCGGCGTAAGCCGCTCCGAACTTTGCCAGAGCCTCGGCAAAGCCATCACCGGAGCCGATGTAGCCGGATAAAATCTGCGGGTCGCCGGAGCGGGCATGGCCGCGAGCCAGCAGCTCTCCGCAGACTTCGCCATAAGCTTCCAGCCCGCTGCCCTCCAAATCCTCTAATTCGATGGAACCCTTGTGGTCGTTGAGTTGGCGGACCAGGTAGTCGCGCCCGGCGATGTGCGTCCAGCCGAGGAACGGGTCGGATTGCACCTGCATCGCCTTCTGCCCTTCGGCCACGCGCTGGCCATTGTGGCGCGGCGGCGCGGCGTCCGGCAGATAGGGCGCATACGCCGAGGCCGGCTCCTCCTTGATCTGCAAAAACAGCGGGTCCTTCGGCCCGTTGCCCTCGAAGTAGACGCAGTAATCGCGCAAGCCTACCGAGCCGGTTCCGACCACCTTGAAAGCCACGTCCACCGGGCGATAAAGCGATAAAAAATGTTGCCGCTGCGGCTCCAACATTTCACGATAAAGCCCAAGCGCGTCCAGCACCGCCGCGTGCTGCCGGCCGATGACGCGGGTCAGCATGGGCTCGGACTCGATGAAGCGCCGTTGCGCGCCGGGTTTCTCTGACGCAAGCTCGGTCAATTTCTCCAGCGTATGCAACGGCGTGGCCCGCTCCGCCTTTATCAACGCATCATGCACCGGCGCAACCTCGCCCAGGCGGTGAACCTGATAATGCGCCATTTCGAGCAGTGGCATCCGCGAAAAGGCGCGCATCTGGGCGGCGTAGCGGGCAACAAATTTTTCCACGGCCTGCCGGGCGGAGGCTTCCTTGTGGCCGGATTCGCGTCCGGCGAGCACCAGCGACGCGGCCATGCGCTTCAGGTCCCACTCGAATGGACCGCGGATGGTTTCGTCAAAGTCGTTGATGTCGAAGACCAGCCGCCCGTCGGGCGCGGCAAAAGCGCCCAGGTTGCGCACGTGCGCGTCGCCGCAGAGTTGACAGACAATGCCGGTCGAGGGCAGCACGCTCAGGTCGGCGGCCATCACCGGCGCCGCGCCGCGGAAGTAGCCAAAGGGCGACGCGCCCATCAACTGGTACTTGAGCTGGATGAGCGCGGGAACGCGCCCGCGCATCGAGTGGGCGACAAGTTCCAGCGCCGAACTCTGCCGCGCTTTGGCTTTCAGTCCGCTATGTTGCTGGCGGCCCGCCTGCTTGCGCCGCGCCTGGCCCAGAGAGCGCCGTTCCTGTGGAGTTGCCCAGTGCATGTCCCGGAAGATACACCGCTCAGGCTGCTGTGTGCAAGGTAATGCGCTGCCGGATTGCGGTTCTGCTTTGCTTTACTGCTTCACCAACTCGACGCGGCGGTTTTTCGCGCGGCCGTTTTCGCTGTCATTCGACGCCACGGGGGAGTAGGGGCCGCAGCCGTAAGCCCGCAGCCGGCTGGCCGGAACCGCGTATTTGGTCGTGAGCGCAGACATCACCGCCTCTGCGCGCCGGCGCGAAAGGTCCATGTTCTGGTCGAGAGCGCCCTGGTTGTCGGTGTGCCCCACAACATAAAGTCTCAGTTGGGGTTGGCCTTGAAGCAGCTTGGCAATCTCTTTCATCGTCGCGTCGGACTCCGGCTTGACATCAGCCTTGCCGGTGTCGAAGTAAATCCCGTAAACCGATGCATGGCCGGTGCGGTTGATATAGTTGGCCAGCGTCGCGGCGTTCACCGTGATGAGCCCCGACTCCATGGGCTTCTCTTCGATGATGTAAAGCTCGGCGTTGGTTTGGGAATCCGGGCCCTGATCGTCGACCAACAAGCTCACATAAACGTCGCCCTCCGGCCGCGCGAGCTTCGCCGAAATATAATGAATCCCGTGCTGGGGTCCCCAGTAATCTGCGCTGTCGCCACTGTGGGCGTACGCATTGGCAATCGTGCTCCCGCAACCCTGCGGGCCGCACGTAAACAGCGTCTGAAACCCGCCATTCCTGAGCGCGGCTTGATAGTTGCGGAAGACCTCCAGAACCGTGCGTCCCGCGGGCGCTACGTAAACGATGCGGGTGATCTTCCCCTCCAGATGCTGGTTCTTGGTAATCGTGTTCTCCTCATCGACCGGACCCATCGGAAGGCTGAACTCATCGAACTGTTTGGTCAGATACTTCGCGATATACGAGCCGGGATACCGCGAAATCAAGGGATGGTCCTTGCTTCCCTCTACGTCCTGGTCTTGTCCTGCCGCGAAGGGCGCCACCAGGACTGGCAATAAACAAGCTGCGAATACTGTGCGAATGAGAGCTTTCATTGGTTCCTCCTGGGCCAGTTCTTCATTGAACTCCCAACTGCCCCAAATCATACTCCCTTTGCATAGTCCCAGCGCCCTCGTTTTTCCAATCAATATTGCGCGGCCCAATCTCCGGCTTGTCGGCAATTCGAAAGGCGGCCTATCCGTACATTCGCGCAGCCTCGCTGATTTACACTGCTCAGTGGAAGCCCCGCAACCCTGAGTACGCAATCAGCAGGACGATGCCGGACTTCCCTTCCGGAGGAATACCTCTTGACTCGCACAACCGCTCCCCTGCTTACAGCCGTTATCGCCCTTTCGCTTGTAACTTTTCAGCTCTCCGCACAGGCCCCCGCAAAGCCCCTCACCGTCGAAGCTATCTTCGCGCACGGCCCGCTGATCGGAACGCAGCCGGATGGGCTGGCCTGGTCGCCGGATGGCAAGCACCTCACCTTCATGACGGCCGGTGAACTGTCGGAGATGGAGCCCGGCTCGGACGATGCGTATGTGATTGTGAATCGCGCCAAATTCGCTTCATTCACAGGAGCCAAAGAATCGGAGACGGACCGCGACCATCGAGAGCGCTACAGGATGGCCAGCTATTTGTGGGCACCGGACTCGGCGCGCCTGCTCTTCAATATGAGCGGCAGCCTGTGGCTCTATGACCTGCGTACCCGCGCGGGCGTGGAGGTAGGCTCAACGGGCGCGGCCTCGGGCGACGATCCCAAGTTTTCGCCCGACGGCGATTCGATCTCCTTCATTCGCGAGCATGGGCTGGCGGTGGTGCGGCTGAAGGAGCCGGGAACGCCGATGACCATGGTGGCTCCCGCGCCCAACAAAACCACCCTCAACGGCGAGGTGGACTGGGTCTACGAAGAAGAGCTGGATGTTCGCAGCAACTATTTCTGGTCGCCGGACTCCAGGCGGCTGGCCTATCTGGAGATGAGAGAGGCCGATGTGCCGGAGTATCCCATCACCGATTGGATTCCCACGCATGCAACAGTGGACGCGCAGCGCTATCCGCAGCCGGGCGACCCCAACCCGGCGGTGCGCGTGGGGGTGGTAAGTGCCAGAGACCCGGAGGGCGGCAAGACGGTTTGGGTCAGCCTGCCCATTCGCGCCGGGCAGGATTACATTCCGCGCTTCGGCTGGGTGGACGCAAATACCGTGTGGATTGAAACGCTGACCCGCGACCAGCACCATCGCGACCTCTACTTCGCCGATGCGGAAACGGGGCAGTCGCACGCAGTGTTGCAACTTACGGACGATAAGTTTATCGACGAAAAATACGACGTTTGGGTGGGTGGCGGAAGTATCGTGCTGACCAACTGGGCCGGCGGGCACAACCATCTGTATCTCTACAGCTATGACCAAAACGATCCAACCCACGCACCCGCGCAGTTGGTCCGGCAATTGACGCAGGGTGACTTCGAGGTCAGCGATGTCTATCGCGTGGACCTGGCTGGCAAGCTGATTGACTACGCTTCGAACGAGGGAAGCTCTCTAGACCAGCAGTTGTGGCAGGTCAGCTTCAACGGCGAACGGAAGCAGTTAAGCACCGGCGCGGGCTACCATGGCGGCCTCTTCGCGCCTGCAGGCAGCGCGTTTGTGGAGCGGCAATCCTCGCTCATGGAGCCGCCCACGATGCGCATCTGCGCGCAAGCCGGTAGTTGCAATCTGCTCTGGGCAACCAAAGCGCTGGAGCCCTACCACCTGCGCGCGCCGGAGCCGTTGGAGGTCAAAGCTCACGACGGGACGACGCTCTACGCCTCGCTGCTGCTGCCCGCGGGAACTGCTCCGGCTTCTGTCCCGCTGATTGTGAATCCCTACGGCGGTCCCGGCGTGGCGACGGTGGTCAACCGCTGGAGCGATGGCCTGCTCTTCGATGAGTTGCTCGCCCAGCATGGCTTTGCGGTCCTGCACGCCGACAATCGCGGCATGGGCGGACGCGGACGCGCCTTTGCCCAGGCCGCCTGGCATAACTCCGGCGCCGTGCAGTTAGAGGATCAACTCACCGTTGTGGATGCGGCGCTGGCTCGCTATCCGCAACTCGACCCCAAGCGTCTCGGCTGGTGGGGATGGAGCTGGGGCGGAACCTTTACCCTCTACGCCATGTCCCACTCAGACCGCTTCCGCGCCGGGGTCGCGGTGGCCCCGGTCACCGACTACCGCAATTACGACTCCATCTACACCGAGCGATACCTCGGCCTGCCCGCGGAGTTTCCCGATCTTTACAAGGAGTTTTCCGTGCTCAACTCCGCCGCCAGCCTGAAAGGGCGGCTGCTGGTAGCGCATGGAACCGGCGACGACAACGTCCACATGGAAAACTCGGTGCAGTTTGTGCAGAAGCTGATTGAAGCTGATATTCCCTACGATTTACAAATCTATCCGCGCAAGACGCACTCCATCGCCGGCCCGGATGTCCGGCAGCATTTGTTCAACCGCATTCTGGCGCACTTTGAGGAGTATCTGAAGGCAGGGGCTCAATAAACGCGCCGTGCAGGTGAGGGCCGCAGCTTTGCGGCCCTACAGCGCGTGCCTGTTGAAGATCTCGTCCTTGTCGCGAGGGGGAGAGGTCATGCACTCCAGGCAGCAGACGAGGAGCAGGGCCACACCCACCGTGACTAGAACGGCAACGGCGTTTTCGTAGACCGTAAACCACTGAATCAGGCTATCCATCGTCATTCACCCAATTCAACTTACTCCAGGAACTATGCCGCTGTATGGATACAACGGCTCACCTGTTTTGACGCATTTTTTGGGTCGGTGTTTCGGTGCGCCGAGGCCTTTTTCAACAATTTTTTTAGTCTTTCGCTTGCTTTTAGGGGAAGAAAAGGCGAATATTGCTTAGTATGGCATCCGATCACAATCCGGCGCCGGCCTCCGACTCTGAGGAGTGGCCGGAGGAGCTTCAGTCCCTGAAGCCGGAGCCAGCGCACGCTCCCCAACCGCCGGAAGCCCGACCGGAGGACGGCCAGCGGCTCAATTGGCTCTTCGTCGATATGAACTCCTATTTTGCCTCGGTGGAGCAGGATTCCCGGCCTGAGCTGCGTGGCCTCCCGATAGCCATTGTGCCCATGATGGCCGACACAACCTGTTGTCTTGCAGCCAGTTACGAGGCCAAGGCCTTCGGAGTCAAAACCGGCACCGCCGTCGCCGACGCCAAACTGCTCTGTCCCGGCCTGATGCTGGTCGAGGCCCGCCACGAGCTCTATGTCCAGTACCATCACCGCATCATCGAGGCCGTGGAGAGCTGCCTGCCGGTGACGGCTGTCTTGTCGGTCGACGAGATGGCCTGCCGTCTGATGGGCCGGGAGCGGCCTCTGCTGGCGGCCATGGAGCTGGGCCGGAAGGTGAAGCGGCGCATCCTCGAGCAGGTCGGCCCCATGATGCGCAGCTCCGTCGGCCTGGCCACCAACCGCTACCTGGCCAAGGTGGCCAGCGACATGGAGAAGCCTGACGGCCTGGTGGCCCTCCCGCTCGACATACTGCCGGAAGCCTTGCGCCAACTCAAGCTGCGCGACCTGCCGGGCATTGGCGCGCGCATGGAGAAGCGGCTCAACGAGCAGGGCATTAAAACCATGGATCAACTGTTGGCGCTTGACTGCGATCAGGCCGGCAATGTTTGGGGCTCGGTGCTGGGCGAGCGGCTGGGTCATTGGCTCCGGGGCGAGGACTTCGACATGGACGAGGCCGAGCATCTGAAGTCGATGAGCCACCAGCACGTGCTCGCGCCCGAGATGCGCACCCCGGAAAAAGCCTGGGCGGTGGCTCACAAGCTGCTGCACAAGGCGGCCATGCGTCTGCGCGCCAATGAATTGTGGGCCGGCAGCATCGGCCTGGTCATCGGCTTTGCCGTGCCGCGCAGTGAAAAGAAGCCTATGAGCCGCTTCGGCATGCCCACCCGCGGATGGAAGGGCGAGATTCGCCTGACCGAGTGCCAGGACAACCTGACGCTGATTGCTGCGCTCAGCCGCTTGTGGGCCTCGCGCCCCGCGGGAGCCGCCTACGAGAAGCCCTATTTCATCGGCGTGCATCTGAACGGCCTTGTCCCCGACCGGCTGCACACGCTCAACCTCTTCGACGGCTCAGAGCAAGAGCAGAACCGCACGCGCCTCGTCGCTGCCATGGACGCGCTGAACTCCAAGTACGGCCTCAGCACCCTGGCCCCCGCCACCATGCTCACCGCCTTCCGTGCCGCCCCCACACGCATCGCCTTCCACACCATTCCGGAGATGTTCTAAGAGCATTTTCATTGTTTCTGTAATGCCCCGTGCCCCCATCCTTTCCGCTTTCAGGACCTAGGAATCCACGAACCTTATGGCGCGCACGCGCCGCCCGCCTGGGCGGCTAGTCCCCGCACCGCAGGTGCCCGCAGGTGACTACACTAATAACCAACATGAGTTCATGTCCGCCATCGAACTATCGCGGCCGCCTTGCGCCCTCGCCCACCGGTTTACTGCACGTGGGCCACGCGCGCACCTTCTGGTCAGCTTACGAACGGGCGCGTGACGCGTGCGGTGTATTGGTCATGCGCATGGAAGACCTGGACCCTGACCGCAGCCGCGCCGAGTACGCCGATGCCGCCTTGAAAGACTTGCGCTGGCTGGGAATTCGCTGGCACGAAGGTCCGGACCTTGGCGGCCCGTTCGCTCCCTACGAGCAGAGCCGTCGCATGGCCTTCTATCTCGACGCATGGCGCAAGTTGCAAAAAGGCGGCTTCCTCTTTCCATGCCGCTGTTCGCGCAAGGATCTTGAAGCTGCGCTCAGCGCGCCACATGAGAGTCTGCTATCCCACCCTAGCGGCAACAACGAAGACGCCGCGAGGGTGGGGCACCCAGAGATTGTGGAACCGCTCGACGACGAACCCGTCTATCCCGGCGCCTGCCGCCCCATCGAACGCGCCGAAAGCAACATCGCCGAGCCCGGTTGCTTCAACTGGCGCTTCCGCGTCCCCGACGGCGAAGCAATTGAATTCGAAGACTTGAATCTCGGCCCGCAGCGTTTTGTCGCGGGCGCGGATTTCGGCGACTTTGTCGTCTGGCGGCGCGATGGCGTCCCCAGTTATCAACTGGCCTGCGTCGTCGATGACGCGACCATGCAAATGACCGAAGTCGTGCGCGGCGAGGACTTGCTCAAGTCCACTGCACGGCAAATCCTCCTCTACCGCGCCCTGTCGCTCGAACCTCCCGCCTGGTTCCATTGCCGCCTGGTCGCGGACCACAACGGCCGCCGCCTGGCCAAGCGACACGACGCGCTCAGCCTGCGCACTCTGCGCCTGCGCGGGTTTACTCCGGAGCAGATTCTCTTTGGTGAGTTGCCGGTGGAGGTTTGACGGATAGTCGAAGTTTCAATAACCTGCCGCCGGGCTCGGAACTCACACACAGAAATCACCAGATTTTCACGCGGTCTGCAGGAGCCAGATAGAGCTTGTCTCCCGGCTGAATGTTGAAGGCCTTGTACCAGGCGTCGGAGTTGCGGACGGTTAGAGCGCGGTACTGGCCCGGAGCATGCGAGTCAGTGAGCACCTGGTTGCGCTGTGATGCCTCGCGCACCTTAGCGCCCCAGTTCTGCGCAAAGGCGAGGAAGTACTGTTGGTCGCCGGTGAAGCCGCTCTGGACGGGCGCTTCTTTGCCCTGCAGTGAAGCCCGGTAGGCGTCGTAGGCTGCGGCCACGCCGCCCAGGTCGGCGATGTTCTCGTCGATGGTTTGCTTGCCGTTGACGTGGACGCCGGGAAAAGGCTCATAGGCATCGAACTGCTTGGCGAGGCTTGCAGAGACCTGGTTGAAGTGATCGCTGTCGGCCTGGGTCCACCAGTTGCGGACGCGGCCTTTGGAGTCGAAGGCGCTGCCCTCCTGATCGAAGGTGTGGCTGATCTCATGGCCGATGACGGAGCCGATGGCGCCATAGTTGAACGCCGCCGGCGCATCCGGATCGAAGAAGGGCGGCTGCAGAATGGCGGCGGGAAAGCTCAGTGAGTTGTGGAGCGGCATGTTGACGGCATTCACCGTTTGCGGCTCCATGCACCACTCATGCCGGTCAACGGGCTTGCCGATGCGCGTGATTTCGTGGTGCAGATACCAGCGTCCGTAACGCCAGGTATTGCCGAACGCGTCGCCGGCGCGGACCTCGTAGGTAGAGTAGTCCTCCCACTTTTTCGGATACCCGATGTTGACAATGAGCGTATCGAGCTTGGCCTGTGCCTCGGCGCGTGTAGAGGCCGCGAGCCAGGGCAGCTCGGCCAGTCGCTTGTGGTAGACGGCGATAAGATTGGCGACCATGGCTTCGGCCATGGCCTTGGCCTGGGGCGAAAAGTACTTCTGCGCGTAAATCTTCCCCACCGCGTCGCCAAGCAAGGCGTTGACGAGCATCACGGCGCGCTCCGAACGCGGACGTTGCTGCTCGACCCCGGTGAGCGTCTTGCCGAAGAAGCTGAAACGCTCGTCCGCCAGCGCCTTGGGCAGGAAATTCGCATAATTCTCGACGAGATGGTAGGCGAGCCAGTCCTTCCAGGTTCCAAGCGGTACGGCGGCGGCCAGGGCAGCCTCGCCGGTGAATGCCGTGGGCGTCCACACCATGAACTCCTGCTGCCTGGCTAGTCCCGCGCCTTCAAAGTAGGCGTCCCAGTCGAGACCGGGAGCTTTGGCGGCAAAGTCGCTGCGCGTCCACAGATTGTTGGCCTTGGCGATTTCCTCTATCTCGGCGATGCTGACCTGGGCTTCGGCGATGGAGTGCTCAAGGGCGATAACGCGGGCGGCGCGCGCCTCGGCATCGCTGAATCCGGCAAGCCGGAAGATGGCGGCCACATGGACGGCGTACTTGGCGCGCACGTCCTTCATGCGATCGCTGTCGGCAAGGTAATAGTCGCGGTTGGGCAATTCGAGGCCGCCCTGCAGCAGGTAGGGCACGTAGTGGTCCGAGTCGCGGAAGCCGGGAGCAACCCATAAGCCGAAGAGATTTGTGGTGTGGTAGGTGGAGCTGTTGAGCAAATCGACGTCGGCGCGCAGGGTCCTGCCAAGAGCCGAAGAAAGTTGCTTGCGGTCCTGAATGGCGGCGATGGCGGCAAGCTGTTCCTTGAGCGGATCAAGTCCTTTGGCCTCGATGGCGGATTCGTCCATGAACGCGTTGTAGATGTCGGCCATCTTGCGCTTGTCGGAACCAGCGGGCGCGTTGGACTTTGCCGCCTCTTCAATGATTTCGGCGGTTCGCTTGCGGCTCAGATCGCCAAGAGTGGTGAACACTCCGACTCCGGCACGGTCCGGGGGAATCTCGGTGCGGCCGATCCAGGCACCGTTGGCATAACGGTAAAAATCATCGCCCGGCTTGACCGAGAGATCCATGTTGGCGACGGCAATGCCATGCGTTGCCGCGGAGTTGGCTGATGGTGCGGCCGCCTGTGCCCAAAGATGTGGCAGGGCAAGGCAGAACATGGCAATCAGCGCTGACGGCGCCAGGGCCGTCGCAAGACGATTACCTCGGCGAATTGTGCAGGAATCGAAAGTCGTTAGGGGCAGACGAGAAGAATTCTGAGTCAGAGGCATCATTTTAGAAGACAACTCCTTCCTTCGTTTTGGACTCACCTATTGTACTTTCCGAGCAGCCGGTTCGGGGCCCAAATATTCTTCCCCTGACCATGGTGGCGCGATGAGTTAGAAGCTCGTCCATTACCGAGACTGGCGCACACCCTCAGGCCCCAACGGCCCCTTGCTGCTCGGCGGCTCCGTCGGGTTGAACTTACGCGCCAGTTCCGGCGTCGATTGCACGTCCTCCGCGGGCGGATTCTCGGCCTTCGCCACCTCCGCGCCTAAGATGTAGCTCGCCCCGAACATATTGCTGGTAAAAATCACCAGCGTCTTGTCCGGCGAGAAGCGCACATTCGGTTCCTGGCGATAGTAGTGGTGTGACATATTCACCAGCCGCTCGGAGTGCAAGATCCCCGGCTGCCACATCGCCGGCGAGTTCAGCGTGCCCGGTCCGCCTTTGAGCATCTGCGGATGGAAGAGCTCGATCCACTCGCCATCGCTGGCCCGCGCCACCTGCCCCGGATCGCCTCCATCGCCGCAGAACAGCGACAGGTCCTTGGTCAGGTTGAAGTGAATTGACCACTCGTTGCGTTCCATGTGGTAGGCAGTGCGCTCGCCGGTCTTCAGGTTGTAGCCCGCCAGATAAAAAACCTCGCCCTTGGGATACTGCCAGTCGTACCAGATCGTCTCTCCGTCCAGTCCCCAGAACTCGTGCCCTGCAATCTCGTTGAGCATCGTCCGCTTGTGGATGAGCCGGTTGTGCGTGCCGTCGGTGTGAATCATCCAGATGCGGTCCACCTTCTGCCACGGTCCCTCGTGGCAATACATCAGCAAGGTTGGATCGGTCGGCGAGAAGAGCAGGTGGTTCACCCAGTCAGTCGAGTGCAGCAGCGTCGTAATCGTCCCTGGCTTCTCACCCTTCGGCCCCGGCTCCAGCCGGATCGTAAACAGCACCAGCGGCAGCCGCGCCGCCAGCCTCCGCTCCATCATCTCGCCTTTGTTGTACGGCTGAAAATGCGGCCCTTGCTCCTCATTGGCACCGCGGGCCGAGCCTGCCGGTTGCGCCGGTGGTGGCATGTTCAAGCCATACTCCCTGCCTGCCGCGTCATTCACAAGATACGTTCCCGCGGCCAGCGTCTCGTCCGCGTTCACGCTGGAGATGAATCGTTTCGCCGGCAACTCCACCAGCTTGCGAATCGCGCCGGTGTTGGTGTTCGCCTTGTACACCGCCGTCACGCCTGTCTTCGCATCGGTCTGGGTATAAAACACGCTGTTGGTCTTGTGCCCCACCACCAGCGCGTGAACTCCGCCCATCCAGAATCCGCGCGCGCCGGCCGGCCGAGGCGGGTTCGCCACCAGCAGCCTGGTCGCGCGCGTCTCCAGGTCCAGCACATGAATCCCGTCCGGCGCGGTATAAACCATCTGCTTCCCGTCCGGTGTATAGGCATTGATGTTGAAGTAAAATCCGCCGGAATTCGGCTCGTCGCTCAGCCGCCAGATGCGGTGCCCTGTGTCCTTATCAACCCAACTCTTCGGCGGCTTGGGGCCGCCCGGCGCGCTCTGGGCAATGCAGGCTAAAGGAAGGGCTACGAGCGCGATGGCAGTGAAGTTGCGAAGGTTCATTGGATAATTCTCCTTCAGAGAAGGCCTGATGCCACTCCGCCCGTCAGCTTGAAGTGAGAATCTCCTCTTCAGTGCGAACCGGCTCGTGCGAGACGGCAGACTTCTTATTCATTCCGACGTTCATCCTTGGGGCTTTAGTTTCATATGGGCAATCTTTCAGCCAGCCCTCGGCGCCCGTACACCGCATTGCGCTTGTAAGATGCGGCCTTTCTCGCCTGAAAAACTCGGAAACACATCTTACCCATGCCGGATGAACGTGCCGTTCTGCAACTCGCTCACCGCCTGCCGCAATTCAGCATCGGTATTCATCACAATCGGCCCGTACCACGCCACTGGCTCTTCCAGAGGCTTGCCCGAGACCAGCAGAAAGCGAATGCCCTCGGGCCCCGCCTGAACAACGATCTCGTCGCCGCGGTCAAACAAAACCAGCGAATGGTTTTTGGCGTCGTAGACCGGCGCCGCATTCGGATCAACTGCCGACTCCGTCAGCACCGCATGTGGCGCAGAAGCGTCGCGAAACGTCCCTGCACCGGCAAAGACGTACGCAAAGGCGTTGCGCGTCGTCTCCACCTGGATGCGCTTGCGTTTTCCCGGCGGAACAGAAATGTCCACATAACGCGGCTCGGCAGCAACTCCCTCGACCGGCCCCTTCCTGCCCCAGAACTCGCCGCAAATGATACGCGCACGGGTGCCGTCATCCTCGGTCACCTCCGGGATAGCGGCAGCCGCAATATCCTGGTAGCGCGGCGCAGTCATTTTGAGCGCCGCGGGCAGGTTGGCCCACAGTTGAAATCCGTGCATGCGGCCCCGGTCGTCGCCTTTGGGCATCTCCTGATGCAGAATCCCGCTGCCCGCCGTCATCCATTGCACGTCGCCGGCGGTCATCCGGCCCTTGTTGCCCAGGCTATCGCCGTGCGCCACCTCTCCGGCCAGCACATAGGTAATGGTTTCAATTCCCCGGTGAGGATGCCAGGGAAACCCCGCTACATAATCCGCCGGATTATCGCTGCGGAAGTCATCCAGCAACAGAAAGGGATCGAACTCTGTGGTCTTTCCAAATCCGAAGGCGCGCTGCAATTTCACGCCCGCGCCTTCCAGCGTGGGTTTGGTTTCAAAAATCTGCTTCACGGGACGAAGCGACATGGGGGAGCTCCTTTGCCTTGCAAAGGATTAGATGCGCGAGTCCGGTCTTAGTTGCGCTCAGAACGGCTCCGGCGCGCTGCCTCCGGCGCACAGCTCAATCGCATGAATCATCGCCTTGGCCACGCGATTGGCCGCATCTTCATCCCGGAAATGAAGAGCAAATTCCTGGACGCTTTCGTTCGACTCCATAATCATGGCGCGTTTGTTGCCGGATACCTTCTGGATATGTCGTATCACAGGTTTTCCGGCAGCCATGTGGACAACCAGCTCAAAGTACGGCGGATCATCCTGGTACGTCATCACCGGATTCATGCGGTGCTTGTAGTCCGTCGAGCTCAATACCTCCAGCTTCTCGGCGTTCTTGAAATACACAGACCAGGCCTTCGTCCAATCCCCCGTACCCTGCGCAATAGCCCACGCCGATCTCTGCGCTCCCGTATTCGTTCCCGTTTCCCTGATGGATAACATCCCGGAAGGATCGACTGTGACAACGTCTGTCCTCGCGAATTGCTCCGGAGAGCCATTGACGGAGGCAAAAGAGCCCCTTCTGGCGACACCGAAAGCAGGGGATGGAGCGGCAGGCTTTTTAACCATCACTCTCCCTTGCGTCGCCGAAGCGTTTTCGCCGGCCTTCTCCCCGGTCAGCGAGTCCATGACAGATTCGGTAAAGCTGATCTTGCCCTGTTCGTTCACCTTGTCCTGGATGAACTTCAGGGTCACATCCAGCGACGGCCCGTTGGCGGCGGGCGCGGCCGGCGCTGGTGCGGGTGCGGCCGGTGCTGGTGCAACGGGTGCTGGTGCGGGGGGTGGCGCGTCGGGTGCGGGGCGAGGCGGAGGCGGCACCATCTGTTGCGCCAGCGCGCTTGCGCCAGCCAGAACCAAAATCAGAAACGCAGAAACAATTCGCATACTCTCCTCCCGGGTTCGGCGATAGTGGTATCTGCCGGCCTGGATGGGCGGAAAACCTCTTTCACCCAATTTCGATAGGCTGCTTCACAGCAACCGGCTATAAATACCACGTCAAGTTGAAATTTTACTCAGTTGTCCCCTTGACTGTCACGGTCCGGCTTGACCTGAGAATGGGCGTCCATTCGGCACTGCAACTCAGCTTTCCACGCATTCCACATTGGCTCTCCCCTTCCTGCCTTATCCTCTATACAGCCCCGTGTCCGACTTCGCCCAAACCGTCAAGCAGCAGGCCGACATCGTCAAGATCGTCGAGAGCTACATCCGCCTGCGCAAATCCGGCGCGCAGAACTACCAGGGCCTCTGCCCCTTCCACAAGGAAAAAACGCCGTCGTTTTCGGTCCACGCCGTCCGCCAGTTCTACCACTGCTTCGGCTGCCAAGCTTCGGGCGACGTATTCAGCTTTGTTTCAAAAATCGAGAATGTCCCCTTCCCCGAGGCGGTCCGCATTGTCGCCGGTAAGTGCGGCATTCCACTGCCCAAACGCGAGTTTTCTTCGCCGGAAGAGGCTGCCGGAGCGCGCCTGCGGGCCAAGCTCCTGGAGCTGCATGAGACGGCAACTCTTTGGTTTGAGGAGCAGTTGCGGGGGCCCGAAGGCGCTCTGGCTCGCGAATACCTTGCCGGCCGCGGCCTTGCCCCCGAGGGCATCAAAACCTTCCGCATCGGCTACGCCCCCGACAGCTTCAATGCGCTGCGCGACCGGCTCAGCGGCAGGGCCGACAATGAAACCCTCCGCGCCTCCGGCCTTTTCAGCGCCAAGGAACAGGGCGACGGCTCTCAAGGCCCCATTTACGACCGCTTCCGCAAGCGGGTCATCTTTCCCATCTGCAATGAGAGCGGCCGCGTGATCGCCTTCACCGCGCGTACCCTCGAAACCGGCGACAAAGCCGGCGCCAAGTACATCAACTCGCCGGAGACGCCGCTCTACTCCAAGAGTCTCGTCCTCTTCAATCTCGACAAAGCCCGCAGCGCGATTCGCCAGCTTGAGTTCGCCCTGCTCGTCGAGGGCCAGATGGACTGCATCTCCGTCTACCTGCGCGGGACACAGAACGTCATCGCCACCAGCGGCACCGCCTTCACCGAGCAGCAGGTGGCGATTCTCAAGCGCCACACCTCGCAGGTCGTCGTCAACTTCGATCCCGACGCCGCTGGCTCCTATGCCGCGGAAAAATCCATTGCCCTGCTCACCGAGGAGGGCTTCAACATCAAAATCGTCACCCTCGATGGCGGCCTCGATCCCGACCGCTACATCCGCGAGCGCGGTGTCGAGGCCTACATCGCGGCGGTGCGCGGCGCGCAGCGGCAGGCCGACTACCTGATTGAACGGGCGCGCCTCGCCTTCCCAGGAGCCAGCTCGGAACAGAAGCAGAAAGCCATGAATTACCTGCTGCCCCACATCCGCCGTATGCCGGAAAAACTTGCCCGCGACCAGTTTGCCGCCGACGCCGCGCAAAAGCTGGGCATCGACTCGGCAATCCTGCGCGAGGAGCTGCGCCAAGCCGCGCTCCGCCGCCGCGACCATATAGACGCGAAAGCTATAACGCTGACTGAAGTCGAGCGGGTGCTGCTCCGCGCGCTGGCCATCGAAGATCCGGATTTCGAGCCGTCCCGGCGCCTCGCCGCCGAGACTCTTGCCCAGCAACCCTCATGGTTTGAGCACCTTGGCGCCTTCGCTGCCTTGCAGGCGCTCGCCGGTCGCCAGGCCCGTGACCCCATGGACGTGGTCAGCGACGAGGCGCAGCGTGCCTTGCTGGCCGAGGCTCTGCTGGCCGAAACTCGTCCTCCCGCCGAAACCGAGGTCCAGAGCGCCATCCAAGAGATTCACGAGCGGGCCATCGAGAGCCGGCAGCGCAACTTGCGAGCGCTCATCTCCGAAGCCGAGCGCCGCGGCGACCATGCCGAACTGGCCCTGCTCACCCAGCAAAAGCTCGATCTGGACCGGGCTCTGCGCCAGTTGCATAACCAGAAGCCGCCAGAGCAATAGCTGCTCCCAAGCTCATACTGGCGCCGTAATTCCTGCATCAAATGAGAGCTTTCCCGCGTCAAATATACAGAGAGAAGTAGAAGCGGGAAATGAGCAAAATTGCTCATTCCGGCTGCCAGGTTGACCGGATAGGCTTCTCACGTTGCCCCGTTTTTGCCTTGGAAATGAAGGCTAAGGCGTGGTATTCTATTGCTCTCTGTGCGGATGCGCGCACCTTTGCCCCAACCATGAGCCGCGGCTCGCGGGCGACCCAGGTGAATCCTGAAGCGCTTGTCATCCTGTTCCGAGCAAACCCCTGAATCCGCAACTTTTTTGCGGGTGACCGTAGGTCTGTGTCCGCGTGCGCCGAATCTTTGGGATTTCCGCAAGGAAATCTTATCCCTGCGCGCCCTGGAACGGACTTTATCGGAACCCGCGCACCGGCGCGCAACACGGTGCTGAATCTGATTTGCGCTGGAGAGTAGGAAAATTTTGGCGAGTGACGAAAAATTTGAGCATGAACATGAGCCCGGGCACGAGCACGATGTCGACAACATCATCGAGGTCGGCAAGGAAAAGGGCTATCTCACTTACGGCGACGTGAACGAGATGCTGCCCGAGGAGATGGCCACTTCGCCCGAGGATCTGGACGATCTGATCACCACCATCGGCACCCAGGGCATCGACCTGCTGGAAGGCCCCAAGTTCCACGGCGACAAAGACTTCGAGCCGGCAGAGGGCGAAGATGTTGAGCTCGATCTCACGCCGGGGACGATGGAAAAGACTAACGACCCGGTGCGCATGTACCTGCGCGAGATGGGCACCGTGCCCCTGCTCACCCGCGAGGGCGAAGTTGAAATCGCCAAGCGCATCGAGCGCGGCCAGATGCGCGTCCTCAAGGCCATCTCCCGTTCACCCATCGTGATTCGCGAAGTCGTAGCGCTGGGCGAGGACCTCAAGCGAGGCGTGCGCAACATCAAGGAAGTCGTCATCTTCGACGACGAGGAGCTCACCGAAGAGATCGTGCTGGCCCGCGTCAAAGCCACCGTGGCCCGCATCGACGCCCTCGCCAAGCACCAGAAGAAGATTGTCGCCCTCGAGGAAAAGCAGGCCGCCTCTTCCAAGGCCAAGGCCTCCGCCGTGCGCCGCGCTCGCTGGACCATCGCCCGCGAAAAGGTGCTCGTTTCGCGCATCGTCCGCGAGCTCAAGTACACCCCGCTCGAGCGCAAGCGCCTGCTCGACAAGGTCAACAAGACCGTGGACACCATGCGCACGTTGGAACGCCAGATTCGCTCTCTTGAACAGAAGCACGAATCCAGCCGCAGCGATGAGCTCAAAAAGGAGTATCGTCGTCAGCAGAAAAACTGCAAGGCCGACTTGGAAAAAATCGAGGTCGATGCCGGCGTCCTCATCATCGAACTCAAGCGCACCCAGCGCGAAATGATCCAGGGCGACATGGACGCCGATCAGGCCAAGCGCGAGCTGATCGAAGCTAACCTTCGGTTAGTTGTTTCCATCGCCAAAAAGTACACCAACCGCGGCCTCCAGTTCCTCGACCTCATTCAGGAGGGCAACATCGGCCTCATGAAGGCCGTCGACAAATTCGAATACCGCCGCGGCTACAAGTTCTCCACCTACGCCACCTGGTGGATCCGCCAGGCCATCACGCGGGCCATCGCCGACCAGGCCCGGACTATTCGTATTCCTGTCCACATGATCGAGACCATCAACAAGCTCATCCGCACTTCGCGTCAATTGGTCCAGGAACTCGGCCGCGAGCCCAGCAGCGAAGAGATCGCCAAGCGCATGGACATTCCCGTCGCGAAAGTCCGCAAGGTCCTCAAGATCGCCCAGGAGCCTATCTCGCTGGAAACCCCAATCGGCGAGGAGGAAGACTCTCACCTCGGCGACTTCATCGAGGACCGCGGCGCTGTCTCGCCCTCCGAAGCGGTCATCAGCGTCAACCTCAAGGAGTACACCTCGCAGGTCCTGCGCACCCTCACTCCGCGCGAGGAGCGCGTCATCAAAATGCGCTTCGGCCTCGAAGACGGCTCCGAACACACGTTGGAAGAGGTCGGCCAGAGCTTCCAGGTCACTCGCGAGCGCATCCGCCAAATCGAAGCCAAGGCCCTGCGCAAGCTCCGCCACCCCTCCCGCTCGCGCAAACTCAAAGCCTTCGTCGAGGGCGTCAAGGAAATGTAATTCGGCAGCAGGTCAGCCGCAAAGGGCCGCAATCTGCAAAGGTTGCGGCTTTCATATTTTTACTGCGCGTTTCAGATACCAGCGCTTCGCTGAATCAGATTGGCATTTTCTCTCCAGAAAATGCTCTACTAAGAAGGAAATGAGGTTGCCGATGTTGAGAATGACTTGTTGCAGGCTGGCAGTTTTGGTGCTGGTTCTATCTGCCGCAATGCGGCTGGCTGGTCAAGCGGCTCCCGCGACGCAACCCGCGCCCAGGCCCGCGCCCACGCCGGAACAACTGGCCATGCGCGCTGCCGCGGAGAAGGATCATCAGCGCCTGATGGACCTGCTGGGCATCAAGGAACTGCGGCCCGGAGCCAGCCATGACCCCAAATCCGCTCATCCCACCAACTACGACGAGTCCAAGGCCAATGTTTATCCCAACCTGCCTGATCCGCTGCTGCTCAAGAACGGCAAGCGCGTCACCTCGGCCAGTGTCTGGTGGCACAAGCGCCGTCCGGAGATCGTGGAAGACTTTGACCGCGAAATTCTCGGCCGCGTTCCCGCCAACACGCCCAAAGTGACCTGGGAAGTGGTCAGCACCACGCAGGAAAAGATTGGCGGCGTTCCGGTAATTACCAGGAAACTCGCGGGCCACGTGGACAACTCTGCTTATCCGAAGATTGCCGTAACGATTGACTTGGAGCTGACCACTCCGGCCAACGCATCCGGTCCGGTTCCCATCATTATGGAGCTGTCATTCAGCCGCGAATTCATGGCGGCCATCGCAAGAAGCATTCCAGAGATGATGCCCGGCGGTCCTGGCAATCCGGGCCCAACCTGGCAGCAGCAGGTGCTGGCGCGCGGCTGGGGCTACGCGTTGCTTTTCCCCACCAGCTTTCAGGCTGACAACGGCGCGGGGCTCAACGAAGGCATCATCGGCCTGATGAACAAAGGCCAGCCGCGCAAGCTCGATGACTGGGGCACGCTGCGCGCCTGGGCCTGGGGCGCAAGCCGCGCGCTGGACTACTTCGAGACCGACAAAGCCGTCGATGCGAAGCAAGTGGGAGTCGAGGGCCATTCCAGATTCGGCAAGACCGCGTTGGTGGCCATGGCCTATGACCCGCGCTTCGCCGTCGCTTTCATCAGCTCCTCGGGCACCGGAGGCGCCAAGCTCTACCGGCACGTCTTCGGCGAGCAGTTGGAAAACCTCGCTGCCACCGGCGAATATCACTGGATGGCCGGCAACTTCCTCAAGTACGCCGGACCGCTCACACCCGGAGACTTGCCGGTGGATAGCCACGAACTGATCGCCCTGTGCGCGCCGCGCCCGGTGTTTATCAGCGGTGGCGCTCAGGAAGGGGATGGATGGGCCGATTCCAGGGGAATGTTTCTGGGAGCCGCAGCCGCCGGGCCGGTTTACCGGCTGCTGGGCAAAAAGGACCTGGGCACAACCACATTCCCGCCCATCGAAACTCCTCTGACCGCGGGCGACCTTGCCTTCCGCCAGCACTCTGGCGGCCACACTCCGGGACCAAACTGGCCCACCTTCCTGGATTTTGCCAGCCGCTATCTGCATGTGCAATAAAAAGCGTGAAGTTGATCAACTCCGCGTGAGGTTCATTAGCGGGTTGGGGAACCTCGCCGTCTCCGGTTGCGTATCTCGAGACGAGCACAAGGAGAACAGGCTATGAGCAGCCAACCGTATCCCAACGCGCAAGCGATCTTTTACCAACAATATGAGATGGTGCGCCGCGACGAAGTTGTTGGCATTCTGCTGGCGCTGTTTCTGGGCGGCTTCGGCATTCACCACTTTTATCTGCGGCGGACGGGCCTGGGGATTCTTTACTTGTGCTTCAGTTGGACGCCGTTTCCGTGGGTGTTGGGCTTTATCGAGTGCTTCTTCATGCCTGGCCGGGTGCGGGAGTTCAATGCCATTCAGGCGGCGGGGATTGCGGCGACGTTGGGGATCGCGATGCCGGGATGGGGTTATCCATGGAATGTGACCATCAATGTGCCGCCAGCGTCGCAGCCGGGCACGCTGCTGGCCTGCGGGCGCTGCGGGCAAACTAGCCCGCAGGGCGCGCACTTCTGCTCTGGATGCGGAACAAGTCTCTAAGAGTCAAATTCGCAGGGACATGAACGTACGCGGCCGGTTACTCCACTTCCAGTACCAGGCACTTCAGGTACTCGGTCTCCGGCAGGTTCAGCACCACTGGATGATCGAGAGACGCTCCTCGCCGCTCCAGCAGCCGCACGCGCCGATGCGTATCGGCAGCGGCTGCGGCCACGCTGGCTTCCAGTTCGGCCCAGCCAACGTGATGCGAACAGGAGCAGGTAACCAGCAGTCCGCCGGGGCGCAGCATCTTGAGCGCGCGCAGATTCAGTTCCTTGTAGCCGCGCAGCGCACCTTCCACAGCGCGCAGGCTTTTAGCGAAGGCGGGCGGATCGAGCACAAAGGTGTCGAATTTCTCGCCCGCGTCCGACCAGTCGCGCAGAATCTGGAAGGCGTCGCCCTCAACCCAATCTACCTGCGCCGTAAGCCGCGAGCGATTCGCCGCCAGGTTGCGCTCTGCCACTTCCAGCGAGGCGCGGGAGGCGTCGATGCCCGTCACCTGGGCGCAGACCTCGGCCAGATGCAGGGCAAAGCCTCCCTGATAGCAGCAGACATCCAGCGCGCGCCCGCCTCCGTCGCGGTTCGCGAAGTCCAGCCGTCGCGCCCACTCGGCAACGGCGGCGTAGTTAGCCCGCTGGTCGAGGAAGGCTCCAGTCTTCTGCCCGGAGTTGGCGTCGTAGTGAAAGAGCAGTCCGTTGAGCCGGAATTCAGTGCTGACGACTGGTACGGCAGGGTTTGCAATAAACAGTGGCTCTGAACTCGGTGCTGCCAACCCTTCCAGTTCGCGCACACGCGGGTCGGGCCGCTCCAGAATCGCCGCCGGCGCCAGTTCCTCGCGCAGCACGCGCACGCACCGTTCCCGCACCGCAGCCGAATCCAGCCCTTTGGTTAGAAGCTGCAGAATCACCAGTTTGCCGTACTTGTCCGCCACCAGGCCCGGTAGTTCATCGGCCTCGCTGAAGCACAAGCGGCAAGCGTCGTTCTGCTTGTCGAGCAGCGGCTTCCGCCGCCGGATCGCCGCGCGCAGCCGTGCTTCAAGCAGCGCAAACCACGCGGCCTCGTCCAGGCTCGAGCGCGAAACCAGCCGCAGGGCAATCTGCGAGGTAGGGCTGTAAAGCGCTGTGCCCAAATGCAATCCGCGGCTGTCGGCCACGGGCAGCAGCGCCGGAGCTTCGCCGTCTGGCAGTTCTATAGATTCAATGTCAGAGGCATAGACCCATAGATGGCCGCAACGCAGCCGGTCGGCGGCGCGGCGGCTGATTTTGGCTCCCGTGGCTTGGATGCCAGGAGCCGGTTTCTCGTGAATACGCTGATCAGGTGATTCAGGCTGGGCGGATTTGAAAGCCTTCTTCGTCTTAGCAGGCTGGGCAGTGCGGATCTTGGTCATAGGTTCTCTTTGTCACGTTCATCTTCCCCATCATCGTAACAAGAATGGAATCCAACAGTTGCATCGCCGTGAAAAGCAAGCCGGTTCACCTTTACCCGCGCCGAACGCAACCGGCCTATAATAAAGCATGGCGACAGCCAGGCAGCTTACACCGGCGGAGGTTTCCGGCGCGCCCCCGGCTCCCACGGGGAAGGCGCAACCCGCCGCGCGCGCCATCGACCGGCAAACCATTGACCGGCGCTTTGAGACGCTGCTCAAGAAGGTCCACGCCAACCGTCCCAGCGAAGACATTTCTCTCGTCCGCAAGGCTTGGGAGTTCTGCGTCCGCCACCATGAGGGGCAGATGCGGGCCTCGGGTGAGCCTTACATTATTCATCCGCTCGAGGTAGCCGAGGTGCTGGCGGAGATGAAGATGGACGCGACCTCCATCGCCGCCGGCCTGCTGCACGACTCTGTTGAGGACACGCCCGCCACCAACGAGGAGATTGAGGCCAGCTTCGGCGAGCAGGTGGCGCACATTGTCGAAGGCGTCACCAATATCGACAAAATTGAGTTTGCCAACCGCGAAGACCGCCAGGCGGAAAATGTGCGCAAGATGCTGCTGGCCATGGTCTCGGACGTGCGCGTGGTGCTAATCAAGCTGGCGGACCGGCTGCACAACATGCGGACCCTGGAGCATTTGAGGCCGGAGCGCCAGCAGTCCATTGCCCGCGAGACCCTTGAGATCTACGCGCCGCTTGCGCATCGATTGGGCATGGGCAAGGTGCGCGGCGAGCTGGAGGACCTGGCCTTCCGCTACACCGACCCGGTCAGCTACGAGCAGGTTGCGGCGGCGGTCGAATCCCGCCGTACTGAGGGCGAACAGTTTCTGCGCGGCGTGGAAGACACGCTCGCCGAGCAACTGCGCGAAAACAATATTCCGGCCCGCGTGGAGTGGCGCATCAAACGCATTTACTCCATCTTTCAGAAGCAGCAGCGCTCCAAAGTCTCCTTTGACCAGGTCTATGACCTGCTAGCGGTCCGCGTCATCACCCAGGATGTGGCCGCCTGCTACGCCGTCTTCGGCCTCATCCACACCCTGTGGAAGCCGGTGCCGGGGCGCATCAAGGACTTTATCGCCATGCCGCGCGCCAACCGCTACCAGTCGCTACACACCACGGTGATGAGCCCCACCGGCCACCAGTTTGAGGTGCAGATCCGCACTGAGGAGATGCATCGTATCGCTGAGGAAGGCATAGCCGCCCACTGGAAGTACAAGGCCGGCGCAGGCGTGGTCACGGCACGCGACGAGGAGCGGTTGAACTGGATCAGGCAGTTGGTCGAATGGCAAAAGGAGATGACCGACCCCAACGAGTTTCTCTCCAGCCTGAAGATGGACCTGTATCCCGACGAGGTGTACACCTTCACACCCAAGGGGAAGGTGGTGGTGATTCCGGCCGATGGCACGCCTGTCGATTTTGCCTATACCATTCACACCGAGGTCGGGCACACCTGCGTGGGCGCCAAGGTCAACGGGCGCATGGCGCCTTTGCGCACCAAGCTGTCCACCGGCGACATTGTGGAGATTGTCACCCAGAAGGATCACAAGCCGAGCCGCGACTGGCTCACTTTTGTGAAAAGCCCCCGCGCCCGCAACAAGATCAAGCACTGGCTCAACGAAGACCACCGGCGGCGCGCGGTCGAGATCGGCCGAAAACTGCTGGAGCGCGAGGCGCGCAAATTCAAGGTGCCGCAGAGCCAGATCAGCGACCAGGATTTGGGCCGCATCGCCAACGAATACGGCGTAGCCACGGCCGCCGATCTACTGGCCGCCCTGGGGCTGGGCAAGCACTCTGCACGCCATCTGCTCAACAAGCTATCTCCCGGCTCTACCAATCTACCGGAGCCAGAGGTGGCGCCGGAGATCAAGCCCGGCGGCGCTGCGGTCATGTCTGATGCGGTGCGCAAATTGCACCTGACCGGCTCGGATTCGCTCCAGGTGGAGGGCCAGAACGACATGCTGGTCTATCGCGCGCGATGTTGCAACCCCATTCGCGGCGAAGAGATCGTGGGCTACGTCACCCGCGGCAAAGGAGTGGCCGTCCATGCGCGCGGTTGTCCCAACGTGCAGAATCTGCTCTACGAGAGCGATCGCCGCATCAATGTCGAATGGCCCCGCGTGGGCGGCGAGGCCTCCGGCCGGACGCAACGCTACCCGGTCAAAATCACCGTCTCCTGCGACGATCGTCCCGGCATGTTGAAGGAGTTGATCGCCGTCATCTCCGACGACAACTCCAACATAAGCGGCGTTGAGATCCGCAAGGACGAGAACGGCGAAGCCGTCGTCGATCTGATTGCCGAAGCCGAAGACGTGGGCCACCTCAATCGCATGGTCCTCGGCCTACGCCGCGTCCCCGGCGTCCGCGCCGTGCAGAGAACGCAAAAGCTGTAAGGTTTTACTTCGCCAGCACCGATTTGGCAATCGTCATCAGTTGCATATTCGAGGTGCCTTCGTAGATGGCGCCAACTTTCGCGTCGCGGTAATACTTCTCCGCAGGGGAATCGCGCACAAATCCGTTGGCGCCGAAGATCTCCACGCACTGGCTGGCCACCCGCTCGGCCACGCGGGGAACAAAATATTTAGTCATGGCCGCCTCGCGCACAAACGGCTGGCCCGCGTCCTTCAGCCGCGCGGTGTTGTAGACCATCAGCTTGGCCGCCTCAATCTCCGTGGCCATC
This sequence comes from Occallatibacter sp., assembly GCA_049522175.1. Taxonomy (GTDB): domain Bacteria; phylum Acidobacteriota; class Terriglobia; order Terriglobales; family Acidobacteriaceae; genus Telmatobacter. Next base: position 5,776 of record JBEKOC010000020.1, on the reverse strand, counting down.
TCGGCCAGCACAAACTGCACCGCCTGAAACTCCGCAATCGGCTTGCCGAACTGGCGTCGTTCTTTGGCGTAGCGGGCCGCGTGACCCCACGCGCCCTCGGCGAGCCCCAGCATCTGCGCGCCGATTCCAATGCGCCCTTCGTTGAGCGTCTCGATGGCGATTTTGTAGCCCTTGCCTGGCTTGCCCAGCAGGTTGGCCTCCGGTACCTGGCAGCCATCCAGAATCAGTTCACAGGTGCTGCTGGAACGAATCCCCAGCTTGTCTTCCTTGCGGCCCACGGTGAAACCCGGCGTGCCCTTTTCTACCAGAAAAGCGGTGATGCCGCGATAGCCCGCCGCCGGATCGAGCGTGGCAAAGACAATGAAGAGCCCGGCCTCGCGCGCGCTGCTGATCCACAACTTTCGCCCGTCGAGCCGGTAGCCACCTGCAACCGCCTCAGCGCGGGTTTGCAGCGCAAAGGCATCCGAGCCCGAGCCGGCCTCGCTCAGCGCATAGGCGCCTACTGTATCGGCCGCCAGCCGCGGCAACCAATGCCGGCGCTGCTCCTCCGTTCCCCAGCGGCGCAACGCGTTCACCACCAGCGTGTTGTGCACGTCCACCAGAACCGCCACGCCGGGATCCACCGTCGAGATCGCTTCAATAGCCAGCACCGCGTCGAAAAAGCTGCCGTCCGCGCCGCCCAGCTCTTCGGGAATCTCGATGCCCATCAGCCCCAGTTCGAAAAGCTGCCCCAGCAGCCCGGGAGCCATCTGCTGCTCTTCGTCCATAGAGCGCACCAACGGCGCAATCTTTTCCTCGGCAACCTGCCTGACAGTTGAATAAAAAAGAATTTCCTCTTCGGAAAGCTGTGTCAGTGCGGGGGAATGTGTTGTGTGGGCCAAGATATGCCGCCTCCGGCGTGAAGTGTATCAAAGTAAACGGTTGGCTGTCGCATCCAGGTCTCGAAAACCAAAGCGAGGCGCTCGCTTTCTTAAAGTCGCGGACTGAAACTCTTACCCTTCATTTCTGCTGCAAATACGGCGCTGGTCCTGGTGTGCCGCGCCCAACGGAGCGCAAAACAATGGGGCGGCCACCGTTATGGCAGCCGCCCCTTGGCGAATCGAGGTTACTGAATGATAAAGGTGAAGCTGGTTTGTGCGGTAATGGATGACGTGACCGAGTCCTGCCCGGTAATCGTGATGGTGTAAGTTCCAGCGGGCGGATTGGAGTTAGCCGTGTTGTTGTTGTTGCTGCCACCACAGGACGAAATGGTCAGTGCCACAGCGAGCAGGACAATTGCCCCGGCCATGGTAAGGAACTTCCGTGAGCGCCTGCCAAGGAAGCCGGCCAAAAGTAATCCGGCAAAGGCCACCGTGAACGGAGCGGGATTCGTGCCTGTTTTGCTGACCGTCTTCGTCGCGCCCAGCCTATGAAGGGGTTTGCCGCCGGCCGGAGCTGCCACGGCACAGTTCACATCGCTGGCGTTGGTGTCGAAGGTGAGTGTCGTCGTCTGTGCGGCAGTTCCGACAATCTGTAATGTCGCGTAGCCTTCGCTGTTCACATAATCGGCGCAGACATTAAGATTGGCGAGCGCGGTATTGTTGGAGGTGTTGTAGTTCATCCACACCGTTCCCGTGTAGCCGCCAGCTGGGGTAATCGTGATGGTTTCGTTCCCCGAGCTGCCCCGGCTTACGGTCAGTGGATTGGGACTCGCTCCGATTGTAAAGCTGCCCGAGCCGGAACTGGTGCCTCCCACAACCACCTGGATCGTCGCCGACGAGAGGGCAAAGGTGGCGTTGCTCGGGAACTGCGCGATGATCTGGTGCGTCCCGGTGGTCGAGAAGGTCAAGGCTTTTTGGGCTGTGGATGTGCCGGGAGTGGCGCTGGCTACCAATGCTACCGTCGTCGTTGAGCCGCCGTTGCTATAACTCGTTCCGCCTCCGTCGATCACGAGGGTTACATTGCCCAAGGGCGTAGCCGTGCCGCTGGCGGCAACCACCGTAATGGTAAAGGTGTCAGCTACTCCCGAGGAAGGTGCAAGGGTTGCCGCGGAGATTGTCGTCGTCGTACCGACCAGGGTCGCGACCGGGGCTGTTGGAGCCCATGCCGTGATCAGGTTAGTAAGATTCACCGATCCCAGCCCGGTCACTTCGTCGTAGCCCGCGCCCGCGACGTAACCCTCCGTAGCGCCCGTGGCACTGCAATACCCGTAAGTTGTCCCTGCGGTGCAGTAGTTATTGCCGCTGGTCACGTCGTGGAAGGCCGAGGCATAGGTGGAGCTGTTGGCCGCCAGCGTGTAGAGCGTTGGATTGACCAGTCCTTGTCCGCTGGTATAGCCCTTCGCCTGGTTGATGATCGCCACCATTCCGGCGAAGATGGGCGCGGCAAAGCTGGTGCCGCCGGCCACGGTCAGATATTGGCTGTTAGCGTCGCGGAAGCCGTTCGAGCAACTGCCTTTAATGTCGTTAGAGGGGTCGCTGGAGCAGAAAAGGTAGCCGGGATAGTTCGGCGAGGAGTACAGGGCGATATCTGGCACCAGGCGCCAGGAACCGGCAGGAATGCTGACGCCACCGATGGTTCCGGTCTGCCAGCTTGGCCGGGAGATGAGAGCGCTGACGCCGCCGCCGCTGGAACTGAGGCCGCCGCCATTTGAGGAGCTATATGCGCCGCTGAGGGTGTCGTCGTTCCACGCTACTTCAGGAATCCAATGGAGCGCGGTAGTGGTGGTGCTGCTGCTGTACGCACCCCAATACGTGCCCACAGCATCATTGGCGGCAGTGATCTCCGTGCCACCGGCGGCGGTGACATAGGCGCTGCTGGCCGGATAATTGACGACCAGCGCCTGGTCCATGGTGGTAGTAAAGGTTTGGCCGCTGTCCGTAGTACCGGTATAGCCTTCGCAGGAGGTGGAACCGGAATCGCCCGAGGAAGCGACGATGGTTTGTCCCTGCGCGACGGCTTGCGCACCCCAGGCTTCCATTGTGGTTTTGTCCGACGAGTCAAGGGCTGTCTCGCAACTGCCGTAGCTGATGCTGATAATGGGCGCAATATTCTCGTCAACCGCATAATGCACCGAGTCGAAGACGCCATAGTTCAGGTTGTTGCCGACATAGACAAAGATGATGTTGGCGCCGGTCGCGATGCCGCCCGACCATTCCAGATCAATATCCGACTCGGACTCGTCTCCCTCGTAGAACTTGGAAGTTCCTGTGTCCGGCACCAGCACCAGCGTGGGATCTTTGATGGAAAGGCCGGACGCGCTCTCGAAGTTCTCAATGTCGCTGGTCAGAATGGCCGACTGTCCCATCAGAGCAATCGACTGGCCCGTACCGGTATAGCTGGAAGGGATGTTGTAAGCGACTTTGATGTCACCCGGCGCGAAGTGAACAGCTCCGGTTTGGCTGGATGTGAAGTCGGGACGCACGCTGGGGGCGATGTGCATGGGCCTGGGGCGGAAGTCGTTGAGGTTGCGGACAGACATAACGGCAGGGGCAAAGGCCGCGGGCACACTCAGCTCCGTCGAGGGCGCAAAGTGCCGCGCGCCCTGCACGTTGTAGTAGTGCATCTCGGTCAAAAAGGCCTGCTCCACCTGGCGCGCCGTGCCGGAAAAGCGAATCATGTTGCGGCTGCGGGCCACCGAATCGATGGAAAAGCCCTGCTGCTGGAGCCAGCTTCTCACATTGTCCAGATCGGAGTCGGCCATGCCGAAGCGGGCAGCGAACTGATCGGGATTAAGCCACTGGTGATAGAGCGGCGATTCGGGGTCCTGTTGCGCGGCGATCAGCTCTTGCAAGTCGGCCTCTTGCTCGGCCGAGCGGCCGAAGAAGATGCTGATGCTGTTCAGCTTGGTCTCCGCGGGCATTCGTCCGGCGTCGAATTGTGCCTGCGCCAGAGGATGCAGCGACCCCTGAATCGTCGCCTGTTCGGAGTAGTTGATATCGGAGGTGATGCGGGGAGCCACCGATTGCGCGCCAAGATGGGAAGCAACCATTGTGCAGGCAGTGATCAAACCGCAGACCCAAAGCCGCCTTTGCCGTGAGAGTGCAAACAGTGTCTTCATTGCCAACCTCGTGAATTAATAAGCCGAAAGTACAAGGATACACGCAGCCATGCATGAGGCGCCTGGTCGATCCAGAGTCAAGGCAGATTCACCTGCTCCCGCTTCCGGAGCAGCAGGGGTATCCAGGCAAGCCAGTACGACGAAGCAACGCCGCCGCATCCAGGTTTCCCCAGGATGCCGCGACAATCTGTTCCTGATTAGACTCCAAAATTGGCTTAAAGTTGCGGTCAGAATAGAACTCTCAGCGCGGAAAACGTCAGGTGCTTACCAGTTCCAGTGATGCGGTTCCTTTTCGCGGCGCAATAAAGCCCTCAGAGCGCCAGGCAATGGCTAGCTTCTCGCGGCTGAGCAGCTTGCGGATCTGCGTGCGTGCGTGATCGGCCCAGGGGCCGCTTTTATCCAGCCGTGCGTAAGCTTGCCAGTGGCGCAGCGCCGCCCGTGCATCGCCCTTGCGTTCATGGGCCAGCGCCAGGTTGTAGTGGGCGTCGGCATAGCCAGGAGCCAGCGCAATAGCCCTTCGGTAGGCGGTAATTGACTCATCCGGCCGCTGCAACTCATCCAGCACATTACCCAGGTCAAAAAATGCCAGTACGTAAGTCGGGTCGATCTCCGTCGCCCGGCGGTAAAGCTGCTCAGCCCAGCCAAACTCGCGCAGGTGGAAGTGGATTGTGCCCAAGTTGATCCAAGCCGGCGCAAAGCTGGGGTCCAGCTCCATAATCTCCTGGTAGAGCTTGATGGCGCGGATCTTCTCGCCGGCCTCCTCGGCCTGCACCGCCTCCAGAAACATCTCCTGCACGCCTCGCGGCGCATCCGCCGCCGGCCTGCGCAACGGCGCCGGCTCAGAGCTGGCCGACGGCCGGGCCATCTGCTGCTCCAGCCGCTCGAAGTCGAAGAGTAACTGCCGGCGGATGGGGTCCACCACTGCCCCACGATGCCGGAAGGCCAGCCGCGACCCGGTCCTCACCAGGCTGGCCTCCTGCAGTGGATTCGCCATGCCCGCCACAGCCTTCATGGCGACAATCGAATGCCGTATCGACGCCACCGACACAGACTCCTCGCGCAGAGCGCGCAAAATCCTTAATTGCCCAAGGTCCTGGAAGCTGTAGCTCTGTTGTGGGGAAACGATTCCCGCGCGCTCCCAGCCCTGCAACTGGCGGGAGCTGATCTGCAGGATGCGCAACACGTCCTGGCGGCTATAGCTGGTCACTCTTCAGTGCTCCCCTGGGTGGTCCAGCATGGCATTAGGTCTGAAATCACGCTCTGAACTTGTGTACTCAACCCCGCTCTCCATGGATTCGGCGCTTGGAACAGATTCTGAGGAACCGCTCTTGCTTGGATTATGCCAAGAGTTGGCGTGGATAAGCAGACGCGAACTCGACCAGAACAAAAAAATGCGTGGATAACGGGTGCCTGATTGGGTTCACCCCGGTCTGAAAGTAATATTGCCTGTGCAAAACCGAAGGGAAATGCATCAATCCCAGGGAAACCCGCCAAAACACGCTCATTCAGAGGATAAATGCGTTCCTGATACTACATGGCGGCGCAAACGCAGAAGAAGCGGATGGAGGCGATCTTTGGCATGTAGAGCTGATTATCTGTAAGTTTCTGAAAGAATTTGGAGGCGCGGGCCGGGATCGAACCGGCGCATAAAGGTTTTGCAGACCTCTCCCTTACCACTTGGGTACCGCGCCTTGGCAGGGCTGCTGAATGAATATTCCATGCCGCCGTAGCCAACCC
>JBEKOC010000019.1:0-81947 GCA_049522175.1 Occallatibacter sp. | reverse complement strand
TACTCACCCGTGCGCCACTTTACTCATGGTATTGCTACCACTTTCTCGTTCGACTTGCATGTGTTAGGCACGCCGCCAGCGTTGATTCTGAGCCAGGATCAAACTCTCGTTTGAAACCTGATTGCTTCCCCCAAACCGACGGAGGTCGGATGGGTTCGGCGGCATCGCGCGCTCGAAAGGCGCGATGCAATTACAGTGAGAATGATCAAGCCAAACCTGATCTTTTCTCATAACTGGCATGTTCAACCTAATTGTCAAAGATCCTTGAGGCATTCCGCCTGAGCGGCGCCTTTTTGGATCGAGGGCCAGCCTTTCGGCCAGCTTGTCCTCGAACTTGTTGCGCTTGCCGGAGACGCGTTCACACACACCTTCCGTCATTTTTGCGCGAACCTTTCAAACATATCAAATTTCAGCCCTCCGGTCAAACCCTGCCAAGACGACTCCTGTTCAAAAGCCCGCACTGCGCAAAATATCAAACACCAACCGGCGCAATCCGCGCCTGAGCCGCTAAGGCTCACAGGAGTTTCCTCCTGAGTTTTGCAATAGCTTGTTCTCTGTGGTTTCCCTACAGGGGTTTCAGGGGCTTTTGCCTCACCTGACCCAACGAACCAGCATCACAACTTGCTTCCCACTTCCCTCAATGGGGCAGGCCTACAGGCCACCGGGAGGCTCTTTATCTCAATCTGCAACTATTTAAGAGTAGCACAAACCACTCCCGCCTGCAAGCGACACACCAATACTCCCGTTGCCGCCTTGTTGCAACTCATCAAGCATAGCAACCCGTCAGCGCAATTGCAAACCCGCCACCTGTGGAAAGCCCGGTTTTCTGTGGGAAACCCGCCCTCAAGGCCTCGCAATCAGCCCTAAGTCCGTCAATCCATTCACGAAATACTGCATCGCCAGCGCCACCAGCAGCAAGCCCATCACGCGTACCAGCACCCGGATCCCGGTCTCGCCCAGCACCTTCAGCACACGGCCCGCCCCGGCCAGAACCCAGTAGCTCACCAGGCTGGTCAGCGCAATCGAGCCTAGAATCGCTCCCATTTCCCAGCACCACAGGCTCGGTGATTGCCCCACCAGCACCATCACCGTGGAGATGGCTCCCGGCCCGGCCAGCATCGGCAACCCCAGCGGCACAATCCCCGCGTCCTCCTTGTGTGATGCCTCCTCCGTGTCGCCGCTCGCCTCCTGGGTCGCCGACCGCTTGGCCTGCAACATGTCCAGCCCGATCAGCAGCAGAATCAGCCCTCCGGCTATCTCGAATGCTGGCAACGTGATACCGAACAAGCGGAAGATCATTTGCCCGCCGACGGCAAAGCTGGTCAGCACGATGAAACAGGTCAGAGCGCCTTTGCGCGCCATGCGCTTACGCCGCGCCGCGTCCGCCCCCTCGGTAATCGCCAGGAACGACGCAATCGCCGCAAACGGGTCCACCAGAAAGAAGATCGAGCTCAGCGCCAGCACGCTGAAGCGCACCAGCGGCTCCCGGCTCAACTCGTGCAGCGCCACCTCGGCAGGATTGGTCCAGATCATTCTTTGAGGCTAGAACATTTCCCCGCCCGCCGCCAGCATGAACACTCCTGCAAACCCGCCCAAGGTTATACTATTTTGGAGCCGGGAGAACCAAAATCAAGTCCCGGTGTAAAGGAGCTTCACAGTGATATTGAATCGAAACAACGTGGCGGTCTTCTTTCTCGCCGCCGCCATCGCTATTCCCGCGTTTGCCCAGAGCGGCGCGGACCTCTACAAATCATCGAAGTGCGCCATGTGCCACGGCGCGGACGGCCTGGCCACCTCCAATGTCGGCAAAGCGATGAAGATTCCCTCCTTCAAGGACCCAACGGTCGTCAAATCCACGGACGCTCAACTGTTTGCCATCATTAAGAACGGCAAGGGCAGTAATATGAAGCCGTATGCCGGCAAGATTACTGACGACCAGATCAAGTCGCTTGTGGCCTACATCCGCACGCTGCAGAAGTAGCGAGGTAGGCTCCGGTTTCCGGATTGCTTCTTATCCATCAGGCGGACGTGCAACAGCGCGTCCGCCACAGTTTTTCCTCGCTGCGGTTTCCGGGTCACGCGTGGACGCGATTCTCCATTCCGGAAGCGGAACTCAACCTCTCGATTTCCAAATAATGTGACGCAGATCACAGACCCTGGCCTGCGAAAATCTCTACCGTTCACTCAACCCGTGCTGGCCGGAGCGTTTTCCCATGGAACGCTCATGAGGGTTTTGTGAGTTGGTGTTCAGGGCGGGAGGTCTAGGCGTTTGTCGAGCAAGATCAACGAAATCAGAGTCTTTGGTGTGGCAGCTGCGACGGGGAGTGCGAGCCATGTGCGCTAAACCTGCACCCGACCCCTCGCGCCGCCGCGCCATTGAAATTTTTCTGGGTGGCGGATTGCTGGCCTCGCTGGCCTCCTTTCTCTACCCGGTGCTGCGCTACTTTGTTCCCCCGGCGGTGACGGACCTGGGCGGCGACGAGGTGGTGGCAGCCAAGCTCGGCGAGTTGAAGCCCAACTCCGGCAAGATCTTCCGCTTCGGCAGCAAGCCGGGGCTGCTGATTCTGAACAGCGACGGCAGCTATCGCGCGCTTTCGGCCACCTGCACGCACCTGGGCTGCATCGTGCAGTATCGCGCCGACCTGCGCGAGATCTGGTGCGCCTGCCACAACGGGACCTACGACCTGAACGGCCGCAACGTCTCCGGCCCGCCGCCCCGTCCGCTCACCGTCTTTGACGTTCACCAGCGCGGCGACGAGATTGTTGTCAGCCGCAAGCGGGAGGCCTGACGTGATCGCCGCCCTGATTCGCTGGCTCGACGAACGGCTTCACCTGGACGAGCTGATCGCGCCCTTCAAGCACAAGACCGTGCCGCGGCATAAGCTCTCCTACTGGTATTTCTTCGGCGGCATCACGCTCTTCCTCTTTATGGTTCAGGTGCTCACCGGGATCCTGTTGCTGCTCTACTATCGCCCCGGCGCCAACGAGGCCTTTGAGAGCGTGCAGTACATCATGACGCGGGTGCAGTTTGGCTGGCTGATTCGCTCCATTCACTCCTGGTCGGCCAACCTGATGATCTTCACCGCCTTCGTGCACATGTTCAGCGTGGTCTTTCTCAAGGCCTATCGCAAGCCGCGCGAGCTTACCTGGGTCACCGGCGTAATTCTTCTCGCTCTGGTGATGGGCTTCGGCTTCAGCGGCTACCTGCTGCCCTGGAACACGCTGGCTTTCTTCGCCACCAAAGTGGGCACGGAGATTGCCGGCCAGGTTCCGCTCATCGGCAGGCCGCTGATGATCTTCCTGCGCGGCGGCGAAGAGGTCACCGGCGCCACGCTCACCCGCTTCTTCGGATTCCATGTCGCCGTGCTCCCCGGCATCGTCGTCATCCTCATCGCCATTCACCTGTTCTTCGTCCAGCGCCAGGGCATGAGCGTTCCTCCCAAGGTCGAAGCCGAGTGGATCGCAAACCCCTCCGCCCGCCGCGAGATGAAGTTCTTTCCCAACTTCGCGCTGCGCGAGCTGATGGCCTGGTACGTGGCCATGGGCGTGCTCGCCGCGCTAGCCGCGCTCTTCCCCTGGAACCTGGGCGTCAAAGCCGACCCCTTCATCTCCGCGCCGGCGGGCATCAAGCCCGAGTGGTACTTCCTCTTCATGTTCCAGACCCTCAAGCTCATTCCCTCCAAAGTCTGGATCATCGACGGCGAGGTGCTGGGCGTGCTGGGTTGCAGCCTGGCCGGATTGCTGTGGCTGCTGCTGCCCTTCTTTGAGAGCGATAAATCCTCCCGCGCCAAGGCGTGGGTCACCGCCATCTCCATCTTTGTCCTGGTGTACGTGATAGGTATGACTGTCTATGGCTTCCTTGCGCAATAATTCGCTGCTCGCCGCCCGCTTCGCCGCGCTGGCCGCATCCCTCCTGCTCGCGCCGTCCCTTTACGCGCAGGCGGTGAACTCCTGCCTGGATTGCCACTCCGCCCTGGACGGCCCCCTGCAAGTCACTCCGGAAAAATTCAGCCAGGACATCCACGCGCAAAAGGGACTCACCTGCGTCAGTTGTCACGGCGGCGACGCATCCAGTTACGATCCCGATCAGGCGATGAGCCGCAAGGCCGGCTGGAAGGGCAAGGTCGATCGCAGGCAAATTCCGCAGTTGTGCGGCAGTTGCCACTCCAATCCCGCCTACATGCGCCAGTACAATCCCAGCCTGCGCACCGATCAGCTCAACCAGTACCACACCAGCATGCACGGCAAGCGCCTGGCCGCGGGCGACACCAAGGTCGCCGTCTGCGTCGATTGCCACAGCGTTCACGATCTCCGCCCGCCCAGCGATCCCCGCTCGCCGGTCAATCCCGTCAACGTGGCCAAAACCTGTTCGCGCTGCCACTCCGACGCGGCGCTCATGAAGCCCTACGGCATTCCCACCGATCAGTTTGCCAACTACTCCACCAGCGTTCATCACGAGGCCATGGCGGTGCGCGGCGACCTGAGCGCGCCCACCTGCACCACCTGCCACGGAAATCACGGCGCCCTGCCTCCCGGCGTCGACAAGGTGCAGAACGTCTGCTCCAATTGCCACGTCTTCCAGGCGCAGATGTACGGCAAGAGCTCGCACTTCAAGGCATTTCAGGATAAGGGCCTGCCCGGCTGCGTCGTCTGCCACAGCAATCACGCCATCCACATGCCTTCCGACGCCATGCTCGGCACCGGCCCCGCAGGAGTCTGCATGAGATGCCACACTCCCGGCGACCGTTGCGACAAGGCGCGCGCGGCAATCCTCGGCAACCTCACGCAACTCGATCAATCCATCAAGGACGCCGATCAATCTCTGCGCCTCGCCGAATCCTCCGGCATGGAGGTCAGCGAGGCTCGCCTCACCCAGGATCAGACCCAGGATGCGCTCACCAAGGCCCGCGTCACCATCCACACCTTCCAGACCACTCTGGTCGACGCGGATGTTCAAGCCGGCATGAAAATCGCAGCCGCCAATCTCAAGGCTGGCAAGGACGCCATGGTGGAGCGCAACCATCGCCGCATCGGCCTGGGCATCTGTTTGCTCGCCATCGCCTTCATGCTCGTCGGCCTCTGGCTGTACATCAAAAAGCTGGAGAGCTAGACGCCCTCCGCATCAATCTGAATTGCGTCTAGATATGTGCGGGCGAGAACGCCCGCACAACAGCCGGCCGGGAGGCCGGCGCTACATTCGTGTTCTGCTATTCAAGTGTCGCGAATGCGCCGGGGTAACACGATTTTGTTATTCTGTCTCTTGTGGAGTACGACCGCTTCATCTACCCGCCGTATGATGCGCCACTCGCGGACGCGTACGGCGGTCGTTTCGAATCCGTCTTCATCCTCCTGCACCCGTTTATCAGCGTGCCGGACGATCTCGGCTGGAAGGCGACCAAAAAATATCCAACCGATGAGCAGATTGCGAGCGTGGGAGCAAAATCGCCGTGGGCCAGCGTTGCCGCGCAGACCGGACTGAGCACCTGCGCCAAAGTGAACCAGGCGCTGCTGACTTCAAAACGAGCGATTGCGCCGGAGTTGTGCGACTTTGCGGCCGGCGAGGCGCTCGAGCGCTTTCTGCAAGCTGAATCTGTGTGGATGCCCGTAGAGGGCCGGTTCGAACCCTTGCTGCAGATGGATTTTCTCGATGCGTTCCGGGCGGCCGGCCAGGAAGAAGTGATCTTCGTGCCGGAGTTTCCCCATGTTGATCCCATCCAACTGCTGAATGTGTCCCGGCTCAGAAATCGCAAAGAAATATTTCCCTCGCGCGGCACACTGGCGGCTCCGGATGAGTCTTTTTTGCTGACGGTGGATTGAGATAGTTTTTTCACGCTCTTCTACGGGCCGCGCGCGTTTGTGACGGAAGTGGTTCGCAAAGAGAATCTCGAAGGCTTTTTCGCCACGCCGATGACCGAGCACTTCTGGTTCAATTATGCGCTTGGCTGCTGCATGATCACGCTGACGCCGGAGGCCTGGCCGGCGGCCTGAAAACCCGTTGACACCAAAGTGGTTTTTCTTGATCGCGGTTGCCCTGGGCCTGGATTTTGAGGTCGTGGAAATCGCAAGCCTCAAGTTACAGCTCTTTCTGCCCGCATCCTCTTCAACCTGTAAAAAATCGTCAGCGCCGTAACCGAACCGCAGGTCATCAAGCTGGCCACCATGCCCAGAATCAGCGAGAGATCGTGCTGATAGGCCCCATGCACGATTCCCACCACCTGCAAGACGCTGAAGCCGCCAAAGGTGACGAGCGAAATTCCCGCATCGCTCTTCTTCCGCCAGAGAGCCACCACCTGCGGCACAAAGAGCAGCGCATTGCAGCCCAGGCCCAACCCGAAGATCACCGCGACAAGCTCCTTTATTCCCATCCCCCATGCCTCCAGATCGCTCATCTATTCATCCTTATTATTCACATCAGGCCGGCATTGCCCCCGCCTGTAGAATGTCTTAAGCGTATTATCAGTTGCAATCCATGACCTACTTCGACCAAGTCTCTGAAGCAGCGGCGTTTCTGCGAGCCATACTGGGCCCGCTTCACCCGCGCACGGGCATCGTCCTGGGCTCCGGGCTGGGCGCCGTGGCCGACGCGGTGACCGAGCCGGTCGTGATGCCCTACTCTCAGATTCCGCATTTTCCGCAGTCCACCGTCGAGGGCCACTCGGGACGCATGGTGGCGGGGCTGCTGGCGGGCGTGCCGGTCATCGTGATGCAGGGCCGGGTGCATTTTTACGAAGGCTACTCGCCGCAGCAGGTCACATTTCCCATGCGCGTGCTGGGCGCGCTCGGCCTTCAGGCGGTTGTGCTAACCAACGCCGCCGGCGGCATCCAGGAGGGCTACCGCGTGGGCCAGCTGGTCGTGCTCAGCGACCACATCAACCTCATGGGCTGGAATCCGCTCGTCGGGCAAAACGAGCCGCGTTTTGCGGTGAGGGGCGGCGCGGGATTGCGCTTCTTTGACATGACCGAGGCCTACTCGAAACGGCTTCGCGCTTTGGCGCAGGAGGCCGCAAGGGAAGAGGCTTTTGCACTGGCCGAGGGAGTGTATCTGGCCGTGAGCGGGCCCAGCTACGAGACCCCCGCCGAAATTCGCGCCTTCCGCACACTGGGCGCAACACTGGTAGGCATGTCCACCGTGCCGGAGACTATCGTCGCCCGCCACATGGGAATCGAGGTGCTGGGCATCTCCTGCGTGACCAACCTGGCCGCCGGGCTGGGCGCAAAGCAACTGAATCACGCGGAGGTCGCCGAGATTGGCCACCAGGTTGAGCACCGGCTGGCCCGGCTGCTGGAACGGCTCGTGCCCAGAATGGACGCTCTTATCGCGAGACCAGAAACAGGAGTAAAGCCGTGAACCAAGAAGCCGAGCGCAGCGCGCGTCTCCCCTTTCCTCCTGTTGTGCTGGGAATTGCCGGCTGCACCGGCTCAGGCAAAACCACCCTGACAGCCGAGTTGGCCCGCACCCTGGGCGGCATCCACTTCCATATCGATACTTACTATCGCGATCTGGCCCACATGCCGCTGGAAGAGCGCGCCCGCCAGAACTTCGACCACCCCTCGCTGATCGAAAGCTCGCTGCTGGTGGCCCAAGTAGCCGCGCTGGCCAGGGGAGAGACCATCGAACGCCCGGTTTACGACTTTGCCTCCTATACACGCGTCCTTGGCCCCGACGGAATCGGCCTGACGGAGACCGTGCTGCCCAGCGCCTATCTGCTCATCGAGGGCATCTTCGCGCTCCATTTCACCGAACTGCTGCCTTTCTACCAGTTGCGCATTTACATCGACACACCCGACGAGCTGTGCTTCGAACGGCGGCTCAAGCGCGATATCGAGCAGCGCGGCCGCACGCCGGAGGTGGTCCGCCACCAGTATGAGTCCACCGTCAGGCCCTCAAGCATAGCCTTTGTGCGCCCTTCGGCGGCCAACGCCGACCTCATCGTCGACGGGACCGGGGCGCTCGACTGGAAGGTGGAGCAGATACTGGGCCAGATGAGTCACCGCGGCCTGTTGAGCTTCCCGGACTAAACAAATCTCATTTTTAGGGCTTTTTTAACTTTCTTACCAAAGTTTCATTAAGAAACTAACATGTTGCCCCCAGCGTACCGATAAGCTGGGAATGAAGATCTCGGAATCCATCCAAACGATGAAGCGCAATGCGGCCACCTGGCTGCGGCATGGCATCTCGCCCCAAAGACTGGCACTCACGCTGGCCTTGGGGTTCGCCATCGGCTGCATTCCCGTGTTGGGCGTGACTACCGCCTTGTGTGTCGTCGTGGCGCTGGGACTGCGGCTGAACTTTCCCGTTATTCAAGCGGCAAACTGGGCCGCCGCGCCGCTGCAGTTTGTGCTGATTGTGCCCTTTGTGCGTCTGGGCGGGAGGATGTTTGCATTCAGCTCAGGCCGCGTCATCGAGATTGGCACTTTGCTGCACACTTCGCCCATGGCGCTGATTTCGCATGTGGGCGGCATGTTCGGCCAGGCGCTGCTGGCCTGGCTGCTGATCTCCATTCCGACTGTTGCGCTGATGACCGCGATGCTGACCACACTGCTGCGCCGAGTTCCGGCCCTCGCCCAGGCCGAATCCGGCGACTGAGCGAGAGGCTGAGACCTGACTCTCTGACCCGTTACTTTGGCGCGTAAGGATCGTTCACCGGCTTGGCGCTCTCCAGCCAGGCGGTGTAGATCATATCCCGCAACATGCTGGCGCCGGCCGCCAGCCGCTCGGCGGTAAAATCGCGCGATTCCGCCGTTCCTTCTCCCACAAACCCACCCACTTTGTCCAGTTGGTAGACCTTTTCCACGAACGTTTTGGTGTTGCGCAGGTAGGCTACGTAGGCGTCGAAGAGGTCGCCGTCGATGGCCTTGACCGGCGTCATTTTGGCCCGCACCTCGGCCTCGTGCATGTTGGCCTCCACAAACGGCCCTTCGAACTGCCAGTGAATCTTGTGCTCGGTAGTGTAGCCGTTGGGGTTGGGCCCGGTCCAGCCGTTGAACTGGACGGTGGTGTGCAGGGGCTGCGAGCCGTCGCCCACGTAGTGGCCAAGCCAGCCGGCATAAAACAAGATCGCCTGCTCGACCGGGCGGGTATCCTGCTTGCTTGCGGCCAACCTGCGGTATTCGCGCAGCGCGCACTTCAGCCGCTCCCAAACCTCGTCGGTCTCCCAGGGTTGCAGGCCGATCTTCTTCGGGTCCTGGTTTGCGGCATAGACATTGGCTTCAAAGTCGAAGCGGCGATGCGGCAGGGGCCCCAGCGCGTCGGCCAATTCCATGTCGATGAAGTGCTCCGGCGCCTGCGCGGCCACCAGCTCCGGCTCGGCGGGCGAGCGCCAGCGATCCGGCTCGGGGCCCAGGTACTCGATTTCGGCGATGGCCTCCGGAGAACGCAGAAAGGCCGGAACATCGGCGGGCAGGGAGCTGGTCGCCAGTTTATTGACCAGCCGATGACCGCCATTGCCCCAGGCGTGAGCCGCGGGCGATTGAGCAAGAACGCAAACCAGCCCGGCCGCAGCCAGGGCTGAGAGAAACACACGATACGACGCAGATGGAGAGGACATGAAAGCAGTATACCGCCGGAGCGCATACCGGCCGGATCAGTATCTGTAACCGCGCTTGGGATCATAGTCGAACTTGACCAGGCCGTCGCGGTAGTTGATGTGCATGGTCAGCAAATTCAGCGTGGTTGCGCCAAAGAAACCCGATATCTCCATCCCCGCGTCCTTTGACATCCGCGAAGTATCCAGGGAGACGACGCCGTTCACCTTCTGAGACAGGTGCGCAAAATGGAAGGTGATTTCGTCGGCAGAATAAACCTTCTCCACATTTCCGCTGATGCCTTTCACCTGAGTGTAATAATCGGAGCGGACCTTGGTGACCTCACGGGCGGCCTGCGGCGAGATGGTGGTGGCAAATGCCCCGGTGTCGAGGATGAACAACTTGAGCTTGTCGTTATTGATTGCCGCGGGCAGGATGAGCTCATGGCCGACGCGATAGACGGGCATGTAATCCTTCATCTCCGGAGCGACATAGCGGTCATACGGGCCGTGAGTGGCCTCTGGCGACGCGGCAGCATTCTGCGTGGGAGCCGAGACGCCGGCTTGAGCTGTTACGCCGGGTTTCGCAACGGGCTTGTCTTGCTGCGCTGCCTTGGCAGGCTCCGCGGTGGCACTGGAATCGTCCTGATCCGCGTCGCTCGTTTTGAGGGCGGGCGCGGCGGCTGCCTCTCCCGGGCGCGGCGGCAAGGGACCAAGCAACAGCTTGCGCATGGGGTAGTCCAGCGTCACCAGAAAATGCGCAAACACGTCCATCCCGATCAGGCCGTCCGCTTCCTCCAAATTGCTGCGGCTGTCGAGCACGCGCACCGCGCAATCCTGAAACTCCATGTTCCCGATGCGGATGGAATCGGCATAGGCGGTGTAGGCCGGCTTGAAGCCCTGATCGCCGATGCCGGACAACTCTGTTTGCGAAAAGGCCTTGAGCCCCGCGTGCTTAGCTACGGATTGCGTCACCACCAGCCCGCCGGCGCCGGTATCGATCTCGAAGCGGGCGCCGCGCCCGTTCAACTTCACATCCAGCCCGAAGGCGCGCAGGTGAATTGCGTCTCGCATGATCATGGCAAAGGGAATCTCAGTGGACGTCGCCGGGGAGACCAGATGACAGGCCTTGTGCGGCTCGGCCGCCATCTTCTTCAGGTTCTCCAGGTACAACCGCCAACGGCGCAGATCCTCCTCGTCCATTCCCGCAGGAGACGAAAAGTAGGCCTCCATCTCAGCGATCCTCTGCTTCAACGGAAGCGTTTGAATCCACTCCCTGCGAATCTCCGGATCTTCGGGATCGAGCCGGTACGCCATTTCAAGCTGCTTGCGGCTTGAAGCATACAAAGAATTGAGGCGTCCCAGCCGGGCCAGCAGTAGGTGGTTGCGCGGGTTGCATACATCTGCTTTGTCGGATTCCAGCGCCGTTTGAAGGGCGAGCCACGGAGTGCCCTGGCGCAGCTCAACCTCGCCCCGCAACGTGATCAATGCCGCCGAGCTGGGCGCGATGGCCAACGACACCTTGACTGCATCCGCCGCCTCCTGCACCTTCTGCTGGCGCAGCAGAGCATGAACCAGCCCTATGGTCAGATCTTCGTCGCCCGGATGGCTGACTAATCCGGCCTGATAAAGAGCGGCCGCTTTCGCATAATCTGCCACGAGCAAAGCACTATCGGCTTCGCTGGGCGGGGAATGCTTCACTATCCTGCAACTGACCGCAAGCAGAGACTTCGCCGGAAGGCATAACACGGCAATCAACAGCACAGCCCGCGCGAAACGTCTTGTCAAAGAGGCGAGCTCCGGCATTTTTGCTCCAAAATCCTACGGTCCTCAGCTTACCATCGGCGCGCGGAAGCCGAGTTTGTTTCCGGATTGCCGCGACTCTTGCTTCAGAGAACCAAGAATCGCGCATCAGTTCTCGTCGCTGAAGATGGCCTCGATGGTGGTCTCAAAGAGGCGCGCAAGTTTGAAGGCCAGCGGAAGGCTGGGGTCGAACTTGCCGGTCTCAACGGCGTTGACCGACTGGCGCGAGACCTCCAGCCGCTGGGCCAGATCGGCCTGCGACCAGCCGCGTTCCGCGCGCAGCACACGCAGACGGTTTTTCATCTGTACCTCGCTCTGACAAACCCGTAGGAGATGCCCGCGAAGAGCCAGAAAAGCGGATAGACCCATACCAGGTCCAGGTGCGGAGCACGGGCGAAATCCACCATATAGCCCCATGCGGTTGTTACTGCCAGAATCCCACCAGTCCCGCCGAGCAAAGACTGTACGAGCAGATTGCGCTGGAACTCGTCCTTTTCTTCGGCCAGGTAGACGCCGGTGTAGACGAGCGCTCCGATGATGGGAAGCGCGGGAAGAACGGCCACCAGATAAGCAACAACGCCATGTGGATGGATGAGCCGAAAAACCAGAGCGGCCAGGAGAGAAAACAAAACGCACAGAGCCGCTATGAGCCACATGCGAATCACGAAGCGGCGTTGCGCAGGATTGTTGTATGAGCAGAGCATGATTGGTCTCCTTTACTTAAAGACAACTAAACTTTACACAATAGGGTTAGACTTGTCAAGGGACCTTGACATTTATTTTTCAGGCGAGATTTCGCGGCTCTTTCTGATGAAATCGGGGGCCGAACTCCCTCTTCAAAGGAGCCGCCCGCAGATGCACTAAACTCAACCCATGGGCTTTCAGGATTTTCTGGGCAATACGGCCACGGTGACCCGGCTCAGGGAGAGCATCGGCGGGGGGCGATTTCCGCAGTCGCTGATCCTGGCCGGGCCACGCGGGGCGGGCAAGTACACGCTGGCGCTGATGCTGGCCAAAGCCGTCAACTGCCTGCAGCCCACCGAGACGACAGACGGTCTTCCCGATTTCTGCGGCGCCTGCGCGAACTGCGCGCGCATCAACGATTCCGCTGATCTGGAGGCCCTGGTAGCCGAGGCTGTTGCCGCCCGTGAAGAGATGCGCGACACGGACAAGAAAGAGACGCGCATCCTGATCCAGACGCATCCGGATGTGCTGATCATCCCGCCCGACCCGCCGCAACTGCTCATCAAGGTGGGGCAGGTCCGCCAAGCCATTCACGTGGCCTACTACCGTCCGCCTGTGGAAGCGAGGCGCACCTTCACCATCTTCACCGCGTCGGCATTTATGAAAGAGGCGGCCAACTCGCTGCTCAAGCTGCTGGAAGAGCCGCCCGCGCACAGTTCGCTGATTCTGCTTACCGAGAACCCGCAGGAGCTGCTGCCCACCATCCGCTCGCGCGCCGTGGTGCATCGTCTGGGCGCGATTCCCGCCTCAGAGCTCGAAGCTTTGCTCGCCCGCCGCCGTCCGCTATTGAAAAAAACCGACCGCGCCCTTGTCGCGCGACTGGCCGAGGGAGCCGTGGGCCGCGCACTGACACTCGATCTAGACGCGTATCTGGCCAGCCGCCAAGACGCTCTCATCGTGCTCTGTACCGCGCTACGTGAGCCCGATTACTCTTCGCTCTTCCACGCGACCGAGAGTTACCGCGCCGGCGCCGACGGCCAGGAGAAGACCCTCAACCTGCTGCGCGCTCTGAGCAGCCTCGTCGAGGATCTGCTGCTGATTGTCGCGGGCACGCCGCAGCTCATCCGCAACCTGGACATCGAAGCCGAACTCACGCGCCTTGGCCAGGGAGTGAGCGTAGACTGGATCGACAATGCCGCCCGCTCCCTAGTGCAGGTTGAACAGGGCATGCGCCGCAACCTGCTTCGCTCTCTTTCGCTGGACGCCATGGCCGTCAGCCTCGAGCCTAACTAGCTACGCATTCCCCACGAGGAGTATTTCATGAGCACAGAATCCACTCAGCCCCGCACCCAGGCGTATACCCGCAGCCGTCCAGCGAATCTCGCTCCCTTCCGCCTGCCGGCCTACGGCCAGAAACAGGAGCAGGAACCCGCGCAGCACAACGCTGAGCTTTTTTATCTACAAAAGCAAATCCAATCCCAGACGCCCATGGTCCTGGCGCTGGAAGACGGGGAGCAGATCGAAGGCTGCATCGAGTGGTACGACCGCAACGCCCTCAAAATCCGCGGCCGCCAGAAGACGCTGGTGTACAAATCAGCCATCAAATATATGTACAAGGTCGGGGAAAGCGGCCAGTAGGCCCTTGCCGGACCGCTATCGGTTGCGGCGGTAAAGCGACCACCACTTAGAGCTGGCAACAAAGGAAAAGTGCGCCGACAGGTAGGGATGGTATGTCTCTGCAAGGGCAATATCGCTGTCTTGATTGACATTCGGATAATGAGGAACCATCATCAGGTCCGCATTGCCAAATACCTGGCTTGCTTCAAGCAGATGATTATTGGGGACATTATCGCCGAGCGCGAGCCAAGTGCTCCCGCCCAATGCCGGCTTACGGCGGAGTATATACGAAAATGGGTTGTTATAACTGAGGGTTAGAACCGATTCTTGCTGCGTGCTCGACTTCTCCAGCAACTCCAGTCCATCGTTCACAATGGACACATAGAAGCTGCCATTGTCGCCTTTCATCGATCCCTGTGGATCAGATAAATCCTCATAAAACTTCAGGCGTTCCATGCCGCGGCCGTCTATGCCGGCTCCCATCGATCTGACCGAGGGCGCCTGATATCGCAGCAGAGTCAGCATACTCCACGCATCACCGTTAAACTCAACCAGGATGCCGCCCAGGCTCAGCAAGATAACCGCGGAAATGGCAAGCTTCTCTTTGGCTTCAGGATAGGCCGCCGTGAGCTGTGCGATCAGGATAATCGCCCACAGCGATGCCAGCGCGTAGAGGCGCTCATCGCAATTTGACAATTTGAGCAGGACGCCAGTCGCAATCACGATGCCGCCAAGGAGAATGACTCTCACTTCGTATCTCTGCCAGAGTTTGCCTCGCGAGACCAAGAGCGCCACGATGACGGTCATGATGGCCAACGTCAGCAACTCCGCGCTCCCGGCAATCTCTGCGACGGTGGCCTTGAAGCTCAACTGGCCGTTCCGGGCCTGAATGACGAGACGCATGTCGGAAAAGAACGAGAAAATCGCAAACCGGAGATACACGATGAACGCCGCAAACGCGCAGGCAAGCCCCGCCAGAATTCCCCAGGCGCGCTGCATTTCCCCGCGCTTGACCGGCATGGTTGCCAGAAGCATAAGAAATGCGGCGCCGAAAAAGTTCAATTTCAGAAATGCCAGCAGGATAAGAGCGACGCCGCTCGATACGCCGCCCCAAAACCGGCTGCGCCCGCTGGCAAATGCACATTCCACAAGCACCAGGCCAAGCAGCGCATAACCGTGGCGATTGTAGAGCATGGCGCAACTTAGAACATTTGGAGAAGATCCGAGCGACGTCGGGCAAGTGGCAGTCAGAATCAGCCATGCGGTTACCATCAAGGCTGGAACGGCCGGCATCCGCCGCCGCGACAAAAGCCATCCCCATATCCCAACAGTGATGCCAAAGGTTGCATTGCTGACAGCAATTGCTTGCGGGCTTCCATTGGTCAACAACATGCCGGCGGCCGTAAGTATGTATTCCAGCGGACCCAGCACCAGATAGAAATCCCGATAGGGCATCTGTCCGTTGAATATCCGCCAGCCGCCGTCCAGCAACATAAACGTATCTTCGGCCCAATGATTGATGGGACCTGCCTCGAACACTGCAAGGCAGATCAAGTAGAGAAGGACGATCAAAACCAAGGCCCATCGGAGCCGCCGCGAATCCCGCTCGCTCATGCGCAGCCATTCCACTGCCCGATCAATCAGGGCAGCATTTTCATTGGGCACGGAGGAAGGAATCGGCATTGGCTCACCTTGCGCTGATGATTCATGTTTATATCACAGAGCGGGATGGACCCCTGGATCGGCGTGCTCCACCCCACCATGGACCCATTTCTCCAGCCTTCAAATCCGATGCTGCATGAAAGTTGGCTATTTATATACAAACTTTTGCCTTAAATACCGCATCTTTAAGCCTGAAAAACGCCCATTATGGGGACTATTTGAATCAAAAACTCACATTTTCGCAATCGCCTGAGCGAACTTTTCGCTACCGCACTACAATGATTCCTTGCTCACTGAATCCCAACGCGATTCACTCGACGTGGTGCTGGTATCCCCTCGTAATCCCCTCAATATAGGGGCAGCGGCCCGCGCCATGGCCAACTTCGGATTTGGGCGCCTCTTGGTGGTCGCCCCCTTTGAGCCCACCTGGCGCGAGGCACGCTCGGCTATAGGAGCTCCAGAACTCCTCCAAAACGCAAAAGCGTCCACGACGTTGGCCGAAGCGGTGGCCGGCGCGACCCTGGTCCTCGGAACCGGAACGCTCACCCGGCGCAAGGCTGAACAGCGGGTGGTCGCGCTGCCGGAGCTGGCTCCTCTGGTGGGGCGGGAGCTGGCCTGCGGAGGCCGCATCGCCCTGGTCTTCGGCCCTGAAAAACATGGACTTACGCGCGATGACCTCTCATTCTGCCATCTCCTCGTCGAAATCCCCACCGACCCCAAGCAGCCCTCGATGAACCTGGGCCAGGCCGTGGCGGTGTGCCTCTACGAACTCACCCGCAGCGCCGTTGCGGAGACGCCTAGTGGAAAGTGGGCGGATGCAGACCAGAATTCGGGCAAAAACGATGATGAAGAACCCTCCAGGGCTAAAGCCCGCATTGATTATGTTAACTTTATGCGGGGGTTGAAACCCCCGCCTCCCTCCGAAAGACTGGATTTGCTGGCCGGTGTGATCGAAGAGGCGATGCAGGCGGCGGGCTACTCGCCGCGCGCGATGCAGCCGGCCAACCGTCACGACCTGCGCCTGCTCCTGCGCCGGCTTTCGCTCTCCGCACACGACACGCGCCGCATCCTCGGCCTCTTCCGGCGCATCCTGTGGCGGCTGCGCCAGGTTCAGGACAGCGACGGCAAATCCGGCTGAGGGGGCGGCGGGTTTCCGTCTGACGGCGGGAACGGAATCCTGTTACAGTGTTTGCCATAGGCTCTTTCCATGCTCATACTTCTCGTTCGACCGTATACCACTGTCATGACGGCTTTGGCTCGGCTTGGCGTGGCGGCTTGCTGCGCCGCGCTGGCCTTGGCGTTTTCTTCTCCGGCTCAGCAGCCGGTGGCCCAATCCGGCGACACTCAGCAGCCAGTCCCGCCAGCCTCGCCGCAGGCAGCCGCGCCAACTCTGCCGCAATCAGCCGCGCCGCAGGAGCAGTTGGCTGCACCGCAGGAGGCGCAGGTGGCAGGCGGCATTACGGAGGCTGAACTCAAGCAGTTGGTGGTGGGCAAGGCGCTCTACCTGCGCGGCGGTTACCTGGACAACTCGCTCAGCTTCGACGAGCACGGCCGCCTCATCGGGCACTCCCCGCAGGGCTCTTACACGCTGTGCGCCATGCAGATCGACAGGTTGCGCATAACCAAGCACAAGGTCACGCTGGAAGGCGCGCGCTACGGGCTGCACTTTCTGGGCCAGCTGGCCTTCGAGGATTCCTCAAGCGCCTTTGACCGGGTGCGCATCACTCCCAATAAAAAGTTAGTCAAAATCACCATCGACCGGGAGATGGTGGTGAAGCCCAAAAAGATAAAGGGGGAGAAGGGGGAGCCGGCCGGCAAGGAAAAGAACGAAAAGAACAGAAAATTCCGGCACACAACAAAGCCGGGCGCTGCTCCAGCCGCGCCACAGGCGGCAACTGAGCCAGAAGAGATGAACGAGGCAGACCAGCTCAAGGCTTCCATTGCCGCCACGCCGGAGGAAGAGCGCCCAGCCGACGCTAAAAGCGTGACCACTACCACCTCGCCGGCGCACGCCACGATGGTGCTCAAGGAGGCACTCGACCAAGTCTTTGCCCAGGGACTGGATGAGCGCCTGATGGCCGGCCTGCCCGACTTCTGGAAGCTTTATTACCAGGCTGTGGCCGCCAAGACCGACTACCGGCCCAAAGACCAAACCGTTCTCCGCCAGAACACGGTGGACCAGAAGGCGCGCCTGCTGACCAACTTCGAGCCGGACTCGAATGAATTTGCACAGGCCAGCGGGGTAGCGGGCATGGCTCAATATCACGTGGTGGTCGGCCCGGACGGCAAGGTGGGCGAAGTGGCCATCAGCCGGCCTATCGGCTTCGGGCTGGACGAGAGCGCCGTCGAGGCCATCAAGAAGGCAAAATTTGAGCCGGCAATCAAAGACGGCAAACCAGTTGCGGTGATGCTCAATCTGGACGTGCCGTTCCGCATCTTTTCCAAGCGGACGAACGTGCACGCTCCGCCAGAGGCGGCCGACAAGCCCTCTGAGCCGATACTGCCTGGCCCTTACAGTGTGCCGCGTCAGTAAGACGTTTTTTTAGAAGACCCCGTCTCAAAGCGAGACCTGAGAAGACCATTTGCATGATGCAAATGAGATGTGGGCCACCCGCCAATATTTGATTTAATGTGCGATGAACATGCCGTTGAAACAATCCATCCAACTCGGCCAGGTACAGGAGTCACTGCTGATTCCGCTGTACGCCCGCGCAGTCGACTCGCTCAAGAAGTGTCCGATCCTGAAGGATCCGAAGGCCGTGGAAATGGTCCAATCCATCGATTGGGATTTCCGGAGATTCAATCAATGGCGGCGGATCGTGGGGTGTGTCATGCGAACCGCGATCTTCGACGACGTGGTCAAGAGTTTTCTTAACCGCCATCCGGGAGGCACCGTGGTCGAGATCGGCGCCGGACTCAACACCCGCTTCGAACGGCTCGACAACGGCACCGTACATTGGTTCGACCTTGATCTTCCGGATACCGTAGAACTGCGGCGGAGGTTTTTCACCGATAGCGAGCGGCGCGTGACTCTGGCCGCATCGATTCTCGATCCAGGGTGGATGGCCGCGGTGCGTCAAAGCCCCGGACCTCATTGCTTCGTCGCGGAGGCAGTATTCATCTACCTGACAGAGCAGGAAGTCAAAGCGGCGCTGGCACAGATCGCAGCCAACTTCCCTGGCGTAAGCATCGCCTTCGACACAGTCACCCCCGCAGCGGTAAATTACGAGAACAAAGATCATACGCGCCGGAGCCTTGCAGCCCGTTTCGCATGGGGATGCAAAGACCCGAGGGAGATTGAACGATGGAAGATCGGATTGCGCCTGGTGGAATCCCGATCCATGATGGACCTCCCCGACTCTTTGCGGTCACGCCTTTCCCTGCCGATGCGAGCCGCCCTGCGCGTCTTAGTCAAACTGTTTCCAAGGATCACGAATGCCATCCGGCTCAATCTGTTCGCCGGGCAGTCAGAAACTTAGAACGTATCGCTCCGGCCATGCTGGCGACAATAGCTGACATCATGCGGCGTTGAGTGTTTTACTGTTGGGGGAGAAATAAGATGAAAAACCATGCCGTCAAGAATCCCGCTCGCCGCAACTTCCTGCGCATCGCGCCGGCTGCCGCCGCTGCAGGACTCGCCCTTGCCGAGAGATCGCTGTTTGCCTCTGATGCGGATGCTCAGAACGCAGCGCCCGCCGCGCCGGCTGCGTTTCAACTGTTCACCGCGCAACGCATCCAGGAGGGCATGAAGGCTCTCGCGGCCAAGTCCGGCAGTGACAATCTCTTCGACTCCAGGGAGGTCACGGTTGTTTTGACCACTGAGACGGCCAAGAGCGCCAAGGAGTTCGAGTGGCACGAGGGCCGCGACCATGTACTGCTGATTCTTGACGGGGCAACGGTCTACGAGGTAGGCGGGACTCCAAAAAACGGGCGCAACACCAAGCCCGGCGAGTGGCTTGCGCCCGAGGCGGAGGGCGCCACCACGCTCAAGCTCAAGAAGGGCGATATGCTGGTCATCCCGCGGGGAACGCTGCATAAGCGGAGCACCGCGGAGAGCGTGACGTTTTTTCTGATATCGCCGATGGGGAGCGTAAAGGGATAGCGAGCGGGTTGGGATTGGGGATTTCCGCGTAAGACAACTGTAAGACATCTTTACCGCACAGTGGCGCAGACCGGGATCGCTGCAACGCCAGTTGGATAGCGATCTCCTGCGTGTCTTACTGCTGTATGAAAGACGGAAGACGAGCGCAAGGCTGTATGCAAAGAGGTTTTTTCAACAACATAGCCGATTAGAAATTGCTGGTACCCACAACCGCCGCTTCACCCCTCACGCTACGGCTGCCACAACTCTACGCGGTTGCCCTCCGGATCCCATATCCAGGCAAAGCGCCCGTAGCTCAACTCTTCGCGGTGAGCATCGATGCGCACGCCAGCCGCGGCCAGATCGGAAAGCAACCGGTCCAGATCGTCCACGCGAAAATTGACCATGAAGCTCTGCGGCCCGTCGCCAAAGTATGTGGTCTCTTGCGGAAAATGGGCAAAGACCGTCATTCCTGTTGACTCAGGCCCGTCAAAGACCAGTGAGCCCCCCTCGACTGGTTGGATGCCCAGATGGGTGGCATACCATGCGGAGAGCGCCTGGGGATCTCGCGCCTTCAAAAAAACTCCGCCGACGCCTACAGCTTTGGCCATTGCTACTCCTCCTGCTGAATGATTTCTTCGAGTTTGGGCTTGTGCTTGGCGGCGCGGCCGGTGCGCGGCTCGGTGGAGAGGACGCGCGCGGGTTTGGGCTGACCCACCCGTTCACGGGCGTTAGCCTTGACCGCCTTGGCGGCTGAAAATTTTCCTGGCTTGCGTTTCGTCATGGCAAGTATGAGTATGGAACAAAGTGCTGCCGGAGCGAAAGTGCCCTCCGGGCTTTTGGGCTTGAGATTTTGCCGCTGGGCGGAAGAGCCGGGGCTCCCAGCGAAAGATTTTTGCCGGGATGGAAGGCTGGAAAACGATGGAAGAGCGCGATTTTTTCAACGAAACGACGGAAATGCGCAGCCACACGCTGACCTGTCCCAAGTGCGGGCAGGCAGGCGAGTACAAGGTGACGTGGGTGGTGCGGCGTAAGCGGGCGCAACTGCCGCGGGGGGCCGACGAGCGGGACCGCGCGAAATTCGCCAAGGCGCAGTCTTACATGGTCAGGCGAGACGAAAAGCTGGCCTGCGCCAACATCCGCTGCCGCAAGGCCTTCGAGATCAGCACGTTGCAGTCGGTGGCTTTTTTGTCGGATTGAGCCCGGCCAGCAGTAACCCACTGCATAATCCACATTCTTCGAGGAGGAACCATGAACACTTTCGCAGTTTTCGCTCCCAAACGGCTGGCCGCCCTGATGGGTCTGGCGGCCTTGCTGTGGACCGTGCCCGCACTGAGCGCACAGGAACTCAAGCCTATTCAGTTGCCCAAGCCGCAGGGGGCCGCTGGAATGTCTCTGATGCAGGCCCTGGCCGAGCGCAAGACCACGCGCGCCTTTCAAGACAAGCCGCTTCCTCTGCAAACGCTTTCGAATCTGCTGTGGGCGGCCTTTGGCGTCAACCGGACGCGCGAAGAAAAGCCGGGGCTGGGCCGCACTGCTCCTTCTGCGATGAACAAGCAGGAGATTGAGCTTTACGTGGTGCTGGCTCAGGGCGCCTACGTTTACGAGGCCGAAACCAACCTTCTACGCCCGGTGGCGGCCGGCGACCTGCGCGCCAAGATGGGCGCATCCCCGGCAGGGCAGGCAGCCGTCACGCTGGTTTATGTGGCTGACCCCAAGTTCAACTACGCACAGGTGGATACAGGCTTCATCGGCCAGAACGTCTATCTTTTTGCGGCCGCGGAAGGGCTGAATGCGTGGTTCTATGCCCTGCACGGGCAGCAGGACGCGGCGGCTGTGGGCGCGGCGCTGAGACTGCCCGAAGGGAAAAGTCCGCTGTATGGGCAGTCGGTGGGTTATCCGCCGAAGTAGCGCGATTCCAGGCAGTTTTTTTCCGGCCGCGGGCAGGCGGCCGAGCGAGCTACTGAGAGCCGGCCCTGGCACGGCCGCAGCAATCTGTGTTTGAATCGAAGGAGCGGGCAGCCGGGCGCGGAGGCCATCCAACAAGCGCGCGTCCTGCCAGTTTCTACATGACAGGAGTCTCAAGCATGGCAAATTCCCTGCTTCCCCCGGAAGAGCGCAACCTGACCCCCGACCAGGTGGAGGCGCTGGACAAACGGCGCGAGTTGGGCCACACCTTGCTGGTGATTGCGGGCATGTTTGTGGCTATCGCGATGATTCTGCTGCTGTGGGTGGGCCAGGATTTGACATGGTCTCCGGGCTGGGCGCATCCCATGGCCTATTACTTCGCCGTTGCGCTGGTGATCATCGCGGTCTGCGGCGGCATCGGTTTTTATCTCCGCCGGGGCACGCCGCGAATCGACTGAGTCCGAAGCTGATTGCTCCGAGGCTTGATGCTCTCTCCCTGAGTTTGCTTTTGGAGCCATCGATGCGGAACGGGCCGCCTACATTGTTCGTATAGAAACTGAGGATGGTACTTCTCCCCCGAGAAAATGTGACCGGCGTAATGCTTGGCGGCATTTTTCCGCCGCCTGAAAACCACCGTGTGTAAGAATTGCGTAAACACTTTTAACACTGGGCCGTGGAATGACCAAAAAGACAGCAACTCGCATCCCGCTCGACGACCTTCTTGTATTCCACCAGGTGGCGCGCTCGCTCACTTCGAGCTTTGACCTGGACACGATTCTGCGCACCATCATGGAGCACATGGAGCGGTTTGTGGAGGCGGAGCTGTGGACGCTGCTGATGCTGGATGAAGCGCGCCAGGAGCTCTATTATGCGATTGCCGCGGGCCGGGAAGAGGCGTCGCTGCGCGGCCTGCGGGTGAAGGTGGGCGAGGGCGTGGCCGGCTGGGTAGTGGAACACGGCGAGACGCTGCTGGTTCCCGAAGGCAAGAACGATCCGCGGGTTCAGGAGGAGCACTGCGCTAGGCCCAACACGGTCCGTTCGGTGATCGCTCTTCCACTGCGCGGGCGCAAGGGAACGCACGGCGTCATCGAGATCTTTAACCCGCGCGCCGACCAGCTCACCGACTACACCATCGCCTTTCTGCACATCCTGGCCGACCACGCGGCTATCGCCATCGAGAACGCGCACGACGTGGCCCGCATCCAGCAGTTGACCATTACCGACGATTGCACCAAGCTTTACAACGTCCGCCATCTCTATGAGGTGCTGGGCCGCGAGATGGAGCGGTGCGGACGGCTGGGGCTGCCGGTGAGCTTGGCTTTCCTCGACCTTGACCATTTCAAGCTGGTGAACGACGAGCACGGCCACCTGGTAGGCAGCGAGCTGCTGGCCCGCGCCGGCGAGCGGCTCCAGGAGTTGAGCCGCAAGCATGATTGGTGCTTCCGCTACGGCGGCGACGAGTTCGTGATCCTGATGCCGGAGACCGGCGCCAAGGCCGCGCTGACGCAAGCCAAGGCGCTGCTGAGCGCGCTGATGGGGACGGAATTTCAGATGAAGAACGGCTTGAAGCTGCGCGTGAACGCCAGCGTGGGCGTGGCCACTGCGCCCGACGACGGCACGAGCGTCCACGCCGTTATTGGCGTGGCCGATCTGCGCATGTACTGGGTGAAAGCCAATGGGCGGGGAGCGGTGAAGGGGGGATAGAGAGTCTGTAGATGTCTACGGGAACAATACAGTGATTACCAGAATGGCATCCAAATACCGGATTGATATATTGTGAATCTTGTCATATTGTGAATCTCATCATATCGTCTAGGTGTTTTAAACATTAAACGAAGGGTGGCATTTCCATGGAGAAATTGAGTAAGGCTGTTTTACTGTTCGCCTCTGCCCTTTACGCAGTTGGCCTGCTCGCTCAGAATGTCATACTAGCAACGGTGGGCGCTTCTGATCTGGTGCTGCTTCATGCCAGAGGCATATTCATCGGTATCTGGGTTGTGTTGATTTTTGCGGCTGTAACAGCGATACCTGTCTGGGCTCTGGCACCCTGGTTTATACCAACTTCCAAGGAAAAGAATATCTCCGCGTTGCTTAGAGTGCTTATCGCGTCAGTTGCCATTATTCTGCCTGCGTCAATCTTCTGGCTCATCGTTCGAATCTGGTTCAAGGAGAGCAATGTAATTAACCTAGATGGAGCCTGGTTTGTAACATATTGCGTGACCATTCCGGCAGTATTGACCGCAATCGGGGCCATGATTACTTGGAGAGAGCGAATCCTTGCTCCACTGCGATGGGGTAGATTGACTCTACTTGCAGCCCTCACCTGTGGTTTTGCTGTTCTGTATGTAGCGGAAGCTAGTTTGCAGATTGTGATGATGATTCCGGCTTCCTGCGGCGGCGCAAAAGCACGGTTTGTGCGCTTGGTCACCAAGCCAGAAATCGGTAAGATTCTGATGTCGTCTGGAGTGCAATACACGGTCCTAAAAAACGCGACAGGAACGGTGCAGCAAACCACCGTAGCATCACCACTGGATCAATACCTTGCTATAACGAAGCCGCTTCAGCTTATTGACGAAACCGATTCAGAAGTCACTATCGTACTTCCACTCCAGAATGGCAGTCGCACATACTACTCGTCTTTGGATTTGAAGAAGAGCGACATCATTGCGATTATGAGTGCACCAAGCAACGGCTCAGAAGATGACCAAAGAAAATGGAATAATTCCTCTAAATGGCCTCCTGAATAGCTTGCAATGGGATGGTTTATTCCTCTTCGTCCGATAGCTTTTCCGTGATCTGCTCGTCGGCGAGCCGCTCAAGCTGATTGCGCCAGTTGAGCAACTCGACAAAGCTGCGCGATTCGCGCCAGCCGGGCTCGACAATCACGTGCAGCTCCAGATAAACGCGCGTTCCGAGCAGGGATTCAATCTGGCGTCGGGCGCCGGTGCCGATCTCCTTCAACTTGGAGCCGCCTTTGCCAATCAAAATCGCCTTTTGTCCTTCGCGCTCGCAGTAAATTGCCGCGGCGATGCGGGTGAGCGGGAGACGGGCGGGCGCCTGACCCATTTTGCGCGGGGGAGCAGGCGGTTCGGCTTCCTCGAAGCGCTCAATGACTACAGCGGAGGCGTAGGGAATCTCTTCGCCGGTCTCGGCCAGGATACGCTCGCGAATCAGCTCAGCGACCATGAAGCGCTGCGGCTGGTCGGTGTACTGGTCCGCGGGGTAGTAGCGCTCGCCGGTGGGCAGGACCTCGACGATCTTGCGGACCAATAGATCGAGTCCATCGCGCTTGCGGGCGCTGACCGGAATGACTTGCGCGAAGCCGAATTGCCGAGTAAGCGCGTCGATCATCGGCAGCAGATGGTCCTTGGGGACGAGATCGATTTTGGTGAGCACGAGGAAGACCGGACAGTCGAGCTTGCGAATGAGGCTGAAGAGGAATTCGTCCTCGCTGGCCCAAGCGCCGTGGGCGCTCTTACGTGTGGGTGCAGCAGTTTCTGGATTAGAGACGGCTTCCAGTTGGACGCGGCGCGTTGCATCCATCAGTACCAGGACGAGGTCTCGAGTTTCCAGGGCTTCGTAGACCTCTTGCAACATGCGCCGGTCGAGTTGCGAGCCGGGCTTGTGAACGCCAGGTGTGTCGACAAAGACGATTTGCGCGGCCGGATGAACGCCCTTGCGCGCCGGAACCTCGACAACGCCGGCTATGCGGTTGCGGGTAGTTTGCGGCTTGGCGGAGACGATAGCGACTTTTTCTCCGGTGAGGGCGTTGAGCAGAGTGCTTTTGCCGACGTTGGGCCGGCCGAGAATGGCGACAAATCCAGATTTCAAAGGGGAGCGCTCCTGATTGAGTTTACGGCATTTTCCGCTGGCTGGACGGCTCTGGCAGCGGCGGAGCCGATTCTCCGGCCGGCGGAAAGACGCGCAGGCGGTCGACGCGGCGGTCGGTGGAGGCGACGATCTCCATTTTCAGGCCGGCGGATTCGAGCAGCACGATCTCGCCGGGACGCGGAATGCGGCCTTCGATCTCGCTGACCAGGCCGCCGAGCGTGGTGGCTTCGTAAGCTTCGCTGAGATCGCTCAGACCGGATTGCTCGCCAAAGAGGTCCGGCAACTGCGCGACAGGAAAGTTGCCGGGAACCAGCCAGACTCCGCCGGGCTCGCGCTGCGGCTCGGCATCTTCTTCGTGCTCGTCGTGGATTTCACCGACGATCTCTTCGAGCAGATCCTCGATGGTGACCAGCCCACTGACGCCGCCGTACTCGTCAATGACGACGCGCATGTGCTGCTTTTCACGCTGCATCTCGCGCAGCAATTCGTAGACGCGCTTGGTTTCGGGAACGAAAACCGCCGGTCGCTGGATGCTGGCCACGGTGCGGGCGCGGGCCTCAGTGTCGGAGATTTGCAGCAGGTCGTGGGCAAAGGCGATGCCGGTGATGTTGTCGATGGAGCTGGAGTAGACCGGCACGCGTGAGAAGTTGTGCTCGCGAAGCTCTTCGAGAAATTTTTCCAGCGTTAGGGCGGCAGGAACGGCGAAGATTTCCGGGCGCGGAGTCATCACTTCGCGGACCAGCTTGTCGCCGAATTCGACGGCTGAGCGGACCAGTTCGCGGTCGCTCTCTTCGAGGATTCCCTCCTCTTCGCCGGCTTCAATCAGCGCATCAACATCGGCTTCGGCCTCCTGCTGGGGCGTGGCGGGCTGCTCGGCCAGCGAAGCCACGGAGAAGAAGAAGCGGACGAAGACGGTGATGGGCGTCATCAGCCAGAGCAGAAAACGAATGGGCCAGATGAGACGCCGAGCCCAGCGGCCGCGGGTGCGGTTGAAAAGCAGAGTGGGCAGAAGCTTGTTGCAGAACACGATGACCAGCACCAGAACGAGAACGGCCTGCACGATTTCGGCGGGCGTGGGACGGGCGAGAAGCGGCGCGCGATCGAAGAGGAATGCGCCGAAGCCGAGGGCGATAAGGCCCAGGGAGAGCTGCTGCAGCACGGTTGCGCAGAGGCCGGCGTGCTCGCGGGTGAGGCCGAGTTGCGGCTCGACCAGCTCCTCCCATGCGTCGAGGTTTTCCTGCTCCTCGCGGGAGAGAATCTTGCCGAACTCGGAGTAGACGCGGCTGATGTAGGAGGCCAGCGTCTCGATGGCGGCGAGGATGAGGAGGAGGAAGAGCGGGGTCATGACTTCGTCACCTTCGTGGCGCGCTCGATGAGGCCTTGCGGGAGGTTGAGGCGGGCGCGGAGGAGGCGCTCGCGGCGAGCCATCTTGCCGGCGTCGGATTCGTGATCGTGTCCGGCGAGATGAAGCAGACCGTGGAGGATAAGGATCTTGATTTCGGTCGCAAGCGAATGGCCTTGGCCGATGGATTGACGGATCGCTGTGGGGACACTGATGGCAACGTCACCGGCGATTTTTTCCGCGGCTGTTCCCGGCATGGGGCCTTCGGCGGGAAAGGAGCATTCAGCCGGAAACGAGAGCACGTCGGTGGCTTTGTCCTTGTGGCGGAATTGGCGGTTGAGCTTGCGGATGGCGGCATCGGTGGTGAGCAGGACGGTGACATGGCCTTGGAGGCGGAGGATTTTTTGCGCTTCGGAGAGAAAGCGGGCGAGGGTGCGGGCCGCGGGCAGGCGGAGATTTTTGTTGGATGCGACCGTCTGCGTCGCTGAAGTTGATCTCAGCGCGGGTACGGGTTTCAGGTCTGGATCGAGGAGGATCATCGTGCTCGGAGGAGCAATATGTGCGGCTCCGGTAGTTCTCATTCTACGCGGATTCATCGTATTCCACCCTGGCGGCTTCCGGCTGAAAGGCGGCGCGAAGAGGGCGTGCCGGGCAAAAACGCCGCCCGTCCCATCACAGTTTCACAGTTTCACGGGAAATAGGGGGGGTGGGGGTACCCCTCTTTTCCCGATACGAAGGACGGCTGGAACCCGGCCTAAGTTCACAGTAGCAGGATGCGGGAAATAATCTGC
This sequence comes from Occallatibacter sp., assembly GCA_049522175.1. Taxonomy (GTDB): domain Bacteria; phylum Acidobacteriota; class Terriglobia; order Terriglobales; family Acidobacteriaceae; genus Telmatobacter. Next base: position 54,704 of record JBEKOC010000019.1, on the reverse strand, counting down.
AACCACCTGCGGTGGGGCAGCCGCTCGCGTTTCGCTCGCAAAGGCTGGGGTCCGTGGTATCCCAGGTCCCCAAATGCGAGGGACCTGCACCCCACGGACCTGGGGCACCCGGTCACCCGCCCGCTCATCGCGATAAAGCCACGATGAACGGGGCACAGCTTTTCATGAGTCAGGATGAATCTTCGGGGCTGATGAGCGAGCCACCTGCCGGATAATAAAAATCCCGGGCATCGAAATCGAGGCCCGGGAGATTCGCGAATCAAAAAGAGCTAGTTGACGGGCGTCGCCGTAATCTCGCAGGATTCAAATGTCCAGTAGGCATTGGGACTGTAAATCGAGATATAAGAGAGCCCCGCCATCTGGGCGACAAATGCGTAGGCAAACTCTGTGTCTCCCTGCTGGCCGGCGAAGGTTGGAGGGGTGTTCCCCGGGGGGTAGTAGGCGGACGCGTCATTAAGGATGTACGACGGATATTGCGAGTCGGAGTGCAACTTCATGGTGAGCACGTAGGTGTAGCCGGGCTGCACATTGATGTCAAATAACAGGTAACTCGTCACGATCGAAGTTGTGTACGGCGAGAACATGTACTCCTTGAGTTCCGCGTTGAAATATGGCGACAATGCTTCGGTATCCACGTAGCCGCTCTGGTACATCTGCGTGGGAGTAAGCGTCACTTTTGCCGGCGGGATCACGGCGGCCGGCTGCTTCATCCCCGTGGTCTTGACCCCGGGAGCTTTGTACGTAATTGACTTGTTCGCCGAAGCTGCGATCAACTGCTTGTCCGCCTGCGTGATTGGCTTGCCGGTATGCAGCAGAACCGGCTTGCCAGCAAGCTTGACGGCCGTGGCGCTGTGCTTCTTCTGCATCTCCTGCAGAGTCATATTCTGGGCGAAGGCCGGAATGACGAGGGCAGCGGCCACAAAAACGGCAACGAATGATTTCATGACGAAAACACCTCCTTGATATCGCTGGCAGGATTATAGCGCCGACAACTCGCCACCGGAGCGGCAGCGCCAGGATTTGGGGACGTTGACCCAGGGTTTCACTCTCCACCCCACGGACATGAGCACCCACCCGCTCATCGTAATAAAACCGCGATGAACGGGACACAGCTTCTCATGGCTCATGTATTTCATTGGACCTGATGATCGGGCCACCTGCCACGAAGTTACTGCGGCTTGGCCGGATGCAGCGGCTGCGTGTGATTTTCGCGGCTCTCGACACCGACCTCGATAGCTTCGCCAAGGGCCAGCGGCAGTTCCTGCTGCTGCGGCCTGGAGGACTCGTAGGCTCTCACGATGCGCTGGACGAGGGCATGGCGGACGACGTCGCACTCCTCGAAGTGGCAGAATTGGATGCCCTCGACGCCGTCGAGGATGTTGATGGCATCGAGCAGGCCGGACTTGCGCGGGTTGGGCAGGTCGATCTGGGTGATGTCGCCGGTGATGACCGACTTGGAGTTGGCGCCCATGCGGGTGAGGAACATCTTCATCTGCTCGATGGTGGTGTTCTGGGCCTCGTCCATGATGATGAAGGCGTCGTTGAGTGTGCGGCCGCGCATGAAGGCCAGAGGGGCGACCTCGATGATATCGCGCTCGAAGAGCTTGTCGACCTTTTCGGGATCGAGGAGGTCGTAGAGGGCGTCGTAGAGCGGGCGCAGGTAGGGGTCGACTTTTTCCTGGAGGGTTCCGGGGAGGAAGCCGAGGCGCTCGCCGGCCTCGACCGCGGGGCGGACGAGGACGATGCGGCTGACTTTTTTGGCGTTGAGGGCAGAGACGGCCATGGCCACGGCGAGATAGGTTTTGCCGGTGCCGGCGGGGCCGACGCTGAAGACCATGTCGTGCTGCTCGATGGCCTCGACATACTTGCGCTGGTTGATGGAGCGGGGCTGGACGGTCTTTTTGACGCCGACTGAGCGCTGCTTGCCGGAGTCGGAGAGCGAACGCAGGGTGATGGAGGGGTCGGCGACGACCAGGCGCAGGAGGGCGTTGAGTTCGCCGTTGTGGGGATTGACGCCCTGGCGGCGCAGGGCCTCGAAGTCGGCGAAGATCTGGCGGACGCGCTCGACGGCAGCTTCGGCGCCAGTGACATGGACGGCGTCGGAGCGCAGATCGATGTGCACGCCGAGCGAGTCTTCGATGAGGTGGAGGTTTTCATCGCGAGTCCCGAAGAGGGGCTCGAGGTTGGGCGTGATCTCCAGGGCGATTTTCAAAGGGTTCGATGGCCTCCAAGAGGGTTAGACAGGGCGCGGGGCAGGCCGGCAGCGCGACGGGAGGGCTGCGGGCAGGGGGCTGAATGTGAGGGAAACAGCGGAACGCGGCACAGGAGGGAGCCGAAGCTCTGGGCTGGGGGTGGAAACGGCGGGTTGGAATAGGCTACCAAATGTGGTGTCAGTATTCGGTATCTGGGGATGAGAGTAGCGCCGATGGGGCCGGGAGTCAATGCAGGAGATTAGTATTTTTTATGAATAGCGTGCCTATGAAGGTACGGGGGTGAAGACAAGGCCCGCGGCGCAGTCGTGGGTCAGCTTGAAAGTTATCCCTCAGGGGCTAAAGCCCGCATTGTTTTGCACCTCTGATGTACGGGCTAAAGCCCGTACCCTTCAAGCCAAAGCCCGTACCCTTCAAGCCAACGCCCGTACCCTTCAAACTGACCCACCACCCGAGGAGCACGCACATTGACCGGCGGGCCGATTTCCCGTAGACTAAGGAATTGCGAGGGATGCGGCTCCGGTTGCGTTCTGACACCGCAACATTCTGTCTTATTTCAGGCCCCCTGAAATCCGGGACAAAGATCAAGGAAAACGAATGGCAAACCATGTATCGTCGCTGAAGCGCGCGCGCCAGACCGAAAAACGCACCGAAGTGAACCGTTCCAGCCGCAGCCGCGTGCGCACCAGCCTGAGGGCCTTGCGCGAGGCGCTGGTGAAGGGCGATGTGAAGGCCGCCCAGGCGCAGTATCGCGAGACCGTATCCACCCTGGACAAGAGCGTGCAGAAGGGCATTTTGCACGACAACACCGTCTCCCGCTACAAGAGCCGCCTGAATGCGCGGCTTAAGGCACTGGTTACCGCCAAGGCGTAGGGCGGCGAGGAGCTTTGAGGCTCCAAAAGATATGGAAGCAGCCGGAGGAATCCGGCTGCTTTTTTTTGCAGACTTACAGGGTTATTTGCCTTTCCAGACAGGCGGGCGCTTTTCCAGGAAGGCCTGAACGCCTTCATTCTTGTCGTTGGAGGCGCAGAGGCCGCCGAAGCGGACCGACTCCCGTAGCAGGGCGAGATCGAGGGGCAGGTCGAAGCCTTCATCGACGAGCCGCATGGTTTCAGCTACGGCAAGGGGGGCGTTGGCGGCAATCTCCAGCGCCAGGTCCTCGGCGCGCTGCATCAGCCCGGAGGCGGGAAGAACTTCATCGACCAGGCCGATGCGCAGGGCCTCGCGGGCATCGATGATGGCGCCGGAAAGGAGCAGCTTGAGGCCCTCGCTGCGTCCCACGAGGCGGGTGAGGCGCTGGGAGCCGCCATAGCCGGTGATGAGGCCCAGCTTGACCTCCGGCTGGCCCAGGCGGGCATCGTCAGCGGCCAGACGCAAAGTGCAGGCCATGGCCAACTCGCAACCGCCGCCCAGTGCAAAGCCCTGGATGCAGGCGATTACCGGCTTGCCCATTGTTTCAATGCGGCGCAAAATCCCTTGACCGCGAAGGGAAAAGGCGCGGCCCTCTTCCGGGGTGAGCGGTGCCAATTCCCGGATGTCGGCCCCGGCAACAAAGGCCCGATCACCCGCGCCAGAGAGAAGAATGACGCGAATTTCGGGGTCGGCGGCCAGCTCCTCAAAGGCTTCCGAGAGCTCGGCGAGGGTCTCAGCATTGAGGGCGTTGAGGACTTTGGGCCGGTCGACGGTGACGACAGCCAGCGGTGGGCGTTTATCAAGGCGAAGATTTGTGAATTCCATGCGAAGGACAGGGTAGCAGAAAACGGTACAGGGCGGCTTGTGGAGGCCTGTTCTATTTTGGGACAAAAAGACGAATTCCCTTTGACGGTCTCGGGGCAGACCATGGCACAGGCCGCAGGTCATTCTGAAGCCTTGATGGCTGTACTCTTTCTGGTGTTGGGAGCAGTAGGAATTTGATGCGCTTTGCAGGCACAACAAAGACGTATGGCATTGACCTGGACGCCGGCCCGGTATTTGTGCCGGAGGGTTTTGAGGTCGTGGAGCATCTCAAGGGAGGCGTCCTTCATTGGAATCCCAAACGACCCAAGATAGAACTTTATCTCACGCCGGGTCAGCGCAAAGGAGTTGTTCACGGCGCGAAGGTGCTTGCGGAGCTGGAAGCGTTCGATGGGATTCCGGTGAATGCAAATGCCCTGGATTATTTCATCAACAACGTCTCTTGTATCCCATGGATCATTCCCGATGAGTGGAAGAATGTCGAGCTTCACACGACAAAATATATTCTTTTCTGGGGAACTCGATACCGGTTTGAGGGAGGAATCTGCGTGCGATCGCTGTGCTGGAGCGCGGATGCCAGGGTGCAGGAATGGAAATCGGGGTATTGCTGGGTAGACCATCTATTGAACTCCCAGTTTCCAGCAGCGATGATTCATAAATCGGAGATCAAGGCTGAGGCTTAATCCCGTTTGGGAGCAGCGCCCCACCCCCTTCGACAGGCCCAGGGCAGGCTTTCGGCAAGCTCAGGGCAGGCTTTCGACAAACTAAAGGAACGCCATGCAGCGCGCGGCGTTTGCGAAACGGGAATGGCGAGTAGTACCTTAAAGCGCATGATGCTTTCTTTGGTTTCAGTTCGATACAGGCGCGCTCGCCTGGTCAGCCCTGGCAAAAACTACCGGTTCCTGCCGCTCATCGCCCTTAGCCTCTGCGCGGCCCTGAGCCTGACGCCTTGCGCTTCAGCACGAGAGGCAAAGGGCTTTTCCCCGGCGACGCTGGTGGAGAAGGCGGATTACCAGCCTTGCCGCAATGGATGCTCGGAGTACGCCGAGCCGGCCAGCGCCTTCTGCTTCCGGCAGGGCGATCAGGTTGTGGTGGGGGACGGCAGAAGTTTTCTTCACGAGAAGAAGTTCTCCGGCCTGGAAGAGCTTGCGGGAAAGCAGGTTCAGGTTCGATTTACCCGGCGATTCGTTTGGGTGATTCCGCCCGATGGCCGGGCGATGAAGCTGGAGCGCGGGTCGACGTACGAGAACTTCCGGGACGCGGGGTGCATCCGCGAGGTGCGCAAGCCGATTATTGACGCGGCCTATGCGCATAAGCGGCCGGGTAAGGTTCCCGCCAGCGCCTTTGCGCTGGCCGGCACAGGCAAAGGCGATCTGTTTCTGTGGTTGCAGTGCGACCTGAGTTCCGACAAGTCCGTGATCGCCTGCCAGCGGTGGTACAGAAACGGCGATCCCTACGGCAAGGACTGGTACTGCGCACGAACGTCAGATGGGGCGCTGGTGGCGGCGGACTTTGAAATCGATCCTCTGCTCAGCCAGGAAGGAAAGCTGGTGCTGAAGTCGGGCGCCGTGGTGCAGCAGGATCACCGGGCAAGAACCAACGACGTGCTCGACCGGCCGGGCGAGGCTTGCCGATAAAATGGGAATAGCGATGTCAAAGAGTGAGCTTGATTACACCATCAGCAGTGGAAATGTATTCGCCGATCTCGGTCTGCCAAATCCAGAGAAGGCTCTTGCCAAAGCCGAACTTGCCCACAAGATCATTTTGCTGATTCGTAAGAGAGGGCTTACCCAGGTTCAGGCCGCTAAAGTTTTGGGAGTAGATCAACCTCAAGTCTCCGCGCTCATCCGTGGGCAACTTACTGGCTTCTCTATAGAACGGTTGATACGCTTTCTGCTGCGGCTTGGACAGGACATACGAATCACAGTGCAAGCGAACCCGCGCAGGCGGTCGCAGGCGCGGGTTCTTGTGGCATAAAAGCCATCTAATAAACACAATTCAGTCCGCAGAAAGAGAAGTTTTTTGTGAGAAATTGGGCAATGTAGGGAATTGGGAATAGAGGAAAAAAGAGGGTATGCGCTGAACGCATACCCTCTTTTCATAATCCCGATTGCAATAAACCTGGCGGTCTGGAGAACTTAACACCTTGGCCTAGCGGGACTTCAAGAATTTATAGCGCAACGCTCCAATCAATCCGATCAGGCCGGTGCCGAAGAGGCCCAGTGTGCCGGGTTCAGGAATAGGACTTGTCGTGTAGACGTCGAAATTATAAGTATCTCCACCGAGAATACCGTAGTGGTTGTAGTTTGGATCAGTGGCAGTAAAGCTAAAGTCCGCCGGCGTTGTATCATAACCAGTCAGAGTCAGATTGCCAGTACCAGTGATATTCAAGACCCCAGCGGTATCCGTCACGACATCAAGCGGACCAGTGATGGTGAATGTGGCGGTATTCGTAGTCGTATCATACACAGTCCAAACAAGTACGTCGGGAATAGCAAATGTGATGGTATTGCCAAACGTATGGACGTCTATTGTCACAGGATCAGTACCCGGAGTAACAGAGCCCGGTAAAGCTGTCATGAAATCGCCGGTAGCAGCCCCAGCAGTTGGGGATGAGGGGGGAAAAGACACACTAATATCGCTCCATGTCTCACTATTACCAGCGATAATAATTGAACCGTTGATTGGATCTGCAAATGCACTCGGTGTGATCGCAAGGGCCGCTGCCAATGCCAACAGAGCAACCGTTAACTTTTTCATCGTACATCCTCCAGGGATCGCTTTTTAGTTCGAGTTCCGGCTGGTTAGGGATACCAGTACGATAACCGAGGTTCATGGTAATCGGCATCGGGCGCTTAGTTCCTCCACGCACGAGCTGAAAGGGATTTTTTCTCATGATGCTTGTACCGAACCTGATTGGCCTTGTCAAGAATAATTTATGAATTTTTTCAGTCTCCTGTAATGAATTGATAAATAAGGTGATTGTAATCCGCATGAACCCAGAATTCGGGAGCATGGATAAGTAGAACTATCTCACCTTAAGATCACCCCAGCGACGAAGACATGTCGCTGGGGACCTCGATGGCGCAAAAAAAAAGACGCGCCGAAGGTGGGGCACCCACTTACTTTGTATCCATACTCCACTACTTACTAATCAGGCTGCGCGCGATGGCGTCCAACATACCGTTGAGGAAGTTGATGGATTCGGGGGCGGAGTAGCGGCGGCCGATTTCCAGAGCCTCGTTGATAACGATGGGAAAAGGCGTGCCCTTGAAGCCGAGCATCTCGCCGACAGCCATGCGCAGCAGGTTGCGATCCACGGCGGGCATGCGCTCCAGCCGCCAGTGTTTGGAATTAGCGACGAGCAGCTCGTCGATCTGCTCCTGGCGCTCGACGGCTGTGCGGAAGAGCTCTTCGGCAAAGCTGCGCACCTCCGGCTCGACCTCGTCGGCGGCCTTCCAGAAGTTGGCGCGGACCTGGTCCGGGGTCTGTTTGCCGATCTCCGCCTGATAGAGCATCTGCATGGCCAGCTCGCGCGATTTTCGACGCCCTGACCCATGATGTTGTCCGGCGGTCACGCGGGGCCACCCTTACACCCCACGGACGAAGACCTGTCCGTGGGGACCCCGTCCTTTTGCAACTTGCGGTTGAGGCTGACCATTTCGATGGCGGCGATGGCGGCTTCAAAGCCCTTGTTGCCGGCCTTGATGCCGGCGCGGTTGAGTGCCTGCTCCAGCGTTTCGCAGGTAAGCACGCCGAAGCTGTGGGGAATTCCGGTCTCCTGCTGCGACTCTCCCAAGCCGCGGGCGACTTCGTTGTAGATGGCCTCGTAGTGGGCAGTTTCGCCGCGCAATAAACAGCCAAGAGGAATGATGGCGTCTACGCGGCCCGCGTTGGCCAGGGCGCGGGCGGCGGCGGGAATCTCCCACGCGCCGGGAACGCGGACGACCTCAATGTCGGCCCGTTTGGCTCCGCTGCGCAACAGGGCGTCGAGCGCGCCTTCCAGCAGCCGCTCGGTGATGACCGCATTCCAGCGGGCGACGACGACGGCAAACTTCATGCCAACGGCGGAGAGATCGCCCTCGACGGCCACCGGCTTGCCGCGCTGCGGATCGGTCCAAGCCCAAAAAGAAAAAGAAAAACCCGGCTCAGGCTCGACGGTGAAGAGGCGCGAGTTCCAGTGGGTTTCCGCGATGGCAGAGAGGCGCGCGACAGCTTGTTCGCCTCCTTGTGCGCGCAGCCAGGCAGCAGCGGCCTGATGCACGGCGTCCAGAGCGGTTACCTCTACCAGCACATCGGCGGTGGAGGGAAACTGGCCGTCAACAAACTCGAGATTGCCGAGCGGCGCAAGGAAAGCTGCACCGCGGCTGTTGTCTTCGGCCCATCCTTTGCCGGGCGCAAATCCCAGCGCGGGAAAAAAGCTCGACAGACGGTCATAGGCTGCCCGGCTGCCTGCGGGACGAAGAAAGGAAATCCCCTTGATCATGCATTGATTCTAACGTGCGGCACCTGCAGTGCGGGAACTTGCCGTTCAGGCGGGCGGCGCTTGCGCGCCATGGGATTTGTGGTATTCCACCCTTTTCGCACAGAATGCGAACAGGATGGGGCACGGGCAAATTTAGATTTTTTGTTTCCCACCCTAGCCGCAACAACAAAGACGCGGCGAGGGTGGGGCACCCAACATTTGTGGGACTGATCGACAAAAAAGGCCGGTGCATGGCCGGCCTTCTTTCATTCCCACCCTAGGCGCAAAAACAAAACCACGCCGAGGGTGGGGCACCCGAAGTTCAAATTACGTGGTGGAGCGCGGCTTGACGACGATGACCGTGGCCGGAACGAAGGCGGTGCCGGGGTTTGGACCCGAATAAGCGCAGCCGGCGTCAGTGCCACCGTTAGCGACGGACGTACAGGCCGGCAGATTGGGGCTGATCTGCTGCGTATCCGCATTGGCCGGGCTGGAGGTGACCAGAGGAACGCTGATGTAGTGAATCATGTTGTCGCCCGCAGTGGAGACAAAGAAGAGCGTGTTGTCCGGGGTGAAGGCTCCGGCCAGGGGCGCAGTGATGCTGGCTGCCGAGCTTCCCTTGAACGTCACATAACCCACGGTGTAGGGTGTGCTTCCGGCCGCCGGCACGTAGAAGGGCAGCTTGGCGCCGGTTGCGGCGCCGGTTGTGGGCGGGGCATAAGTAATGAAGGCCAGGTTGGAAGCCGGCGAGGGCACCACTTGATTGATAGCAGCGACGGTGGCACTCAAGGGAGCCGTCTGGCTCAAGGTTGTTTGAAGCACCAGCGGCGAGAGTGTATCGCCAACGGTCAGCGGATTCGTGGTCATGTCGGCAGGCAGGCAATTCAATGCAGGGATGGTGACCCCGATGTCGGACAAGGTAATGCTGCTGCCGGAGGTGGAAGCGCCCAGAATGTGCTTGCCATCGGTAGTGGCAGCCAGAACGTCGGTCAGCGCGGCCACCGAATTGTCAGGCGACGGCCCCTGTGGATAGAAGCTCATGTTGGCGTAGTTACCCACAGTGCCGGAAGGGCACCAGGTGTGGGCCAGGGTGGGGCTGCCGCTGAAAAACGCGCCGACGCTGGGAATGGTGACTGCCACACTCTGAGCGCCCGAAGAAGGGTTAGCGCATGTGATGGCGTTGTAGACGGAGCATGGCAGCGCATAGGTAATCCAGCCGGTACCCTGGTTATAGACGTACAACGTATCGGTGTGGCCGGTGATACCCGCAGCCACGTTCGCCGGCGTGTTGTTCTCCGCCGCGCTGTCGACGACGTAAAGCGTGTCCGAGTCGGGGGTAAAGGCCGCGGCCGTGCCCATGCCGCCATAGATGGTGGCGCTTCCACTGGAGACGTTGTAGAGGTAAAAGATCTGGCGCACCTGGTCATTGACCAGCAACAGCGAGTTGTTCGGCGACACGGCCAGCACCACGCCGGGGAGTGAGGGGGACTGCGTGGTAATCGTGTTGGATGCGGTGCTCACAGCCATCAGCTCGTGGAGCGAGCCGAAGTAAAGATTGTTGCCCATCCTATCCATCACCATCGAGTTGGGCACATATGGCAGGCGGATGGTGGAGCCGACCGTGCCGGTGAGCAGCTCGACAGAAGCAACATACTCCGACTGGCCGGGAGCCGCGAACCAAACATAATCGCTGGCCGTGCCGGGAGTGGTGACAGTGACCGGGTTGGAGGAAACGGGAAGGCCTGTGCCGTAGATGCCGGTTTCGTTGATCGGAGTTGAATTGCAAGTGGGCGGTTCACACATGGCATAGACCGAAGCCACGCCGGGATAAGAAGTTGTGATGGAACCGGCATTGGCCGCCGAAATATCGATCGGGTCAGTGGACTGGTAGGTGAGGGAGAGGCCGGTGATGGTGTTTCCCTGCGTGTCGATGGTAGTGGTGGTCAGATTCTGCGTCACACCCTGGGTGATGGTTCCGGCAGTGTTGCCGTTGGCCAAAGTTACCGAGATGGAAGCCGGCGGGCAGGTGGAGAAGTAGCCGGCAGAAGAACCGGAGCCGGCCACTGAAGCGGTAATGGCCGTGGTGCCTGGCTGTAGAGCCGTGATGGTTGCCTGGTTTGTGGAGGTATTGGTGGTCACGGAGGCGATTTGCGGGTTGCCAACTGAGTAATTGAGAACACCTATGGACGGAGTGCAGCTGGGAACCTGGGTCAATGTAGTAGTGACAGCCGCGGTCCCTGAGCAGATTGCCGAGCCATTCGATAATACGGCCGTGGTAGGCGGTGCAGTTGCGCTAATGCCGCCCGTGGTAATGGCCAGCGGAGTCCCGGTCACAATGGAATTTGTGCCGGTCAAGGCAACTGTCGCGGTTGCTCCCGTAGAACCGTTATTGAAAAGGCCTAGATTGCAGGTCTGCCCCGCCGTTCCCAGAATGGGGCCCGTGGCAACCGTGGCTGTTCCTGAGCAGGTTGCCGTGCCATTCGAGAGCGTGGCCGTAGTCGGCGGCAAGGTTGCGCCAGAACCGGCGGCTGAAATGCTGAGCTGGGTCCCTCTGGCAATGGTGTTTGTACCGGTCAAGGCAACCGTCGCAGATCCTCCGGATAAACCGTTGAAGCTGCTGAGAACGCATGTCTGCCCTGCCGAGCCGGTAATTGATCCACCCGACATATACTCCGCCGCGGTGAGGCTGCCGCTAAAGGCAGGGGGCGCTTTGAAGATACCGCTGGCGATGACGTCGGGGGTAACGCCGGGCATGTTGCAGGCGCTGTTGGCGCTGGTAATCGAAGCCGGCGCGCACAGCAGAACCTGCTGGTTGCTGCTGTTCGCGTAGCAAGCCTGAGCGTCAAGGGTGGCCTGGGCGCCCTGCGAGAAACACTGCTGTGCGGAGCTGGACGAGGAGGAAGATGGAGTAGTAACCAAGCTGACAGAGGTCACCATAGCATGCACAAATACTTCCACCGGATTGGAGGTCACCGACTGGGCGGAGGCCGTGACGTAGGCTATGCCGTAAGGCAGACCGCCGGTCGAGGGCAATGGGTTCGGGGGGTTACAGATGGTGTAGTCGGCAATGCCGCCGCCCGAGTTCCGGTTCCAGGTTCCTGCGCAGATGTTGCCGGCCGTCGAGATGTCCACCAATTGGTTGTTGGTGGTGCCGTAGGTAAACGTGGTGACGCTGGCCGCAGTACCCTTGCAGGTCAGCGCCGTGGGCGAACTCACCTGGCGCGTCTGCCCATAGGCCAAAGAGATGCCTGTGGTCGCGGGTTGCAGCGTGAGCGTGGCCACATCTGTGATCTTCATCCCATAGCCCAGCCCATTGCAGTAGCTAGCGTCCGGGTTGCGGGTGCAACCGGAGATCGAAATCCCGGCTGGAATGGCCAGGCACAACAAGCAAACAAGCGTCAAGAACCGCCGCATGAATCCTCCCCGCCCCGCTTTGTCGAGCCGCAGAACGGTCACTCCCGAAATCATCGGAAAAATCAGGAAAACTCTCTGTGGAGCAATCCATCAACACGCAGTGCCTGGCCTGCCGCCGGGGAAAACCGCTCAAATAACCGGCTCCCGGCACCACGCACACCTTGGCGCTAGTTGACGAGACGCACCCACGAATCTCCAAGGAAAAGTGTATCAGGGCGGGGTGGTCTTCGGCTGGCAGCCCGGCGAAGCGATACCCCCTCCCGCATTTTTCATAGACTCCGCAGGCCCCGAATGGGGAGCAGGCATAGGGCCTGCTAACACTACTGGGATGGCGGCGACGGGAGCCGGTTTTTCCCAGTTCTAGGAGCGAGAAGCGAACTGTGGTCAATCACTGGAGCGACGAGCGACAACGAAATGGGGAAAACCGGCCCAGTCCCTTCGGGTTGCGGCGGAAATCAGGCCATACTTCGTTGTCGCCCTTGTGCTTGGAACAACCAAACCCTGCGGGCTCCTTCTCGTCTGGCCGGATTTCCGCACGCAACGCCATCCACCCCAGTAGTGTTAACAGGCCCTAGGACTATGGCGCGGGCGGCAGGTAGCGGGCGAACCACCCTGCGGCCCTCTCCATCACGTCCCGCCGATGAGATGGGTCGGCAAACATATGCCCCTCATTCGGATACACCACGAGTTGCGTGGGCACATGCCGGGCTCTGAGCGCGTGCCAGAACTCGTAGGACTGGGGCGCCGGGCATTCTCCATCCCGGTCGCCCACCATCACCAGCGTGGGGGTATGCGCCTGCAGAATGAAGTTGATAGCCGAGCTTTTGGCGTAGACCGCGGGGTCGTCGTAGACCGTCGCGCCAAAGTAGGGAGTCATCCACTGGTCGATGGAGTTCTCGCCGTAGTAGCTCTGCCAGTTGGAGATGCCCGCGCCCGCCACAACCGCTTTGAACCTCTGGGTCTGGGTCACGGCGAACATGGCCATAAACCCGCCGTAGCTCCAGCCGGTCAGGCCCACGCGGTTTGGGTCTACCGGGTAGGCGGCCTGGACCGCATCTACCCCGGCCAGGATGTCGCGCAGGTCGCCATAGCCGAAGTCCTTGCGGTTAGCCTGAGTAAACTCCTCACCTTGGCCGAAGCTGCCTCGCGGGTTGGGTTGAAGCACGAAGTACCCCAGCGTCGAAAAAGCCGCCGCGCTCAGGGCGCCGGTGTTCCAGTGCGCAACTACTGCCGAGGCCGGCCCTCCGTGCACGACGACGATGAGCGGATATTTTTTTGCCGGATCGTAGTCTTTGGGCAGGGTCAGCCAGCCTTGCACGTTGAATTTGTCGCTTTTCCAGTTCAGAGAAACGGATTTTCCCCAGGCTGGGGTCACGCCGTCGTTCGCGTGCGTCAACTGCGTCAGTCCGGCGAACTCGCCGACGGGGCTTGAACCAGCAGCCAACTTTGCTGAGCCGTACCCGGCGACGTAGATCTCGACGGGGCGGTTGAATGTACTGGCGCGAAACACAAACAACGAATGGTCAGCGGTGGAGGAAAGACTCAGTTCCATACGCCCGTCGCCTACACTTGCTGGGATGGAGAAGACGGGGTCGTACGAGGCAACGCACACGTTGTTCGTGTAGACAGTGGCTTGCGAGATGGAACAACGGCCCGGCACAGGGAGTTTGACTAATCGGCTATTGCCGCCTGCCAGTTCGCTAAGAAACAGATCATCGTTGCCGTCCCACTCGATCCACGCCGGCGATGTGGGCCGTTGCGGCGTTAGATCGACCGGCTGGCCGCCAGAGGCGGAGACAATCCACACATCGCCGCCGGTCACTCCCTGGTCGCTCATCAGCCCGCCGATGAAGGCGATCAGCTTGTCGTCCGGCGACCAACGCGGCACGGCTATCTGCAGGCCATGGAGCGGACCGGGGAGCTCGGCAGGGACCAGGATCACTTTGGGCTCACCGTTCAACTCCTGCGTGTAGAGCTTGGCAACCCACCAGTTGTTTTCTCCGGGCGGATCGGCGGCAATGTAGGCCAGCCCCTTCGAGTCCGGCCGCCAGTCGAACTCGTAGACGTGCAGATTGGCCGGCGTGGCCCACTCCGTGGTTTCAGGTTTTGCCGCATCGACGTGTACCATAGCTACCCGCTGGATTTCGACGCCGTCCTCGCCGATGACTCCCGACGGAGGCTTCATGGCCGCCAGCGACCCAGAGGGGCGTGTAGCTCCCTCGACAAAGAGAAACGCGATGGCTTTTCCGTCCGGAGAAAAAGCCGGAGCTTCGACGTAGCCTTTCAACTCGGTCAGCCGCCGCGCCGGGCTGCCTTGCTGCACCAGATACAGGTCGGATTGGCCTGGCATGGCGCAATCGGAGAAGAAAGCCAGCGATTGCGCGTCCGGAGACCAGGCAATCTGGCCTTCGTGGCAATGTTGCTCCGGCCCGGCTGCCGCCGTCACCCGCTCACTCGTGGCCAGTTCGCCGAGCGGCGCGACGCGTATCTCCGCGCCTTCCCTTGCCTCCTGAATCCATGCCAGCTTTTTGCCGTCAGGAGATACAGCTACCTGACCGATGAAATGGCCTCGGTTAAGCCCCTGCAGCACCTCTTGCATGTGCCGGTCAGGAGTTACGGAGGCTTGCGTTTGCGCCGGCGCCGCGGAAGGCGAGAGCGCAGCGCCCAGAAGCAGGGCAGCGCCAGCCAGCAGCGCGGAGCGGAATGAGATTCGAATAGGTGTGAAAAACATAGAGAAATGCTATCAGGGAGCGCTACAGGTGAACGATCCATGCTGGCCTGTGCCCGGAGGCGGAGAAACAGGGGCAATCTCCCCGCTCTTCCTCGCTATCAATGAAAGTATTTCTGATCGAGCACGAGACCGAGGAGAGAGCCCTGATTGGCATCCTGCGCCGCAAGAATCTTCCCTACCTCCTCTGCTTCCCTGCTATCGAACTTCAGCAAATCGCTGTAGTTGAAATTCATTGATGGGCCTTTATAGACGAAGCCCATCGAGCTGCGCGAATAGTAGCTGCCGCCGTAGTAAAAACCCGACGCTCCAAACATATCCATTTGCAGGAAAAGGCGGCGCCGGGCAATATCAGGATCATAGACAGGCGAGCCTTGCTCCAGTTCGCGGCCTGCCGAGATGCCCAGCAGGTCGAGCAATGTCGGAGTGATATCAATATGCGAGGTTGGAGAATCGACGATCGCGGAATGCTGAAGGACTCCGGGCGCATAGATGAGCATGGGAACCCGCATCTCGATGTCTTCCAGTTGCCCCCGCGCAACGAGAACAACCTGACCCTCCTGAGCTCCCGGGGTCCACCTCATTCCGTGGTCGCTGGTAAGAAGAATGATGGTGTGATCCAGCGCTCCGTCGCGCTGCAATTCGTCGAGCAATTCGCCCAGCCACGCATCCTGATATACCGCCAGCGCATGGCCACGCTTGAGAAGCGGCATGGAGGGTTGCCCATCCAGCGCTCTATACGGATCGTGTCCAATCTCCGGGAAATAGGCGGCGGCAAACCTCTGCCCTTTTGCCGTCCATTCGCGGATATCCGCTTGCAGTGCGAGAAGCCCGCTGTGGTCGTTGGCTTCGACATATTTCACCGGGCCGAAGAAGGTTGCTTTTCCTATCTGATCAATCTTCGGGTCTATGTACGCGGCAGCGATCTTCTGAAAACCCAGGCTGGCGAGCAAGAAGTCATCGCGGCGCTGCGGGATACTCCAGACGAAGCCATAGTATGCGGTCTGATAGCCTTCCTTTTGCAGGCTGCGAATAAGCCCCGGAATCTCGACTTGATGGTCAGCGAGGCCGCATTGCCGGTTCACATAAAGCGAGGTGAAGATGGAGAAGGCCGCATTGTCCGTAAGGGGATAACTGGTGAAATGCTGACGCATCAGAAAAGACTGATCGCGGAGACGCCGGACGTTCGGCATGTCGCTTAAAGAATCGCGTGCAGGGTCAAAGACCTGCGCCGAGATGGACTCCATGACAAACAAAATAATGTTGTAATCTTTCGCTTTTCCGGTAAAGGCCGTTGGATGCGGCGCGGAAACGTGCGAGGCCTGACGATAGGTTTGCATCAGTTCCTGCGCATTGTGAAGAGGGAGTCCTGCGAACGCTTCGTTTTCAAAGAATGCAGAATAGGCCGCCTGTTGCAGAAGAGACTGCGACCACGGCATGGCCGGAATCCTGGGAATGGAGGCGATTGCTGTTGCCGCGATCCCCAGCGCGAATGCCGCCAGAACGGCATGATTCAGCCAGCGCATGTTCCTGCTGAAGGCAATCACCGTGATTGCCGACAGAAGCCCGGCAAGGACCAGGCCCGCAGCCATTAAGAGCGCCGTGACACCGGGGTGGGATGCAAAAGCGGTTTCGTGGCTCCTGATAATCCACATTGCATCAAACCAAAGCACTCTCAGAGAAAGGAACGTATTCGTCGTCGTAAGCGCAATGAGTTCGACAGTGACGAATGCTTCGATGAGGAACGCGGCAATGATGGAGATGAAGATGCGCCGGCGCGGCGAAATCCAAAAGGTCAGCAGGCAAAAGGCCAGCGGTATAAAAACAAAGACGCAGAGCAGATCCGAGCGGAAGAGGGAGATCTTCTCCCAAAAATACATCACCGGTGGAGTGCGAAGGCCCGCGGCAATGTCCATCAACGCATGACTATGAACCATCGCGGCAAGTTTTTCGACGAGAACACAGGCGGCAGACGCCAGCAACGGCAAGAGGATGATACCGAGTTGATTCTTTCTGAGCCAATCCGCGAATCTGCGCATATCAATTCACCTCTGCCGCCTTGTGGATCGCCAGCAGCTTTTCCAGAAGCGGCTTGAGCAGCTTCAAATCCAGAGCGTTGGCGCCGTCGGATTTGGCGTTGGCTGGGTCGTCGTGGACTTCGAGAAAGAGGCCGTCGATGCCCGCCGCAACCGCGGCCCGCGCCAGCAGAGGAATAAACTCCGGCTGGCCGCCGCTCACCCCGCCTGCCGCCGAGGGCTGTTGCACGGAATGAGTTGCATCAAAGACCACTGGAGCCAGATTGCGCATCACCGCGAGGGAGCGGTAATCGACCACGAGCGTGTTGTAGCCGAAGCTGGAGCCGCGCTCGGTGAGGAAAACGCGCTCGTTGCCCGTGGAGCGGAGTTTTTCGAGCGGGTGGGCCATGTCCCACGGAGCGACAAACTGGCCTTTCTTGATGTTGACGGCGCGGCCCGTGCGTCCGGCGGCCACCAGAAGATCGGTCTGGCGGCAAAGAAAGGCGGGAATCTGCAGCACATCCACGGCCTCGGCGGCCACCGCGCAATGGGAGGGTTCGTGCACGTCGGTCAGAACCGGCAGACCAGTGTCCCTGGCCAGGCGGGTGAGGATGCGCGTACCCTCGACCAGGCCGGGACCGCGAAAACTCTTCACGCTGGTGCGGTTGGCCTTGTCGTAGCTGGCCTTGAAAATGTAGGGAAGGCCGAGGTCGGCACAGATGCGCTGAATGGCCTCTGCCAGAGAGCGCGCGTGGGCCTCGGACTCGATGACACAGGGACCGGCGATGAGGAAAAGCTGGCCCTCGCCCACGTGGACCGGGCCGATTTCAAAGGAGTGGCTCACGCGTATGATTGTAATGCGTGCGCGAGCCTGCCGCTGAAAAGCTGAACCGGACTTGATGTACAATTCGATGGGCGTTGAAGGGAAAAGACGATGGAAGTGAATGTAAAGCTATTTGGGGATGTGAAGTTCGAGGTTGCAGCGCGAAAGCACTCGCTGGTTTGCGACCAGCCGGCCGAAAACGGCGGCCGCGATGAGGGCATGACGCCGCCGGAACTTCTTTTGGCGTCACTGGGCACCTGCGCGGCTTTTTACGCCTCGGCCTATCTCCGCAAGAAGGGATTGCCGCGCGAGGGCATCGAGGTGCGCGTGACGGCGGCCAAGGCCGGGCCTCCGGCGCGGCTGGATTTTTTCAGGATCGAGGTCAAGATTCCGTTGGCGTTGAGCGCGGCCGACCGGGCGGGCGTGGAGCAGGCCGTCCACCACTGCCTGATTCACAACACGCTGCTCCACACGCCTACGATCCAGATTGAATTGCAAGCGCCAGCGGCATAAACCCGGCAGTGCAGCCGCCTGAAGGGACCGGCAGAGAGCGTTTCAGCGAGGAACTTTACCGAAGTTCGCCACAACGATACAATCTGAAGAGAAGGCCGAAGTAGCTCAGTTGGTAGAGCAGCTGATTCGTAATCAGCAGGTCATCGGTTCAAGTCCGATCTTCGGCTCCATCTCAAGTCCGCGCCATCCGCAAGAGAAACAAGGGCTTGCATGGACTGCGCGGCAAGCCACCTTAGGAATTTTCTTGCCAGCTGGGACCGTGCAGGATGCGGTCTTTACCTGAGACATTGGCAGCCACTGCGCCCACTTCAGTTTTAACCTCCAGAACACTTTCAAAGGGAAAATAACAACGTGCTGCTTGTTTTGACCTATCACCGCATTGTGAAGAATCCCGGCGACATAAAGGGATTCTTCGACGTGAGCGCCGGTGAAATCGAGGCTCACGTGCAGGCTGCGTTGCAAATCTGGGGCGGAGCCGCAACCCCGGCTGACCTTCAACATGAACAGCGAGAGCGCAGCAGCGCGCGCACGGGGTTCCTGGTGACTTTCGACGACGGCACGGCGGATCACTATTTCACAGCCGCGCCAATTCTGGAGCGGCACGGGATGCGTGGCGTTTTTTTTGTGAACACGGCACGTTTGGGCGCGGAAGGCTATCTCAGCCTGGAGCAGTGCAAGGAACTCCAGGCCCGCGGCCACGCGATAGAAAGCCATGCTCACCAGCACAAGAAGGTGGCCGGCCTGCCGAAAGAGCAACTACTGAACCAACTGGCCGAATCGCGCCGGCTACTGTGCGAGAACGGGCTGGGACAATGGAGCTTGTTTGCGCCGCCCGGAGGACTCTACGATGCCGCAGTGGTCCAGGCCGCCAAGACGTGCGGCTACAGCTCGCTACGCACAGTGAATTGGGGCTATAACAAGAGGCTGAATCCCTTTGCCGTGGAGAGCATAATCATCAATCGCCGCCTCGCTGGCGGGCGGTTCAGGCTGATGGCCTCACCCAACGCAGAGGCCGCGAAGAAGGCTGTTTTTCAGGTCAAGGAGACGTTGAAGAATGGCCTGCCCTCCGTTTATTCATTTTTGAAGAAACTTCGCTGAGTTGAATGAATCGGCAAGTCAGCGAGTTAGCGTGCGCTGCGCGCACATTAGCAAGTTAGCGAGTTAGCGAAAGGCTCTGGAGCGGTGATTTGGGGACGTTTTTGGGGCGAAAAAAGGGATTTTCCGGCAAAAGACCGGATTTTCCCGGTGATTTTTCAGAGGCCATTTCTCACCATGTGGGATATTTTGGGATGAAAAATTTTCCACAGGCATTGATTCCAAATGGGTTAAAAATAATCTGCAAGTTTTTTGGTGAAATTTATACCCCCCAGGGGTATAGGGGGGGAGGGGGGTGGGGGGGGCTTCCAGTGGATAGTGAACAGGAATTGCCCGAGGCTGTGATCATTGTTCATGTATTGATTGTGCGCCGGAATAAGGTAATTATCTGCAAGGACCACCTGCGGTAGGGCAAAGGGCGCTTGCGCGGCTTGCAAGCCGTCACATGCATATTTCCATAAATATGCTGCATAAAAGCATAAAACTGCTATAGCTTTCCTATGCGGACCACCATCGACATTCCGGACGAGACGTACAAGAACATCAAGCGGATGGCGGTTGAAGAAAACACTACGGTCAAGCAGATCGTGCTGGATGCGCTCGAAACAGCCGCCCTGAAGCGGATGGCGCAGTCCCCTCCCCGGCGCATGAGGTTTCCGATTATTCATTCCACCCGGCCGGGAACGCTGGACCTCGACAACGAGAAGATCTATGACCTCATCGGTTTTCCCTGACATCAACGTCTGGGTTGCGCTGGTATTCGACCAGCACCGGCATCATGAAGAGGCGGTGCGATGGTACAACGCACTCGACCCGTTCACTATCTTTGCGTTCTGCCGTCACACACAACTGGGACTCTTCCGGCTGCTGAGTACAGACATGGTGATGGGCCAGGACGCGCTGAGCCTGCGCGCGTGCTGGCAGGTCTATGACGACTGGATTGAGACAGGTCAGGCTGTTTTGCTCCCGGAACCCTCCATGATCGAAGCCGAACTCCGCAGACGCACGCCACAAGTGATGGTTGGCCCAAAGTTGTGGGCCGACGCATATCTGGCCGCATTTGCCGAGGCGGCGGAGTTGACGTTAGTGACTTTTGACCGGGTGCTGGCGGGAAAGGTGAGGGGGGCGGTGCTGCTGGGGTAGGTCACTCGTAAGGCAGCCCCGGTGCTCCACCTTGATGTTCTGGGCATTTTCGCAAGTGAATGTCACTGCCGTTGGCACCATAGACATGACCACAGAGCGAACAACCAAGCTGATAGACGGATTGGCCGTGATCGGTTCCGAGCAAGCCGGTATTGCGAACGACCACTTGTCCATTTCGGTTCACATATCCAATACTCGTGGTCGAATTCTTGCTGCCCTTCACGGTGTACCCCTTCAAGAAGGCTGCCGCATCAAAAACCGTCGGCAATACACCAGCCGATTCGCACGAACTTTGGACACGGTCGAGTAGTTCTTCATAATAAGCATTATCGCTTAGCCCCTCGACACATATCAGCCAGCCTAGATTCTCGCGTAGCCATCCAACAACACGGCTATCGAGTGGAATCTCATATCGTGTCAAGCCGAGTGCTTGAAGCAAATTTCTGGACTGCTTCGGTCCAACACCCTTTAAGCGATTAGCCAGCAATTGCGCGACATTCCGTTCAATCTCCTTGTGACTAACGGAAGGCGCACTGTTCCTCTGCACAAGAAGTTTATTCAATCCTGACTCAATCTCCTGCCAGCCCATTCCTTTCCCAAAAAGAAAATTATGATTTTTCCTCAACTGGCTTGTGATTCTCCCGTGAAAGCGAAATGTTTTCAAAATATCTTCAACCTGTATATCGGTCAACTCGGTATAAGTTTGCAGAGACAGAGGGAATGGTTTTAATTTATAGAACCGATCCAATGGAGTATTCTCCTCCGAGCGTTGCTGAGATGAGAGCAGCGCCGCTACAAGTTCGAACCAGAACTGTTCTGGAGTTGGAAGATCGATTTTTCCTTCTACATTGCATTTAATACGATTAAGAAACTGATCTTCACCAACGGTAGCCTTCTGTATGTAGTTCTCAGTAAAAGCAGCAATGGTATCAGCTTCTAGATTCATAAACTCCTCCTGATATTCAATCCCAAATACTTTATTCGGTACCAAGTATACATCGAACTTAAGAAACAGGAAAAACCATCGTGCGAGAATAACCGCAGGTCCTTCGACTCCCTTCCGCTTCGCGCTGCTCAGCGTCCGGTCGCTCAGGATGACAGAGTGTTTGCTAGAGTTGCGACTTCGCAGTTCCCTGAAGTCAACCGCGCTTGCCGGTTCTTATAACTGGCGGTTATGAACTCGCGGAAGATGGGATGCGGCTCCAGCGGTTTGGATTTGAATTCGGGGTGGAACTGGCAGCCTAAAAAGAATGGATGGCCGGAAAGCTCGACGATCTCGACATAGGTTGCATCGGGAGTGGCGCCGCTGATGCGCAGGCCCGCGCCGGCGAGCAGGGCTTCGTACTCGCGATTGAACTCGTAGCGATGGCGGTGGCGCTCACTGATCTCGTTTGCGCCATACGCGCGCGCGGCCAGCGAATCCGGTTGCAGGTTGCAGGTCCAGGCGCCCAGGCGCATCGTGCCGCCCATCTCTTCGACGCCCAGCAGCTCGCGCAGCTTGTAAATGATGCGGTGCGGAGTGGCAGGGTTGAATTCGGTGGAGTTGGCGTCACGGAGGCCGCAGACGTTGCGGGCAAACTCGATGCAGGCGGTCTGCATTCCCAGGCAAATTCCGAAGTAGGGAACCTGTTTCTCACGGGCGTAGCGGATGGCGTTCAACATGCCCTCGATGCCTCGCTTGCCGAAGCCGCCGGGGACGAGAATGCCGTCGAATCCTTCTAGCTGCGATTCGTAACTGCGATCCTCGGGAGTCTTCGATTCCAGGCCTTCGGCTTCAATCCATGTCACCTTGAGCTTGAGGTCTTGCGAGACCGCACCGTGGGTCAGAGCTTCCCGGAGCGACTTGTAACTGTCCTCATACTCAACATACTTTCCTACGATGGCGATGTGGACTTCGTCCCTGGGGTGGTAGCAACGATGAACAAGATCCTTCCACATGGCCAGGTCGGCTTGGGGCGCTTCCTTGTGCAGGTATTTGAGGATGAGCGCATCCACGCCCTCCTGAGCGAAGCAGAGCGGCACCTCGTAGATGGAGGGCACGGTTTTATCTCCGATGACGGCGCGCTCCTCGACATTGCAAAAGGCGGCAATCTTTTGCTTGATCTCCGGGCTGAGGTTGCGGTCCGAACGGCAAAGCAGGATATCGGCCTGAATGCCGATAGAGAGCAACTCCTTGACGGAGTGCTGCGTGGGCTTGGTCTTCAGCTCCTGGGCGGCGGAGATCCACGGCACCAGCGTGAGGTGAACAAAGACCGTATTTTCGCGGCCCAACTCCTGGCGCATCTGGCGGATGGCCTCCAGGAACGGCAACGACTCAATGTCGCCCACCGTGCCGCCGATCTCGACGATGGTCACGTCCGCGCCATTCGAGGAGACCTTGCGCATGGCGTTCTTAATCTCGTTGGTGACGTGGGGAATGACCTGGACGGTCTTGCCGAGGTAGTCGCCGCGCCGCTCCTTGAGGATAATCTGCTCGTAGATGCGCCCGGTGGTGAGGTTGTTGTCGCGGGAGAGCGGGGCGTGGGTAAAGCGCTCGTAGTGACCCAGGTCGAGGTCGGTTTCAGCGCCGTCGTCGGTGACAAAGACCTCGCCGTGCTGGAAGGGCGACATGGTGCCGGGATCGACGTTGAGGTAGGGATCGAACTTCATCAGGTTGACGCGCAGGCCGCGGCTTTCAAGCAAACAGCCGATGGAAGCCGCCGCCAGGCCCTTGCCTAAACTGGACACAACTCCGCCTGTCACAAAGACATACTTTGCCGACATGGGTGCAACCTCTTGTGGGGAATTTTTGGATGGACCGTACAGGGTGGACACTATTGAGTATGACAGAGATGGGAGGCCAAGGAAACAGAAAAAAACAACCGGCTTGCCAGATTGTGGCATCCAACCTAGGATGCAGGAGGAAGGAAGCGAAAAATGACGACATCAGCTACGCAGCGGCGCAAACTGGGGTCGACCGGTCCCGAGGTGTCTCCGATTGCCCTGGGATGCATGGGCATGAGCGGGATGTACGGCCCGACAGACGACGCGGAGAGCCTGGCGACCATTCATGCGGCCCTGGATGCGGGCGTCAACCTGCTGGATACAGGCGACTTCTACGGCATGGGGCACAACGAGATGCTGCTCGGCAGGGCGTTGCGCTTTCAGCGCGAGCAGGTGGTGCTTTCAGTGAAGTTTGGCGCGCAGAGGGCTCCGAACGGGGCCTGGCTGGGGTTTGACGCGCGGCCCGTAGCGGTGAAGACCGCGCTGGCTTATTCGTTGAAGCGGCTGGGCGTGGAGTATATCGACATCTACCGGCCGTCGCGACTGGACCCAAATGTGCCCATCGAAGAGACCATCGGGGCCATCGCGGAGATGGTGAAGGCCGGCTACGTGCGCCACATCGGCCTCTCCGAGGTGGGTCCGGAGACCATCCGGCGGGCGGCGGCTGTGCATCCCATCTCGGACTTGCAGATTGAGTACGCGCTGGTGAGCCGCATGCCGGAAACGAAGATATTTCCCGCGCTCAAGGAGTTGGGCATCGGGGCAACGACCTACGGCGCATTGTCGAGAGGACTGCTTTCGGGCTCGCAACCGGCCCCGACAGGCGACTTCCGCGCCCATTTGCCAAGGTTTACAGGCGACAACCTCAAGCGCAACCGACAACTGATTGATAAACTCAAGGAGATCGCAGCCGGCAGGGGAATTACGCCGGTGCAGTTGGCGATTGCCTGGGTGCTGGCCAAGGGCAGCTTCCTTGTTCCGGTGGTGGGAGCGCGCACGCGGGCGCAACTAGCCGAGAGCCTGGGCGCGCTCGCGGTTGAGCTCACCGCTGATGAGCTGGCAGCTCTGGAAGCCGCGGTTCCGGCCGGGGCCGTGGCGGGAACCCGCTATGATGCTGCCCAGATGCGGGTGCTGGACAGCGAGAAGTAAGGAAACAGCAGTGAGAGACACCATACTGGTCACGGGCGGGGCTGGATTTATCGGCTCTAACTTCATCCTGAATTGGATCAAAGAGACAAGCTCGTCCGTGATCAACCTCGATCTGCTGACTTATGCGGGAAATCCCGGCAACTTATCCTCGCTTCAAGAAGATGAACGCTATCTGCTGGCGGTTGGGGACATCTGCAACGCGGAGCGCGTGACCACATTGCTGAACGAGCATGAACCAAGGGCCATTGTTCACTTTGCGGCGGAAAGCCATGTAGACCGTTCCATCGCTTCGCCCGAACCGTTCATTCGCACCAACGTTCTGGGAACCTTTGTCCTGCTGGAGCAGGCATTGCTCTATTGGTCGAAGCTGGGGGACGAGGACAAATCAGCGTTCCGCTTTCTGCATGTCTCCACCGATGAAGTGTATGGTTCGCTTGCGGCCAACGATCCGCCTTTCAGCGAAACCACAGCGTACGCTCCGAACAGCCCCTACGCAGCGTCGAAGGCCGCTTCAGACCACCTGGCGCGGGCCTATCACCACACCTGGGGACTGCCTGTAGTCACCACCAACTGCTCCAATAATTACGGGCCGTTTCAGTTCCCAGAGAAGCTGATTCCGCTTATGATTCTGAACGCGCTGGAGGGCAAGCCGCTGCCCGTCTATGGTGACGGCGGAAACGTGCGCGACTGGCTCTTTGTGGAAGACCATTGCGCGGCCATCCGAACTGTGCTGGAAAATGGCCGAGTGGGCGAAACCTATAACATAGGCGGAAAGAGCGAACGCAAGAATCTCGATGTGGTGAATACAATCTGCGACCTGGTGGACGAGATAAGCCCCAACGCCGAACTCGGCCCGCGCAAGAATCTTGTCACTTTCGTTACAGATCGCCCCGGACACGACCGCCGCTATGCCATCGACGCCGCGAAGATAGAGCGCGAGCTGGGATGGCGACCCGCGGAAGGTTTTGAAAGCGGGTTGCGCAAAACGGTTCTCTGGTATCTCGACAACCTGGCGTGGGTTGAAAGTGTGCGCACCGGCGCTTACCTCGACTGGATCAGGCAAAATTATACGGAGCGTGTGGAGCCATGAAGGGAATCATTCTTGCCGGAGGCTCGGGAACGCGTTTGTATCCCGTTACCCACGTTGTATCCAAGCAGTTGCTGCCCGTTTATGACAAGCCGATGATCTACTATCCGCTCAGCACGCTGATGCTGGCCGGACTGCGCGACATCCTTATCATCACCACGCCCCAGGACAGCGGCCGCTTTACCGAGTTGCTGGGCGACGGCAGCCAGTGGGGCATTCACCTGAGTTATGCCGTGCAGCCCAGACCGGACGGGCTGGCGCAGGCTTTTCTCATTGGCCGCACATTCATCGGCGGCGACGCATGTTCGCTGATTCTCGGCGATAACATCTTCTATGGCCAGGGGTTTTCTCTCCAGTTGCAAGAGGCCGCCAAACTGGAACAAGGCGCCACCGTGTTTGCCTATCAAGTTGAGGATCCCCAGCGCTACGGCGTGGTGGAGTTCGACAGCGCGGGCCACGCCATCAGCATTGAGGAAAAGCCAAAGATCCCCAAGTCGCGCTATGCCGTCACCGGCCTCTACTTCTACGACAACAAGGTTGTCGATTTCGCTTCCACGCTGAAGCCGTCGCCCCGCGGAGAGCTGGAGATTACCGACTTGAACCGGTGTTATCTTGACCGGGGACTCTTGAATGTGCAGATCATGAGCCGCGGCATGGCCTGGCTGGACACCGGCACACAGGAATCGCTGCTCGAAGCCGCTCTCTTTGTTCATACCATCGAGCGGCGGCAAGGCCTGAGCATCGCCTGTCCGGAAGAGATTGCATATCGCCAGGGGTTCATCACCGCTGCCGAACTGCAGTCACTCGCCGAAAAGGTAAGCAAGAGCATTTATGGACAATATCTTCTCGGCCTGCTTCGCGAACAACATTCCGCGTTGGGGACCACGCAGCCATGAAGATTACAGAAACATCCCTGCCCGGAGTTTTGCTCATCACTCCATCAATCTATCGGGATAACCGCGGCGCATTCCATGAGACGTTCAACGCGCGGCAAATGGCGGAGGCGGGCTTGCCGACCGAGTGGCCGCAGGACAACTTCTCACTCTCTCGCAAGAATGTGCTGCGCGGCATTCACTATCAGGTTACGCAGCCGCAAGGCAAGCTGGTCTGGGTCACACAGGGTGCGGTACTTGATGTTGCCGTGGATTTGCGCCGCTCGTCGCCCGCATTTGCGCGCCATTTCGCTGTTCAACTCGACGGCGAAAAGGGCGAGATGCTATGGATTCCGCCGGGGTTCGGCCATGCGTTTCTTGCCCTGACCGAGGATGCCGGCTTTGCTTACAAGATGACGGATTACTATTCTTCGGCTGGAGAACGAACCATCGCGTGGAACGATCCGGACCTGGCGATTCCCTGGCCGATCGATGCGAACGTAGTCACCCTCTCCGACAAGGATCGCCAGGGCGCCGCGCTGCGGGATGCGGAGATCTTCCCATGAGCGGCCTGCCGCGTGTTCTTATCGTCGGCAACGCAGGGCAAGCCGGCGTTGAACTTCAGCGCATCTTTCAGGGCTGCGGAGAAGTTGTTGGCGTAGATCGCGAGAGCGTCGATCTGGCTCAAGCGGATCAGGTGCGCGAGCTGGTGCGCCGCGTGGAACCGGAGATTATTCTCAACGCGGCTGCTTACACTGCCGTGGACCGCGCGGAATCGGAGCGGGAACTGGCCATGGCCATCAACGCGGAGGCGCCGCGCATCCTTGCAGAAGAAGCGCTGCGATTCAAAGCATTGCTGGTGCACTACTCCTCGGATTATGTCTTCGATGGCGCCAAGCAGGGTGAGTGGACAGAGCAGGACGCGCCGGCTCCTATAAATTCGTACGGCGCGAGCAAGCTGGCCGGCGAAGAGGCAATCCGGCAGGTGGGCGGAAGGACGCTTATCTTTCGCACCAGCTGGGTCTACGGTCCCCATGGCTCAAATTTTCTGCTGACCATGCTGCGCCTCGCCCGCCAGCGCGATTCCATCTCCGTCGTAGGCGATCAGATCGGCTCTCCGACGACATCCATCGAACTGGCCCGCGCAACGCATGCAATCGTCAGCGGAGTGATCGCCGGCCGGTTCGGCGTGACACAAGACTGGGCCGGCCTCTATCACATGACCTGTTCCGGCTCAACCTCCTGGTACGGCTTTGCGAAGGCTATCTTTGCGCGCACGGAGAAGTTGCTCGACGGCAAAGTTCCGCAAGTGACCCCGATCGCTTCTGAGGACTACCCCACGGCGGCTGTGCGGCCGCACAACTCAGTCCTGTCGAACGCCAGGCTGGAGCAGCGCTTTGGAGTTCGGCTCGCCCCGTGGGAGGCCGCGCTCGATGTGGTGATACGGGCTCTCGAGCCGGCCTCTTAATCCATCAGCATGGAGACGTGGAGCATATTAGCTCTGCCCATCGCACGTTGAGCGCCAACAGGCACAGGCAAAATTCATCTTCCAGTACAATCAATGAAGAGGAGTTCTCGGATGAAGCGAGTTTATATGGACGCCAATGCCACTACCCCGCTGTTGCCGGAGGTGATGGAGGCTATGCGCCCATATTGGATGGAACGCTTCGGCAACGCCTCCTCGATTCACCTGGACGGCCAGCAGGCGCACACCGCCGTGGACCGCGCCCGCGCGACCCTGGCGGAGTTTTTCAATTGCCACGACGCCGAGGTGGTCTTCAACTCCGGCGGCACCGAGGGAGACAACACCGCCATCTTCGGGTTGCTGCACCCCGGCGACCACCTCATCACCACTTCGATTGAGCACTCCGCGATTCTGCAGGCGGCCAAGCGCGTGGCGCAGCATGGCGTGGAGACGACCTTCGTCGCGCCAGAGAAGAGCGGGCTGATCAACCCGGCGGAGATTCTGCGCGCCATCCGGCCTGAGACGCGGCTGATCAGCGTGATGCTGGCCAATAACGAGACCGGCGTGCTGCAACCCGTGGAAGAGATCGGCAAGATGGCCGCCGATACCGGCGTTTTCTTTCACATTGACGCGGTGCAGGGCGCGGGCAAAGTCAAGTTTGATGTCCGCCGCTTCGGCTGCCATCTACTGTCGATCAGCGCACACAAGATGCACGGCCCCAAGGGCGTAGGCACCATGTTCGTGCGCCGCGGAACTCCGCTTGAGCCGCTGCTGGTGGGCGGCAGCCACGAGCGCCGCCAGCGCGCCGGAACGGAAAACGTCCCCGGCATCGTGGGCCTGGCCAAGGCCGCCGAGCTGGCCATGCACTCGCTTGAAGACGGAACCATCGACCGCCTGGCCAAGCTGCGCGACAGGCTGGAGGCTGGCGTGTTGCAAATCTCCGGCACCGGCGTGAATGGTGGTTGGGAGGGCGAAAAGAAAATTCCCCGAGTGGCCAACACCACCAACATCTGGTTCGATCATGTAGAAGGCGAGGCGCTGGTGATTACGATGGACCTGAAGGGCGTGGCCGTCAGCGGCGGATCGGCCTGCCACTCTGGCGCAACCGAGCCCAGCCACGTGCTGATGGCCATGGGGCTGGACAAGACTCGCGCCCGCGCCAGCCTGCGCTTCAGCCTGCTGAAGACCGCGACCGAGGCCGATGTGGATTTTGTGTTGAAAGTGGTTCCCGAAGCCGTCGAACATTTGCGGGCGATTTCGCCGGTGGCGGCGGGAACGGCGGGGGACTAGCCGTCCAGGCAACTGCGCCTTCGGCGCCATCGGGTTGGATTTTGAAGTAAGATTTCATCCACTTTTAGAGTTCTCGTTTGAGAGGCGACAAATATGTCAGTTCCTACAGTGACTATCCTAATTGGGCTCCCTGGCTCAGGTAAGACTACATATTTGAAAAACGGGCTTGCAGAACTTCCTTTAGAACACTGCTTCCTACCGGAATAATTCCCGTTGAGTCTTGCTGTATCCACAATCCACTGCTTAGTAGTGATTGATTTCAATCGATGCGAAAATAAAAGATGGACGGATTTCTTCTTCTATGACCAAGCTCGAAACCATTGCCGTCGCCATGTCCGGAGGGGTGGACTCCTCGACGGTGGCGGCGATGCTCGCCCGCAGCGGCAAGGCGGTGGTCGGGTTGACGCTACAGTTGTGGGACCAGACGCGGCTGGCAGGCAGGCATGGGATTCCGGATGCGCCCAAGGCGGGGCGCTGCTGTTCGATTGACGATGTGTATGACGCGCGGCGCGTGGCCGAGCACCTGGGAATCCCCTATTACGTGGTTAACCAACAAGCCCGCTTCGAGCGGGATGTGGTGCAGCCTTTTGTCGCCGAGTACCTGCGCGGGCGCACGCCGATTCCCTGTTCGCTGTGCAACAACCACCTGAAGTTCGACCAGCTTTTGAAGACCGCGCAGAGCATCGGCGCCAGCCGCATCGCCACCGGGCACTACGCGGTGAACGAGTACGACGCCGGACGCGGGCGGTGGATTCTCAAGCGGGCTGCCGATCTAGCCAAGGACCAGACGTACTTTCTCTTCGGCCTGACGCAGGAGCAGCTCGCCCACACGCTCTTTCCGCTGGGGCGGATGACGAAGACAGAGGTGCGCGAGGTAGCCCGCCAGCACAGCCTGGCGCTGGCCGAAAAGCCCGACTCGCAGGAGATCTGCTTCATTCCCGGCGGCGACTACAAGCAGTTTCTGACGGCTTATCTGGAAGAGCAGGGCGAACGGCTGCCGGAGACGGCGGGCGAACTGGTGACATCTGGCGGCGAGGTGCTGGGCCGGCATGAGGGCATCTTCAATTTCACCGTCGGCCAGCGCAAGGGACTGGGCGTCAGTTCGCCCGCGCCGCTCTACGTGCTGCAAATCGACCCCGCCACACATCGCGTCACCGTGGGCGCTGACGAAGAGCTGGCCACCCGCACGCTGAGAGCCCGCGGCCTGAACTGGATTTCCATTGCGGAGTTGGCAGCACCGATGCGCGTGCACGTGAAGATTCGCCACCGCCACGAGCCAGCCTGGGCGACTCTGGAACCAGTTGGCAAGGATGAGGTGCTCGCCACCTTCGACGAGCCGCAACGCGCCGTCACGCCGGGGCAGTCAGCGGTTTTTTATGATGGCGATGAGGTGGTTGGCGGGGGATGGATTGTGTAGAAACGTGCCGCATTGCATGGACTACTCCGCAGGAATCCCGCGGCGAGGCAGGCCACTCTGCTCACCGAGCGGCCGCTTTGATCGACAGTGCGTGATTAGCGCGATTGCGCTCCGGGTCCGCGCAGCGATTCGATGACCGATTTAACGACCCCGAGGATGCCCGAGATCTGGCGCACCGGCCGGCTGACAACATCGGAGACAAAGCCCCCGGCGCGGTCCACGGTATCCAGGAAGCTGGAGGTCATGTGATCCAGGCGGCCGCTTTGCTTGCGCACATTCTCCAGAATCTCCGTGACAGTGGATTGCACTTGTCCGGCCTGCGCGCGCAGGCCTTTGGTGATCTCCACCAGGTCGCCGGCGGCGGCCTCGACCTTGGGCGAAACACGGGCCAGGAACCCCTGCGCGTTGGCGATGAAATCCTGCGCGCTGATAAGGGTATCCCTTGAGCTGGCAACGAGTTCCCGGGTGTCGAAGAGGACGGGGGTGAGGGTGGCGCGCAGAATCTCGACCTCTTTCCGAATGGCGCCAGCCGACTTGCGCATGGTGACGAAAATTGCCAGCAGGATGATGGCCTGCAGCAACACAGCTAGCCCGGTTACAACAGCAAAGGCGAGCAGGATGGTTTGATTGTCCAGTTTTAGCATTGGCATTGAAGTGGCCTCGCGCAGTCGATCTGCGGGCTCAGGTTCTGTTCTCTTGTACGCTCCCCAAACCAGGCCGGAGCGAAGTCTCCGGAGCCTGCGCTTGAGCCACAGTTAATCTCGCGCAGAACTCCGGCCGGATGATGAAACGCCACCAGGCCGGATCAGAATCGGCCTCAGGGAAACGCCGGTTCAAAGCTCCGTGGGTTCGCCGGCAGCGGGGGGATTTTTGTAGGCCTGGCGTCCGGCATCAACAGCCGCTGTTACCCTGCTGGTCTGTTCTGTAACCAGGTTCTTGCCGCGCTCTACAAACTCTTCCCACTGCGCCCTTCCGCGATCCACAACCTCGCGGCCGCGCTCTACGTATTCGCCCACCTGCTCCTTGCCTCGATCTACCAGGCCGCTCACCTGTTCGGCAGCCTGCCGGGTACGGGTACGCAGATACTCGGTACCCTCGCGGGCGCCGTTGAGCAGGTCTTCCCGGGTCTCTTTGCCGCTCTTGGGGGCATATAAAATCCCAATCAGCGCGCCGACACCCAATCCAGCCACAAACCACGCTAAACCGTTGATTTTGTTATCCTCTGCCATGATGAAAACTCTCCTTTCGCTCAGCTCGAAGATGGCCTGAGCGTATCAAATTCCCCGGTGCGGGGCAAACTGCAACCCAGTTGCCGTTCTTCCGTAAACATCGGCATGCAACCCCAGTATAAGGAGTGACGGCGCAAAGTGGATAGACAAAGGTAACTTTTCGCCCAGACGGATAAACGGTCAAAATGGCTCATCCAGTCGTTTGCCGCCAATAAATAGGCGCAGACCCAAGGCCTGCGCCGAAAGTGACAATCATCTGCCTGGATCGAGACTGGTCCGACCGAAGCTAGCTGGCGGATTCCTTGTAGAGAGCAGCGCCAGCAATCGCGGCAACCACGATCTCGACAAGGCCGCCAAGTGTTGTTAACACCGTGAGGCGACGCCAGGAAAAGCTAACCCACAAGAAGCTGAGGTTAGGAAGCAGCACACCTATAACCCAGACGGCCAAGCCGGCGTAGATTGCGGTCTTCACTCCAGCGCCAAAGCGAGGCCGGATGGCAGCATAGATCCAGATCAGCGCGATGCCGCAGACGAGCCCGAGCAGGTTGTACTCAATTAACTGGCATGTCGAGAAAGCGCCTTGACCGAGCTTCTTCATTTGTTCAGCCCAAGAAGGCGCCAGCAACACGCCATCTACGAGGAAACCAAGGACATCTGCAACGATCCCGGCGACCAGACCTCCCAGGATTACTCGACCAATGTTGATTTTTCCCATAATACCTCCATGTCAATGTGTTGAGGTGGAAACCACTGAATACCGTTGCGTTTGAGCAACGAGAGCGAAACCAGAGTAAACGTGCCCCTTCTGGGAGTGTTAAACGTGGCTTTTTCTTGAGGAAAAAGCCACTTGGCGGCATTGCTTTCGGTGTACAGCTACTCTGGTTTCGCTGTACCGAGGAATGCCGCAAGTATATGCACACGATTGCCCCCAGACAAGGATTATTTATGGAATATGTTGTACATGATGATGCTGGATGGAGGGGGAGAAAAACAGGGCACAAATCCCGGGCGTAAGACAGACTGTATTTGTTGATAACAAACGATTTATTGGAGAAGGCGGCGAAGCCGGATTTTTCATCTGTGCAGAGATCAAGAAATGAGAGTGCTAAACCCATAAAACGCATAAAACGAGGCTTTTGCCGGTTTTGCCCGGATTACACACAAGATTCTGGCGACCTCCTGCTGGCGTTGAATGGAGCAAGATATGTGATCTGGGGGCATGAGTTGCAATACCCTGGTGGCTTAGCCGAGAATCTGCCTGGGTTGTTGAACCATTTTTCAGGCTTCGAGCCGTTGCCTGGAGCCTCCGCAAGTTGGGGCAACCAGCACGCTGTGAAAAAATCAAAGTTCGAGGTGCCAGGTTCATGAACCGTCTCCGCCCGATTTCGTTCGCAAGCCTGCTTTTCATCGCAATGCTGTACGTTCCGGGGCTTGCCCAAGATGAATCTCTGCCGAAGTCCGCGGAGACATCTACTGCGGCCACGGAGCCTGGACTTCTTTTCTACCTTTCGGGCGACCATGGCTTTAATGCCGACTATGCGGCCAGCGGCAATGGAGCGCCAAATTTTCTCTCGGACGTGAAGATTCTTCCCGGCGGCGTAAAGGGTTCCTATCTACAGTGCGGCAACAATCAACTGCTTTCGTATTGGGCGCCGGGCAACATCTATGCACAGCGCGGGACGCTCTCGTTCTTCTGGCGGTCGCGCGATCCGGTGGACGAGACGGAGTTTCCCATCTTCCGCGTGGGATATGCCGACCACTCCAGCTGGGACCAGGTGTGGCTGCGCATCGATTACAACGGCCACGGATTCGATGCCTTCGTCACCGACGTGAACCTGGGGCGGACGCGCGTTTCTTACACCATGCCCAGTTTTCCCAAGCCGGATCAGTGGGTGCATCTCGCGCTCGCGTGGGATGAGAGTTTCGGCATTCGCTTTTACGTGAACGGCAAGATGGCAGCTGAAAAAACTGCCACGGGCATGTTCGATGCCGGGTTGGACCAGTTCGGGCCGCACTCCCGCATTATCGGGCCGACCGGCGTGGAAAGCACTTATAGCTACGACCGCGGCGGGGACCTCGACGAGCTGCGCATCTACGACCGTGCGCTTTCGGACGAGAATGTAGCTTCGCTGGCCGCGAGCGAAACACCACGAAATATTCCGGCTGTCACTCGCAGCTTTTCGAACGCGGAGACGCAGAAGGAGTGGTGGTTCCATTACGGCTGGAATCGCGCCGGCGACATTCCCGCACCATTGCCCGCGACGAACACTACCATCCGCAAGGTGGAGATCCATGACGCATTCGATATAGGGCGCTGGTGGTGGAGGGCGACCGACGGCATCCGCGAAACTACGTGGCCGGGCGTCTACAATCGCTCGCGCCTGCCGGGCCGTTTTGATTACTTCCAACTGCCGGATTGGGATTGCTACGCGATCTCCGGCAAGACCATCACCTTCATCCTGCCGGAGGAGCCGTGGAATCACCTGGAGATCAACGGCGGCGCATTCGGCAACCTGACATTGCTGACGCCGGATGTGAGCGAAGAGGCGGTTCGCCGGAGCGGGCTTGATGGAACCACGCTGCCCGGCAAGACACTCTTCGAGCGGACGAGCGGGCAGGAGACGACCTTCCACGATTTATCTGAGCCAATCATCGGCGGCAAGCTGCGCTTTACGAATGTGGAGCAGGAGACGCCCATCGGCGAGTTTTCCGCTTACTACGTCCACCCCGGAGACCCGCCGGAGGGAATCGTGCAGCTCAAGTACAGGCTATCGACTGGTGTGATGCCAGAGGAGAATCCGAGCCTAACGCCGCTGCTTAGATTCATTCACGATCGCTACCCGGCGGACGAGCGCTCGGTGATCGCTGGGATGCCGGGAGGATTCGCCGACAGGCCCGGCGGAGTCCGTGGCCACAGCGCAGGCTTGCCACGGCGAGCATCCGGCGGCAACGGCAGTGAGCCGGGAATGCCGATTGTGCACATCCTCATTCCCGCTGATTTGCGCGGACTGCCGGCCTATGTGACACACGTCCCCTCTTACACCTGGGACAACATGTATGCGGGCCTTGACGGGATTGCCATCGATTTGCCGGCGCTGCATGTGAAGCCGACGCATGGCGATTACGTGCCGATGAACATTGTGGTGAAAGATCCCTTGTGGCCGATGCGCGAGATGCTCAACTTTACCTTTTCGGTGAAGCCGGGCGAAGCGCACACCTTGTGGCTGGATACGCGTGACCGTATTCTGCCCAACGACAAGAGCCTGCTCATTACAATTGCCTCGGCCAGCGCGGAGTTTAACGCGAGCGCATTGGAAGACACTGAGGTGCGGCTGATCTTCAAGCCCTACAAAGATGCCGCCAAAGAGCATATTGCGGATCGACTGACCCAGGTGCGCGACAATTTTTCCAACATGACGGAAGAGCACGTCAACAGCAAGCGGCTGAACGCCTACAACCGCTTCTATGCCGACATCAGCGACCTGCTGCGCGTAGACCCGTCGAACGACCTTGGCCGCAAGTACTGGCACGAATGGAACCCGGAGACGGCAGCGCCGGATTTCACATTGCCGCAAGCGCCGGCAGGCGTGCCCGCGTGGGCTTTCTTGCAGGCGAAGGACGTGGATTACTTCCAGCGCATCGCAGATTTTTACATCGACAAGCGACAGGCATGGGACGGAGAATTCGGCGGCGGGTTGGGCGACGACAGCGACTTCACCAATCTGTTGCCCTCCCTCGCCCTGATGGGCAATGAGCCGCAAAAGCTGAAGCGCGCACTCTCCAGAGAACTGGAGGCCATGTACGAAAACAAGATGTGGACCAATGGGCTGGCAACAGCGCAATTTGACGAACTGCACAGCTATGAGGATGGGCTGAACGTTCTTGGCCAGTCGCTGATGATGGATTTCGGCAACCCGAAGGATCTGGAACGCGCGATGCTGACGGCCCGCAGGCTGGAATGGCTGACGGGCATCAACGCCGCCGGGCACCGGCACGTCCGATCTTCATATTTTAGTGGCACAAAAATGGCTGAAGGCGGCGTGTGGGGATGGACCAAGGCCCGTTCCTACATGGACTTTCATCCGGCGCTCGATCTGGTGCTCTTCAACGGCGCGCCGGAGACGCGCAAAATTGTGCTGGAGATCGTGGATGGCATGTTGGCGCACCGCAAGCAGGAGGCGGACGGACGGTGGGTCACGCGAACCGACATCAATTTCAAGACCGATGAAGACTTGCCCGGCGGCGACCCACTGCCCGACTTCATGTTCTGGGCCGCTTATCGCTGGACCAGCGACAAGAAATATCTGCTGCCGCTGATGGATGAAGGACCGGGAGCGCTTCAGCATATCAGCTCCGACGCGCTGGACATGCTCGGGTTGCGCGATGCGTGGGGCAAGCAGGTGGTGACGGCTGCGGCGGAGCAGTCGCTCTCCGGCTCAGCCGAGACCTTCGCATGGCAGGCCAGCGGCGATCCAAAATATCTTGAGCGGCTGTACGCAACGCAATTGCAGGCGGAATCGAACCGGGAATGGATCAATACGGAAGGCAGCCTGTGGATTGATCGCGTGACCGACTCCGCGGGGCCAATGTTCGTCAATACCGAGCTACAGCGCGCGCGCTTTGGCGGCGTAGCACTCATCCGCAATCACATCTATCCGGGCAATTCCGTCAGTTGGCGCTTTGTTGCGCCGGCCACGCCAGGCAGCGTTGGCATCCTGGTTCCGGTAGCTACGCCGGATCATTTGAAGATTTTCGTCTACAACCTGGAGACTTTTCCGGTGAAGGCGCAAATGACCGGATGGGAGATTGATCCGGGCAAGTGGGAGATTACGCAGGGTGAGCGCGGCAACGCGGAGACCGATCCGGTCACAAACCTCAACACACGCACGGAGAACTTTGAACGCAGCACCTGCCTGGACTTTACCTTTGCCCCGCACACGACGACGGTGCTGGAACTCAAGCTGGCCAAGAAGGGAGTT
The DNA here is from genome assembly GCA_049522175.1 of Occallatibacter sp. Classification (GTDB taxonomy): domain Bacteria; phylum Acidobacteriota; class Terriglobia; order Terriglobales; family Acidobacteriaceae; genus Telmatobacter. The sequence goes on along the minus strand of JBEKOC010000019.1, from coordinate 18,313 downwards.
CCCTACTGGTCGAGGCCCGACCTGGGGATCGGCGCGGATGACATACAGGTTGAAGGCAACCACATGATCGTGACGGTTCACAGTTTGGGTGCGGTGGATGCTCCGGCGTCGAAGGTGGTGCTGCGCGATAAAGCGGGCAAGGTGCTGGCCACGGCAAGAGCCGCCGCGTTGAAGGCGCCTCTCGACCTGCTCCCCAAAACGGAGGCTGTCTCGCTGACCCTGCCGCCCGGCGCAGAGTGGAAGGGCGGAAGCGTGAGCGTGGAGATCGGCGGCAAGATTCCGGAGATTACACAGATGAACAACCGCGTGCAGTTTTGAGGGCCGGCCTGCGATCATCGCACAAGAATTATTGCCAAGAGGAATGAAATGCGCACCACAAACCAGGAGGAACGATGTCAGGCAATACAATACCTGTTATTCATTCAAAGGAGGAGGGCATGACCACTCCCGAGGCGGGCCTTCGCCGCCAGGTGATGTCTTATAGCCCGGCGATGATGCTGGTGCGGCACACCATGACCAAAGGCTGGATCGGCGCGCGGCACAGCCATCCCCATGAGCAGATGGTCTACATCGTGCGCGGCCGCATCCGCTTTGAGCATCCCGGCGGCAGTTTCGATATGGGGCCGGGGGATAGCTTTCTGCTTCCCGGCAATGTGGAGCATCGGGCATCCGCGCTGGAGGACTCCGAGGTGCTGGATATCTTCACACCCATGCGCGAGGATTACGCGGCGTAACAACAGAAGCCCGTTCAGAAGACGCTGCTTCAATATCAGCTGGCTGCTGGAGAAGATCCGGCTACCATGCTGTTGAGCTTGTGCAGAACATCCTGATCTCCCTGAGTGGCCCATTGCTTCAAGGTGTGCGCTACGCACCCTCCATTGCACTGCTTGCGCTCGAGATACTTGCAACTCAGACAGTCATCCAGCGCGCCCATCCTGCGCATCCCCTCCAGTTTTTTGGCAAAGTGCTCACGCAGTTCACCAGCATCCTTGAAGTCCAGGAGCGGCAGATTCTCGACATTGCTTAGAGGAAAGCACGGCCAGGCCATCAGGTCGGGACCGACGTCAATGGGGAAGCCGCAGACAGACTGAAATCCCCGCGTGATCAACGCAAGGCTGCCTAAATCATCCTCGGAGAACATGCAAAGCGGGAATCCGCAATCGAAAGTACCCAGCACGTTACGCTCTTCCAGCTTCCGCAATTGATCAAGAAGCCGCTGGCCAATGGCCTTGAAGTAATCCGGATTGATGAACGAATTATCCGTGCCGACGATGGGAGAAGCCAATCCCAGCCGCACGTCGCGATTCATTTGCGTAGCATCAAGGATGTCGGCAATGAACTGAAGATCGAAGTCCTGACGATAAATGTTGAAGCCGCACTGCCCTTGCGGGCCGACGATCTTCATGCACTCCATGGCGTGCTGCATTTGCGAGGGAGGCTGCAGATGCGGCTCATTTACGTTGAAGAGAAACTTCAGCTTCCACTCGGCCAGGGGAATCGCCTGAATTCCTTCCCTGATCTTGCGCGGCCAGAGCCCGTTGGTAAAAACGAGGATTGGCAGATTGCGCTCATGCGCCCGGCGCAGTAACTCCAGAAACTCGGGATGCAGCGTAGGTTCACCGCCGAGAAGCTTTAATTGCGGCGTGGTGCTGCGGACATGAAAATCCAGATATCGCTCAAAGTTGTCGAGCGAGATATCCTTGCCATCCGCCCGCTCCGAGCCGTCGGAGAGGCCTACTTTGGAGCGCGCAAAGCAATAGGGACAGGCTCGATTGCAGGTGTCATTGATAATCAGGTTCATCTCAGCTCCTCTTCATCTGATAGTAACGCGCTATTTTCGTTGCGGCGGCGATGCCGGGCTGCTGGCCGGCTCTTTAGCGGAGCCTTCAGGCGTTCCATCAAGCCAGTGTTGATAGGACCGTATGGCGATCTCCGATAATGACAACATAAATTCGCACTCCCCGCGCTCATTCACCGACACGCCCGTTGCGGGGTCGCTTGCACAGCAGCCATCGTGGCAGAGGAAGCGCGCCCAGCAGAGGGAGCAAGCGGCACATGCGCGCGCTCGCGCCTCGCGGAAAGCCGCCACTTTGGCGGGTTCCGGGCCGGAGGCAAGATTGCCCAGGATGTGCTGGTCATACCCTATGAAAAGCAGGCAGGGATACAAGTTGCCGGTGACGTCCACTCCGATGGTATTGTATCCAGCGCCACAGGTGTGAAAAGAATCGGATTTGCTGAGGATTTTCCAAAAGTCCACCAGGGCGACGGGCGCGAAGGCTTCTTCGGTGAGTGAGCGTCCCCGCAGCCGGTCGCTCTCTGATAACGCCAGTTGCTCCATGTCGGCGAGGAATTCAGACTGGCGCTTTTGTACTACAGTGAGACTGGCTGAAGACGCTGCGCCTGGCGGCTTTACGGGAACCGTTTTGTAGCGCGTCACGCCTTGTTCTCTCCAGTAGGCGTTCACATCGGCAAGCCGGTTGTTGGCGGCAATGACGCTATAAAGGTTGCAGCTCGGTCCATTCGGAAGACCTGCGACCATCTCCCGGTATCGCTTCCAGTTCTTCAGCGCGAGATGGTGGGTTGGCTCGCCTGACGATGTTTTCCTGAAGCGGTCGTGCGCCGCGGGCTCCCCATCGATGCTGAAGGTGAGAGAGATCTGGCGATCGAGGCAGGTTTGCAGTCGAGCTTCGGTGGCGAGCGTGCCGTTGGTGGAGATCAATGCTCTGACCCTGGTCTGCTGCAGGCGCAGCCGTTCGCGGAGAGCATCCAGAAAGGCGATGGCCTGGTCGAAGTAAAGGAAGGTTTCGCCGGTCACGAATTGGACGGAGATCTGCTCAAAGCCCACGCTCATTGGGGCGATCAGGTCTATGAGCCTGCTCGAGGTTTCCGCGTCCATCACGGCCTGCTGCCGGCCCATGGTTCCGTGACCGGAGTAGCAGTAACCGCAGCGCAGGTTGCAATCCTGCACGAATGCGATCTCCCAGCTATCCGGCCGATACGGCTGCGTCGAAACCTCTTGCTTGCCGCCGGGAGCGCAGTTGTTACAGTCCGTGAGATCCAATGTCACTGCCCTCCGTTCCCGCGCAGACTTGCCAGTACGCTCGAATTCCCCTCTATGACCGCAGTGTGACGAGCGGTGTTTCGTCTTGCGCACCGCGGTAGAGTTCCGCCATGCATGTTCCCCGGCATAACCCGCGATACCATAACGCGCACTCCCGGCAGGCTTCCGCAAAGGGATGGTAGAAAAACTCCTCCATGGCACTCGCATTCTGCCGTCCGGTTTCCGCAAGGGATTCCACCTGGCGGAGATTCGGCCCTCGAATTGCGATGCCGTTACAGGGGAAGGTGCTCAGATCGGGATTCACGGTCAGATTGCGGGTGAAGCCATCGCGATGCATTGCGCAGGCAGGCCGCAATCCGCCTGCCTCCAGAACGCGGCGCAGCGCCGCAGCCGACAAAGCGCACAACGGGAATGGCTTGCACAGGCGCAAGAGAATCCCGCGCTGCTGGGCATCGGCGCACAAGCCGAGAATCAAACTCTCCAGATGCCCGCCGTACTGCCCGATGCCCTCGCGCAGATTGAAGTACGCGTTCAGTCCCGCCGAACCCTCAAACGCGAACGCATAGTTTACATAGCGCACGTTCAGCCGCTGGGCCATGTCCATCATCGCGGACCATTCCCGGGGATTGCTTCGCTCGGTGAGCGTGTAGCGGATCACAACGTCAACCCCGCTCTTGCTGGCCGCGCGCAGATTCTCTTCGAACTGGAGAGCTGCCGCCGCGCCCTCGGATTCGATTCTCTCCTGGTCATAGTGGGCCATTAATTCAATAAGGGCCGGCACCGAGATCAGTTCGCGAAGGCTGGCGGGGTACATGCAATTGCTGGCCATGTGAACCGAGAAGCCCCGCTCCTTTGCCAGTTGCAGCAAGCGGGGAAAATGGGAATAGACGGTCGGCTCGCCTCCCGCCAGCAAAACATTGTCGAGGCCCTGCCTGGCCGCCCAGGAAAATACAAAGTCCAGGTCATCGAGCGGCATATCCTGGGGCATGCCGCGGCCAAAGCCTCGCGAATAGCAGTAACTGCAAGTCAGGTTGCAGCGGTAAGTGGGCGCCAGCATAAATTGGCGTCCTTCGCCAGCGATCTGGCGGCTCACCAGCCTTTCGAGTTCCTCTGCCAAGGGCTGGAGATCAGCGGCCTTCATCTCTTCCACCCAGTCGCCAACAATCCCAGGCAGGTGGAGTAAACGATCCATCACCTCCGCCCGCAACCCGGTTTCGCGCAGTACGCGCCGTATTGCCTGATGCACATTGGTCCATGCGACGCCCAGCGGCGTGGCCCGGGCGGAATCAGGCACCGGCCTTGGCATGACGGCTTCCAGAACAAGCCATGGATGGCGATAAAGCAGTGTTGCGCGCGCTTTATCCCACACCGCCGCCTCCGGGTCCGCCACGCATTTCAGCAGCAGGAAATCGGCTTCCGGTGATTCCTCTTCCGCCAACAACGGTATCGCCGCCAATCTGGTTGGCAGTTGCGGGTCCTCGATGCACGTACGCGCCAGTTCCAGTCTCAAGCGGCTCCTCCCATCACGGAACGTACCAGCTCCGGCAGCGACGCCAGGTTCCTGCCCAGCCGGAGTTCGTAAGCCGGGCATGATTCAACCAACTGAATCGTAGCCTTGGCCTGTTCCTCTTTGCGGAAGACGTTGGTCGGATCGAGGACCTGGCTGGTCAACTGGACGAAGGCCTCTTCAATCGAAATCGGCATGAACTGATGCTCCTGCTGGCCGGGTTGAATCCGCAAAAAGAAGATCGCGGCGGGTGAAACCCATTGAATGTCCCTGGGGTTCGAGAATAATTCGTGCAACTCCATCGCCGTCTTGCGTCCCGGCACGGAGTTCAGAGTCTCTTCAAGTTGCGCCAGCTCGGCAGGGGCCTGACCCACAAGCCGCGGCCGTGAAAGGAATCCGGATAAGCGCACCTGGCCATGAGAAGCGTCCAGAAGCGAGTGCTCGTCGCCGAGCAACTGGAAGCCTCCCCGCATCAGCGCGAGGGAGGTGGTTGTCTTGCCGCTACCGCTGGGACCCATCAGCAGAGCACCCTTACTCCCCAGGCTCACGGTTGCGGCGTGCAGGCAAAAATGGCCGTGCGCGCGAACCACCATGTTTCTGACAATGTCTCCAATCTCTTCCAGCGTCGGCGCACTTCCCAAGCTGCCCGGTGGAAAGTACATCCCGCCGGCAACCGCAGCCGGCTTCACCGGCACCGCGCGCCTTGGCCCATCGCCGGCGTCCTGAAAGACTGCCGCAACCAATATCTGAATACGGATATTCGCCGAGAACTCCAGGGACGCCAGCAAATTGGATGGCCGCCAAAACGCCTCGACGCCATCCCAGCGAAAATGCTGTAACTCAACGGACACAATGGTTGCCAGAGGAGGTTGGAAGGCGACAGGGCCGCTTTCCTGTGCTCCCGCTCCCCATGGCAAGTCAATTGTCCGCTCCTGTTTCTCGTCGATCACATGAATTTCGATCAGGCAGCCGCCGCGGCTGGTGCCGGACTGGGGATGAGGAAAGTGCGCCGTAACCTGGCGGGAGAGATACTCCATGACGCGAGCGGAGTTGGATTGGAGGGTAATCTCGTGACCATCGAAGATGAAGTTCGATGAGTGGACGGCTCCGGTTACCCGGCCGTGGTGGGCTTCGAGCCACCAGGAAACCGGATCAAATCCGCGCGGCGCCAGATCGCGGGAAGGCGGCTCGCATACCTCTTGTTGGCGAGTCATAAACCAGTCTCCGCAAGCAGCGAGGGAGGAACGTCGCGCTGCGAGGGCGTCGCGCCATCTCCCATACAAACCCAGTACCGGACCTCGGGCCCGCTATAGAATGACGTGCCGCATAACCAAGGCTGGATTTCTTTTTCACAGAATGCCTGGTCGGCAATGGAAAGCCAGCAGTGCCCGCGATCGCGTTTAGGCTTAAGCCTCATGCCGACATTGAGCGTAGGATGGATGCCGAAGCGGTGCGCCCAATCCAGGATCATCAAGCAGCGAAACAAGCAGCGCCGTTTCCACATGGACGGAAAAAGGCGAGCGCACCCATCGGCGCAAAAGCCAAACCAACCCTGTGGAATCAGGTTGCAGGACAATGGACCCCTGCCATCCACGGCAGGATAAAGACGCTCCAGCATCGCCTCGAAACTTGTCTCGCTTCGGATCACACGGCGGATATACCATGCCCGGCGGCAGCAATGGGAGAGAAATCGTATCAATAAGGTGCAGCGTGCGATTGAGGCCATCCGGTGATGATCCTTATGATGCCTGGAACCCTGGAGCATGATGCCGGGAATCCTGGAGCGCATGTAACTGCTGAACTGCCGCTCTGGACGTCTATTCAGAGAGCTCATCTCCTTGCAAATTCTACAAGCTCTCAGAATGTAACGAGTGACAGCTGAGCACACACCCCCAGTTTAGCGAGACCAAACGGCGATCTCACTACCCCTTCAAGGCCACGGCTGGACAGTCGCACAAAGCCAGCCATCAAGGCCGTAATGGCCTCGCGTAGTTACCGGGCAGGCGGGGGGGCCTGCCCGGTAACTTAAGCGTGGTCCTAGTAAACGTAATACCCGTTGGTATAGTAGCCGCACGTGGATCCTACGACGAGCGATGCTGCGGCATGCTTGGTTGCGCACGGTTTTACGTAGGTCTTCTTGACTGGAGCTACGGGATTCTTGTCGTTCATGATCAATGCCTCCTGCATTTGTTGAGTTGAGATGTTGGTCAATAGTTGCAAATGCTGACAAGTGAATCACCCATATGCAACCAAAAAGTAGTGCCCGCGATGTTTACAACTGTGTTGCGATTGTTGCTGTTCCAACACATCTGTTACCAGTACCGAATCCTAAGCGACCCGATGCTGCAGCATGCTTCAGTGCAGAAAATTGGACCCAGGCTTCCATACGCAAATTCTGATCTCGACTCGCACACTCCGCGCACGGTCAAACCTCGTTGCTCATGGTTAAAACCCCATAATCTCTTTCAAGTTGCGGTAATGGGAGCCCGATTTCAGCGACCGCATCCTTATTATTGCTCTGCTTCTTTGAGCAGTTTTTCTCCAGCCAGATATTGCATAATTTCCTCAACATCCGCCATTGCCTGTTTGGTGTTGCAATCAAATTCCTTTGAGAAACTCGTCGCAATCTGTTCAGTGGATTGTCCTTCGAGTACGCCACGGAAGGCCGCAGAGGCAGTTTCGTTCAACACGTAGTATGTGGAGTCTGTCAGGTTCAACAGGACTACACTGTTCCCCACGTTCTTCCAGGTAACGTTCTCGCTTACCTTGTGCATAATGATGAGCAGTTTAATACACCTGACATAGCAACGCAACTAGAAATCGATAAAAACTGAAATATACGCAGATCGTAAATCCTGGAGCCCGTATAGCCCTGTGTGAAAATATGACAAAGTACACAATTTGCGAGGGTTACAGGATATCTTGGCTGCTGAGGAAGGCCGTCTGCGCTGGCTTCCCAGGCCAGTTAGTTGGGGACCTCCGGGCAGGAGCGGCAAATCCGGTAATGTGCTGCGGACGGCCGTCGTTCCCTGCCATGGTCAACACCGGAACTTGGCGGAACTCTTTCATTCTATGATGGTTGACAAGATTTTTCCCTCTACGGCAGGACCTTCATGGGGCACAGTTTCAGACTTCCATCGTGATCTGTGGGGGGTGGCCGGACCACACAACAGCTCAAATCTGCCAGACAATTCAACCACACGCCCGAACGCCCGCCGCGACTTCAGCTCTGGCCTGCCATCTGAACCCGAAATTTCAATCAGTGGCTTGTCGGCATTGGCCTCAGGGCAGTTCGGCGGCATTCACCTGAACGTGAAGACGGAATTCCCGCTTGCTCCAAACCCGTCAGAAACAGAGGGTCTGCCGCCTGCTTGAGTAGAGCCCGTACTGCTTGCTGTATTATGTTTAGAAGTTGCCGATACAAGACACTGCTGCGGGAGAAGGGATATGTCAACGACCAGATGCGGGATGCCCGGGCCTTTGCCCGTAATTATTCCCGCGCTTGTCTGCCCCTGCCGGCATGTGCGAGTCCCGCCCGAATCCGCGCAATACGGCGCGCCCGGCGCGTCCCGCTTGGCGTTGGTTGACCGCCGCTGGAATCCTCACAAACGATTGGGAAAGCGCCGGACCTTGCTTCACAGATTTTTACTCGCGGCATTCCTGCTTGGGAATCTATCGCTGGCTTGGGTGATGCCGTCGTCGGCAACTTCCGGCCCGGAATTGCGCAATACGGAGTTCATGGGCACGGTCAACCTCATCTTCGCCCACGTTTATAATCTTGATTTTGATCCTGCCAGCGCGGACCTAGCCAAGTTGGCATTGCAGTATCCCGAGCATCCCGCGGTCCCGCTCTACCAGGCCACTATCCTCTGGCTGCATCAACTTGACGATAACCATGTACTCTCCCTCAATTGTTTCCTCCACCCGTCCTGCTTCACCAGTTCCACGGCGCCGCCATTTGACGCCGCGATAAACCAACGCATTATGGACCTGCTCGACGCCAGCCGGACGCTTTCCGGCCGACGGCTCAGGGTCAATCCAAACGATGCGGACGCACGCTATTACCGCGGTGCAGCTGATGCATTGGCCGCCGCCGCGGCAATCACGCTGGATCGCAGCACTCTGGAAGCATTCCGTTATGGGCAGCAGGCAAACGCCATCCACCACCAACTCTTCCGGGATGATGGATCGTACTACGACGCCGCGTTGATGCCTGGCCTCTACGACTCCCTTTCCTCCTCGCTCCCCTGGTATCTGCGATGTCTGGCCGGAGGAGACCGGGAGCGCGGTCTCAGTTCCGTGAATCTGGCGGCGGAGAAGGGGAGATGGTCCACCGAAGACGCGCGCCTCATCCGCATGATGCTGCTGGTGCGAGAGGGCCGGTTCGCCGAGGCCCTGAATGATGCGGTTTATCTCTCTGAAAAGTATCCACGCAACTACCTCTTTCAACTGTCCCAGGGACAAATACTGGAACGGATGGGACGTCTGGAGGAAGCCGACAGCATGTATCGGCGGATTCTGAAACTCGCGGAAGAGCGCAGCCCAAACTACCAGAGAATCGAACTTTCGCGTTTTCGCTGGGAGTCTGGGAATCGACTGCTTGCGCGCAATCCGCAGGCCGCTTTGGAGTTATATCAATCCATCCTTTCCGGCTCCGCTGCCCAGGAAAGGTGGAGGGTCCTGGCCGAGTTGCAGTCGGGTCGCGCCTTTGACATGCTAGGGCGTCGCGAAGAAGCCATGTGGCGATACCAGACGGTGCTCGGGATGAAGGAATATGACAACTCCCACGCCGTCGCTTCCCGGCACTTGAAAGAGAAATTCTCTGCTCCCGGGAATCGGATCGCTCTTCCGAGGTCAGCTGAGAGATGAGCGTTCAATATTCGATACTGCGGCGAAACGGCCTGGCGGGCTTTTCCTCACGCCTGGCAGAGGTTGAGCGTTCGTTCCGCCTGCCTGCCCTCATGGCCTTCATGGCTTTGCTTTGCCTGCTATGCGCCGGGTGCGCGGCGCGGATGAAGCAAGGCGTTGAAGGCTATGTGGGGACGGCGATTTCGCATGAAGCAGCCCCGGCCATAAGCCCCATTCACGCAGGCACCCAGCAAGCAAAACCGGCAGAATTCACCTTTAGTCAGGCATGCGCGCGTGCCGTGCAGAATGACCACGATTTGGCCAGCGCCATGGCCGATGTCGACCGCTCTCAAGTTGAAGTAGCCCAGGCTCAGAGCAAGGTTTGGCCGCGCGTGGAATTCAGAGGTTATTACCAGCAACCCATTGGCGGCGGCACTCAAGGCGTACCTCCTTTCACCGGCGGCGTCTATTTCCGCTATGACCTGCAGCAGGCCATCTTTGCCGGCGACGCGACCGCGGTGGCCCGAGCCAAGGTTGCCCAGAACCGCGAAAACATAAAGATGAAGGCCGATCGCATCTCTAACGATCTCTTTGCCCAACTCGCCGACCGCGAAGCGCAGCGGGTCGAAGTAGCACAACGGCGCCGGATTCTGGATCAGACCACGGCGGCACAAGAGCGAGCGCGTGAGATGGGGCGTCTAGGGCGCCTGAAGACCGAGCAGATTTTCGAGTATCAGCTTCAGTACGAAAGCTCCAGTCAGCTCTACCAGACCGCGGTTCGCAAATTGGCGGAAATAAACCGGACAATCTGCGACCAACTGCTTACTGATTGCACCCGGGAGGTCGTGGTCACCGATCTTCCGCAACTGTTTTCGCAAATGGATGCGCTACTTCCGGAGCCCAACCCCGACACACAATTCCTTCAGAGCGTCTGGAATGCGCGCCATGACTCCAAAGCCGCCGAGGCTGACCTGTTCATGAAGGAAATGGCGGTGATAGATGAAAAGCGCAAACGGCTCCCAACCATCAACCCTTCCATCGGGTTTGGAAACATGAGCCTCAACTCGAGCCTCAACCAATCGCCGGCCGTTTTTCAATTCAGTGCAAATATGCCGCTGTATGATTTTGGCGACATAAAACGGTTGGTCGCCAAGGCCAGCATTGACCGCGAGCTTGCCCGGCAGAATATCATCTTGCTTTTGCACAAGATTGAGCACGAACTCTCGGATAAATCCGCGTCGCTTTCCGAGGCAATCGCCATCCGCGATGCCGTCGAGAGCCAGCGCAACACGATCACGAAAAAGTCAGAATCGAGCCAGAAACTGATTGAGGCCGGCGTTATTGACCCGCTCGATTTACTCAACCTGAGAGTTCGCGCCGCCGAGTCGGAGATCGACGCCGCCCGGGCTCGCATGGATGTCTCCAAAGCCGCGGCCGGGTATGCGTATGCCTCGGGACGCAGTCTCGATAGCGGACCGCCGGCCCAATCCAGCGGGGCAGCAAGAAAGTGAGCGCGCCTGTGGTTGTGCTTTTACCAGGAGTTTCGCGTAATTCGATGCCCGCTTCCGCCTCGCGCACGAGCCGCAGCCGTGAGACATCGCGTCTACGCCGGCTGAGCGCTGCCGAACTCAGTGCGCTGGTAGGCGTAATGCCCGCCTGGCTGCACCGCCGGAAATGGATCCCTCCAGAAGGATGCGACAAGAATCTGCTCTGGAAGTTCATCGATAGCCACGGCCTTGGGGGCGCACTGGGTGGGCTGGCCACCGCCGGCCTAGTTGCCGACGAAGAAATTACGCCTCGAGCGCTTGATCGTTATCTCAGCAATTCGCTCCATTACGAAAGTGCCCGGCGCACATGCGGCCGCATTGCCCGGACGGCAAACGAGCTGGGTGTGCCCGTGCTGAACCTGAAAGGACCGGCCCTGGCCGCCCAGGCTTATGGCGACACAGGAATTCGCGCATTCTCCGACATCGACCTATGGACGAATTCAAGATCCGGCCTGCTGAGGTTGTTGCACGCGCTGGATTCACGGATAGTTCAGGACAACGACCTTCTTGGTGCGGTCCGCCGCACGCGATCTCCGGGTAACATTCAGGCCACCGTAGACCGGTGGGAGATCGAAGCCCGCTATCCAACCGCCAGACCCTCAGATCCGATGTTGGAATTGTTATACGAGTTGGGACCTGAGCATTGGCGCGAGGAGGAGGGATGGCTCACAGCACCCGACCCGTCCATGCATCTGCTGATCCTTGTCTACCATATGGCCTGGTACCACTACTTTTCACGCTTTATCTGGTTCCTCGACGTTGCGACTCTGGTCTCCAGACGCAGGGACGAGATTGACCTAGACTGGGTACAGTTTCAGGCACGGCGGCAGAACACTGTCAACGTGCTTGGCGTCGTGTCCCTTTTCTGCCGGCAGCATATCGATGAGGAGTTTCCCAGATTCCCTCTGGACACGACAGCGTGGAATTTTCCCTTTCTCTACCTGACGGTTGACACATCCGTCATTGCCGCGGAGAGATTCTCATTAAACCAGCGCCATCTCTACTGTCTGGTGCGGGTTCTTTGGTACAGGATAAACAGGCTTTTTCTTTTGTCGGATCCCCCCAAGGGGCGTCTGCTCGATTCACGCCCGCTTTACTGGCTGACTTCAGCCATAGTCTGGGGACTCCGCGGGCCAGGGCGCACGATGTTTGCCGTATTCCGTCTGCTGGCATTGGTATTGCTCTATCCCGCCGCGCGGCTTATCGGCTGGATCACGCAAAAACCCTTTGACAGGGAGGCTCTCAATGGACTGTCGTAGTCGTCTTTTCCCGCTTGCGCTGGTTGCCTGTTTTTGCGGACTTTTCCCATTGATACCCGCGCCCCCGTTAAAGGCGCAAGATCGTCCGCGTCCAGCAGTCACTCCAGCTCCGGCGCCTAATCCCGGGTTCATTGAAAACCAGGGACTCGTCTTACCGAATCGGCGCTATACCTTGAAGCTCACTCCTAGTGAGCGGCTGGATGCGGTGATGGTTGCCAGAGGTGACCACGTGAAGGCGGGTCAGCCGCTTGCCCGCATCTCCGACCCCGCTCTGACCGCGAGGTATGTAGACCTTTCTATGCGCCAGAATGACTATCTGGCGTTGCGCGGCGATCTGGAAAGCCAAACCCTAGAACTCTCGGAGCAGCGTGCCGCCCTGCAGAGGGTCACGGCGCGCATTGAGAAGTTGCAAAAGCTCGAGGAAACTATCCCCGATTATTCCGGCACCAGTGAAACGGATCCGCTCTACGATAAGAAATACGATCTTGAGAATCAAATTGAAAAGGGAACCCAACGAGAAAGCCAACTGAAGCATCGCCTTGATATGCTGCAGGGCATGACCAGCGCCGCCGAGCGAGAACTGAAAGGCGCGCGCTCCCGCGTCGAGCATGACCTGATCCTTGCGCCATTCTCGGGAACCATTGTCGACCGTGTGCTTGATAGCAACCGTCCTGGTTCCGAAGCCGTGGTCTGCGAACTGTGGGACGAGAGCACGTACCTCGTTGAAGTGGAGATACTGCAGCACCAGGTCTCGTTCGTCCAGCCAGGGCGGACAGCGCTTATCGCCATCGACTTTGCGCATTCGGAGATGGTGGAGGGCACAGTCAGCTATCTCGAACCCGGCAACCTGACCCCGGAATCGCTCGGCCATCCCAGATTCAAGGCGATGATAACGCTTAAGCAGCCCGTATCCTGGCTCCGCCCCGGTATGCAGGTTTCCGTCCGGATGCGAATGGACGGGAACAAGTGAGCGAGGCTGTAAAGGTCGGTCAACCTCTGATCAGCCTGCGCGACGTTTGCAAGGGCTGGTACGCCGGAGGCACGCGTATCGAAGTCTTGCACCACATCGATCTCGATATCCCCCTGGGATCGTCAACGGTAATCGTGGGGCCATCCGGATCGGGGAAATCCACCTTGATCCATATATTGGCCCTCCTCACCCCTGTTGATAGCGGCGAGTATTCCTTTCGCGGAATTCCAGTCAGCCACGACGACAGGTGGTGGGATTCGACGATCCGGCAGGACATTGGAATCGTCTTTCAGGATGGGAAGCTCATCCATAATCTCACGGCGCTCAAGAATGTTTGCGTACCGCTGGCTCACCGCGGTGTGTGGCCAAAGTTACAGAAAGAGATGGCCGAGCATGCGCTTGAACAGGTCGGCCTGTCTCATCGCATCAACAGTTTTCCCAATCAGCTGAGCGGAGGCGAGACTATCCGCTGCGCAATTGCGCGCGCCCTGGTCACCAACCCGATACTCGTTTTGGCGGACGAACCAACCGGCACGCTCGATTCGAAGTCGGGCGACATGGTTACGGACCTTCTGTTTGGCACTGTGCAAGAGCAGCGGTCGCTGGTGGTCGTATCTCACCATCCCCCCTTAGCCGACCGCGCGGATCACGTAGTGCGCATCAAGGACGGATTACTCAATGCCTGCTGAAAAGCCAACTACGGGAACAGAAGGTGGGTGGCCTGCGCGCGCGCTGTGCCTGTTGATCATGACCGGCGAGGGCATGTGGATCAACAAGTTCCAACTCTGCCTTACTCTGCTCACCATGGCTGTCGGCTCTTTCGCATTATCACTCACGTTTTTTCTTGGTGATGGCGCCAAAATCTATCTCTTTCGCGACATGGAGCAACTCATGGGCGACTGGATTATTGCTTCACCCGCCACCCATTACGATAGCGCCATTCTCATGACACGCTTTACCCCGGATTTCACGGCCGAGGACCTGGATTTTGTAAAGGACAAACTTGGGCACACTCGCTTAGTCGAACCTATTTATCAGGACATAGGGACGGTCACCTATCACGAAATCAGCCGGACGATGGCTGTTGACGGAGTGACGGCGGAACTTGGCCGCGAGCCGCTCTTTTCCCCGATCAAGGGCCGGGGCTTTTCTGAATCCGGGCGTCAGCTGCTCGTCTGGGAATGCATGCTGACCGAATCAGCGGTCAAGGTGCTGGGCATTGATATAGCGAAAAATCCCACAATCCTAATTGACGGCCGGCCTTTCAATGTAGTGGGCGTGACACCGGACCCCCCCGATTCTGACAGCATCTTTCGATCCCGCATTATCGTGCCGTACAGCTGTGCGCAGGAGCTTTGGATTCCTGCCGGGACAGTGGGAAAAATCCTAGTCGCCTGGAGTTCTCCGCAGTTTATGAGCGAGACGGTGAGCGGATTGCATGCCGCGCTTGATAGTTGCCATGGGCCCGATACCTACTTTCTTTCTTCGTCGCAATTCAAGATACAAAAAAGCCGCAGCATCATCGCGAATTTCATGATGTACGGACAGATGCAGGCATTCTTCTGCATTGCCATTGCATTTGTAGGCGTGATGAACGTCATGCTCACCAACACCGCGCGAAGGAGCAACGAGTTTGCGATCCGTCTGTCGATGGGCGCCCGACAATCCACGATTCTGACCATGGTTCTTCTGGAAAGCTCGCTGGTTGGAATCGCGGGAGCCGTGGCCGGAATTATCATTGCGGCTTGCGCTGCGCCGTATGCGGCTCACATCCTGCAACAGAAGATCAACGGCACCGGCGAACTCCTGCCTTATTACGGAGTGCAGGGTTTTCTCTACCCGGTGCTGGTGTGTAGTCTGGCGGGGTTGATTGCGGGCATCATGCCTGCAATCAATGTCAGGAAACTGGACGTATTGGCCTGCCTCAGAAACAACACTTGAGAATTTCCGGCAGTTAGGGCGCAGTGGATTTAGTCTCCGGCGATCACGCCGAGTCTTCGGAGCGTGCGCGCCATCCCCCACTCAGGATTTCTGATTTCCTGTTAATATTTGCAATCGAAAGAAATGATTCAGTTTGACCCCCAGACAGCTAAACTGCAGACGATACCCTTCTGTCTGTTTGATTTACATCAGATTGATATTTTGGCGAGGGACAGGGCTTTGCATAGAAACAAAAGCAAAACGGTCGCGAATAGTGGCGGTTTGGAGTATATTGTCCGTAGCCGAGAGGCAAAATTGAGATCCTCGCAGGTGGCTTTTCGCATCGACGGTTAGCAATTCTTCCTAGCCGGTTGACGGGCGCTTACCTGCCTGATTCGTGTATGTCTGTCGATTTAGTTTGGCTCAGCAACAATTCATCCGCCGCTTGTTCGCCGCTGCTCCTGCCGGAGCGGGGGAATTCCGGGTTCCGCAGGTCACCGGGTTTCGTTTGTCACTACCGGGAACCCGCACCCCGGGCTATGCTATCTCTTCCCATTCAGTTGCCGTGCATCGTCGCGAGAAGGAATCCCAAGGAGTGAATCGCATGAAAAAGCAGAAGTCCGCAGTCGCCATGACCGCCCGCAAAGCTACTCCCGTTTATAAAGACGCCAGACAGCCCTCCGCCCGGCGCGTAAAAGACTTGCTCTCGCGGATGACGCTGGAGGAAAAAGCCGCACAAATGCTGTGCATCTGGCAGAAAAAGGCCGAGACGCTGGTGGATGCGGAGGGCAATTTCGATTTAGAGAAGGCAAAGAAGGCATTTCGCGATGGCCGCGGGCTGGGACAGGTGGGCCGGCCGAGCGATGCTGGCGGCGGCAAGAACGCTCGCGGCATGGCAGAGCTGACCAACGCCATCCAGAAATTTTTCCTGGAGAACAGCCGCCTGGGCATTCCGGTTATCTTCCATGAGGAGTGCCTACACGGCCACGCGGCCCCGGGTGGAACCAGTTTCCCGCAGCCCATTGCCCTGGGTGCAACCTTTAATCCCGAGCTGGTGGAGTCGCTCTTCACAGTGACAGCCCTGGAAGCGCGCCTGCGCGGCGCGCATCATGCACTGACCCCGGTGGTGGATGTGGCGCGCGAGCCTCGCTGGGGTCGCGTGGAGGAGACCTACGGCGAAGATCCTTTTCTGGTTTCGCGCATGGGCATCGCGGCGGTACGCGGCTTCCAGGGAGACAGGAACTTTCGGGATAAGCGGCATCTGCTGGCGACGCTGAAACACTTTGTGGGACACGGACAGCCGGAATCTGGTATGAACTGCGCTCCGTCGAACGTCTCGATGCGGGTGCTGCGGGAGACGTTTCTTTTCACCTTCAAAGAAGCTCTGCGCGAGGCCGGAGCCGTGACGCTGATGGCGTCGTACAACGAGATCGATGGCGTTCCCTCGCACGCCAACAAGTGGCTGATGCGGGACGTGTTGCGCAAGGAGTGGGGCTTCAAGGGATTCGTGGTGTCGGATTACTTTGCCATATGGGAGCTGGGCTACCGGCCGGATACGCACGGCCACAACGTCGCAAAAGACAAGAAGGAATCGTGCGCGCTGGCAGTGAATGCGGGCATCAATATCGAGCTGCCCGATCCGGACTGCTACTTGCATCTGGTGGAGCTGGTGAAGAAGGGCGTGCTGAAGGAGTCGCAACTCGACGATTTGGTTGCGCCGATGCTCTTTTGGAAATTCGAGATGGGATTGTTCGACGACCCATACGTCGATCCCGCGGAGGCGGAACGTGTGGCCGGCTGCAACGAGCATCGCGGCCTGGCGCTAAAGGCAGCGCATGAAGCCATTACCCTGCTCAAGAACGAAAATAACATTGCACCTCTCGATCTGAACTCGATCAAGACCATCGCGGTGATTGGACCCAATGCGAATCGCGGCCTGCTGGGCGGATACAGCGGCGTGCCGAAACATAATGTCACGGTGCTGGACGGCATCCGGGAGAAGGCCGGAAAGAGGGTGAAGATCCTCTACAGCGAGGGTTGCAAGATCACCATCGGCGGCAACTGGAACCAGGATGAGGTGGTGCCGAGCGATCCGGCAGAAGATCGCAAACAGATTGCCGAAGCGGTCGAAGTGGCCAGGCAGGCCGATGTCATTGTGTTGGCGATTGGCGGAAACGAGCAGACCTCGCGCGAGGCGTGGGGGCTGAACCACATGGGCGATCGCACCAGCCTGGACCTGCTCGGACGCCAGGAAGAGCTGGTGAAAGCGATGCTCACACTGGGCAAGCCAGTCATCGTCTTCCTGTTCAATGGCAGACCGCTTTCCATCAACTACGTCGCCGAGAATGTGCCGGTAATTTACGAATGCTGGTATCTTGGCCAGGAGACCGGACGCGCGGTTGCCGACGTGCTGTTCGGCGAAACCAACCCCGGCGGCAAGCTTCCGATTACGGTGCCTCGCTCAGTGGGCCACTTGCCGGTCTTTTACAACTACAAGCCATCGGCGCGGCGCGGCTACCTATTCGACGATGTCTCACCGCTGTTTGCGTTCGGGTATGGGCTAAGCTACACGAGCTTCGCCATCGGGATACCGAGGCTGACAAAGAAGAAGATTCGGACGAAGGAATCGACGCAGGTTCTGGTGGATGTGACCAATACAGGCAAGCGCGCGGGAGCGGAAGTGGTGCAGCTTTACATTCGCGACCTGGTCAGCTCTGTAACGCGGCCGGTGAAGGAACTCAAAGGCTTCAAGAAAGTGTGGCTTGAGCCTGGCCAGAGCACGACGGTCAAGCTGGACATTACGCCGGCGCTGCTTTCCTTCTACGACGTGAATATGAAGTATGTGGTGGAACCCGGAGATTTTGAGATTATGGTCGGCAGTTCTTCGCGAGATGCCGATCTTCAGAAGGTGATACTGCAGGTAAGCAAATAGAAGTGCCCGCTTCAGAATACCCGTGCCCCATCCTCTTCGCCTTTTGTTGAGAGGAATGAAAAACGGGACAAACGCACTGGGCAACTACGCTCAGCGCCTCACTACCCAGAACTCAGCAGCGAAAGTGAGTATAAGTCGATGAGCGGTACAAGCATTAAGCTCTCCTTCGGAGAAAAATTCGGATACGGCCTGGGCGACCTGGCCGCAAATTTTGTCTTTCAGGCTGTGATGGCCCTGCAGTTGGACTTTTACACCAAGACCTATGGATT
>JBEKOC010000018.1:0-82651 GCA_049522175.1 Occallatibacter sp. | reverse complement strand
CTCGATATTGTTGGCCTCTTCTGACCCCACGTCGTAGGCCACCCCCCAGTTCTTCGCCTTGCCACTGAAGCGGTAAACGCCGTCGGTAGATGCGCCGAGCAACACATAGCGGGACCCCGGCACATCTGAAACCTGGGCAATTTTGTAGGTGAACGTGAGGCCCATCTCGAACTTACTCTGGGCCTCCGTGTTTGCCTTTGGGCCCTCCGCCGGAGTTTGTCCGGCGGCGGGCAGAATGGCAAGACCAAGCGTAACAACCAGCATCGCACTGGCACGCAACATAGTTCTCATCTCAGTCTCTCCCTTTTACTCAACCACCAGAGTGACGCTGGCAGAGTGGCTTAGGTTCCCGGAAACTCCGGTAACTTGGATGGTGTAGGTGACCGGAACTTGCCCAAAGTTGCCTGAGGGTGAACCCCCGCAACCACTCAGTCCGGCAGCCACGGCGATGCCCGCAATAAGCAGCAACAGCAACGGTAAAATGCGGCTTAACTTCCTACCGGTGCGGCGCATTCTACCCGTCAGTGGCAACAAGAGCAACGCAAAAGCCAGCGATGCGAGCTTGGTAGCCGACATCCGCTGGGTTGGTGGACGCGGTTCGGAGTTACCTACTCCTCCCTGCGCCAAGGTGGTGTTAACCTGCGGTGTGGAATTGCTCGCGACGGTAGTCGACGGAGTCTGTACCGTAAGTGTGATTGTGGTAGCGCTTGCTCCTGAGGCGATCGTAGAAGCCGAGTAGGTATACGTCGCTCCCACGGGCAGGCCGGTGGGCGGTGACAACGTAATCGCCGCCGGGAAGGTAGTTGCCGGAGCCACCGGGGTTAACGTGAAGGAATAAACCGCCGTCGCGCCCGGAACCACCGACTGTGGGTTGGTTCCTGTGGATGCGATGGTGAAGTCTCTCACGTTCTCGGTCAGCACCGCGCTGGTGTTGGGGATGTAATTTGTGTCCCCAATGTAATTCACCGTGATGGAGTCCGAGCCAATCGGCAAGCTGCTAATAGTCAGCATTGCCACTCCGTTAACCAGTGTGCTTGTCCCGATAGGCGTGGTGCCGTTGAGGAACGTAACCGTGCCCGTGGGAACGATCGTGGTGTATGCGTTCGGGCCGCTTACCGTAGCGGTGAAGGTGACCGGATTCAGCGAGAACACTGGATTCGGGGTCGATGTCAGCAACACAGTCGGTGTAGCCCTGTTGACAACCAGCAACTGGTATACCTGCGCCGCGGCTAAATAATCACCGTTGCCGACCTGGTTGGCAGCGATTTCAATCTGGCCTGCCCCGATGACTGTGAGCGTGGTGCCGTTCGTACCGCTCAAGACCCCAGGTCCGGACAGCAGCGTGAAGACAATCGGATTGCCCGAATTGTTCAGCAGCGAGCCGTTCCATGCGGCATCGTAAGCGGAGAGGGTGATCGGCGCGACGCCGTAGGTTACCGGCCCGACAGGGCTGGTGTTGACGATGGTCTGCGGAGCCTGGGTGACTACGATGGTCTGGTTGACCGTAGCGGCTGCCAGATAGCCATACGAGTCGGTCCCCGCATCGGGACCAGCCGCCTGGTTGGCGGCTAGCACGATAGAACCTGCGTCAGTAACGGTCAGCGAACAGCCAGGTACTGAGCACGTAAAGTTGCCAACGGTGCCAAAGTATCCCGGACCGGAGATCACGCTGAGCACAATCGGCATATCCGAATGCAGCGGGTAGACGTCCGTAGCGGTAAGTGGAATCGTCTGATTCGGATGGTTTCCGTAGAAGACGATAGGTGAGGCGGGGGCCGTGAAGTTGATGGCTTGCACGGCGTTGTTGACGACCAACGTCTGGCTAACCTGAGGCGCGGCAGAATACTCAAATAGCGTTGCTGGAGCAACTATAGCTGGCCCAGCGGCCTGGTTGGCGTTGATCACAATCGTACCAGCGCCGGTGACGGTCAGAACTGAGTTATTCGTGCCGCTCAGAGTTGCTGCATGAAGAGTAGTACCGGCGCCCAGGCTAAAGACGATCGGATTGCCGGAGTTGTTAATTGAGGCATCCGATGCCTGGAGCAGGTAGGTTTGACCCTGGGAGTAAGTAATCGGCGAAGCTACCGGCAGCGTAAAGACGATGGTCTGCGGAGCCGAGTTGACTTGCAGCGTGCGATTCGCATGTGCGGGCCAGTAATTTGTGTCGCCATCCTGCTCGGCTTGAACCACGATTGGTCCGGCGCCAGTGACGGTCAGCACGTCATGACTGATCGTTCCCGGTCCGGAGACCACGCTGAAGTGGATGGGATTGCCCGTATTGGGCGTTCTCACATCCGTAGCTGTCAGAGCGATTGCCAAGTTCGGGCTGTAGGTGACAGGCGAGGCCAGAGCAAAGTCCAGACCCTGCCATGTCTTGGTGACGGTAAGTGTCTGCTGAACCGGAGGCGCGGCAGAGTAATTCTGATTGCCGGTCTGGTCAGCCTCAATGACAATGGGTCCTGCACCGGTGACAGTCAGTACATCCCCGGTAAGGATTCCGGGTCCCGAGATCAGGGTGAAGGTAATCGGATTACCCGAATTTGGCGTGTAGGTGTCCGTTGCCGAGAGTGTGATCGGAGTCACGCCGAACTCCACCGTTCCAAGCGCGCCGAAGGTGATGGCCTGCGCCGCCTGGTTGACAATCAGCGTCTGCGTAACCTGAGGCGCGGCAAGATAGTTGGCATTGCCCAGTTCGTTGGCGGCAATGACAATCGTTCCTGCCCCGGTAATGGTGAGCGTTGCGTGAGTCGCATCAACCGGCGTCAGCGTCGCGTAATTATTCCCGGCGATGATGCTGAAGACAAGAGGTTGGAGGGACGCGCCACGCGTTGCGGTGAGTGTAATTGGCGCAACGCCGAATGTTACCGGCGAGGCAACCGTGAAGCCGGTGATGGCCTGCGGCGCCTGGTTGACGATCAGCTCTTGGGTGACCTCAGTCGCGGCAGCATAGTTAGTGCTGGCTGCCTGGTCGGCGGCAATGACAATCGTGCCCGCCCCGGAGACGGTGAGCGTAACATGATCCGGGCCCACTGAACCCGGCCCGCTCAACACTGAGAAGGTCACCGGATTCCCCGATCCGCCACCTGTTGCGCTAAGCGCGAACGGCGCTACACCGTAGGTTACCGGCTGAAGCGGATCGAAGGTGATGACCTGCGGAGCCGGGTTGACGACCATTGACCGTAAAATCGTAGGCGCGGCTGAATAATTCGCGTCGCCTGCCTGATTGGCGGCGACGATGATTGTGCCTGCCCCGAGAACGTTCAGCACATCACTTCCTGCCACGATAAGTCCCGGTCCAGAGATGACCGTGAAGAGAATCGGATTGTTCGAATAGGGTTCGGCGACATCCGATGCCACCAGAGCAATCTTCAACAACGGACTCGGTGAGAATGTAACCGGAGAATCCATTGCGAAGTTGATGGCCTGCGTAGCCACGTTGACAACCAGCGTCCGCTGAACCTCAGGCGCGGCTAAGTAATTTGCATTGCCGGCCTGGTCGGCGGCAATCACAATCGAGCCTGCCCCGTTGACGGACAGAACCGAGTTATTCGGCCCGCTGAGCGTCCCTGGTCCGGAGACCACGCTGAAGATAACTGGCGTCAGCCCGGAGGATGCTGTCGCGCTCAGTTGGATCGGACCGACTCCAAAGGTGACCGGCGAAGCCACCGTGAAGGTGATGGTCTGCGAGGCCTGGCCGATGGTGTCGCTCTGCGTGACCGCTGGCGCTGCCGAATATGAGCCGCTGGCCGGCTCGTTCGCGGTTACCACTACCGGGCCAGCGCCGATGACAGTCACCGTGTTGGTGCATGTTGGGGCGGCGCCGCTGCACACCGTCGTGCCCAGCGTTGCTGGGCCGGAGACGCTGAAGACGATATTCACTCCTGAGCCGTTGCCGCTGGCGCTGATCGGATAAGAAAGCCCGACGCTGTAGGTGTCCGAGGCGGGCAGCAGAGGAGCGTTCCAGGTAATGGCCTGCGGCGCGGTTGCCGTGCCATTCATCGTGATGCTCTGCGTAACCCAGGGAGACACATTCGCGTTGAGGTTGTTGTCGGTCAGCGTCAGCGTATAGCCGCTGAAGCTACCCGGCAACGTTGGACTGAAGTAGATCTGGAGGGCGCAGGATAAGCCGGTAGCCAGCGTTCCTGACGACGGGCAGGTCGTGGTGGCGTCCAGCGCATAGGGCGCCGCGTAGATCCAAGTGGCCTCAAAGGTCAGGGCCGCGTTGCCGATGTTCTCCACCAACACCGTCTGATCGGCGGAGTTTACGCCCACGTTGCTGGTAAAGTTCAGGGCCGGCGTTACCGTATCTTCCAGCTCCAGGATGCTGCTCGAGCTGCTGGCGATATAGACGTTGCCAAGGGAGTCTACAGCCACGCCGGTGGGATTGGTGAGGCCACTGGTCAGCGTCGTCACCGTGGACAGGCCGCTGGCGTAGGTAAGCTCCTTCACCGCGCCATTGCCGGTGTCGGCCACATAGACATTGCCGATGGCATCCAGCGCCACGCCCTTGGGCATGCTGTAGCTGCCGGCCAACGGGATGATGGTAGGCGAGGCCGGAATGCTGCCCATGAACGCCATCATCTCCTTCACCGCGTTGTTGCCGGTGTCGGCCACGTAGACGTTGCCGCTACCGTCAACGGCCACGCCGGAAGGCGCGCTGAAGCCGCTGCCCAGCGTATTGATGACGGTGTAGCCGCTGGCGTAGGTCAGCTCCTTGATCGCATCGTTGCCGGTGTCGGCCACGTAGACGTTGCCGTTGATGTCCACGGCCACGCCCTGCGGATTATTAAAGCCGCTGCCCAGGGTTGTGCACACTGAGTTAATCAAAATCAGCCCTTTGGTGGTGTCGCTGATTAAGACATTTCCAGCGCCGTCCATGGCTACGCCTGTGGGAGTGCTGCTCGAACAAGGCCACGGTCCACCCGGGACCGCGACACCCACTCCGTTGCCGGTATCGGCCACTAGGACCGTGCCGTTTGGAAGTACGGCAACGCCTTGAGGATTATTGAAGCCGCTGCCCACAGATACATGAGTAGCCGGCAGGAAGCCTATCTGCGGCGCCGATCCGACGCCATAAAGGTAGCCGGTGGCGATGACCGTTCCGACGCTGTCGGTCAACTGCACCGAGCCGTAACGCAAGCCCGGCGACACCGGCGCGAAGTACACGCTCACCGTGCAGGACTGACCGGCGAGATAGGCCAAAGGAGCTCCACCGTTGTTGGTAAAGCAGGTTCCCACGCCGAAGTTATATTGGAAGTCCATCCCGCCGAATCCTTCGGTATAGGTGTTCAACATCCCGCTGGCGAGAGATGGATCCAGCGTATCGCCGCTGTTAAAGGTAAAGGTCAGCGTCACATTGGGGCCCGCTGCGCCCACGGCAACCGGGGGATCAAGGTTGATGGCGCCAGGGGTGAATTGATAGATGGTGTTATTCCATTCATCGGAGATGTAAATACTGCCGTTGGCGCCCAGAGCAATGTACTCAGGTGTAGCCAGAACGCTGCTGTTCGGCTGCAACGCCATACAACTGGAATTGGTGCAGTTGGGAGGCATCTTGTAATAGCCTGGCCAATAGCGGTCGACCACATAAACATTGTTGGATGCATCGACGGCGATGCCGGTGGGCAATTCCCATACGGTATCGTCACCCAGCATAACGGTGGCTGCATAGCCTGGCGCCAGAATCTCGTAGACGAATCCGATGCCGGTGGTGCCGGCCTGATCCGCAACATACACGTTCCCGGCGCTGTCCAGCGCTACCCCGTTGGGCTGATAAAACCCCGTCGGGCTGAGCGCTTGCGGCAGTGGAACCACTGGGCCGCCGCCGACGGGTATCTCATAGACAAATCCCAGGGTAAAATCGGCAACGAAGACGTTCCCAGAGGCATCCACCGCCATGCCTTCCGGGTTCACAAAGCTGCTGCTGCCCAGTGCAATCGGCGTGGCGCTGTTGTAGCCGGAGGCGTAGGTGTACTCCAGAATCGACACGGGGGCGCCGCCGTTGTAGTAACTGACGTAGAGGTTCCGCGAGGAGTCCAGCGCGATATCCTGTATCCCCGCCGGACTTGTCAGCACCGTCTGAATGCAGGCGGAGCTGGCGCATCCATAGGGAAGCTCGAATACCCCGTTAGCGGTGTTACTCGTGAAGAAGACATTTCCGCTGCTGTCCACCGCAACAGAGGTGGGGGTATTTGACCACCCGCCGCCGCCCAGCATCGTCGTGTTGAGGGTGCTCAACTGGGCGACCTGCGCCGATGCGGTGGCGCAGAGGCCGGTGCAGAAGGCAAAGCAGAGAGCTGCCGCCATCAAAAACGATGCTGCAAATCTCCGGGGGATGCCGCGCGAAAGCCGGGCTGCGCCGGATTCCAGGACGTTGAAGAGTGAGAAGTTCATGCTCAACATGGTATTAGCCTCATGCATCAGAAGTGATAATTTTTTTGCCTGTCGCAATGCTACCGACACTACGTTAGGCGCTGGAAAAACGGCTTTTTACGAACCGGGTCATTCTAAGACACAAAAACGAGGTTTGGCAAGAAAATTATTTTGAGAAGTCTCAACCGGGATTTCGAGTGTGCTATCCCGCCCGGCGATGACAGTATCCCGCCGGTTGCCGCTGCTGCGATCCTTTTCTGTATCCCCTCCAGCGCCAGGGAACCGGACGCGCCCGGCAGGCCTTTGCCAGAACTAAAAGCCTATGATTTGAGTCATTTCGAAGCGATTACTCAGACACCCCTCCCTCAACTCCCCTGCGTCGTCCTGGTTGATTTCTCCTGGCTGCCGCGCCTACCCAGCCGGCAGCGGCAAAGCCACTATCTGTCACAGTTTTTTTACAAACAGACGCTACGTCAGGTGGCTCTCCGTCAACAGCAGCCAGTAGTAGCGGACATGCTTGATCAGCCGTCCTCCCGTCTTCACCAGCCGCTGCTGCAAGCTGGTCAACGACCAGTCGTCCACCTTCCCGGCAGCGCCAGCCAACGCCACAGGATGCCCAGGTTGTACGCGATGAGGCTCAACAGGAGCTGATCCTCGTTTGAGCGGAAGCGGTGGCAGCTCAGCCGTCCGCAGTGTCAGTTGGTGACAGATCTCTAGTTCTCTAGTCTCTAGTGCAAATCGTCAACGCGCTCATCGAGGAGCGGATTTGTAACGGGAAGTCGCCAGTGTCCTGGATTCAAGCTCTTTTTACAGGCGCCCGGTTCACATAGCACCCCGCCCGGAAACCTCGGTACAACTTCGGTACATTTGAAGATGAGAGAAAGTCCGGTCTTTCGTCCCTAAACGCACCATTATGAAGCACTTAGATTTGGACTTTCATTTGTTTCGGGACCAAGGGTCGGAGGTTCAGGGCATTTATCTGGGTCATTTCCTTGCGAATCTCTCCGATCTGCATTCCCTCCGCCGGTTGCCATTCATTTCGCTGATGGAACCTTAGTCCTAGTCCGATTGTGCCTGCAATGCGAATTTACTCCTGTGACCTCTTCCCTATTTGACCTCTGCTTTCTTCAGAATAATAGGGTTCGATTAGGGTGCTGAAGGGAGTTTTTAAGTGCTTTTGTGCGCTTTCTGAGCCATCAGTGGGCTTTAGAATCAATGGGTTACCATTTGCCATAGTTCTGTCACGGCAGAGGTCGCAGGTTCGAGCCCCGTTGTCCCCGCCATAAACTGATAAGAATCAATGGTTTATGGGGATATGACATCTTCTTTCAAGCGCCCTCCGAGGGTGCTGAAGGGTGCTGAATTGAACTCCCTTCAAGCAGACCCCGGAAGGCCAGATTCTGAGCCACTCGTTTTCCATCCCCCACAGCCTGCTGATAGATATCCAGCGTGATTCGGCTGTTGGCGTGACGGAGCAGCTTCTGCGCTATCTTGATGTCAACGCCTTTCTGCCGAAGCATGGTTGCCGCTATCACTTACAAGATGCATCTTCGCGCAAATTGCGAAACGCCTCTCCTTTTCTCCTTGTTAGTTAACAACCAAAGTCAGTGTGGTAGAGCTCGACACGGTGCCCGAGGTTGCGGTCACAGTAATCGTATAGTCGCTTGGTTGCGTGGTGGATCCCGAGGAGGAGGAACTGCCGCCACAGCCACCCAGTGCCGTACCGGCCGCTACACAGGCCGCCAACAACAGCATCAGGGAGATGGCGCGTCTCATCCGCTTGCCGGAACGGCGCAGTTTGCCCGCGAACGGCAAGAGCAGAACGCCCCAAAGCACGGGCGGCAGCTTGAAGCCAGCCGGACCATTCCGCTCAAGCATTGTCGTCGTAGCCGGCACCTGGATGCTCAGCGTAATCGTGGATAACGCCGTGTTTGCCGGGAAAGACCACGAGGTGCTGGTAAGTTGAGTCCACGTGGAGGGCGTGATGGTCGCTGTTGCTCCCGCCGGCATTCCACTTATGGATAATGTCACCGCCGCTGGGAAGCTCGTGCCCGAGGCAGGAGCGACGCTCAGCTCATACGTTGCGACTCCGCCGGAAGAGACCGTTTGAGATGTTACGCTGCCGGAGCCGGGAGTCAACGTGAAGACCACAACGTTTTCCGCCAGAGCACTGCTGCTGGAGCCGAGGAAGTTGTTATCTCCGCTGTAAACCGCGGTGATCGAGTTCGAGCCTGCTTGTGCATCCGTAAACGAAGTGGTCAATGTGGCCACGCCGTCCACCAGCGTGCCCTGCCCAAGCAAGGTGCTCGTGTTATCAAGGAAGTTCACGGTGCCTGTTGGCATACCTGCCGTCGAGGAGACGGTTGCCGTAAATTTGACGGAGCTTCCGGGCGCCGAGGGGTTCAAATTGGAAGCCAGGCTGGCGACCTGGGATGCCGCTTGGGCGATCACCAGCGTGCCGCTGTTCGAGCCTGAGTAGTTCGTGTCGCTGATGGTGCCGACTACCGCGTAATTGCCAACCGCTGTCGGCGCTGTCGAGGAGCCGTTGTAAGTGAAGTTCACCGTCAGTCCGGTGGGATTGGTGATGGCCGTGGCCGATAGCGCCGAGCCGGTATAAGTCTGCGCCAGGTTGCCTAGAGTTACCGTGGCCGTGCTCTTTGAGATCACCAGCGTGCCGCTGTTTGTGCCACTGTAGTTTATGTCGCTGATGGTGCCGACTACCGCGTAATTACCCACGGCTGTCGGCGGAGTTGAAGAACTGTTGTAGGTGAAGTTCACCGTCAGCCCGGTGGGATTAGTGGTGGCAGTGGCAGAAAGCTCTGAGCCGTTGTAAGTCTGCGCCAGGTTGCCCAGCGTCACCGTGGCCGTGGCCTTGGCGATCACCAGCATGCCGCTGTTCGTGCCGGTGTAGTTCGCGTCGCTGATGGTGCCGACTACCGCGTAATTAGCCGCGGCTGTCGGCGAGGTCGAGGAGCCGTTGTAGGTGAAGTTCACCGTCAGCCCAGTGGGATTGGTGGTGGCCGTGGCCGATAGCGCCGAGCCGGTATAAGTCTGTCCCAAGCTGCCCAGTGTCACTGATGCCGTGGCCTTTGAAATCACCAGCGTGCCGCTGCTCGTGCCACTGTAGTTTGTGTCGCTGATGGTGCCGACTACCGCGTAATTGCCGGCCAGAATTGGCGCGTTCGAGGAGCCGTTGTAGGTGAGGTTCACCGTCAGCCCGGTGGGATTGGTGGTAGCTGTGGCCGATAGCGCCGAGCCGGTATAGGTCTGTGCCAGACTGCCCAGCGTCACTGTTGCTGTGGCCTTCGAGATCACCAGCGTGCCGCTGCTCGTGCCGCTGTAGTTCGTGTCGCTGATGGTGCCGACTACCGCGTAACTTCCGGCTAACGTCGGCGGTGTCGAGGATGGGCCGTAGGTTGTGCCGCCCGTGCCGGTATAGGTGAAGTTCACCGTTAGTCCTGTGGGATTGGTAGTGGCTGTAGCGGAAAGCTCGGAGCCATTGTAGGCCTGCGCGAGGTTGCCCAGCGTCACCGTGGCCGTAGCCTTGGCGATCACCAGCGTGCCGCTGTTCGTGCCACTGTAGTTTATGTCGCTGATGGTGCCGACTACCGCGTAATTACCTACTGCCGTCGGCGGAGTTGAGGAACTGTTGTAGGTAAAGTTCACCGTCAGCCCGGTGGGATTGGTGGTGGCTGTGGCAGGTAGCGCCGAGCCGGTATAGGTCTGTGCCAGACTGCCCAGCGTTACTGTTGCCGTGGCCTTGGAGATTACCAGCATGCCGCTGTTCGAGCCGCTGTAGTTTGTGTCGCTGATGGTGCCGACTACCGCGTAATTACCTACTGCCGTCGGCGGATTTGAGGAACTGTTGTAGGTGAAGTTCACCGTCAGCCCAGTGGGATTGGTGGTGGCCGTGGCCGATAGTGCCGAGCCAGTGTAAGTCTGTGCCAGACTGCCCAGCGTCACTGTTGCCGTGGCCTTGGAGATCACCAGCATGCCGCTGTTCGAGCCGCTGTAGTTCGTGTCGCTGATGGTGCCGACTACCGCGTAATTACCCACGGCTGTCGGCGAGGTCGAGGAGCCGTTGTAGGTGAAGTTCACCGTCAGCCCGGTGGGATTAGTGGTGGCCGTAGCCGATAGCGCCGAGCCGTTGTAAGTCTGCGCCAGGTTGCCCAGCGTTACTGTTGCCGTGGCCTTGGAGATCACCAGCGTGCCGCCGCTCGTGCCACTGTAGTTTGTGTCGCTGATGGTGCCGACTACCGCGTAATTACCTACTGCCGTCGGCGGAGTTGAGGAACTGTTGTAGGTGAAGTTTACCGTCAGTCCTGTGGGATTGGTGGTGGCCGTGGCCGATAGTGCCGAGCCAGTGTAAGTCTGTGCCAGACTGCCCAGCGTCACTGTTGCCGTGGCCTTCGAAATCACCAGCGTGCCGCTGCTCGTGCCACTGTAGTTTGTGTCGCTGATGGTGCCGACTACCGCGTAATTACCTACTGCCGTCGGCGGAGTTGAGGAACTGTTGTAGGTGAAGTTTACCGTCAGCCCAGTGGGATTGGTGGTGGCCGTGGCCGATAGTGCCGAGCCAGTGTAAGTCTGTGCCAGACTGCCCAGCGTTACTGTTGCCGTGGCCTTCGAGATCACCAATGTGCCGCTGTTCGAGCCGCTGTAGTTCGTGTCGCTGATGGTGCCGACTACCGCGTAATTACCTACGGCTGTCGGCGGAGTTGAGGAACTGTTGTAGGTGAAGTTCACCGTCAGCCCGGTGGGATTGGTGGTGGCCGTGGCCGATAGCGCCGAGCCGTTGTAAGTCTGCGCCAGGTTGCCCAGCGTTACTGTTGCCGTGGCCTTGGAGATCACCAGCGTGCCGCCGTTCGTGCCGCTGTAGTTCGTGTCGTTGATAGTGCCGGTTACGGTGTAGCTCCCCACTGCTGTCGGTGGAATCGAGGTTGGCCCATAGACTGTGCCGCCGATGCCCGTATAGGTGAAGTTCACCGTCAGCCCGGTGGGATTGGTGGTGGCCGTGGCCGATAGCGCCGAGCCAGTATAAGTCTGTGCCAGACTGCCCAGCGTCACTGTTGCCGTGGCCTTCGAGATCACCAATGTGCCGCTGTTCGTGCCGCTGTAGTTCGTGTCGTTGATGGTGCCGACTACCGCGTAATTACCCACGGCTGTCGGCGAGGTCGAGGAGCCGTTGTAGGTAAAGTTCACCGTCAGCCCGGTGGGATTGGTGGTGGCCGTGGCCGATAGCGCCGAGCCAGTGTAAGTCTGCGCCAGGTTGCCCAGCGTTACTGTTGCCGTGGCCTTGGAGATCACCAGCGTGCCGCCGCTCGTGCCACTGTAGTTTGTGTCGCTGATGGTGCCGACTACCGCGTAATTGCCGACCAAGGTTGGCGCGGTTGAGGAGCTGTTGTAGGTAAAGTTCACCGTCAGCCCGGTGGGGTTGGTGGTGGCCGTGGCCGAAAGCGCCGAACCGGTATAGGTCTGCGCCAGGTTGCCCAGCGTCACCACTGCCGTGGCCTTGGAGATCACCAGTGTGCCGCTGCTCGAGCCGTCATAGTTATCATCGACGACTGTACCGAGCACCGGGTAGCTTCCCACATTCGTCGGCGGTGTCTGGGAGCCATTATAGGTGAAACTCACTACCAGCCCGGCGGGAACGGTGGTGGCCGTGGGAGATAGCGCCGAGCCATTGTAGATTTGCGCCAGGTTGCCCAGCGTCACCGTGGCCGTGCCCTTCGAAATCACCAGCGTTCCACTGTTCGAGCCGGTGTAGTTCAGATCGTTGATGGTTCCGGTTACGGTGTAGCTCCCCACTGCTGTCGGTGGAATCGAGGTTGGCCCATAGACTGTGCCGCCGATGCCCGTATAGGTGAAGTTCACTGTCAGCCCGGATGGGTTGGTGGTGGCTGTCGCCGAATGCGTCGAGCCGTTGTAGCTCTGCGCCAGGCTGCCCAGCGTCACCGTGGCCGTACCCTGTCCGATGGTCAGGTAGAAGGTCTGCTGGCCGGTGAAATTGTTGGCGTCGGTTGCTGTAACGGTGATGCTGTAGGAGGTTACCGCCGTTGTCGGCGTGCCCGAAAGCGCCCCCGAGTTGCTCAGAGTTAATCCCGATGGCACCGTCCCCGAGTAGCTGTAGGGCGAGGTACCGCCTGTCGCCTGGAAGCTCGCGCCGCTATAAGAAACTCCCACTGTGCCGGCAGACAGCGTTGTGCTGGCGGGCAATGTGAAGGTAATCGTCGGCGCGATCCCCGTGCCGGTGAGCAAGATCGACTGGGAGGCCGAACCTGGGTTCGCCAGGGGTTGTGGGCCGTTTAAAGTGCCGACATCTGCAGGATTGAGAAGCAGACTGTTGTCGGTCAGCGTCAGCCTCTCGTTGAGCGATGTAGTGACGGTCGGCGTGAAGTTGATGGGCAGCGTGCAAGAAGTGTTTGCCAACAGCGTGGTTGTGCCGGTGCAGACCCCATCGCCGGAACTGGCCAGCGGGAAGTCGGTGGGGATGCTCAGCCGAGAGAAGCGTAGCGAGACATTCCCCTCATTAGTCACCGTCACCGTCTGCGGGCTGTCCGTGCTGGTAAAGCCCACGGCAGTTGTATTAAAGCTCAGGCTGGGCGCACCCGCGAAATTTAGTTCGTTCACGGCGCTGCGTCCGGGGTCCGCGACAAAGACGTTTCCTCTCTGATCCAAGGCCACTGAGTAGGGAGAAGCAAAGTTGCCGTTCAAATTGGTGACGCAGGAGGAGGTGGCGCAACTGGCAGGCATCCTCAGGATTGACCACAAGGCAGCATCCGCAACATAGACGTTCCCGTTGTTATCCACTGCTACGCCATCCGGCTGGCTGAAGCCGCCGCCCAGCGTGGTGACGCAGGAAGACAGGGCGCAGCCAGGGGACATCTCCTCCACCGCGCCATTGTTTGTGTCGGCAACATAGACGTTCCCGGCTCCATCCACCGCCACGCCGCGGGGCCAGTCGAAGGCGAAGCTGCCGCCCAGGGCTGTGACGCAGGAAGAGTCAGAGCAGCCTGAGGGTATCTGCTTCACTGCATTATTGCCGGAGTCGGCGACGTAGATGTTCCCAGCCCCGTCCACCGCTACCCCTTCGGGATAGTGGAATCCGCCGCCCCGCGTAATGACGCATGTATAGTCGTTGGCGCCGGCGATACAGCTGGTTGGAATTTCCTTCACGGCATGATTGGCGTAGTCGGCTACGTAAATGTTCCCGGCTCCGTCAACCGCCGCGCCATGGGGTTGGCTGAAGCCGCCGCCCAGCGGGTTGACGCAGGAGGAGTCGGCGCAATAGAGCGGAAACTCCTGCACCTGATTGGCTGTGGAGTCGGAGATGTAGACATTTCCGCTCCCGTCTGCTGCCACGCCCTGGGGTGTGCTGAAACCGCCGCCCAGCGTGATCTGCACAAAGGGGCTGAAGTTGATCTGCGGTCCGGTGCCCGTGCCGTAGATGTAGGCCGTGGCCAGGATGTTGCCCGAGGTATCCTCAAGCAGCACAGCGCCCATGCGCTGGCCCGGATACCGCGGCCGGAACCTGACATCGACCGTGCAGGTGGCGTTGGCGCTATAGCCGTTGTTGTTGCCGTTACTGGTCGAACAATTGCCGTCGAGAACGTCGGTAAAGTCCATCCCGGTTGCGCCTTGAGTGACTACCACAGGCGCGCCGATTGCGCCTGCCGTCTGGATGGTGAAGGTCACCGTCTGCGTAGTCCAGCCGCCCAGAATGGTTGAGCTAAAACTGGTTGCCGCCGGCGCCGTGGCCGTAGCCGGCAGCATGTTGATGGTGTCGGAGACCGTGCTGCTGGCGGAGGCATAGTTGCCGGTGAGGTCGGTGAAGCTCCATGGGTCGCTGGTGTAGCTTCCGGCGTTAGTGTGCGTGGTGCCGCTCAGGTCAAGATCGCTGCTCAGATTGACGCTGCCCGAGCCCGTGGCCGAGCCCGTGGCCGAGTGCGGGTTGCCGTCAAAGTTCACGTTATAGGGCGTGACATTGATGGAGGCCGTGGCTTGCGAGATGGTGTCAGTAATCGTCGTGGGGCCTTGGTCAGCATAGTTGCCGCTGGTGTCGTGGAAGGTCCAGTAGTCAGCCGTGTAGGAACCGGCGTTGGTGTGCGTGGTGTGCGTCAAGTTGAGGCCGGAACTCAGGTCCACGCTGTTCACACCCGTAGCCGTGCCGATGGCCGTGTGCGGGTTGGCGTTATAGGTCACACTGTAGGGCGTGATGTTGATGGATGCCGTGGCCTGGTCGATGGTCAGCGTGCCGCTGTTCGTGCCGGTGTAGTTCGTATCGCTGATGGTACCGACTACCGTGTAACTGCCCGCATTGGTCGGTGCAGTTGAGGAGGTGGCATAGGTTGTGACGCCTGTTCCGGTATAGGTGAAGTTCACCAGCAACCCGGTGGGGTCGGTGCTAGCCGCGGCCGAAAGCGGCGAGCCGTTGTAGGTTTGCGTGAGGCTGCTCGGCGTCAGCGTCACCGTCGCCGTGCCCTGACCGATGGTCAGGTAGAAGGTCTGCTGGCCGGTGAAGCTGTTAGCGTCGGTTGCGGTAACGGTGATGCTGTAGGAGCTTTCGACCGTTGTCGGCTTGCCCCAAAGCACGCCATCGCTGCTTAGCGTCAATCCCGGGGGCAACGTGCCGGCGGTTATGGAGTAGCTGTAGGGGTTGGTCCCGCCCGTGGCCCTGAAGTGCACTCTATAGTGAACGCCCACCGTCCCGTCGGTCAGCGTTGTGCTCGAAGGCGAGGAGAAGGTGATTGTCGGCGTGATTCCCAAGCCGCTGAGCGAAATCTGCTGCTGGGTTGAAGGCACGTTCAGGCTGTTGTCGGTCAGCGACAGGCTCTCGTTGAACAAGGTATTCGTGGTCGGCGTAAAGTCGATGGGCAGCGTGCAGGAGGCGCTAGCCGCCAGCGTGGTTGAGGAAGTGCAGACGCCTGCATTGGAGTTATCCTGCGGGAAATCGGTGGGATAGCTCAGGCCGGAGAAGACCAGCGATGCGTTTCCATCGTTGAGCGCTGTTACCGCCTGCGGGCTGTCCGTGCTGGTAAAGCCCACCGCTGTCGTATTGAAGCTAAGGCTCGGCGCATCGACTAAGTCCAGTACAGCCAGTGTTGTTTGAGCAGCATCACTCACGTATATATTTCCGTTCCCGCTCAAGGCAACTCCGATGGGATAGACAAAAGTGCCGCTTACCGCGCTCATGCAGCTCGATTGCGTACAGCCGTTGGGAATCTCCTTCACCGAGGAACTGCCATAATCGCCCACGAAGACGTTCCCACTGGCGTCTACTGCTACGCCGTAGGGGGCGCTGACCGCCCCGCCCAAGATATTTACACAACTCGAGGTGGTGCAGCCGCTGGGAATCATTTTCACCGCGTGGTGGCTGAAATCGGCCACATAGACGTTGCCGCCGCCATCCACCGCAATTCCATAGGGGTGGCTGAAGCCGCCGCCGATCGTGCTCATGCAGCTTGATAGCATGCAGCCGCTGGGAATCTCATTCACCGTATTGTCGATCCCACTACCGGCGAAGACGTTGCCGCTGCCGTCCACCGCAATGCCGGTGGGTTCATTAACCGCTCCGCCCAAAGTGATTACGCAACTCGACGCGGTACAGCCGTTGGGAATCTCTTTCACGGCGTTGTTGCCGAAATCGGTGACCAACACGTTGCCGGCTCCATCCAAGGCAATGCCGTAAGGCCCGCTGAAACCGCCACCAATCGTGCTGATGCAACCCGATGTCGTGCAACCGCTTGGAATTCTCTTCACCGCATTGTTCGTGTGATCGGCCACAAAGACGTTTCCGCTGCTGTCGACCGCAATGCCGTAAGGCTGATTCAGTCCAGTTCCGAGTGCGGACTGTACGCCAGGAAGGAAGGCCAACTGCGGCCCGGTGCCCGTGCCGGAAACGTATGCCGTGGCCAGGATGTTGCCCAAGGTATCCTCGAGCAGAACAGCGCCATAGCGCTGCCCTGGATACTTCGGCATGAACTTCACATCGACCGTACAGGTGGCCAGCGCGCTATACCCGTTGCTGCTGCCGTTCGTGGTTGTGCAGGTGCCGTCACCTGCATCGGTAAAGTCCAGCCCGGTGGCGCCCTGTGTGACCACCACCGGCATTCCGATCGCACCCGCCGTCTGGAGAGTGAAGATCACCATCTGCGTGGTCGAACTGCCTATGTTGACCGAGCCTATGCTGGTGGCGGCGGGCGACGAAGCCGTCGCCGGCACCATGGTGATGATGTCGGAAACCGTGCCGCCAGTGGAGGCATAGTTGCCGGTGGGATCGGAGAAGCTCCACGCGTCGCTCGAGTAGGTGCCGGCGCTGGTATGCGTGGTGCCGCTCAGGTCGAGGTCGCCGCTCAGGTTAACGCTGCTGACGCCCGTGGCCGTGCCGCTGGCCGTGTGCGGGCTGCCGTCAAAGGTCACTGT
Organism: Occallatibacter sp.; assembly: GCA_049522175.1. Lineage (GTDB taxonomy): Bacteria > Acidobacteriota > Terriglobia > Terriglobales > Acidobacteriaceae > Telmatobacter. The sequence goes on along the minus strand of JBEKOC010000018.1, from coordinate 65,857 downwards.
ATAGCCCGAGACGCTGATCGAGGCTGTGGCCTGGCCGATGGCGTCGTTGACGGCGCCGCTCGAATCGGCATAGTTGCCGGCGGGGTCGTGGAAGCTCCAAGCATCGCCGTTATATGTCCCGGCACTGGTGTGCGTGGTGCCGCTCAGGGTGAGACCGGCGCTCAGGTCGACACTGTTGTAGCCGGTAGCCGTGCCGGTGGCCGTATGCGCGCTGGCGTTATAGGTCACGCTGTAGGGCGTGATGTTGATCGTGGCCGTGCCCTGGCCGATGGTCAGATAGAAGGTCTGCTGGCCGGTGAAATTATTTTTGTCGGTCGCGGTCACGGTGATGCTGTATGAGCTTGCGACCGCGGTCGGATAGCCCGAGAGCGTGCCAGCGCTGCTCAGCGACAATCCCGCGGGCAACGTACCGGAGGAGTAGCTGTAAGGCCCGGCGCCGCCCGTGGCCGTAAAGCTCACGCTATAAGAGACTCCTACCGTCCCGGAGGTCAGCGTGGTGCTAGCCGGCAATGAGAAGCTGATCGTCGGCGGGGTCGCCGTGCCGCTAAGCGAGATCGACTGTCCGGTCGAAGGGACGTTCAGAGTATTGTCGGTCAGTGACACGTTCTCGCTGAGTAATTGTGTCGAGTAGGGGTAGCTGCCGAGCGGCGTAAAGTCGATGGGCAGCGTACAGGTTGATCCCGCTGGCAGAGCGCCTGTAGTGCAGACGCCAGAATTGGAGTTGTCCTGCGGAAAATCGGTGGCATAGCTCAACGCCGAGATGCTCAGCGAGGCATTGCCCTGATTGATGACCGTCACCGTTTGCGGGCTGTCCGTGCTGCTGAAGCCGATCGCCGTCTCATCGAAGCTCAGGCTGGGCGCATCGGTGACGTCCAGCTTGCTGACAATATTACCGGAGGAGGAGATGAAGAGATTCCCGGTCGCGTCCAGCGCCACGCCGAATGCGCCGGGAGTGGCGCTGCTGAGCTGCGTGACGGTGGAGTAACCGCCCGCTGCTGAAATAACATACACTGCGTAACCCCAGTAGCTTGTCACGTATACATTTCCACCCGCGTCAACCGCCAGATCCATCGGGCTATGAAAGCTGCCGAAGGCCGTCGCCAGTGTGTGCGCGGTGGTGTAGCTTTCCGCTGCCAGTATCTCCTTCACGTCGTTATCGTTGGACTCGGCGACAAAGACATTTCGGCTGCCGTCCACCGCGATGCCGTAAGCAGTGCCGAAGCCGCTATAGAGCGTGGTTACGCTGGTGTAGTTGCTGGCGGCGGTGATCTTGTACACCGAGCCGTTATCGGAGACATACACATTGCCGGAGTTATCCACCGCCAGCCCGGAAGGCCAAACGTAGCTTCCAGCCAGTGTATTCACCGTCGTATAACCGCTGGCAGCCGTGATTTCTTTCACCATGGCATGGTTGGTGTCGGCGACAAATATGTTCCCGGCGCCGTCAATCGCGATGCCATAAGGATCGTGGAAGCTGGTCGATGCCGTGCCGCCAGTGTAGGACGGCGCCAGCGTATTAACCGTCGTGTAACTGCTGGCGTACGTAATCTCCTTGACCATGCTGTTGCTGGTGTCGGCGACAAAAACATTTCCCGCTCCATCCATGGCAACGCTGGTGGGATAGTTGAAGCCGGTCGATGGCGTTCCGCCGTTGTATAGAGGCGCGAGCGTGCTCTGGGTGGCAGGCGCGAAGCTCACCTGCGGCCCCGTGCTCAAACCATAGATATACGCCGTGGCCAGCAGGTTGCCGGAGGTATCTTCGAGCAGCACCGCACCCATGCGTGTGCCCGGAGACTGTGGCGCGAACTGCACGTCCACCGTGCAGGTCTCGCTGGCGTTATAGCCGTAGCTTCCGCCGTTGGTGGTTGTGCAAGTGCCGTCGCCCGCGTCGGTAAAGTCTTTACCGGTTGCACCCTGGGTCACTACCACAGGCGTGCCGATCGAGCCCGCAGTCTGGATGGTGAAGGTCACCATCTGCTTGGCCGGGCTGCTGCCGATGCTGACTGAACCGAGGCTGGTTGCCGCTGGAGCCGTGGCCGTGGCCGCCGTCCAGCTCACCGTGGTCTGGTTGTTGCCGTCTGACTGGCCGCTGTTCGAGCTGCTCAGGAAGGTCTCGCTCACGCCCGAGTAAGTGGCGGTGACGGTGTAGGTTCCAGCCAGACTGAAGTTGACTCCGGTCAAAGTAGCCGTGCCGCTGACCAGGCTGACCGCGCTGCCGCCGTTCAGGGAGCCGCTCGCGCCTGGGGTGCCGGTGGTGTCGTACGAGCAGATACCGCTGCACGTCCAGCTGAAGGTCACCGTGCCGGTCGGCGTCCCGCGGCCGCCGCTGGTATCGCTCACCGTCGCGGTGACGGTGGTGGTCGAACTCGCACTGGTCGTCAGCCCGGTATTGGGAGAGATCAGGACCGTTGTCGAGGTCGAATCCGGCGTCGGGTTGCCGTTACTGTTGAGTGAGATCGACTGTTGCGCCCCGGGGCTTGCGGGCGCGTTCAGGTTGTTGTCGGTCAGCGTCAGGTTTTCGCTCAGCGCGCCGGTGTTCTGCGGCGTAAAGTCGATGGGCAGGGTGCAGAAGGAGTCCGCCGCCAGCGTGGTCGAGGAGGAGCAGACACTGCCGCCGGTGCTGTTCAGCAGAAAATCAGTGGGGACGCTCAGGCCGGTGAAGTTCAGCGACTGATTGCCGTCGTTGACAACTATCACCGTCTGCGGACTGTCTGAACTGGTAAAGCCGATTGAGGTTGTGGCGAAGTTCAAAGTGGGCGGATCGGCGAGGTCAATCTTCTTCACCGCGTTGTTATGCCAGTCGGCGACGAAGACGTTTCCTGATCCATCGACAGAAATTCCGGTGGGATTCCAGAAGCCGCTGCCCAGCGTGTAGACGGTAGCGTAGCCGCCCGCGGCTACAATTTCCTTCACTGCGTTGTTCCCGTAGTCGGCGACGAAGATGTTCCCGCTTCCGTCTACCGCCACGTCAGTGGGATCGTTGAAACCGCTGGCCAGCGTGTTGACGGTGGTATAGCCGCCCGCGGCCAGAATCTCTTTGACCGCATTGTTATTGGAATCGGCGACGAAGACGTTTCCGCTCGCGTCCACCGCCACGCCTTCCGCGTAGTTGAAGCCGCCATCCGCCGTATAGGTTTGCGCCAGCGTATTGACGACGGTGTAGCCGCTCGCGGCCAGAATCTCCTTGATCGCACTGTTATAGGTATCGGCGACGAAGACATTTCCGCTCCCGTCTACCGCTACGCCAAAGAGGCCATTGAAACCGCTGCCCAGCGTATTGACGATGGTGTAGCCTCCTGCCGCAACAATCTCCTTCACCGCATTGTTGCCCGCATCGGCAACGAAGACGTTACCTGCTCCGTCCACCGCCACGCCGTAGGGGTAGGAGAAGTGGCCGTTGGCAATGGCCAATGTGTTGACGGTGGTGTAGCCTCCTTCCGCCAGAATCTCCTTCACCATATTGTTGCCCGCATCGGCGACGAAGAGGTTCCCAGCCCCGTCGACCGCCGCGGACCATGGACTGCTGGCCGCCACCAGTTCGCTCACGGTTCCAGGCATGAAGTTCACTTGCGGAGCCGTGCCGATGCCATGGATGTACGCCGTGGCCAGCACATAGCCAGAGGTTCCCTCCAGCATCACCGCGCCATTGCGTTCGCCCGGATGCAGCGGAGTAAAATTCACGTCCACCGTGCAGGTGTCGCCGGCGTTGTAGGGGTGGCTGGTTCCGTTTGTGTAGCAACTGCCCGTGAGGGCATCGATGAAGTCCAAGCCGGGCGCGCCCCCGGTCACCACCGGCGGAGCTTTGATATGGGCGCCGAGGGTTGCATGAGTAAAAGTAAAGTACAGCGTGTGAATAACCGGAGTGCTGGAGCCAACTGCGATCGTGCCGAAGTCCACGCCCTGAAGCCAGAACTTTTTTACCGCAAAGTTGGTGGTGTCGGCGACGTAGACATTGCCGTTCGCATCCACCGCCACGCCATAGGGCGTATCGAAGCCGCTGCCCACCGGAACAACGCATCCGGAGGCGAAGCACCCCGAGGGAATCTCCGATACCGTGCTGTTGCCGGCATCGGCGACAAAGACGTTTCCGCTCCCGTCCACCGCCACGCCATAGGGCGTATCGAATGCCGCACTGTTGCCCAGTGTGGTGACGCACGTGCTGTTGTTGGCGCCGGCGATGCAACTGGCGGGGATCTCATAGATGGTGCTGAAGCTGGCATCGGCGACATAGACATTCCCGCTTGCGTCCGCCGCAATGCCGCTGGGGATGGCGAAGAAGTGGGCAGTCGTAATCACAGGGGAGCTGGCAGTGCACGGGGTGGGACTCGGAAGCGCAAGCGCGCCCGTGACGCAACTGGCGGTAATCATCTTTATAGAGCTTTGGAAGGTATCGGCGACATAGACATTCCCGCTTCCGTCCACCGCAACGCCGTAGGGCTCCTTGAAACCGCTGCCCAAAGTGACAACGCAGCTGGAGGATGTGCATCCCGAGGGCATCGCCTTGATGGCGTCATTGTCGGAATCGGCGACATAGACGTTTCCGCTCGCATCCACCGCTACGCCAAGGGGACCGGAGAAGCCGGCGCCCAGCGTGATGACGCACATACTGTTATTGGCGCCGGAGATGCAACTGGCAGGGATCTCCTCCACTGCGTTCAGAGCGGGCATGGCGAGATAGACATTCCCGCTCGCGTCCACCGCGATGCCGGAGGGATAGGTCAACAGGCCACCCAGCACTTCATATGCCCCGCTGAATTTGGCCGTCGTCGACGTAGCTCCGGCGTAAGGTGCGCAAGCCACTACGATCGCCAGCAACAGGTTCGCAACGGAGCCCAGCCGAAGAACAGACGGTTTGCATGTGGAGGCAAATAACGAGCGGAGAGAACGAATCGAAGCGGTCATGGAGATGATGTCCCCTTTCAATTGCCGCCTGTTTCACTCGTGAAAGGAGATGGGCCGCTGCCGACTCGTGCATGTTTTGAATCTGTCGATCGGTGAACGGCGAGAATTGCCGCCGCGAAGCCTGCTATCCCTCGACGAAGAAACCTGCGTGTGCCGGTTTCAGTATCGGGGCAGTGTGTTGAGACCGGTTCTATGCGGATTAGAAAAATGCGAGGGATGTCCCAAAAATGAGCTTCTGTGCAGGAACAGGAATAGGCAGAGTAAGCCTGCTACGGCCAGCGAAATGCTGATAATTCAGAGGCCCGCGTGTACTGTGTCAACCGTGAGACTGGTGTTTAGGGGTTCCACTGCGGGACAATTCCGTTTCGCGCGCCATCCGTTGAGTGGTACAGTTCTCGCCGAGCCCATCAGTCCTGAAAAGGCACGGCGCGTGTCGTTGCAAGGACAGTGTTTTTTGGGGCGTTGCGAGCGGGAAACGTGCGCATATGAGGACATGAAAATCTGCTACAAACGGGTTGAAATCTGCTACAAACGGGTAGAAATCTGCGTAAAGCAGGTCGATAAGAGCGGAAAACCGAGACCAAGGACGAGGGAATAGGGAGCAGGGAATAGGGAATAGCCACCCCACGGACGAAGACCTGTCCCTTCACCCCAACAAGTAAAAATCACTTGCCGGGGACCCCGGTTTCGCTCAGGAGGCTTTCGGCAGAACGGTAAGGCAGGCTCTGGGTTGCCTGACAAACACTTACGACAAGCCGACTACAGGGGAGTAACCATTTCCCGATAAGCGCATCGGGTAAGATAACCGGCCAAGAATTGGGGATCGACTACTACGGCTCGTTACCATTTACTGATGGGTAACTGCCGAGTTGCCGGTCAACCGGGAGGAAAGCCAAAACGGGCCCTTCTGACACGGGTCTCTGCTGCATAAGGTTTAGGCAACAAACAGGGGAGGGTGTCTTCTGCCCCATTGCGGAGAGTCCTCGAACCGTCGGTTCCACAAAATCCGCGGCGCCTACTCCGGCAGATCCCAAATCGACATCAATCGTTTGCCACGGATGGTTCGATACGGGGTAGCGATTACCAGGCCTGGAGAGCCGCCGGGCGCGGGCCTGCTTCCTGAATGCTTCCGGGCGGTCGTTCTCTTCCGGTTAAAAATTTGCACACGCTGAAGCCATCCAATCTGCTATAAAATGGTTGATTCATCCCACGGTGTGTTAACTACCCGGCTCCTGCCGTGCAGTGGCTTGTAACACCTCACTAAGGAGGGGAAAGTGAATCGCCTTGTTTCGCCTTTTGCCTGTTTTGCCGTTACGGCGTTGCTTTCAGGATCGCTTGCCGTAGCACAGCAGCAACCGCAGAGACCCTTCGGATTACCGCCTATGAAGCAGCTTCCGCAGGCGCAATCGCAGAAGACTCAGACGCAGCCCCAGTTCCAGCCCCAACCTCAGCCCATGCACATTGCCAAGCACACCTTCCGGCTGGTGCTGGTGCCGAATAAAGTTCAGGTTCACCGCCTGAACCCCATTCAGTTTCGCCCCTTTACCCTCGCCGATTTCCGCGACCCAAAGACCGGCGCGCAGGCCGATCCCAATCGCACCATTACTCTCAGCAACGGGAAGACCACAACCGTTCAAGAGTTGATTTCAGAGGCTAACCGTTTTGAGCCTCAATTCAACCAGATGGGCTACTCGCTGCGTCAGCGCGGAGATATCTCGCTGCAAGACACCATTCAAGATCGGGCCAAGATGACCGCCGACGTGCAACGCGGCATCCAGCGGCACCTATTGTTCAATCCGCAAAAGATGATGCAGCGTGTAGATCGCTCCTCGGTGTCGCAGATGCACCGCCAGCAAGTGCAGCAAATGACGTCGAGCATCGCGGCCTTCCGCCGGCTGCCGGGGATGACCTTATCGGCGGCCAGCCAGCCCAAGCCTCTCAGTAAGACCTACGCATGGAGCGATCGCTGGGGCGACTCAGACTTTGCCGCCAGCCTGCGCGCCAACCTTCAGCTCAACGGCGATCAGACCAAGCTGACCGCGACCATGGATGGCGGCGCCGGAGCATCGCTGTTTGGCCATAACTGGGATGTAATCAGCCTCAACGGCAGCCTCAGCTCGCCGCTTCCGCCGCAGCAGGCTTTCAGGACCAACGGAGTTGCGGCCGACCAGCAGCTGCACACCACGCTGACCGCCAAGGTCATCGGCATTGACCTAATCGACATTGACCGCACCGACCCAAACAATATCTCACTCGAAGACAAGCAGGACACGAGCATCGACGAGGATCTCGACATTCCGTTCACCATTGGCCCGGTGCCGGTAGACGTTAAGCTGGGCTTTCAAGGCTCGGCCGGTGTGCAGTACGGCCTCTATCTGACGCCGCTCTCGGCGCAGGCGCACGTTACTCCCTACGTAGATACCAGCGCCTACGCGCAATGCAGCGTTGATTTGGTGATCTTCAGCGCCGGCGCGGGCGCAGACCTCACATTGCTCAAAGACAACCTCGAGGTCTACGGGGCGCTGGGCATCGACATGACCCAGCCCAACAACCCGCTCTTCACTTACCAAGCTTACGCGCTGAACAATATCGACGCGCTCAGCGGAAAAGTCTACGCCAAGGTCTCGGTCGATTTGTGGCTGTGGAGCGACTCCTGGACCTGGAACATCTTCAACTGGACGGGCTTCAAATACCAGGGCTACCTTTTCAACGAGCAGGACACGCAGCCGATGTTCCTCGCCGCCGGCAGCAAGCTGCTGCAGGTCACCGTCAAGGAAGTCTCCATGACCGGAGACAAGAAGCGGTTCCCGCTGGAGGCCGGAAATATCGATGGAGCGCAACATAATGGACTGGTGATGATCGGCCCGAAGCACGAGGCCTTTACACTCGGCAGCAGCGCGCCCACAATCTCTCCCAACTGGCAGTACAGCACCGTAGTCGACTCGTCGGCCCCGATCGAAATCACGATCGAAACGGAGCGCAACGGCAAGCCGGTCCAGAAGAACGGCCAAACGACCTCCATTCCCAACGCTCCCATTGCTCAGGCTCACCTAACCTACGACCTGGGCTCGCACACGTTCACCGGAACCGCGACTTCGAAGAGCGGATTACCCGCCGGGCAGAGCGGTCAACAATCTGCAGTGGACAACCATATCTACGCCGGCAGCACGCAGGTGCAGGGCAAGGCAGGTCAGGTTCTGCGGGTTGAAAGCGATGCGGGGTGGATGGAGTTCGTAATCGAAGAGAAGTAACCGCAACCTTCATAAAGGTGCTAATTTCTACCATGAAACAGGCCGGCTCCGCCAGAGCCGGCTGTCCTTCTGACTCTCATGAGACACCTCACGGCCCGCAATCCGCTGCTCGCGCTCGTCATCGGTCTGCTGCTCGGCGCGCCCGCGGCCGCTGCGCAAGCCCCGCCTACGGCAAACGCCGCAACCTACTCGTTCGATTACCGCAGCCAGTCGCAGACTGATTTTCGCTCCGTGCTTTCGCATGCGGGCGCTTCAGAGCAAAGCGCCCCTACGCCAGGGATGAAAAACTCTTTCGACGTTACGACCAGCGGCGAAGTAACGGTGACGGTTTTCGACAGGGAGGGTGGCTCCTTACTGGCCGAGATTCGTTTCGCCAAGCTTCAGTTGGCGTACCTCGTCAACGGTCAGCCTGCAGCAGAGGCTGAGAAGATCCGGCAAGAGCTCGGCCAAGCGATCTATACAACCATGGATGCGCAGGACCTCGTAACTTCGCTCCAGTTCCAAACTGGTATAAGCCGTATCGCGCAAACCCTCGCCCGCACATTGATCGCGCGGATGCAGTTCGTGCGGCCGCAAGAGAGCGCACAAGCCCACTGGCAGGTTGAGGAAGAAGATCAGCAGGGCCGCTACCTGGCCGAGTATGTGCGCGAATCCACATCGGCAGCCGGGCAGAGCATTACCAAGACGATCCTCCATTACAACGCAGAGCAGGCCGCGCGGAACCAGGAGGCCGGTACGGCCTGGCCGGAGATTGCGACCAAGGGATCGTTTCATCTCGTTGCCGGAGAAGACAGCTCGCTCGTCTCGATCGCAGGCGAGCAATCGCAGAGCTTTACGTTGCGCGGCCAGCCGGTGGGCAATAATGTTGAGAGCCTGCACTTTACACGCGTCGCTCGGGCCGCGCTTGCCCAGGACAAGCTTGTCGGGATTGCGGTCAAATACCGGCAGCATCAGACAGAACTGACACGCACAACACTCTCCGCGCAGGCCTCGCGAGCGGAGGCCGAAGAGAGCATTCAGCGCCAGGCTCTCGGCAGCGCGACCTTCGATTCGGTTGCCGCCGAACTCAAGCAGCTCGAGGCGAGCGGCGCCGGTGGCAAGCATACTGATCTCTATCTGCGTGTCAAAGCGCTCGCCGCTCTGCATCCGGATGCCTGCGCGCGGCTCGCGCAGCTCGTCCAGGCCACCGCGCCCGATGGGCCGGCGATGAAGTTGGTGACCGGCGCACTGGCTGCCGCCGGCACTTACGCCGCGCAGGCCGCGCTGGTCGAAATCATGCATGGCCACGCCGACAACGAGGCGCTGCAACTGCGACTACTGCCCGCGCTCGGCTTGCTGCAGAATCCCGACGTCGCAACGGTGAGCGAGCTCAAACGGCTTAGCGGAGAAGCAGTTTCGGAACGGGTCAGCTTTCGCGCCCGGCTGGCGCTCGGCGCGGCCGCAAGAGCATTGAAGCAGAGTGCGCCTGAGCGCGCTGCCGCCATTGTCACCGAGCTCTTAAAGCAGCTAACGCAAGCGAGAGGGCCCAATGTACAGCGCCAGTACCTGTTGGCCTTGGGCAACACTGGCGCGGCCGGCGCATTGCCCGCGCTCAAAATCTATGCGGCGTCGACCGATCCCTCGCTCCGTGGCGCGGCGCTCTCGGCCATGCGCTTTCTTGTCGATGGCGAGGCTGAAGAGATGCTAATCGCAGCCCTCGGCTCAGACCCGGAGAGCACGGTACGGCTGCAGGCGGCAGAGGCAATCTCCTTCCGCGCCATGACTCCTCACTCTTTTGACGCGCTCAAATCAGCGCTTGCAAACGATGCCGACAGCATGGTCCGGCTGCGCGCCATGAGCGATCTTTGGGAAGCGCGCGACCGCTTTCCCCAAGCAGTCGAGGCCGTGACCGATGCCTCGCTGCACGACGCCTCGCCGGAGGTGCGGAAAGCAGCCGGCGATCTGCTTGCCCAGCCAGCCCGATAACCCACTTTGCTGACTAGAGTATGGGTTCTGGATGTATAGTCGCCAAACCGTCAGTTACTACTTAAATAATAGATTGATATGAACCGTCAAACCGATGTACTGGCGTCGGATGGAATGTCCCTCTCCCGACACCCCGTAATCGAACGCTTCCAGTCGGGAAGGTAAGATTACTCCCCGAAAACGCCCTTCAGTCCGGGAGTGCGTTGAATCTGATTATCGATAATTCGACAATCTGGAAGCATCCTGGAATTTCTGAAGTCCATCGGCAAATGGAATGCCGGCCTCGCTGAATACCAGCTTGAAGTGAGTTGTTTGCGCGGCGACCTGCTCCATGACCCGCGCAAAGTGTTAATCTTTTCACGGCCTTCTGAAACTGTAGAAACCAAGATCACGGCAGCAAAAGGAGATCTCATGATTCTGCCGCACCTGTACGGAACCGCGTTGGCGCTCACGATTCTGACCATGCTCTGCTGGGGCTCATGGGCCAACTCGCTCAAGTTTGCTAAAGGCTGGCGCTTTGAACTGCTCTACTACGACTACTCCATCGGAGTGGCGCTGGCTGCCGCGCTGGCCGGGCTGAGCTTTGGCACGTGGGGGCGGGACGGCATCGGCTTTACGAGCGATCTGGCGCAAGCGGGCAATCTGAATATCCTGAGCGGATTTGCGGGCGGGGTGATCTTCAATCTTTCGAACATGTTATTGATCGGGGCCGTCTCGATCGCTGGAATGGGAGTCGCATTTCCCATTGGCGTGGGGCTGGCGCTGGTGGTGGGAGTGGTGTGGAATTATGCCGTCAAGCCGCAAGGAAATCCGTGGCTGCTGTTCCTGGGGGTCGCATTGATCGTGGCAGCAATCCTGGTGGACGCCATCGCCTACCGCATCCACGCCGCCAGCCAGAGCCTTTCCGGCGACAAGGCAGACGCCGCGGCGAAACAGGCCGCGACGTGGAAGGGCATCTGGCTGAGCATTATCGCCGGAGTGTTGATGGGCACATTTTATCCGCTGGTGGAGATCGGCAGGACGCATGGCGAAAATGTGCTTGGTCCTTACGCGGTGTCCTTTGTCTTCGGCCTGGGCGTGCTGGCCTCGGTGTTTGTCTACAACCTTTACTTTTTGAGATTCCCCATCGCGGGCCCGCGGCTGCGCTTTGCGGATTATTTGAAAGGCAACTCCTGGGTGCATTTTCTGGGCATTGCGGGCGGCATGATGTGGATGATTGGCTCGCTTTCGAACTTTGTGGCAGCGAGCGTGGTGGGACCGGCCATCAGCTACGCGCTGGGGCAAGGCTCAACGATGGTGGGGGCGCTGTGGGGCGTTCTGGTGTGGAGGGAGTTTGCGGGTGGCGGCAGGCGGGTGAACTGGCTGCTGGCGCTGATGTTCGTGCTTTTTGTGACCGGCCTGAGCGTGGTCTCCATTGCCAGGAGCTAAGAAAACAGGCCTGGCGACGCCGACAGGCACCTCACAATTAGATGGAACCCATCCTGCCCCAATTCTTGTACAATTGGCGCAATCCTGGAGAGCGGCCTGTACCCGGCGTGAATGAAACCTGCGCATGGACGTGGCTGGACCGGGATGAGGAGAACAAGGCAAATGGCAGAGGCAAACAAGACTGGGTCTGTGGGAGAAAAAATTCTTCTGCGAGCGGGAAATTGCACGGTGACCATCTTCCCCAACCTCGGCGGCAAGATCGCTTCCATTCTCGTGAACGGCCGCGAACTGCTTCAGACGCCGCTGGCCGCTTATGCGCCGCGCACTAAAACCATGGCCTTTGATGCGGGCGATGCCAGCGGCTGGGACGAGTGCCTGCCTTCGGTGGCCGGCTGCACGGTGGAGACCGCCGATGGCCCGGTCGCTGTTCCCGACCACGGAGACTTGTGGAGAGTGGCGTGGACAGAAGATGGGAATGGCCATAAGGAACATGGAGCAGGGGTTGCGCGGGGAGGATCGGTAACCCTTCGCGGAGAGTGTTACTCCTTGCCGCTGATGCTGGAGCGGACCCTGTTACTGACCGAGAAGGGCAAGGGCTGGCGATTGAGCCTGGACTACACGGTGACCAACACCGGCGGATCGACGGTTCCGTGGGCCTGGTCGGCACATCCTTCGTTTGCGGCTGAAGCAGGAGACAAGATTGTGTTGCCAGAGTCCATCCACGAACTGCGCCTGGAGGGTTCCGGCGGCGGGCGGCTGGGGCAGGCAGGCAAACAGATTGCCTGGCCCATCGTCAAGCTAGGCATGTTAGGTAAGGCCGATTTGAGCCTGGTTGAACCGCCCAAGTCGGGCATCGGTGACAAGCTATTCGCAGGGCCGTTGTCCGCGAAGGAAAACTGGTGCGCGCTGGAGCGGCCCAAGGCGGGCATTCGCATCAAGGTAGGCTTTGACACGGCGGCGACGCCTTACCTCGGGCTTTGGATCTGTTCCGGCGGCTGGCCGGAGAGAAAAGGACCGAAACAGATGTGCGTGGCGATGGAGCCGGCCACCGCTCCGGTGGACTCGCTGGCGATAACCGGGCCATGGTCTCGCGAGCTATCTCCCGGTCAATCAGACTTCTGGCCGATGACGGTCGATATTCAATCACTTTAGAAAGAGAACTGCCATGCATGATCCTGCCGTATTCCGTTCCAAGCACCTTGCCCGCTACCAGGCCGAGCCGGCCGTTTTTGTTGCGCCGGGCCGCGTCAACATTATTGGCGAGCACACCGATTATGCCGAGGGCTTTGTGATGCCAGCGGCCATCAACTTCGCCACCCTGGCTGGCATCTCGGCCCGCAAGGACGGCAAGATCGCCGTCTACTCGGAGAATTATGGCGAGGAGAAGGTCTTTGTGGCTGCATCGCTGCCGGCCAAGGGAAGCAAGCACTGGAGCGACTATCCAATGGGCGTGGTTTCCATCCTCGCCGGAGAAGGCCATAAGATTCCCGGATTCAGCCTGAGCATCTGGGGTGACGTTCCGCTGGGTTCCGGGCTGTCAAGCTCGGCCGCTATCGAGGTGGCCACGGCGCTGGCTGTTTGTTCGCTCGTCGGAGCCAGTTATCCCGGCCCGGTGCTGGCCCGGCTCTGCCAACGCGCGGAGAACGAGTTTGTGGGCGCCAACTGCGGCATCATGGATCAGTTCATCTCCGTCAACGGCAAAGAGAACCACGCCATGCTGCTCGATTGCCGCGATTTGAGTTTTCAACTGGCGCCGATTCCGGCCAACGTAGCGCTGGTCATCGCCAATACCATGGTCAAACACTCGGTTGCGGGCGGCGACTATCCGACCCGCCGCGCCGAATCCGAGGCTGCCTGCGCGGTCATCAACAGCCATCGCGGCCCAGTGCCTTTTTTGCGCGATGCGACGCTGGAGGATTTGGACAAATGGGGCAATGAGATGGCGCCCAAGTCGCTCCTGCGCGCGCGCCATGTAATCAGCGAGAACCTGCGCACGGTGGCCGCCGCCAAGGCCCTGCTCAAGGGCGATATGAAGGAACTGGGCCGGCTGATGGCTGAGGCGCACCGCAGTTACAGCAAGGACTTCGAGGGCAGTTGCGCGGAAGCCGACACCATGGTGGAGCTGGCGAATGAGTTGCCGGGACTGATCGGCGCGCGGCTTACGGGCGGAGGCTTTGGCGGCTGCACCATCAATCTGGTGGAGCAGGATAAGGCCAAGGCCTTTGCCGATGAACTGGGACGCCGCTATGCCGCCAAAACCGGCATCCAGCCCCAGATTCACATCTGCCACGCCTCGGGGGGCGCTCACCCGGTGTCGTAGAGCGCGGGCTTTGCAGTTTCACTTTAGTTCAGGACGAGCAACAGAGATTACGAAATTCATTCACAAGGAAGCGGGGAAAATCTTTTATGGCAACACAAACCAAACCGGCGGCGGCAAGTGCGCCCAACTACACCATTCCGTTCATCATTGTCACGGGGCTGTTCGGCATCTTCGGATTCCTCACCAGTCTGAACAACCAGCTGGTGAATAAGCTGAAAGAGATTTTCAATCTGCCTCACGGACCGGCGATGCTGGCTACGGCGGCCTGGTTCTTTGCTTACCTGGTCTTCTCGGTGCCCATGGGCAAGCTGATTGAAAAGGTAGGCTACAAGCGCACCATGGTGATCTCGCTGTTCATCATGGTGGTGGGCGCGCTGCTATTCGTCCCGGCAGCAAATCAGGTGAGCTTCCGCCTGATGCTGACAGCGATCTTTGTGCTGGCTACCGGCGTTTGCGGCTTGCAGACCTCGGCCAACCCCTATGTCGCAATTTTGGGTCCGGAGTCGGGCGCCGCGGCGCGCCTGAACCTGGCACAGGCCTTCAACTCAGGAGCTTCGGCTATTGCTCCCTGGGTTGCGGCCACCTTCATACTGGCCGATACCAGCAAAGCATCCACCGCGGCAAGCGAGGCCCACATGCTGCAAGGGCCTTACGTCCTCATTGCTATCGCTCTGCTGCTGCTGGGATTTATCGTGATGTTTCTGCACTTGCCGGCGGTTACCTCGGCACGGCCATCGAAAGATTCCCCGCTGCCGGGCCGCAGCATCTGGAGCTTCCCGCACACCGTGCTGGGCATGGTGGGCATCTTCTTTTATGTCGGCGTTGAAATCGCGCTGGCTTCGATTGGCATCCAATACTTCCAGGCGCAAGGCATCGGCAGCGTCGAAACGGCAGGACTTCTGGTTTTGCTCTACTACATCGGCATTATGATTGGTCGCTTCCTGGGCAGCTTCCTGATGAAATGGATCAAGGAGCAAAAGATGCTGGTGTTCCTCGGCCTCCTCGGCATGGCTCTGCTGCTGGTTTCCATGTTCACCGAGGGACAAGTCGCCGTCTGGAGTCTGGTGTTCTGCGGCCTGGCCAACTCCATCATGTATCCGACCATCTTCACCCTGGGTATTGCCGAGCTGGGACCAATGACGCACAAAGGTTCAGGCGTGATTACCATCGGAAACGTGGGCGGAGCGGTGATTCCGTTTCTGTTTGGCGCGTTGGCCGACGTGATTGGCAAGCATTATGCGGCCGTTCACCACTTGGTGTACGTGCCAGGTGGACTGGCCGACAAGATGGGGATTCAGTATGCGTTTATCATCCCGATCATTGGATACATTTTCATTACCTACTATGGATTTTCGGGCTACAAGCCCTCGCGTGCGGCAAAGGCGTAGGCGGGGATTTATGGCTTGTTACAGGGCCCTCCGGTTTTTTACCGGAGGGCCCTGACGTTCCTGCTTGTTTCTGTTGCAAGGCGGCGATTGCCGCAGCTCCAGTTGTCCCTTCCGCCTGAATTTCATCAGGGCGCGATGTGATATTTTTAAAGTATTGGTTGCGGTGAAGGAGTTCACCCTTAACTGCTGTCCACCCTAATTGGCCGGACAGATGATGACTCCTGACAGGGGCCCCTGTTGCGGAGACGTGTCCCGGCCGGTTCCCTGAATGAAAATCCAGGAGTTTGCGTTCATGATAAACACATGGGCTTTGGCGGCATTATGGGTGGGATTGGCGCTGGCCGCGACGCTGCTGGCGATCTGGTTCAAGATATCGACGGCGCTTTCTGAAATTGTGGTGGGCACAGTAGCCCAGTTGATTGCGGTTGCGTATTTTGCACAGGGCGGATTGCTGGGCAACACGCCGTGGATTGCCTTTCTGGCGGGGACAGGAGCCATCGTGCTCACGTTTCTGGCCGGCGCGGAACTCGATCCTGTCGTTTTCAAAACCAAATGGCGCGAAACGCTGATTATCGGTCTGGCGGGATTCTTCGGCCCCTTTCTCGGTTGTACAGCGGTCGCTTATTACGTGCTGCACTGGGCCATCATGCCCAGTTGGCTGTGCGGCGTCGCACTTTCCACGACCTCGGTTGCAGTGGTTTATGCGGTGATGCTGGAGCTTGGCTTCAATGTGACCGAGTATGGCAAATCGATCCTGGCCGCGTGTTTCATCAACGACATCGGGACCGTGGTTGTGCTGGGTTTGATTTTCTCCCCGTTCACCATCAGAACGCTGATCTTTGTAGTGGTTGCAATTGCGGTTTTCGTAGTGCTGCCCTTTTTTACGCCACGATTCTTCAAGAAGTATGGCGGGCGCGTCTCCGAACTAGAGGCCAAGTACCTACTCTTCCTTCTTTTTGCGATGGGTGGACTGGCTCTCTGGGCGGGGAGCGAAGCGGTGTTGCCGGCCTACATGATCGGCATGGTGCTGGCGGGAACGGTGGGCAAGGACCATGCGCTGATTCGCCGCCTGCGCACGCTTACGTTTGGCCTGCTCACGCCGTTCTACTTCATTCGCGCCGGCTCATTTGTCTTGATTCCGGTTCTGATCACCGCTCCGGCGATGATGCTGATTCTGTTCCTGACCAAGTCGCTGACCAAGGCGATTGCCGTGTATCCCGCGGTCCTGGCGCACCGCTATGAAGGCAACTCCGGAGCGTACTACACGCTGATGATGTCCACTGGCTTGACGTTTGGTACCATCTCCGCGCTCTTCGGGCTCAATCACAACATCATCGACCAGAAGCAGTACTCCTGGATTGTGGGCACGGTGATTGCCAGCGCAGTGATTCCCACCATGATTGCCAACCGTTTCTTTATGCCCCGGCATCTTCTTCCCCATGCACTCACAAGCAAGAAATCAGAGCAATCAGTTCAGCGGCAATCCGCCGCAGAAGAGGTATAACTAACACCATGGGAAGCCCTGTTTTTGTTGGATTTCAAAGGATACTGGCGGCATTTGACGCGTCTCCGCACGCGGAGCACGCTTTGAATGTCGCTTTGTCGATGGCTGGGGATATGAAAGCCAAGCTGTATGTATTGGCTGTCATCCGGCCGCCGGAAGTTGCCGAGAGCGCAGAGTTCAACGCGGTTCTCGACGAAGGGCGCGAGCGCTACGAGAGCAGTTTTGTTCCCATCCGCGAACGCGCCAAGCAAAAAGGGATCGATCTGGAAACGGATGTCGTGGTGGGTCATCCGGCGGAGCAGGTGCTTCACCGGGCCGATGCGATCCAGGCCAGCCTCATTGTGATGGGCAAGCGCAGCCACACAATTTTGCATCGCTGGATGCTGGGCTCGAACTCGGAGCGCGTTTTGAAATATGCTCACTGTCCGGTGATGATTGTGCATTGATTCCGCGCAACCGGGCAGATGACTCGGCGAAGCTGAAGCACCTTGGAGGCGTTATGCCTGAGTTACAACCAGAGATCGGAAGGACGCGGCAACCGGGTGAATTGAACGAGGCTCAGCAGCGACGCCTGATTATCACATGCAAATACATCGACAGCTTGCTCAGCGACATGGAACATGCGATTCATTCGCCGGAATCAGAGTCTCCGTTTCCACATTATGTGGTGGACATCACACCTGCGCAGGCGGCGGTGATTGAGGAGCATATTCGCCGTCTGCGGACTCAACTGTTGAGGACTCTGGATTGGCAGCACATGACTCCGGAACCGCCAGATATTCCGGTGTCACGAACGGTGATGACGGACCTGGGATTTATCGATATCGCAGTCGAAGAACTGATGCCGCGCTACATACGCAGTTGTGGCGCCGTACCTGAAGATGCAGTAAATGGTCTCAATGACGTTGTCCAAAAACTTCGACTTCTGGTGCATAGCATCATGCATAGTATCAGCGAGGAACTGGGATTGGATCAGGAATAAAGTTTCCGTGAACGAGAAGGCACGAATATCCGCCAGGTTCATCAGAAAGGCATTCGGACACAAGGGCGATAAAAGATGCGGGAATGCAACGTCAGCGCGACAGTGCAAGATTACAGCAGCCTTCCGAGTGAAACATCCGTGTCTATAGACGGCTCCTCTCGTTTGTTGCGACTTGCTGATCTGGCACAGGAACTTGGGGCTAAGCTTGTCGCCGAGGAAGCACGTGAGCTCGCAGCACGGATTTCCGAAGGACGCTTTTATGTAGTTTGTGTCGGCCAGTTTAAGCGAGGCAAATCTACCTTGCTCAACGCTCTGGTCGGCCACGAAGTTGTCCCGACCGGGTTTGTTCCGGTCACGGCGGCGCCAACCGTGATTCGGTTTGGCGACGAACCTCACGCGCGCGTTCGCGTGAGGAACGGGTCCTGGCGGGATGTTGACCCCTACGACTTGAAGGAGTACGTAACCGAAGAACACAACCCCGAAAACAAAAAAGCCGTGGAAGGCGCGGAAGTATTTGTGCCCAGCGCTTTGTTGTCCTCCGGCATGTGTTTTGTGGACACGCCGGGATTGGGCTCGGTCTTCACGGGAAATACGGCAACCACGCAGGCGTTCATTCCTCACATTGATGCAGCATTGGTGGTGGTCGGAGCCGATCCGCCGATTGCGGGTGAGGAGTTGGCGCTGGTGGAAGCAGTCGGCAATCAAGTTCAGGATTTAATTCTGGTTATCAACAAAGCCGACCGCACCAGCGATCCGGAGCGTGCAGCGGCGGCTAAGTTCACACGCGAGATTTTGGAAAAACGGCTGCATCGCCCGATGGGCGAGGTTTTTGAAGTGAGTGCCGCCGAACGGATGGAAAACCGCGGTCCGTTGCGGGATTGGGAAAAACTACTGGCGAGTTTGCATCGCCTGGTTGAAAACTCGGGCAGGAATCTCGTTCGCGCCGCTTGTGACCGAGGCCTTCAGCGCTTGAGCGAGCAACTGCTGGCGATTATCAATGAGGACCGTGATGCGCTTCAGCGGCCAATCGAAGAATCCGAACGGCGCATCGAGCTAATGAAGGAAACTATCAGCGATGCTGAGCGCTCTATGCGCGAATTGGATTACCTGTTTATGGCGGAGCTGCATCGGATTTCGGACCTCTTCAGTGAACGTCATCGGCGGTTTTTCAGTTCTGCGTGGACGGAATCTGAAAGAGAATTTGATGAGGAACTACAGTTCGTATCCCTCGGCTTTGGCCCGCGCTATCGGCGCCGAGTGATGCACCTGGCCCAGGAGATATCGCGCCGCAAGGTTGTGCCTTGGCTTAAACCTGAGCAGGAAGAGGGCGAGCGCCAATACAGCGCCGTGGCGCTACGATTTGTGGAGATGGGAAACAACCTTCTGAAAAAGCTGGCCGGAGCGGGCCTTGGCGAACTCACGCGGATGCCCCATGCGCTTGATCCGGAGAAAGGACTTCGCGTACGTTCCAGGTTTTATTTTGAGGATTTCATCGGAACCGCACAACCCCCATCCCCGCTGCGCTGGCTGGCTGACGTCATTTTGCCGTTAGTGGGCGCACGCAAAGTCATAACCAACGAGGCAAGAGAATTGCTGCAACATCTGCTGGAAGTGAATAGCGCGCGCGTGCAAAACGATGTTCTCAATCGCATTCAGGACAGCCGGGGGCGCTTGGAGGCCGAGATTCGCAAGCTATTGCATGAAATCAGCCGCATTGCAGAACAGGCGCTTGACCGGGCGCGCAAAGTCAAAGAAGAAGGAGCTCCCGCCGTCAAGTCGGCAATTGAGCAGCTCGACGGATTGGAGCAGGATGTATCGGCACTCATCTAATCCCATTCATGCGCATCCGGCTGCGAGGCGGCCCTTTTTTAATCGACCAAGCCATCGGTGCAACCTGGAAGCAATGCCAGCTAGAAGTTTTCGGAGAAAGAGGCGCGATGCCTTCATCCTCAGCACAACGCGAGCCGGTTGGACAATATCTGAGATTTGTAGAGCGCGAAGACGAATTGAGCCGTCTGCGGAACCAGGCGAAGAAACGAAAATCCATGCTGGTATTTGGTCCAACGGGCGTAGGCAAATCGCGCTTGTTGCGCGCGTTCGTCGAGGACCAACTGATTGCGCTTTACGTCGCGCAAGTGCGTTCACCGCACGATTTCCTTCTCGCGTTACTGAGCGCATTGCACGCGGCAGATGAGGAGATAGCGGTTCCCGGAAACCTCAACGGCATTTCCACATCCTCCTTGAAGGGCATTGTGCATCGAGCGCTTGACAGGCACGAATTTCTGATGGTACTTGACCAGCTTGATGCGCCGTCCAGCGTAGTAACTCGCATCATCAGGGATTTGCACTATTACGGGCGAACCCCGGTGATTTTCGCATCCCGCTCGCCGCACATGGAGGATATTGGGGCGCTGCGTCCGCTCTGCGTGAATAAGTCGGAGCGCCTGGAATTGAAGAACTGGCCGCTCAACATTGCAATGGAGTTTGCGCAGCGCGAGGCGGAGAGAAGTGAGCTTTGGGCTTCCAATCTGGAATCGATATTGCCCGCGCTTGTCGAGTGGAGTGACGGGAACCCTGGCGCTATCCTCCACATGCTGAAGATGGCGCACCTGCCGCAGTACAGAGCGGGCGACCAGATCAAAGCGCACATTCTCTACGTGGACTATCGCATGGGCCGCAGATAGCGATTTAAATTGCAGCTTTTCGCATCCGGAGAGTGGAATTGCCCGCAAAACGACCGAAGCAGCCCTTCGATCAACTGCGACGGCGGTCACAAACAGGCAAATACAGCGGATTTATAATGAACGGGATTGTCGGGCCGTTCTTAATTCCGAGCGTTCGAATATCGTAATAAACGCAAGTTCTTAACCCAACCAACAAAGGAGCTCAACTCCCGATGCATACCCATGAAATTGAACAGATGTGCGTAGTCGCCAAGGGCCCTAATCACGGCCCGGCGCCTATTCCGCAAGAAGGCCGGTGGACCAAGGTCAAGGAAGTGACCGACGTCTCCGGCCTGACCCACGGCGTGGGTTGGTGCGCTCCTCAACAAGGAGCCTGCAAGCTGACATTGAACGTCAAAAACGGCATCATCGAGGAAGCGCTGATTGAGACGATTGGCTGCTCCGGAATGACGCACTCCGCCGCGATGGCCGCGGAGATTCTTCCCGGCAAAACCATTCTGGAAGCCTTGAATACCGACTTGGTTTGTGACGCGATCAACGTGGCGATGCGCGAGCTGTTCCTGCAGATTGTATACGGCCGCAGTCAGACGGCCTTTTCCGAGGACGGGCTTCCCATCGGAGCTGGCCTGGAAGATCTGGGCAAAGGCCTGCGCAGCGTGACCGCTACCATGTACGGCACCAGCGAAAAGGGCGCGCGTTATCTCGAATTAGCCGAGGGCTACGTTACGGAACTCGCGCTTGACGAAGACAACGAAATCATTGGTTACAAGTTTGTCCGGCTCGGTCCCATGATGGACGCGATTGCCAAGGGCGAGGATGCGCAGACCGCGCTGACCAAGGCAACCGGAACATATGGCCGTTTTGCCGACGCCGTGAAAACCATCAACCCCCGCAAGGAATAAGGAGAAGATCATGGCTTTATTTGAAGGGTACGAAAGACGGATTGCGCAGATCGACTCCTATCTTGCTGCTGCCGGCATTGAGTCGCTTGAGATAGCGGAAAAGATATGCCTGAACAAGAATGTTGATGTTCGCAAGATTGTGAAGTCCATTCAAAACATTTCTTTTGATAACGCGGGCTGGGCCTATCTGATTGGCGCGGCCGTCGCCATCAAAAAGAAACAAACCGTGGCCGCCGAAATTGCTGAAACACTGGGGACCGGCCTGCAAGCTTTCTGCATTCCCGGTTCGGTTGCCGATGATCGCAAGGTCGGCATCGGTCATGGAAATCTAGCCGCGATGCTGCTGCGCGAAGAGACCAACTGCTTTGCTTTTTGCGCGGGACACGAATCATTTGCCGCCGCTGAAGGTGCGATTGGCCTGGCCCGCTCCGCCAACAATGCGCGCAAGACTCCGTTGCGCGTGATTCTCAACGGCCTGGGAAAAGATGCGGCACAGATTATCTCGCGCGTCAACGGATTCACCTACGTGCAGACGGAGTTCGACTATGCGACCGGCAAACTGAAGGTGGTGCGGGAGAAGGCCTATTCCAAAGGCGAACGCGCCGCCGTTCGCTGCTATGGCGCTGATGACGTGCGTGAAGGTGTTGCCATTATGCACCGTGAGCAGGTTGATGTGGCCATTACCGGAAACTCGACCAATCCAACCCGCTTTCAGCATCCGGTGATGGCGGTCTACAAGAAGGAGCGGCTGCTGGAAGGGAAGAAGTTTTTCTCGGTTGCTTCCGGTGGAGGCACGGGAAGAACGCTTCATCCAGATAACATGGGAGCAGGTCCGGCTTCCTACGGCATGACCGACACCATGGGCCGGATGCACTCGGATGCGCAGTTTGCCGGCTCGTCTAGCGTGCCTGCGCATGTGGAGATGATGGGCTTGATCGGCATGGGCAATAATCCGATGGTCGGCGCATCGGTTGCTGTCGCTGTTGCTGTCGAACACGCGATGAAGGCATAGGGAGATAGTCGCCCCATCCTTTGACGATTTTCCGGCGAAAGGATGGGGCGCTCTCCTGTTTGCAGCCGCATGGGCCACCATTAGCGTGCAAGATTCCCTTATCGAAGGAGTACTTATCAACGCCGAAGGCGAAACTCCCATCGGCGTCAGAGAGGAATATTGCGAGATCCTGAAACCGGAAGACCTCATCTATTGTTACTAAAACTGCTGCTCATCACGCCACGGACTACTCAGGCGCCAACAAACCACTTATTCATGGGATGCAGTTGACCACAGTCCAGGCAGCGCGTGGTGGCAAACTGGGCGGCGCAGTATGGGCATACGGCTCCAGTTTGGAATGTGTCGAATGGCTGTCCGCAATTCCCGCACTTCCAGTAGGCTCCCAGAGGCGGCGCTGTCCGGCAGCTTGGACAGGCGAAGCCTGCGCGGCGCTGCAATCTGGCACTACGCAACAGTTCTCGCGCGTGCCGCAGCCCGCCCCAGCAAACCAACAGCATGAAGACGGAAATAACCCCTAACCAGATGGATCGTAATAAGAAGGCGAAGCCGATGAACCCGGCTATGCCCACCATGCCGAAAACCGTGGCTGCCATGAGGCTGCGGGCGCGCCCCATCACAAACCACAGCAGCGAACGGAGAATCTGACCGCCATCGAGGGGATAGATTGGCAGCAGATTGAAAACCAGCAGAGATACGTCAATCCACATGACCGCGCGCAAGAACTGGTAGGCATCGGGCATCGCATGCGCCCATCCCAACGACCGGCTCATCACCACCGCGGCAATCAAGACCGGCAGGAGCGCCACGTTGACCAGCGGTCCCGCAGCAATGCTCCACAGCGTGGCTCCCGGCCGCTGTGGCGGATTCACATATGCAACCCCGCCAAGAGGCCACAGCACGATCTGGTTTGCCGTTCCCCCCACTTGCCGGCATGCCAGGGCGTGCCCGAACTCGTGCAGAAGCACGATAAAAAATAGCGCCAGATACTCCAGTATGTTCCAAAGAACAGATGAGTAGCTGCCCTTGCGGCTCTCGATTTCATAGGCCGCGACGAGAAACCAGGACCAGTGCAGGTAAAGATCAACTCCGGCGACACGAAGTAGATGGATCGACCCTTGGCGAATACTTGACATATAGCTAGCTTACTTTAGTTGTTCAGCCCCGGCATTGAATGGGTTCAGCTGTCCCATAGTAGAACGTGCTTCCACCGCAAGGCGAAATAGATGCGCCGCGCCATCCCGGCGATGTGATAATGTGCTTACGAATGTATGATTTGAAAGCCTGGCAAATCATGAATACCCCCTGGGCATTGCAAATGACGGCCGTCTCCCACCAAGAGCCGGCGCGACTCGTGCGGACTCTTACCGGCGCAATTCTCGGACTTGGCGGCTGGGTACTGAGACGCGATTGCAACGACGCAGGAAAAGTGACCATGCTGTTTGAGTTTGAACGCCGTGCTTGTATAGATATTTACACCGCGTTGGTTGCGACCGGCGTGGAACTGGGCGCGAGCGAACATATTCAACTTACCGATCTTTGCCGATGCACGCAAGACCGCGCCCATGCATGCGGCGAAGAGATTGCCAGCATCGAGCTGGAGATTATTACGTCCGGTTTGCCCGATAGACCCAACCCGGCCTCGCCCGTGATGTAAAAGCAAGTGGTAGAACGCGCGGTTTTCACCTCAGTGCTTGAGCAGCCCCAATTCGGCGGCCACTTGCTCGAG
Source organism: Occallatibacter sp. (assembly GCA_049522175.1). GTDB lineage: Bacteria > Acidobacteriota > Terriglobia > Terriglobales > Acidobacteriaceae > Telmatobacter. Next base: position 41,793 of record JBEKOC010000018.1, on the reverse strand, counting down.
CCTTTGCCGTGTGGCAGCCGAGGGCGGAACCAGCGGCAGGCGTACGTAATCGGTGCAGCGCCCCATTAGCGAGAGCACTGTCTTTACCGGGCAGGGATTCGAATCCCAGAAGTTGGCGTCAATCAGCTTTATGTAACGGCGCTCCAATGCTCGAGCTTCGGTCCAGTCGTTGCGCAGCGCGGCATGGATCATGCGGCTCATCTCGGCGGGGATTTCGTTGGAGGCTACGCTGACCAGCCCTTTGGCGCCCACTCCGATGGAGCCCAGCGCCATGTTGTCGTCGCCGCTGAAGACCTTGAAGCCGCCGGGCAGCAGATGTACTAATTCGGCGACCTGCGGCAGTTTTCCACTGGATTCCTTGATGGCCTGGATGTTGGGCGCAGCCTCGGCCAGGCGGAAGACAGTCGCCGGATCGAGGTTCACGCCGGTGCGCCCGGGGATGTTGTAAACCACAACGGGCAACGGGTCGACGGCTTTGGCCAGGGCCAGGAAGTGCTGGAATTGGCCCTCCTGGGAGGGCTTGTTGTAGTAGGGGTTGGCCGACAGCACCGCGTTCACACCGCGAACCTGCTTGAGCTTGCTAGCCAGGCGGACCAGCGTCCGGGTGGAGTTGTGGGTGCAGCCGGCCCACACGGGCACGCGGCCAGCAGCCGTCTCTGCTACCAGGCCCACAGCCTTCAGCCACTCTTCCTCGTCCAGCGTGGCCGCCTCGCCGGTTGATCCGCAGGCCACCAGAAAGTCGATGCCCGACTCAATCTGCCAGTTCACCAGCGCCTTCAGCGCCGCTTCGTCAATCGATCCGTCCGCCCGAAAGGGCGTTACGATCGCTGTACCGCAACCTGTGATTTCCATAACAAGAGAATATACCGAACCAGGCAACATCTGAAATGGAAGCATTTGCTAAAAAAAGTATCCGTAGCGAGCCAGGGTTCGTGGTTTCCCGGCTATCAAATATGAGCTTTGGGGCGACCGGCGTCGGCGTGAGAGTGTGCGCAAATATGCTTGCGCGAATAGTCGTGGAAGCATATATTTGCTGCGACCGTAGAATCAGGCGGTCAAAGTACTGAAAGGAGAAAGTCATGAAAGGTAACTATCGCGGCTTTATATGCGCGGGAATCCTGGGCTGTATCCTTGTACTACTGGCAACTCCAGTCTTCGCGCAGAACAACAACCCATGCAAAGAGGCTAACGATCAGAAATGCGGCATTATCAAGGGCTGCAAGGTGGCCGGCCTTGGAGTTGCAGTCGGCACGCCATTCGCGTTCACCCACACCGATCCTTATGGAACCGGCACGGCCACAATTCCCGCGGGCCCTGCTCCGGGTGGTTACTGCAAGCATGGCGACCCCCTCCCCATAGGCACGAATATGGTGATCCAAGAGACGCCTATCCCGGCAGGCCTCTCTGTGTCGGACATTATCGTGACGCCAGCTTCTCAACTGGTTAGCATAAATCTGATCACCGGCACGGTCACTGTCAAGATCGGACCCGGCGTTACCGAGGTGACGTATACCGACCATTCACTCAAGGGCGGCTATCTTGAGATCTGTAAGCAAGGGATAGCAGGCGCCGCACCCATGACTGGCGACTTCACTTTCACAGTCCCCGGAGTTCCAGGACCGATTACCGTTCCGGTAGGCTATTGTTCGCCACCTATCGAAGTGCCGGCTGGTACATTAACCATCAAAGAAACCCCGAAGCCCGGCACCCATATGGTGTCCTGCTCCGCATATCCAACAGGCCGGCAAGGCCCCTGTAATCCCGCAGCCTGGACTTCGACGGTGACAGTCCCCTCCGGCGTCCTCTCTACACAGACCATCGCCACCATCACCGACGCGCCGGGTCAAGGTAAATAATCTTATTTGTCACGCCCGTGCCGCGCCTGCGGCACGGGTTCCTTTTGCCCGCTATTCAGCTTCCTCTCATTACTTCGCATCAGCCGACGCTCTCTCCGCCCATCCTATTCTGGTGAAGATCAGGGGAGCCAGAAAAAATGCAACGAAGCCGACGGCGATGTAGCGAAGATATTCGAGCAGGTTCCAGAGCAACGAGGAGCGATCTGCCAACAGGCCGAAGGCCATTTCGAGAATGAGCATGGTGAAGACCACCATGCTGAGCGAGAGAAGGTAACGAAGTATTTTGACAAGGACGGTCGAGCTTCGGGGATCGAAGTTCACGTTGCGCCGCTCCAGCGGGTAGGCCATGACAATGCCGGTCAGGAGTCCGCCGTAGTCGAGAAACGAGTACGGCTGTCCCGCGGTTTTGTCTCCGTTGAGGAGAACGGCGAGCAGCCAGAGCGCCAGGCAGGCGAGCACGACGATTACAACTTGCAGCGTGTGAGAGAGGCGGCTCCATGCAGCGTCAACGGCATTGGTATATCGCAGTGAGAGCAGGGCGATGGTCAGCCCGAGAGCCCAGCCCAGGAGTACGTCCTCGCAGTAGTGCACTCCGAGATAGGGGCGCGAGGCGCCGATAAGAAAGATGGCGGCGATGGCCAGCACGCGCGCGGTCCGGCTGCGGGTTACGCCGTAGAGATACGCATAGAACGAGGCGGCTCCCGCAGCGTGGCCGGAGGGAGTGGAGTATTGCACGGCCAGAGAGCGGGCGCTGGATGGCGGCACGGCCCATTTTTTCAGGTACGTTCCCTGGGCGACGAACGGGCGCGGATTGCGGAGGAACATTTTGAACAGATTGTTGAGAGACGAGGCCGCCAGCAGGACGACGGTAAGCCGGATGGCGAGGCGCTTGTTCCAAACCACATAGAAAAGCAAGATCAGGAGAATGTATCCCTGGCTTGCACCCAGGAAGGCGGCAGCCAAGGAGAGCGTGGTGAGAAAAACATTTCTGTGGTCCGCCAGCAATTGCACGAGGCCCAGATTGAACGGCAGCGGAGCCAAGAATTTTCTCCTGCAGATGAAACCCCACAAACGTCAGGGTGTACTAAAAGCATAAAGCACGAGCGCAGCAGCGCGGCGGGGTGTAAGGCTGTATGCTCGAAGCAGTTTGACATTCTTTGCCTACGCTATGCGCTATACGACACAATTTCTGCTTTCGGCCTTGTCGGCGGCGCAGTTTCCCGCGACAGATGCACCGGAGATTGCGTTTCTGGGCCGCTCCAATGTGGGCAAATCGAGCCTGCTGAACAAGCTGGTAGGCGAGAATGCGGCCAGAGTCTCGCAGACACCGGGCCGGACGCGAGCCATCAACTTTTTTACGTTATTGGACTCGAGCCGGAAGCCGAAGCTGGTTTTTGCCGACCTGCCGGGCTACGGCTACGCGAAGATATCGAAGTCGATTACCGCAGGCTGGCCGGCATTTATCGAGCCATATCTGGCGATGCGCCCGACGTTGAAGCTGTGCGTGTGCCTGGTGGATTCGAATGTTCCCGCGCAGCAGAGCGACCGGCAGTTGATAGACTGGCTGCAAGCCGCGGGGCGCGAGTTTGCCGTGGTGGCCACCAAGATTGACCGGCTCAGCGGCAACCAGCGCACGCGCAACCTGCTCGAGCTGAAGCAGGGGCTGGAACTGGACGAAATTCTGCCCGTCTCGGCCAAGACGGGTTACGGAGTAAAGGAACTCTGGGCTCGGATTGAGGCGGCCGGCGGGAAAGACTGAATCTCCACAGCAACGGTAATCTCCCCGCGATCCACCTGCTCTTGAACCTGGTTCCGAAATCTTGCGGCGGTACTCTCATCGCAGCGCAGCAGGCGCAGGCCCTGCGACCTTCGGCCCAGGTATCGCGGGGCGAGGCGGAGCCATCGGTGGGCTGATGCGGCGGCTGAACTCGGATCGGAGCTAAGGCAATCGATGGCGAGGGCGTCGAGTTTGGGCAGCCATCGAGTTGGCGCGTCCGCGACGCTCCAGGTAAGCAGCACTTGATTTGCATCGGGAAGAATGGCCACCACCGGGCGCGCGCCCTGGCTGAGGAAAGCGGCGAACTCCGGCGCGGGAGCGGAGCGCGGCGGCAGGAGATCGGGAAGCACGCCGCGCTCGAGCAACTGGCGGGCGAAATCAGCTTCGCTATTCTGGGCCACGCAGACAGCGACGGTCGTGCGCTTGCGAATCTCGTTTTTGAGGATGCGCAGGGCCTCGTCGAGAGAGTTGACGAGAAAGTCCACGACACCGTCTCGAATGGCCTGCTTGCCGGCGTCGGCATCGGCTGAGATGGCCAGCGAGGCGGCGCCGGCTATGTTGGCTGCCATCAGCAGGGCTCGAGCCTGGGCGTCGAGTTGGCCCGCGTAAAGGAGTCTGCCACCCAGGCTGGGTTCCGCATCCAGACCAGTGCCCGCGGCTACAGAAAAATCAGAGTAACTGTATTCGGAGACAACCCCGTCAAGTGGCTTTTTCCTCAAGAAAAAGCCACCTCGATGGATCTCAACGAGGGCACGTTTACTCTGATTTTGCTCGAGGATGAGGCCCGCATAGAAGCGCTCAACCTGCAGGATGAACTCGAGCGCCGCGTGCGGATTGGGGCTGTTGGTCATGGAAAAGTCTGAGGAGGAGCCCGGTGAAGCCAGCGCAGCGCCTACCAGGTGGAGTAGGCCGGGCCGGCGGTGCTCAACTCCTGCGAGCCGGAGTGGACGTCGTCGATGCCTGGCTCGGTCTGGTCCACCGAGTAGAGCGCTCCGTTGGAGTCAGTGACCCAGGTGTCCTTGGAGTGGGTAAAAGGGTCCTCGGGGACGGCCTTGAGGTAGCCGTCCGTGATGAGATCTTCGAGCGACTGCGGCGCCTTTTGTTTATCCATGGTGTAGGAGTCGATGGCCGCCCGCATCACGTGCAGGTCTTCCTTGAGCACGGCCTCCCGGGCCATCTTGATGGCGGCCGTAAATTTGGGAATTGCCACCACGGCCAACACGCCGATGATGGCCATGACGATCATCAGCTCGATGAGCGTAAAGCCCGCGCCGTGTTTGCGATTCCTATTCACTAAATCCTCTACCGCCAAACAATGGGTCTACCAATTAGCATACTTGGTTCCGTCCAGGGCTGTACCCTGCGACTTGGAGTACACATCGAAGACGCTTTCCCCGCTGAAGGAGGTCGAATCGGGATCGTCCTTCATGGAGCGCAAACCCCACTCGGCCTTGCCGGTCATGGGGTCTATGGGAATGCGGCGCAGAAACTTTACCTTTTTTCCCTGCACATCGACACCTTTGACCAGCGTCTCCAGGTCGGGCGGATAGCCCTGGCTGTCGAGCTTGACCTGGAAGGCGTTCCTGTCCGCCGCGTCCTTGTAATGGTCAATCGCGTCGCGCATCATCCACAGGTCGTAGCGCAGGTAGCGCTCGTTCTGGCGTTTGACCTGAAAGCGGGCAATGGGCAAGGCGGCCGAGGCGAGAATGGAGAGAATCGCCACGGTCACAATCAACTCGACCAAGGTAAGTCCCAGCTCCCCAGAGCGGACGATGCGGATTGGCCGGGTTTTATTCATCGATACGAGCCTCATCGGCTTACTTCACCTGAATGCTTACGCGCGCCCCCTGGGCCGGCAGAAACTGCTGAGTGCTGTTGACCGCGCCCGGCCGGGTAATGGCGATGACGCTGTCTCCGGATACTTTGGCCTGGAATGTTAGCACGCAGACCACCCCAGCTCCGTTCACGCCGGCGGCTCCCGGCGGTCGCGAGACGTTGATGTTGATGGAGCCGGGCCCGTCGTCACGATGCACCAGCGCCACGGCCTGTCCATCGTGGCTCAGGAAGTCTCCGTTGTCCACGTTGAGCAGGGAAAGTGCTGCTGGATCGTAAGTAATCTGCAAGGGAACGGCAGCGATATCCTTTCCTCCGCTCAGCACTACGGGAATCTGGAAAGTGGCGCCGACAGCTAACGGGGCGGGCTGTGGAGTCAGTGTGAAGCTCACACCTGGCAGTTGCGGTGTAGATTCCGGCGGCTTGGCTGGAGCTGTGGAGTTTCCAGTGGTCTCCGCCGCCTTGCGCAACTGGTCCAGCGCTGCCGGGGCAGCGGCCAAGGCGCTTTGGCCGGGAACCGTGCCCACGTCGGGCTTGGCGTTGGACGACGGGTGTGCCGGAAGCGCCGGGCTAGAGGCTGGCTTCGAGCCCGGGTTCGCGTTGGAGCCCTCGGCCGGAGCATGGCGCAACTCGATGGACGCTCCGGAACCGGTGTCAACGGTGCGCAGATTCACCTGTTCCAGAGATTGCGAACGAACCACATGCGGCACTACCAGGAAGACCAGCTCATCGTCGGAGATGGTGTGATCCTTGGAGCCGAAGATGTACTTGAGAACGGGAATCGAAGCCAGGCCGGGAATGCCGGTTGAGTTGGTCGTATCCTGCTTATCCTGAATGCCGCCCAGGATGCTGGCTTCGCCCTCACGCAGACGAATCACGTGGTCCACGGTGCGCTGGCTGATGATCGGCTCGGTCACGCCGCTGATGGTTACAGAGCCGCTCTGCGCCGTGACCTCGATTTTGATTTTGAGCGTAATGTCGCGGTCGAAGTGAACGGTCGGCGTCATCTCGATATTCACGCCCACATCCTGATACTGGAACTGCGTGTTCACCAGGGAACTGACCATGGCTGTGGCAGCGCCGGTCTGGTAGGAGCCGGTGGCGATGGGAATCTTGGAGCCGATCTTCATCACCGCCTTCTGGCCGTCGGTGGCCCGGATGCGGGGATTCTGCAGGATTTTGGTATTGGTGTCGGTGAGCAGCATGTTGGCCGTGGCCGCTCCCATGGTGACGGCAAAATCTGAGGCCTTCAGGTGGGACAAGTCGTAGAGTGTCAGTCCCGAATTGCTGGAGGACGAGGAGGTACTCGTGCTTGTGCTGCTCGAACCGCTGCTGCTGGAGGGCGGCTGCAGTGAAACGCCTATGCTGGAGGGCCACGAGATGCCCAGATTCCTCTCCCAGTTTTTGCTCACCTCCAGGACGGCGATATCCACCACCACTTCGGGCCGCGCCTTGTCCAGGTCGTTGATCAGTTTTTCCGCCAGCTGAAGTTCATCGGGCGTAGCGCGCATGACGATGGCGTTCTGGCTGGCTACGGCATAGACCTTGGCGTTAGGCAGCAAATTGCGAATGGCGGTCTGCACATCGGTCAGGTCATTCTGCTGCCATGCGTTGGACAGATAAAAGGTTTGGACGGCCTGTTCATCGAGCTCGGTATGGCGTGCGCGGGTGTTGGCGGCCACAAAAAGCGTGTTGTCGGTGACCGGCCTCCAGAAAGTGTTGGAGATGGTGCCCACAATGCGTAACGCGTCGAGCAGAGAGACGTTGTTCAGGTCCACTTGAATGCGCTTGGAGGTAAAATCCGGGTCAAACAGGACATTGACTCCGGCAGCTTTGCCGATGGCCTGGTAGACCATCTTAGAGTCTTCCTGGATGTGCAGGGTGAGCGGCTCGTTAGAGACCGGACGCAGGATGGCCGGAGCGGCCATTGATTCCAGGTTCTCCTGCTTGCCCTCGATCTGGGGAAGGCTGGTCTCGGAGACGGGGGCCACTTCGCCGTGTTTCTTGCGCACCCTGGCTATGGCCTGTTGCGCGGACTCATTGCTGGGGTCGATCTCGGCGGCGTGCAGAAACTCTGACAGTGCCCCCTGCTCGTTACCCGCATCCAGCATCTTCTGGCCCTTGGTCACGTGCGCTGCCGAGGCGGTCGTCCGCACGCGATACATGGCGGCGCGGTATCGCAGGTCCTTGGGAGCCTTTTTGTAGGCTTTTTGGTAGTTGTCCAAGGCGGCGTCGTAATCTTCCTTTGCCTCGGCGGTCTGGCCGCGCTTGAAGTAAGTGCTGGCCGACTCGGTGCCCCGCGCCCCGCTGGGCAGGCTGAAGACCGCCAGGACGGCAAGAAGCGCAATCCAGAAAATGGCCCTGAAAAAAACGGATCTGGAGGCAGCCTGTGCTGGAACGCTGCTTTTCATCGAACTCCCCGGCGTCTTCGCCGGCCCGCACTGCTCATCGGGCCCTTGCGGGCTGCCTTGGCCGCCCCAGACGCGCATCTTGACGCAATTCCGACTGGTAAAAAATCCCATTCGACGCAGCCCCATTCTAACAAAGCCCGGCGCAAAACTGCCTGAAACCCTCGCCAATGCTAGGATTGAGATTCGAGGAGGCTTGCCGATGGCCCGCCAAACCAGCCACGTCATCGACCAGAAGGCCAATCCCGGCCCGCAAAAGCCTGCCAAGCCCCGCGACCCGGTGGCCTCGGGCGAGCGCGACGCCGCCCACAATCGCACTGCCAGCCACAACTACTTTCTCCTCGAAAAGTTCGAGGCCGGCGTCAGCCTGCGCGGGACCGAGGTCAAGTCCATCCGCGAGGGCAAGGCCAATCTCAAGGACTCCTATGGCCTCATCCAGAACGGCGAGGCTTTCCTGCTCAACCTGCATATCGGTCCCTATTCCCACGGCAACATCTCCAACCACGACGCCACCCGCACCCGCAAGCTGCTGCTGCACAGCGGCGAGATTCGCAAGCTACTCTCCAAGACGCAGATCAAGGGCCACACGCTCATCCCCACCCGGCTTTACTTCCGCAAAGGGCGGGTCAAATGCGAACTGGCCGTGGCCAAGGGCAAGCAGGACTGGGACAAGCGGGAGACGGAAAAGCGCCGCGAGGCCGACCGCGATGCCCGCGCCGCCGTCAACGCCAGCAAACACAAGATGGGGCGATGAAGGCATAGGATTGCACGCAGACGGGGTTGAAAAATCGTTTATTCTTTAAGCGTGCGGCCTGCGGAAATTGTTGAAATTTAAACATGTTAGCGTTCTGAGCCTTGCGGGTGATTGTTGTGCGATGCGTGGAGGCGGCCGGAGCAGGATGTCTGCCAAACGACGGAAGACGAACAGCCCGTGCACGCCGGAAAAGAACCGCCGATAGCGCGACATTCCCTACGAGATTGCGACGCGCCCAGGCCTCAAAATCAGGACCTGGGACACAAGGCTAGAGGCGGGGCGGGAATATCCCTTGCACGCAGATGGAGTATTGCAATCCCTGCGGCGCAAGCTTACGCAGATCCGGCAGAGCGAAATTCGTAGTGCCGTTTCCCCCGAAATTGGTGCCCAAAACGGAAAAGACAGCCACGTATTGATTGATGGGGAGAAGGCGCCCGTCCGCGGGCAGGGCTCCCTGGCCGTAACCATTTACCGACAGGATAATGTCGCCGATCATGCAGGTCCCGCCGTATTTAAAGCTGGTGTTCCCGGTCATTGCAACGCCGCCGTTGGTGCTGAGCGCAGCTGAAAGAGCGGTCACATTAGCAGGAACCGCCGTGGCGCCCGGCGCTCCCGCGGGTCCGGCTGTCCCTGTTGCGCCTTTCGGACCGGCAGGTCCTGCGGGACCGGCGGGACCCTCTTCATTCCAGGAAACTGCCTGCTCGGGGGAGTGGCAGTCGGTGACCGCGGGGACGATGCGAATGGCGCCGGTTGTTTTCATGTAGCAGGCATGGATGACAGTCGCTGCCGAGGCGGAGATGGCCGCCGTTCCGATGACCAACGAAGACACTACTACTACGAGAGATTTGAGAGAAGACATGGATACCTCCGGAGAAGTTAGGGAGAGCGGGGAAAGCCCACTGTCGTTAGAGTATGGTTTACAAGAGAATCGCGTGGATGCGCAAGGGATATTTTTGGGCGCGGATGAAGCAGTTCGCCAGTATCTTCTGTAATGCGGGGATGAAGCAATGATGGAATACAAGGGTTATGCCGCTGGACCCATCGATTTTGATCCGAAGGACAAGACATTTTCCGGCACGGTGGCGGGGCTTCGGGATGTGATTCATTTTGAAGGAAGAACGGCTACGGAGCTGGAGCGCGCCTTCCGCGAGAGCATCGACAGCTATCTGGAACTTTGCGCCGAGAGCGGTCAGCAACCCGACCGGCCCTTCAATGGAAAGATTCTGCTGCGTACCGAGTCGGAACTGCACCGCAAAGCAGCGCTGCACGCGGCGGTTGAGGGCGTGAGTTTGAGCCGCTGGATTAGCCGACAGACTGAAAGCGCGCGGTAGCCGGGCTTTCAGCGATGCCTCTTGGGATTTTTGGTTTCCCGGGTCCCAAAAGCGGGATCTGGGGGACCTGGCATCCTGCTATTCGTTCAGCCATCGGTTTGTCATATAGATAAACCTTGCCGTGAGAGGCTCAACAAAGTCCATGGGGAAGACACCCCAATTAAAGATCTGAGCGCCTGCCGCCCATTCGAGCAGCCTGGGATTGACATAGTTTACTACGCCTAAAATGTCGGGCATCACTTTGTCCGTGAAGGGAATCTTTATTGCGAAATAGCCGCTGGTATAGATGATGGAAAGCTTGTCGTTATTTGGCGTATGCGCCCGGTTCTGGATGGCATCGGTAGTCGATTTCCATTTTTCACTGGCATCATAATGTTGAATGACGTTATCGATTTTGATTTCATAGTTGTCTTCGATGACGAAGAAATCCTCATCCCCGTAATAGATTCCACTCATACAGGGCGGTTCGCCGGGAGGCCACGACAAACCAAAATTTCGTAGAAGCACAATTCTGCCGCGCGCGGCGCCTAGATTGGGGAACTTCTTGTAGGGCAGCGAGGCGTCCGGGAAGAATAAATCCGTCCTGCGCGTTTTCACGTCGACCATACTCTTCTCATAGAGGCCGAAGAGATTACAGAATTGCTCTTCCTTGTTCTCTCCTTCGTTGCGCACACGCATGAGGATGGTTTCCGAGGGATTGGCATTGAGGAAGTTAGCGCAGGCGTTGAGGACGTCGTCGAAGTTCTGTTCCTGATAGACCGCGAAAGGCTGCTTGCCATGAAAAATCAGCAGAGCGTGCTCATTTTCACTAACGGAACAGCGGATGTCCAGGAACCTGATGCCGAAGTCCAACTGTTGAGGAATGCTCAGATTCTGAGTCTTGGCGGTGCCTCCAGCCGGCTCATGCAGGGCGCCCGATTCGTGCGTGCCGGGAATCGAGAGTTCGGCCAGGTTGACCGAATCGGGGATTTTCTTCATCCAGTTATGGCAGCTCACGGGTGAACCTTTGCGGAGGACCAGACTGACCCAGCCATCGTGAACCCATCCCAGAGGGCCGGACGGTTCGGTGTAGAGGTTATGTGTGGGAGTTTTGGTATCCATAGAGCCCCAGATGCATCTCTGGCTATCCTGGCCATTCCGAGAAAAGCTGAAGAACAAATGTTCACCCGTATCGCCAACATTGTAGTTCGCTTCCCCCACCGTGGTGTTGTGAGCTTCAAGAATGCTATCATCGGTTTCGAGATAGAATTTGGCGGAGGTGCGCGGCGCGAGCACAGGTTGGAACGATCCCTTCCAGTTATACAACTGATTGGAATGGATATAGTATCGATTGAGGGGGTAATCCGTGGTGTTATTGAAAAGAAGATAGCCGCCTTGTCCCATGGTTCTCCTTTGCGCGGGAACAGGAATAGGCTATTGCCCTGTTTCACTTACGCACAAAATTAGCAAATCATATTTTAATGTGTCAAGAAATGTTTCATGCGCAGCAGCTACTATGCATCTTGATTCCTGAACAAATCTGTTGGACGTTCCAGATTTCAATTAGAGAATTGGGAAGACAGCGACATGCTCACCCGCGCCTGCGCAGCTCCAGCTCCACCACCCGCATCATCTCGGCTTCGGGAGCGGGTTTGCCGGTCCAGATTTCGAATTGGCGAGCGCCTTGCTGGACGAACATCTCCATGCCGCTAATGATCGGGATGCCGCGCTCTTTGGCCAGCTTGAGGAGAGGCGTTTCGAGCGGGTTATAGACCATGTCGAAGACCAGCGAGGCGTTCAATTCCTTATCCGTGATGGGCATCGGCTGCTTGAAGCCAGTCATGCCGCAGGGGGTGGCGTTGATGAGCACATCGAAGGCGCCCTTGGCGAAGAGATCGCGCTTGAGCGCCTTGGCTTTGGCCTGTTTGGCAAGCTTCACGGCGTCTTCGTGGATGATGTTGACGATGAAGACCTCAGCGCCCTGGTCAACGAGGCCGAAGACGGCGGCCCGGGCCGCGCCGCCTGCGCCCAGAACGGCGATGCGCGCGCCCTGCAACTTCAGATGCCTTTCCAGCGGGCGGACCACGCCGGCGACGTCGGTGTTGAAGCCGTAGAGCTTACCGTCGGCGCCGGTGCGCAGGGTGTTGCAGGCGCCGATGCGGGCGGTGAGGGGGTCGGAGTTGGCCAAGTGGGGCAGGACCTCCTCTTTCAGCGGCATGGTGACGGCCGAGCCGGCCATCGGCAGCTCGCGCAGCAGGGTCAGCAGGTCGTCCAGCTTATGCACCCTTAGCGGCAGGAGCACGGCGTTCACGTTTTCACGGCGAAAAGCGGCGTTCTGCATCAGCGGCGAGAGCGAGTGGGCAATAGGGTCGCCGGCCACAGCGAAGATGCGCGTGGCCTGATCGAGCTGCTCGACGCGGTAAAGATCTCGCAGGGTGCGGACAGTCAACTGGCCGGGGGCGGTCGCCTGTTTGGAACTAGCTTCCGGGCCGTCAGAGAAGGCGGTAAAGGTGAAGGGCGCGCCAGCCCGGAGGCTCAGCACGCGGCTCACCAGCCCCTCCTCTCCCATGGCAATGCCGACTACCTCGGCGGAGCGGGAGTGGCTCTCAATGAGTTTGAGTACGGCCAGGTTGTCCACCAGCGACTTGGCCGTCGAAACCACTTTGACGAAATCCGGCTGGAAAACCTCGATGCGGAGGGCCGCCTGGTCAAGATTCTTGGTGCGCGAGAAGTCATGAAAGCTGATCAGCAGCGCCGAGCCCGCAGCCCGCAACCCGTCGCGCAACTGGTCCAACTGCCGGGGCGCGGCCTCCTCAGCCGACTCAACCTCCAGGTCGACAATCTGGCAGCCGGCATCGGCAGCCGCCAGGAGGACTTCCAACTCGGCTTTCAAGGACCCCGTAAAGTGGCCGCCAAAATGCTTGCGCCGGCAGGTGGCCAGGACCGTTACGTCGCGGTGAGCGGCAAGGAATTCCTTCACTTTGGGCAGGGCCGAGGCCGGTTTGGGCAGCGAATCCAGGCGAAGTTCGAGGAACTTCGAATCCGCCAGAGCAGCCTCGGCCCGCTCGATCAACTCCTGCGGGGAGACGGCCTGAATGGCCACGCACAGCTTGCCCAGGTTACTCAGGCGCATCCGCGGGGGGGGAGGCGCGGGCGGGGGAGCAGGCGAACTGGAGCTAAAAAAGGGCATAGGTATCAATTGACGCATCTTATAGCGGTTTTTGCCAGGATGCAATAGTAAAGAGCAGCTGCCGCGGCAGACGCCTATTATGTATGTGAAGGTGCGGGCTATAGCGGTTGCTACATGCTTATTGCTTTGAATGGGCATGGCGCCGTGCAACCAGGCGGCCGACATTTAACGGAAGGTTTTTCCACAGGGAGAATCATTTGTACCTGGCAAGCGAACAGCGCTATGAGACGATGCAATACCGCCGCACAGGAAGGAGCGGACTGCTGCTGCCCGCCATCTCCCTGGGCCTGTGGCACAACTTCGGCGGCGTGGACAGCTTTGAGAATGGCCGTGCGATGGTGCGCCGGGCCTTCGATCTGGGCATTACCCACTTCGACCTGGCCAACAACTACGGTCCGCCGTATGGCAGCGCGGAGACGAACTTCGGCAAGATCATGCGGCTGGACTTCACGGCGCATCGCGACGAGATGATCATCAGCACCAAGGCCGGCTACGATATGTGGCCCGGTCCCTACGGCAACTGGGGATCACGCAAGTATCTGCTGGCAAGCCTGGACCAGAGCCTCAAGCGATTGGGTCTGGAATATGTGGATATCTTCTACTCGCATCGCCCCGATCCGGAGACGCCGGTGGAAGAGACGATGGGCGCGCTGGATCAGGCGGTGCGCTCGGGCAAGGCACTGTATGCCGGAATCTCCAACTACAACGCCAGCCAAACTGCCGCGGCGGTGAAGATTCTGCGCGAGCTGGGGACGCCCTGCCTGATTCATCAGCCCAAGTACTCGATGTTCGTGCGCACGCCGGAGCAAGGATTGCTCGACGTGCTGGGCAAGGAGGGCGTGGGCGCCATCGCTTTCTGTCCGCTGGCGCAGGGACTGTTGACGGACCGCTATCTGAAGGGCATTCCGGCGGACTCACGCGCGACAAAAGAGAGGTTTTTAAAGACGAGCGACATTGACGAAGTCCGCTTAGCCCGGATTCGCACGCTCAATGAGCTGGCCGCCCTGCGCGGGCAGTCGCTGGCGCAGATGGCGCTGGCCTGGGTGCTGCTCCGCATGACGTCGGCGCTGATTGGAGCCAGCCGCGTGGAGCAAATTGAACAGAACGTGGCCGCGCTGGCCAATCTGAGCTTCACGGCTGAGGAGCTGGCGCGGGTTGATGCGATTGTGGGTAAGGCAGACTGATTCCGCGTTTTTTCAACCCTTGAATGCCGCGAGGATTTGCTCGGTGGAGCGTACGCGGCCCATGCGGGGAAAGATGCGCTCCACGCTATGAACGTGGCTTTCGGCGGTTGAGCCGGTCATGGCATCCTCGGCAAAGATCAGCTCGTATCCACGCTCATAGGCGTCGCGCGCTGTGCTTTCCACGCCGGCTTCGGTGGAGATGCCGCAGATCACGATGGCCCCGAGGCCGCGGCGGCGCAGTTGCAGGTCGAGATCAGTGCCGTAGAAGGCGCCCCACTGGCGCTTGAGAATCACAATGTCGCCCGGCTGGCGGTCGAGCTCGGGAATCAACTCGCTCCAATCCGGCGGCAGGGGGCCGGTCATGCGCATCTGCTGGTCGGAGGTGGGTTTCAGCCGGTCAGCGCCATCGGGTGAACCGCTGACGTGGACGAGAATGGGCAGCGCTCCGGCCGCGCGGGCCGCGGAGAGCAGGCGCACGCAATTGGCGATGACGGCGGGCTTGGTGTGCGGCGCACCACCGGGCATTTGCGCAATACCCTTTTGCAGATCGATGACCACGATGGCTGTGCGCCGTGCATCAAGTTTGAGATCAAATTTTTCGTCGCTCATTGCTGAATCTCCTCCTCCGCCAGATGCAAGCCCTCCTCTGGCGGCAGAATGCCCATTTCGCGGTAGATGGGGCGAATTTCGCGGCGCACGGCAGACAGGCGCGTGGCGAACCATGCCGCGCCGAGCAGGACGACCGAGCCGTTCATCATCACCGTCCAGGGCGCTCCAAAGTTGTGCGCCATCATTCCGGCCAGCAGGCTGCCGAAGGGCGCCATGCCCATGAAGGCCATGGTGTAGTAGCTCATGACGCGGCCGCGCTTGTCCTCGTTGACGACGGTCTGCATGACGGTATTGCTAACGGCCATGCCCTGCAACATGCCCATGCCCGCAAAGAACACCATAATTGCGGAGAGCCAGAAGACATGCGAGAGTCCGAGGCCGATCAGTCCCAGGCCGAAGATGGTTCCCGCAATGGGGATCATCTTGAGCAGCCCCCGCACGGTTTTGCGCACAGCAAGAGAAAGCGCGGAAACCAGCGCGCCCAGGCCCATGGCGGCCATCAGAAAACCAAGGGTGTGCGGTCCGCCGCTAAGCACTTTCTTGGCGAAGATGGGCATCAGCACGACGAACGGCATGCCCATCAGGCTGTTCAAGGCAAAGAGCAGCAGAATGGTGCGGAGGGGTAAAAATTCCGAGACGTAGGTCCAGCCGGCCGTCAACTCGGCGAGCATCGACGTGGCCTTGCGCTGGACCACGGGCGCGTGCAGGCGCATCGCGAGCAGCGAAACAATGACGGCGATGTAGCTGATGCCATCGACGAGAAAGCACCAACCTTCGCTGGAGACGGCGATCAACATTCCGGCCAGCGAAGGTCCAACGAGGCGCGCCATGTTGACCATGGACGAGTTGATGGCAATGGCGTTTTGCAGGTCGCGCTTGTCATCGACCATCTTTACCATGAAGGACTGGCGGCCGGGCATGTCGAAGGCGTTGACGCAGCCCTGCAAGACGCTGAGCGCGAGCAGCAGGGGAATGGTGATGTGGCCCGATAGCGTCAACGCGGCCAGTGTGAGCGATTGGACCATGGAGAGGGTCTGAGTCCAGACCAGCACCTGGCGCTTGTCGAGCCGGTCTACCCATACGCCGGCGAAGGGCGCCAGTAAAAAGGAGGGTATCTGGCCGGCAAAGCTGATCGTGCCCAGCAGCAGGGCCGAGCCGGTAAGCCGGTAGACCAGCCAGCTGGTGGCCACGCGCGTCATCCACGTGCCGATGAGCGAGATGGATTGGCCGCCGAAGAAGAGGCGGAAGTTGCGATGGCGCAGCGCGCGCCAAGCGTGGGAAATGCCGCCGGCCTCGACCGTTTCCGCGCGCATTGGTTGGTGTTCTCCGCTCAAGATCGCATCCTTCTTTGCAGTCTATCGCGGCGGGCGGTCAATTCATTTGAATAGATCCGGTCATCCGTTTGTCTTGGCAGACAGACCTTTTTCCATTACGGGAGAAACGAACGGCGAGTCGGAGTTGCCGGACAATCTTCGGGTCATTACCTGGAAGTGATAACCCATGACGGCCAGAGTCATGGCCGCGCCGATGCAATGACGATAGCGCGTGGCCACGGTGAGCAGAAACTTCCAGTAACTCCAGCGCTGCCGGCCGAAGACTCCCTGGCGGAGGAGCGAGGTGACAAAGGCGCGCGCATTGCTCGCAGTCAGCCACTGCTGCCGGGATTGCCGCTCGCCGGGTTTAGGCAGAGCGCGGCTCAGGTAGAGCTTGACGCGCTCGTAGTACGCATCGCAGGAGTAAATTTGCTTGAGTACCGAACGATAGCCTTCCACAAGCCTTGCGGCGTCCATGCGGGGAAGAAAATTCAGCTTGTCATCCGTATTGTCGCCGTGGCCCGCGTGCAAAATCCGGCCTTCCTTCCACAACCGCTGAAATAACTGGGTACCGGGCATGGCTTGCAGCAGGCCGACCATGGCGATGGGAATGCCGCTCTTCTGAATAAACTCCACCATGCGGTCGAAGATGTCGTCGCGATCGGTGTCGAAGCCCAGGATAAAGCCGCCCATCACCTGCATGCCGTAACTCTGAATGGCGGCCACGCTGTCCAGCAGGCTGCGCCGGGTGTTCTGCGTCTTGTTGCAGGCGATGAGGGCCGATTCGTCGGGAGTCTCGATGCCGAGAAAGACCGAAGTGAATCCGGCGTCCTTCATGAGTTGCATCAACTCCGGGTCGTCGGCCATGTTGAGCGAGGCTTCGGTAATGAAGTCGAAGCTGGTTTTGGATTGGCCGCGCCAAGCGGCGAGCGCCGCACAGATCTCCTTGGCGCGCGCCTTGTTGCCGATGAAGTTATCATCGACGATAAAGACCGATTCGCGCCAGCCTGCGTCGCGCAACTGGTCCAGCTCAGCCAGCACCTGCGAGACGGCTTTGACGCGGGGCCGCCGGCCGTAGATTTCGATAATGTCGCAGAATTCGCAGTTGAAGGGGCAGCCGCGCGAGGTTTGCACGGCCATGGTGGAGTAGTGATTCATCTTGATGAGGCTAAAGTCGGGCAAGGGACTGGTTTCCATCGCCGGCCTTTCGTCGGCCTTGTAGACGGGCGCGGCCGTCCCCTGCTCCAGATCATGCGCCAGGCCGGCAATCAGGCTCTCGGCTTCGCCGATGACCACGTGGTCCGCCTTCAGCTCTGCCGCTGAAATACTGCTGGCGATGGGTCCGCCCACTACAGTCCGCAGTCCGCGCGCGCGGCACCGCTCGATGATGGCCGCCAGAGAGTTGTGCTGGATGTGCATGGCGCTTATCAACGCAACATCTGCCCAGGCCAGATCTCGGTCTCGCAACCGCTCTACATTGGCGTCCACCAGCCGTTTCTTCCATGTCTTGGGCAGCAGAGCAGCCACCGTCATCAACCCCAACGGAGGCTGCGCCGCCCGTTTGCCCAGGAACTTGAGCGCATGTTTGAAGCTCCAATAGGTATCGGGGAATTCCGGGTAGATTAACAGGGCGTTCATCGGCCGCCTCCGGGGAAGAAGGGCGGTTGTCAAGCACGAATCGCAGCGCACGGTTCCGGCAACTGGTTATGAGCGCAGGGAAAACCGGCGCGGGGCGCTCGCAACGACGCACCGCTCCTAAGTCAGTTTGTTCTAAGAGGCTGCAGAAAACTGAGCAAAAGGAACCATTTCGCATAAATGCAGAGCGCTCTTGGGATTCAGATTCCATGGCGGCTTCAACACTAGCCGCATTTTCTGACGCCCACGGGAATCTATCTGGTTGATGCCATTGACAATCCACGGAGACGAGACCGTCTAGCACTTTACCGGCTCTTCTGGCGTCAGAGATTACTTCGTCGTCCGGTCAGCAGGTTGAAGATCAAGATGATCAGCGCTACGACTAGAAGAAGATGAATCAGGCCGCCTGCGACATGGAAGCTGAAACCCAGCAGCCAAAGAACGAGAATAATTACAAATATTGTCCAGAGCATAGATCTCCTTTTTCCGCATGGCGGGCGCCCGTGCCAGTAGAACTGCCCAGCTCGCCCGCGATGCATTCACCACTGGTTACTAACTTCTAGTTGGAAGCTATGGCCTGAGCCTTGGCGTCTCTGACCGCATTGAGGAACGAGCCAGCCGAGGCCGGCACGGCAACTTCGCCTTTGAGAATGCGGCTGGTGGAAACCTCATGGCCGTATATGGCCTCTGTGGAATCGTCGTCGCGGCGAATTGAAGCGCCGGTCAAAGTAAGTCCGGCAAAGGCGCCCCTGGCGCGCGAGTAAGTGAGGACCTCGGTATTCAGCTTCCAGTCGGTATCGGCGGAGGCGTGGCGTCCCACCGGTCCGGCTGCCGCGGAAGCATCCCCGCCCAGCTGAAAATTACTGTTGATCAGATGCTGCATACCCCGCTCATTCTGGATAATCATGACCAGGTCAACGCCTTCTGCGCCGATCTGCAATCCCCAACTTCCGCCGGTGATGGCGAAAAACGCCGGTGCGCTCCATCCGTTGGCGTTCCGGCAGGTGGCAACTCCTCTGCCATTTTCCGCGCCAAAGACAAAGCCTCCCTTGATCATATGGGGCACAATAGCCACGCATTTTGCGTGTTCCAACACTTCTTCCGGAATGCCCTTGTCAGGCGCTGACATGATCTCGTGCAGTACCGCGCCGGCATGATTTAACCGGTCAACTGTTGCTTCGCGATTAGTTCCTGCCCAACCGAGGCTGGTCAAGCTGAGTACTGCAACAAACGTCACTAACTTATTCATATATTTCACCCTTTTTCTACCCATGCGCATCTTCGCTTGCGTTACGTGCATTTGAGGTGCGTAAAGCATTTCCCACACTAGCGACTGATACATGCGCTGTCTGAGCTATAACGCTCTAGTTGCAGTCCGTGAGTGATGCTTAATCGCCCCAATCTCAATAGAATCAATCGAATAGCGTGCAAAAAAAGACCTCTCCTTGCCCGCGGCGAATTCGACAACAGAATTGCGTCCATTTGTTTGGACCCTTTACTTTGAATGTGATGGCACTCACATCCAAAGGCTGTTTACAGCAATATATCAATGGATTGCAATCAGAATGATCTGTTACATATTGGCTCTGGCGTTCTGAACTGTGCACGAGCGGCGGGCCTGCTCTTTCAGCAGCGGCCTCCGCGCAATTGAAATGATGAAGAAAGGGATTGGTGGAAACCATGGAGAAATGCGTTCTCAATATTAACGGGCTGGATCGTTCTGTGGTTGTCGATCCGAAGAAAAGCCTGGCCGAGGTTTTGCGCGAACAACTTCTGCTGACCGGATGCAAGGTTTGCTGCAGCGAGGGACAATGCGGAACCTGCACGGTGATTGTGGACGGCAAGTCGGTGCGCGCCTGCCTGATGCCGGTGAGCAAGGTGGAGAAGGGCGCCAAGATCACCACCATTGAGGGGCTGGGCACGCCGGACAACCTGCATCCGCTACAAGTGGCCTGGATGGCGCGCGGCGGGGCACAATGCGGCATCTGCACGCCGGGCTTTCTGATGTCGGCCAAGGTGCTGCTGGACAAGAATCCCGCGCCCAGCCGGAGCGACGTGCGCAAGTGGTTTGACATCAACCGCAACGCCTGCCGCTGCACGGGTTATGTGCCGTTGGTGGACGCGGTGATGGACGCGGCCGCTGTGTTACGCGGAGAAAAGAAGAAGAAAGACCTGCTTTTTGAACCGGCGGAGAACGGCTCAATTCTCGGTTCGACCTATCACCGGCCCTCGGCGCTGGCCAAGGTGACCGGGGCATGGGACTTCGGCGCGGACGTAGCGCTGCACATGCCGCCGGACACACTGCGCCTGGCGCTGGTGCAGGCCGAGGTTTCGCACGCCAACATCAAGGGCATCGACACCAGCGAAGCGGAGAAGATGCCGGGCGTGGCCAAGGTGGTCACCTGGAAGGACGTGAAGGGCAAGAACGCAATCACGGGGTTGATTACCTTCCCCACCAACAAGGGCGACGGATGGGACCGCCCGATTCTCTGCAAGGACAAGATCTTCCAGTTCGGCGATGCGGTGGCGATTGTCTGTGCTGACACGGAAGAGCATGCCCGCGAGGCGGCTAAAAAAGTGAAGTTGAATCTGGAAGTTCTGCCCGCCTACATGAACGGCTCTGCGGCCATGGCGCCCGACGCGATTGAAATCCATCCTGGCACGCCCAATGTGTACTACGAGCAGGGCGTGGTAAAGGGCGAAGACACCAAACCGCTGATGGCCAAGGCCGCTCACACGGTGGAGATCGAGACCTATTGCAGCCGGCAGCCTCATCTGCACATCGAACCGGACTGCGGCTGCGCATACTTTGAAGACAACGGCCGGTTGACGATTCAATCCAAGAGCATCGGGCTGCACCTTCACCACGCCATGATCGCTCCCGGCATCGGCATTGAGCCGGAGAAGCTGCGGCTGATCCAGAACGGCGCGGGCGGGACCTTTGGCTATAAATTCTCGCCCACCATGGAAGCCCTGCTGGGTGTGGCTTGCATGGCCACCGGCCGGCCGGTTTCGCTGGTCTACGATCAGTACCAGAACATCACCTACACCGGCAAGCGCTCGCCGGGCAACGTGAAGATCAAGCTGGGCGCGTCGAAGGACGGCAAGCTGGTCGCCATGGAGTCCGATTGGTGGATCGATCACGGTCCGTATTCGGAGTTTGGCGATCTGTTGACGGTGCGGCAGGCGCAGTTTATCGGCGCCGGCTACAACATCGCCAACATTCGCGGCCACGGCAAGACGGTTTGCACCAACCACGCTTGGGGCTCGGCCTTCCGCGCCTATGGCTCGCCGCAGTCGTTTCTGGCCTCGGAAATGGCCATCGATATGCTGGCGGAGAAGATGGGCATCGACCCCTTCGAGTTCCGCTATCGCAACATTTATCGTTCGCCGGCTACGACGCCCACCGGGCAGACGCCCGACGTCTACTGCCTGGAAGGGCTGTTCGACAAGCTGCGCCCAAAGTACGAGGAAGCCAAGAAGCGCTGCAAGCAACTCTCGACTGCGGAGAAGCCGCGCGGCGTGGGCTTGTCGCTGGGCATTTACGGCTGCGGCCTCGACGGCCCGGATGGCGCGGAGACGGCGGTGGAGCTGACTCCGCACGGCGTTACGATCTATGACACCTGGCAGGACCACGGCCAGGGCGCGGATCTTGGCACACTGAGTTTTGCATACGAAACTCTGCGTCCGCTCGGGTTGCGACCGGAGCAGATCAAGCTGGAGATGAACGACACAGCGCTGCCCAACAGCGGCCCGTCGGGCGGCAGCCGCTCCAATGTGTTTATTGGGAATGCCATTCGCGTGGGTTGTGAGATGCTGCTGAATGCCATGCGCAAGCCGAACGGAAAGTATCGCACCTACGACGAGATGGTGGCGGAGAAGATTCCGCTGCGCTACGACGGCAAGTGGGTGGCCACCGACTGCACGGCTTGCGATGCCGTGACCGGACAGGGCAAGCCGTTCCCAATCTACATGTACGAGTTGTTCATGCCCGAGGTGGAAGTGGAGCGCGCCACCGGCAAGGTTCGCGTGGTGAAGTTCACCACTGTGGTTGATGTGGGCACCATCATCAACCGCGCCACGGTCGACGGGCAGATCTATGGCGGCCTGGCGCAGGGTATCGGGCTGGCGCTCAGCGAGGATTTTGAAGACCTGAAGGTTCACACCACCCTCAAGGCCTGCGGGCTGCCCTACATCAGCGACATTCCGGACGACATTGAAATCATCTACCAGGAGACGCCTCGCCCGCTCGGGCCGTTTGGAGCTGCCGGGGTGGGCGAAGCGCCGTTAACCGCGCCTCATCCGGCGATTCTCAATGCCGTCTATAACGCCTGCGGCGTGCGCGTCCTCAAAGTGCCGGCATTGCCGAAGATCGTGAAGGCGGCGTTGGAGGCCAGGAAAACATAACTACGCAGCTTCATGACGGGGGCGTCGCGCGTTCTT
This sequence comes from Occallatibacter sp., assembly GCA_049522175.1. GTDB lineage: Bacteria > Acidobacteriota > Terriglobia > Terriglobales > Acidobacteriaceae > Telmatobacter. The sequence continues at coordinate 19,481 of JBEKOC010000018.1, read as the reverse complement.
CATCAGCCGGGACGAAACCACGGTTTCGTCCCGTGCTTTTTAGGGAGAAACGCGATAGCAGATTACATGAGGGCGGTTGCGCAGCCCGAGGCCGCTCTGCTGGGTTCGAGCTACACTAACTGTGCGATGGCTGGAGCGCTGGGAGACTGTGGATGGATCGGGAACAAGTCAGGCGATGGGAGGCGCAATGCATTCAGGAGCAGGCGCCTGCCTGCACGGCCGCCTGTCCGGTGCATGTGGATGCGCGCAAGCTTGTGGAGTGCGTCTCCCGAGGTGATTTTCAAAGCGGTTTGGCGGTTCTGGCAAATGCCGTTCCGATGCCGCGGATTTTGGCGCACATCTGCGATCATCCTTGCCAGTCGCAATGCAAACGCACGGAGGCCGGAAAAGCCATCGAAATCGGTCTTCTAGAACGAGCCTGCGCGGAATTTGGCGCGCCCGCGCTCGTGCCGCGCTCGCATGTGTCCAGAAATCAGAGCGTGGCAGTTGTTGGTGGCGGATTAAGCGGAGTGGCCGCCGCCATTGGCCTGGCGAGCCGCGGCTATGCCGTCACACTCTTTGAAGCTCGTCCACGATTGCTGGACCGCCTGCGTTCGCTGGAGGAACGCACACTGCCCGCGCACGTCATCGACGCTGACCTTGCTGTACTCGACCTGCTGCAAGTTGTCGTGCGCCATGAAACGCCGGTTCTGGATTTTATCGCGCAGCAATTCGACGCGCTTTATCTGGCGCCGGGACCAGGGCCATTTCGCAACGATTCGCTGGGGCTGGCGCTGGGAGTGCAAGGCAGAATCCGGATCGATCCTCTCACGCTGGCCACCAGCCATGCGAAGATCTTCGCCGGAGGGGCACAACGTTCCGCGCTCACGGCTTACTCGCCCATTCAATCGCTGGCCGACGGCAACTACGCGGCCGTCTCCATCGATCGTTTTCTGCAAGGGGCATCGCTGGACGCACACCGGGAGAACCAGGGCGCATCTCCGTCGCGGCTATACGTGAACACCAAAAGATTTACGGCTTGCGTCGCGGTCCGCACGTGCGAGGGCGCAGCGGGCTACTCCAAAGAAGAAGCGCGGCAGGAGGCCGAGCGATGTTTTCCCTGCCAGTGCCTGGAATGTTTGAAGGTCTGTACATATCTCGAGGAATATGGCTCCTATCCCAAGAGCTACGTCCGCCAAATTTACAACAACGAATGCATCGTGATGGGCGTGCGCAAGGCCAACCGCATGATCAACTCCTGCGCGCTCTGCGGCCTCTGCACCGCAGTCTGCCCGGAAGATTTTAGCATGGCCGACGTATGCCTCAACGCGCGGCGGAGCATGGTGAAGAGCGGCAAGATGCCGCCCTCCACGCACGATTTCGCGCTGCGCGATATGGCTTTCAGTCAGAGCGAGGCCTTCACGCTAGCCCGCCACCAGCCGGGTTATCAATCGAGCCGGACGGCATTCCTTCCCGGTTGTCAGCTTTCGGCTTCCTTACCGGATCATGTCGCTCGCTGCTACGAACATCTGCGCAACACGATTAACGGTGGCGTCGGCCTGATTTTCCAATGCTGCGGCGCGCCCGCGCTCTGGGCAGGCAACGACGAAAAATTCCAGCAGGCGCTCAACTCTCTCGACAACGCATGGCAAACGCTGGGCAGGCCGCGGCTGATTACCGCCTGCTCCTCCTGTTACCGTGTGTTGCACGATCATCTTCCGCAGATTCCCGTCGAGCCGCTGTGGACGCACCTGCACGCCGGGCTTGCGCCCAATACACCGCGGCCATCTTCACGCAATATGGCGATTCACGATCCCTGCTCGACTCGAAGCTTGAGCGAGGTGGAAGCAAGCGCGCGCGCCCTGCTGGGGGAGTTGGGGATTACGGTGACGGAGCTGAACGAACCCGGCCTGACAACCTGTTGCGGCTACGGCGGCCTGATGTTGTTTGCCAATCCTGAGCTTGCCGCCAAAACCGTTACACGGCGCGCCAAAAAGAGCGATGCGGATTATGTCACGTATTGCGCCATGTGCCGCGATCGCTTTGCGCATCACGGCAAGCGCGCAGTTCACATTCTCGATTTTGTCTTTGCTAATGGAAATTTCGATCCAGCCGCACGGCCGGATCCCGGCTTTAGCCGCCGCCAGGAAAATCGCGCACAGCTCAAGAACCGCCTTCTGCGCGAAGTATGGGGAGAACAGGGGAGCAACATGGAACCACCTATCGCACTGCACATCTCAGAGGAAGTAAGTGCGCTTCTCGAAGAACGCATGATACTGGTTGAAGATGTGCGCCGGACGATCGCGCATGCGGAACAAACCGGCGACAAGATTGAAAACCCGGCAACAGGGCGATTTGTGGCAAGTTTTCGCCCGGTCTCGGTGACTTATTGGGTTGAGTATTCTCCGGAGGACGACGGATTTGAAGTGCACAACGCGTATTCGCACCGGATGGAGGTGCGGTGATATGAATCCAGAACAACTGCCAGCATCTCCGCTCATCTGCGGAAAATGCAAACTGCCGTTGGAGTTGGGCAAGGTTACGGCCACATACCTGGGCAGCGAGTTTCCCGTTGAGTTGTGGAAGTGTCCGGGTTGCGGAAAGATATTTGTGCCGGAGGAACTGGCAATCGGCAAAATGCTGCGCGTGGAGCAGGCACTGGAGGACAAATGAGCGACGAGGCATTTCGCGTGATGGACCTGGGGATGCAGGGATTTCAGTGTAGCCAGATTCTTGTGCAGATAGCGCTGGAGGCGCAGGGCAGGCAGAATCCGGAGCTGGTCAGCGCCATGTCAGGGCTGCTGGGCGGGATGGGCTGCGGCAAGACCTGCGGCGCGCTGACCGGCGGCTGTTGCGTGCTGGGACTCTATGCCGGAAAGGATTCCGCAGAGCACAACGCCGACGTCCGCCTGCAGGGAATGCTGGACAGATTCGTCGAATGGTTTGAGGCCGAATACACCACCCGCTATGGAGGCATTAACTGCTCAGAGATTGTGCAGGACGATATGCGGAACAAGATGGCGTGCTGCCCCACGATTGTGATGGAGAGTTTGCAGAAGCTGAAGGAGATACTGGCTGAGAATAATTATGAGTTCAGCAAACCACCCCGTTCCGACTGAGGCCAACGAGAGCCGTCTGGCGGCAGTCGTTCTGGCCGCGGGCTACTCCTCGCGCATGGCGGAGTTCAAGCCCTTGCTTACGCTTGCCGGCAGTACGGCATTGGAGCGTTGCATCGGCCTCTTTCGTGCAGCGGGCGTTGCTGAGGTAATTGCCGTTTTAGGTCACCGCGCGGAGGAGTTGCAACCTCTGGCCGAGCGCGCCGGCGCGCGATGCGTGCTCAATCCGCACTTTGAGCTGGGAATGTTCTCCTCCATCTCCGCGGGCAGCCGCGCACTGGCAGGTTGGATCGAGGCCGTCTTCGTTCTTCCGGCGGATATTCCGCTGGTGCGGCCCTATACGATTCGTCAAATGGCGTCGGCCTTTGCTTCACGGCGGGCCGGGATTGTGTATCCGGTCTTCGCGGAGCGTCGCGGACACCCGCCGCTGATTGCACGCAAGATTCTGGATGAGGCGGCTGAAGAGGGCGTAGCAGGGACACTTTCAGATTTGCTCGCGCGGCACGAGAGCGAGGCTATCGATCTGCCTGTCGCGGACCAGGGCATCCACATGGACATGGATACTCCCGCAGAGTATGAAGAGCTGCGCGCACTTGCCGACTGCCGCGATATTCCCACCCGTGCCGAGTGCGAGGCAATTCTCTCCGGCCAATCTGTCGGGCCGCCTCAGGTTCGCCATTCGCGCAAGGTAGCTGAGGTGGCTGCTCGCATTGCTCTAGCCCTGGCGCGCAACGGCTTCTCGCTGAATCTGGAACTAGTGCTAGCCGGCGCTCTGTTGCACGATGTGGCCAAGGGACAGCCGGATCATGCAAACGTTGGCGCAAATTTCTTGTGCTCCATGGATTTTCCAAGAGTGGCAACGGCTGTTGGGGCACATACTGAGCTGGATTTTTCAGGTGGTCTCCTTGATGAATGCGCCATCGTCTATCTGGCGGATAAACTGGTTCGCGGCGATAGCCTGGTAACGCTTGAGCAGCGTTTCCAGCCCGCTCTTGTCCGGTTCAGCAACGACCCGCAAACACTCAGCGCCGTTCGAGGACGCATGGACACAGCAAAGGCAGTTGCTCTGGCCGTGGAGACGCGGCTGGGCGCGTCACTCGCTGGCGTTGTGGACGAGGCAAGGAAACCATGACGGCGAAGATCGAATGCGGCGCAACGCTGGGCAGCACGGAGAGTGTGTGCCCCGTGTGCCTCCAGCGCATTGCGGCTGAGCGTGTCGCGGAAGACGATTCCGTCTTCCTGCGCAAGAGTTGTCTGGAGCATGGCGTCTTCAAAACAGTGATTTGGCGAGGGCTTTCAACTTACAAAACGTGGGGAGGAGCCAGCCGCGCGCCCGCGCGCCCTCGGGTATGCGGCACTGACATCAACAAGGGATGCCCTTTCGATTGCGGCCTGTGTCCCGATCATCGCCAGCATACCTGCTGCGTGGTGCTGGACGTAACCGCGCGCTGCAACCTTGCCTGCCCGGTCTGCTTTGCGTCGGCAGGCTCCGCGCCTGAGCCCGATCCAAGTGTTGCGGAGATCGAGAACTGGTGCCACGCGCTGCTGGCCTCCGGCGGTCCCTTCAATATTCACCTCTCCGGCGGCGAACCTACCGTGCGTCACGATCTTCCAGAGATCGTCCGAAGAATTCGCGCTCAGGGCTTCAGCTACATCCAGCTCAACACCAACGGCCTGCGACTGGCTGAAGAAAAGGAGTATGCCGGCGCGTTGAAAGAGGCCGGGCTGACCTGCGTCTTCCTTCAGTTCGACGGGATTACCGACGAAGTTTTTGAAAAGATTCGCGGCCAGCATCTGCTGGAGACCAAGCTTGCCGCGATCCGGAATTGCAAAGAGCAGGAGCTGGGAGTTGTCCTGGTGCCAACACTGATTCCAGGTGTAAACACCAGCCAGATCGGTGGTTTGCTGCGCACGGCAATTGCTCTTGCTCCCACAGTTCGCGCGGTTCACTTTCAGCCCATCAGCTACTTCGGGCGCTACCCAGCTGCGCCGCACAATGCCGATCGCATCACAATTCCCGAGATTATCCAACTCATCGAGGAGCAGACAGCGGGGCAGTTTAAAACGGCCAACTTCTATCCAGCGTCCGGGGAGAACCCCTACTGCTCCTTTCACGGCAAGTTCTGGCTCTATCCGGACGGAAGAGTTGTGCCTACGGCGCGACCAGCGATTGTTTCCTGTTGCGGGGCGGCTCCCGAGGAGAATCTGGTGCAATTGGGAGCTGCCGATCATTCGCAAGGTGAAGGATCACGCCGCGCACAGCAATTTGTCGCGCAGCATTGGGCATTTTCGGCAGGCGCTCCTCCGCTTTCTGGCGAGCAGAAAAAGAACGTTGACGTAGCTAGTATTAACGTGGATAGCATGGATGCATTTCTGGCTGAGGAGAAGCGCACCTTCTGCATCTCCGGCATGGCCTTTCAGGATGCATGGAACCTCGATCTGGATCGTCTGCGCGAATGCTTTCTCCATGTACTGAGCCCGGCACAGAAACTCGTTCCCCTGTGCGCATACAACCTGACCGGAGCTGACGGGAAGACGCTGTATCGGGCCCAATCCGATGCTATGCGCGGATAGGGAGTTGAGTTGTGAATGCCGTCGCAGCAGATATAACGAAGACTCCGCTGGAGAGTTGGATCGCCAGGCGGGTTGCAGCCTCCGAACTGGGACTCACGCGTGAGGATCTCGATCACTATCAGTTGCATGCGATTCAGGAGACCGTAGCCTGGGCGCGCAAACACAGCTCGTTTTACGCGCAACATTTCGCCACCCTTCGCGGCGGACAGACGAATTCGCTCGGCGAGATTTCACGATTTCCGTTTACCAGCTCGGAGGACATTGCACGTCACGCTTCCGGCTTTCTCTGCGTTTCGCAGGATGAGATCAGCCGCGTAGTGACAATGAACACCAGCGGCACCAGCGGCGTGCCAAAGCGTCTCTTCTTTACCGAAGCGGACCAGGAATCGGCACTGGATTTCTTTGCGCATGGCATCGCTGCCATGGCTGTTCCCGGAGACCGGATGCTGATCGCGCTACCCGGCGAGCGCGAAGGCAGTGTCGGTTTTCAGCTGGCCAAGGGCGTTGCCCGCGCTGGAGTCGTCCCGATACCGCATGGGCTTTCTACCGATCCGGCGCAAACGCTCACGCATATGGAGCAGGAGAAGGCCACGTGCATCATCGGCCTGCCGGTGCAGATGCTTACGCTTATTTCTGACAACAGCGCCTGTGCGGGAAGCGTCCTTCGCCGGCTGCGCTTCATCGTCCTGTGCAGCGACCATGTGCCCGAAAGCCTGGCGCGCAGGCTGAGGCAAAGAATCGGATGCGAGATATTTGAGCATTACGGAATGACTGAAATGGGGTTGGGTGGCAGCGTGGATTGCGCGGCGCACATGGGATATCACCTGCGCGAGGCCGATCTCTACTTTGAAATCGTTGACCCCGCGACCGGCGAGCCGCTGCCCGAGGGCGAGACCGGCGAGATTGTCTTTACGACTCTTCACCGCACCGCCATGCCGCTTATCCGCTACCGTACGGGCGATCTGTCGCGTTTTCTGCCCGGCCCGTGCGGCTGCGGCACGATTCTCAAGCGATTGGAACGAGTGAAAAGCAGAATAGATGGCTGTGTCTCGCTAGGAAGACGGGGCAGCATCAACATCGGCGCTTTGGACGAGGCTCTCTTTGACATTCCTGGATTGCTGGATTTCGTTGCAACCCTGACTCAAAGCCGGCCGCTATGCCTGGAAATCGCGGTTTACGCTCCCGGAATCGGCAGCGCCAAAATCGAAGCTGCCGTGCGCGATACCTTGCGCAACCTTCCGGTGATTTGCCATGCTTGCACCAGCGGTGAAGTTGAAATCAGAGTGATCTCCGCGCAACCACCCGTAACCGGAGCTAAACGGAAGATCGAGGTGAAGGCAGAGCCATGAACCCAACCGGTTGCTATCTCGACAACAACAGCACTACCGCGGTTTTGCCGGAGGTTGTGGAAGAGATGTTGCCCTGCTTTGCGGAGTTCTTCGGCAATCCATCCTCCATTCACGGTTGCGGGCGGCGCGCACTTGCCATTGTGAAGCAAGCCCGAGAGCGGGTTGCCGCGCTGCTCGACTGCCTGCCCACGGAAGTGGTTTTTACCAGCGGAGGCACGGAGGGCGACAACCTGGCGCTCAAGGGAATGGTGAGTCCCGGCGATCACCTCATCGTCTCCGCTATCGAACACAGCGCGATTCTCAGCACCTGCGCATGGTTGGAGCATATTGGATGCGAAGTTACCCGCGTAGGCGTTAACAGCAGCGGACAGGTTGAGCCGGAAAGCGTGCGCTGCGCACTGCGAAAGAACACGCGCCTCATCTCCATCATGATGGCCAACAACGAAACCGGCGTTCTGCAGCCGATCGAAGAGATCGGCAAAATCGCAGCCGAAGCCGATGTATGGTTTCACACCGATGCCGTGCAGGCGGCCGGCAAAATTCCCATCAGCGTGAAGAGCATTGGCTGCGATTTGCTCACTATCTCCGCGCACAAGATTCACGGTCCGCAAGGCACGGGAGCACTGTTTGTACGCCGCGGGACGCCGTTGCGCCCGCAACTACACGGCGGGCATCAGGAAAAGAGCCGGCGCCCGGGCACGGAAAATGTAGCCGGCATCGCGGGGCTGGGACGCGCCAGCGAGATTGCCCGCAGCGGCCTCAGCGATGGCTCGATGCAAAGAATCGGCATTCTGCGCGACCGGCTGGAAACTGCCGTGATTAATCGCGTGCCTGAAGCGCGCATCAACGGCAAGGACGCGCCCCGCGTGCCCAATACCACCAACATTCTCTTTGAGCGCGTGGGCGGAGATGCGCTGGTGATGGCGCTGGATGAACTTGGCATCGCCGCATCGCGCGGAGCGGCTTGCACCGCGGGCGAGGCCGATCCTTCCAGCGTGCTGATGGCCATGGGCTTGACAGGCGAGCAATCCCGTTCCAGCCTGCGCTTCAGTTTGGGTAAACTGAATACTGAAGAAGATATTGAGCACGTAATTTCTGTGTTGCCCGCAGCGGTGCAACATTTGCGCGAAGCGTCACAATTCGTTGCGTCGCAGGAAGCGGAAAACAGATGAGGATGATGCATTTCTAAAGAAAGTTGAAAATGGCATGGATATCTTTGAGGAAATCTACAAATTGAAGCGCGAGGGGAAACGCGCGGCGCTGGCCACCATTGTCAACGTGCGCGGCTCCATTCCTTCGGTGGTGGCCGCCAAGATGCTGGTGCACGAAGACGGCTCGATCCTGGGGACGGTGGGCGGCGGTTGCGTGGAATCCGACGTGCGCAAGGGGGCGATGGAAGTGATGCGAGACGAGAAGCCGAAAACCTTCACCTTCAATCTGGATCAGCAGTCCGATGACGACAACGGGCTGGTGTGCGGCGGATCACTTCAAGTTTTTATCGAGCCGGTGATTCCCGCGCCAGTGCTCTATATCTTCGGCGGCGGCCACGTCGGGCTGAACGTGTACAAGGTTGCCACGCTGGCAGGTTTTGAGGTCATCGTCTGCGACGACCGAGAGCAGTACGCCAACCGCGAGCGGTTTCCCGATGCGTGCGAGATTCATGCCGGCGAGGTGGATGCGGTCCTCTCCGAATTGTCGCCCAGCGCCGCCTCCTACATTGTGATTGTCACCCGCGGCCACCGTCACGACATGCGCGTACTTCGCTGGGCTCTGGATACGCCCGCGCATTACATCGGCATGATCGGCTCGGGCCGCAAAGTGCTGACCATCTTTCAGCAGTTGGAAGCCGAAGGAGTTGCGCGAGAGAGCTTGCAACACGTCTTTGCTCCCATTGGCCTGGAGATCAGCGCGGCCACGCCGGAGGAGATCGCCATCTCCATCGTGGCCGAGTTGATCGCCATTCGCCGCAAATGCGCCGTCGCTTTGCCACACTCGCGCAACCGTCTTCAGAAGAAGACAGCCTAGCAGATATTACGAGCTTGATAAGTGGTCTCCTGATGATCGGCATATAGCGGTAATCATCTACAATGCAGGCAGCCGGCGGCCTGCGGTAGGCTATAAGTCCATGACGACTGTTCCCAATCCGGAAAAGATGCTGGAGCATCGCAAGCCGCACCGCCTGCAGAGCGGTAATACCCTCGCGCTGATGGCGCTGTTGCTGGTGGTGGTGGCGCTTGGCTCGGCGTCCATCGGAAGCTATCCAATCTCGCTGCACGACTGGTGGGGAGTATTGACCGCGCACTCGGCCGGCGGGGCGCCGGAGATCGTGCTCCTGCAAATTCGTCTGCCCCGTCTGCTGGCCTGCATTCTGGTCGGCAGCGGGCTAGCTCTGGCCGGCGCGTCTTACCAGGGCTTATTCAACAACCCCATGGTCTCGCCCGACATTCTGGGAGCCTCGGCCGGAGCGGGACTGGGCGCGGCGGTCGGCATTCTGCTGGGGCTGGACTTTGTTGCTATTCAAGCACTCTCCTTTGTTGGCGGGTTGGTGGCCGTGCTGCTGGCATGGGCGCTGGCCTCGGGGCTTTGCCGTCGCGGTGACCCTGTGCTCATGCTGGTTCTGGTCGGCATCCTCATCGGATCGATGTTTACCGCTCTCATCTCCCTCACCAAGTACATCGCTGATCCATTGAACAAGCTGCCGGCCATTACCTTCTGGCTGCTGGGCAGCTTTGCTTCCATCACGCCAAAAGACGTATGGCTGGCGGGCGTTCCCATCGTTGTGGGCGGCATCCCCTTACTGTTGTTGCGCTGGCGGCTCAACGTACTTTGCATGGGAGAGCAGGAAGCGCGCGCCCTGGGAGTGAACACACGCGCCTTGCGCTTCACAGTGATTGTCTGCGCTACTCTCATCACCGCTGCCTCGGTGTCGATCTGCGGCATGGTGGGCTGGATTGGCCTGGTGGTGCCGCACCTGGCGCGCATGGTTGTCGGCCCGAATCACAAAATTTTATTGCCCACAGCGGCCATCATGGGCGGCAGCTTCCTGCTGCTGGTGGATGACGTGGCGCGCACCGCGGGCGCATTGGAGATTCCCGTCGGCATCTTGACCGCGTTGATTGGCGCGCCGTTCTTTCTCTTCCTGCTTATGCGAGAGCGCAGGCACAAATCATGATTCTGACCTTGGAGCACGTGACCGGCGGCTACGGTTCCAGAACCGTGGTGGACGATGTCAGCTTTACGCTGCATCCCGGCGAAGTCGTCTGCCTGCTGGGCGCCAACGGCTGCGGCAAGACGACGCTGTTCAAAATCATCTTGTGCTTGCTGAGACCCAGGCTCGGTTGTGTGCGTCTGGGCGATGAGGATATTGCTGCCTGGTCTCGCAGCCGCCTGGCGCGCTCCTTTGGTTATGTGCCACAGATGCATATTCCACCTTTTGCCTTCGAAGTGCGCGATATAGTGTTGATGGCGCGCGCCGCGCATCTGGCTCCCTTTGCTTCGCCGGGAAGGGAAGACCGGCGCATCGCCGACGAAGCGCTCGATTCTCTGGGCATTCTGCATCTGGCCTCCGCGAACTACACCGAGATCAGCGGCGGTGAACGCCAGTTGGTCCTGATTGCGCGCGCCCTGGCGCAGCAGGCGCAATGGCTTATTCTCGACGAGCCCGCGGCGAATCTCGACCTTGGAAACCAAATCAAAGTATTCCGCGCCATCGGCGAACTGGCCAAAACCGGCCTGGGCGTGCTCATGACCACGCATGTGCCCGACCACGCGTTCTTATACGCATCGCGCGCCGTGCTGATAAGCGAGGGCCGCATCCTGGCCATGGATACTCCCGCCAAGGCTCTCACCGAGCCCATGCTGCTGAAGGCTTATGGCGTACCGGTCAGCGTGGTGGAAGTCAGCGCCCAACCGGGGATCAAGCCCGGAATCAAGATGATCGTGCCAAATCAGGCGTAAGGTGAAAGCATGTCGAGAAGAACGCTGTGGATTGTTTTTTGCGTAACTCTGCTCGGTGGAAGCTTGTGCCGCGCCGGGGCGCCCGTCGGCGAAAATACCGCAACACGCATCGTGACCGACATGGCCAATCGCCAGGTCGAGGTGCCCGCGCACATTCACAGGGTGCTCTCCATGAGCCCCATGAGCACCATCCTGATCTACACGCTGGAGCCATCGCTGTTGCTGGGATGGAACTATCCACCCGACGCGGGTGAGCGTTCCTATTTAGCGGAGCCCTATCGCAACCTGCCAACTCTGGGAGGCTGGTTCGGCAAGGATAATACCGGCAATCTGGAAAAAATCATGCAGGCCAGCCCAGACGTGATGATCTCTATGGGCGATACATCGGCCATAGCGCAGGCTGAGCGCGTTCAAAGCCAAACGCATATTGCGGTTTTCATTCTCGACGGTCGGCTTGAGCATCTGCCGGAAGCCTATGAAAAAGCCGGGGAACTGCTGGGAGACGCGCCGCGCGCGGCCGAACTCGCTGCTGAATGCCGCCGCACGCTGAATGAGATCCAGCAGAAGGTTGCCGGTATTCCGCAAGACAAGCGGAGGCGTTACTACTACGCCGAAGGGCCGAAGGGATTGGAGACCGAGTCGGGCGGCTCCATGCACGTCGAAGCGTTGAACTTTGCCGGCGGTGTCGACGTGGCGACTGGGATTCAGGGACAGACAGGTTACGGGCGTTCTCCAGTTTCGATGGAGCAGGTGTTGAGCTGGAACCCTGAGATTATCATCTCCGGGCGTGACCACACTTCCACAGCGAGCGAGTTCTACAAAGCGGTCTGGAGCGATTCCACCTGGCAGCTTGTCGCCGCGGTCCGCAACCGCGAAGTCTACGAGGCGCCGGCGTATCCCTTCAGTTGGCTCGACCGCCCGCCCTCGGCCAACCGCATCATCGGCATCAAGTGGCTGGCAAATCTTTTTTACCCGGCGATCTTCCACTACGACATGCGCCAGGAAACGCGGCGCTTCTACGAGACCTTCTACCACGTGCGGTTGAGTGAAGCGCAGTTGGACGATCTGCTAGCCACTGCGGTGAGAACGTCTGCCGGGAAAACAAGATAGAAGCTGCCTGCACACGTTTTCTAATTCCATAACCTAAAGAAAAAGACGGACTTGACTCTGCGCGTGGTCTATGAGCTAAACTGTGTATCTCGCTCAAGGCTGGCTAATCCTCTAAGCAGCTTTCGATCAGTTGATTTTGTTGCTCCAAACACGACCTTAATGAGTAAAGAATCACGAGTTTTGGTAAGGAGCTGAAGGATGGAATTGGCATTTAGAGATGTCAGGAAGGCGCTTGCCGAGCAACTGCCTCCCCTTACCCCGAATGCGGCGTCCGTCGAGGCGGATCGCTGTTTGTTCTGTTACGATGCGCCTTGCGCGCACGCTTGTCCAACCCATATCAATATCCCGCAATTCATCAAAAAAATCGCCACGCGCAATCTGCGTGGCTCGGCGGCTACGATCTTCGCCTCGAACCTGCTGGGCGCCACCTGCGCGCGTGTATGCCCGGTGGAGGAGTTATGCGAAGGAGCGTGCGTGCTGGGCGGCGATCACAAGCCCATCGCCATCGGGCGGCTGCAACGCTTTGCCATGGACCATGCACGTGAGCACGGCAACTATCCGGTTGTAAAGACCGCGCCGACCGGCAAATCGATTGCGATCGTCGGCTCTGGACCGGCGGGGCTCTCCTGCGCCGGCACGTTAGCCTTGCTGGGTCACGCGGTCACCATCTTTGAAAAGCACCCGATGCCCGGCGGCCTTTCCACTTATGGCATCATCGCTCTGCGCGAACCAGTGGAGGTTGCCTTGGAAGAGGCGCGCATGATCCAGGGGCTGGGCGTAAAGATCAAAACCGGGATTGAGATCGGCAAGGATGTCTCTCCGGCCGCGCTCCAGAAGGAGTTCAGCGCAGTTGTGTTGGGCGTGGGATTGGCCCGGACTCCTGGCCTGGGCATTGCCGGCGAAGAGGTTGTGGCTGACGGCCTGGAATTCGTTGAAGCCAGCAAAGTTGCCGCGGAGAAATTGAGCGTGGGCCGCAACGTGATCGTGATCGGCGCCGGCAATACGGCGGTGGATTGCGCCACCATTGCCAAGCGTCTGGGCGCCGAGCAGGTGACGATGGTCTATCGCCGCACGGATCGCGAGATGAGCTGCTACCGGCACGAGTACGATTTTGCCCGCAAGGAGGGCATCGAGTTCCGCTTTCTCACGCAGCCCGCGCGAGTGGTTCTGGAGGGTGGCCGCCCGGCGGGCCTGGAGTGCCTGCGCGTCGAGCTGGGCGCGCCCGACGCATCCGGTCGTCCGTCGCCAACGCCGGTTAAAGGCTCGGAGTTTGTTCTGGCGGCGGATCAGATCATCAAGGCCGTCGGTCAGGACAAGCTGACGCTGGCGGCGATGTTGGGTCTGAAAACGACGAAGGGCTTCATCGACGTGGACGCGGGCTTCCAGACCAATGTAGCCGGCCTCTATGCCGTCGGCGACTGCATCCGCTCAACCGGCGTGGCTTCCACCGTCATGGCCGTTCAGGATGGCAAGCTGGCCGCCGCGGCAATTCATCAACAGCTTGTTTCGCGCTCCGCGCCGGTCGAGGTGAAATAACATGGCAGATCTTAGAACTAATTTTGCTGGCATCAAGTCGCCTAATCCATTCTGGCTGGCCTCGGCGCCGCCCACCAACTCCGGCAAGCAGATCCACAGGGCTTTTGAAGCGGGCTGGGGCGGCGCGGTGTGGAAGACCATCGGCGCTCCGGTGCTGAATGTGTCGAACCGCTATGGGGCATGGCATCACGGCCGGCAACGCATGTTGGCCATCAACAACGTTGAGTTGATCTCCGACCGCCCCCTTGAGGTCAACCTGCGCGAGATCGTCGAGGTCAAGCGCGCCTGGCCGGATCGTGCGGTCATCGTCTCCGCCATGGTTGAGACCAGGCCTGAAGCGTGGAAAGAGATTGTCAAACGCATCGAAGACACGGGCGCGGACGGCATCGAGCTGAATTTCGGCTGCCCGCACGGAATGAGCGAACGCAAAATGGGCGCGGCCATCGGCCAGGACCCTGAAATCTGCGAGCAAATCACGCGCTGGGTGATGGAGGCGGCAAAGATTCCGGTCATCGTGAAGCTGACGCCCAACATCACCAACATTGTGTTGCCGGCGCGGGCCGCGGTGGCCGCCGGCGCCAGCGGGCTTTCGCTCATCAACACCATCAACTCCATCACCGGCGTTGACCTCGACACGCTGGAATTGTCGCCGAGTATTGGCGGCAAGGGCGGCCACGGAGGCTATGCCGGACCGGCCGTCAAGCCCATCGCGCTCAATATGCTGGCCGCGCTGGGAACCGACGAGATCGTCTCCAAATCCAAAGTTCCCATCTCCGGCATAGGCGGCATAGCTACCTGGGCCGACGCGGCGGAGTTCCTGCTGCTGGGCGCATCCAGCCTCCAGGTATGCACAACGGTGATGCATTACGGCTACCGGGTCATCGAAGACCTTTGCGATGGCCTCTCCAACTGGATGGACGAAAAGGGCTTCAAGACCATCGCCGATGTAACCGGCCGCAGCCTGCATCGCGTCTCGGATTTCAAGAACTTCGATCTCTCCTTCCGTGCGGTGGCGCGTATCAATGCGGAAAAGTGCATCAAGTGCGACCTCTGCTACATCGCATGTAATGATACCGCGCATCAGTGCATCGACCTGGTATCACCGGAGGGCAAGATCGTCGAGCCGTGTGCCTGGGATGTGCGCTCCAACGGCAAGCGCGCGGCCGTGGAAACGCGGCCCCGGCCGGTAGTGCGCGAAGAGGATTGCGTGGGCTGCCGGCTCTGCTACAACGTGTGCCCGGTGGACCATTGCATCGAGATGGTTGAGCTCCCCTCAGGGCGCAGCGCGGTTACCTGGGATGAGTTGTCGCGGAAGCAAACCCCGGTCACCGAAGATTGGAAAGCGATGGAAGCTTATCGCGAGAAGGTTGGAATTCACATTCACTGATGAACCTTAAAGCCATTTCAGGCAAAGAAGGGAGAGCGTACATATGGGATTGCTGATCAAGAATGGTGAAATTGTAACCGCGGAGACTCGCCTGAAGGGCGACATCTTCATTGAGGATGAAACCATAAGCGCCATCGGGTCTGGCCTCGCCGTTCCGCCGGGAACCGAGGTAATCGACGCCGCCGGAAAGCTGGTCTTCCCCGGCTTCATCGATCCGCACGTTCACATTCACCTGCCGTTCATGGGCACCTTTGCCAAGGAGAACCACGCCGCGGCCAGCGCCGCCGCGCTCATTGGCGGGACCACTTCGTTTATCGAGATGGCCTGCCCCTCGCGCAAGGAAGATGCGTTGGAGACCTACCACACCTGGAAACAAAAAGCGGAGGGCAACAGCGCCTGCGACTACGCCTTCCACATGGGCGTGGCGCGCTACGACGACAAAACGGAGGCGCAGCTCACGGAGATCGTCAAGGACGGTACCACATCGTTCAAAATCTTTCTCTCCTATAAAAACTTCTTCGGCATCGATGACGAGGAGCTGTTCCACACGCTCAAGCTGGCCGCCAAACTGGGCGTCATCACCACAGCGCACTGTGAAAACGCCGAGTTGGTGGGCCAGTTGCAGCAATTGCTGTTGGCCGAGGGGAAGACCGGCCCGGAGTGGCATGAGCCCAGCCGTCCGGAGGCCGTTGAAGCTGAAGGCACCACTCGCTTTGCGACTTTTGTGGAGCAGACCGGCGCTACCGGCTACGTGGTGCATCTATCCTGCGCGCCGGCGCTGCGCGCGGCCGTGGATGCCAAGATGCGCGGCGTCAAGCTGCACATCGAATCGGTGCTGCCTCATTTCCTGCTCGACAAGAGTTATGCCGAGCGCACCGGCGTGGAGGGCATGAAGTACATCATGTCGCCGCCATTGCGCGACAAGCGCAACCTGCCGGTGTTGTGGAATGCGCTGAAGTCAGGCCTGATTGAGACCGTGGGAACGGATCATTGTCCCTTCGACACGGAACAGAAGCTGATGGGCGTGAAGGCTTTCACACAGATTCCCAATGGCATTCCGGGTATTGAAGATCGCGTGAACCTGATGTACACCTACGGCGTGAAGCGCGGCGGGCTCGATATTCACCGCTTTGTCGATGCGCTCAGCACCGGAGCCGCCAAGCTGTTCGGCCTCTACCCGCGCAAAGGAACCATCGCTGTCGGAGCGGACGCCGATCTGGTGGTCTATGACACCAGGTATCGCGGCAAAATCTCCGCGGCCACGCACCACGGCATCAACAACTACAACGGCTTTGAAGGCTTTGAGATCGAAGGCCGGCCCTCCGTGGTCACTGTGCGCGGCAAGGTGCAGGCGTGCGACGGAGCATTTGTGGGCAAGCCGGGCATTGGCCGGCTGCTGCACCGCGAACCGCAATATTGAATCGCAATCAAAATCGAAAGGAGTAGATCATGCCGGTTGACGCACAAGCAGCGGTAGAACTGCTCAAGGAGTTGCGTGCGCTAACATCCGATGAGCATGGCGCGCAGCGATTGGCATGGAGCCCGGTGTGGCTCAAGGCGCGCAGTTGGTTTGAATCCAAACTGCGCGAGTTGCCCGTGGAGCATCACTATGATGCCGCCGGCAACAGTTGGAGCACGCTCGCCGGAAGCTCCGAGAAGGCTCTGATCCTCGGCAGTCACATCGATTCCGTGCCCAATGGAGGTTGGCTTGACGGTTGCCTGGGCGTGATCGGTGCATACGCCGTGCTCCGCCGCATTGCCGAGGAGTACAAAGGCAAGCCGCCGGTCACGGTGCGGCTGGTCGATTGGGCTGATGAGGAGGGCGCGCGCTTTGGACGCAGCCTATTCGGCTCCTCGGCCTTTGCCGGTACGCAAACCATCGATCAGGATCGCGGGCGCACGGATGCCGGAGGCAAGCGGCTGGAGGATGCGCTGGCCGAATGCGGCGTCTCCATCGATAAGATCGGCGACGCCGGGCGAGAGCGGAAGAACGCGGCGGCCTATCTTGAGCTGCACATTGAGCAGGGTCCGGTGCTGGAGAAGATGGGACTTCCACTGGGCGCCGTACTCGGCACAAAAGGCGTCGAGCGCCACACCGTCATCTTCCACGGACAGGAAGCGCATTCCGGCTCCACGCCCATGACGGCGCGGCACGATGCCCTGGCCGCCTGTGCAAAGCTGGCCTTGGAAATTCGCCCCATCGCCAAGCGCCATCCTGATGCGGTTTGCACCATGGGCAGCGTCAAAACCTTTCCTGGCATCGTGACCGCGGTCGTTGGCCGCTGCGAGGCCACGCTCGACCAGCGCGATCTGGATGCAAAGATTCTGGCCGCAATGTATCACGAGGCGCAGGAGAAGAGCGTGCAATTCGCCAAAGAAGAAGGATGCACGGTGGAGTGGTCGCGCATCTGGAACATTGCGCCGGAGCCATTCCATCCCCAACTGGTTGATCTTTGTGAAGAGTCCATTCGCGAAACTGCGGGGCGTTCGCATCGCCTGCCCTCCGGGCCGCTGCATGATGCGGCCGAGGTTTCGCGCGTGGGCATTCCAACCGCTATGCTCTTCGTGCAATCGCTCCAGGGAATCAGCCACAACAAGATTGAAGACACGCGCGAAGATCACTTGAAGCTGGCCATCACCGCGTTCGACAAACTGGCGTCGAAGACCATGGATTGGATTCGTGCTCAATGAGAAGCCGTTTCCAGGCGCGGCTCTGACCAGCCATCAATTCAAGCTGGCAGGTTTACATCAGCCACGGACCCGCGGAGCTAATCTACGTTATTAACGGAGAAAATATCATGAGCAATTATTCCGCATCGAAGACACTCACGTCCGAAGAAATCTCCGCCATCACGCGGCAAACCAACTACGGCACCTGGCGTTTTCAGAAGAGCTGGAAGCCGCTGCATATTGCCGACGCTGAGGGCTGCTGGTTTACCGATGGCGCAGGCAAGCGCTATCTCGATTTCAGCTCGCAGTTGATGTGCGTGAACCTGGGCCACAAGAACCCGCGCGTGATTGAGTCCATCGCCGAGCAGGCGCGCGAGCTGGCTTATGCCGCTCCCGCCTACGCCACCCGCGCCCGCGCCCTTCTCAGCGCCAAATTGTTGGAAGTCCTGCCTAGGGGAATCAATAAATATTTCTTTGCTACCGGAGGAGCTGAAGCCAACGAAGCAGCCTTCAAGATTGCGCGCATGTATACGGGCAAAACCAAAATCATCTCTCGCTATCGCTCCTATCACGGTTCCACCACCGCATGTATCGCGGCCACCGGTGATCCGCGCCGCTGGGCTATGGAGCCGGGCGGCAAGGGCTCAGGATTCGTCTTTGCTCCGGAGACAAACTGCTATAACTGCCCCATCAAGCACACCTATCCCGGCTGTAACATTGCCTGCGCCGAATACATCGAGCACATGATCCGTAACGAGAGCGACGTGGCGGCAATCATTCTCGAACCCGTGGTCGGCACCAACGGCATTCTTGTGCCGCCGCCGGAATACTTTCCCCGCATCCGACAGATTTGCGATCAATACGGCGTGCTGCTCATCGCCGACGAGGTAATGACCGGATGGGGACGCACCGGTAAATGGTTTGCCCTGGAGCATTGGAGCGTCACGCCCGACATCCTGGTTACCGCCAAGGGCATCACCTCGGCTTATGTGCCACTCGGCCTCTGTGCCACCACCACCAAAATCGCCGACTACTTCGAAGACCACTACTTCTCTCATGGTCACACCTATGAGGCGCATCCCATGACGCTTGGCCCAGCCGTGGCCACTATCGAAGAGATGCAGCGATTGAAGCTGGTGGAACGTGCGGCAGAGCTTGAACCCTGTGTGCGCCAAAAGCTGGAAGCTCTCAAGGCTCGGCATCCATCGGTCGGCGACGTGCGCGGCCTCGGCCTTTTCTTCGCAGTCGATCTGGTGAAGAATCGCGCCACCAAACAGCCTTTCAACACCATGCGCGACAAGGTTGAAGGCAAGACAACGGTGGTCGATCAGATTGCGGCCAAGATGATGGCCCAGGGAGTTTCGATTCAGTCCTGGATTAGCCACTTCGTCATCGCGCCGCCGTTGATCGTCACAAAGGAAGAGCTGGACCTCGGTATCGCCGCGCTCGATGAACACCTCGCCATGGCCGACGCGCTGGTGGACGGATAGGAAGTTTTGTTTATCTCGCGCCTCCGTTAACTTCCGCAAAATCCAGGGAAGTCCTGCGCCAGGGGGCGACGATGTGAGTACCGCCATTGCCGGTTACCGCACTCGCTACGCTCTCCACGGAAGTGATAATGCACTCCTCGCCTTGGTGTTCAAGGAAGTCGATTGCCGCCTGGATTTTGGGCCCCATCGACCCTGGTGGGAATTGGCCTGCGGCTAAATACTGGCGCGCCTGGTCCATGGTGATCGTGTCGAGCCACTGCTGGCTGGGCCGGCCATAGTCGAGCGCTACGCGATCAACCGAAGTAACAATGAT
>JBEKOC010000017.1:0-87992 GCA_049522175.1 Occallatibacter sp. | reverse complement strand
TTGAAGAATGCGATGATGACGGCTGCGATACAGCGGACATGTGAATACTCCTTTTGTCACTTCTGGAAATCATAACCATAACATTATGCTACCAGCAGGGACTTTGAATTGGCGCGGCCGGGAGAAATCTGAAAATTTGCGGATGAATATTTTCGCGCAATCTTCAGTTGTAATTAAGGTTCGATTGATATTTTTGTTTGAGTGGACAACAACTTGATATGCGGCCCTATTGGATGTAACTTCGAATCCATTTCTTCCACTAATACACGGTGCGACAAGAATGGCTCCCGAGTCTGTTTACATCTGTACCGGGCCAGATCAACAAACGACTTTTCCATAGGAGTACAACATTGAGCGTAGGCATTATTTTGATCGGGTCAAACATTCCAAAGAGATTTCAAATCTTTCGGTTGCGCAAGTTTCTTCAATTACTTTTATTGCTTATTCCGACCGTATCCGCCACATTGGCCCATGCGCAGGGTGGGCCACCTTTTATTACCGACGATCCCGGCACGCCGGGCAACCGGCACTGGGAGATCAACCTGGGCTGGATCGGCGGCCACAACCCGGCGCATGCCAGCTATGAGTTGCCAAACATTGACATGAACTACGGCTGGGGCGATCGCATTCAACTCAAGTACGAGATACCCCTGGCCGCGGCCACCGACGAAAACAACACTACCCGCGCCGGTCTGGGCGAGTCGCTGCTAGGCGTCAAGTGGCGCTACTTTGAGCATTACCGCGTCGGTCAGCCAAAGACGGATGAAAATAAGAACTTTACGCTGGGCACCTATCCGCAGGTGTCGATCAACAACCCCACCAGCAGCGTGCGGCGCGGGATTGTGGAGCCGGGGCCGCAGTACTACCTGCCGGCGGAGTTCACCGCCAAATGGGGGCCGATTGATTTCAACGGCGAGGTGGGCCGCTGGATCGGCAACCGCAATGTGCCCAGCCGCTGGGGGCGCGGGCTGATTGCCGGGCACGAATTCCGCGAGCGGCTGGAGCTGTACGGGGAGATTTACGACTTGCAGGATGCGAACCGCATCGGCACCGCGTCCAAACAACGCGAGCTAACGCTAGATGTGGGCGGGCGGCAGACGCTGGACCGGAAAGGGCATCTGCGATTGCTGTTCATGGGCGGACGGGCGATTCAGGCGGTGACCCGGCAAAACAGCGAGCCGAACTGGATTGCTTATGTGGGCGTGCAGATCTTGCTGGGGCCGAAAGAGACGAACGACGCAAGCATAAAGTAATATGCGACAGTCGATGCAGCTTACTCTAATTTTCATCTTTCGATCGCTGTGCCTATCCATGATTCCATGCAGTCAAAACATGGGATTAATTTTGGACCCATGATCGATTTTAGAATAAACTGATAGCATAGAGAAAGGGTGTTTAGTAATCAAGAATTATGATGAAGGCACACCCTCTCCTAAATGGCCAGATCCAACCCCCAAAAAGTGGTTTGTAAAGTGGCATTTAATTAATAAAGAAGTGTGAAGCGCTAAAAAGTGACCTCCATCCCAAAGTAACAAATATTAGTTACTGATTCTATTCATACCCATATCCTGCTTCAGGGGCGGCGCGCGCACAGCAAGCCGCGGGCCCCAAAACACCCATCCAGCCATCCAACCACCTCAACCGACGACGATATAAAACCAGACTTACTGACCGAATAGGGAGGTAAGCATAGCCAACGCTTGATTCCTGGATCCTGAGACTCGCCCACATATATGGAGTACTTGAAGCCAGGGCCTAGCCGGAGGGCAGGACCGGGACTGCACACACTGGGGATGATTATGTGCGGCGCCGGGGAGGAACCACATAGCCGACGCCTGACTTTTGGATACTGAGGCACTCCGTGTATGTGGACGCTCGAAGCCCGGGACGGGCCGGAAGGGCAGGACCGGGGCGGCACGAGCTGGAATAGGCCGGGAAACCCACAAGGCGGGGTTGCCGGCTTCCCCGCCCGCGCGCGGGGAGTTTTTATATGACACCGGGGAGTGACCTGGTTATTTCTGCCATGCTGCTGCTCACCGCGCTGAAGTGAAAGATCCTTCCCGGGTACTCCTCGAACTCTACACCCTGGGCTCCAGCGCTCTTTACGGTTCCTACGATTGTGTCTACCGGAGCGTTGAAGTGACGCTTGGCAACTTGTAGAGTTAATTCCTTGGTCTTACGAACGTGTTCCAGGATGCGCTCGTACTCTTCTTCCAGCTCAAGGTTGTCACGAGTCTAGTTGCGGATGATCGAGGAGTACTTCTGGTATTGCCTGGAGTAAGGAGCTACATCGGCCAGGATACGCATCTTGGCTATGTCGGAGTAGTCTTCGGGGTTGATTCCTCTGAGTTCAAGATGCAGGGCCTCATATCCTGCGCCGGGCAGGCGGGCATAGCCTTCGTCTACCTTGGTGTAGGGATCTCCCTTTTGGAGGGGGTATGCGGGGGCCTTTACATATCTCAGATATATGTGTTATCCTGGAACCTGCCATGAAGCGCGCCGCCCTCTACCTGCGAGTATCGACCCTCGACCAGCACCCGGAGACCCAGCTCTACGACTTCCGGCAGATGGCTGGCCAACGCAACTATGCCATCTTTAATGAGTACACTGACCGCATTTCCAGTGCGAAGGCCCGCCGGCCAGGTCTGGATGATCTGATGCGCGACGTCCGCCGCGGCCTCTTCGATGTGGTCCTGGTCTGGTCCTCGGACCGGATCGCCCGGTCTACCAGACACTTCCTCGAGGTCCTGGACGAGCTGAACAGGCTGAAGATCGAGTACGTCAGCTTCCGCGAGCAGATCGACACTGGCGGTCCGCTGGGCCGCGCAATCGTAGTGATCATCGGCGCCATCGCTGAACTCGAACGCAACCTGATCATCGAGCGAGTGCGCGCCGGCATGCGGCGCGCCCGTCTCGAAGGCCAACACATCGGACGGCCGTCACTTGTTCTGGACCACGGAGCCATCCTCCAGGACCGTCAACGTGGGCAGAGCCTGGGCCAGATCGCCCGGACTCACAGCATCTCCCGGGCTACCGTTCACCGGGTCATCCACAGCGAAATGCCAGCTCAAAGCGCTGTTTCATAAGGGGTCGGAAAACCCCTCCATTAAACCCAACAAACAGCCGGATCTCCTCGATCCGGCTGTTCCATAAGGTGTGGGCTGTGAAACAGCTACTTCGAAAAGCTCAGATGTAACTCTAGCTTGCTTGTCAAGTATGCGGAGCCACGACCTGTCTGTTGATTGGCTCGAGGAGTGCGTCGGCGATTATTCAACAGCCACTGTTCATATCGCTCATTGACCGAGCCTGAGAGGATTCGGACTAAAGTCAGATTTGACTTAATGCTAATTGTGGCCCGTGATGCATATCACAGGCTTAGGGCAATTGTACGGACGCGTATTGCAGAGTCTAGAAGGGAAACTGCGTTATTTGCTTGGAGAATATATTCCCTTGACAAGCAGAATGTAGAGAATTCTAATCTATATGAATTGCATATTAGGTTCATTCTCTCTCCCTACCCGCTATGTGAGCAGTTGCTTGTATAGCCTGGTTGGACCTCTCTGTGCTACAAGGGCTACTTTCTCGGGACATTCGATCAAACAATGTAGCTACCTCGCAGGTTTATCGCAGCTGTCAAGCCACAAGTGCTGTGAGTATTCTTCACCGTGCGGATGAGCAGCCTTTGAGAAAGCCGAATTAGCCCAACGCTTTTGTTGTTGAAAAGGCACGACCATGGAAATACGAACGGAGATTGTCATGACTTTTACATTTCCCTGCCTGCTAAACAATGTTGTGATTCGGTTAATGGCTCTCTACTCGGATTCACAGCAGACCAGGCCTTTGCCCAACACAATTTCCAAAGAGGGTGACCTCGGTAGGGATTACTGCGGCAACAGAACGCTGCAGAATTGTGCCTTTGGAGGAGCGGCAACACATCTGCATATCCTCGCATTCATGATTCTGGTCTTCTTTCTCGGCCAAGGCCCCTTATATGCGCAGCCTTCTCCGCCGAGCAGGCCGATTTTGTTCGTACATGGCATTTGTGGCGATGCAACTGACTTCAATTCATTGATCAGCTATCTTTCTCAGGAACTCGACTGGACCCTTTATCCCTCAAGCACGGTGTACTATCCGTACTACGACTCTGTCGCACAGACGGTTAAATTCCTCGATTCCTCCGGCAATTGGATCGAAGATACTGATGTTCCTCCGAACACCCGGTTTTTCAGTATCAAATTCTATGACCCGATCGCCGGAAGCTGGCTTCCCACGAATGTTGCTAAGATCTCGATTCTCAACAAGGCAAATGAAATCGCGCAGGTAATCAAGCATATTCGCGCAATTACCCATGTCCAGGATGTAATCATCGTGGCCCACAGCATGGGTGGGCTAGACGCGCGCGCCTACGTCGAGAACATGGCATCGCAAACCGTCTGCTATGACTACCCTAATAATCAGCCGTATTATCAGGCGCCACAATGCGCCCCAGGTGCCGGGGTTGCCGCGTATGCTAGTGATGTCGGCGACCTCATCACGGTCGACACCCCTCATCTGGGCTCACCGCTGGCCACCATTGCCTCTCCAATCTTATCGCTGGCGGGATTTGAAGATCCCAACTTAGCGTGCATAGCCAATCCATCGACCAACAAAACGGAACTCGAACTGTCGGGCAACGGTGGTGATGGCCTAATTGAGAATCTCAACTACAGTGGCTCAACGCTAGCAGGTCAGCGTCCGGCATCAAACAGCGTACCAATTCAGGCTGTGGAAGACTACTTTAGCGACATCACAACAGCTTGGGACACACTGTCGGGCGAATCAGACGACATTGTTACTCAGCCGAGCCAGTCCATCTCCCTCAATATACTCCCGTCCCACACGACCGCAGCTATTACAGATATACAGGAAAGCTATCTCAGTACGGATGCAACAATCGCGAACACGCCGGCTTGCTGGGCGGCAGCTGGGTCACTCAACCTTCAGGTTCTTCACTTCATGACCTGTCTTGGCAATCTACCAAATACCGATCTTGCCATCGAACAGCAGATCACAGCGCACAAACAAGGAACGCTCACGAGCGCTACTGTCACGGCGACACACAATGGAAAACAATGGACAGGAACGCTCACTTTTGACATCAACGGCCCGAGCAACTATTTGGATGCTGGCTTTTCTGCTCCGACGACATTCAGCGATCTTGCGTTAGGCACTTATTCCATTTCGCATATCAGCGGTGGGCCATCGGGTACAGCAACCCCGACGATCGTCGCCACGCCAAGTGATACTCTATCGCTCACACAGTGGGCAACTAGCTTTTCAATTAATTTTACGGACAAGGCTTCAACTACTACATCACTTACCGCATCGCCGATTCAAGTGACGTTGGGCTCTCCACTTACGTTATCCGTCTCGGTACAAGGTGGCGGCGGAAGCCCAACAGGTACTGTGACGTTTTTGGATGGAACACAATCGATCAGTTCTCTGATTGCCCTCAATGTGAATAGTGCTGCTAGTTTTATAACAACATCTCTCGGTGCTGGAACTCATTCCATCACAGCACAATACAGCGGCGATAGCAACTACTCAGCTTCAACGTCGCCACCAGTGACAGTGAGTGTGACAGGAGTTTCCCCGAAAATCTCCGTTTCACCGCAAAATGGAACGATCGGGGTGACATCTTTCACAAAAAGCGGTATTGGTTTTACTCCAAATAAACCTATCACACACACCGCAACATGGCCGGACAATACGAAGAGTGTTTTGAATGGATACGCCGACTCAACGGGCAGCTTCAGCTATTCAGTGACCTATTCCAGCGAAACCGGAACCTACTATCAGACTGACACCGACAACACAACCGGGCAGACTTCTAATACAGTTTCCTGGATAGTTTCGCCGGTTGTGACAAACGATTTCTTACTGACGGTTTCTCCAAGCTCACAGAGCGTTCTCCAGTCAAGCTCAGTCGGCTACAACATTGTAACGACGACCACAAGTGGAACAGCTCAAACGGTTAGCTTCGGAGCTTCGAACTTGCCGTCAGGGCTGAGCGCCGCATTCAGTCCTACCAGCGTAACTTCCGGCTCGCAGTCTACGCTGACGCTAACTGCTAGCGCGTCTGCCGCAGTTGGGAACTACACGCTAGTGATTGCTGCTGCCAGTTCATACACAACACACACATGCCAGATATCGGTCACGGTTGCTCAGACTCAAACTGGGCCCGTTTTGACAGTGACGCCAAGTATCGTCCGGTTCAATGATCAATCAGTCGGCACGATCAGTTCGCCACAGACCGTCGTTCTGAGAAATAGTGGAACGGGACAGCTTATTGTCACTGGGATTGGGCTGGCATCGGGAAATACTGACTATGCGCTCAATCTCTCAGGGTTCTCCTCTCCGCTTATCCTGAACCAAGGAGTCACCTACAGCCTCCCTGTGTACTTCGAGCCGGCATCAGCAGGTACACGTCCGGGGCAAATTGTCATCTACGACAATGCGCCTGGCAGTCCGCAGGTAGTTTCATTGACGGGAAACGGACTTGCTGCGCAACCATCGACAGGCACAATCAACGTGAATGCCACGCTGAACGGCATCGCCCTTCCCGCTTTGTATTTTTACCAATACGCTTTGACGGGGCCAACGTCGGTCACGGGATACGACAACAACTCGTTCACCGTAACGGCGGGGTCGTATTCAATCGCCTTTCAAAACAATCCAAGCTACTTCACTCTTTCCAGCGTGACTCCATCAGCCACTCAAACGCTTGTTGCCGGAGGCACGGCGACATTCACATTGAACTTCACTGCACCCAATGATTTTTATCCACCCTCTTTTCTCACGCCAGTGGGTGGCGGATGGACGGCCCAAGTTGTTCCAGCAGGTTCTACAGCGACCTATACCATCGGAGTCGCGGCAGTGCCGAATAATGCATCGAGCCCGATCACGTTGTCAGTTTTCGGCGCACCCCTTAATTCCACTCCCGTCTTTAGTCCGCAGCCTGTCTATTCGGGAACCGATGATACCCTCACAATTGGGACAACGTCGGGGTCAACAGCGGCTGGCGTGTACGTTCTGACTGTCAGAGGAACAAATCCGGCCGGCGTAACACATGTTGATCCGACTACTTCTGTGATGGCCGTTACTGCTCCCCCCGCCATCCCGGTACAACTGATTAGTAAAAGCAACTCAGGTGCCCAAGGTAATAACTCAAGTTCTGTGTCGAATAACTCCGTCAGTGCAGACGGCAGGTATATAGTCTTCTCATCATATTCTACAAACCTCGCGTCCGGCAACACCTCTGGGCACGCAGAAATATATGTTCGAGATATTCAGAGTGGAACGACTTCGGAAGCCAGCGTATCGACAAGTGGAGTACCGGCAGATTCTGACAACTATGGTGGCGGGATCAGCGCGAATGGGCAGTTCGTCATCTTCTATTCAGATGCCGATAATCTCTATAATGGTTCCGTATTGAATGCAACGAGCGGCGTCTACGTCCGCGATCTCACGAACAGCGTTACAGAAAGAGAGGATGTTGCATTGGATGGGACACCAGCAAATGGCTCCAGCTATTTCGGAGCCATCAGTGCTGACGGTAGGTATGTTGCCTTCATCTCAAATGCCACTAACCTCGTCAGCGGAGTCTCGGGTACGCAACTTTATTTGCGTGATCGAAAGGCCAGCCAAACGAGTCTCGTATCCGTTGCAATCGGCGGTTCTCCGGCGAACGGGAATGTCAGCAGTGTGTCAATTAGCGCCGATGGGCGCTATGTTGCATTCGTTTCAAGTGCAACAAATCTTGTTTCGGAAAACACAAACGGGTTGAGTCAGGTATTCGTACGCGATATTAAGAGCGGTGTAACTTCTCTAGTCAGTATTTCGAGCAGCGAAGTCCCTGCTAATAACTACGTCTACGACGACGGCGGTTCTAGCCCGCCGATTATTAGCGCGGACGGACGCTACGTCGCATTTGTATCCTATGCGACGAATCTTGTTACCCAGCCATTGGATGGATTCACGTTTCACGGCTTTATCTATGATCGACAAGCACAACAAACATCATTGATCGACGTTGATTCCGTCGGCACTCCAATCGGCGCTGGCGCAGGGTACCTGCTCCATCCCGCAATGTCCTTGGATGGTAGATTCATTGCCTTCTACGACTTTGGACAAGTGTTGGTTCGGGATATCGTTGAAAGTCAAACACAAGTTGTGAGTTTGGCGCAAAACGGGCAGCCAGGGAACAATGGTACCTATTTCTATAATCTCGGCATTGGTGGTTCTCAGGTTGCATTTGCGTCTGTCGCAGCCAATCTCGTGTCCAATGATACTAATGCCCAGGCAGATGCGTTTGTCGCTTCGAACCCATTTGTTGGAAGCATCTCTGTTAAGTCAATAAGTCTTGGTTCTGCGTTTATACCTGGTGGTAGCGCTGTCACTGGAACCGTCACCCTCACGGGCGCTGCTCCCAATGGCGGTGCGGTTGTCTCAGTCTGGTCAAACAATACTGCAGGACAAGTGCCCGGCACAGTGACCGTTCCAGCCGGTGCCACAAGTGCACAATTCAGTGTGAACACGTCAATGGTCGATGCCGAAACGGCCATGACGATCATGGCTTCCTATAACGGTGGCTCCAACGTTGCAGTATTGACATTGGATCCGGCTCCCGAATTGGCTGCAAATCCTTCGGCGTGGGATTTCGGTTATCAAGCAGTTGGCACCACCAGTGCGATAGAATCCTTTGCGCTGACCAATTCCGGCACCGCGCTGCTCGCGATCAACTCCGTGCAATTAGCGACGGGCCAAGTGTTCAAGATTAGTGCAAACACCTGCGGCTCTAGCATTGCCGCTGGGGGAGGTTGCTCTGTCTCTGTAACGTTCGACCCAAGCGCATCAGGTTCTACATCGGATGCAGTCCAGATCAGCTATGGAAGCCCTGCGACGAACTTCTCTATTTCGCTGACAGGTAATGGCGCCATTCCCGTGGCTGCTCTCACTCCAGCGCCATTGAGCTTCGGGAACCAGTCGATGCCGGGAAGCTCTACGGAGGTCGCGACGCTCACGAACAGTGGAAATGCCTCTCTTTCAAGCATTTCCGCCAGCATTGCGGGGACCAATGCGGGGGACTTTTCAATTTCGTTTGACGGTTGCAGTAGAGTGATCCTTCCGGCTAACAGCAACTGTCTGGTTACGATTGGCTTTACTCCAAAAGCGAAGGGAAGCCGCCAAGCGACACTTTCGATAGCTGACAGTGCGTCTGGCAGCCCGCAAACGATTAGCTTGACTGGAACTGGAGTGCAGTCTACACCCACATTGCTTTGGAACCCGTCCACTGCGGCGATTACATATGGAACACCGTTGGGAACTGGTGTGCTCGATGCAACAGCGAACCAGAGTGGCAGTAATCTTGCGGGTACTTTTGCCTATACTGCCACCATGAATGGTGGCACGACCCAGCCTGTAACCCAAGCTACCGTACTCGGTGCGGGAATGTATACGCTCACTGCATCCTTTACACCGGCGGACGGAACCAACTACACAACGGCTACAGCCACTACAACACTCACCGTTAACAAGGCAACTTCATCCGTGACGACATGGCCTACGGCCACTTCGATCACCTACGGCCAGACGCTAGCATCCTCGACGCTGTCGGGCGGAGTCTCGACTCCGGCGGGCTCGTTTGCGTTCACCACGCCGACAACCGCTCCGGGCACGGGCACAGCATCGCATAGCGTGACCTTCACGCCCACCGATGCGACCGACTACAGCACGTTGACCGGCACGGCAAGCGTGACGGTGAACAAGGCCAACGCCACTATCAACGTTACGCCTTACACTGTGACTTATGACGGCAATACGCATACAGCCGGTGGTACAGCTACCGGAGTGGGGGGCGTAAACCTGGCTGCCGACCTCAACTTAAGCGGCACTACCCACACCAACGCCGGCATATACGCGAGCGATGCCTGGAGCTTCACCGACCCCAGCGGCAACTATGCCAGCGCCAACGGAACGGTCAGCGATACGATCAATAATCCTCTACCGGTTATCAGCAGCATATCGCCGTTGTTCACCAACGCCGGTACGGCTTTCACTCTGACGATCAACGGATTAGGATTTACGCCAAACTCGACGGTTTACTGGAGCACAACCCAGCTCACCCCACTCACCTACAGCGCAAACCAACTGACAGTTCAAGTCTTAGCAACATACATACCCACCGGGGGAACTACCGTTGCAGTTACAGCGCACACGCCGTCTCCAGGCGGCGGCACTTCCAACTCATTCCAGTTCGAGGTGAACTCTTCCTCTGGATCGACAACTGGACCAACATTTACCTCAACGACAGCAACCGTAACAGCCGGTTCTCCTGCCAGCTATCCGGTCACCTTGCCTTCCTCGGTGGAAAGCGCCACGGTAACCTGCTTGAATCTTCCTACGGGAGCGGCATGCAGCTATTCGGCGACCACCAACACGTTGACGATCACAACCTCCTCAACAACGCCCAAGGGAACCTATCAGGTGACCGTGGTCTTTACTGAGACTGTCTCCGGTACGGCTCCTGGTTGGATTTTGCTGCCGATTCTCTTGCTTCCTCTTGTGTCCATTAGGAGGAAACTGATTGCGCGAGGCGTTTGGATTACTGCTTGCCTTGGGCTTATTTTGCTGACTGCGGTTGCTTACACCGCTGGCTGCGGTGGCGGAGGCGGAGGATCCAGTTCCACACCACCCCCTCAGACCTACCAGGCGGTGAGTTCAGGCACAGTCAGCATCACGATTCAGTAAGGTCAACAATACAATCCCGTCTGGTGCAGCAGAACACAGCCAGTACGGACGGGAGTCTCTGAATTGGGCCTTCATGTATCCTCGTGGCTCAGCGGCCAAGCAGTACTGGGATCAAATCCCCGACAACCTTGATGTGCTCATTACCCACGGACCACCGTTCGGGATTCTCTATCAAGTCTCTCCAGGCAGCGCGCATCTGGGATGCGAGGAACTGCTGAAGGCCGTAGAAAAGAAGAAACCCAAGGTACACATCTTCGGCCATATTCACGGAGGTGCGGGTACGGGCCGAGGCGCCGCTGCTTCAACGAGCCAACGAGGAGTGGGCGATGGACTTTATCGTGGATGGTCTGGCCAACGGGCGCATAGTGCGCATTCTGAGCGTGGTGGATGCGTTTACCCGCGAGTGCCTGGCGCTGGAGGCCGACACCAGCCTGGGCAGCGGTCGAGTGACTCGTGTACTGGACCGGCTGATCGAAGAGCGCGGCCAGCCTGCGAGTGTACGTTCCGACAATGGGCCGGAGTTCACCTCGCGGCGGATGCTGGGTTGGGCCGAGGAGCGCAAGATTACGCTGGTCCACATACAGCCGGGCCGCCCCATGCAGAACGGCCACGTGGAGAGCTTCCATGGACGGCTGCGCGAGGAATGCCTGAATGTAAGCTGGTTCCGCACGCTAAACGATGTGCGCCGGACGGTGGATGCGTGGCAGCAGGAGTACAACGGCGAACGCCCGCACAGTTCCCTGGGCTACAAGACGCCACGGGAGTTCGCGGCGTCCATGGGCTATGGAGATGTGGAAAGCCAAGAACGCTTCCCACATCTCCACAGCACCGACTACGGCTACGACGGGCTATACTCACTTGAAAACCAAAACCGGGAAACTCCAGTTATGACTGGATGAGAAAAACGGGGCAGGTCACACCAATGCATGGTTAATTGGCACATAAATTGATTTCTATACGAACGTCTAACGGAAATCATCGCGGCACCAATTCAAACATAGAACTCTACGTACTTTGACACCAAGGCCCGCAGAATAGTTGCACAATTATTTCGTGGCGCGTGCTTCAAAAACAATCCCTCAACTCGTAAACCATTGATTTTCAATAGGCTGGGATTGACCATACGGCATTTATGAACAGTTATAAGGAAAATAACCTTATAGGAATGTACTGACGCATTTTCCGAACGTTGTAACGAATTGCAAGTATGGGGACTCTATTCAATTGAACGCACGAGCAGAGGACGTTTCTTCCCATGAATCTCAGACCTTATCGATTCACATACCTTGCGCTCCTGATTGTTGCGAGCGGAGGGGCATCCGCAGCACAGGAGCCGCTGACACTTCAGCAGGCTATCCTTGCGGCTTTGGGGCAAAGCCCTGAGGCTGCGATCGCGCGCGCCGGCAATCAGGAAGCCAAGTCGGCAGCCACCATAGCACGTATCCAATTGCTGCCGCAGCTCAACTTCACGGAAGATATCTCCCGTGGCAACGACCCTGTGTATGCATTCGGCACAAAACTCCGGCAGCGCCAGTTCACTGGAGCCGATTTGGTGCTGAATGCGCTGAACTTTCCTCAGCCTATCGGCAACTTTTCTTCGCGTTTCTCCGGCTCCTGGATGGCCTTCGACTCGTTCAAGACGCAGAGGGAGATTCGCCGCGCGGATTTGTACAGAAAAAGCGCTTCATCCTCGGCCAAGGCCGTGGACCAGCAGATCGTGCTCCGTGTTGTGCAGGCCTATGAGTCAGTGCTTTATGCGCAGCGTGAGGTTGCCGTCGCGCAACATGAACAGGAGACGGCGGCAGCGCTGCAGAACTCCATCGAGGAGCACGTCAAGGCCGGCCTTGCCGTGGAGTCGGACCGGATGTCGGCGCTGGTGAACGAGGCCGCGCGCAAAGAAGAGTTGATTGCCGCCGATGGCGACCTGGGGTTGGCGTGGGCTGGGTTGCGCGAGGCCATGGGAGTCACGGAGCTGAAGGCATCCGAACTAAAGCCAATTGAGCCGCACAGATTTCCGCAGCAGCCGCTGGAGGAGGAGATGGCGACAGCCGCAAAGGCGCGACCCGATCTGAGGTCACTGGGAGAGGCGCAGTCGGCGCAAGTCTCGGCTGTGGGAGCGGCGAAGTCGGAGTTTGGCCCTCGCGTGAGCGCCTACGGGAACTGGGAAGAAGACAGGACATCGATTGCCGGTTCAGGGGGCAACAACTGGGTGGCCGGCGTGCAGGTCAGCATCGATATTCTGCCCTTTGGCAAACACGCCCAGCTTGCGCGGGAGAGCGCCGGCAAACAACGCATCGATGCGCAACTGGCCGCATCACAACTTCACATGCGCACGGAGGTGAGCCGGGCACACATTCACCGGCAGACGGCGGAACTTTCGCTGGAAACCGCGCAGGCGGCGATGGATCAATCGGCAGAGAGCCTGCGTATTCTGAAGAATCGTTATAACGCCGGGCTTGCCACCATCACTGACTTGCTGCGCGCCGAGGATGCCGAGCGGCAGAGCCAGTCCGATTACTGGCACGCCGTCTACAGCAACGCCATGGCCTATGCCGAACTACTTTATGAGACAGGGACGCTGACTCCCGATGCAGCGGAGGAATTGCAATGAAGATTGTATTAGGGGCAAGTTTACTTGCCGTTTCCGCAATGATGATGGCTGGCTGCCAGGGCGGCGAATCCGCATCACCCGTGATCCAAACCGCACAGGCGAGAGTGGTTGAAAGCAAGCAGCAGGAGGTTCCTCTGAACGTGCGCTCCACTGGAACCGTGCATGCGCGGGAGACGGCGATTTTATCGGCGCAGGTGATGGGCCGCATCCAGCAAGTTCTGGTGCGCCCGGGAGACAGCGTGCGGGCGGGGCAGACACTGATAGTGCTTGACGATGCGTCATTGCGCTCCTCAGCGGAGCAGGCGCAGGCAGGTGTGAAGGCTGCGCAAGGCCAGCAGGCTGCCGCGCAAACCGATGCAAGCCTGGCAACCAGCACATTGGAGCGCTATCGGCAGTTGCAGACGGAGAAGAGCGTAAGCCCGCAGGAGATGGATGAGGTTACGCGGCGAGCTGAGGCTGCTTCCGCAAGGCTGGATGCGGTGCGCGCGCAAACCGAAGCGGCACGTTCTCAGGCTAGCGGAGCGGCAACGATGTTGGGCTATACGCGTCTGCACGCGCCCTTCTCTGGCGTCGTCACCGCTCGCGTGGCCGATCCGGGGACTATGGCCTCGCCGGGCATGCCGCTGCTCCAGATCGATCAGTCCGGAGCGTTGCAACTGCAAACCACAGTGGATGAGTCTGCCATCAGCGCGATTCACAAGGGGATGAAGGTCCAGGTGGAGATCAATGGAGCAAGCGCCGCGACATTTGCCGGCACCATCGCGGAGATTAACGCCGCTGCCGATCCAACGAGCCACAGCTTTCTTGTCAAGATTGATTTGCCTTCTTCGGGCCAGTTGCGCGCCGGGATGTACGGAACGGCGGAGTTTCCCAACGGCGTTCGGCAGGCGATTCTCATTCCGCGTTCCTCGGTTGTTTCTCGCGGTTCTCTGGTTTGCGTATACGTTCTCGACTCTCGTGGGATCGCGCAACTCCGGTCCATTACATTGGGCGCGGCGCAAAGCAATCTTGTCGAGGTTCTGTCAGGTATCTCAGCTGGCGAAAAACTTGTTGACGCACCCGCTGACCGCGACCTTGCGGGCAAGCGCATAGAGGTCCAGCCATGAAGCAAGAGCTTGGAATCGCCGGACGCCTGGCGCACTCTTTTCTCAATTCCAAGCTGACGCCGCTGTTCATCGCCGCGTCGCTGGCTGTCGGAATCTTTGCGGTGGCGATCATTCCCCGCGAGGAAGAGCCGCAGATTCTTGTTCCGATGCTGGACATTGCCACCGCCATGCCGGGCGCATCCCCGGCGGAGGTGGAGCAGCGCGTCACACTGCCCATCGAAAACCTGGTGCGCGAGATTCCGGGAGTCGAATATGTCTACTCCACATCGATGCCGGGGCAAAGCCTGGTAATCGTGCGCTTTCTGGTGGGCACGCAGCAGGAAGATGCGCTGATCAAGGTTTACAGCAAGCTCTACTCAAATTTTGACCGCATACCTCTGGGTGTCTCGCAGCCGCTCATCAAAGCCCGCTCCATCGACGATGTTCCTATTCTCGCCCTGACATTGTGGGGTGAGCATTACGACGGCTATCAACTACGCGCCATCGCCGCCGAGATACAACATAACATCGGTCAGATTTCCGATGTCTCGGAGACAACAATCATTGGTGGTCTTCCACGCACAATGCGCGTAGTGTTCAGCAGCGAAAAGCTAAATGCTTACGGCCTGTCGCCATTGGCCATTGTCGCTCGTCTACAAGCCGCAAATGCAAGCGTACAAGCGGGGAACTTTGCTGAAAACAACCAGGAGATCCAAGTTGACGCCGGCAACCTCATCACCAGCTGCGAAGATTTAGAAGCGGTGGTGGTGGGCGTGGTACGCGGGCATCCGGTGTATCTGCGCGATGTTGCCGAGAAGATTATCGACGGCGCAGCGGAGCCTGCAAACTATGTGGTCTATGGCACGACAAACGCGGGAGTGTCAGCAGCGCACCAGTATCCGGCAGTGACCATCACCGTGGCAAAGCGCAAGGGCACCAACGCCACCGATATTTCCAACGCGGTTCTCGGGCGCGTCCACCAGATGCAGGGCGTCACCATACCCCACGATGTAACCGTGACCACCACGCGCAACTACGGCGCGACGGCCAAAGATAAGTCAGACGAACTGCTAGAACACTTATTGCTGGCAACGTTATCGGTAACTTTGCTCGTAGCGCTTTTTCTGGGATGGCGCGAATCGGGTGTAGTGCTGCTGGCCATTCCTGTTACGCTTGCGCTCACCATGTCGGTGTTTTATTTTCTGGGTTATACAATCAATCGCGTCACGCTTTTTGCGTTGATTTTCAGCATCGGCATTCTGGTGGACGACGCCATCGTTGTGGTGGAAAACATGGTGCGCCACTTCCGGCTGCCGGAAAATCACGGCCGGTCGATGAGTGAAGTCGCGGTGGAAGCGGTTGCCGAAGTGGGCAACCCCACCATTTTGGCTACCTTCGCGGTGATAGCTGCGGTGCTGCCCATGGCTTTTGTCCGCGGGCTGATGGGGCCTTATATGCGGCCCATCCCCGTGGGAGCCTCGGCGGCCATGCTCTTCTCGCTGATGGTGGCATTTGTGGTTTCTCCCTGGGCGGCGCTCCGCCTGGTAGGCCGGCATCTTGAAGGAGCCAAGATTCTAGAGCCGGAGACCGAGAACTGGCGGACACGTCTCTATCGCCGCATCATGACGCCGCTGATTTACTCCGCGCGCAATCGCGTTTGGTTTTTCATTGGCGTTGTCGTGCTGCTTTTGATCTCGGTTGCACTGGTGCCTCTCGGATTGGTCCGCGTGAAGATGCTGCCCTTCGACAATAAGAGCGAGTTGCAGGTGGTTATCAACATGCCTGACGGAACACCGCTGGAACAAACGGCGCGCGTGACTCAGGCGCTGGGCGAAGAGCTTGCGCGGCAACCGGAGGTGCTCAACTACCAGACGTATGCCGGAATTTCAGGCCCCTATAATTTTAACGGCCTGGTGCGCCACTACTATATGCGCCGCCAGCCGAACCAGGCCGACATACAAGTGAACCTGCTGCCCGCAAAACAGCGCAGCGCGCAGAGCCATGCGATTGCCAAGCGGCTGCGCCCGTTGCTGGACGCGATTGGCAACCAGTACGGAGCGCGCATTCAGGTGAGCGAGGTTCCGCCCGGACCGCCTGTTGTGCAAACCCTGGTAGCCGAGGTTTACGGTCCTGACCTGGATGGACAGACACGTGTCGCCCAGCAGATCAAATCGATCTTTCAGAGTACTCCAGGAGTTGTGGACACGGACTGGTATGTCGAGGACCCAGAGCCCAGACTGGTGATGCAAGTGGATGAGGTCAAGGCTGCCGAGCATGGCATCGCGGTCTCCGACGTAGCTCACGCCCTGGCGCTCGCGCTCTCGGGCACGGAGGTCGGCCTGATTCACGATCAGGCTGCGCGGGAGCCTGTGCCGGCAATGGTCGAGCTTGACCGTGCGGATCGCTCTTCCGAGCAAGGCCTCCAGAATATCCGCCTGCCCGGCGCCGACGGAACGATGGTCTCGTTGCGGGAGTTAGTCATCGTAGATCACAAGACCATCGAGCGCAGCATCTATCACAAGAATCTGCGTCGCGTGGTTTATGTGACGGGAGACGTTGCCGGCGCCGAAGAAAGCCCGGTTTACGCCATTCTGAAGATGAACAAGGCTCTTGACCATCTCATTCTTCCCGCCGGATACACTCTGGCCCGCTATAATGCGACGATGCCGGAATCCACCGATCACTACTCGATGAAGTGGGACGGCGAATGGCACATTACCATCGAGGTCTTTCGCGACATGGGCCTCGCCTTTGCAGCCGTGCTCATCCTTATCTACGTGCTTGTGGTCGGCTGGTTCCGGTCCTTTATTGTGCCGTTGATCATCATGGCGCCGATTCCGCTTACTCTTGTCGGTATCATGCCGGCGCACGCTATTTTGGGCGCGTTCTTCACGGCGACTTCGATGATCGGCTTTATAGCCGGAGCTGGCATTATTGTACGCAACTCGATCATCCTGGTGGACTTCATTGAACTCCGGATTCGCCAGGGCATGCCGCTTGCCGAAGCGGTGATCGACGCCGGCGCAACGCGCTTCCGCCCCATGCTGCTGACCGCGGCCGCAGTGGTCGTCGGCGCCAGCGTGATTCTCACAGACCCCATCTTTCAAGGACTGGCATTGTCGCTGATTGCCGGGGCTGTCGCCTCGACCTTTCTATCCTGGCCGACGATTCCGGTACTTTACTACATGGTTCATTCCCGGCACGAATCCGGAAGTGGACCTCAACCCGAAACAGACCTCATCACAGAAGAAGGAGATTCCCTATGACAGTTGAACGCGGTGTGCGCCTGATCGCAGGCGTTATCATTCTCGTATCGCTCACTCTGGCGTATTATTTTTCGCCCTACTGGTTGTGGCTGACAGCTTTTGTTGGACTCAACCTGTTGCAATCGGCATTTACGAACTGGTGCCCGGCCATGTCGATTCTGCGCGCACTGGGGATGAAAGATGGCGGCTGTTGTGGAACCAGGTAAGGACGATATGCACGGCAGGCGATTTCCTGCGTCTGAAGCGCATCGACTCGACAATCCTGCACGCAAAGAGTGGCTTTCTCCAACTGAGGTTATCCGCGCGCTGGCCTTGCATTCCGGTGAAACAATAGCGGATGTGGG
The DNA here is from genome assembly GCA_049522175.1 of Occallatibacter sp. Classification (GTDB taxonomy): domain Bacteria; phylum Acidobacteriota; class Terriglobia; order Terriglobales; family Acidobacteriaceae; genus Telmatobacter. Next base: position 69,898 of record JBEKOC010000017.1, on the reverse strand, counting down.
TGCCGGCACGGGATACTTTTCGCTGCCGCTTGCGCAGTCTGTCGGCCCGGAAGGCAAGGTTTATGCAGTCGATGCGCAGGCCGAAATGCTCTCCTTACTTCGGCAGAAACTTGCCGCGTCGGCATTCGCCAACGTTGAGTTGATTCACGCGGATGCGGGCCAAACCGGCCTGCCAGCATCCAGTTGCGATCTGTTCCTTCTTGCCAATATCTGGCATGAGATCGAAGATCAAATCGCTGTTCTACGGGAAGCTATTCGTGTTCTCAAGAAAAGCGGCAGAATTGCGATTCTTGATTGGAGGCCGGATGTTGAGCCAGAACACGGCCCGCCCCTCGCGCATCGAGTAGACCCTTCTCAGGCGAAAGAGAGTTTGAGTTCGGAGGGCTTTGAGCATGTTGAAATAGCGAATGTTGGCCGGTACTCCTGGCTTGTTCAAGGGGGAAAACTGCCATGAAGTCGCTCAAGGGGCCTGCCCGCCAGGGCAAACCGAGACTCAATCACGGCGAGCGGGTCAAAGATGAGGTCTACCGCCAGATGTTCAGGCTGGAGGAGCGCCGCCCTGGCGCCGAGATAGGTCTCGCAATTGCCTTATTGCACGCATGGCTCACGGCTGAATCAAATTCTGAAAGCGGCTTGGAGCGAGTCTGGCTGAAGAACATCTCCCCCATCTGTCTTCTGATGATCGAGACCTCATTGCAGGCGACGGACACAGTAAGTCCTTGTGCACAGTGAGCGCATTTCGAGAAATTCTGCTGCGATCCTATGGGAAAGCCTGCTGTCATTCATCCGCGTGGGGGAATATACTGTTCTTGCTCTTGATGACCCCAAGCGATGCGACCTGAACTGGCCCAAGCGATAGACCTGCTGCGCCGCAACACTCCCGAAGCCGCCGAGGAGGCGATCGGGCTGCTGCAGAACACGGTTTATTCTTTCAGCATGAAGGTCTGTGGCCATCCTGAAGATGCGGAAGACACCACGCAGGAGGTGCTCTACCGCTCTCTGGGTCATTTGGCGAAGATTAAGGATCCGCAGGCTCTCGCGGTATGGCTTTACACCGTAACACGGAACCGTTGCTGGCGGATGCGCCGCAAGCCGGCTCATGCTCCCAGCCGCACATTCTCGCTCGACGAATTAATGCCGGACGAGGTGGAGCTGGGGAGATTGTTGAAGGATGCAGGCCGGAGTCCAGAAGGAAACATGCTTCATGCCGAGCAAAATAGCCTGTTGCACCAGGCAGTCCTGTGCATCCCTGCTCAATTGCGGATTGTTCTCGTTCTCCACGACATGGAAGAGCTGACCACCGAACAAGTGGCACAGGTCCTCGATTTACAAACGGGGACGGTCCGGGTTCGGTTACACCGAGCGCGCCTCTCCGTACGCAAAGAGATGAACAGGATGCTCGATGGAGCGCCTGAGCAGACAGATAATCACAAGCCCTCCAGGAAAAAGGCTCAAGGCGTTCTGTCAAAAGGTGCGCAACGCCCCACCGAGTGCCGCGACTTGTTTTTAAACCTCTCTGAGTATCTGGATGGCCGAGTGGAACCAATCACCTGCGATCAGATGCGCGGGCATATCGAGGCGTGTCCAGCCTGTGTGGCATTTTTACGCGAACTGCGCGGCGCCATTGATCGTTGTCGCGCGCTTGAACTTACCTGCGATCCCGTTGTTGCTTCGCGCCTGCGCTCCATTCTCACGCAGGAATATCTGCGCATGATCGGCGCTCCAGTTAAAGAAATAATTTCATCTATACTGTAACGAATCGGCGACTTCATGTCTTTTATCTTATGAAAGGCGGTGACACTCATGGAAGTGAAGATTACCCATCTCGATCAGGTTAAGTTTATTATTCAGGCGCGGTCGCACACGATTCTCTGCGACCAACCCGCAGAGAATGGTGGCGGAGACGCCGGTATGACGCCCCCGGAACTACTGCTGGCGTCTTTGGGGTCCTGTGCAGCTTTCTACGCAGTCCAGTATCTGAAAACACGCAAGCTGGCAGAGTCTGGCGTCGAGGTGTCGGTAACCGCTGACAAACTCACGCCGCCAGCCAGGCTCGGTAACTTCCGCGTCCATGTCGTGTATCCCGTACCGCTCACGGAAGAGCAGACGGAAGGCCTGATGCGATCTGTTCATCACTGTTTAATTCACAACACACTGTTGTCGCCGTCTGAAATCAAGATCGAGTTGACTGCACGCTAGCTGTTCGTTTCCTCGCTTTTACGGGACATCGCAACTTACTCAAAGCTGTAGAAGTGATCTGACGTACGCGGAGGATATTCTTCAGATAAGGATATTTTGGCACAACGCAGAAGTTTGACGCAGAGAGAGATGGTGAGCTCGGTGGGATTTGAACCCGCGACCAACGCCTTAAAAGGGTGCTGCTCTACCAACTGAGCTACGAGCTCATTATATTGCTTTATCCCAGGTAACGACCATCTATGTCGCCGCCGATCATAAGGCTTGCACCAGCACAATCGACTATTGGTGCTGGTTGTTCCTCAGAGTATCAAGTGTTTCAGCAAATCGTTCGTTCCGGTTTTAGCACATCGGCAAGTTTCGATTCAGAAAAGCGTCAGCCTACTGTAATTACTTACCCCGCACATAAACCTAAAAGTTGAATTTCACCTGCACCTCTTAAGCGATAAGTCATGACACAGTGCCGCAATTACACCCGACTTGCCGCACGCCTCAGTGCAATATATTCCTCCGTAAACCAACCAAGAGCCAACAGCGTTATAAGCGCAATTACAACCTGCGAGATCACGCAGTATATGCACCAGGCACACAAGGCGAATTCTTCGATAGAAGTAAGACGAAGCGCAAAGCCCAGGCCAACTAGCGCAGCCAGCAACACCAGAAACCGCTGCCGCGCCAGCGCCAATCCGGCCAGCGCCAGGTAGCCAGCAATGCCGATCGCCGCCACCGGGACGTGCGCGATCTCAGAATATGGGCTGTGGTTCACAACGCCGCAATCCCATTTTTCATTGATGGAGCAGGGCTGGGTTTCAGTCGAATAGTGCACGCGCAATGCAAGCGCGGAAACCACCACGCCAGCCAAGGCCAGCAGTGCGATCAGATAGCGCATTATCTTCACTGGAATCTCCTTATCAAACCACGCAAACTTGCTGCTCTCAACGCTTTAGGTTCAGCCGTGGCAGCGGGAAGGCGCTTCCGAGACGGCCCGGTTCGCACAGCAGCACCCATGGCCCTCACCATGTCTCGTTGCCGCACGCGCAGCCGGCACAGGAGGCAATTGCCCCTCCCTGAACATCCGGAGTGCATCGTTTCCGGTGACGGGTTCAGGCGCAGCCCAAACGCGGATGTGCGCTGCCTGCAAATGCCCCAGGGCGCCATCGCCTATATCCACGAGAATCACGTCAGTGCAACCCTGGCGGATCACGTTCTCGGAGGCACACTTGCCATTCAGTACTTCATTCTTTTCAAACGTGGGGACCGGGTTGTCCGTGTCTATGACCATGATCCATTCAGCTTTGCCAAAATGTGAAGACATCTGCCCCTCGGCGCGATTCTCCGACATCATTACTCCAACTTTGCCCATAAAAAACCTCGTTTCGATAAACTTGAGTGGCGCTCGCCGAGTGTTGTATATTTGCATCTGGGCGACTAGATGTAATATACATCTAGCAAGGGCACTCGTCAAGAATATCGCGAATTATAATCTGAGGAGAGCGGGCCACAACCAATATGCCGAAGAGTCTCAGTTTCAAGCCGCGTGCGGAAACCTCATCGCAGGAAACCAGGCGCATGTGCTGCAAACAGCCCGGTTGCGGACGCCCTTGTACCTGCGCGATGGGGAACGTCTCGCGTTTTGTCGAGCCGGTTGTGCTGCGGATTCTCAAAGAAAAAAAGAAATCGTATGGCTATGAGATTGCTGAATCTCTCGCCCAATATGCCTTGACGGACGCAACTATCGAGGGCGCGGCGCTCTATCGCACGCTCAGAACCCTGGAGGCGAACAGCTATGTCTCCTCGACTTGGGAGGCAGGGGAAGGCCCTGCCCGGCGCAACTACTCTTTGACTAGCTCCGGTTATGTGCATTTGCGCGACTGGGTCGATCTTCTGGATACGCTGGGTAAGGCAATGATAGAGTTTGCCTGCGATACCAGGAGCAGCGATGACGATGGCAAATGCGTTTCACGTTAAAGTGATATATCCAGTTCATGCGAACGGCCGTGTGCCGCTTTGGTGACCCTAATGAAAGAAAACGAAACCGAGCATCTGTTTGATGAAATTGGCTGGAAGATTCTGGGCGAGCTACAACAGAATGCCCGCATCGCGTTTGCAGAATTAGGACGACGGGTCGGTTTATCGACGCCTGCAGTTACAGAGCGCGTCCACAAGATGGAAGAAACAGGAATTATTCTTGGCTATCGCGCGCAGATCGATCCGGCCAAGGCAGGACTCCCCATTCTTGCATTCATCACGGTCAAGGTAAGCGGCGAGAACCTGGTTCACTTCATGAATCTTGCTGCGAGTCGGCCCGAAGTATTGGAGTGCCACCGGGTCACAGGTGCGGATTCATTTCTGCTTAAAACAGCCGTCGCCAATGTTGCTCACCTGGAGCGCTTGCTGGATGCGTTGATGCCATATGTGGGCACCACAACCCTGATGGTCCTATCAACTGCCCTGGCGTGGGGAAATATCGTCAAGCCCGATGGAGCATCTCAGGATATCTCGGCGGCTAAGCCAATTATTCGCTAGAATTCGGACGGCACCAGCCGATCCAAAGGTATTCTGAGGTTTCACTTCTATTTTGTTTCGTTAACCCAGCCAACATCCGTTACTTCTGCATGTACTTCGAGGATCGAGCGTCCTTATTCTTGATATGAACGCTGGACTGTGTCCGGCTGCGGATACGCCGAGGCAAGCTTTCCAGAGGAAAGATCGGATGGACGTATTTGTTTGGCAGGGAATCGAAGTACCGGTGGATGACAACGGGTTCATTCAGAAGCCGGAATGCTGGAATCCGGAGATGGCTTGTGCGCTTGCTGCGACAGATGGCGTCGAGGTGCTCACTGCCGAGCACTGGAAAGTCATCAACTACATTCGTGCGTACTACAAGGAAAACGATGTTGCACCCATGGTCCGTAGGATGTGCAAAGAAACCGGGCTGAACCTGAAACAGATTTTCGACCTATTTCCTTCCGGACCAGCCAAAGGTGCATGTAAAGTGGCGGGACTGCCGAAACCGACAGGTTGTGTATAGAAAAGATCTACCATGCCCCTGCTTACCCTCGCGCTGATTGCGGCGATTTCGATCTTCCTGCTTGGCAATCTTTGCCGGGTAGTGAAGGTGATGCTCATCCCTGCCCACCTTCGATGGGAACTCTATCCCATTCCAAAAGGTTCGCGCGACAGGCAACGCTACGGTGGCTCCTATTTCGAGGAAACTGAGTGGTGGACGAAGCCCATCGGCACCGGCATCGGCGGTGAGATGGCCTTCATGCTGAAGGAGGTTTTCTTTCTACGCGGAGTTTTTGAGAACTTTCGCGCTTTGTGGCTTTGGTCGCTACTGTTGCACTGGGGGCTCTACCTTTACATGGCTTCAGCTGCCACGACAGTTGCTGTTGCAGCGATCGGCGCTCATCTTGCTTTCGCAAGAGTGCTTTTATTGGATGCTGCTTTTGCCGGGTTCATTGCCGCGTGTGCGCTCGGCGCAATCGGGAGTATCGGATTGCTGGCCATGCGGATCTTCCATTCCCGACTGAAAGGCTTTACAACACGCGCGATGATCTTCAATCTCTCTCTGCTTGTCGCGATCTTTGGTACAGGCCTCATCGCCCTGTTCAAGCCCCAGCGTGGTCTTCTCACTGCTCTTGCTGATACCGTGCAGGGTAGCCATTCAGCGGGAGTGTACACGGCGGACATATATAGCCACTTCGCACTGGTCATGTTTTTCCTTGTCTATTTTCCATTCACCCACATGACGCACATGTTCATGAAGTTCTTTACGTGGCATAGCGTGCGCTGGGACGACACGCCAACCCGCTTCGACGAAGGCAGCCGAACAGCCATTGCCAACAATCTCGAGCGGCGAGTCTCCTGGCAAGCTCCTAACATCCAAGACGCGTCTGAGCAAACGTGGGCTGGCGTGGCATCCAGTAGCGGACAGCATGGTGTTAGCGATGATTAAGGTCGAAGATATTGCCCGCGCCGGCCGGCTCACTGAGGTTGCCCCGGAGCGCCTAGAGCCGCTACAACCGCCCTACGATCACGTTGACACGCTTCCGCCGCGCAAGAATCTCAGCGATAAAGCTCGTACGGAGTGCGACTGTTCGCTCGACGGCTTCCTCGCCGTTGGCATGCCCCGGCCAAAAACGGAAGCCGAAGAGCAGCAACTCGTCGAACGGTTCATTGCTGGGCTGGACAGGTTGCTCTCGCCCGATGACAACTGGGCGTTTCTGCAACAGTTCACGCTGTCTCTTGACCACTGTGTCGGTTGCCAGACTTGCGTCGAGTCTTGTCCCATTTACACGGCCAGCGGTCACGATGAGGCGTATCGCCCGACATTTCGCAGCGAAATCTTTCGCCGCATCGTTAAAAAGTACACCAAGCCAGGCGGAAAATTATTGGCGAAGCTAAAGGGCGAAGACATTGAACTCAACGCCACTACGATTCTCCGGTTGCTCGAATCGGCTTACCGCTGCACCCTTTGCCGCCGTTGCGCCCAGGCCTGTCCCATGGGCGTGGACAACGCTCTTCTCACCAGGGAGATCCGCAAGCTGTTCAGTATGGAACTGGGCATCGCTCCCAGAGAACTTCATGAGAAGGGATCGGCCGTGCAACTCCGCACGGGATCCAGCACCGGCATGAAACCGTATACGGTGAAGGACAACATCGAATTTCTCGACGAAGATTTCAGCGAGTTAACAGGCCATGACATTCACACGCCGTGGGACAAGCAGGGAGCGGATGTTCTTCTGATTCACAACGCCGGAGAAATCTCCGTCTGGCCGGAAAACCCCATGGCATTCGCCATCATCCTGGAGGCCGCGGGCATCAGTTGGACGATGTCGAGTGATCTCGGCGGCTATGACAGTGTGAATTACGGCCTGTGGTATGACGATGCCCAGTTTGTGCGCGTCGCCCTTCGGCAGATGCAAGCTGCCAAAAAGCTCGGCGTGAAGAAGATTGTCCTGGGAGAATGCGGGCACGCGCATAAGGCATCCATGGTTACCGCCGATAGGCTTATACCGAAGGACCTCGACATTCCGCGCGAAAGCTGCTTGACCTTCTTGCGCGACATCGTGCTGAGCGGCCGCCTGAAACTTGACCCCTCGCGGAACGCTTTCCCGGTCACGCTGCATGATCCGTGCAATATTGTTCGCATGATGGGCATAGTGAAGCCGCAACGAGATATCCTCAAGGCGATTTGCCCGCAGTTTCGCGAAATGACGCCACACGGCGTGGAGAATTACTGCTGCGGAGGCGGTTCCGGCTTCGCCATTATGTCGCCTTTTAACTTCGAAGATTGGCGATTCCAGGTTGCCGGTCGAACAAAACTGAAGCAGATTCTGGAAGCCTTCGCCGATTGCCCCGAGCCGGAGACAAAGAAATACGTATGCGCCCCCTGCTCCAATTGCAAAGGACAGTTTCGCGACCTTTTCAGCTACTACGGAGTTTGGGAAAAGTCGGGCATCCTGTATGGCGGTCTCGCGGAACTGATTGTGAACGCTATGACCGATTTACCGGAGCCTTACATCAAGTGGGAATTCCGCTAAGTTCGAGTTCTTATCCGCTTTCCTTTGGAGTGAACATGGAAGAACGATTGATCTACTTCGACAACGCAGCAACCGTCTGGCCCAAGCCAGAGGGCGTGTACAAGTTCATGGACGAGTTTTTTCGGACCCATGGCGTGAACCCCGGTCGTAGCGGCTACGATTTGGCGGTAGAGGCAGGCTCACTGCTGGACAAAACTCGTAAAAGGCTGACGAAATTCTTTGGCGGCGATGAGGACGCTCCCGAGCGCCTGGTTTTCGGCTATAACGTGACCGACGCGCTCAACCTGGCGATTCCTGGGTTGGTAGGCCTGGGCGACCATGTCATCACCACTAACCTGGAACACAATTCCGTAATCCGGCCAGTCAACCACATGGTTCGAGATCATGGCGCCGAAGCCACCTACCTTCCATTCAACGAGGAGGGATTCATCGAGCCCGACGCCGTTCGCAGGGCGATACGCCCGAATACGCGCGTTGTCATCATGAACCACGGGTCGAACGTAATCGGCACAGTCCAGCCGATCAAAGAAGTCGGAATAATTTGCCGCGAACACGGCCTCACCTTCATCGTAGATACCGCCCAAACCGCGGGCGTTATTCCCATCAACATGAAAGACATGAGCATTGATGTGCTGGCTTTTACCGGACACAAAGCTCTGATGGGCAGCATGGGCATCGGCGGACTCTCGGTGCGCAAGCACGTCGAAATTCGTCAGATTCGCAGCGGCGGAACCGGTGTGCGCTCGGTGGACCGGTATCACCTTGACGAGTATCCATGGCGCCTGGAATACGGAACGCCAAACATGATAGGAGTGGCGTCGTTGTGGGCCGGACAGGAGTGGCTGGATGCGCATGGAGTCGAGAACGTTTATCGGGATGAAATGGCGCTTGCCAGAAAACTTGCCGATGGCCTGCGCGCCATAGAGGGCGTCAAGCTCTATTGCTGCGACAATCTCGACAACCACCTCTCGACCATTCTTATGAACCTGGAAGGTGTGGACCCAGCTGATGTGGGAGTCATGCTCGACGTCGACCACAGCATTGCCGTGCGCACCGGCCTGCATTGCGCGCCGCTTGTGCACCGGCAGCTCGGAACCGAGAAATCAGATGGCGGAGTCAGGTTCTCTGTAGGAGCGTTCAACACCGAGGAGGATATCGCCGCGGCCATAGCGGCCATTGCCGACATCGCACAATGGTCACGTGAGCGTAAATCCAGAAACGAGAATCGAACTCAGCACGTGACTCAGTGAAGGATGCCACTGGAGCGAACCATTTGGAGGTGTTATATCCAACAAGCGCTGGAGAGTGGGCCAGATTTACAGTATGAGTCCATGCAGCGATGCAACGGGCCAGCCCGCGGTCAATGGCGCCTCTTTCGATGTGAAATTGATCGGTCATTCTAGCTGCCTTCGCATCGAGGTCGCTGTAACATCCGTTGCTCACAGCCAACTGGAAACCTTAGGATTCTCCGACGAATACGCGGTCAGGATATTCGTCGAAACACAATTGGCGGTTTCCTCTGACGATAGATGGAAGCCAGAAACTTGTCCTTGGCTAACAGTCGACAGTTACAGCATCGTAAAGTTATTGGAAGACTTGAAATTAACCTCTGCTCCCTTGAAACTGGATACGACTCGCTAGCTTTATGCGGACAGCTCATCTATTAAAGGTCAAGAATATTGGCCTAGGGGCGAAATCTATGCGACGCCGTGTCTGCCGCGCTAGTGGCTTAGTTTAATCGCACTTGTCACTTCGAAGGATTTTTGGTTGTTGATAAATCGCCGGCTCACTCATCGAAGGGTGCAGCAACTCAAGTCGAATATATCCCCACTCTCGGAGTACCGGGCGATTGACCGGCACTACAGCAGCTTGTTCAAATGCCGTAGCCTGCTCCAACTGAACCCTTGATCGGGTAGAGGTTCTGGGTGATGAAAGGAGATTTGAGTCGTTAGAAGTAGGACTTCCATCCTCATATTCAAAGGCGAGCAATCTCGGCGTTTTCATGCCCGCGCCTGCTTTGCCACCAGATTCAACCACCCTACCAACACCTCAGATGGCTTATCCAGCGTCGCGGATATGCGATCACAATTGACTAAAAAGAAACTTCGCAACCTCAGCGGGCTCGATCATGGCCGAAGAATAACATTGAGAATGGTTCAAATTCTCCGGGGCCGATCACCGGAGGCAGAGCATCGTGGAAGGAGGCAGAAGTAGGATCAGCTGAAACGCATTTCAAGCCGGGCGTCGCAGAGTTTGGGCGCCCGGTCAATTTCCGGCCTAGGCCGCCGTATTTATATACATGTAAGCATGTAAGCATGTTCGTATACTTGTTAGCATGTCTGAGACTCGTGACAAGCGCCGCCGGAATGATCTCGACCTTTTTGTGCTTGCGTTGATAGAGAGCGGGATTTCAACTCCCTATGAACTCAAGACAGCTGCTGGCCTGTCTCCTGGAGCGACGATCCCGACACTGCGCAGGCTGCTTGAAGAGAGTCTGGTGCTCCAGGGCAAGCCTGGCCCACGTGGCCGTACAGGTCACAAGATTACCGTCGAAGGCCGGCGATACCTGAATCGAGCTTGGAAAGACCTGATAGTGGACGGCCCAAGCGGCGACCTCGATGCCGACCTCCGTATCGCACTGCTGGCCATCTGGGTTGGCGGTGACCGCGAACTGGCAGTTGATTTCCTGCGTCAGTCTGCGACTCGAAAGCGAAACTTTATAGATACGGTCGAAACGCCAGACCAGCCGGCCTCGCTTCCGCCGCTTGCCCTTTGGTACAGTCGGCTCCGTTCAGCTGCAGCGGAGGCCCTCAAAAAGGGAGAATCCGCCGTAACGCTTGCCATGGCCAAGTCGCTGCCTCGAGGGCCGCGGGCGTTCAAGACAAAGCCCAGGCCCTAGAACCGCATTGCAAGTGTTCCAAAAGGCCCAGTAGGATATCTGCCGTCCCGATGCTGCCATCGGACATTTCTTTGGGCTGCGTCAGCCTTCGAAGTCGTAGTGTCTATCTATATCGTCCCAATGCTGCCCTTAGAGCATCCCCCCTAGGCCGCGCAAGCGTGCTCAGGCTTCTGTGAGTTTTATTCTGAGTCATCGAAAATACGATATATTACGCCCCTCAATTACTTTTAAATCTCATTGAATAATCAACATACGGACTTTTAACCTTTTTGTGCACTTCTGGGGGCTAAAAAAGTTAACGCATTTTGAATAAAATTGGCAATTTTGACAGTATCTTATGATATAGTTAAAACATGGTCGAAACTAGTAGGAACGGCAGACTTGCCGGACCGATGGAGATGTTCTTGATGGCTGCCATTTCACGTGGCGGTCTCAACACGCTCTATGCGCTGCAACAGTCTGCTGATCTGCAACCTGGAAGCCTGAGGCAGGTCATTAAACATCTAGTGGAAGCGGGCTTGCTGTTTCGATCGGACGGTGCCAAGCGAGGCCGCCGCGCAATGACACTAACTGAGGAGGGGGAGAGGTTCCTTAGAAAGGACTGGAGAAATTGCCTGGACACGCATCGAGAGATGGAATCCATTCTTCGCAGCGTGACTGTCGCTTTTCTGATGGAGGACTTTAGGGAAGCCTTCAGTTTCCTGCATCAATCCGCCTCCGAGCGTGAGCGGTGGCAAAGTCCTCAAGGAACTGAACCGGCTTCCCCGAAAAGCACGCCGATCGATCTGCACGCTCGAATGAGAGCCATCTACGAGAGCCTGCGCCGGAAAATGGAAGCAGAAGTCCTGAAACATTACATTCAGGATTTGGAGGAGGTGTACAAGATGCGCGACATGAATTAGTACCCTGGGGTCAGTGGGCTCCAAATCTTGAAGATTTATCGTTATTTATGGCAATCACAGTAGGGATAAAAATCCTTACAGCATTACTGGACGGAGCTAAATTTGCGAGTAACCAGATTCTTCCTCGCGACAATCAAGCGGAAGGGTTCCCCTCCGCTTCGGCGGCCAGCTTAACCGGCCTCCTTGTCGGGAGGCAAATGTACACACAATTCGAGATGCAACCCGCGAAGACTCCCTTTCTGGGGTTTTCTCCTTTACTGTCCGACGATGATCTCGCCGGCATCCTTATCACCACAACCGATTGGGTACGCTCTCACGCCAGGGAGATTCCCGGCTTTAAGCCGCTTGGCTGCTATTTTCGTTTCTGTAGTCAGGATGTAGAGCAGTGGCTTGGCAGCCTTGATCCATTGCTTGTAGCGGAGAATGTCGCAGAGCTTCTGCACGTTCCTGAGTCTTGGGTTTAGGCCAACGCCGATGAGATCCCCGGCGTGCTTCGCCTTGGCCGATACGTGCGATTTCGCCCAGCAACCATCCAGAAGTTCCTCGCTGGATCCGAGGTTGTACAGTGATGGCCTTTGATGCTACAAAGAGACCGCGACTGAAGCGCCACGGAAGGAGGACCGTGGTGCAGGATCGTTATCAACGGGCCCAAATGCAAGACCTTGGGTCCAAGTGGAAGCTTTTTTACTGGGATTACACCCGAACCCCGCGTCAAAGACGGACAAAATCCTGGGCGAAGAGCCGAGTGCCAAGCAATCGCGAGGCACAGCGGCTTGGTGACCAGTTTATGGAGCGAGTCAATGAGCGGAACAACCAGCCTCACCTTTTCGCAAGCGACGAGGAAACAGTGCGGACCGTCTACATCAAATGCCAGAAACTGACGTGGCCGCATCTGAAGAATTCCACGCACAAGCAGTATGAAGAGAACTTCAAAACCTACCTGCTTCTGGAATTTGGATCCCGTAAGGTTCGTAAGCTGACAACCATGGATATCCAGAAATACTTCAACACGTTGTCTCCCGGCCTCTCGCCGAAGTCGATCCGATTGAATCACGGCACGCTCCGTGCAGCTCTGAACCAGGGCAAGGCATGAGGCATGTTTGATCGGAATCCTGCGTTTGGCGTGAAGCTGCCGAGAAAACGGGAAGTCAAGCCAACCGTGCTGCTTTCCCTCGCGGACATCCGCCGGATGATCGAGGCGGTAAAGGAACCGACGAAGTCGATGATCATGTTGATTGTCTTCGCATCCATGCGCCCAGGTGAAGTTCTCGCACTTCGGTGGAAGGACATCCTTTGCGATCGCATCGTCGTAGATGAACGTGTTTACGACGATGAGTTCGACGATGTGAAGACGAAAGCCGGCAAGCGTGAGGTGCCGTTTGACAAACATGGCGTCATTCTCGCTGCAGTGCAGCGGATGTGGGCCAGCAACAAGAAGTTTCGCAAGCCGGACGATCTGATCTTTGCCAATAAATCTGACAAGGCGCTCGATCGGCACAATCTTCTTCACCGGCATGTGAAACCTGTGGCTGAAAAGCTCGGCCTTCCCCAAACCATCGACTTCCGGAGTTTTCGGACCATGCACGCCAGCCTGATGCGGCGCTATGGCGCTCGTCTCGAGGTTGCCCGTGACAACATGGGGCACGCTGGTAGTACGGGCAGCATCACCTTGGATGCCTATTCGAAGACTTGGTGAAGCGAACGTGTCGAGGCAGTCAGCAGGGTTGTCGAAGCGGTATTCGCAGAACCGGATGAGGAAGAGAAAAACAGAGTCGTAACACCGCTGAAGGACCTCCCCAACGGCAGAATTGACAATACGTGGGGATCCTGTTGAGAACCCCAGGCTGTTTAGCCTGGCCGTATTTCAATGTAAGTTATTGAAAATAATGGTCGGGGAGAGAGGATTTGAACCTCCGACCCCCTGGTCCCGAACCAGGTGCTCTACCAGGCTGAGCCACTCCCCGAACTTGGGTTGCAGGAGCGAATCTTTGGGGCGCGGCCTGGCGCTTTTGGCCCCTTGATTGCGCTTGAATCAGTGTAGCAGAATTCGGGAAGCCGCGGGGCGCTACACCGCCCCAGGCGCATCTCGCGTGGAAGGTGCGCATGCGCCCTGTTTCATCAGTTTATAAACAATTTCATTCCCAAAGCGACTTCTTCGCATAGAAGGGGTTACTAAAAGCGCAGCCCCATGATTGACAACCGTGGTGTGTTTACGGAAAATTGCAATCAGTCCCCTTGTAAGCGGATCAGACCCTTCCCCGCTAACAAGTCCTTACAGGAGGAATTGTGAACAACAGAATCGGATCCATCGTGTTGACCATCGCAGTGATTCTATTGGCTGGAACTTTGGCCGGCCATGCGCAATCGCTGATGACGCGCCATGTGCGCGATGCCGTTGTCAACGGGCAAGCACAACTGCTCGGGCGCCTGCCCGAAACCCAGCAGATGCAACTGGATATTGTTTTGCCGCTGAGCGACCCGGCCGGCCTGGAAAGGTTCCTGGTCGATCTCTACAATCCGGCCAGCGCCTCTTACAGACAATTCCTTACGCCGCAGGAGTTTACCGCGCTCTTTGGCCCCACGCAGGAACAATATGACGCCGTGCTTGCGTTTGCAAAAGCCAACGGCCTGACGGTTGTCGGCGGCTCGCGCGATGGAATGGACGTGCAGGTCACGGGTTCCGTTACGGCTATCGAGTCGGCCTTTCATGTTTACATGCGGACCTATCAGCACCCCACCGAGAACCGCGCCTTTTATGCAGCGGACCGTGAGCCCACTACGGAACTTCCCTTCCAACTGTGGCACATCTCCGGTTTGGACAACTTCTCGATTCCGCACGCCCTGCTTGTGAACAGGAGCAGCTACGCGACGGCCCGTGGCATCGCGCCCGAAGCTGTCGTCTCCCATGCCACCACCGGAAGCGGCCCTTCGGCTTCGTTTTTGGGCAGCGACATGCGCACCGCCTACTACGGCGGAACGGCGCTGACTGGCGCCGGCCAGAACCTCGGGCTGCTTGAGTATTACGGCACCGACCTGGCTGACCTGAACACTTATTTCACCAACGTGAAGCAAACCAACAAGGTGCCCATCACGCTGCTTTCCGTGGATAAAACCAGCACATCCTGCACGTGCAGCGTATACAGCAAAAGCGAGTACGAGTGCACCAGGGGCTGCGACGACACCGAGCAGACGCTGGACATGACCCAGGCTCTGGGAATGGCGCCGGGGCTGGCCAGCCTGACCATGTACATCGGCTCAACCGATACGGCCATCATCAGCGCCATGACCACGCACAGCCCGCTGCCCACCACCATTGGCTGTTCGTGGGGCTGGACGCCGGCCGATCCCAGCACGCTTGACCCCTACTTCCAGAAGATGGCGGCTCAGGGCCAGAACTTCTTTGCGGCCTCGGGCGACAGCTCCACCTGGTCGACGAGAAACGAGGCCTGGCCGGCAGACGATGCGAATGTTGTCTCCGTGGGCGGCACGGACCTGATTACCGCCAGCGCGGGCGGCGCGTGGAAGTCGGAGACCGCCTGGGCGGATTCTGGCGGCGGTATCTCGCCGGATAAGATCGCGATTCCTGCATGGCAAAAGCTCACGGGCGTGATCAACTCGAGCAACAAGGGCTCGACCACCTATCGCAACGGCCCGGATGTTTCGGCCAACGCCAACTTCACCTTCTACACGTGCGCCGACCAGGTCGCCTGCCTGGCTAACGTATTCGGCGGCACCAGCTTTGCCGCTCCCATGTGGGCTGGCTACATGGCTCTGGTCAATCAGCAACTGGTGGCCGACGGCTACAAGCCTCTCGGTTTCATCAACCCCTACCTTTATGCCTTCGGCGTGAGCTCCAGCTACGGCACGGACTTCCACGACATCACCAGCGGCACGTCTGGCAGCTACTCTGCCGTGAAGGGCTACGATCTGGTGACTGGCTGGGGAAGCCCCAACGGAACCGGGCTAATCAACGCCCTGGTGACTGAAAAGTAACGGCAGCGATACGCACCCGCGCAACATGCGCGCGCTCAACAAGACAGGCCCGGACTGGAGAGTCCGGGCCTTTCTTCCTATGCAGGCAAAAGCACGCTGTGGCATTTCCCAGATTGCCGTGCTTGGATGGAAAGCGGCGTTCCAGGATTGACCGGTTCTTCAATTCACCCTACCCAAGCCGTGCAAAGCGGCGATTTCAGGGCAAAGCACCGGGAAAAACAGGAAAAAATCCCCCCTTTTCCGGAGGCAGTTTCTCACCATGTGGTACAGAGAAGCCGAATTCCTGTGGAAAAGGACGATCTGTTAACCCTGCCGATTTTTGCAATCAAGTCTTCTGTTTTTAGTAGGATGCGAAGTATTACATTGCTGCACAGGCTTAAATAATCTGCATGGTTTTTGGGAAAATTATACCCCCCTGGGGTATAGGGGGGGAGGGGGGGTACCTCTTCACAGATCAGAGAACAGAGATCCGTGATCAGTAAAGACCCGCGGCTATGGAACTCGTTCATGGGGTAAGTGTGCGCCGGCGGAGGGAAATTATCTGCAAACCGGGCGTAACTTCCGCGCAGACTGCTTAAGGCCAGTCCCCGTGCCGCTTCCGGGTACAGCGATTAGCGACCCAATCCGCTTGTGCGGCAAATGGAGGAGCTTTGCCTGCGCTTGACGGTGGCCTGGCCGCATCGAAGATAGACGGCGGCGGCATGGTCACAGGGCGTTCCGGGTGCTAGAATCGCACGCATTGGAAACAAATGACAAATACTGACTTCCAGGACGGCATCCCCGCGGATATAACCCCCGAGATGATTCTGGCGCAACTCCAGTTGCTCACCCGGGATGAAATTTTCCGCGCCAGCAAGAGGTCAATCGCGTTCCTGCGGTTTGTCGTCGAGGAGACATTGAAAGGCTCCGAGGACCAGATCAAGGAACGCACGATCGGGATGGAGGTATTTGGCAGATCATCATCGTATGACACGAATCTCGACCACATTGTACGCACCGCCGCAACAGAACTTCGCAAAAGGCTGGCAATCTATTACGGGGACGAAAAGCATCGCGCCGAATTGAGAATCGGTCTTTTACCTGGCTCCTATATACCAAGATTCATGCATGCTCATCAGGCAATCCAAGAGGATGCCGAAGACGGGGTGTCCAATGGTACTCATTTCATTCCAGGCCAGATGCAGCATTCTTCCATGGATTCAGTTGCTAATTCCCACGGCGAATCCGTCCTTGCGTCGAATCATAAGGAGTATCAGCGAAGAAACTGGCTAGTGGCTTATCTACTGTTTGCAGTGGTACTGGCCGCCGGATTGAGCGGATGGTACTGGCTTCATTCGCAGACCCCGGAGTACCTGTTCTGGAAGCCGGTTCTTGAAACGCCGGGGCCGGTGTTGCTGGCGGTCGGCGATGTTCCACACGGTCCACCGCAGCCAATGGCAACCGAAGAAAATCAGAATTCTCCCCTGGCAATTCCCCAGTCCGATTCGACCCGATCCGTTCCGTTTGCCGATGCGGTGACGATCGCAAAGGTTGTGGGCGTTTTGGAATCCAATGGCAAGAAGGTTCTGATACGCCGTGAAAATGCCAGCTCCTTTTCGGATCTGCGGGAAGGCCCAGTCGTTCTGGTCGGAGCCTTCAATAACGAGTGGAGTCTGCGTCTCACTCGCCAATTGCGTTTTACCCTCGCCCTGGATGCCGAGAATCACCTCATCTATATAAAAGATGGCAAAAATCCATCCTCTCGCGCCTGGAGCTGGGGTACCAATCAACCGCTCGATTACGTGGGAGGACGGGGCGGCCCGGTTCTGTACGACTATGCTCTGATCTCTCGAATCCGAAATTCGGAGACGGGACATGTTCTGGTTGTAATTGGAGGGCTCTACACCTACGGGACCCAATCCGCCGGGGAGTTTCTGACCGATCCGCAGTTGATGCAGTCCATTGGCAAAGTAACTCGGCTGGGCGCGAGCAACCAGAATCTGCAGATCGTGCTGGGCACTACGGTTACTGACGGGACCCCGGGCCCCCCCAGGGTTCTGGCGGTATCCCAGGAATAAGCGGGACATAGTGGAACCACTGCCTGCAACACTTACCCTGAATTACAAAATATTCAAAACAAATGAGATACAGCGATTCCTGACGGTCAGGGACGGTATCTGTCTTTTCGACCTTGCGCTGAGCGACTTAATAATTCGGGTGGCGAACAAAACAGGTGGGCCAACTCTCCCAGGCTTTTAAGGCCAAATGCGGGAAGTGGATCTGGTCCACAAGACAAATGCATCAGGAGGCTGAAATGAAATCTTTTCTCAAAGTGACCGTTAGCCTATTGGCCGTTTGCGCAGCATTGATATGCGCTTCTAACGGAGCATGGGCACAAGGATTCGGCAGCATCAGTGGCACGGTGACGGACGCGACTGGAGCGGTCGTTGCAGGGGCTGTGGTGACGGCAACACAAGCCGGCACCGGGCTGGCGATGAAAACATCTACAGGCGGGGAAGGGCTCTTTGTCTTTCCGACACTAGCGCCTTCGGTCTACAACCTATCCGTCAGCCATCCCGGCTTTGCAAAGTACACAAAGCAAAGCGTGCAAGTGCGCGCGGATGCAGCGGTAACGGTTAACATAACCCTCAAAACAGGCAGTGCGACTGAATCCATTACCGTGACCGCCGATACGGCCCAGGTGGACGTGACCACCGGAACACTCTCCGAGGTGATCGGCGGAGCGTCAGTAAACGAACTGCCTCTGAACGGCCGCAATGCCGCCGCACTGACGGCGGAGGTGGCCGGCATCACCGTTGCGCCGTACGCCCAGGCGGACCAGGGAAATACCAAGACATTTCCCACGGCCTACACCATCTCGGCCAACGGCACGCGCGTCGGGCAGACGAATTACATGCTGGACGGCGGCAACAATGTGGACGAGTACACCAACGTCAACATGCCTTTCCCGATGCCCGATTCAGTGCAGGAGTTCAGCATCGAGACCAGCAACTACAACGCCCAGTACGGCCAGAACGCCGGCGGCGTAGTGAATATCATCACCAAGAGCGGAACCAGCAAGTATCACGGCGACCTGTTCGAATTTGTCCGCAACCGCTACTTCAATGCCGCTCCTTATTTCAGCACCACAGGAGTGGACCCGCTCAAGCGGAACCAGTTTGGCGGCACGGTCGGCGGACCGCTGGAAATTCCACACCTCGTAACCGTCAAGAAGACCTTCTTCTTCTTCGGATATCAAGGGACGATCGTGCATACAAATGCTACGGCCCCCAGTGCCACTCTGCCCACCATAGCTCAGGCAGGCGCGAACTCGTCAGGGTTATTGCCAGGCACGAACCCCATGGTATTTACGGAGGGCTCTACTGGTAACTGCGTCTACGACCCGCTGAATCCGACGTATACGCCATGGACGTCGACTCCAGCGACTACGCCCACGTCGACGTGCTCGGTGGTTGGCGGCATCGTTACGACCACGATCCCCCAAGCCAGCGCTGCCGCCATCCTGGACCCGGTGACGAAGAACCTGCTGACACACCTTCCGCCCTTAACCACATCGGGATCCATTCCCTACCAGCAGCCGAACATGTATACTCTGGCTGAAATCACCGCCCGCGGCGATACCGAGCTGACACCGAAGGACAAGATGACGCTGCGGTACTTCTCCGACGCATTCATCCTGACAGGCGTGTACAATCCCTCGAATTTGCTCACGTATGCCGACGGGGCCGCGAACCACTACTACAACTCGCTGATCAATGAAACACACACCTTCAGCGATCACCTGGTCAACAACTTTATCCTCAGCAACCAAATGGAAAGAGATTCCCGCGGGCCATCTTCGAGCGCCCTTGACGTGGATGACCTGGGGGCCACGATTCCGCAGCCGGCGTTCCATCAGATCAATCAAATCAAGGGAACGCTTGGTAGTACTACCAACTTCAATATCGGCGCCAATCCGCAGG
The DNA here is from genome assembly GCA_049522175.1 of Occallatibacter sp. Lineage (GTDB taxonomy): Bacteria > Acidobacteriota > Terriglobia > Terriglobales > Acidobacteriaceae > Telmatobacter. The sequence continues at coordinate 50,400 of JBEKOC010000017.1, read as the reverse complement.
CGTTCTTCGTCAGGGGAAACTATACGCTGACCGACGATCTGCATTACCTGCTGGGAAGGCACAACATCGACGTGGGCTATCACGGCGAGGTGTCCAAGATGGACGTCAATAACCTCTACGAGCAGCCGGGGCAGTACACCTTCAATGCCAACTACGCCTTCGACCCCGCGGCCAGCGTGCTGTTTGGTTATGTCTCTACATTTGTGCAGGCTTCGGGCCAGTTCCTGAATCTTCGCGGAAAGTTCCAGGGCGCATACGTTCAGGACAGTTGGAAGGCTTCTCACCATCTGACGCTGAACTTTGGCGTGCGTTACGAGCCATTTGTTCCCTGGCATGAGATGCAAGGTCGGATGGGAGGCTTCAACCCAGAGCTTTGGGCGTCCAATACACACTCCACCATGTATCCCAATGCGCCCGCCGGTATGCAGTTTGCCGGCGACCCGGGGTTCAACAAAAACGGAGCACCATCTTCCTACCTGCACTTCATGCCCAGGGCCGGCTTTGCCTGGGATGTCTTTGGCAACGGCAAGACCAGCGTGCGCGGCGGTGCGGGCATGTTCTTCGACAGCCGCATCAGCAGCGTCTTGTTCAATATGTACACGACCGGGCTGCCGCCGTTCCTCACGGCAATCACTCTGAATAATGTGAATCCCGGCACTTCTTTGGCAACGACTTGCACGGCCACGGCGGGCGTGTGTATGAATTTCGCAAATCCATACACCAGCTTCGGGACTACCGATCCCTTCCCGGCAACCTTCCCGACAAACACACTGCCTCCCGGGCCATCCGCACCGATCAACGCCAACCAATCCTGGCTGACCTTCGACCCGTTCCATGGCTTCCAGGATCCGCTGGCGTACAACTGGAACCTGGCGGTAGAACAGCAGGTAACCAGGAGCCTGTCCGCGCACGCCGCCTATGTGGCTTCACATGGAAGCCACCAGTGGACAGATCTTGAGCTGAATCCCACGGTCAACGGCGGCTCGCGCCTGTACAATCAAACGGGCTGCTCGACCACCAACAGTTGCTATCCCGGGACAATCACGGCGGCAAACACCGGCGGCAACTCAAACTTCAACTCACTGCAACTTTCAGCCGAGCAACGCGTGCGCTATGGCCTGACAGTGCTTGCCAATTTAACGTGGTCGAAGTCGCTCGACAACCAGCCGTGGAATCAATCGTCCACGTCGGTTAGCAACAACAGCTCCTACGTCTACCCGTATTACTTCCCGAACTTCAAGAGACTGGACTACGGGCCGTCGGATTTTAATCATCGCGTTGTCAGCGCTGTATCGTACGTGTACACGGAACAGAAGGTTCTGAAAGACGCGCCCAAGGCAGTTCAGTACATTGTGAATGACTGGGAAACCACAGGCCTCTTCCAGTTCCGCAGCGGCGACCCGCTGACCGTTTGGTCGGGCTCAAGCAACATCTCTGAATCAGACCAAATGCGTGATCGCGCCGTGCAAACTGGAGCTCCCTATGGCGGCACAGCTTGCGGTGCTTCCACGAAATGCAAGTCGTATCTCAATCCGAGCAGCTTTACGAATCCAACTTATGCGGGTTCTACGACTGCCAGTTCTTACGGAACCGTGAAGAAGGGATCGTTTGTGGGTCCGCACTATATCGATTGGGACGCGAGTATTATGCGCAAGTTCCCAGTCTATAAAGATCGGGCTAACTTGCAGTTCCGCGCAGAGTACTTCAACTTGCTGAACCACACCAACCTAGGCGATCCCAACACTACAGTGGGCGGGTCATTTGGCAAAATCACAAGCACGAGTCCTCAAAATTGGACCGGCACCTCTGGAGCCTCAGGAGCTCCTCAGAACGATCCGCGCATCGCGCAATTCTCGCTTAAGCTCGTGTTTTGAGCCCCAAGCAAGCGATGGTTGAGCCGTAGATCACTCAACGACGGCAGGCGTCCAGCACCAGAGACTGGGCGCCTGCCAAACCTAAGATTATTTTTTGGCCCTGCACAGCCAGGACTGAAAACATTGGCATTATTACGAAACGATGCTGACATTGCGCAGCAGAAGGACAAATATGTCTCTTGCCTACTCGCGTAACATACAGTTTCGTTTTATGGTTTTGATCCTTCTTCTTTATGTCCGGCCGATGCGGGCACAAAGTCCCGCGCAGCCGAATGATTACCTCAATCCGGCGCTTCCATTGGAGCAGCGAGTTTCTGATCTGGTCAGCCGCATGACGCTGCCTGAGAAAGTGGCGCAGATGCAGAACGAGGCTCCGCCGATTGCGCGGCTTCAAGTTCCTGGATACAACTGGTGGAATGAAGGATTGCACGGCGTGGCTCGCTCCGGCTATGCAACCGTATTTCCGCAGGCCATCGGCCTGGCAGCGACATGGGATACTCCTCTTATTTATCGCGTGGGCGATGCCATCTCCACCGAGGCGAGAGCCAAATATAACGAGGCACAGCGCGAAGGCAATCGATCGATCTTCTACGGCCTCACGCTGTGGTCTCCCAACATCAACATCGTGCGCGATCCGCGCTGGGGGCGCGGACAGGAGACTTACGGGGAAGATCCATTCCTGACCGGCAGCATCGGGACTGCTTACGTCAGCGGGTTGCAGGGCTCCGATCCCAGATACTTCAAGGTGTTAGCCACGGCTAAACACTTCGCTGTACATAGCGGACCGGAGTCACAGCGGCATTCATTCGACGCCGTAATCTCCGCGCATGATCTTGAAGACACCTACCTTCCGGCATTCCGTAAACTAGTTGTAGATGCGCATGCAGGCGGCGTGATGTGCGCTTACAACTCCGTGGATGGAGCGCCGGCCTGTGCCAGCAAGATGCTTCTTGAGAAGACCTTAAAACAGAGCTGGCAATTCAGTGGGTACGTGGTCTCAGATTGCAGCGCAATTGGAGATATCTCTGAAGGCCACCACTTTGCCCCTGACCTGGCGCACGCCGTAGCGCTGGCAGTAAAGGCGGGAACGGATCTTAACTGCGGTAAAGAGTATGGCGCGCTCATTGATGCCGTGCACCAGGGACTGATCAGTGAAACCGAGATCGACTCCGCCGTGAAGCGCCTGTTTACGGCGCGGTTTCGGCTGGGCATGTTCGATCCGGATGCGCTGGTGCCTTACAACACAATCCCCTTTTCCGCGAACGATTCGGTACAGCACGGAGAGCTGGCGCTGGAGGCGGCGCGCGCATCCATCGTGCTGCTAAAGAATGAACGAAACATCTTGCCGCTCATCATCACGCCGCAGACAATCGCGGTCATCGGACCCAATGCAGCGGCTCTGCCAGCGCTGGAGGGAAACTATAATGCTATTGCCTCTAATCCTGTAACGCCCCTCGAAGCGCTTGAACAGCGATTGCCGGGTAGAGTCCTATATACGCAGGGATCCCCTTACGTGGATGGGATTCCAGTGCCGGTTCCTGCAACCGCTTTCTCGACCGTAGTCGATGGAGTGAGCGCGCCCGGCCTGCACGCCGAGTATTTTTCCGGGAAGGGATTCAGCGGCAGTCAAATGTTGCAACGAGTTGATCGCGCCATCGATTTCGACTGGAATGGCGCATCTCCTGCCACGGGCGTCTCAGGCCCGAGCTTCTCAGTGCGTTGGACCGGATCGATCACAGTACCCGCGCCGGGAACTATTAACTTCGGCTTTTCGATGGCACACTGCAGCACGTGCGAGGATAGCGAGACGGTAAAGGTTTGGCTCGACGGCACACAGGTGTATAAGTTTATTCACGCGCCCACACACGGACGGCGCGCTCCAACTACTCCCTTCAAGTTGACATTCAACGACACCCGGCCTCATCCCATTCGCATCGAGTATAGTCATAGCTCTCCTCACTTCGGGGCCGGCCTTACGTTCAATTGGGAGCCGCCCCTGGATGCGCTCCGCAACCAAGCGGTCGCAGCCGCCAGTAAATCCGACGTGGTGGTCGCGTTTCTGGGCCTTAGCCCGGAGATTGAAGGGGAGGAGATGCCCCTTCATGTGGACGGATTCATTGGGGGAGACCGTAGCACCATCGAATTACCCGCGGCCCAAAGACAGCTTGTGGACGCTCTGGCAGCGACCGGTAAGCCTCTCATCATAGTTCTCATGAATGGCAGCGCGATTGCTTTGCAGGACGAAGAGAAAAAAGTATCCGCTATTCTGGAGGCATGGTATCCGGGTGAATTCGGCGGCACAGCCATTGCGGAAACCCTGTTCGGCGAAAACAACCCATCCGGACGCCTGCCTCTTACGTTCTATGCAGGCACTGGTCAGCTTCCGGCCTTTGATGATTACTCCATGAAGGAGCGCACCTACCGCTACTTCAGCGGAACGCCGCTCTACCCCTTCGGCTACGGTTTGAGCTACACCCGATTCCGATACAGCAACGGCAGGCTTTCTTCCAGCACCATACAAGCTGGAGAGCCCCTGGAAGCGAGTGTCCAAGTGGAGAATGCGGGGGATCGCGCAGGAGATGAGACCGTCGAGTTCTACGTGATTCCTAAAGCAAAACCGGGAGCTCCTATCCAGTGGTTGGCGGGCTTTGAAAAGGTACACCTGATGAAGGGCGAGAGGCGAACAGTTCGCCTTACGATTGATCCGCGGCAATTGAGTTTGGTTGACGTGGATGGGAGCCGAAGCGTGCAATCGGGAGAGTACGAACTCTATGTAGGCGGCAGCCAGCCATCGACGCAGGCCGGCGTTTTTTTGCCCTTCCACATTGAAGGCTCGAGCCCTATGGCTCCCTGACGTTTGCTCTGTGAATGAAGCGTAATGCCTATCATACGGAGCAGGAAAGGAAACATCGTTCCTATGAAAAGGCGTGAGTTTCTTCGCACCTCCGCGGCGGCGTTGCTGGTCGCCGGTTCAGGACTGCAAGCCAAGGCAGATGCCGACCGCGAAGCAACTCCACCCGCAACCCTCCCACCGGAAGCAGCGGCTGTTCGTGGCCGCTACTCGCTCCAGGCGCACGCCCGCAAGCATGGCGTGCTCACCGGCGCGGCGGTTGTTGTGCATGCGCTGCAGAACGATCCTGCATTGCAACGGCTCATCACCGAGCAGTATGGAATTCTTGTCCCCGAGGGCGAACTGAAATGGCGCGCGCTTCGTCCTTCCCAGAATCAATTTGATTTCACGCAGAGTGACGCCCTCTTTTCTTTCGCCAAAGACCATCACATGCAGGTGCGAGGCCACACACTGGTCTGGCACAACTCCGTTCCCGACTGGCTGAAGAACAATTCAAGCCAGACGGATGTCCGCCAGCTTCTCATCGATCACATTCACACTGTTGTGGGGCGTTACCGAGGACGCGTCCACTCCTGGGATGTCGTCAACGAGGCCATTCTGCCGGACGACGCCCAGCAGGACGGTCTGCGCAGGTCCTTCTGGTTCGAGCGCATCGGCGCGGATTACATTGAGCTCGCCTTTCGCGCCGCGCGCGAGGCGGACCCGCATGTCCGGCTCACGTATAACGACTATGGCGTCGAGTACGACCATCAGGAAGAGACAACCCGCCGCGCCGCCATTCTCGCGCTTCTTCATCGCCTGCAAAAGCGCAATGTGCCGATCGATGCGGTTGGCATCCAGTCGCATATAAAAGCAGGATCGCCTTCTTCGATAGGAAAAGGTCTGGCTGGGTTCATTGAAAGCGCGCGCCAGATGGGAATGGAAGTCTACCTGACCGAACTGGACGTCAATGAAGACGATCTGCTCTTCGATGACGTTGCGCAGCGAGACCATGCCATTGCCAGCACCTATCGCGATTTTCTTCATGTAGCGCTCGACAACCCGGCCGTAAAGGCCATGCTCACCTGGGGAGTCAGCGACCGGCGAACCTGGCTGAACGACGGGCCGACACACCATCGCAAGCAGCCCAGCCGGCCCCAGCGCTCGCTTCCTTTCGATCGCGACTATCGTCCCAAGGAGGCCTTCTTCGCCATTCGTGACAGCTTCGATGCACGCCCGCGCTCTTAACAAATAAACCTGATAGGGATGCGCTGGCCTGTAGTCTGCTTGCCAGCAGGAATAGTACAAGACAAACACAAGTGTATCCTTAAGTGACCTAGAGATTTTATGACCGTCAGTAATAATTGATTCTGTAAATAACTAACTCTTGAGCGCCACGCGGATGTGCAGTTCCTTCAACTGCTGCTCGGTGGCCGTGGTGGGAGCATCGACCATCAGGTCAACCGCCTTGGCGGTTTTGGGGAAGGCGATGACCTCTCGCAGGCTGGGCGCGCCGGCCAGCAGCATCACGATGCGGTCCAGGCCGAGCGCGATGCCGCCATGGGGCGGCGTGCCGTACTCCAATGCGTCGAGGAAAAAGCCGAAGCGCGCGCGGGCCTCTTCATCGGAGATGCCGAGCGACTGGAAGATCTGCTGCTGCACGTCCTTGCGGTGGATGCGGATGGAGCCCGAGCCTAGTTCCATGCCGTTCATCGCCAAGTCGTAGCAATTCGCGCGCACACTGGCCGGGTCACTGACCAGGTTCTTCATGTCGGCCTCGTACGGCGCGGTAAACGGATGGTGCGCCGGCATCCACTTGGCGGTAGCCGCGTCGAACTCGAACATGGGAAAGTCGGTGACCCAAATGGGACGGAAGGCCGCCGCGCCATCGACGCGTTTCCCACTGCTGCGCAGGGCAGCCTTTTGGACGGACTCATCAGTCATACGAAATGCTCCGTGCCGGTCGGCGTATTTTTTGGCCAGCTCAGCGCGAAAGTTGCCGGCGGCGGAGTAGACATTGATCTCGCGCTCGGAGAGACGGCCGGGAAATTTGGTGTCGCTGGCCTTGACCGGGTGAGCCGGATCGCCGGCGACGATGATGATGAAGTCGGCCTCGGCTGCGCCTACCAACTCGCGCACCTTGACTGCGGCTTCAGGAAAGCTCTTGGCCAGCCGCTTGAAGTCGTCGATAAATTTTGCGCCCTTTTTCAAATCGAAGAGCGGATGATTATCCTCGCGTTCCTTGCGGCTCAGCTCGCCCACGCTGGGAATGCGCAACGCCACCACCGGCAGCGCGGGATCGATTTGCAGCGTGGCCAAAGCTTCATCGGTGAAGGCCGGGCGCACGTCGGTGAGTCCGGGCAGGCGCAGGTCCGGCTTGTCGCTGCCGAAGCGCCGCATCGATTCGTCGTAAGTAATGATGGGGAAGGGCGTGGGCAGCGTGACGCCGGCCGCGGCAAAGGCGGCGGCCATAAACTGCTCGACCACGGCAAAGACCATCTCCTTGCGCGGAAAGCTCATCTCCAGATCGACCTGCGTGAATTCAAGCTGGCGGTCGGCTCTCAGGTCCTCGTCGCGGAAGCAGCGCGCGATCTGGAAATATTTGTCGAATCCGGAGATCATGAGGATCTGCTTGAAAATCTGCGGCGACTGCGGCAGCGCGTAAAACTCGCCCGGGTGCACGCGGCTGGGGACGAGAAAATCACGCGCACCCTCGGGGGTGGACTTGGTGAGGATGGGCGTTTCGATTTCCAGAAAGCCCTGCTGGCTGAGGTTGTCGCGGATGGCCAGAGTGATGTCATGTCTGAGTCGAAAATTGTGCTGCATCTCCGGGCGGCGCAGGTCCACGTAGCGGTACTTGAGGCGAACCTCTTCGTTCTGGATGGCTTCTTCTGAAGGGGAAAACGGCGCCAGGCGGGTGTCGTTGAGGACACGCAACTCGGTGGCTTCAATCTCGACTTCGCCGGTCTCCATTTTAGGGTTGATCGAGTCCTTATCGCGCAGACGCACTTTGCCCACGGCGGCGACGACGTACTCCGGGCGGACCTGCTCCCCCTTGGCGTGGCCGTCGGGAATCAGTTCCTTGTCCAGCACGATCTGGGCAATGCCGGTGCGGTCGCGCAGGTCAAGGAAGATCAGGTTGCCGTGATCGCGGCGGCGGTTCACCCAGCCCATGACGACGACCTTTTGCCCGGCATGGGAGGCGCGCAGCTCGCCGCAATAATGCGTCCGTTCGAGATTTCCTAAAAAGTCCAGCAATACCTTTGCCCTCTACTTACTTGCGAATTTTGAAAACGATGGGCTCCTCAAGTCTGGAATTTCAGGCCTGGGAAACGTCGAACCCAACCCAGCGCACCACCAATCAGTCATCCAGTCATCGTTCCGGCCTTATGAGTCACCGCGGTAAAATCTGCTATTACGCCAAAGGTAGGTAATACCAGCCGCTGCGAGGACTACGCCGAATAATGCTTCAATAGCGTGATCCCAAAAGTAGCTGTCATAGGGAAGTTGGGCAAGAATGATCACTCCGCCTATAAGAGCGGCTATTGCAGCAAATGTCTTGTATGGCTTCATACTCTCTTCACTGCCTCCCTTCGCCTACGATGGCGCTCCGCATTGCACACTTTGCACTCGCAATGCCTCCCGGCTTCCGATTCACCGTGACTCCTGCCACCGGGCGAGAAGTCAGTGAGCGGCTTCCATTGCCCACAGTAAGAACAGCGCTTCTCGTTGACACCATTGTTCACTCGCAACTTTGGTGGACGTGATCGTCCGCTGGCAATGGTCGTCATTTTGCCTTCTTCGCCTCGGCAACCATACACGTCGCAATCAATTCAACTGGACAAAAACGCCGCCAGCTCCGCGCGGGGAACCTTGGTCTGTATGCCTGTGGAGAAGTTCTTCACCGTTAGGATACCGGATTTTAGCTCGTCTTCGCCAAGAATGATGATGTGGCGGGCGGTTTTGTCTGCGGCTTCAAAGGATTTTTTCAATCTGAAACTGCCCTCACCCAGCTCGATCCACAGCCCCTGATGGCGCAGTTCGCGAGCCAGAACCAGGGCGGCGGCGTTCAGGCTTTCGCCCAGCGGAGCGATGAATGCCTCGGCCACTTGCGGTGGGGCAGACTCCTGGGCCAGAAGAGTCAGCACCAGCCGGTCCTCGCCCATGGCGAAGCCGATGCCCGGCGCACGGGGTCCGCCCAGCATCTCGCTTAACCCGTCGTAGCGGCCTCCGCCGAGCAGAGCGTTCTGCGCACCTAATCCGCCGTGGGTGAATTCAAAGGTGGTGCGGGTGTAGTAGTCCAGGCCGCGAACCAGACGGGGATTGAGCTTGTAGGGGACGCTGGCTGCGTCCAGCGCCGCGGTGACGGCGGCGAAGTGGGCGCGGGAGGCCTCGTCCAGCGAATCGGCAATTACCGGCAGCTTATCGATGATGGGCTGATCTTCGGGGACCTTGCAGTCCAATACGCGCAGCGGGTTGGTGACGGCGCGGCGCTGGCAATCCGCGCACATTTTTTCCACGACAGGAACAAGAGCCGCACGAAGCGCCTGGTTGTAACGCTCGCGGTCCGCGGCCGAACCGACGGAGTTCAGTTCCAGCGTCCAGCCGGTAATGCCCAGCTCGTCGAGCAGCGTGGCCAGCATCTCCAGGATTTCGGCGTCGCGCAGAGGCGATTCGCTGCCCGACGAGGGCGGCCCGATGACCTCCGCGCCGATCTGCGAAAACTGCCTGTAGCGGCCCTTCTGCGGACGCTCGCGGCGGAATTGCGGGCCAATGTAGTAGAGCTTTTGCAACTGGCCGCTCTCGAAGAGATTGTGCTCAATGGCCGCGCGCACTACGCCAGCGGTGTTCTCCGGGCGCAGAGTCAGCGACTGCGTCTTCTCCGACTGCGCGCGGGCGCGGTCCTCCCAGGTGTACATCTCCTTGGAGACGATGTCGGTTTCCTCGCCCACGCTGCGGGCAAAGAGCGAGGTGTCCTCGAAGACCGGGGTGCGAATCTCGCCGAAGTTGTAGCGGGCGAAGACGTCCCGCGCGGTGGCCTCAATGCGGTTCCAAAGGGCGGTCTCCGGCGGCAACAGGTCGCGGGTGCCGCGAACGGCTTTCAGGGTGGTCATAACTCTTTTAGTCTAAATGCTCTGAAGCGGCCCTCACGCGTTGATCGCCATTCCTTCCACAGCCCCATAGGCGTCCAGCAGGGACTCGGCCAGAGTGGGATGCGCGTGGATGGTAAAGATCAGCTCCTCGACCGTGCCTTCCAACTCCAGTACGGCGACCGCCTCGGCGATCAGCTCCGTGGCCTGCGGCCCGAGGATGTGCACGCCCAGAATCTCGCCGTATTTGGCGTCGGCGACCACCTTCACGAAGCCGTCGTGACTGCCCAGGATGGTGGCCTTGGAGTTGCCCGCAAAGGGGAACTTGCCCACCTTGACTTCGTAGCCTTTTTCCCTGGCCTGCGCCTCGGTCAGGCCGACGGAGCCGATCTGCGGCTCGGTGTAGGTGCATCCGGGGATGCGGTCGCGGCGCACCGGGCGGAAGGGGCGGCCGGCGATTTTGGCGGCGGCGATCATGCCACTCATCGCGCCCACATGCGCCAGTTGCGGCAATCCGGCCACAATGTCCCCGATGGCAAAGACTCCCGGCTCGGCGGTCTCCTGCGCCTCGTTGACCTGGATTAGCCCGCGATCGAGTGCGATGCGCGTCTTTTCCAGGCCAAGATCGCTGGTGCGGCCGGCGCGGCCCACGGCTATCAAGAGCTTCTCGCTCTCTTTCGTTTTTGGGTTTCCGTTCTGATCGATATAGCTCACCCTCACGCCGTTCTCAGTGCGCTCCACTTTCTCGACTCTGGCGCCGGTGTTCACGTCGATGCCGCGCTTTTTGAAGAGGCGCGTGATCTCTTTGGAGATTTCCTCGTCCTCGACCGGAACCACGCGCGGCAGAAACTCGACGATGGTGACCTCGGAGCCGAAGGTGCGGAAGAGCGAGCCGAACTCCATGCCCACCGCGCCCGCGCCAATGACGATGAGCGATTTGGGAACCTGCGCCATGGCCAGTATTTCGATATTGGTGAGGATGCGGTCATCGGCCTTGAGGCCGGGCAGCATCTTGGCCTCGGAGCCGGTGGCGAGAATAACGTTCTTCGCTGTTACCGTGCTGGTTTCACCGTTCGCCGCTGTGACTTCGACCGTGTGCTTGCCGTCGCGCGCGGGGCCGGACAGGCGGCCATGGCCCTCGATGCGCGCGATCTTGTGCTTCTTCATCAGGAAGTCCAGGCCCTTGGCGTGCCTGGCGATGATGGAGTTCTTGCGCTCAAGCACCGCGGCCCAGTTGAGCGTGGGCGCGCCTATTCCCTCAATGCCAAACTCGGCGGCGTGCTTGAGGTGGTCCCAGATTTCGGCGTTGAAGAGCAGCGCCTTGGTGGGAATGCATCCGACGTGCAGGCAGGTTCCGCCCAGCGCGTTGTTTTTTTCGATCAACGCGACCTTCAGCCCGTATTCCGCCGCGCGAATGGCCGCCGTGTAGCCGGCCGGCCCGCCGCCAATGATCGCCACGTCGTAGATTGTCTCTGCCAAGGTTTTTTCCACGAAGAACTCCGATCCAGGGCGCTGCTCAGAAGCCGCAAATGCTGCACGCCACAGTTCAGTTTAATGGATGCGTGACGATCTGAGATTGCATCTGCTTTGGTGGTGGCCTCCCACCCTAGCCGCAAGAACAAGAACGCGGCGAGGGTGGGGCACCCAAATTCCTGGGCTAATTAAGGTTCGCTAGCGATTCTCCTGCACCAGTTCGGCTGCCGCGCGCATCACCTCCGGTTCATCGCCGAAGCCAGCGATCCAATGCACCTCCGGCTCGCGGCGAAACCAGGTCATCTGCCGCTTGGCGTAGTTGCGATGGCCCTGCTGGGCGGCGGTAATCGCCTCCTCGACACTCAGAGTTCCCGCTAAGACGGCCAAAGCCTGCCTGTAGCCGAGCGAATCGAGCGCCTTCACGTGGCCATAGCGCGCAAGCAGGGCTCGCGTCTCCTCGGTGAGTCCCGCCGCGAAGATTGCTGACGCCCTCTGGTTGAGCCGGGCGTAAAGAGCCGGACGCGGCGGGTTGAGCCCGATGCGCAACAGACGGAAGCCGGTGAGCGGATCGCGCGCCAACACCTTGCTGCCCAGCACTTCGGAGAGCGGCTTGCGCGCCGCCAGGCAGACTTCGATGGCGCGAATCAGCTTGGCCGCATCGTTGGAGTGAATGCGCGCGGCCGAGGCCGGGTCGAGCCGGCGAAGCAGCCGGTGCAGCCAGCCTTCGCCGTGACGCTTGCGGCTCTGTTGAAGCCGGTCCCGCAACATTTGCTGGCGCGCCGGCCCGGCAAAGAGCCCTTCGGTGAGCGCGCGCAGGTAGAGGCCGGTTCCTCCGGTCACGATGGGCAGATGGCCGCGCGCGGCGATTTCATGGAGCGCCGCACGGGCCCGCCGGCTGTACTCGCCCGCGGTGAAGGGCTGGTCGGGGTCGGCCACGTCAATGAGGTGATGCGGCAAGCGCGCGCGATCCGCGGCGGTGGGTTTGGCCGTGCCCAGGTCCATGCCGCGATAGACAGCCACCGAGTCGCAACTGACGATCTCGCCGTTGAAGCGCTCGCCCATCGCCAGCGAGAGCGCCGTTTTGCCACTGCCCGTGGGACCGAGCAGCAGAATGGTCATTGGCGCATGGCTCTCGTCCAAAGGGCTGCTCGACGCAGTCGTCCGCGCAGGAGTCACGGCCGCCACCAGCCCGGCGGAAAGATCCACCTTGGATTGGTGCGCAGGAGCCAGAAGAGCAGGATTGCCGCGGCCACCAGCACCAGCCCGAAGACCTGGTTGCGGCGGAAAACGCGCTGCTGCTGCCGGCGCCGCGCCTTCTCGGCAACTTCCTGAACGTAAGGCTTGATTCGGGTCTGAACCAAGACACGGACCTCCGGCTGACCGGCACAACACAGCGCCGGATCACCACGCATCAGTATAGGGGAGCGGTGTGCGCGTCAGGCAACAGAAGGCTCTTAATCCCCTTCCACGTGTTGCGGCTCCAGAGTCGGCTCGGGACCAGGCGTTGGGGCGGGAACGGCCCCGTTTTGCGACGTATGTTGTTTGTAGCAGGGGCGGCACAGCACCGGCCTGCCCTGGGTGGGCTTGAAGGGAACCGTCGTTTCCGCGCCGCACTGCGAGCAGTTGGTCCGGGTTTCCGGACGCACTCTGGAGCCCCCGCGGACACGCTTCGCCTTGCACTGCTTGCAGTGTTTGGGTTCGTTCTTGAACTGTTTGTCGTGGAAAAATAGCTGCTCGCCGGCGGTGAAAACAAATTCGGCGCCGCAGTCGCTGCACGTTAAAACTCTGTCGGTAAATTCCATGGCCGGCTTCCCCAAAGGAGGGAACTGTTAGAAATCGGCCATGAACACAATCAGCTTGCCGGTCCCGTTTCCCTGCTTCGTGCTGTGATAACAACCAGGGCCCGGGCCGCAACAAGTACAGCGGCAAATTTAATGTCTGCCCGGCAGAGCCGAAAAGACCTGAATACAACCTCCAAGCAATCTGCATGCAGAAAGTTGGAGTTCAATGAAAAAACGCGACATGCCGCTCCGGCCTTACCTGCGATCTCTGGTTTCCCATCCGCTCTCATTGCGGGGGTTGCCGGGGCGGCACATGTCACGATGGTGTTGATGTTAGTCCTGCTCTTTACGAGCCTTCTTGCGATTCCGCTTGCGCGCCAAAGCTGCTTTTACGCGTTTCTTCTCACCGGGTTTCAGATAGTAGGAGTGACGCTTGACTTCCTTGATGATGTCCTCCTGCTGTACCTTCCGCTTAAACCGGCGCAGCGCATTTTCGAGCGGTTCGCCTTCCTGAACACGAACCTCCGCCAAAAAATCCCACCTCCAAACCCGCCATCTGGCATTTTCTATGATACTGGAAACATTGGCCCACGGGTCAAGTACCTACATATATCCCTGTAATATCTACCGAAATCGTGTGATATTGCGCACAAATTGCCCACCACAACCCATAAGTTCCAGTTTGGAACGATTTCCTTTACCCGACGGGCTGATTCGGCGCCTGAAGCGGGCCGGTTCGCGCCCGCCCGAGAGCGCACCATCCCTTAAACTGGCCGTGGAGGCCTTGAAACCATGATTCGCAGCTACCAGGGGCGGCAGCCCCTGATCCCCGCCAGTTGCTATATTGACCTTTCCGCGCAGATTATCGGCGACGTGACTCTCGGCGAGCGTTCCTCGGTGTGGATGAACGCTGTCCTGCGCGGCGACGTCCACTCCATTCGCGTCGGCTCCAACTCCAATGTTCAGGACTGCGCTGTTCTCCACGGCCAGCGCAACCTTTATCCGGTGATTGTGGGCGACTGGGTCACCATAGCCCATAACGCCACCGTGCACGGATGCGTGCTCGAAGACGCGGTTCTGATCGGCATCGGCGCCAGGGTTCTGAACAACTGCCGCATCGGCGAGGGTTCCCTCATAGCCGCCGGCGCCGTGGTTCCAGAGGGAACGCAGGTTCCTCCGCGGACGCTCTGGGCCGGTGTCCCTGCCAGGCTCCGCCGTGAACTCAGCGACGCCGACCACGCCAAAATCCTCGAACACGCCCAGAACTACCTGGACTACATGGAGATTTACCTCAAGGAGCCGACCGGCTGAGCGGGCCGCACGCTTATTCCGGCTTCAGGTTCAGTCCAAAGTCGGCTGGGTCGCCCAGCACTATCCGGTAATAGCGTTCATTAGGATAAGGCACATAAATGCGGGCATCAGGCTTCACGCTGGAGTATTGACGCCAGCGCGGATTGCTGTGATCTTCTCCAGCCAGATCGGTAAAGGTGAAGGTCAACCACGGCCAAACCCTAATATATTCAACAGCCACCTCGGGCACATTGTTCTTCTCGGCGGTCACCTTGCCATAGATGCGGACCAGCGCCAAAGCTGGAATCGTCGCCGGGTCAACCTTGAGCCTAGCCACAAAATCCCCATCCCCAGTCTTGGCCACCAACATGATGTGACAGTCTGTCATTCCGTCGAAGTAGTGGTGCTGCGCCAGCAGCGTCACCTCTCCACCCGCCTGCGCCGCTGGAGTGATGCCTCTGACAATGCCGTACCAACTGACGAACGTGCCGGTCTTTCCGTGCATCGTGTAGTTGCCGCCAAAGGCCGTGTCGTTGATCCGCTCCTTGTCGCCGAGTTTGGCAAAGAACGGCGTCTCGGCTGCAATGGGCCTGTAACCGCAGGTAGCCAGAGTGCCGGTGGGTTTCAACTCCTTCACCGGGTCAATGTCGATGGGAGTCTGCGCCGCCGCCGATGCAGACAGCGCGCCAAGCAGTAGAAATACCATTACCGGCAACCGCATAAAAACCTCTTCTCAGAAAAGATGATCACCGGATTCCATGTGACCTGTCACAATTCCGTGGACTGGCTCTGGACCAGCGCCCTGGCTTTGACGATGAACTCAGCCAGCGGCATGGAGCCCTGGTCGCCTTTGCCGCGGGTACGGACGCTGACCGCGCCGGCTTCCTGCTCCTTGTCTCCGAAGACCAGGATGTAGGGCGTCTTCTGGTTGGCAAAATCGCGAATTTTGCCGTTCATCTTCTCGTTGCGGGTGTCGACTTCGACGCGGAAGCCCGCCGCTTTCAACTCGACCTCGACCTTTTGCGCGTATTCGTGATGCTTCTCGCTGATGGGCACCAGCCCGATTTGCACCGGCGCGAGCCACAGCGGGAAGGCTCCGGCGTAATGCTCGATGAGCACGCCGAAGAAACGCTCGACCGAGCCGAAGAGGGCGCGGTGAACCATGACCGGCTGATGGCGCTCGCCGTCTTCGCCCACGTACTCCAGTTCGAAGCGAGCGGGCAGGTTGAAGTCAAACTGCACCGTGGAGAGCTGCCACAGGCGGCCGAGGACATCCACGAGCTTGATGTCGATCTTAGGACCGTAGAAGGCGGCTTCGCCGGGGATGGTTTTGTAGGCAATGCCCTTGCGGTCGAGGGCGCGCTGCAAGGAGCCGACGGCCAGGTCCCAGTTCTCATCCGAGCCGGCATAGTGGGCGCGGTCATTGGGGTCCCAGGTGGATAGCTCGACGATGAACTCGTGGAAGCCGAAGGTCTTCAACACCGCCTCGGCAAAGTCGATGCAGGCCACCACCTCGTCCTCGATCTGGCCGGGGGTGCAGAAGATGTGCGCATCGTCCTGCGTAAAGCCGCGCACGCGCAGCAGGCCGTGCATGGTTCCCGAGCGCTCGTAGCGGTAAACGTTGCCCAGCTCGGCCAGGCGCACGGGCAGGTCGCGGTAACTGCGCGGCGAGTTTTTGTAAATCAGAATGTGGCCGGGGCAATTCATCGGCTTCAGGCGATACTCGGCGTCATCCAGTTCCATGGGGGTGTACATGTTGCCCGCGTAAAAACCCTCATGACCGCTGATCTTCCACAGCTCGCGGCGCATGACGTGGGGAGTGAAAACCATCGAGTAGCCGCGCCGCAGGCATTCCTCGCGCATCCAGTCTTCCATCACCTTGCGGACGATGCCGCCCTTGGGATGCCAGAAAATGAGTCCCGCGCCGGCCAGCTCCTGAATGCTGAACAGGTCCAACTGTTTGCCCAGCAGACGATGGTCGCGCTTAGCCGCTTCTTCCAGGCGAGCGAAGTGCTCGTCCATGGCCTTCTGCGAGAAGAACGCGGTGCCGTAAATGCGCTGCAACTGCGGATTCTTCTCGTCGCCCAACCAGTAAGCTCCGGCCAGGCTGGTCACCTTGACGGCCTTGACGCGGCCCGTCGAGGGCACATGCGGACCGCGGCAAAAGTCCACGAACTTGCCGTTGCGGTAAAAGCTAACTTGGTCGCCGGGCACGGTAAATTTGGTCACGAAGTGGGTCTTCATGAAGTCGCCGTCGCGCTTAAACGCTTCCAGCGTTTCACCTCTTGGAGCAGATTCGTGGACAAACTTGTCGTCGCGTGCAATCACTTCGGCCATCTTCGCTTCGATCCGCGCCAGGTCCTCGGGGACGAAGGGCTTTTCGCGATGGAAGTCGTAGAAGAAGCCGGAGTCGGTGGCCGGGCCGTGGCCCAGCTTGGTCTCGGGAAAGAGTTCCAGCACCGCCGTGGCCAGCACGTGGGCGGCGGAGTGGCGCAGCACTTTGAGCGCTTCAGGATCATTCTCTTTGACCAGTTCGAGGCGCGTGTCGGCGGTCAAAGGCGTGGCCAGGTCCACCAGGCGCGGGCCGGCCGCATCCTCGGCGGCATACATGGCTGCTTCGGAGGCCTGTTCGTCAGCGGCGGAGCTTTGCTTGATGGCTGCGCCGACCGGGGTCAGGCGCGCAGCCACGGAGGCAGCGGCCAGCCGCGGCGAAATCGAGTTGGCAATCTCCAGAGGCGTCGTCCCGGCGGGCACTTCGCGAATAGCTCCGTCGGGCAGGTGTACGGCGATGGTCTTTGCGTTCATGGGCATAAGGGTCCTGGGGTTTCCGGCCACCGGGGGTGGCTGCACTGTGTGTTTACTCTTCAGGATATACCGAAGGCGGGCCGGAACAACCCTCTTCCGCGGCGCGTAACTGCTTTTCAAGGCTTATCTTGTAGGTAGCAGCCTTGCTGCGTTCCCGATTCAGGGCAGAAATACATTTTTCAGGAGAGGTTCAATATGGACTGGCGTTTACGGAGTTTTGCGCTCCTCGTCTTGTTTGCGGTCTTCAGTCTTGGCTCCGCCCAAGCCCAGCCCGCCATTCAACCCACGGTGGACATCACCAAAGTTCCGGCAGCTGCCCAGCCCTCGGCGCACTTTGACGCCGATGCCGCCACGGAAGCCTACCTGGCGATGATTCCGCCCGAGGCCACGGCGCGCTCCAACGCTTATTTTGAAGGCGGCTACTGGCTGATTCTCTGGGACTTTCTGTATGGCTCGGCCGTTGCCCTGCTGCTGCTGAACCTGCGCTGGTCAGCGAAGATGCGCGACCTGGCCGAGCGCATTACGCGCTTCCGGTGGCTACAGGACGCGCTCTACTGGGGGCAATACGTTGTGCTGACCACGGTGCTTGGCTTCCCTCTCGAGTATTACGAAGGTTACGTGAGGGAGCACAAATATGGCCTGGCCACGCAGAGCTTCTGGCCCTGGATGGGCGATCAGGGCAAGGCTCTGCTGCTCGGGTTGATCTTTGGCGCCTTAGCGGTCATGCTGCTGTTGGCCATTGTGCGCAGGCTGTCCCGCAGCTGGTGGCTCTGGGGCGCGGTCGCGATGACCGGCCTGATGATCGTGGCTGTAGCGATCACTCCGGTTTTCATCATGCCCATCTTTAACAAGGTTACCCGGCTGAATGATCCCAAGATTACGGTCCCGATTCTGCGCATGGCCCACGCCAACGGGATTCCCGCCAACGATGTGTACCAGATTGACGCCAGCCGCCAGACCACGCGCATAAGCGCCAACGTGAGCGGCTTTGCAGGCACCACGCGCATCACGCTGAACGACAACCTGCTGCGCCGCGGCTCGCCGGAGGAGATTCAGGCGGTGACGGGCCACGAGATGGGCCACTATGTGATGCACCACATTCCCAAGGGCATCTTTTTCGATTCGGTTGTGAATCTGATTTTCTTCGCCTGTCTGTTCTGGGGGCTGCAATGGGCGCTGAAGTGCTGGGGAGAGCGCTGGCAGATTCGCGGCGTTGGCGACCCGGCCGTGCTGCCACTGGTCTTTCTGCTGGCCGGCATCTTCTTTTTTGTGCTTACCCCGGTGATGAATACCGAGAGCCGGATACACGAAAAGGAGGCCGACATGTTCGGCCTGAACGCCGCCCGCCAGCCGGATGGCTTTGCCCAGGCCGCGATTCATCTTAGCGAATATCGCAAGATGCAGCCCGGCAAGTGGGAGGCGCGGATTTTCTTTGACCACCCCAGCGGCTATGACCGCATCCACTCCGCGATGGTGTGGAAGGGCGAAAACCTGGAGCTGTTCGAGAAGGCGCCCGAGCAACCGGCCGCGCAGCCGCCAGCCGCGCATTGAGAGCGTAAATTTTCCCGCGTCCTTGTCCCTCATGCGGAATCCCTTCTCCTGAGGGACAAGGAAGGCCGAGATGCGCTGGATTTCGTTGGTTTGCTGGATAGGAATTTGTTTTGTGGTGGCGGGCGTAAGCGGCTCGTGGACGGCGAGCGAGGTTCCGGGATGGTACCGGACGCTGGCCAGGCCGGCCATCGCTCCGCCAAACTGGGTCTTTGGTCCGGTCTGGACGCTGCTTTACGCCATGATGGCGATTGCCGCGTGGCGGGTTTGGGAGTCATCTGCCTCGCCACTGCGCACCTGGGGACTGGCTCTGTTTCTCGTCCAATTGATCTTGAACTTTGCCTGGTCGTGGATCTTCTTCCGCCAGCACGCCCTTGGGGCCGCACTGGCGGAAATTGTGGCGCTGTGGGCGGGCATCGGGGCAACCACGCTGGTTTTCGGCAAGGTCTCGCCCGCGGCAGCCTGGCTGATGGCGCCTTACTGGGCCTGGGTCACATTTGCCGCTATGCTGAATGCTGCCTTCTGGCGGCTGAACTGAACCACTCCGGCGGCAATAAACTTACTTTTCTTCGTGATACTCCATCTCGGTGTTGATGGCCCAGATGTTGTTCTTGGTGGTGACGCCGTTGACGATATTTTCCACGGCGGTGATGGCGGTCAGCATGGAGTGGTCCTGGTTGTTGTATTTGTGCATGCCGTTGCGGCCCACCAGGAAGAGATTCTCAAAACCGTCGAGATAGTTGCGGATCACGTCAAAGCGGTCATAACTGCCGAAGTAGGCGGGATACGTTTTGGGAACGCGAACGACGTGGGAGTCCTCAACATCTTCCGCCTTGAGAATCCCGATTTTGGCAATCTCCGCAATGGCCAGCCTGGCCATCTCCTCATCGGAGAGCTTCCATAGCGGGTCGGTGTCATTGCAGAAATATTCCAGGCCAACCCAAATCTTGCCGGGTGTGCCGACCAGCCAGGGGCTCCAGTTATTGAAAATCTGCAGCCGGCCAACGATCACGTCCGGCTCCTGAATGTAAATCCAGTTGTCCTTGAGCGGCGCGCCGTCCTTTTCTTTGACGGCGAGCTTGCCGGCGAGCAGGCCGACGGTGATGAAGTCGCGATACATGAGGCCTTCGGCGATTTCTCTCACTTCGGCGGGAGCTGGCGTGGAAAGGTCGCGCACCAGATCGCGGATGGGCATGGTGGAGAAGAAGTAATCTCCCGCATACGTCACGCGCTTGCCCGCATCGTCGCGGCCCTCGACCGAAACCACCTTGTTTCCTTCCACGTTGATGCGGTCAATCTGGACGCCGAAGTATATCTCGCCGCCTCCCTTGCAAACCAAGCCGGCCGCATGTTCCCAAAGCTGGCCGGGGCCGAGCTTGGGATAGAGAAACTTTTCGATCAGCGAGGTTTCTGTCTTTTTTTGCGCGATGTCGCCGGAGCGGCTGCGGACTAAGGTCTTCTTGATGAAGTGAATTACGACCCCTTTGAGCGACAGCCCCTTGATGCGCTGCGCGCCCCATTCGGCGCTGATCTCATGGCAGGGCACGCCCCAAACCTTTTCGGTATAGGACTTGAAAAACGTGAGGTAAAGCTGCTTGCCAAACCTGTTGATAATGAAATCCTCAAGCGAGCGCTCCTGGCGCTGAGGCAGCAGCGCCGAGCGCAGATAACTGACGCCGCAACGAAAGGTGCGTACCAGGCCCAGATTCCGGAAGGTAGCCGCGGTCAGGCTGATGGGATAGTCGAAGAAGCGGCGCAGGAAATAGATGCGGCTCTTGCGCTGGCGGACCAGCATGACCAGATCTTCCGCTTGCGGATCGTGCGCCCCGGTTGCCGCGGGAAGATCGCGCTGCTGTCCCTGGTAGCGCAATTCGCCTTCCGGGCTTGAGCCGGACTCAACCGGCATCAGGTCGAGCCACCAGCGCATCACCCGGTCAGATTTCGAAAAGAAGCGATGGCCGCCGATGTCCATGCGGTTGCCCTTGTAGCGGATGGTGCGCGAGATGCCGCCGACCTGATGGCTGGCTTCGATCAAGACAGGTTTAATTGCCGAATTGCGCTGCAACTCGATGGCCGCCGTCAGTCCAGCGGGACCCGCGCCGATGATAATCGCTATCTTGTCAGTCAAAGAACTTCTCCGTTTGGATGAAGGGGTTACGGATAAAGAAGGCTTGCTACACCGCTAAATATCTTCCTTTAAAGAATACTCGATTTCCCCTGGTATTCCCAGGTAAAGGAAAGCATTGAAAGTAATCCATGGATTCGCCCCGTAGCTATCACCGGGGCGCTGCCGGCGGCTCTCTATGTCGCGATAGTCATTGTCTTTGCGCGCAGGAATCCAGCGGCCGCCAGAATGCATATGACCGGCATGACCGGCAGCCGCATGCGCGTCGATGGCAACGCTCCGGTCGCCGCCATTGAGACAACGAGGCAGTAAAGCGACATTCCCAGCAGCAACCAAAGGCAGGCAGAGTGTATACCACCGCGAAAGACCCCCCGTGTGACAAAGTAGAATCCCCGAACCGTAAACAGGTACAGTACCACCAGCAGAGGTCCGAAAACAGCATTCTCAGCTATCACCCAGGGATGTACCTGGGCTCTGGCGAGTATGATCCGCCAAGCCCCCAGCCCCTCATCTGCAATGACAGCGGCATACGTGTGGGATCCATACGTGGGAGATCCCGAATACTTCAGGCGGCTCAATTCATAAGTGGAGGGGTAAGACACGGTCTTCAACAGGTCAATGAGGCACGAACGCAGGTAAATCCCGTAATGTGCCCGGATAATGCGAACCGCTTCGGAATGCAGGTAGGCCAATCGCTGAGCCTGATTCCATTTGGTCTGCTCAGGATGCAGCGCGAGGTACGGCTGGAAGAGATAACTTTGCCCGCTGTTGCCGGTAAAGTCTCCATAGCCTAACTGCTGGCTCACATCCCTGGGGAACCGGTGCTCTACGCGGGCTGTAACATCCGCGGCAGCAAGGAAGTATAGATTTTCGTCCGAGATGCTCGAGAAGCCGCTATAGCCAGTCTCGACTCGATTGCGTATCTGCCAGGCGGCCAGCCACGGCATCACGCAAATCAGCAGCACGGCTGGCGCCTTCCAACGTAAACCGGGAACGCGCGCCAACACGATAAATAAGCCCAAAGCTAGAAAAACCGGAAGGTAATAAGTGACCGGACGGACAAAGGTTGCCGCGGCAAGCCACAGTCCAGCCGCGGCAAGCGCCGGCAGACGACGGCCACGCAAAAACTCTGCCAGCCGCTCCATGCTGAGTAGATAGAGTACAAGGAACAGAGTCTCCGAAATCAGGGTGGAGGAAGCGGTGACCGAACCCGGCTCAAAAGCGAATATCCAGGCTGCGCCGAGCGCAATGCGATCATCGTCGAAGACCGCCCGCCCCAGCTTCCAAACCAGGACCACGGAGAAGACCGAGAGGATCACATTTACCAGAGCCGCCGCGGGCAAACCGGCAAGACTGGTGATGGCAAGAAAGAGCGGATACCCCGGCGAACGCAGCAGGTCAGGCACGCCATCTGCCATGAACTGGCCATGCAGCAGCAGGTTGCGTCCCGGTATGAGGTAGCTACATGTATCGGCATGAGTGAGGGTGCTGGTCCCCATTTTTTCAAGCGCGACAGCCATCACCGTCAGGCGAACTACGGCGGCGGCGATGACCGGCCACGCCAACCGTGGCGTCCACCACTCAAACTGATGACCCGGATTTACAACCGAATCCACCGATTCGACGTGCATGACGAGTATCGTACTATACGAAACTTCCCAGACTAATCAGACAAGTTGCCCGAAACCCGTTGGCGCGAAAAGCAAACGAGGGCTGGAAACGTTCCCAACCCTCGTTTGTGTTGCTAGATTCTGCCGGAATCCGGCCGGTGGGTTCAGAGCGGCTGCACGTCGGCAGCCTGCCACCCCTTGGGCCCCTTCACCACGTTAAACTGCACGGCTTGACCTTCCTGCAGGCTCTTGAAACCACTGGAGGTGATTGCAGAGTAATGCACGAATACGTCTTCGCCGTTCTGACGCGAGATGAAGCCGAAGCCCTTCGCGTCGTTGAACCACTTCACGGTGCCTTGTTCCATTTGTTCGTATTTCCTGAATTGAATTGCGCTGGATGAATCGGAGCGACCACTGGCAGAATCTTGCTTGGAGGGCGAGTACTGCTCACGCCCGCTTCGGTCTAACGCTGAAAGCAGTGTAGCATCCCTTTTTAAATAAATGCGTAAAAATTGTAGCGTTCCACTACATCTTTTCCGTTTCCGTTTTTGGAACTTGTTGAATTAGAAAGCCTTAACGTCGTACTCTAGTTGTGTTACTGCGAAAGGTTACTATGCCCCAGGATCCCGTCCCCGGCCTGTTGGCCCGCGCCGCAGAAGTGCTGGAAAAACAGTTCGAGGCTTTACCCGCCTTTGAGTCCGCAACTAACCCGGCGGCGGTCGAGCGGGTTCTGGAGGATGTGGCGCGCCGCATGGGCGATAACTATCCCTACTTTCATCCGCTCTATGCCGGTCAGATGCTCAAGCCGCCGCATCCTGTGGCGCGAGCCGCCTATGCGCTGGCCATGAGCATCAACCCCAACAACCACACGCGCGATGGCGGCCGGGCCAGCTCGGAGATGGAGATTGAGGCTGTCCGCGAAATTGCCGGCATCTTCGGCTGGACGGAATACCTGGGCCACCTGACCTCCAGCGGCACACTGGCCAACCTGGAGGCGCTGTGGGTGGCCGGACAACTGGCTCCGGGCAAACGTATTGTGGGCTCCGAGCAGGCGCACTATACCCACCAGCGCATCTCCGCCGTGCTGAAGCTGGAGTATGCGTCGATTGCGGCCGATTGCCGCGGGCGCATGAACCTGGCCGCGCTGGAGGCCGAACTGCGCAAGGGCGATGTGGGCACGGTGGTGGCGACACTGGGCACCACGGCCATGGGCGCGGTGGACCCGCTGGCCGAGATTCTGGCGATGCGGGAGCGCTACGGCTTCCGCGTTCATGTGGACGCGGCTTACGGCGGCTATTTCCGGCTGATTCCCGAGGCCCTAGCCGAGCCGACGCGGCGGGCATTTGCTGCAATCAGCCAGGCTGACTCCATCGTGATCGACCCGCACAAGCACGGCCTTCAGCCCTACGGATGCGGCTGCGTGCTCTTCCGTGACCCATCGGTGGGGCGCTTCTACAAGCACGACTCGCCATACACCTACTTCACATCAAAACAGTTGCATCTTGGCGAGATCAGCCTGGAGTGTTCGCGGGCCGGTGCTTCGGCGGTGGCTTTGTGGGCCACGCAGCGGCTTTTGCCGCTTGTGCCGGGGGGCGAGTTTGCCCTGGGCCTCGCTGGCGGCAGGGCGGCAGCTCTCGAATTGGACCGGCGGCTGCGCCAGGATCAGGCTGGATACTTTCAACCGCTTACAGCCGGTGCGCCGGAACTCGATATTGTGGTGTGGAAGGTGAAGGCGCAATCACTTGAACAGGCTTCCGGCCTGGCGCAACAGATTTTTACCGCCTGCGCCGCGCGGGATTTGCATCTGGCGCTGGTGCAATTGCCGCAGGCATGGTTTGAGCCGGCAACCAGCCCTGAACCGGCAATCGCCGCGGCCACGGTCACGTGCCTGCGCTCGGTGTTGATGAAGCCGGAGCACGAGGCGTGGATGGACCGCATCTGGGAGAGGCTGACCGCGGGCTGCGCGGAGGTGATGGGAGAGTGTCGCAGCTGATGGATACTACTGCGAAGAATTCCATGCGCATCCTCGGCTTGGCCCATTAGTAACGCCCGTTCGGCATGACCTGTGGCGGACAATCAGACGTCGCGCGCGGTTCTCAGCGGCCTTCCTTGCTAGAATCAATAGGAGTTTGCCTCGAGAACGGCCGAGCACGATCACTCACGCCCGGCCGACCGCGCAATACTTTACATTCCCCGTGCGTCGCTTCTCAGGTTTGGAGCGCCGTGGAGACACGAAAGACATGCAAGCCACATCGTCCGAGCCATTTTCTTACGTAACATTTCCCAGCTCCGGCCTGGTCGCATACTTCTCGATGGAGATTGCGATCAAACCGGCCATGCCCACCTATGCCGGCGGCCTGGGCATTCTTGCCGGGGACACGCTGCGTTCCATGGCCGACCTGGGCGTTCCCCTGGTGGCCTTCTCGCTGGTGCATCGCAAGGGTTACTTCAAGCAGAACCTGGATGGAAACGGCAAGCAGAGCGAGGACGTTCAACCCTGGAATCCAGCGGATTTCTGCACCGAGGAGAAGGCGCGGGTCACGGTTTCCATCGAAGATCGCGTCGTGACGCTGCGCTGCTGGCGCTATGACCTGGTGGGCCGTTACGGGCACGTGGTTCCGATCTATCTGCTGGACACGGACCTGGACGGAAACTCCGGCCTGGATCGCGGCCTGACCGATCACCTGTATGGCGGCGACACCAATTATCGCTTGCAGCAGGAGATTGTGCTGGGCATGGGCGGCTCGCGGATGGCGCACGCGCTGGGCTACAAGGTGAGCGTGTATCACATGAATGAGGGCCACGCGGCGCTGCTGACGCTGGCGCTGCTGGAAAGGCAGTTGGGCGGCGGATCGCTGGGGGCGGCCACGGAAGCCGACATCGAGCAGGTGCGCAAGAAGTGCGTCTTCACCACGCACACCCCGGTTCCGGCCGGGCACGACCGCTTCTTCACCGAGCAGGCCATACGCATCCTGGGCGGCGACCGCACGGCGCGCCTGGAAAAGATGGGCTGCTTCCGCGATGGAATGCTGAACATGACGCTGCTGGCGCTGCGCTTCTCGCGTTATGCCAACGGCGTGTCCTTGCAACATGCGAAGATCTCCCGCGCGATGTTCCCGGAGTTTGCCATCGATTCGATTAC
Source organism: Occallatibacter sp. (assembly GCA_049522175.1). Lineage (GTDB taxonomy): Bacteria > Acidobacteriota > Terriglobia > Terriglobales > Acidobacteriaceae > Telmatobacter. The sequence continues at coordinate 24,832 of JBEKOC010000017.1, read as the reverse complement.
CAACGGCGTGCACGCGCCCACCTGGATCTCCAAGCCGTTCCGGGATCTGATGGATGCGCACTTCTCCGCATGGCAGCGCGACAATCTCTATCTGCGCAATGCCATTGACCTGCCCGAGGAAGAGATTCTCTCGGCTCATGCCCGCAACAAGGAGGCACTGCTCGCCGAAGTTGCCGCGCACCGCTGCCTGCCGGCCAAACAGGCCCTTGATCCCAAGGTGCTCACCCTGGGCTTTGCGCGGCGGGCCGCCACTTACAAGCGGGCTACTCTCATGTTTCCCGATCCCGCGCGCCTTCTGGAGATTGCCGCCAAGGCCGGCGGCTTGCAGATTATTTACGCCGGCAAGGCCCATCCCCAGGATGATCCCGGAAAGGATCTCATTCAGCAGGTGGTGGCGGATGCCGCCAGATTGTCGAACGACCTGCTGCGCATCGTTTACCTGGAAAACTACGACTGGGAGCTGGGCGCTTTGCTCACAGCGGGCGTGGATGTATGGGTGAACACGCCGCGCCGGCCCTATGAGGCCTCCGGCACCAGCGGCATGAAGGCCGCGCTGAACGGCGTTCCCAGCCTGTCCATCCTGGATGGATGGTGGATCGAGGGCTGCATCGAGGGCGTCACTGGCTGGGCCATCGAAGACGGCGCCGATGACGCCTCCGAGGCCAACTCGCTCTACCAGAAACTGGAAACGGCGGTGGTGCCGCTCTACCAGACTCGAGATAAGTGGGCCCAGCTGATGCGCACCACTCTGGCTTTCAACGGCTCCTACTTCAACACCAACCGCATGGTCAAGCAGTACGTCCGCAATGCCTACTACCCGATGTAGCTGATGGAGCCAGCCTGGGTGCAGGCAGCAATGCGCGCCCCTGGGCGGATCAGCGGGCCGGCTCGGCGGAGTCGAGCTCGAATCGCGGCGCGAAGCCCAGTTGCCGCCAGAAGCGTTCGAGCAGGGCAATGGTCTCCGGCGCGGTTTGGGCGGTGGTGCGGAGGAGAATCTCTGGACGGGCTGAGTTGGCTTGGGGGTTGGCGGCCTCTGTCTTGCCCGTCAGGGCGGCGGCTTCGGCGGCGATGGCGATGCACTTTGCCGGGCGGTAGGTGCAGTGGGCCAGGTCGGCGATGGAAAGGCGCGTGGTGGGCGTGGCCAGAACCGCGCGCGGCGGGGCCATGCGGTCCAGCAGCCAGAGAATTTCCAGCTTGGATTCCAGCTCGTCGGGGACGCAGTCGATAACCAGGTCGGCGTTGCGCACGGCTTCCTCGATGGTGGAGACGAAGGCGATCCCGCCAATGCTGTCATCCTGAGCGGAGGCCGCCGCAGCGACCGCAGTCGAAAGCCTGCCCTGAGCCTGCCGAAGGGGACCTGCTTTTTGGCGAAGGGCCTCCTGGGCGTGGTGGAGGTTGGCGGGCATCACGTCTTCCAGCAGGACGCGAAAGCCGGCGCGGGCCGCGGAGAGGGCCAGCCAGCGGCCCAGCGGCCCTGCTCCGATGATGGCGACAGTCAAGGGCAAAGAGATTACCGGCGGCCGACCAGGGCCTCTGCCACGTCCTGTGCGTTGGGCCGGGTTTGGATCAGGTGCTCGGCGACGCGGGCGCGCTCCTCGGGGGTGAGAATGGGAATGGTGGACAGGATGCGGCGCAGGGTCACGGCAACGTCGTCAATGTAGTTCATCAGGCGAATGGCTTCTCCGGAGAGCGGCATGGTTTTCCTCGTGGGGAGTTCCCGTCTTTATTGTAGAGCGTGGACTTGGGTGAGAAAGCAGGTGGAATAATTTCCTAATGGTAGCTCGTCCAAATGGTCTTTTATCGCAAATGGCTCCAAAAGAGGCATTCCGTGATCGGCTTACGGAATTTATTGGAACTTGCAATGATTGAGTGACGTTTGATTGTGATCATCTTAAAGTCACGATAGAGCGCCCTTACTGATGCGTGATCAGCATTGCTCACAATGATATGGCAGCCACGCTCACGTGCTGCATTTGCGGCTACAGCGAGTCGTAGTTGGTCCTGCCATGAAAAGATTGCCGCGTTATATTTAATGAATCCATTGTTGTTATGCGCAACCGTATAAGGCGGGTCTAGGTAGATGAGGTCTCCTTTTCTCGCTTTCCTTACTATTATCTCAAAATCCGCGTCCACGAGATTCGCCACCTTCAATCTCGCGCTGCACGCAAGAATCTTTTCCTCATCACACACGGCAAGGTGGCTCTTGAATCCGTATGGGACGTTGAACTCCCCTTTTAAGTTGTAACGGTGTATTCCATTGAATGCGAGCGTACAAAGGTAAATGAACCGTGCTGCCCGTTCTGTCTTGTTATCAGGCTGCTCAGCTCTAACCTTATAATAATCTCGCTCAGAATTACGCATTTTCCGGAGGATACGAATCAATTCGAGCGGTCTATCGCGCACTTCTACGTATGTTTCAATTAAATCACTATTCACATCGGATAGAGTGGCCGATCCTGGGCTAAGCGCGAAAAAAACCGCACCTCCACCGATGAACGGTTCATAATATTTGCCAAATTGTTTCGGAATGATAGGGGAGATAGAATTGATTAATGCCCGTTTCCCTCCAGGCCATTTTAACAAAGGTACATTTGATCCCTTTGTGGCCTCGTTTTCTGCTGAAATTCTTAATGCCATCCAGTTTTCCCCTCCCTAATCCTGGGTGTTGCGCATATTATTTCGATCGGTCTACCAATCCCGACGAGGTTATAAATGCTTTATAGAGGGCCGCCTCGCCGCTAGTTCCGGCCGGATAATTCTCAATTTTAAAATTCACATCCTCCAAACGCATCTGTCCAAAGATTGCGTCAAACTGCGCCTTATTTGGAACTTCCCCGACATTTTTGACGATCGAGAGATATGCGGGTCTCAAGAACCGCATGAGGGCACGGAATCCGTTAGTCTTATTTAGCATGTCCCCCCGTGCGCGAGAACCCCACGCAGTCTGCCAGCGGGTTCGAACGGCCTCGAAATAATTCCATAGCACATCCACTATTTCTAGATCTCTGTTATCAATAAACATATTCCTGAATATCAACGTTTTGGATTCTTCAACGCTCGCCTTCGTAGGAGTTCCTCCGCGCAGATAAATATCCCTATCCTTCATCGGGTCACGCGATACATATCGCATCAGCGATTCGACAAATGTCGCTTGAGTAATGGTTTCGTAAAAACGCCCATCAGTTGCAACTCCCAATCTCTTTATACTCTTATAAAATGCACTTTTTTCATCTCGATCAAGTGCCACAGCCGTATTGTGGCATAGTTTCTGCGGACTTCTCGATTTTGCGAGTTCGAAGAGGTCAAATGCGAGGCTTCGATTTACCTTTGTCTGTGCGAGGTTTACGGTTGAGAAGATGTAACCTTCAAGCGAAACATCGATGTCTACAAAAACTGAAATATTTATTTGGAATACCGCATCTTTGGAATCCTTGAGACCTTCAATGCGATGTTGTCCGTCGATTACTCTTGCGATTTGGCGGTAAAGTACCGATCTCTCAGGATCCTCTGGATCCATAAAGTTTGAAAATGTAAGTTTGCCACTATTCTCGTCATAATTCGCACAATCAGCACGGACCGAAAGAATGACGCTGGTCGGGAAGCACGCATCTAATGTGGTAACGTACTGCTTGATTTCTTTGACACGTTTGGCATCCAACGGCCGCTGGATACCAAGGTACCTCTCAAAATCGCGTTCTCTTATCAAACGCCTCACGTCGAAATCTGTAATTTCGCAAAGCCGTTCTGCGTCCATGACGCCAATGAAGAATTCCCCGATAGGCTGTTTGACCTTAAGCACCGGAATTGAAAATGAACGTTCATCTTCTAAGGGCATTCTCATCGCTCACGCTCCCTAACCGCTTCTGAAAAATCGTCTTCTTCCTGCTTAAACGCCTCAGCCGGGTCGGGTTGGCGCCTAGAGTGGTAGACGGTCCCAAGAAATAGAAGAGTCAACGACGCAAGGAACACAGATACAGATAGCCAGAACGCGAAAGGCTGCCTTAGTTGCTTGCCGGCAACGGTAAGACCGAAGAAGACAGAGGCGATGGTGTCAACGACAGCCATCGATACCATGTGAGAGATTTTAGTGGGAAAAGGACGGCCTCCTGGTATATCCACCAGCGCAACCCAAAAGAGCGGCGCGAGAAGGGCCGTGCAATACATGAAGAGTTCCCCATGCTCTATCGTGCTGGTGAACGCAGCTTGAATCGTGATATTGGTTTGAAAGTTCACGCCGAAAACTACAAGACCACCCAGCCATAAGGGGGCCGTGGAAATCAGCAGGATCACAAACGTCTGCCCTGAAGTTTCCCAATAATCGCGCGCGCGGCAATCGACCATTGGTCCAAATAGTGGGATATATCGTATACGCCTCTTTAAAGCATCGCCGTTTATCCACATAATCTGAGTCCTACCCTTCTTGGATCATTAGCATGACAGAATAATGGGGTATGGCCAATATTGCAAGCAGATTCATTCTACCGAGCGTATCTCTGATCAACAGGCAGTAGCTACAATACCGGCATGAGCGATTTGGCGGAAGTTGTGGCGCGGGCGTTTGCAGAGGCGATTAACCGGCAGGATGTGGAGGGGCTCACCGGGCTGATGACTCCGGGGCACCGGTTTGTGGATTCGCTGGGGGGTGTAACCGAAGGCCGGGAGACGATGCGGGCGGGGTGGGTTGGATACTTCAGGATGGTTCCGGATTATTCGATTGTTGTGGAAGAGATATTTTGTGATGGACCCGTCGTGGTGATGCTGGGGAAGGCGCGGGGCACGTATACCACGGATGGGACGTTGAAGGCGGAGAACCGGTGGGAGACGCCGGCGGCGTGGCGCGCCGTGGTGGAGGGCGGGTTAGTGGCGGAGTGGCGGGTGTATGCCGATAACGAGCCGATGCGGGAGAGGATGAGAGCAGGGACTAGGGACTAGCCACCCCAGCGAGCAAAAATCACTCGCCGGGGACCCCGGCAGGGACTAGGGAATAGGGAATAGGGAATAGGGAATGGCTACTCCAACGCACAAAGATCATGTGCCGGAACCTCGGTTCGCTCAGGATGACAACCTATAAATATCCCCGGTCCCCAAATGCGAGGGATCTCCACCCCACGGACGAAGACCTGTCCCTTCACCCCAGCGAGCAAAAATCGCATGCCGGGGACCCCGAGTCCGTGGGGACCCCGACCCTGGGGCATCCATATTGAATTAAGAGATCGGGCTAGCGTGCGCCGGGCTCGGCTTCGTCCTGCTTCTCGCCAGTGACGTTTTTGCCGTCGACGGAGATGCGCAGGGAGCGGAGGAAGCTGAGATCGTTCTGGGTGAAGGGCTGCTCGGCATTGCGGCCGGCGGGGACTTCGACGTGAGAGTCCTCTTTGGCGGAGAGGTCGTTGAGAGCGATGGAGGCTTCGAGCATGAGCAGCACGTCGAAGCCGTGCTGGCGGATGTCCTGGACGACGCCGGCGATCTGCTCGTTTTCGATGACCGCCTCGTGGATGGCCTCGCCCAATTGCTGAATGAGTTCGCGCAGACGTGTTGTCACAGCTGCCTCCAGTGGCGGCGGCCGGCGCGGGGGATGCGGGGGCAGCGGCCTGGGATTCATCTACCTTACTTCCGTTTTCGCCCGCGAGCAAGTGGGCATGTGCGAAAGCAGGCCAAAAAGCGGAGAGACCTCCTCCGCTGATACCATCATAGCGGAATGAGAGCAGAGAAAATAGGGCGCGTGCTGGGGATTGGGCTGCGGGTAGCCGGGCGAATGGCCGGCCAGAAGCTGGCTGGCGGGACGCAGACGGTTGGAGCGCCGGTGACGGGCACGGCTGTTGCCGGGCAAGCTCAACAAGCTCAACAAATTGAACAAGCTGGACAAAATGGACAAGTTGCTGCACGCGCGCAGGCGGCGAGCCAGGCCGATGTGCGTGCGAAGGGGCAAGCGGCCGGACGGACGGCGAAGGGCGTGGCGCGCGGCGTGGGCGGATTCCTGCGTCCCTTTCGCCGGGTGGGCGGCATTTTGTGGCTGGAGATGACGGGGGCTTTCTTCTTTCTATTTGTGGTGGCCGCCTCCCTGCCCCTATGGCGCCACAAGCCGAGTCACCTCAACGGCCCCTATGATAAAAACTTTCTGGCCGCCGCCGGCATTATGGTGGTTTTTTTCTATTTGGGCGCGAGCTCTTTCTGGCGGGCACGGAAACGATGAGCCAGGAGCTTCATTTTCGTATACATATCTGATCCAAGGCCGGGACGCAGGGGTTTGACCCCGGGGCCGGTGCATCACTATCGTAGGCAGGGTGCGTTTGCACCGAGAAAAGGATGGTTATGACCGAATCGACCATGCCCGCCGCCACTCTGAAGAAGACCGCCTTGAACGCAGCGCATCGCGCGTTGAAGGCCAGGATGGTGGATTTTGGCGGATGGGATATGCCGGTGGAGTACCCGGGCGACGGCGGCGGATTGATTGCCGAGCACCTGGCGGTGCGCACCGGCGTGGGATTGTTCGACGTGAGCCACATGGGCGAGATCTGGTTTCGCGGCACGGGCGCGCTGGCCGCCGTACAACATGTGACCATGAACGATGCTGCGCGGCTGAAGGACGGGCAGGCGCAGTACTCCGCGCTGCTGACGCCGGAGGGCTGCTTTGTGGACGACATACTGGTCCACCGGGCGAGCGGGAACGACTATCTGCTGGTGGTGAACGCGAGCAACAAGGACAAAGATTTTTCCTGGATTCGTCAACAAGTGGGCGTGATGCCCACGGTGTGCATCACGGACGACTCGGCCAGCACTTCGCAACTGGCCGTGCAGGGGCCGCGTGGATTGGAGACGATGCAGAAGCTGACGAAGGTCGATCTGGCGGCGATTAAAAACTATTGGTTCACGTGGGGCGAAGTGGCGGGTGTGGCGAAGGTGCTGATCGCGCGCTCGGGCTACACCGGCGAGGACGGATTTGAGCTTTACCTGCCCAGCGACGTGGCCACCACAGAAAAAGTTTGGTCCGCGCTGCTGGAGGCGGGCAAGGCGTTCGGGATTCGCCCCTGCGGGCTGGGCGCGCGCAACACCCTGCGGCTGGAGGCGGGCATGCCGCTCTACGGGCACGAGATCACCGACAGTGTGAATGTGTTTGAGGGCGGGCTGGAGCGCTGGCTCAAGCTGGACAAAGGCGAGTTCGTCGGGCGCGAGGCGTTGCTGGCGGTGCAGGCCGCGGGCGGGCCGAAGCGCAAGCTGGTGGCTCTGGAGATGGTGGAGCGCGGCATTGCCCGCGACGGGTACCCGGTGTTGTCTCTGGATGGAAATGAGATCGGCGCTGTAACATCCGGCTCGCCCGCGCCGTTTTTGAAGACCAACATTGCTTTTGCGCTGCTGCCGGTGGGAGTGGCTTCCGGGGGCCAGGATGTGCTGGTCCAGGTTCGCGCCAACCGCGTGCGGGCAAAGCAGGTTCCGGCGCCGTTTTACAAGCGGGCGAAGAAATAACCTGGCAGTTCCCTGCCCTTCCGCGATGGATCGTCTTACCCTTCAATCTGAAGCCCTTATCCTTACACTATGAAAGAGGTTCCGCCCATGATGTTGCGCAAGAAACTCGCCTCAATGCTCTTTCTGGCTCTGGCTTTATACGCTTTCATTTCCCGGCCGCTTCTAGGCCAATCCGCTGTCACGCCGGCTGCGCCGACTGTCTTTGGCTATTCGGACTTTACCGCGCAGGCAAAGCTGGAGGAGAAATTCCTGGCCGTTCCCGACGCCAGGCTGGCTGGCCAGCACCTGAAGACGCTGACCGCCAAGCCGCATCTGGCCGCGACCCCCGAGGATCACAAGACCGCCGAATACGTGGCGCGGAAGTTTCGCGCGGCAGGGCTGGAGACGGAGATTGTTCCTTTCCGCGTGCTGTTGAATCAGCCCAAAGAGGTGCGCGTGGAAGCATATGATGCCAGCGGGAAGCTGCTGATGAGCGGGCCAACGCGGGAGCACGTCGAGGGCGATCCTTTCCAGGACGATCCGCGGGTGGTGATGCCCTTCAACGGCTCCTCCGGCTCGGGCGACGTAACCGCCGAGGTGGTCTACGCCAACTACGGCCGATTGGAGGACTTTGACCAGCTGGCGGCCCGGCACATCGACCTGAAGGGCAAGATTGTGCTGGCGCGCTACGGCGGCAACTTCCGCGGCGTGAAGGTATACATCGCCGAGCAGCGCGGCGCAGCCGGCGTGCTGATTTACTCCGACCCGCAGGACGACGGATTTACGAAGGGCGACGTATGGCCCCAGGGGCCGTGGCGGCCGGATACGGGCGTGCAGCGCGGCTCAGTGCAATACATGTTCGAGTATCCCGGCGACCCGGAGACTCCTGGCGTGGCCTCGACGCTCGACCTGCCGGATTCGGCCCGCGTCTCGCCTTACGGCAGCCAGCCCCGCATCATATCCATCCCCATCAGCTACCACGACGCCGCGCCCATCCTGCAGGCCTTGCAAGGCCCCGGCGTGCCGCAGGGCTGGCAGGGCGGGCTGGGCTTCCGCTATCACCTGGGATTGGCAGAGGGACAGGGCAGCGTCAAGGTCCACCTGGTCTCCGTGCAGGATTATCAGAGGCGCATCATCTGGGACGTGATCGGCAAGATCAAAGGTTCCGAGTTACCCGACGATTGGGTGGTCATCGGCAATCATCGCGACGCGTGGGTCTACGGAGCCGTTGATCCCTCCAGCGGCACCGCGGCCATGCTCGAATCGGTTCACGGAATTGGCTCGCTGCTCAAGCAGGGCTGGCAGCCAAAACGGACGATTGTCTTTTGCAGTTGGGATGCCGAGGAGGAGGGCCTGGTGGGCTCGACGGAGTGGGTGGAGCAGAACGCCAAGGCGCTGGAACACGCCGTGGCCTACTTCAACACCGACGTGGGCGTAGCCGGACCGGATTTCTCCGCCGCAGCGGTTCCCTCGCTCAAGGAATTTCTGCGCGAGCTGACGCGCTCGGTTCCCAGCCCGCTGGGCGGGACGGTCTATCAGCAATGGAGAATTAATTCCGCGGGCGGAAATGAACGCCGCCACTCCAACGCCCCGCCGGTGCCCGGCGAGGACGTGCATGTAGGCGACCTCGGCTCCGGCTCCGACTTTACGGCCTTTTTCCAACACGTTGGCGTGCCCTCCACCGACATCAGCTCCGGCGGACCTTACGGCGTTTATCATTCAGCCTTCGACAATTACGCCTGGTACACCCAGAACGCCGACCCAAAGTTTGAGTATTTGCAGGAGATGGCCCGCGTCTTCGGGTTGGAGGCCCTGCGCATGGCCGACGCCGATGTGCTGCCCTACGACTACGTGGCCTACGCGCGCGAGATCAGTTCTTATATTGATGCGGCCAAACGCAGGGCCGGGGTCCCCGGCGACAGGTCTTCGTCGCTGGGGCGGAGGGCCGTGGACAAGGGGCTCTCGCTGGACTTTGGCCCGGCACAGGCTGCCGCCACGCGCTTCTCCGCCGCGGCGGAGCGAGTTCACGGATTGCAAGCCGCAGCCTCCGGCGATCTTGCAAAACTCAATCTGGCCCTCCGCCAGGCCGAGACCGATCTCACCTCCGAGGCCGGATTGCCCAACCGTCCCTGGTTCCGGCACACCATCTTCGCTCCCGGCGAGTATACCGGCTACGCGGCGGTGGTGATTCCCGGCGTCAACGAGGCCATTGACAACAAAAATCAGCAGCGGGCGGCGCAGCAGTTGACGGTGCTGACGCAGGCGTTGACGCGGGCGGCGCAGACGCTGGAGGGGGCACGGTAAGCAGGTCTCGCTTCTTCCGGCGGTTGACCCTCACCCTCTCCGGCTCGTATCGTTAGGGGTGACGATGAAAATTTCCCCTAACACACTACGCATCGGAATCGCGGTGGCCATTGTCGTGGGCACCATTGTCTGGCTGGCGTTGTCCGGCATCGGCGCCAGCAAGAGCTACTACGTCACCATCCCCGAGCTGGGCGCAATGGGCGACAAGGCCTACCACAGCCAGTTGCGCGTGGAGGGCTTCGTTGTGCCCGGCTCTATCGAGCAAAACGGCACTCACGTAACCTTTGTTTTGAATGAGTTTGAGAGCCATACGCCCAAGGCCGCTACGGGGCGCGTGCTCACGGTCAACTACAAGGGCTCTGAGCCGCCGCCGGACACATTCAAGGACGACGCCCAGGCACTGGCGGAAGGAACCTACGGCCGCGACGGCGTCTTTCACGCAACGGTGCTGCAGGCCAAGTGCGCCAGCAAGTACGCACCGGCCCAGCCGGGCACAGCCCAACCCGGCGCCGCACCCGCGCAGCCTGACGCCGTACATCCGGCCACAGCGACTTCAACAACTTCCAACTCATCGCAATGACTGCTCCCGCATCCGAGACCGCCAGTTCGACTGTTTGCGTACGCCCCGTCTCTGCCAGATTGGAGGCCGTCTCCAAGCTCTTCGGCTCCTTCGCCGCGCTGCGCCAGGTCTCGGTGGAGCTGGAGCCAGGCCGCTGCTACGTCCTGCTGGGCGAAAACGGCGCGGGCAAGTCTACGTTGCTGCGGATTCTGGCCGGCCTGCTCAGGCCCAGCTTCGGCAAAGTCACAGTCTTCGGCAAACACGAACCACATGAGGCCCGCGAGCGCATCGGCTACATGAGCCACGCACCCATGCTCTACGACGAGCTGACCGCGCAGGAAAATCTGCGCTACTTTGCCAGCCTCTATCCCGACCGCGCCTGTCTCGCCCCCGCCGAGGCCTTGCGCCAGGTGGGCCTGGACCCGGAACTGAATCGCATCGTTGGCCAGTATTCGCAGGGGATGAGGCAGCGCACCTCGCTGGCCCGCGTGCTGCTCTCGGTTCCGGAATTACTCCTGCTCGACGAGCCTTTCTCCAATATGGACGTGGAGAGCGCACACCAGATGGTCGAACTGCTGGCCGGATTCCGCCAGGGCAACCGGACAATTGTTTTGACAACACACCAGCGCGAGCTGGCCGCGCCGATTGCCGACTGGGTGCTGACGCTGCACGCCGGCCGCGTGGCTTCTCTGGAGCCGGGGAGGCCAACGCGATGAAGACCAACGGCGCACGCCTGCTCGAATCTCTCGGCATCGGCTTCGAACTTCAGGAGTACGAGGTCGATCCCGACGATTTGTCGGCCCTTACTGTCGCCAAAAAGATTGGGATGCCGCCGGAGCAGGTCTTCAAGACGCTGCTGACGACAGGCGGGCCCAATTCGTACGTCTTCGCCGTCATCCCCGGAAACGCCGAACTGGACTTCAAGAAGCTGGCCCGCGCGGCCAATTTGCGAAAGGCCGAGATGGTCCCGGTCAAAGACGTGCAGCCGCTCACCGGCTATGTACGTGGCGGGGTCACTGTCTTTGGCGCGAAAAAGCCCTTTCCTGTCTTCGTCGATGAGACAGCGATTCTCTTCGACAAGATCAGCGTCTCGGCCGGAACACGCGGAACGCAGATCATTCTTTCGCCCGCCGACTATTTCCGCGCCACAGAGGCCCAGACCGCCGACCTGACCAAATCAGTCACTCCGGAGGGACACGCAGGATGACCCGCGCCCTCTGGACTCACCTCGTCAAGGATCTGCGCATAGAGTGGCGCTCGCTGGACGCCATCGTCTCCATGCTGTTTTTCTCCGGGCTGGTGGTGGTCTTGTTCTCGATTGCCTTCGACCCGCGCGGGGCCTTTTCCCAGCAGATCGCCGGCGGCGTTCTATGCGTGGCCACCATGTTCGCCTCGGTGAGCGCGCTGAACCAGGCCTGGGCGCGCGAAATCCGCCACCAGGTTCTGGACGCGCAACGCATGACGCCGGCTCCGGGCGCGGAACTCTACCTGGCCAAGGTGATTGCGAATTTTCTCTTTGTCACCATCGTCCAGGTGTTGCTGGCGCCGGTCTTTTTTATCTTTTATAACCTGCACATCGCCGGCCAGGCGTGGCTGCTGGCGCTGGTGCTGCCGCTGGGCACCTGGGCGCTGGTGGGCAACGGCGTCTTTTTTGCCGCGCTGGCCATCCGCAGCCGCAACCGCGAGCTGCTTCTCTCGCTGATTCTGTTTCCCATCTTCATTCCGGCGCTGCTGGCCATGGTGCAGGCCACCACGGCCATCCTCACCGGCGAAAGCGATCCCACGCTGTGGATCAAGATGCTCGCCGGCTACGACATCATCTTCACTACCGTCAGTTTGCTGCTTTTCGACGTGGTGTTTCACGCCGAGTAAGGCGAGTATGCTCTAGTCCAGCAGCTTCTCGATCTCATCCAGGTCGAAGCGGCTCTTGCTGCCGGGAATATCGAATGCGCGCGCTTCCAGCGGCGCGAGCCGTCCGTCTACATAGCGGTACTTCGGCCCGTCCGGATCAATAACCAGGATGGTCCGGATGCCCATCGCTTCATATCTTCCGCACTTGGCCATCATGCGCTTGAGCGTATCGGCGGGAGAGAGAATTTCGATGACGGCGACCGGGGGATGGGTGACGATCTGTTCGATGGGCTGGTTGCGGTCCAGAAGCGTCACATCGGGGACGAGAAAGCAGGTGGGCGCAACCTGCACCCGCAGCTCCGGGCAGACGCGAATCTGGCCGGCCTTTGCCTGCTGCTGAAACCAGACAACGATCGCTCGTTGCCAAGCAGAATGATCGTATTCTCCCATGGCGCGCTCCTCGATCTCGCCATCGACGTATTCGGCGTCCGGCTCGAAGGAGCTGCGCAGGTACTCTTCCACAGTGACAAAGGATGTCGCGGCTGCCATGGCTCCCCCCTTAGAATTTATCTTACTCTCAACGTGTTGAACTGAGGAGGGAAAGGTTGTGAAGTGCCGGATAGTACACCCGTTTCCCTGTGACGAGGTTTCACATCCACACACTGGTTGCCCAAAGCCCCCGCTTCCGTTTTGAACCGTGGTTTTCGTTTCCGGAAGCCACTGTGGAAGACTGTGACTGCCAACACTCGACAGCGCCGATAGCGGATGATAGCCTTCAAATGACCCTTTTTCCGGGAAATACGGTCATGTTTTCCGGAATTGCTCGTGGTAAACCATCAAAATTTTCGCTTGGGAGGATATGTGGACCCTGTACAGATGTCGGTGTGCTTTTTTCTGGTTGTGAGCGTGTTATCGCTCGTTGTGGCCTTCTTCATTGCGCGCCAGATGATAGATGGCGCCGTGGCCTTCTTGAAGCGCCAGTACAAAACTGCGGCCATTCTGGGCCTGCTGCTTCCCGCATTTTCCAACGCGAAGGCGGAGGGCGGGGGTGAAGCCAACCTGGTGCTGCCGGATTTATCGACCGTGCATTTTTTCGGCATGACCGGACATGCTCTTTTAATGTGGGGATTGCTGTTCTGCGCCGCCGGCCTGTTGTTCGGCCTGGCGATTTATACGCAGCTGAAGAATCTGCCGGTTCATCGCTCGATGCGCGAAATTTCCGAATTGATCTATGAGACCTGCAAAACCTACCTGGTGACGCAGGGCAAGTTCATTCTTCTGCTCTGGGCTTTCATCGCGGTGGTTATTTCGCTTTACTTCGGCTGGCTGGCGCCGGTGCCGAATAAGCCGATCTGGGTTACGCTGCCGATCATTTTGTTCTTTTCGATCGTCGGCATCCTGGGCAGCTACGGGGTGGCGTGGTTTGGAATTCGCGTCAACACCTTTGCCAACTCACGGACGGCATTCGCAGGATTGCGCGGCAAACCGTATCCGTGTTTTGCGATACCGCTGAAGGCCGGCATGAGCATCGGCATGGCGCTGATCTCGGTCGAGCTGCTCATCATGCTTTGCATCCTCTTGTTCATCCCGGCCGATTATGCGGGCCCCTGCTTCATTGGCTTCGCGATTGGCGAAAGCCTGGGCGCAGCGGCCCTGCGTATTGCCGGCGGCATCTTCACCAAGATCGCCGACATCGGCTCCGACCTCATGAAGATCGTATTCAAGATCAAGGAAGACGATGCGCGCAACCCGGGTGTAATCGCTGACTGTACGGGCGACAACGCGGGCGACTCGGTCGGCCCCAGCGCCGACGGCTTCGAGACTTACGGCGTCACCGGCGTGGCCCTGATCACCTTCATTTTGCTGGCAGTCAAGAGTCCCGCGACGCAAGCGACTCTGCTGGTGTGGATCTTCGTCATGCGCGTGGCCATGCTGGTTTCCAGCTCGGCTGCGTACTTCCTCAATGGCGCAATCGCTAAAGCGAAATACGCCAACTCCGACGAAATGGACTTTGAGACGCCTCTGACCTCGCTGGTCTGGATCACGTCCATCGTTTCCATCGCCCTGACCTACGTCGTCTCCTATCTGATGATCCCCAACCTCGCCGGTGACAGTACGCTGTGGTGGAAGCTGGCTTCGATCATCTCCTGTGGAACCCTGGCGGGCGCGCTGATCCCCGAGCTGGTAAAGGTCTTCACCTCGACCAACTCGGCCCACGTGCAGGAAGTCGTTACATCGGCCAAGGAAGGCGGAGCCTCCCTGGGAATTCTTTCCGGATTCGTGGCTGGCAATATGTCGGCCTACTGGCTGGGATTGAGCATGGTAGCGCTCATGACACTGGGCTATTTTTTCAGCACGATGGGCGGATCCATGGATACCATGATGCTCGCTCCCGCCGTCTTCGCCTTTGGCCTGGTCGCCTTCGGCTTCCTGGGCATGGGTCCGGTCACCATTGCCGTGGATTCCTACGGGCCGGTAACCGACAATGCTCAGTCCGTTTACGAGTTGTCGCTGATCGAAAATATTCCCGGCATCAACGCCGAGTTGAAAAAGGACTTCAACTTCGACGTGAGGTTCGAACGCGCAAAATACCTGCTGGAAGCAAACGACGGAGCCGGCAATACCTTCAAGGCTACGGCCAAGCCGGTGCTGATCGGCACCGCCGTGGTGGGCGCAACCACCATGACCTTCTCCATCATCATGGCCCTGACCCACGGACTGACCGTTCACGTAGAGAACCTTTCCCTGCTGCACGCGCCCTTCATGCTGGGGTTGATCTGCGGCGGAGCAGTGATCTACTGGTTCACGGGCGCTTCCACGCAGGCGGTCACCACCGGCGCTTACCGCGCGGTGGAGTTCATCAAGCGGAACATCCATCTGGAAGGCGCGGAGAAGGCCTCGGTCACGGACAGCAAGAAGGTGGTGGAAATCTGCACCAAGTACGCGCAGAAGGGAATGTTCAACATCTTCCTCGCCGTCTTCTTCGCCACGCTGGCCTTCGCGTTCATGGAGCCGTTCTTGTTTATCGGCTATCTGTTCTCGATTGCCATCTTCGGCCTGTACCAGGCGATCTTTATGGCCAATGCCGGAGCCGCTTGGGACAATGCGAAGAAGGTCGTAGAGGTCAACCTGAAACAGAAAGGGACGCCTCTGCACGACGCGTGCGTAATCGGAGACACCGTCGGCGATCCGTTCAAAGATACCTCGTCGGTGGCCATGAACCCGATTATCAAGTTCACCACCTTGTTCGGATTGCTGGCTGTCGAGCTTGCCGTGACGCTCACCACAAAGAACCCGGTGCTGGCCGGCTCGCTGGCAGTTGCGTTCTTCCTGGTGTCGATGTTCTTCGTGCGCAGATCCTTCTATGGCATGAGGATTGAGACCAGGGAAAGCAACTGATTCCTGTCTTGTAAATCTAAGAAAACGCCGCCCGGAAATGGGCGGCGTTTTTTTGCGCTATTGGGTGGCGCCCGCTCATCAAGCTGCTCTGCACGGTCACCTGTGTCATGACGCCATTGTTCCTGTAGCGCCAGCGTAACTTTGTGTCCCGTCCGTCCCCGCTTCTGCGGAGATGGACGGGACCGAAGAATACCAACTGGCTGGAATTCTGGAAATATGGACTGCCATGGGTAACTTTTATTTCCCGTGAAACGTAAATATTTTTGTCAATAAATCACATTTTTCTGCTTTACGCACTGCTTACTTAAGGTTACTATTTTGTCATTCCCGGGTTACCGGGAGGGCCACTTTCCCCAAATTGGCGAAGATCCTGAGGCTGTCTTCCCCTGTTCATCCAGGGTTCTCGCACTCCCCCCACCCTCACTTAGAAGACCAATGGAGGATGTTTATGAAGTTGAGATTTTTCACTGTGTCTATCCTGCTCACAGCTGCGTTTCTCGTTCTCACCACAACCAGCATCGCCAGCGCACAGTCCACTAGCCAGAATTCCACTTCCTGCGATGATGTCAAAAATTTTACGCAGGAACCAGCCGTCTTCGTTGATATGACGAACCCTGGAGACATTAACTACTGCCCAGGAAATAAAACTACGGCGAAACATGCCAAATGCAATGGCAAGGATAATGGACCTTGCGGCGTGCCGTCAGCTTTCCCGAATGGGCAAACATTGAAGTTTGTTTTGATTCACTATAATCCGCTCCTCAAGTCCTGTAAGCCGTCCTTTGCGGATGTTTCAACGCCGGAGCCGGATCTTTCAAGTTTTCTGTCTAGCTTGGGTGCTGTTCCGTCTGGTAATAAAACTCCAAGTCCGGCCGCGCCGGGCAAGCCAACCACTCCGGCATCGACACCCCAAATAACCACAATGTCTAATAAAATAAAATCTAATGCAAAACTCCCTGAGGGTATAGCCGGATTGGTTGGCGTTACTCCGTCGAAAACGCCTCAGCAGTGCATGGACGATTACAACGTTACTCGTCAGAACGCGGTGGACTTGATCAGTGCCGCGAACATTTTTTCGACAGTTGTGACTCAGGCTGTGAAGGATTCCCAAACGAAAATTGATGCATACAACAGTTTTGTTTTGAACGCGAATAACGCAACATCGGGCTGGCGGGTCCTTCTTGACGAATCGAAGACGCTCAAACAAATATCACCTGCCTTGCCGGTTTTTACCAAGACTATGTCTGATTCAGCATTCGCTCAATTGGCCAACGACCCGACACAGAGTCAGTTTGCTAAAGACTCCTTAAAAGTTGATTCCCTGAAGAAGGTTCTCAGCGATGAATACGGCAAGGATTTCACAACTGTGGCGACGGAACTTGCAGCAGAAGCCAAGACAGAAGCCGGCCATCTAAAGCCGAGTAGCGAATGTGATAAGGACCAGGATGTCACCAGTAAGATCAAAGATGATTCGGCGCAACTGGCCAACATCTATCAGGACCCGAAGTCGTCCTTTGCCACGACCTGGACGGCTCAGATTACCAAGATAGCCGAAATGTCAACTTCTCTGGCTTCCGCCATCACCGACGCGCAAACCAAACTCCAGCAGGCTGATGCCACGAGTGAAAATGTTTACGACGTAGCCGATAACTCCCAGTCGACGGACACTGTAACGCTGACCTGCACCAATCAGTCGCTTTTGCTTGTTCCAGTTACCATCGGGGAGTCTGGAGCAGTAGCAGATAAAAATGCACAGCCCGCGGCCCCAGCGGCCAAGACCGGCGCCTCACCCAAGACGACGAATACAACCGGCCAGCAAACTACCACCGACCCCGCCAAGCAGCAGACACCCGCCAGTCAAACCTACACATATAGGAAGCTTCAGTTTGGCTACGGGCCGCGTGTCTATGAGTCAGCTGGGATGGTATTCTCCCCGCTTGCGCAGCACAGCTATGGGACTGCGGCGGCTGGTTCAAGTCCCAGTTGCCCGGCTTCAACTCCGTCCGTGACTTATACCGGTTGCATCGTGGATGACAGTGCGTCCAACTGGCGGATTCTGCCAATGATGGTCGTGAGTTATCGGCTCGGCGAACAGGAATCGAAGAAGGCGCGCGACTTGACTCCATATATCAGTTTCGGGGCAACAGTAAAGAGCAGTGCCTCAACCGGCACGTCGCTCGAATACCTACTGGGGCCTTCTTGGGCGATCGCGCATCGCTATTTATTTCTGACGGTCGGAGGCTATGCTGGACAGGTGACACACCTTGGCGGCGGCTTGGTTCTCGGCGGCCAGACCGCGACACTTCCTTCAACGCTGCCCACAACGAGTGGGTATGAATGGGGACCTGGGTTTGCTGTCACTTTCAAGCTTGGTTCCCAGCAGGGCAGTTCTCAGACGTCGAACACCAATAACACCACGCCCGCGAAGAGTACAACAACGGGCAATGCCGGAAAGTAGATTTGGGATGACATTCATGTGATCAATCATCAAAGGGAGGGGTTGCGCAGTGCTGCCCTCTGCCGCCCCTCCGCATCAAAATCCCCGACTAAAGCTACGCCTTAAACGCCCTCTTTTGCGCGGGCTACTCGCAGTCGAGCATCGAATACCAGGCCGCATCGCGGCTTTGGCTCTAACGGCCCTATGCAGGTCGGATGTACACATGAAGGTGAATCCAGCCGCTCTGACGCGCGACCGCAGGCCCGGGTCTCCGCATTGCGCTTCCATTCGTGGCGCCAATAGCTCATGTGGTCGAGCAGATCCATGACCTGATCCATCCCATATCTCCACTTCTCCACAGATCTGCCCCCCAAACTGCACCATTTCTGCGCCTTGTCCCCAGCACCGGCGAGGACTAGGCTTGGGGTCTAGAAGGTGTCGCCGCCGGTAATTCCGGGGCTGCACCGGATTTGGGGCAGATTTGGCAGGCGGAAACCCGCGCCCCGCAAGGGTCTTTGGAGCTTTCCACAGGCAAATGCCTTTGTTTAGGAAGTTGATGCCGGGAACGTAAACAAAATACAAGATGTTGTGGTTTTATGTTGACATACACCACCAACAGAGGTACTTTTTCATCTGCGGCCCTAAACGGCGTTTAACGATCTCCGGTGTGATATTCCACCAAGAGGCTGTTAAGAACAGAGAATTCGCGGTACTTTTCAATCCCCGTTTCCCGTTCTTTGACCGAGATATACCCTGACTCTCTCCTGGCAGCTTTGAGCTGGGGAGGGGCCGAAGTTTCATCAGTATTTGCCTATCGAGAGGGTTCTATGAATGAGGTCCAGTTCCAGTCTTCCGCTGCCCAGCAGACTCCCCAGGCCCAGAGTGGCCTGACCTTCACCCGCCGCTTCACCACCGAGGGCGTCTCTCCCTATGACGAGATTCAGTGGGAGCAGCGCACCGCCTCGATTGCGGACAGGAATGGCAACTGCATCTTTGAGCAGAAGAACGTTGAGGCGCCGTCCGACTGGTCGGTCACGGCAACCAATATCGTGGCTTCGAAGTATCTTCACGGGCATCTGGGGACGCCGGAGCGGGAGACTGGAATTCGCCAGCTTGTGGCCCGCGTGGTGGAGACCATCCGCGACTGGGGCTTGGCAGGCGGCTACTTTGCCACCACCAGGGATGCGGCCATCTTCCACGACGAGCTGGCCTACATGCTGCTGACCCAGAAGGTGGCCTTCAACTCGCCGGTGTGGTTCAATGTGGGCTGCGACCGGCTGGAGCCGGAGGCGGACGGGCAAAACTGGCACTGGGACCCCTCCACCGGCGGCGTCAAGTACTCCTCCTCCGGCTACCGCAATCCCCAGTGCTCGGCCTGCTTTATCAACTCCGTGGACGATTCGCTGGACTCGATTCTGACCCTGGCCAAGACCGAGGGAATGCTGTTCAAGTGGGGCTCGGGCACGGGAACCAACCTGTCGCCGCTGCGCGGATCGAGGGAGCAGTTGTCGGGCGGCGGCCAGGCCTCAGGCCCCTTGAGCTTCATGCGCGGCTTTGACGCCTTTGCCGGGGTCATCAAGTCGGGAGGCAAGACCCGGCGTGCCGCCAAGATGGTGATTTTAAACGTTGACCATCCGGATATTATTGATTTCATTGAGTGCAAGGCCAAGGAAGAGGCCAAGGCATACGCTCTGATCAAGGCCGGTTACGATGGGTCGGGGCCGGATTCGGAGGCCTACTCGTCCATCTTCTTCCAGAACGCCAACAACTCCGTCCGGGTGAGCGATGAGTTCATGCGCGCCTACGAGAACGACGGCGACTTTACTACGTATACGGTGAAGGACCACGAGCCGGTGGCGACCTACAAGGCGCGCGAGATCATGCGCAAGATCGCCGAGGCCACGTGGCAGTGCGGCGATCCGGGAATACAGTTTGACTCGACCATCAACCGCTGGCACACCAGCAAGAACACGGCGCGCATCAACGCCTCTAATCCCTGCTCGGAGTACATGTTCCTGGACAACTCGGCCTGCAACCTGGCCAGTTTCAATCTGATGAAGTACGTCACTCCGTCGGGCCTCTTCGACATTCCCGCCTACCGTCATTCCATCTCCGTGGTCATCACCGCCATGGAGATCCTGGTGGACAACTCCGGCTATCCCACCGAGGCCATTGCCCGCAACTCCCACGACTATCGCCCGCTGGGGTTGGGTTACGCCAACCTGGGCGCGCTGCTGATGTCCTTCGGTCTGCCCTACGACTCAGCCGCAGGCCGCGACCTGGCAGCCTCGCTCACGGCCATTCTCACTGGCCAGGCCTACCTGCAATCAGCCATTGTGGCCGCCAATTGCCCGCCGATCCCCTCGGCTACACCGCTGACCGCCGGTGTTGCTCACCAGGGCGGCGCCTGCCCCGGCTTTTACGTCAACCGCGAGCCCTTCCTGGATGTGATTCGCATGCACCGCGCCGAGGTCAACAACATCGGCAAATCGCGCCAGAGCAGCGAACCCTTCACCGTGCCTCAGCTTGACGCCCTCATCGAAGCCAGCCGCGAGAGCTGGGACATGGCCCTGGTTTACGGCGAGCGCCACGGCTATCGGAACTCCCAGACCACAGTTCTGGCTCCCACCGGCACCATCGGCTACATGATGGACTGCGACACCATGGGCATTGAGCCGGAACTGGCGCTGGTCAAGTTCAAGAAGCTGGTGGGCGGCGGCAATTTCAAGATCGTCAACACCACCGTTCCTGAAGCCCTTTTCAAGCTGGGCTATGCGGCGGAGGATGTGAACGCCATTGTCAGCTACGTCGATGCCACGGGCACTATCGAGGGCGCGCCCGGCATCCGGCCGGAGCACCTGTCGGTCTTCGATTGCAGCTTCAAGCCGATCAAGGGCACGCGCACCATCCATTACATGGGACACATCAAGATGATGGCCGCCGTGCAGCCCTTCCTCTCCGGAGCCATCTCCAAGACGATTAATCTGCCCCACGAGGCCACCGTCGAGGAGATCGCCGAGGCCTACGCCGAGGGCTGGCGTCAGGGACTTAAGGCCGTGGCCATCTACCGCGACGGCTCCAAGGGAACCCAGCCGCTGAACACCAGCATGGACGCAAGGCACGAGCCCTCGGCACAGGACGTCGCCGGGGCGCATGTGCTGGCCCAGTTGGCAGCGGGCCAACCTGCCGCCGAAGCCGACCTCAAGGTTCTTGAGGGCAAAATCGGCGAAAAAATCGAGGTTCCCGTGCAGCCGGTCATCCTTGCCGCTGCCGTCTTCCAGCGTGCCATGGAGGAAGTAGCCAAAGCTGCCGCCCTGCCAGTCTTGCAGCCCTCGGCCACGCAGGACGCCGTCAACCCTGATGCGCAGGATCAGAACGGCCCGCCGCGCGCCGTCCGCCACCGCCTGCCCGGCGAGCGCGCCTCCATCACCCACAAGTTCGCATTGAGCGGCCACGAGGGCTACATCACCGTCGGCCTGTACCCCAGCCAACAACCCGGCGAAATCTTCATCAAGATGGCCAAGGAGGGCTCCACCGTCTCCGGCATGATGGATGCCTTTGCCACTTCCATCTCACTGGCTCTGCAACACGGCGTTCCGCTCAAGGTGCTGTGCACCAAGTTCGCCCACACCCGCTTCGAGCCCTCTGGCTGGACCGGCAATCCGCAGATCGGCCTGGCCACCAGCCTGATGGACTACATCTTCCGCTGGCTGGATCTGCGCTTTCTCTCCGGCACGCAGTTGACGCTGTTCGCGGGTCTGGTTCCTCAGGCGCCGCAACTGCCCGCCTCGCCCAGCCTTTCGCCCGAGACCGAACCGTACCAGGACTCCTTTGCGCAGAGCCACCTGGCCCAGTTGGCCGAGGAGGTCGCCAAGCGGCTGAATCAGGTGGGCAGCCAGACGGGCAGCTTCTCCGGCTCCGGTTTGGGTCCGGCGGGAGGCGGCGGCATTGCTCCCGAGGCGCAGGCTGCCTCACCCTACGCCGCCAGCCCCTCCCACGGGCCGCAACTCCAGGACCGCGGCATCTACCACGCTACCGACGCCATGCGTGAGATGTATGAGATGAGCGACGCGCCCAGTTGCCCGGTTTGCGGGGCCATCATGGTGCGCAATGGCACGTGCCATCGCTGCATGAGCTGCGGCACAACTAACGGGTGCAGCTAGTTCCCTGACCGCTTGTTAAGGAGGTTTTGAGCAGCAAAATGCCCGTCCTTGCCGGGACGGGCATTCGGAAAATCCGAATTATTTGATCCTGACGGCGGGATCAATGACACCTTTAGATTAAGGCTTAAAAGCTCCCACGTCATGTGAAAAGTTTCCCTCAGAACAAGAGGGAATCCTTGTGCTCAATGGGGCATAGGGCAGCCTCCGCACGTTTACGGCCTCTCCCTGCCAAAAAACGAGTGGGTTCATTCACAACTAGCTGCTTTCAAAGGAAACCATATGTCAATGATGAAGTACGAAAATCAAACGCTCTCCCACAAAGTGTTCCAGCTTGAAGAATGCTGGTTCGTCAACTGCACGCTGACTGAATGCACGTTGTTCTATGCGGGCGGTTCTTACCTGTTTGAAACGTGTCAGTTCCAAAACTGCCAGTGGAAGTTTCAGGGACAAGCACAGGCGACTTGCACGCTTTTGACGCAACTTGGCTTGCTCCCGATACCGACACAGGGTTCATTGAATAAAATGTCGTCGGCGGGAATCGTGAACTGAGTCCCATTTCTTTTTCCCAGTCTGCCTCCATTGTTCTTTCGCCCTCCGCGAGATGATAGTGGAGGCAGCTTGCTCTCCGCAAGGGAGCTAGCCAAATTAAAAACATCTGAGGCCAGGTGCCCCAGGTCCCTCGCATTTGGGGACTTGGGAGACCACGTCAGTCACTTGCAGATTATTTCCCCCGTTCGTCGCACAATAATCCCAGAAGTCTTCCTACAAACATCGTCTTGGCACGTCCTCTTCGCGTCGCCTGTCAGCCGAAGACGCCTGCAGAGGCCGAAAACGTCCCTTAACTCCTTTCGCTGGAATATTATGCAGGGAACTTCATTATTTTCAATATTTTGCAGCGGCACTAATATACATGGCTGACTATGTAAAAGAATTAATTGCTTGGGGCTAAACACGGAACGGCTCGTGATGGTATTATTGGGCGCAAGGAATGTTTCGCCTTTCCTTTCCTATGCTTCTTGATTTCAATATCGACAAAGCAATTGCGGCTGCCGGATTCCTGCTTGAGCAGGATGGTGGCTCTGATGATATGTTTCCGTTCATCAAGAAACTCTACTACGCGGATCGTTCTGCGCTTATCGAATGGGGACAATCAATCACAGGAGATCGACTGGTTTCTCTTGAGAAAGGTCCAATTCTGAGCAGAATTTACGATTTTCTCAAGGGCAAAGGAACAGAAGAAGATTTAATCAAATGGAACAATTTCATTCAGCGGCGGCAGCCATATACTGTGAAACTTCGGAAAGCACCAAATTTTGGGCTTCTCTCAAAAAGAGAAAAGCGCGTATTGGAGGCATCGCGGGTGACCATCGGCGCTATTCGTGGAAGCATACCGAAGTGGCTTCACAAGAACTGCCCAGAGTGGCGCGACCCAGGCCATAGTTCTTCCCCGATTGATCCAAGTACTATTCTTCGTAAAGCCGAAGTGAGCGAAGAAGAAATACGGAGACTGGAAGAAACGAACGAAGAAATTCGTTTTCTCAAATATCTGATATACGCTCATTGAAGTCTTGATTTCTATGCAAATCGGAGATACATTTTACTGGGGCGAAGGTGGTCATCTTTGGGTGGTTATCTCCGATCCTAATTGTCACAACGGGGAGTGCATTGTAGTGAACTTGACCAAAGATGTTTATAGGGCCGGAAAAGAATGTGAATTAAACATAGGCGATCACCGCTGGATTACCGAAAAGACTTATGTGAGCTATAGTGACGCACAAAAATATGGACCGAAGGAAGCTGCAAATCTACAGAAAGGTATTGCATCAGGCGTTATTCGCACACATTACCCTATGAAGTCCACTGTACTTCAAAAAATCATCAATGCTGCAAAGCAGTCAACCGCGCTCTCAGAAGAATATATTGATTATCTCTAGGAAGTCCCTGCCTCCGCTGTAAGTTCTGCTAGTGCCGGGTGCCCCTGGTCCCTCGCATTTGGGGACCGGGGAAACCACGATCCCCATGGCGCGCAAGCGCCGTCTACCTGGACGGCTAGTCCCCGCACCGCAGGTGTCGCGAAGCGCCTTCGCCTGGATAGCCTGCCCTGAGCGAAGTCGAAGGGGCCAGTCCCCCATTCATATTTAGAGCGTGTAAGGAATCCGCACCCCAGGCGTACCTGTGGGGAAATCGCGCGTGTTGCGGGTGATGAGAACCCGGCCAGCGGTTTCGGCGGTCGCCTGAATGATGGCGTCGGGCAGTTTAATCCTGCTGCTTCTGCGCAGCAGGAATGCCTGTTCAGCTACATCGGCGCACAAAGGTAAAGTATAGAAATTCAGCAGGAACGTACGCGCATCCGCCTCATTGGCGGCGGTTGAGCCGGCCATCACTTCCATCCAGCTGATGATGCTGACCGCGCGGTCCCCATGTCTGTCGCACACGGCGCGGGCCTGCGGAATGCCTCGTAGATAATCGATGAGAATGTTGGTGTCGAAGAGAACTGGCGTCGTTACCATTCCGCGCGCATCCTCTCCTGGTACGCAACCCCATCCTCGGGAAAGTCCCTTGGCGATCACCTAAAAGCGGCCATACATTATCACTTCAAAACCGGCCATAGAGAAGCGGCCTGAGACATTCTGTCCGACGGGAGCAATTAGCCTCTGTTGGCATGGGTAATGTCTTGGA
>JBEKOC010000016.1:0-97734 GCA_049522175.1 Occallatibacter sp. | reverse complement strand
GCGCAGCGGCAGGCGACCAAGGATGCGGGCAAGATTGCCGGGCTGGACGTGAAGCGCATTGTGAACGAGCCGACGGCGGCGGCGCTGGCCTACGGGCTGGACAAGAAGAAGGACGAGACGATCGCCGTGTACGACTTTGGCGGCGGCACCTTTGACATTTCGATTTTAGAAGTGGGCGAAGGGGTCATCGAGGTCAAGAGCACCAACGGCGACACGCACCTGGGCGGCGACAACCTGGACCAGCGGATTGTGGACTGGCTGATTGCCGAGTTCAAGCAGGAGCAGGGGCTGGACCTGAGCTCGAAGGGCAACGAGATGGCGCTGCAACGGCTGAGAGACGCCGCGGAGAAGGCCAAGATCGAGCTTTCAACGACGATTGAGACGGAGATTAATTTGCCGTTTGTGACGGCGGACGCGAGCGGGCCGAAGCATCTGGTGCGCAAACTGACGCGCGCCAAACTGGAGCAACTGGTGGAGGATTTGATTGAGCGCTCCGTGGAGCCGTGCAAGAAGGCTATTGCCGACGCGGGCGTCAGTATCAAGGACATCGACGAAGTGGTGCTGGTGGGCGGGCAGACGCGCATGCCGCGGATTCAGGAGCTGGTGAAGAAGCTCTTCGGGCGCGAGCCGCATCGCGGGGTGAATCCCGACGAGGTGGTGGCGATTGGCGCGGCGGTGCAGGCGGGCGTGCTGGCGGGCGAGGTGAAGGACCTGCTGCTGCTGGACGTGACGCCGCTGACGCTGGCCATTGAGACGCTGGGCGGCGTGGCGACGCCGATGATTCCGCGCAACACGACGATTCCCACGAAGAAGACGGAGACGTTTTCGACGGCGGCGGATTCGCAGACCGAAGTCGAGGTTCACGTGTTGCAGGGCGAGCGACCGCTGGCGGCGCAGAATCGCACGCTGGGCAAGTTCAAGCTGGGCGGGATTCCTCCGGCGCCGCGCGGCATTCCGCAGATCGAGGTGACGTTTGACATCGACGCCAACGGAATTCTCAACGTGACCGCCAAGGACATGGCCACCGGCAAGGACACGCGCATCGCAATTACCTCCAGCTCCGGCCTGAGCAAAGAAGAGGTCGAAAAAATGGCCAAGGAGGCCGAGGCGCACGCCAGCGAGGATAAAGAAAAGCGCGAGGAGATCGACGCGCGCAACTCGCTCGACGGGCTGGTGTACAACATCGAGAAGATGCTCAAGGATTCCGGTGAAAAGGTGCAGGCGGCAGACAAGACCGAGGTGGAAGCGGCGCTGGCCGAGTCAAAGAAGCTGCTGGAAGGCACGCCGAGTGTGAAGGAGTTGAAGGACGCGCACGAGAAGCTGACCCACGCGAGTCATAAGCTGGCGGAGATTTTGTATAAGGCCAATGCGGCGAGCGCGGCTGCCGGAGCAGCTCCCAGCGAGCCAACAGCCGAGCCTCACGCCGGGACCAAGAAGGACGAAGGCGTGATCGACGCGGAGTACGTGGACGTGGACGACAAGAAGAACTAGCCGTTCGGGCTTACCAGCCTCCGGCGGAAAAACATGGGGTGGGCGATGTATATCGCCCACCCCGGCTTATTATTCTTCAATACGTTGTTATCCTGAGCGGAACGCAGTCGAGAGGGATAGACGCAATGACAATTAGCTACACAATTCACCAAATGGCTTTTGAAGAAATCAGGGGATTCGATTGGATTATGCTAGTTGTCGAAATCCTAGTACTTGTCGCAATCCTGGTTTTTGAAGGGCCGAAATGGTGGCATGAGCGTGAGTCGAGAAAAAAGGCGAAGTTGCTCATCCCCTTGCTTGAGCTGGGAGAGAATCTGCGGAATTCGGTTCCCTTCTATTCGAACCTAGGTCATAACGCACTCTACCAGCAGCTCACTCAATGGAGAGAGCGCGCCCTAAAGTGGGACTTGGAGACGCAAGAGTTCATAGCGGAACTTTCACCGCGTGCGTTGTCTACTTATAAGCATATCGTTCATTTGCGCGAAACCGATCGTGCTGTGCTAACTCCAGATGGTGTACTTTATCCCGTGCAGGGACCATTTGGAGATGCTTATCAACTTTTACAGGCACGGCTGGATAATCTCCAAAAAATCATCGACAACGCGGACGTTTACTTTTAATGGCTGGCTACTCCATTCTTCCGTGCTTTTCGAGAAGGGTGGGAACCGCGAACCTGAATCGTCCGCCTTGGTTCAGGACACGACGTGAGTCTTGCTGGAAAAGCCTCGTAAAACAATAGGCTTCAGCCCCGGAGGGGCGGAACGAAACCCATTGCTTCCAAATCCAGCCGAGCCTATACTAAACCCATTGAGGCAGACGGCGGAGAGACGAATGGACTACTCGCAGATCATCACCATTGAACCCGGCAAGAGGAACGGCAAGCCCTGTATCCGTGGGCTACGCATTACCGTCTACGACGTGTTGGATTATTTGGCCGGTGGAATGACCGACAAGGAGATTCTGTCGGATTTCCCGGATTAACGGAAACAGACATCCGCGCCTGCCTGGCCTTTGCTGCTGACCGCGAGCGCAAACTTGAGATCGTCGAGCTGTGAGGCTCCTGTTCTGTAAAGAACCATAAAAAACTGTAGTTAAAATATCCCACCTTAGGCGCAAGAACAAGTACGCGCCGAAGGTGGGGCACCCACTTTGGTGGATGAACACGCTTTGCATGGAACACCAACATTCGTGTTAGTATAGAAAACCTGAGTAATGGCGGACTTTTACCGCCTAATTGGAACGTTCCCCATGAACCTATACCTGATGCGCCATGCCAATGCGGGATTGAAGCGCGAGAATCCGCTTCTCGACGCCAAGCGTTCGCTTGTAAAAGAGGGCAAGGAGCAGTGCATCCTGATGGCGCGGACGCTGAACGCGCTGAAGGTGCAGGTGGACGTGATTGTCTCCAGCCCACTGAAGCGCGCGCGGCAAACGGCGCAGTTAGTGGGCACGGAGATGGGCTACGACGCGCGGGTGGAAGTTTCGCCGGCGCTGGGGCTTGACGCCGATTACGCGGACTTTCAGCAGATGCTTTCGCGCTATTCCGCATACGAGAGCGTGCTGGTGGTGGGACACAATCCCAATCTCTTTCAGTTTCTGGGCCGTTTGATTACGGGCAACGGCGACGCGGCGATTCGCATGAGAAAAGGCTCGGTGGCGCGCGTCAAGATGGACCGGCATCCGGCGCTGCTGCAGTGGCTCATCGATCCGCGCTCGGCGCGGGCCATCTACGCCAGCGTGCAGAAGAGCTCGCGCCCGAAGACTTCCAAGAAGTAATCCGCCTCCTTGCGCAGCGACCACAGCTCCAGCTCCGCACCTGTGCGCCCGGGATGCAACTCCAGATACACCCGTTTGGGATAGACCTTGATGGCGACTTTCAGAACGTCGGAGGCGCGGTCCTGATTGAGCGCGATGGCCAGGCGCAGCAGCACCACGGCCCGCTGCACGCGCTGGTGCTCGACGGCGGGAATGTTGCGCAGGGCGCGGTCGCCGGGTTGCGGGCGGCTCTTGCCCAGATAGCGCGCGATGGCCGAAACCAGCGTGCGCTGCAGCGGCGTGTAGCCGTAGATCTCCGAACTGGAGATGACATACTGCGTGTGGCGATGATGGCCCTGGTAGTTGATGAACTTGCCGGTGTTACACAGCATGGCGGCGGCGGCCAGCCAGGTCTCGTAGTCAGGCGGCAACTGGTGGAGAGCGTGCAGCGCGCGGTAGAGCTGCAGGGCATGGGCGCGCACAGGCTCGGCGTGGCGCAGATCAACGCCGTAGCGGCGGGCCGTGGCCAGCACGCTCTCCCAGCGCTGCTGCTCAAACTCGCGGTGCGCGATGGCGCGGGCGTCCTGCTCGGCCAGCATCTGGGCGAGAATGCCATCGCGCAAGCCCAGCGGCGAATAGGAAAAGCCTTCCAGGCCGAAGCTCTCAAGAAACTCGGCAAAGACCAGCGCGCCGGCCACGATAATCTCCGCGCGGCGCGGCCCGATGCCCTGGACGGCGATGCGCTCGGCCAGCTTCATGGGAACCAACTCATCGGCCAGCTTGCGCACCTCAAGCGTGGGAACAAGCCCGGCTGTCGCTACAGGCACAGGAGCCTGGCTCACGGCCAGCGCCTGGACTGCTTTGCTGATTTTTTTGCCTGCGGACTTTTTTTTAGATTTGCCCGGCGGCTTGACAGCATTGTGGTTTTCGCCGATTTCCGCTGCCGTTGCAATCGCGTCGCTGAGCGCCGCGGCGGTGCCCGATGTGCCGATGACCTGGGTAATCTTTTCCGGTCGAATGATGTCCTGTGCCTTGAGCAGTTCGCGAACAATCAACTGCTTCATGCGCGCCAACCCGTCGGCAGGCGCCGGATCGGAGGGCAAAAACTCTTCCGAGAGCCGCACTGCTCCCAGCGGCAGGCTCACCGTCTCCTGGATGCGCTTGTGCACGGAGAGGGTAATCTCGCAGCTTCCGCCTCCCAGGTCAATCAGCAGCACGCGGTTAGCGTCCGCCGGCTCGAATTCAAGCTCGGGCTGACTCTCGCCGCTGCCCATCACCCCTAGATGAATCAGCCGAGCTTCTTCCAGGCCGGAGATGATCTCCACCTCCCAGCCGGTCTCGGCCTTCACCATCTCCTGAAAAGCCTGCCCATTGCGGGCATCGCGCATGGCCGAGGTGGCCACAACGCGAATCTGATCGACGCCGCGCGACTGCACCGCCCGCTGAAAGCGTTTGAGCGCCTGCAACGTGGCCGCCATGGCCTCCGGCGAGATCAGCCCGCACTCAAAGACGCCGGCGCCCAGCCGCGTGACCTCGCGGTCTTCGTGCAAGGTCTTCAAGTGATGCGCCGCAACCCGGGCAATCTTCAATCTGCAGGAGTTGGAACCGATATCGATGGCGGCAAAGGTGGGCATGGGGGGCTTACTCCGGAAAAATGGCTCTGCGGACAAGATACACGAGCGGGGCGGGGTGGAGGGCGGCAATCCACAAGCCGCTGTCAGTGCCGACCGGGAACTACCCCCACAGTGTCATGGCTCGCGAACCAGCCAATCAACCGGCGCTCGTATTCCTGCGGCTCGGCGGCAGCCGCGCCGGTATGCCTGGCCTGCGCGGGCTCCCACAGCTCGAGTGCGGGAATCCGAGTTCGGTTGTGGGCCACAATCATCTCCGAATGGCGCGGAGGAAGATTTGTATCTTTGAGGCCATGAATCAGCAGGATGGGAACATAACTTGCAGCCACCGCATTTTCCGGCGAGGCTTGCTCCATGTTCAGCCCATACTTCCATCGCGTATAGAGAAACCCGGTTTCGACCGCCGGACGCAGCAGCGTACGCCCCAACCACGCCCCGGCATATAATCTTTCCGCCAGCCGGTCATAAGACGCTTCCCTGAGGTTTGTGAAGGGTGACTCGACAACTATTGCGCAAAAGCCGGGCGTCGCGGGGAGAGATTCAAGCAACAGCGCCGCGCCCATCGAGTTCCCCAAGCCATCGATGCAGCGCGGAGCCTCGGCCTGCTCGATCCAGTCGTACCAGCGGCGAATGTCATCCGCTTCCATGATTCCGTAGGTGGCCAGATTTCCGCCGCTCGCGCCATGCCTGCGCGCGTCGGGCAGCAGCACCGCGTAGCCATGATGCAGCAGCAAGTCCGCGTAGCCCAGCATGGCTGCCCGGTTATCCGCCACGCCATGCAGCAGGATCACCGTATCGCCATTGCCGTGTAACGGCCGAATGCTCCATCCGCGCAAGATTGCCCCATCGCCGGCAGTGATGGCAACGTCTGTCAGAGTTGCATGATTGCGCGCGGTGACGGCCTGAGCTTGCGCTTCCGCCTCCGGCGTCAACGCGCGCCGCCAGGGATGCAGTGCCCATTCCGAGGCAACAACGCCGATCACCATGCAGGAGATGAGCCAGATTCCGGCAAATTTCACGGCCCGACGGAGAATCATTCGCATCAATTTCATCGATTCAAAGATACGAAATCAGGCTACACCCTGTTCCCGTCTCAGGAGAGCGAATGACGAGGCAATACCGCACTCCTTTCCTTCACGCTGCTGTATCCTTGATTTGAACGGAATTCCAGCCATGACAAACCCGACCAACTCCATCACTCGCCCGCAATTTGCACTTTCGACGCGGACAGTGTGGCTGCTTTTTGCAGCGATCTTTGCCGCCGTGTATTTTGCCTCGCTGTTCAACCCGCCGCTGCTGGACGACGTGGACGCCTCCCACTCCCAGGCCGCGCAATACTTCGCCGAGCACAGCGACTGGGTTTCGGCCAAGATCAACGGGCTACGCTACATTGAAAAGCCGCCGCTGCCTTACTGGATTTCCGGCGTGCTGTTCAAGGTCTTTGGGCAAAACGTCTTTGCCGCGCACCTGCCCAATGCGCTGGCTATGCTGGGACTGGCGTGGATGGCGTGGCTGTGGGCGCGCCGCGCCTGGGGTCCTCGCGCCGGGCTTTATGCGGGGCTAGGCGTGCTTACGTCTATTGGGCCATTTCTCTTTACCCGCTTCATCATTCCCGAGTCGCAACTGAGCCTGTTTCTGCTGATTGCCTTGTACGGGCTGCTGACCGGCTTTGAGCCGGGACGCGGCGCGCGCTTTTACTGGATGTGGGCGGCGCTGGCGCTGGCGTTGCTGACCAAGGGGCTGATCGCGCCGACCTTTTTTATTGGCGCGGCAGTTCCCTACCTGATTGTTACCGGCCTGTGGCGGCGCTGGCGCGCGATGAAGCCCGTTACTGGCACGCTGCTGTTTCTGGCCATTGCCGCGCCCTGGCACATTCTCTGCGGCCTGGCCAATCCTGACCAGGGCCACGCCGTGGGCAACCACCCCACTGTCGGCAACGTCCACGGCTTCTTTTACTTCTACTTCATCAACGAGCACTACCTGCGCTTCTTTAACCTGCGCTATCCGCACGACTACAACAAGCTGCCCGGCTATGCCTACTGGCTGCTGCACCTGGTGTGGATCTTCCCCTGGAGCCTGTTTGTGCCTGCCCTGGCGGCCGTGGCATGGAAGACCCGGCACAAATGGATGCAATACCTGCGCAGCGACGACGGGGTGACCGCGGATACCTCTTCGAATGACGGCTTAGTCTTCCAGCTCAGGTTCAGGACGCGCTCCATCTGGCTGCTGAGCCTGTTTTCGGCCTGGACTCTGCTGTTCTTTTCGATTTCAACCAACCAGGAGTACTACACCTTCCCGGTGTGGCCGCCGCTTTTGATTTTGATTGCGGGCGTCGTGGCCAGCATCGAGGAAGGCAGCGTTTCAGACGGCGGCAAGCCGCTACTTTCCACCGCATGGCTCACCGGCGCGCAGGCGTTCTTTGCCGTGTTCGGCGTACTCTCCGCCGCGGTTCTGGCGTGGGGCCTGTGGGATTCTCGCCACTTGCCTTTTGTCGCCGACATCGGCACCCTGCTGGCGCATCGCGGCGTGGGCGACTACACGCTCTCCATGTCGCATTTGTTCGACCTGACCGGATCCTCGTTTGCCGCGCTGCGGCTGCCGGCCATCATGGCAGCCATCACGCTGCTGATCGGGCCGTCCGCGGGCTGGCTGCTGCGCATCAAGGCACGACATCTGGCCGCAAGCATCAGCGTGGCCCTCACGCTGACCGTGTTCCTGATTGCGGCGCACATCGCCTTCGCCCGCTTCCAGCCCATGCTCAGCTCCAAGCAACTGGCCGACACCATCATCCAAAAAGGCTCGCCCGCAGACTCTTTCATCATCTTCGGCGAGCAGTCGGATGCCTCTTCAGTGGTTTTTTATACGCACCGCTTCTTCCAGGGCAGGCCGGCTTATATGGTGCTGCCGCGCTGCGGCCAGCACAATGAAGGCACGCCTCTGCTGTGGGGCTCCTGCTACCCCGACGCGCCGGACATCTTTCTGAGTGAAGAAAAGCTATCCAAGGTCTGGGGGACGGGAGAGCGCAAGTGGCTCTTTGCCGAGGACGTGAACCAGCTCAAAGCCGAGAGCCTGCTGGCCGGACGGCTCATTCTGGTGCAAACGATCGCCGACAAGGCTCTGTGGACGGATAGGCCGCTGCAGTAGATGGAGCGCTTTGAATGGCGCAGCTTCAGCCGCGCCCAGGACGCAAAAGGTCCAGATGGCTGGTATCGATTGGTTCAGGATCCTCGAAGGAGGGCAACACCGGCAGTCCGGCCCGCATGCCGCTCCACTCCTCGGAGACCACGATGCTGTTCTGGGGGTTGCCCGGCTGGTAGCGTGCCGAGCAGGGAAAACCAGCCCGAACCTGGGTCGTATCCACCTTGCTGAGCAGATCGGTAATGTCCTGAGAGGACTCGTAGTCCACGCCGCCGATGCGATAGCTGTAGAGCAACATGGTCAGAGTGCGCGCCGGGGCGTTTTTGGATTTGGCGGCGACCTCGATCTCGCAGATGTCCAGCAACATGCCGTCCACCACACGCCCAACGCGGGAGAGGAAATGGCGGCGGGCGCGCTCCCGCTCTTCCGGCGAGGGGCCCTTGCGCAGCAGCAGCCAGAGGCCCGCCACAAGGAGCGCGGCGACGAAGGCTCCGGCGGCGATAATTTCCCACGTGCTGGCACTGAGTTGAGTCATTCGAAGCGGGTCACTACTTTTTCTGTCCCCAAGTAGAGGATACCGCAGCGGGGTCCGGGTGCAGCCGGATGGGCTGAGAAACCTGTGCCGGATTCAGGTTGCTGGGGACCGCGGCTCTCCCACCCCAGCGACGAAGACCTGTCTCTGCCACCCCAAGAAGCAAAGACCGCTTCCTGGGGGCTCGGCTGCTGGGGACCCCGGCTCATGCGCTGCGCTATACTCGTGACTGCATCTTGAAGAAGATTTGGACGGCAAGATGCACTGTTTTCAGAGGTTTTGTCATGGCTTTTCGCAAAAATCCCGTTGTGACGCCTGATTCCCAAAATCGCGATCGGATTCGTTCCACCACCGTAATTTGCGTGCGGCGCAACGGCATGGTGGTGATGGCCGCCGATGGGCAGGTCACGCTGGGCGACCACGTGCTGAAACATTCGGCCAAAAAGATACGGCGGCTCTACCAGGACAAGATTCTGGCCGGATTTGCCGGCTCGACGGCCGACGCCTTCTCGCTTTTTGCGCGCTTCGAGTCGAAGCTGGAGCAGTATGCCGGCAACCTGAACCGCTCGGCCGTGGAACTGGCCAAGGACTGGCGCACGGACAAGATGCTGCGCAACCTAGAGGCTCTGCTGGTGGTGGCTGATGCAAACCAGACGTTTCTGATCTCCGGGTCGGGAGATGTGATCGACCCTGATGAGCCGCTGGCCGCCATCGGCTCCGGAGGACCCTATGCCACCGCCGCCGCGCGCGCACTGATGGAAAACACCGACCTCGGCGCCCGCGAGATTGCCGAAAAGGCCATGCAGATTGCCGGCGAAATCTGCATCTACACGAACAACAAGATTACGATTGAGGAGTTGAAGAGCTAGCGGATTGCATCCGCCTGCGCATTGATCCATGGCCATTTATTTGCCCGCATCCGCCGAAGAACAAGAGCTCTCGCTGGACGAGCTGACGCCGCGCGAGATTGTCGCCGAGCTGGACAAGCACGTTGTCGGGCAGAAGGCGGCCAAGCGCGCCGTGGCGATTGCCTTGAGGAATCGCCAGCGCCGGCAGAAGCTGCCGCCGGACATCGCTGACGACATCATGCCCAAGAACATCATCATGATTGGGCCGACGGGCGTGGGCAAGACGGAGATTGCGCGGCGGCTGGCCAAGCTGACCGGGTCGCCGTTTCTGAAGGTGGAGGCCTCGAAGTTTACCGAGGTGGGCTACGTGGGCCGCGACGTGGAGTCAATGATTCGCGACCTGGTGGAGATTGCCATTGACATGGTGCGCGAGGAGAGGCTGGAAGAGGTGGAAGACCGCGCGGAGATGAATGCCGAGGAGCGGCTGCTGGACGTGCTGCTGCCGCCTCCGCCGCCCGCGCCGCCCGCGCAGGAGGGCCAGCTTACGCTGCCCGGCACGGAAAGTTATCAGCGCTCGCGCGAGAAGATGCGCCAGCAGTTCCGCGAGGGCAAGCTGGACGAGCGCATGGTGGAGCTGGACGTGCGCGAGCGCGGAATGCCGCAGTTCGGCATCATCAGTAACCAGAACCTTGAAGACATGGAAATGAACCTCAAGGATATGCTGCCCAACATCTTCGGCGGCGGGACGAAGAAGCGCAAGATGAAGGTGGGCGATGCCTTTGATTACCTGGTCGATGAGGAAGAGGGACGGCTGATCGACATGGATTCGGTGAACCGCGCGGCTGTGGAGCGGGTTGAATCGAGCGGCATCGTTTTTCTGGACGAGATCGACAAGATTGCCGGGCGCGAGAGCGGTCACGGGCCCGACGTTTCGCGCGAGGGCGTGCAGCGCGACATTCTGCCCATTGTGGAGGGGACCACGATCAACACGCGCTATGGGATGGTGCGCACCGATCATATTCTGTTTATCGCCGCTGGAGCATTTCATGTGTCGAAGCCCAGCGATCTGATTCCCGAGCTGCAAGGGCGCTTTCCCATTCGCGTGGAGCTGAAGTCGCTCACCGTAGATGACTTTCTGCGCATCCTGACCGAACCCAAGGCCTCGCTGACCAAGCAGTACTCGGCGCTGCTGGAGACCGAAGGAGTGAAGCTGGAGTATTCTCCCGACGCTTTGCGCGAGATGGCCGAGTTTGCTTTCAAGGTTAACGAGCAAACCGAGAACATCGGCGCGCGGAGGCTGCATACTATCATGGAGCGAGTGCTTGAGGATGTGAGCTTTCTGGCGCCCGACGTGACGCGCCGCGTTCCCGATGAAGCGGCTGCCGCGGCGCTCAAGGAGGCTATCAAGAACGAGTCTTCAACGCCCCTGCCTTACGAGGAACGAACAACTCCGGCAGGCATCGAGAAGGTTTTTCTCATCGACGCCGAGTACGTCAAACAGATGGTTGCGTCCATCGTGAAGGATCAAGATCTGTCGCGCTATATTCTGTAACTCAAGTGCAAGCAGTACTGCTGGCTGATCACTTACGCTTCCCCATGATGCCTGAGATTGCGAAATTACTATCGAGAGAACTGTGCAGGACGGCCTGCCTTCTGCTGGCAGCCTGCGGAACCGCGGCACTTGCGCAGGCACCGCCCGCTACGCCGCCTACGCAGCTTCCTCATCCCACCGAGAGCATGGTGGTTCTAGGTTCGGCAGTTCCCGTGCCGCTGGCGGAGTCGTCCGCCTCGGTCGTTGTGCTGCCGGTCGAAGGGAAGACTCTCACACTGGAGTCGCCGCAGGAGTTGCTGCGCCAGGATTCGTCGGTCTATCTGGAAGAGCGCGGCGCGGGCGGCGGACAGACTGACCTGGTTATGCGCGGCGGGACCTTCGAGCAAGCCTTGGTGCTGTTGAATGGCTTCCGCATCGACGACAGCCAGACCGCGCATCACAACCTTGACCTGCCGATTCCGCTCGATGCGATGGACTCGATTCAAGTGCTGCACGGCGCAGGCTCCACGCTGCATGGCGCGGACGCACTGAGCGGCGTCGTAGACTTTCTCACCGCCGCGCCTGCCGCGAACTCGCTGCGTCTCCGCTCGGGATACGGCAGCTATGGCGAGAATGAAGAGTCGATGCTGGGAGCCCTGGCGCGCAGGCAGTGGAGCAGCCGGTTGACCGCGAACCGCAACTTCTCCACCGGTTTCATGCCCGACCGCGATTACAGCAACGTAGATGCTTCCTCGGAGAGCTGGATTAGCTCGCGGCTCGGCATTTCCGACTTGCTCTTTGCCGCGAGCGACCGTTCGTTTGGCGCAAACCAGTTTTATGGACCATATAACTCCTGGGAGCGAACCAAAGGGTGGTTTGCCTCCGGTCGCCAGGAGTTAGGCAGCCGCACCGTGGCTGCCTTTGGTTATCGCCGCCACACGGATGAGTTTGTGCTGCTACGCAATGCGCCTTCGGTCTATGAAAACAATCACATCGACGGCTCCTGGCAGGCTTCTTTGCGCCACACCCTTCCAGTTATACACTCATCCGTGCTTTTACTCGGGCTTGAGTCGGACGGCGACAGCATTCGCAGCAACAATCTCGGCCTACATGCGCGCAATCGCGGCGCGGGCTATGTGGATCTGGACCTGAGGCCGACTAAGTCGTGCTGGAAGTTATCCGCAGGATTGCGCGAGGAGTTATTCTCCGGTGGGCTACAATCTGCTATTGCGCCTCACCTGGCCGGCAACGTGCGACTCAGTGATAAGTTGAAGCTGCGCGCCAGCGGCGGCTACGGCTTCCGGCTGCCGACTTATACCGACCTTTATTACTCCGATCCGACAACAATCGGCAATCCGAAACTAAAACCTGAGTCTGCATGGAGCGGCGAGGCAGGCGGAGATTGGGTTCCGTCCAACCACTTATCGTTTTCTGCTACTGGATTCTACAATCGCCAGCACGACACCATCGACTATCTCCGCGCCGCGTCCTTGCCTAACTCATTGCTTCCCTCCTGGTGCACAGTCAAAACATGGTGCGCAGTCAACTTGAGCGGCCTGCGCTTTGCCGGAGCCGAGGCTTCCTCAACCTGGATTCCCGCCAAAGGACAAAAAGTGCAACTGGCATGGACTCAAGTTATCGGCGCGCAACCGCCGTTGAACGGCCTGCAGTCCGAGTATGCGCTGAACTATCCGGTCGAGAATCTTCGCGGCCTTTGGACGGTCGCGCTGAAACATGCTTTGACTGTTACTAACTCGGTGGCAGTAACAAAGCCCTATCAGCAGAGCGGCAATCCGTCGTGGAACGCCAAGCCCTATCCCGTGTGGAACGCCGCGGTGACGCGCGACGCGGGAAAGCTGCGCCCCTATCTCCGCCTGGCAAACCTGAGTAACACCGGCTACCAGGAGATCAACGGCGTCGCCATGCCCGGCCGGTCGATTACCGGCGGAGTTTCGCTCTGGCTGGGGCGGTGATTCGCATGGAAATAACACTATGTCGACGGCCGCATATTCTGCTAAGGTGGAAGCGTACCGAGGCGAATTTGCATTTTCCCATGACTCGAAGCAATACAACGTAACAGGAGAGAAATCATGAGCAATCCAGCACTGCATCACAAGATCAGCTACATCGAGTTCACAACACCCGATATCGAGCGGACCAGGAAATTTTACTCGACTGTCTTCGGGTGGAACTTCAAGAATTGGGGCCCGGATTACATCGACTGCAATGCCGCTGTATCGGGGATTGCCATAGGCTTTACAAAGGGCGCGGCGCAACAGGAGCCTCATGATTCAGCGCCGTTCGTGGTACTCTACTCCGCAGACCTGAAGGCCACCGAAGCGGCAATTGTGGCTGCGGGCGGCAGAGTCGTTGTGCCTACCTTCGAGTTTCCCGGCGGACGCCGCTTTCACTTCTCCGATGGAGCGGGTAATCTGCTGGGCGTGTGGTCGGAGTAAGCGCGCCCTCAAGCGGGATTCTTAATTTCCAACTCAGCCAAGCGCTGGGCGAGCAGCGTTTCCAGCTTGACCAGCGCGGCCGAGAAGCCCTCAATGCCTTCCTTCAACTTGTCGGTAGCCATGCGGTCGGCAGCATGCATGGCGTCAAACTTCGCCTTATCCACGACAATCTTTTCGATGGGTAATGTGCGGGCCACATCGGGTGAGAGCTTGCGCGGCAGATCGGTTACAGTCGCTTCCAGCTCGGAGAGCAGTTGTGGCGAGATGGTCAGCAGATCGCAGCCAGCTAACTCAGTTATCTCGCCGATGTTCCGGAAGCTGGCGCCCATGACCTGTGTTTTATAACCGAATT
Source organism: Occallatibacter sp. (assembly GCA_049522175.1). GTDB lineage: Bacteria > Acidobacteriota > Terriglobia > Terriglobales > Acidobacteriaceae > Telmatobacter. The sequence goes on along the minus strand of JBEKOC010000016.1, from coordinate 84,000 downwards.
TCTTGTAGTAGTTATAGACCGTAGTTACCGACTTTACGCCGGGATCGTCCGCGCCGTGGAAATCCTTGCCGGTATCTTTTTTGTACCAATCAAGGATGCGGCCCACAAAGGGAGATACGAGCGTAACGCCGGCCTCGGCTGCCACGATGGCTTGGTGCAGGCCGAAGAGCAAAGTCAGGTTGCAATGGATTCCCTCACGCTCCAGCACCTCGGCGGCGCGGATGCCCTCCCAGGTGGAGGCAATCTTGACCAGCACGCGCTCGCGCCCAATGCCAGCCGCGTCATACTGCTTGATGATGCTGCGCGCCTGCGCGATGGTGGCCGCAGAGTCGTAGGAGAGGCGGGCGTCGACTTCGGTGGATACGCGTCCCGGAACAATGGCCAGAATCTTTTTTCCGAAGGCGATGGCCAGCCGCTGAAAGGCGAGGTTGGCGACAGCCGCACTGGCCGCGCTGCTCCCAAGCTCCTTGCGGGCGGCGAGCAGCACACCGTCCACGATGGGTTGATACTGCGGCAACTGCGCCGCAGCGGTAATCAGCGAGGGGTTGGTGGTGGCATCCTGAGGGCGAAACTTTTCCATCGCCTCAATGTCGCCGGTGTCGGCAACGACCACCGTATAGCTTCGCAATTGTTCCAGCAGATTCTGCGGCATGATTCCTCCAGGGGAATGGGGAGTTTCTGGCTGCAATAGCCCTCGGCTCCAGTGTACTGCTTCCAGGAATTTTCCGTCTTCCTGAATATTGAGAGTCTACGAATATTGATTCATATGACGAGAAATCAATGCTATATTGCTGTGTGGCAGGAATTGCTGGTTGATGCACTGCTTCAATTGAATTGCCCCGGAATTTTGGAATCGATTCACCGCGAAGGAGAAACCATGAAGCGTCCGTTTGGCGTGATTTTTTCCGCAATTGTTCTTATCCTGGGATCGCTCGTCCAGTTGCTGATGGCCCTCGGCATGGGGCTCAGTGGAACTTTTTTCCAGAAAGGGATTCGTTCCGGCAACCTTCCGGACTCGACTGCAGCCACGCCCGTGCTTAGCTTGATGCCGGTTCTCATGTACGCCATGTGCGTGTTTTTTATTGCTCTGGCGGTGTGGGGAATTGTGACCGCAGTGGGAGTGATCCGGCTGCGCCGCTGGGCGCGCTACTCCATCCTGATCATCGGCGGCCTGTTGGCCGTTTTCAGTTTGATTTCTCTGCTGGTCACGTTGCTCATGATGCTGGTTCCTTTACCGATGCCGGCGAACGTGGATGCAGCCCAGGCTCACTCCGCGCAGGCCGTAACCAGAATCATGTTCGGTGTTATGGCTCTTGTGCACACGACTGTCTGCGCCATCGGCGTTTCCTGGCTGGTTTACTTCAATCGGCGAAAGGTGCGCCAGGCATTCATCAGCGCGACAGGCAAGGCTTGCGAGAGCCGCCGCCCAGTCCTGATCTCCGTGATTGCCGTGCTGAACATGATTGGGGCTGCCTGTTGCCTGCTGTGCATGTTTATTCCCATGCCGGCGCTAATTTTCGGGTGGACGATTGATGGCTGGGGAAAAGCAGCGCTCTATCTTGTCTTTGCCGCTTTGACGGCGTCGATAGGCGTCGGGCTGTGGCAATTGAAGGAGTGGGGCCGGCTGCTTGCTCTGGCTATGCAGGCCCTGGGGCTGGTGAATACCGCTGTTTATCTCCTGCGTCCCTCGCTGGTGTTGCGCTACAGCATGGAGATTCAACAGAAAATGATGCCCATACAACCGCAACCGCAGATGCCGGAGCCGTTTCAGAGCTCGATTTACAGAATTTCGTTTGGCTTCGGGATCTTGCTTTACATTGCGATTGCCGCGATCCTGATTTATTACCGCAAGGCTTTTCAAAGCTCGGCCGAGTTATCGCAGAATGAAGCCGCGCCGCCGCAGTAGCTGGAGGCAACTGATGCGGCTCAGGCTTGCGGTTCATCCGGCTGGAAGGTGTTGACCAGCACGCCGAGACCGGGGATGGTTATCTCTACTTTGTCGCCGGGCTTGAGCGGGCCCACGCCGGAAGGGGTTCCGGTGAGCACCAGGTCGCCGGGTTCGAGCGTCATCACGGCCGTGATAAAGGCCAGCAGCCGGGAAATCGGAAAGATGAAGTCCATGGTTGAGCCGCGCTGGCGCAGCTCGCCGTTGACGCGCGTTTCCAGCGTGAGGCCGGAGTCGGGGTCCAGCTCGTCGCTGACGATGGGGCCGATGGGGCAAAAGGTGTCGAAACCTTTGGCGCGAGTCCACTGGCCATCCTTGTTTTGCAGGTCGCGTGCGGTCACATCGTTGGCCAGCGTGTAGCCACGCACGGCGGAGCGCCAGGCCTGGTCGTTCAGATTGCGAACGCGGCGGCCGATGACCACAACCAGCTCGCCCTCATAGTCCACACGCGCCGAAAGGGCGGGCATGCGCACCACGCCTCCGGGTGAGAGCAGCGCCGAGGCCGGCTTGAGAAAGATCAGCGGCTCGGCGGGCATCTCGTGCCCCAACTCCTTCACGTGCTCGCGATAGTTGCGGCCCACGCAGACAATCTTGGAGGGCGTAACCGGCGCCAGCAGATCGGCGTTGCTGAGCGGCATGGGCTCAAAATCGAAGCTCCAGGAAATTTCCCGGCCATGCTCCAGGCGGAAGGCGCGGTCTTCTTCGGGCGCAGCGATCAGGCGCATGATCCACGGCTCGCCATGGTGATCTTCCACCGCGCCATAGTGGGTTTGTTTTTCGAAGAGAAAGCGGCAATATCTCATGAAAACCTCCTATAAGCCCATTCGAGCTTTCCCTCAGGGGCTAAAGCCCACGATTATTATGCTGGTTTTATGTACGGGCTAAAGCCCGTACCCTTCAATGCGAAATTAAGCCTGAACAAACTGAACAAGCCATCAAACGAGTGCATCACGTCAATCGCTTACGGGTTGGGCACGGATTCCTCGGTTTCGGCGGAACGGGCGCTTTCGTATCCGCCCTGGGAGATGGCGCTGACGGCGTAGCGGTAGCTGTGGCCCGGCTGGACCTGGGCGTCGTGGAAGGCCGGGGGAACCAGCGACCCGGCAGGCGAGATGCGCTGCCAGACGGCGTCGCCCTCCTGGCGATAGACGGCGTACCCGGCCAGATCGGAGTCGGTGACGGGCTGCCAGCTCAGGTCGATTGCGTATTGAGGCGCGTTCCCCGTGCCGCTTTCGCTTGTGGCGGCCACGGCGGCCAGGCCGGTGGGCACGGCGGGTGGAAAGATGTCCCGGGCCTCGACACGCACGGGCGCGGAAAGCTCGCCGGCTAACTCGAACGTTTTGCCCTCCACCGGGATGCGAGCCACGCGCTGGGCGCGGTACTCATAAACCTGGCCAAAGCGAATGCTGCTATCCAGAGCGCGACAGCCTCCCTTGACGGCCTCCGGCGCGCAGGAGTCAACCAGAAGGTTTTGATCCACCGGCTCGGGCTGGGGCGCCAGCAATCCTTGTTGACCTTGTTGAGGCTTGGCCGGCGGCGGGTTCAGCAGCGTGCGATGCAGGCGAATGGCGGAGGATTCCTGCGCGGCGGTTTGCAAGGGCGCCCAGCGCAGAACCACGCCTGTCTTGCGCACCTCGGCGCTGAGATTGGCCACCGGCGCGGGCGCATCACCAGCCAGCACAACGGCGGCGTTCGACAGCCCCGCCGAGCGGCCGTTGTGGTTCCTCAGCTCGACAAAGTAGCTGAGCGGCCGCGGCGCTCCGGCAGCCAGCTCGGCTGGCAGCGTCTCTGTAAACGAGCCCTCGGCTCCAGGAGCAACCGGCAGTGCAGCGCCAGCCGCAACGCAGTTGCCTGCCCCCTCCTTGCGGCAAACATTCGCAGGCACGGCGCCCTTCAGCAGCAGCTTGTCTGTGTTCTTTTTGGGCATGGTCCAGGTCAGCGTCACCTGGTTGCCCGTACGGATGGCAGCCAGGTCTTCTACCGGGACCGGCAGCTTCAGCGAGGGCGGCTGCGGCGTGGCCGGCGTTCCGCAGCCGGCCAAAGTCAGCCCTGCGGCCAGCACGGCTATCAGGCCAGCGGCAGCCAGCCCGGCTGGTAGTGCAGCACATTGCATTCTGTGTATGGAACTCATCGCCTTTTCAGTCTACCGGAGCGGCGCGGAAGTGGCTACGAAAGATGACGGCGAAGGCATCGGCGGCGGGGCAGAAGCGCTACAGCGTAAAATTTATCTTGAATGCATGAACTTTCCATCGTGACCAGCATTGTGGAGACGGTGACGGAGACGCTGGCGACTTTGCCTGATTCGTCCAGGGGCGCGCGGGTGCTTGAGGTAAGGCTGCGCGTGGGGGCGCTGGCCTCTGTGATTCCCGAGTCGCTGGAGTTTTGCTGGGGCATTGCCAGCGAGGGAACGCCGCTGGAGGGCTCGCGGCTGGTGGTCAACGTGCTGCCGGTAGTGATGCACTGCACAGGGTGCGGCGAGGACGTCGAGCTGGAGGGTGTGCAGAGCTTCCGCTGCCCGAAGTGCGGCGAGCCGTGCAGCGAGATGCGGCAGGGGCGCGAGCTGGAGATTGATTCGATAGAGATTGATGACGGCGAGGTGAAGGCATGACGACACGGATTGTGGAACTGCGGCGGGGAATTCTGAAGAAGAACGACGAGCTGGCAGCAGGACTGCGGCTGCGCTACGCGGCTGCCGGCGTGCTGGTGCTGAATTTGGTTTCCAGCCCGGGAACGGGAAAGACAAGTTTTTTGGAGCGGACGCTGCGGGAGTTGCGAGCGCGTGGTGCTCGGGCTGCAGCGCTGGTGGGAGATTTAGAAACCGACAACGACGCGCGGCGGCTGGCCGCGAGTGGGGCGCCGGTGCGGCAGATCAATACGCATGGAATATGCCACCTGGACGCGGAGATGATTGGCAAGCATCTGGAAGGCTGGGAGGGCGTAACGCTGGGCGGGCTGGACTATCTGTTTATCGAGAATGTGGGCAACCTGGTTTGCCCGTCGAGCTACGATCTGGGCGAGAAGATTCGCGTGGCCCTGCTGAGCGTGACCGAGGGCGAGGACAAGCCGCTGAAGTACCCAACGCTGTTCAATTCCGCCGACGCGGCGGTGATTACCAAGATGGACATCGCCGAGGCGTGCAGCTTCGACCGCGCGCTGGCGCTCAGGAACATCAACGAGATACGGCCGGGGATTCGGATTTTTGAGACCTCCGCCAAGACCGGGGCGGGGATGGAAGAATGGCTGGGGTACTTGGCGGAAGCGCGGGCAATACAGAGCTGAGGGTCGATTTTGAGTGATTTAAATCACCCCAAATGCCCCCCAAACCCGTCATAATAGAGAGACTATGTGTCTAGCGATTCCGGGAAAAGTGGAAGAGATTCTTACCGAGGGCGATCTCCGCATTGGGCGGGTGAACTTTGGCGGCATTGTGAAGCGCGTCTGCCTGGATTACGTGCCGGAGGTCCAGGTGGGCGACTATACCATTGTCCATGTTGGGTTTGCGCTCTCCAAGATCGACGAGGAGACGGCCTTGAAGACGCTGGAGGACTTCCGCGCGATGGGCATGCTGGACGAGGAGTTGGCTGGCGAGGAAGAGGCCTTTGCGAGAGCAGCGGCGGCTTCGCAGAGTTCGTGCCCTGACGGCAGTTGCGAAAAGACAGCAAGTTAGCGGCTTGCCTTCGATTTCGACTGTTTGACCGCACAAATTCAGTACGAGGTTTTTACCGATGAAAAAGTACTTGTGTTACTGCACGGCTTTGATGTTGGCTCTTGGCGGTGCAACCGCGTTTGCAGCCGATTTGACCGGCGCGTGGACAGGTGATTTTGCAGTTGCGAACGGGGACAGCTATCATGTCTCGCTTACCTTGAAGCAGGACGGGACGAAGCTGACCGGCACGGTGAGCGGCGCGCAAATCGGCCAGATGGAGATTTTTGACGGCAAGGCCGACAGCGGCATGCTGACGTTCAGCGTGCTCTACAGCGGCATAACTATCACGTGTGAAGGGGTGATCAGCGGAGGCCAGATCAAGCTGACCTCCAAAGCCGACAGCGAAGGATTTCCCGGCGGCGAGGCAACGTTGACACGAGACATGAAACCTGACTCTGCCGGGGCACCGCCGGCCTGCCCGGATGGAGGCTGCACGCCGAAAAGCCAAGGCGCAGCCGATCTGACCGGCACATGGACGAGCAATATCGTGACCCCGAATGGGGATCGCATCCAAATTAACTTTACCTTCAGACAGGATGGAGCCAAGCTGACCGGCACAGTGACCGGTCCGCAGGGCGATCCGCTGGAGATCAGCGAAGGCAAAGTCGATGGCGACAAGGTCTCCTTCAACGTGAGTTTCAACGGCATGACGATCAAGCATGATGGCGTCGCCAGCGGAGACACGATCAAGCTGACGACTAAGTCAGATAATGCGGATTTTCCCGGCGGCGAGATGACGCTGACACGAGCCAAGTGAGCGGCCCATGAAGTACCTGACCGAGTTCCGCAACGGCGAGATTGCGCAGAGAATGGCGCGGGAGATTCACGCTGTCGCCACGCGGCCCTGGAAGATCATGGAGGTTTGCGGCGGGCAGACGCACTCCATTATCAAAAACGGAATCGACCAGATGCTGCCTTCAGGGATCGAAATGATTCACGGGCCCGGCTGCCCGGTGTGCGTCACTCCTCTTGAATTGATCGACAAGGCGCTGGCGATTGCCGCGCAGCCCGGCGTTATTTTCTGTTCCTTTGGCGACATGCTGCGCGTGCCGGGGACTGAGGGCGATTTATTTCAGGTGAAGGGTGCGGGCGGGGATGTGCGCGTGGTGTATTCGCCGCTGGATGCGGTTGAGCTGGCCGTCAAAAATCCTGACAAGCAGGTTGTCTTCTTCGGCGTAGGCTTTGAGACGACCGCTCCGGCCAACGCCATGAGCGTGCACGTGGCCAAGCGGCGCGGACTGAAGAATTTTTCGCTGCTGGTGTCGCATGTGTTGGTGCCGCCAGCGATTGAGGCAATTCTGAGTACGCCGGAGCGGAGAATAGATGGCTTTCTGCTGGCCGGGCACGTGTGCAGCGTGATGGGCTACTGGGAATATCCGCCTCTGGCCGAGAAGTACAAGGTCCCGATGGTGGTCACCGGCTTTGAACCGCTGGATTTGCTCGATGGGATTCGACGCTGCGTGATTCAGCTTGAGGCTGGTCGTTACGAAGTGGAGAACGCCTATGAGCGCATCGTCACGTTTGACGGCAACCGGGCCGCGCAAAAGCTGCTGGCTGAAGTTTTTGAGGTGACCAACAGGGCGTGGCGGGGGATTGGCGTGATTCCCAAGAGCGGCTGGCGGTTGAGCGAGCCTTATTGGGAGTTTGATGCCGAGCTGCGCTTTCAGATTGCGGGGATTCGCACGGCTGAGTCGCCGCTTTGCCGTTCCGGAGATGTGCTGCGCGGGGTGATCAAGCCGGCGGAGTGCGCGGCCTTCGGCAAGGAGTGCACACCGCGACATCCGCTGGGAGCGACGATGGTTTCAAGCGAGGGCGCTTGCGCGGCTTATTACAATTACGGACGGTTTATCTCTGCCGAGGATCTGGCAAAGGCAGCTTCTAGCTTTTAGCTTCTAGCTCGGTCTGGAAAAGAGGATTCAAGAATAGGAAATGTCAGAAAATTCCACATCTCCGGATTTTGCGAACTGGAGTTGTCCGCTGCCGCTCGCCGACTATCCCACCATTGTGATGGGCCACGGCGGAGGGGGCAAGCTGGGCAACGAGCTAGTAGAGCATTTATTTCTGCCTGCCTTCCGCAATCCGGAGCTGGAGAACCTGGGCGACGCGGCGGTGCTGGAGCTGGGCGGAGGACGGCTGGCGATGAGCACTGATTCGTATGTCGTGCAGCCGCTGTTTTTTCCCGGCGGATCGATTGGCGAGCTGGCGGTGAACGGGACGGTGAACGATCTGGCCGTCTCCGGAGCGGAGCCGAAGTTTTTGAGCACCAGCTTCATTTTGGAAGAGGGCTTCCTGCTGGCGCAGTTGGCGGCGATTGTTGAAGCCATGGCGCGGGCCGCGGCGACGGCGGGGGTGAAGATTGTTACCGGCGACACCAAGGTGGTGGAGCGCGGCCACGGCGACGGTTGCTACATCAATACGGCGGGCATTGGCCTGGTGCGGCCGGGAATCACGGTCGGCCCGCATCGCGCCCAGCCCGGCGATGCGATTCTTGTCTCTGGAACCATCGGCGACCACGGTATGGCGATTATGAGCGTGAGGGAGGGCCTGGAGTTTGAGAGCCAGATCCGTTCCGATTGCGCGGCGCTGAATGGGATGATCGCCGAGGTGTTGGCGGCAGCAGGAGCGGCGGTTCATGCGATGCGCGACCCGACGCGCGGCGGGTTGGCCTCAACGCTCAACGAGATCGCCGCAGCCTCAGGAGTCGGCATCGAGATCGACGAGCCGAGCCTGCCGGTGCGGGCGGAGGTGCAATCGGCCTGCGAGTTGCTGGGGCTTGACCCGGTCTACGTAGCCAACGAGGGCAAGGCAGTTTTCTTTGTCGCGCCGGAGACCGCCGAGCAAATTCTCAAAATCCTGCACGCGCATCCGCTGGGACGCGACGCCGCGCGCATCGGCACGGTGACCGCCGAGCACAAGCGCATGCTGGTGGCGCGGACGGCGATGGGCGCGAATCGCGTGATTCCGATTCAGATTGGCGAGCAGTTGCCGAGGATTTGCTGATTTTTTGCTCCAGCTTGATCATTCCCGGCGCAATTCACTGAATCACCCGAGCATCTCAAAGGCTCGCCGAATGCGCTCCGGCAGTTTTGCCGGCTCATCGGGGAGATTGTAGCTGAGTTCGAGAACAATGGCAGGCGGGGCGGCGAGGGCGTTGAGGGATGCGGCAGCAGCCGGCCAGTCGATGACGCCGTCGCCGGGTAAGAGATGCTCGTCCTTCATGCCGTGGTTGTCGTGCGCGTGCACCTGGACGGCGCGGTTGCCCAGCGTGGCGATGGCCGCAGGCACGCCGACTGTCATGTGAGCGTGGCCCAGATCGAGGCAGACGCCGATGGAATCCAGGTGGCCGGTGTCGAGAATCTCCACCAAATGCTCGGGGGTGGTGGGCTCGCTGAGCAGGTTTTCGACGAGCGGACGCACGCCCAGCGGACGCGCAAAGGCACCCAGGTGTTCGAGGGCGGTTTGGGCGTACTCGACGGTGCGCGGCGACCACTCATCGTCCTTATCGCCCAGGTGAACGACTAGGTTGCGGAAGGGGATGTGCTCGGCGGTTTCCAGAGCACGCTTGATCTCATCCATAGCCTCGATGCGGCGCGACTTCTCAGGATGCAGCAGGTTGAGGGCGGGCAGGCCGGAACGGCCCATCTCCCGGCCGGCGTAGAGCGGCGCGTGCATCGACCAAGCGGTTAGAGCGCTGGAGCGAAACCACGCAGCCAGCTCCATTACATGCTCGCGGCTGGTGTAGTCGAAGTGCTGGCGCGTGGCAAAGATCTCCACCGCCTCCGCTCCCCACTGGCCGGCGAAGTCCAGCAGCCCGGAGTGCAAGCGCTGGTTTGCGAACAGGTGTGTGGACAGAACGCGCAGCTTGGCCACAGAATCTCCCCCGCGCCGGAGGCATGGGCTCTGCCATCCCGGGCACTGCTTCCATTGTCGCATCTTTGCAACAACTTACGGGAAACCGGGTGTTGCGAAAGAGGGCGCCGGAAGGCGTGTGGCAGCTGAGGGATGCGCGTGGCGGAGCCCTTCCTGACTCAAAATTTTAACAAAATCGAAAGTATTTTCTCTTTTTTGAAAACGAATAATTAAAAAGTGAGCAAAAGTGAACAGAATCTTACGCCTATCCTGATGAACTAGAGGAGAACTTGAGTGAGCATTTGCTCGAGTCTGGTCGAAAAAGGGGGTGCGCTTCGGTTTCTCTACGGAAAGACCCCAAGCCAAATCGTGGAAGGGGACAGAATAGACTAATGGCGGATCAGCATAAAGCAAAGTTTGATCCTGAAGCTTTTCTGGCACAAGCCGGGCTGGGGCGGAGGATTGTCCGCTTAAATCCAAAGGAGGCTTTCTTCTCCCAGGGCGATGCGGCCGATTGCGTTTTCTATATTCAGAGCGGCCGCGCAAAACTCACCGTATTCTCCAGGGAAGGCAAAGAGGCGACCATCGCGCTGCTCACGGCGGGCGATTTTGTGGGCGAGGATTCGATGGCGGGAACGCCGGGGTTGCGCATGGCGACGGCCACGGCCATTGCCCCATGTTCCGCGCTCAAGATCGAGCGGGCAGAGATGATCCGCGTGATGCACGAGGAGCACGCCCTCAGTGACATGTTTCTGAAGTTTCTGCTGGAGCGCAGCATGAGAACCCAGGCGGACCTGGTCGATCAGCTGTTCAATTCCAGCGAGAAGCGGCTGGCGCGGATTCTGCTTTTGATGGCGGATTTCGGGCAGCCGGGCGAACCCGAGTCCCTGATTCCCAAGGTTAGCCAGGAGACGCTGGCGGAGATGATCGGGACGACGCGGTCGCGCGTCAGCTTCTTCATGAATCGTTTTCGCAAGCTGGGATTTATCGATTACAACGGCGGAATTAAAGTACACAAATCTCTATTGAATGTGGTTCTCCACGACTAGAAAAGCAGTTTCCTCCCACTGCGCGGCGAGAATACCTGCCGCGCTGTGCTACCCTTCCGGGTGGAGCAAATACGGGAGGGACTTGTGCGTATATCTTTGCCGCAACTGGTCGCTATCGGAGTTGGCCTTGGATTCAGCATTGGTTTAACGGCGCAGACCCCGGCGTCTGCGGGACAAGCTGCGAAACCTCAGACCGCGGCAGCATCTCATCGGCCGGCGATGACTGCGAAGGCAACCGGTGAAGCTAACAACCCGGTAGCCGACCCCAAAGCGGTGGTCACAATCGGCAAGGCGCGCTTTACCGTGCTGACGCCGGAGCTGATCCGCATGGAGTGGGCGGCGGACGGGAAGTTTGAGGACCACGCTTCGCTCGTGTTTCTGAATAGAAGGCCGCCGGCGCCGAAGTTTCAGACTCACGTCGTCGATCCGGGCGGGGTCCTGACGATCGTCACCGGTTCATTGGCGATCAACTACCATCCTTCCGATGAGCCGTTTACCGCGGACAATCTCTCGATTCGGTTGACGGTGGACGGCAAGTTAGTGACATGGCATCCGGGCCTCGCTGACCCGGAAAATCTGCAAGGGACGACGCGCACGCTGGACGGCGCGCTGGGCTCGAAGACCGTGGAACCGATTGAGCCGGGCCTAGTTTCGCGCTCTGGGTGGGCGCTGGTGGACGATTCGACCAGGCCATTGTTTGATTCAGCCGATTTCAGCTTCCGGCAGGGAGAAAAGAGCCCGTGGCCGTGGGTCGTTGAGCGGCCCGCCGGCGAGCGCCAGGACTGGTACTTCTTCGGCTACGGTCACGATTACAAGAAGGCGTTGGGTGATTTTGTGCGCGTGGCCGGGCGCATTCCGCTGCCGCCGCGCTTTGCCTTCGGGGCGTGGTGGTCGCGCTACTGGGATTACAGCGACCAGGAACTCGACGAGCTGGTGCGCGGCTTCCACGAGAACGATGTGCCGCTGGATGTTCTGGTGATCGACATGGGCTGGCACATCAGCAAAGAGCAGTTGCAAGCTGCGGGCGAGACCGATCAGTCGGGACATGGCCTGGGATGGACCGGCTACACCTGGAACAAAACCCTCTTCCCTGACCCGGAGGATTTTCTGGTCAGGCTGCACGCCGAGGGGCTGAAGACGACGCTCAACATGCATCCGGCCTCGGGAGTGCAGCCGTGGGAAGCGGCCTACCCGGCCATGGCCAAGGCGATGGGCATCGATCCGGCGACCAGGAAATACGTGTCCTTCGACATTACCGACAAGAAGTACGCGATGAATTACATGAATCTGCTGCATCATCCGCTGGAGCGGCAGGGCATCGACTTCTGGTGGCTGGACTGGCAGCAGGAGCAGCGCACCAAGATCGCAGGCGTAATGCCTACCTGGTGGCTGAATTACGTGCACTTTACCGACCAGCAGCGCGAGGGCAAGCGGCCGCTGCTCTTCCATCGCTGGGGCGGGCTGGGCAATCACCGCTACCAGATCGGATTCTCGGGCGACACGATTTCGGTTTGGGATTCGCTGGCCTTTCAGCCGTGGTTTACGGCCACGGCGGCCAACGTGGGTTACGCCTACTGGAGCCACGACATTGGCGGCCACATGCCCGGAGCCGTGGAGCCGGAACTCTTCACGCGCTGGGTGCAGTTTGGCGCCTTCAGCCCCATTCTGCGCACTCACACCACCAAGAACCCCGAGACCGAGCGCCGCGTCTGGGCCTATCCGGAGCCTTACTCGTCGATTCTGCGCTCCACTTTCCAGCTTCGCTACGCGATGCAGCCTTACATTTACACCGAGGCGCGGCGAACCTACGACACCGGAGTTGCGTTCCTTCGCCCGCTTTACTACAACTGGCCGCAGGAAGAGGCCGCGTACACCAGCAAGGGCGAATACCTCTTCGGCGAGCAGTTGCTGGCAGCCCCGGTTACCGCGCCAGCCGACAAGGTGAGCGGCCTGGCTACGGAAACCGTATGGCTGCCCAAGGGCGAGTGGATCGAGTGGCCGACGGGCAAGCACCTGACTGGACCGGCCACGTTCGAGCGCAATTTTTCTATTGAGCAGACGCCGGTCTACCTGCGCGCCGGGGCGATTATACCCATGCAGCCGCCCCTGCGCTTCACCGGCGAAAAGCCCGTTGACCCGCTGATCGTGAATGTGTGGCCGCTCGAGCCGGGGACACATTCGAGCTACTCAGTCTATGAGGATTCCGGCGTCTCAGTCGATTACCAGCGCGGCGTTTTTGCGCGCACGCCGATCAAGGCTGCGCAAACCGGCGACACGCTGCGTGTGGAGATCGGCCCGGTTGAAGGCAGCTATCCAAAAATGCCGCTGACCCGCGCCTACGAGCTGCGGCTGCCCGCCGACTGGCCGCCTACCGAGGTCACAGTCAACGGCGTTGCGGTGAAACGCGCCGGGCCCACGGGCAATGGCGGCTGGAGTTATGAGGGCAACACGCTGACCACCGTGATTCCCGTGCACAGCCAGAGCGTTGCTTCCAAAGTTACAGTTGTGGTGCGCCGGACTCCCGGCCTCATCGCGCGACGCAATGAACTGGACGGCTTTGCCGGAGCCATGACCCGGCTACGCGGCGCTTACGACGCCATGAACCAGACCTGGCCGGTCTCCGATCCGCCGGAGGTGCTTACCGACGCCCTGCAGACCGGCGACCGCCTCAGTTATCACCCGGAAAATGCGCAGCAGGAGATAGCCCGCTTCCACGATCTGCTGCCCAAGGCGCAGGGTGCCATCGCCCAGATCCGCTCAACCTTTGCGTCGCGCATGGAAGAGTATGCAAAACGGCTGATGGCCAGCAATTGGCGACCTGCAATCACGGATATGGAAGCGCAGAAGAAGCGGCGGCTCGACGCCGTGGCACGGGCCGAGCGGCTGGTGCAAGAGGCGAGCAAGTAAGCGATTCTGACTAAGGACGCGGCGCTGGAGTTTATTCTCCGCGCGGCGCGCCTACCTGGCCTGCGCTAAGCAGGTTAGCTAGCAATCGATAAGCTCCCGGCACTAACTCCGGAAGCTGGCGATTGAGCGCATAGGCAACATAGATATATGTCCCCTTGCCGGGATGCGCCACCAGCAGGCCACCGCGTTGCGCGTCCTGGCCGGGGTCGGCTGTCTCGGTCAGCGCCGTGTAATGCGCATCCCAGCTATCAAGAAATGAGTGGCCGCGCTCTTCGATCCACCCATCAAAGTCCGCATCGCCGATGACGTTGGGCCAGTTGAGCAGGGGGTGCGAGGGATCGAGAAGCTTGACCGGCGCAGTTTCGTCAACTACGCGCTCCGCCATGCGCGCCATTGCCAACGGAAAGGGCGCGGGAAAGTTGCCGGTCTGGTACTGGACTATCATCGTTCCACCGCGACGCACAAACTCGTCGAGGCGCGGCTGGGCCGCGGACAACTCGGGGCGCGCGGAGTAGGCGCGAATGCCAATGACGATCACGTTCCACGCGGAGAGATCGCCCGAGGTCAGCTCCGAGGCCGTGAGCAGGTGCGCCGCCGAGCCCAGCCCTTCAATGGCCTCGGGAACCAGATCGCCGGTACCCATCACGTAGCCGATGCGCAGCCCGGCGGCGAGCTTCACATCCACTTTGCGCGTCTTCAACTGCGCAAGTTTGTACTGGTTGTATGGGCGCAGGCCGGGGTAGCCAATGCTCTGCCAGCCGGTGTGGTAATCGCGCCCGCCGGAGCGCGCGATGGCGTTGATGGCATAAGCGCCAGCCTCGGCGCTGGTGGGCATGACGGAAAAGAGCAAAGGCTCCGTGTCGCCGGCGTTGTCGCGATGAAATTGCGCCTCTGCCGGCTGAGAAGTCCATCCGGCGGGCAACTCCAGCGCAACCGTTCCCTCAGCCGCGGCCTGCGAATGAACCGTGACGCGCACGGGCAGCGCCGAGCCGTCGAGCGGCAAAATGCGCGCCTCTGTCTCCATGTGCACGCCGATCAGAGGCGTGACCACGAGCGGCTCATAGACGCCGCCCACGCCGGGAATACGTTGTAGCGTCTGGACGACCTGGCCGATGCGAATGGGCAGGCCGTCAAAGGTGAACTCCGTCCACGCTGCCAGCGGATACGGAGCAAAGGAGCGCAAGCGCCACTCCGGATGGGTCAGGTCGTAGTAAGGCTGCTCGATGTTGGGGCGCGTGAAATAGGGCTGGGTGGGCTCGGCGTTTTCGGCCGCCTGCACGCGGAAGATCGGATCGCTGACGCGCGCCGAGGAATCAAAAGCTCCGTTCGCGTTCTCGGCCTTCCATACGTTGCCGCTGCGGCTCTCCAGCCAGACGCTGTTGAGCCGTGTCTCCGGCGTGGCCTGCGTGGCGTGGACGCGCACCAGGAACTTCTCTCCCGGCGCAATGCTCCGCGGCGTCTCATCGGCCGAGCCGCCACGAAATGGCCCACCTTCCTTCGTGCTGGCAGAGTTCGTTCGGAAGGCGATCATGTCCAGGCCGAGCAATTCCTTGAATGCGGCCTGAAATTCGTTGATCTTGGCGTCGAGTTCGACAAGTAAACCGGCTTTAGCTTCCGTATCCAGATTGCTGGCAGCTACCCGTTTTTGCAAATCAATGGTCTGCCGGTAGATCGGCACCAGTTGATGCGCGACTGCGACTCCTGTTCCGCCTCGCCGTTCGCCCTCAAATCGTTTGAGACCAGCTTCAATCCGGCGCAGGCTCCTGTGGAGCCATTTAGGCGGAATGCCCTTCGCCAGCGAAGCCATTCCTGCAACACTCGTATCGATATTCACCCTGTTGTTATGAAAGAGATCGTCGTTGCTTAAATTCGTCCCCGGCTTTGCTGCCGCATCCTGAGCCACGGCCCAGAGGTGGTAGTTCGACGCCGCCGGTCCGCTCAGCGTGGGGTTCCCGCCGCCATTCTGCGACTTCTGCTCGCCCCATCCCTGGCGCGCAATCTGCACGTAACTGCGTCCCAGCACCGGGTCTACCCCACCCACCTGAATCGTTACGTCGGTCGAAGGAGCGCGCTCGCTCCACTCGCCGGTCACGTAATTCCTGAAGCGCGCCGGAGCCCACTTGCCCGTCGCGTAGTCGAACATCTTGCCGTCTTCGATACGCGCAAAGGGCGTCATCGAGTAAACGGCCAGCGGCTGCCAGGGCTGTAAGCTGTCTTTCAACTGATCGGGAAAAACCGTTGGGTCACCGGCTGCTTTGAAGACTTCCTGCGCAATCTCTCCGGAGACCTGGTGGTGGCCGTGGCCATCGGTAATGCCGCCGACGAAGGTGGAAACAATGATCTGCGGCCGCTCCCGCCGCACCGCAAGCACGGCATCGTAGAGCACGCGTTCGTGTCCCCACTTGGCGAAGGACTCCTCTTGCGTCTTGGAGAAGCCGAAGTCGGCCTCCGTGCCCCAGAGCTGTTTTGCGCCGTAATATTCGCTGGCCTTGAGCAGTTCGTTGGTGCGGATGAGCCCCAGCGCGTCGTAGCTCTCCGCCGACAGGGCGTTCTGGCCGCCCTCGCCGCGGGTCAGCGTCAGCAGCGACGTCCGTACGCCCAGGCCGCGGCTCAGATAGGTCAGCAGTACGCCGTCTTCATCGTCCGGATGAGCGACGATGACCATCACGCTGGCGGTGGTCCCGAGGCGTTTCAGCGATTGCTCGAGAGCCGCTGCGCCGCGATCTTCCGGCAAGGGGAGCGCAATCTCGCTGGGTTCGGCAAGCGGAACCAGCGCCGACTCACCGGGTTGCAAAGCGGGTTGTTGTGCTGCCAGGGGCGCTATTCCGGCTAGCATCAGTCCGGCAAGAACCATGCCCATTACTGCTCGTTGAAAGCAATTCATAAAAATCATACTTCCCGTCAGTGTACAATCCGGGGAGCGAAAGAGCAGCATGACACTTGCCTCCGCCACCTCCGCCGCCACCCTCCAGCGCCGCATCGGCCTGCGCTCGGCGGTGGCCTTCAACATGCTGGAGATGATCGGCGTCGGCCCCTTTATCACGCTGCCGCTGGTGATTGCCGCGGCGGGCTACCGGCTCTCGGTGTGGGCCTGGGTGCTGGGCGCGGTGATCGCCGTGGCCGACGGGCTGGTGTGGGCTGAGCTGGGCGCCGCCTTCCCCAAGGCCGGCGGATCTTATGCTTTTTTACGCGAGATCTACGGCCCGGAGCGCGCCGGCAACTGGCTCAGCTTTCTCTACGTCTGGCAGTTGAGCTTCACCGCGCCGCTGGCCATCGCCTCGGGCTGCATCGGGCTCTCCAGCTTTCTGGCCTGGTTCTGGCCGGGGCTGGACCGCGCTCCCCTCCATTCCTGGCCTGGGGCGCTGCCCGCGCTGCATTTTACCAACTTCGCCGCCGCCGCTGCCTGCCTGCTGGTCACGGCGCTGCTCTATCGCAACCTGAGTTCCATTACACGGCTTGCCTGGGTGCTCTTTGCCGGAGTGATGGCGGCCATCGCCGGGGTTATCGTTTCCGGTTTTGCTCGCGGTGGCTGGCAGATGCCCGCCTCGACAACGCTCACACTTCCCGCGGCGCTGGGCGGACTGGCGCAGGCCACGCTGCTAACAACCTATTGTTATTGGGGCTACTACAACATCTGTTTTCTCGGCGCCGAGGTGCGCCGGCCGGAGCGGACGATTCCGCGCGCCATACTGCTTTCGGTCCTGTTCGTCGCGGCCTTTTACGTCGCCATGGACCTGGCCGCGCTGCCCTCCATGCGCGACGCCGTTGCTCACGTCTCCGCGGGCGAAGCCGTCCGCCTGCAACTTGTGGCCGACATCGCCAAATCCGCCTTTGGCAGCGTGGCCGGCCGCATAATGGCCGCGCTCATCATCTGGACAGCCTTCGGTTCTGTCTTCTCGCTGCAGCTGGGCTACTCTCGCGTGCCCTACGCCGCCGCCCACGACGGGAACTACTTCCGCTCGCTAGCCGCACTCCACCCGCGCCACAACATTCCCCACCGCTCGCTGGTCGCCCTGGGCCTGGTCGCCGCAGGTTTTTGCTTTTTCTCGCTGACGCAGGTGATTACGATGCTGGTGATTACCCGCATCCTGCTGCAATTCTTTCTGCAACACGTGGGCGTAATTTTGCTCCGCATCCAGAGGCCTGAACTGGCGCGCCCCTTCCGCATGCCGCTTTATCCGTTGCCGCCTCTGATCGCCATCGCCGGATTCGTCTTCATGCTGGTCAACCGTAGCCACGCCCTGGGCGGCCTGGGCGTTGCCGCCGCCATCGCCCTCTCCGGAACCTGCATCTATCTCATCCGCGCCCGCCGTTCAGGCCAATGGCCCTTCGCCTCATCCCCAACAAGGCCATCATCCTGAGCATCCCTAACAAGCTGTTATTCGGAGCAAAAAGACGCATAGAGGCCGAGTCGAAGGTCTACGATCAATTCTGTCTAACCCGCAAAGTCTGGGTGCATTTCAAGCACTGTAGATAGAAACTATATTGTTTCTGCGACGAAATGGCCGTGCAGCAGCATCATGGCGGCGCGTACATCGGCCTCCAGGATCTTCGCTTTGCGGTCCGCCGGGTTTTTGATGGCGTTCTCCGGGGCGCACTCTCCGTTTCTGCGGGTGAGCGAACCGTGCAGGCAGCGGAGTCCTGTCCGCCGCAAAACCTCGACCATGGAGGCCATTCTCAGCCCGCCTCCGGCCATAATTTGAATCCGGTTGCCAGCCTGCGTGACAAGCTCTCTCAACTGCTCCACGCCCGCCTGCACATTCGGCGCCCCGCCCGAGGTCAGCAGGCAATCTGCGCCGGTGCTGATCACCGCTTCCAGCGCATCACCCAACTCCGGCGTCCTGTCGAAGGCCCGGTGAAAGGTCACCTTCATGGGGCGGGCCAGCTCCACCAGCTCCCGGCTGCGGATTATGTCAATGCGGCCGTCGGCCAGCAGAACGCCCAATGCGACGCCTGCCGCACCCGCTTGCTTGGCCCATTGCACCTGCTTCTTCATCTGATCGAATTCCTCAGCGGAGTAGACAAAGTCTCCCCCGCGGGGACGAATCAGCACGTGTACGGGAATGGAAAGCGCACGAATGGCGGTCTTTGTCAGCTTTTTGTCGGGCGTGATCCCGCCAATATCGAGCCTGTCGCATAACTCTATGCGGTCGGCGCCACCCTGTTCAGCCGCCTGGGCGGCCTTGAGGGATTCGACGCAAAGCTCAAATAGATAGGTCTTCATGTGAGATTCCGGTACGGCAGAGTAAGTTCTGCGCGCTGCCCGGCAATCGTCCTAGTGGATGTGCCGTGAGCTGCGAGCTTCAAAGCAAGATCAAGACAAACATTAAAGTATTTAGCGTTTTTTGTCAAAATGCTCAACATTGTAAATAAATATCCCGGTTTCAGTCATACCAGGTGGTACATACACCCTCCGCCAGAAGCCGTCTGCAACGTCTCGCCGTTGAAGAGGAGATTCGCCAGCAGAGGCCGAAGCTGCCTGAGACGGGTAGATTCCGGGGTGTAAAGCGCACGGCATGTTAGCGATAACTTACTTATTTTTAAGCACTTAGGGTCGCTTTGACCCCGGCGTCATTGTGCCGTTCCGAAGGACTCGGCGGTGTTGCTCTCCTGAACCGGCAACATTGGGAATGCCAGTATGCGCGTCGAAGAACGGTGAACGACGTCGGGGGTAGGCGTGGAGGGCAGACAGGCCAAGAAAGTGGCGCCGATCAGACGCATATCGCTCCACAAGGTAGCCCGGCACATATAGCGCGCGTCTATGCGCGCCTTGAGCGGCCTGATGTGGCGGTTATAGAAATCATCCAATTGGCCAGGGGGAACGCGGCTCAAAATTTGCTCCTCGCGGCGAAAGACAAGTGAAGCCGTGCCGGTGATGCCGGGACGATAGGGCATATTGGCAATGCCAAAATACTGCGGCAGCTTGGGCCGCGGCCCAACCAGGCTCATGTCGCCGCGCAAAACATTGTAAAACTGCGGAAACTCATCGAGCTTGAGTTTGCGCAACCAACGTCCCATGACGGTAATGCGGCCATCCCCCTCCCTGGTCAGGCCGGGACCGCTGCCCTCTGCGCCGGAAGACATGGTGCGGAACTTGTAGATGCGAAAGAGACGCCCAGCCCGGCCCACGCGATATTGGGCAAAAAGTGCAGGTCCCGGCGAGGAGAGGCGCACGCAGAGTGCAATGGCCAGCATAGGGACTCCAAAGAGGATAAGAATCAGCAGAGCAACCGACAGATCAACCAGCCGCCTGGAACAGGAGAGCGTCCAGGCGCTGGCGGAGGGGCTTTCTAGAGCGAAACCAGAGTAAACGTGCTCTTGCCGAGAGTCTTCGATGTGGCTTTTACTTAAGGTAAAAGCCACTTGGCGGGATTGCTTCTGAGTACAGCTACTCTGGTTTCGCTGTAGGCGTGCTTCTGGATCAGGCGCGCCGTGCAGGACGGCCGGCTGCGCGGAAAAGGGGAAGGAGGAAATTGCGCTCGACTCAAACGCACGACCGGAAAGCAGCATGAAGCAAACCTCAATAGTGGAATTGACAACCGCAGTATTGGCAAAACCCGGCAGCGCATGAAAGTCAAAATGGCTGAAGCTCTGGTTGTACAGCCAGGTCACTTGTCCTCTTATCTGCAAGTGCGACTACCTATGCTTTGTCGGCTGCATGGGCTGTGGATATGAGGGCGAATGGAGAAATCGCGGGATCGGAGAGGCGCTATCGGGAAGAATCCCACAGCCAACATTCGATGAGACCTTTCTCATGAGATTGTCTATACGAGCGAGGCGACAAGATGCCGCGCGCACGGCGGTTTATGCAAGACGAGGCCGCGCAAGTTGCAGCGATTCAGAAGAGGATCCGCGAAGCCGCTACTTGAGCTCGTTGATTGCGGCCGCGCCCAATGCAAACTGGGAGAACATCTGCGACCATGCCAGGAACGCGCTCATGGATCCGGGCTTGATGCGCTTCTCCGGGACAATTAGACTATCGCCGGGATACATGCGCGTACTATCAAATCCGGAAGAAAAGATCGACCTGCCCGCGCGCCGGCCAATCACCGATCCGTCCGCGCGCAGAATGAAGGTCTGTCCTCGATCCGCGTCGCGGTTCGGGCCACCCGCCATGTGCAGGTAATCGCCAGCACGGCCGCCGCGATAGAGAAATGCATTCTGGTTGAGCACCGCGCCGATCACCTGAATGGTAGCCGGCATGGAGGGAACCAGCAGCGTGTCGCCATCCTCCAGGGGCGTCGCCGGCAGTTCATTCTCTCCGGCGCTGCGGGGGCGTAGATTGAGCACGATTCTCCCCGTGGGCTGCAACTGGCGCAGCCGCGCGATGAGGCCCTGGTTGATGGACATAATCTTGCCCGCCTGGGTTTCAACCTGCGAGCTGTCGCTGGCTACACTGGCCGCGGCGACTGAACTGCGGGCCAACTGGTGCTCCAGCTGATCGATGTACTGGTTAAAACTCTTCTGTTCAAGAGCCAGAGTGCTTTTACGATAGAACTCCGCTCCATATAGATATGCCTTGGCGGTGAGTCCGCCGGAGCGCGTAACCAACGAGCGGAGTGTTTCGCCCGGGGCAACGCTGTAGACGCCGGCATGCACAAACTCACCCTCCAGCCGCACATACTTTGTCTGCTCATCGATGGGGGGATGAATGTCATCCTGCGAGAAGACGGTGATTACGTCGCTGGGCTGAAGCTCGAGATCCTGCGTTGCATCGTGGTCGAACACCAGCTTGCCGAGGTTGAACGGCAGCAGCGAGGTGGTCATGGTGGCCGGATTCAGCCGCTCGATGACGGCAAAGTTCCAATCGGTTTGCGCACTGGGAGTAGAAATTGTGGTTTGCGCGCCGGGGCTGGAGCTTGCGGTTTGCGTGCGGGGGATAGAGATTGCGGTTTGCGCGCCGGGAGTGGAAGCTGTGTGTGTCTTGTCCGGCAATTCTCGTTTCAGCGCGCCATAAACGTCGGGCACGGCCAGCTCCGGCGCTGGAAGTCCAAGCTGGGTGCGGTGCCACCAATAGTCGCGCGAGATCAAAGAGTCGCGATCCGGGAGGAGATCGCTGAGGCGCATACCCTGATGCCAGAGAAAGCGCCCTGGATTGGCCAGTGAACCGCGCAATGTGACCGTCTCGCGATAGCTGGAGATGATGGGATCGATGCGCACGATGTCGCCATCTGCCAGCAAGGCCGCCAGGCCGGCCGCATCGGAATTCAGCTCGAAGGCGCGGCGCCGCTCATGATCCACGATGCGCTCCACCGAGATGCGCCCGCCAGAGGCAATCGCGGTTCTGCCACCGGCTGTGTTCAGCAACTCTTCAATGGACTCCTGGCCGCGCAGCTCGTAGATGGCGGCCAGCCGCACGCTGCCCAGCAGCGCCACCTGGGGACCCGCGGCGGGAATGAACAGCACATCGCCGGGCTGCAGTTGCACATCGCCCGTCTTATCGCCCCTCACCAGCAGCGCATAGAGATCGAAGTCCGCGAGCACATTGCCCTGACGCCTTAACTCGACGTGGCGCATGGAACCTGCGCCGGAAGGGCCGCCGCACAAAAAGACCGCATTCACCAGCGTGCTCAGTGCGCTTACCGTGTACTCTCCCGGCTGACGCGCCCGCCCGGTCACGTACACCTGGATGGAATGAATCTCTCCCATATCGACACTCAGCTCGAAGTTGCGGTAGATGCGCTCGAGCGCGGTGCGCAGGTGGCCGGCGACGGCGGAAAACGCGAGGCCGGCAACATGCACGGCGCCCGCCTTGGGAAGGTAGATCTCTCCCTCGCGGCTGACGATCAGATTGGCGCTGAAATTGATCTGTCCCCAGATACGGATGCGCAACTCATCCCCGGCGCCGACCACCATATCCTGCGGCGCGGGCCCCTGATCGAGGAGGCCGAAAGATGCCGGCAGCGTGACAAAGAGGCGGGCTCCATAGATGGGCAACATGCGGCCCGTGGAGGCCGCCACAAAACGCTGAAACTCGGTGGGAGGCTCGGGAGGGAAGGTTTGTACGCGTCTCAGGCCGGCTGCGTTCAGTCCATTACGCAACGCCTGCTCAGAGTAATTGGCGCCGCTGGAAAGGCTCCCGTTGGCCGAGGCTTCCGTGGAGCGGTCCGCCTGCGGCGTTCCCTGCTGCTGAGTTTCCTGCATCGACAGCACAGCAGGCGATGCCGATGATTGGGTGGTGGAGGGCGGCGGCGGTGTTTGTTGCATCTGGCAGGCGTACGAATCTGGATCGTCGTCGGCGGAACATTGGGCAAACATGGCAGGGGCGCAGAAGGCGAAGAACGCTGCGCCAACAAGACCATGCAGCAACAAGCGGAGAAGGAGTGAGCGGACAGATGAATGGTTTCTCATAGACGCCTTCATGTTCGCCTATACGAACCGCGAAACGGAGGGAAAAATACAGAGTGAGATGAAACATGTTCCAAAATCGGACAGGCCTGTAAAGGTCTTCCCGTAATCGATTTCATTCTTCTGGTTTTCTCAACTTTCCCGTTCTCTCTCCTCCTTTCGCGGGTAATCTGAGCGCAGATTCCGGTGGCGGAGCAGAACTCCGCACAGGGAACGCGCCTGCGACACAAGAAAGAACGATGATCCACCCGAACAAGGAAGCCCCGCGTGCCAATAACAGAAGATCAGGAACCGACCGCTTACGCATCCCAACCCTCCGCCAGCACTCTGCCGCCAATGATCCGCGTGGCAATCAAGCGCAGGAAGCTGATTGGCACGGCCGCGCTGGCTATTGTGGGGCTGGGCTGTGTGGTTGCCTTGCTGCTGCCCTGCCGTTACATGGCCACCACGGTCATCCTGCCGCCTCAGCAGGGCGGTTCAGCGGGAGCAGCCATGATGGCGCAGTTGAGCAGCCTGGGCGCCATGGCCGGCGCGGGCGCAAGTGCCCTGGGCATTAAAAACCTTAATGACATGCAGGTGGCCCTGCTGAAGAGCCGCACGGTGGAAGATGCCATGGTGGCGCGCTTTCATTTGCAGGAGCTTTACCACACAAAGTACCTGTCGTCGGCGCGCAAGCGGCTGGAAAAGAAGGCATACTTCGACAACGGATTGAAGGACGGATTGATCCGCCTTTCAGTGGTCGACCCTGATCCGCGCCGGGCCGCGGAGCTGGCCAACGGCTGGGTGGAGGAATACCGGCGCTTTTCGGCGACCCTGGCGGTGAACGAAGCGTCGGGGCGAAAACTCTTCTTCGAGCGGCAGGTGGCCGACGCGCGCGAAAATCTGGCGCGCGCCGAAGAGGAGATGAAACAGACCGAGCAACGCACCGGCGTGATGGAGATAGACGGCCAGGCCCACGCCATGATCGCCGCGGCGGCCATGTTGCGCGCCCAGGTAACGGCCAAGCAGGTCGAGATACAGGCGATGCGCCAGTTTGCCGCCGACGAAAATCCGGACCTGGAGCGTGCGCGGCAGGAGTTATCGAGCCTGGAGGCTCAGTTGGCCGACGTGGATGTGGATCATGATCGCCGCAGCGGCGACCTAGTAGCGCCCAGGGGTAAGGTGACCCAGGCGGTTATGGAGTATGAGCGCGCCCTGCGCGAAGTGAAGTATCGCGAGACCATCGTGGGCCTGGTGATGCGCCTTTACGAGATGGCGCGGGTGGACGAGGCGCGGCAGGGCGTGCAGGCGCAGGTGATCGATGCGGCGGCTGTTCCCGACCGCCCGGTTTCACTCTTCAGAATCTGGATTGTGCTGGGAACGCTTCTGCTGTCTCTGCCGCTGGCGCTGGCGCTCGCGCTGGCCACCGAAGCTTTCTCGTCTCTGCGCGCCCTCCGCCGCCGCGCAGGCTCATGGCCGCTGGCGCTCGAAGAGGCTTGGGGTGGGGGAGCGCAATGAGGATTCATCGGGCGCTGGGCCTGGATGGGGCTGTCGCCTTTACCTCTCTGGCGAGGGCGGTGAGCATTGCAGGCAGCACCGTGACTGTGTTGCTGATTGTCCGCTTTCTGTCACCCATCGAGCAGGGTTACTACTACACGCTGCTCAGCCTGGTCGCGTTGCAGATGGTCTTCGAGCTGGGCTTCTCGTTTGTTGTTCAACAGTTGGCCGCGCATGAGTGCGTTCACCTGGAGTTGCACGGGGACGGCAGCGTAAGTGGCGATCCTGCGGCCCACGCGCGGCTGGCCTCCACGCTGCAACTCAGTGTGCGCTGGTACAGCGTGGCAGCCGTGGCCATGGGCATGATACTGGCGCCGCTCGGGGCGCTTTTTTTTGCGCGCCACGCCGCGCAGGCAACAACGCAAGTGGCCTGGCAGGGACCGTGGCTGATGGCCGTAGCCGCTTCGATGGTTGGACTGTGGTGCATTCCCTTTTACTCCTTCCTGGATGGATGCGGTTATGTGCGCGCGGTGGCCGCGCTGCGGCTGCGGCAGTCGGTGGCCGGCATGGCGCTGGCCTGGATCGCCATGCTTCTGCATCACGGGTTGTATTCACCGGCACTGGTTATCGCCGGCCAGGCTGGAACCGGCCTTTTTTTCCTGGCCGCGCGCCGCCGCCTGCTGATTGGCTTGCTGTGGCATCAGGTCCGCGATGCCTCTATCTGCTGGAGCCGCGAAGTCTGGCCCTTTCAATGGCGCATTGCTGTTAGTTGCCTGTGCTCTTACTTCACGATGCAAGTCTTCATTCCCATACTCTTTGCGCTGCGCGGGCCGGTGGAAGCGGGACAGATGGGCATGTCGCTCAGCATTACCGGCTACATGGCCGGCCTGGTGATGCCCTGGATTTCGACCAAGGCAACGCCCTTCGGCCGCCTGATTGCGCAGCAGCAGTTTGAGGGACTCGACCGGCTGTTTCTGCACACTCTGGGCCAGGCCATGGCTGTCTTCGGAGTAATTGCGCTGGCCGCCGACGGCGGGGCGGCGCTGTTGACGGTTGTCGCTCCCAGGCTGGCGTCGCGCATGGTGACTCCACAACTGTTTGCGGTGCTGGTTCTGGCCGCCGGGGCCGGTTGCGTAGTGCAGAGCCTAGCCACGCTGTTGCGCTCCTTCAAGCAAGAGCCGTTTCTATGGCAGTCGCTGGCCGTTGCCTTGCTCACCCTGCTGCTGGCCGCTCTCACTGCACGCCGCTGGGGCAACACCGGCGTCACCTTTGGTTATCTGGCTGCTACGGCGGGCATCGGCTTGCCTTCCGCATTGACCATCTTTGCGCGCGCTCGCACGAGATATCTGGCCATGAGTCCGCTGGCCGTGAGCGGAGGCGAGGCGGCATGAAACCCCTGTCTTCAGGCAATGAGTTAATTGTCGGCTGCAAGCCTGCGCTAAACGAATACGCTCAACCACGAGCGTGGAGGCTTCGCGATGGCTTCTAACTCTATTGGCTTCACGCTCAGGCCGCTGCCCATCGAATTCCCCGGCTCCCTGTCGGCCTCACTCCGGCTTTTCGCCTTCTGCGCGATTCTGATCTTCTCCTTCGTGCCGGTTGTTATCTATATCAACCTCTCGCAGATCTTTCTTCTCATGCTTTGCATGGTCGCTCTGTGCTGCTATCTGATCCGCTTTGATGCCGACATATTTGCCGCGCTGTTACTTATTGTTTTGATCTCCTTGTCGCAGGCTGTCGGCATCCTGCATAGCCCCTCCGCAAGCAAGAACTATCTGACACCTTTTCTCTTTCTTACCTCTATGTTGATAGGGCCCGCAATGATGCTTCTGGCCAAGTCATTCCCGCCCTCTCACATCAGCCGCTTGTTGCCTCGCATAATCAACTGGGTTCTTGTCTTTCTCAGCATCGAATGCGTCTCGCGACTAATATTTTCACCCTACATGCCCGCAACCACGGAAACACCTGTTACTGACAGTTTCTATCTCTACAAAGACAGCCTGTTTTTCTTCGACTCCAACTTTGCCGGAATTGAGATTCTCTGCCTGCTGGCGCTCATGTTTACCTTTCGGGAATCCATCGGGCGAAAAAGGTGGTTACTAGCGTATCTGCTCCTGTTCGCCACCTTCTCCAGGGCATCAATTGCCGCTGGAATCTGCCAGCTTGTCGTGTACATACTATGGCGCTGGCGAGCCTGGACTTTCTTCGGCTTGCTCGCCGCGCAAGCACTCATCATCGTCAGGCTCTTCATCAACTACACCACACAGGGACAAGAGGCGACGCAATCAATAGACGGCAGCCTTTCATCCAAATTCTTCATCTTGTCGTTGATGACATACATCTATCGCCAGGCAGATACAGCTCAAAGATTATTCGGCATCGGCGTTGGCAACCTATTCAATCTGTCTGGAACATTCGCTCATAACATCGTGGCAACCCTTGTTCTTGAGCTGGGCATAGGCGGCTCACTGCTGTTTGCCGCCTACATATGGGTTCTCGCGAGAAAGTGCCCGGCTTCCATCTATCTCCTCGTTCTCCCCATCATAGTCCTCGGATTTTCCCTGGTGAGCACCTCGATGCCGTATTTCTTCGTAGCTCTCGGCTTGCTTGCCGCGTTGCGCGGTACACCACGTGATGGAACCTGCACATCTGTAAATAAACCCGCAAGCCGCAAGGCTTAGAAAGGATAGTCGTGGCCAGAATCAGCGTTCTTATGCCTGTTTACAATGTCAGGAACTATGTCGCCGAGGCTCTGTCAAGCATCCAGTCGCAAACCTTTGCCGACCTCGAGATCGTGGTTGTCGACGACGGTTCGACAGATGATACCTTGCAGATCGTCGAACAGATTGCTTCCTCAGATCCGCGCATTCATATCATTCGCGTGCCCCATAATCTGGGTCTTACGTTTGCGCTTAACATCGGCCTCTTATACTGTCATGCTCCCTTCGTCGCCCGCATGGATGGAGACGATATAGCTTTACCAACCCGGCTGGAAATGCAGTTGAGGTTTCTTGAGGAGAACCCAGGCGTCGCCCTGGTAGGATGCGCCAGCATTCAGATCGACCAATTCGGGCGCCCGATTCCCGGATTGCGCGTCGCGCGAAAGCCGACGGAAGAAGATATTCCCAAGATCATTTTTCTGAATACACCGTGTCTTCACATATGGCTTGCCCGGCGCGAGTTATACGACAAGTTAGACGGTTATCGCGAAATGCGGTACTCAGAAGATTACGACTTTCTGCTTCGCGCGTGGACTGCCGGGTATCGCCTGAGCAATCTCGCCGAACCTTTAATGCAGATTCGCAGCTGGCCTGGCAATACGTCCAGTTGTCTGGAACAAAGAAAGGCTCATTACTACATCCGCCGCTTATGCCGCGAACGCATGAAGAATAGCTGCGATAGTTTTAGCAAGAAAGAATACGATCTGATTGTCAAGCCGGGCATGCTGGAGAATATTTTCTTCCGCCTCGCGTACAAGTGCGCGCAGCGCGGGCTTCTGGTGCGGCATAGCCTCAAGCCGTATGTATATCTTCTACTATCCGCCATGTTATCCCCTTGGCAGGCGCGCTACTTATTCGACAGCCTCAGGTTGAAACTGGCATGGCCTGAATCATTACGCTCGACGTGACAGAGCGGGAATATATCTGCGCGCGCGGAAGTCATGCCCGGCGCAAGGAAACACGCTTTTCAGAGCAGGAGCGGCGCAATCTACCACACGAAGTATTCAGAAACTGGAAACAGACCGGCCACATGGAAAGGAGAAGCATGGCGACAATCAGTGTTCTTATGAATGTTTATAACGTGGAAGCATATATTTCCGAGGCACTGGAAAGCATTCAGTCGCAAACTTTCTCCGACATAGATATTGTGGTTGTTGACGACGGTTCAATGGATGGAACGCGGCATATTTTAAAGAAGTTTGCTTCTACCGACTCGCGCATCAAGGTTGTCGGCACGCCGGATAATCGCGGCATTCCATACGCGCTTAACCTGGGACTCGGATTCTGTCGCTCGCCCTATATTGCAAAGATGGATGGGGACGATATAGCTTTGCCCACCAAGCTGGAAAAGCAATTCCAGTTTTTGAAAGATAATCCCCATATCGCTCTGGTAGGCTGCGCTACTACGGCAATCGATCAGTTCGGCCATCCAATTCCCGGGCTGGGCGTCTCGCGAAAACCAGTTACTCAGGAAGAGATAGCCCGCACAATGCTGCTGGCCTCTCCGTGCAGTCATAGCTGGCTGGCGAGGCGCGAGGTATATGACGCGTTGTCGGGTTACCGGGAGATGACGTATTCAGAAGATTACGATTTTCTGTTGCGCGCTGTAAGTGCCGGATATTTATTAAGCAACCTTCCGGAAGCTTTGATGCAAATGCGAAACAGGCCCGGCAATATGTCGGCGCGTCTCGAACTAAGGAAGGCACATTACTACGTTTCCAATTTGTATCGTGAGCGTCTTCGCAACAGAAAGGACAGCTTCAGCGTAGAACGATATAAGCGCGCTATCCGGCCGGGCAGAGTAGAAAACTTCTTATTCCGCATAGCCACAAAGTGCGTTCATAAAGGGCTGCAATTACGCAACCGCGTATTCAGGTACTTTCTGACGATGTTATCCGCAATCTTATCGCCGTGGCAGGCTCGTTACTATCTTGAACGTATCCGGTTTAACGCAGCCTTGCAAACGCCGACACAAGCGCGCAGATTGCAGTATGAGTGTCAGAACATTCAGGCAAGTATCTCTGGGGGCAGTTATGAAGATATGTTTCATCATTCATGACATATCTGCGCGAGCAGGCACGGAGCGCGCGCAAACCAGTCTCGCGAACGCGCTCTCCACCCGCGGGGAGACTATTTCGATTTGGTCGATGTATGGCTCCGGAAAGCCTCCGGGATTTCCATTGGCAAGCAGCGTCAAAGTAAGTCATGGCCTCAAGAAGCCATGGCCGTACTTTCTTGATTATTTATGGCTGGTTTGTGTCTACGCCGTCCATGTTATCCGGCTGCGGCCAGAATGGATTGTGTGCACGGGAGCAAATCGGTTGATGGTTGCTTTGCCGGCGACTTTTGTACCCGGCGTCAAGGTAGCTATATGGGAGCATTTCCCGGTTTCCAATAGTGTCACCAGACCACGTGGCAGACTCACCAGAATGATTGCCTCCGTGGTGGCATCGCAGATTGTCACGCTGACCAAGAGCGATCAGGATCTATATGCCGCGCTCTATGCTCCAACCGGAACAGTTTCTCGCATTCCCAACATTGTGCTTTCACCAGGTTACAACGGCGCGGTCCGCCGCGAGGAAGTTCTCGCTATGGGAAGGCTATCACCGGATAAGGGATTCGATCTGTTGCTGACAGCATGGTCCAAAGCCGTTGAGAGGCTGCCCGATTGGAAGTTGCGCATCGTGGGTAATGGGCAACTGCTTGATCAGTTAACGCGGCAGGCAAGCACTCTGGGAATCTCTGCTCACGTAATGTTTGCGCCGTTTTCTGACGATCCATATTCCTTGTATTCGCAATGCGGAATCTTTGTTCTTAGTTCGCGATTTGAAGGTTTGCCCTTTGTGCTGATCGAGGCAATGACCTGTGGCGCACCTTGCATCAGCTTTGATTGTCCAAATGGGCCGCGTGAAGTGATACGAAATAATGTGAATGGGCTGCTGGTTCCCGCTGAGCAAGTGGATGCTCTGGCATGCGCGATAGTTAAGCTTGGCGAAGATCCGATGTTGCGCCTCAGGTTAGGGAACGCGGCGCGGGGCGTCTCCAAGCCGTTTTCAGAGCAACGCGTAGCAGCGCGCTGGCATGAAGTCCTTTACGGCAAGATGCCGATCGCCAGGAAGCCAGTTGTTTCCGTTGCGCCCGGCCGCGCCACCAGCCGCAGGGATGCGGGAAGGCCTACTGCGTAAAGCCCGGCCGACGGCCGTTGTTGTGGAAGGCTCCCATCCTTCAAGACTCCAGCATCGTATAATCGGCCTATGAAGGCGTATGCGCAACCGAATCTACCGCATGCCGCAGACGCGGATGGCAAGCCGCAGAGCGAGCCAGGCATCGACGAAGCGATGACGGTGAAGCTGCGCGCGCTGGAAGAGCGTCTGGCTCAATTGGGCAGCGTGATGGTGGCATATTCCGGCGGCGTGGATTCCGCGTTCCTGGCAGCCACGGCGCATCGCATTCTCGGCAATCGCATGATCGCCGTGCTGGCCGATTCCGCCAGCCTGGCCCGCCGCGACTTTGAGCAGGCATGCGATTTTGCGCATGCGCAAGAGATTCCGCTGCACATCATCGCAACCGATGAGTTGAGCCGGCCGGAGTATCAGCGCAACGACGCCAATCGCTGCTTCCACTGCAAGGACGAACTCTTTCAGGCCATGAAAGAGCTGAGCGCAAATATGGGGTACAAGCACATCGCCTATGGCATGAACGCCGACGACACCAAGGATTTTCGTCCCGGGCAACGGGCGGCCGTGGAAAACGCTGTTCTGGCACCACTGTCCGAAGCGGAATTGACGAAAAATGAAATTCGCGCGCTGGCCCGTGCCGCCGGATATTCGCTGTGGGATCGTCCCGCAGCGCCCTGCCTGTCTTCGCGCGTTGAGTATGGCCGCACCGTAACCCGCGAGGTGCTCGAACAGGTGGAAAAGGCTGAGGAAAGCCTGCGGCAATTGGGGTTTCGCGAGCTGCGCGTTCGCCATCACGGCGAGTTGGCCCGCGTGGAGCTGGCGCGCGCCGAGATGCCGCGCGCCCTAACACTGGAGATGCTGGACGCGATCACCACCGCTCTCAAGCTGGCCGGCTTTCAATATGTCACGCTGGACTGCGCTGGGTTTCGATCCGGTTCCTTGAATGCCGTTCTGCCCGTCGAAGTGCTGGCGCGGCGCGGGACATAGCCGACAGTTTAGAATCATCTTGCGATGCGTATTGGTTATCTGGAGTGCTTTTCCGGCATCAGCGGTGACATGCTGCTGGGCGCCCTGGTGGATGCGGGCGTTCCCTTTGCGTGCCTTGAGGAAACGACGGCCGCATTGAATGTGGGCGCGCGCCTGGAGATGCGCAAGGTGAACCGCAGCGGCCTCGCCGCAATCAAGGTGGACGTTTTTACGCCCGGCACTCCGGCAGCCAAGCCGGCACACACGCATGAGGCGCAAAGCGGAGCTAGCGGAGTTAGCCGTGAGCGCGACGCTCATTCGCATGAAGAGCACCAGCATCACATCCATGTGCCACATCGTTCCCTGTCTGCGATTGTGGAGATCATTCGCGCCACGCCGCTGACGGAGAGCGTGAAGCAGCGCGCCATCCGCGCCTTCCAACTACTGGGCGAGGCCGAAGCCGCCATTCATGACGTGCCCGTTGAAAAGGTGCATTTCCACGAAGTGGGCGCGGTGGACACCATTGTCGATATTGTTTGCGCCGCCGTGGGTGCGGAAGTACTGGGCGTTGACCGCTGGATCTCGTCGCCGCTCAATGTAGGCAGCGGAACCGTTGTCTGCCAGCACGGCACGCTTCCCGTTCCCGCGCCAGCCACGCTGGCCTTGCTGGGCGATGCTCCGGTCTACGCAGCCGGCGACCCGATGGAGCGTGTGACTCCGACCGGAGCGGCGCTGCTGCGGATGCTCGATGTGCAATACGCGACGCTGCCGCCGATGCGCATTTTGAAAACAGGCTACGGCGCAGGAGGACGCGAGACGCCGGGCCAGCCCAACCTGCTGCGATTGCTGGTGGGCGAGGAAGAGGCTGTCAAGATTACGTCAGCCGAACCGATTGCAGTGATCGAGACAGTGATTGACGATTGCAATCCGCAGTTATTGAGTTACGTGAGCGAGTTATTGCTGGCCGCCGGCGCGTGGGATGTTTATCGAGCCACGGTGCAGATGAAGAAAGGGCGCGCGGGCGTGCAGTTGACCGTGCTCTGCCGGCCCGATCTTGTTCCTGCGCTACAGGATCTGCTCTTTCGCGAGACCACAACCATCGGCCTGCGCTGGAGGCTGGAGAACAAGGTTGCGTTGACGCGCGAGTTTGTTGAAGTAGATACGCGCGGCGGCAAGGTGAGGATCAAGGTTGCCCGCCTGAACTCCGGAAAGATCGCCAATGCATCGCCGGAGTATGAGGATTGCCGCAAGATTGCCGCGGAACATTCGCTTCCTCTCAAGCAGGTGATGGAGGAAGCCATGCAGGCCTATGCGGCCATAAAGGAGAAGCGCTGATGGATCGCGCTCTTATCGAAGCTCTGCTCAACGAAGTTCGTGAGGGACGCACCACGGTCAACGAAGCGGTGGATCGCCTGAAGAATCTGCCTTTCGAGGACATTGGTTTCGCCAAACTCGATCACCACCGCTCGCTGCGCACCGGAATGCCGGAGGTGATTTTTGCCGCGGGCAAAACTCCCGCGCAGGTTGCCGCGATCTTTGCTCGCATGGCCAAGGCGGAAGGCAACGTGCTGGCTACGCGCGTCACTCGCGAAATGTATGAGGCCATTCACGCTGTCGAGCCGCGCGCCGAGTTCCACGAGACAGCCCGCGCCATAACGCTGACTCAAGCCGAAACCACGCCCGGTAAGGGAACCATCGCCGTGGTCTGCGCCGGCACCAGCGATCTGCCGGTGGCCGAAGAGGCCGTGGTGACCGCGCGGCTGATGGGCAATACCGTTGAGCTGATTGCCGACGTGGGCGTGGCTGGCATACATCGCCTGCTGGCGCAGAAGCAAGGCCTGCAATCGGCGCGCGTGCTCATCGTCTGCGCCGGCATGGAGGGCGCGCTGCCCACGGTGGTCGGCGGCCTGGTGAATGCGCCGGTGATAGCCGTGCCCACCAGCGTGGGTTACGGCGCATCCTTTGGCGGCATTGCCGCGCTGCTGGGAATGTTGAACACCTGCTCGCCCAACGTCTCGGTGGTCAACATCGACAACGGCTTCGGCGCAGCCTGCATCGCTTCACTTATCAACAAACTGTGAGGTGGTTTCCCAGGTTTCAAAGGCGAGACCTCCACCCCACGGACGAAGACCTGTCCCTTCACCCCAGCGAGTAACAATCGCTCGCCGGGGACCCCGAGTCCGTGGGGACCCCGGACCTGGGCCACCTATCAGAGTCTTGAAATCCGGCACGCGCATCAGTTGAGCAGCGCGACGACCTGATGCCAATCGGTGGTGGTCAGAAATTCGTAGAGCCGCCAGTTGATAAGGTCTTTCTGCATGAGGTTGGCGTGATCCGCACCCACCGCCGGATAATACGAGATGTCAACTGAGATAATCTGCATGTCAGAGAGCGGGAGCGAGCGGTCGAAGAAATCGGGGTTCGTCGTCACCAGCTCCTCCGCACGCGGCGCGCCGGGCGCCACCAGCCCAGAAGCGTCGGGCCCTTCGACTCTTTGTCATACCATGCCGGCGATGTACGCTCAGCGGGCGACATTCGGGCCAGCTCGGCGCGAAGGGGTTTGACCGTGCGGTCCGGCGAGACCTGCTCGGGTGCTTGTTGGGCGGCTTGCTTGCGCTGCGCCTCGCAGCGGGCCTGACCAGCCTTTAATTGGGCCGTCATATCAGCCGCCAACTTTTCCATATCTGCACGATACCGCTCGGCTCCTGCCGAATCGGTCTTCTTGGTTACCTGGTAGACTTCCTCGGTTGTCTTGCGGCGTTCGTCCTGGTGGGAGATCCATTCGTTATAAGCAGCCGCGCAAGAGGGCGGCGCCGATTTCATCGCTGCGGCCAGGGGGGCGTTCAGACGCTCGCGCTCGCGAATGAGCGCCAATACAAGCTGCTCACGGGTCACCGGCACCCATGGGGCGCGGTTCCTTTTGGTCAAAACGAGTTTCATGTCCCCTGAACGGTGTTCATAGACGGGAAACCCTGCAACGCGCGCCGTCGTTTCGTGCAGCCTGTAGCGGATCTGGCGGCCATCGGGCAGCCGTATGCGTTCTGCCCAAGGCATGTCGCCGAGAGTCTCGGTCAGATTATTGACGTGAACCCACGCTTCGTATGACGTAAACTTCTGAAGGCCCACCTGTCCATTTTCCAAAAGCATGTAGTACCACAACTGAATATTCAGCGCGAACGCGGGCGGATGATGGACGCAGGGCTGGTTCGCACATAAATCAGGTTCGTCAAAACCCTCGTAGTTGGCATACACGTGGGGTTCGATTCCCATCGGCGGGCTGAATATTTTGGATTGTTGAATAGCGGAAATGAGGCCGCTGATTTTGACATCGAATCTGCTCTTTTCAGCAGGGCTGAGAGTTGCCTGCACCTTTGCAGGCATGTAGTCGTGGCGTTCCAGCGTCCACTTGCCCACTTTGTCAGGGACGTAGCGCGTCTGCGCTGCCAGCCCTCCCACCAGGCATCCGGCAATCAGGACGGCCGGAGCAATGCTCCGTATGCGTAATGCCATGATTCCCTCTCATCCGGCGCTGTGCACCGCTTCACCTTCTCCACGCGACGGTTTTGGCCGGATACCACTGGCCTTGATTTTAGACCCGGGTCATCCTGGCACCAGCCGGGACCATCGGGTACCCCCACCCCTATTTTGGACGCAAATTCCTTGTTTTCTTGAGGTTAGAGGCAGGGGTGCGCTGCAAAATCCTAAAAACAAAGGAGTTCTCTGCAAAATCACCCAGGATAAGGAGTTACGGGACGTATCGGTCATTGACGGCCGCTTCCGGCTGAACAGTTGTCGCGCCCATTGCATCACAGTTTCACAGGAAATAGGGGGGGAGGGGTACCCCTCCTTTTCCCAAAATGCCGGCCGGATGGAACCCAGCCTGAATACAAAGTAGCAGAATGCGAGAAATAATCTGCAAGGACCACCTGCGGTGGGGCAGCCGCCCGCTATTCGCTCGCATAGCAGTTCGTGGTCTCCCGGGTCCCCAAATGCGAGGGACTCGGGGCACCCAGTGAAAGGATGGGGCAGCCATTTTTATGGTCGAATCAAAAGTGGGCAACCCGCATCAGTACTTGACAATGATCGCAATATTTCTCACAATATGACCATAGTCTATGACTATAGACGAGGTATTCGCAATGGCGTCAATGGGAGCGGGTGAGTTTAAAGCGAAATGTTTGCAGTTGCTGGACGAGGTCGCCGCCAACCGCGAGCCGCTGGTGATTACCAAATTCGGCAAGCCGGTTGCACGGGTTGTACCCATGCCTCCGGCGGTCAAGTTGCGTGGGGCCTTGAAGGGCAGCGTCCTATTTGAAGGGGACATCGTCTCGCCGCTGGAGAACGAGTGGGAAGCGGCGCAAGAATGAGAATCCTGCTCGACACGCACGCTCTGGTTTGGCTGCTTGAGGACTCTGAGCGCATCGGCGAGCCGGTTCACGCACAAATCCAGCAGGCTGCCGACGAAGACTGCCTTTTTATTTCGGCGATTACACCATGGGAGATCGCCATGCTGGTGGCCAGGGGACGGCTGCGTCTGGGCCAGGATGTGGGGGAGTGGCTGGAAGCCGCGCTCAGCCTGCCGGGAATCCGGCTGGAGGCGCTCTCGCCCGCCATCGCCGTGGCCAGCACGCGGCTGCCATGGGAGGCTCACCCCGACCCAGCAGATCGCATCCTGCTGGCGACGGCGCGTCATCTGGACGCGACGTTCATCACCGCCGATGAAAAGATGCTGGAGTATGGAGCACAGGGGTTTGTGAAGTGCATTGCGGCGAGGTGATCGCGTTACTCGACTGGTTGGGAAAAGTGAGACGGGCGGTTGAGGTTTGTGGTGTCCCATCCTTTCGCCAAATGCGCGATAGGATGGTGCACCCAGACTTTTGGGACAGGTAAAGGTTGGGCCACCCGCGATGGGGCACCCAGACATTTGTAATTAGGTCAAGGGTGGGCCACCTACCAAGGGCGATCAAACCGATGTACATTGTCGATTCTTATCGAAATTACCCGTTGATCTTCATATAATTGGGTTGAGAGGTTGGAGAGATGGGAACCATACCGCAAGAATTGGAATGGGTAAAGGTAAAGGCTACTTGCATAATTGAAAAGATGTTCGAGCAACTTCATCAGGGAGTAGGTGATGATGTTACGGCCATCAACTTGTTTCGTAAGTTCCCTGAAGAAAAGGGGTTCGAGGTGGAACAAAGTAGTCGGGAATACTCCTTTACCATCAAACGAGCGGATGCGATTCGGCCGTTTGTCAAATTCGCAATCGTTGGAGATTGTATTAACGTATCGACTGATGCCGATAAGAAAGGTCACGATTACCACATTACCCTGAACGATGAAGGCCGTTGCAAACTCACGGAGAATGGAGAAGAACGTGAGCAGTGGCAAGTACGTAGAGCCTCATTAGAACCGCTCTTTTTCCCTCGCTCCTAGTGCCTTTAGAACAATTACTTTGCCAGTCCAGTTTCAAATTATGACACTACTAGGGCACCCAGATTCGGGGGATTGAACACTATGGGACATAGGTCACCCGCGAACCTGGATATTTATCGCAATATCCACCAGGGGTTCGCTGTAACCCCGTCTGGCAAATGCTTGAGGGTATGAATCGCAATACGGAAGAGAATATTCGCCACTGGTCCTACCAGGATCAGCGTCCCCAGCAGGAACAGTAGGACCCTCTTTCGGGTTCTTACATTCGAGCTGTATTTCGCGGAAACATTCTGTAGAGAAATTTCGACCCCATAAAGCAGAGCTGCAAAACCTGCGATTCCAAAAGATACGGTCCATCCCTCGGTCCACGCATCGCTGAACCAGAGGCTAGGATGAATAAGCACGTACCCTGTACTTATGACCTCTAGCCAGACATAGTAGACGCCTGTGGGAAGAATAGCTACCCAAGCGTATAGTGCAAGCCAAAGCCACGACCAGTGACGATAACGTATTCCAAGTAGCGTGTCTGCAAACGCCTTGTCGGCCCTAACGGCTCTCCCTGCGGCAGTCCCAAGCAATCCAGAGAACAGCGTCAATATTGCTATTCCGATGAGGAACTGGACTGCAGATGGGCAGAATCCAAACAGTGATACCTCGCCCGGTTCATTGCCTGGAATCAGGAGAAGTAATATGAGCAAGAGTCCTGACATTATGCCAGACGAAATTACACCTACTATCAATCGGAAGCTTCTTGCGAGACTGACTCCAAATGCGATTCCTATCCCGATTCCAGCGGTCCACATTAAATTTTGGGCCAAGAAATAATCGTTCTTACTACCTTCATATAGGTAAATAAAGCCCCACGACATCGCAGCGGCAGCCGTAAAGCTGTACCAGACAGAGACCAGAACCGCGATAATCGGATGCAATCCGTCTGCATCAGATTCGTCCTTAGCACCATTGAGCACCGAGATACCGTGGTCTGTATCCATACCGATTGACTCCTATGTGCGAAGTACCCCAGGTCTCGATTTTGAGACCTGGGACACCACGATACTCGAAAAGCAACCGCAGATCCTTCGACTCACCACCCCCAGGCCGAAGAGAACGCCTGGGGCCCCGTTCGCTCAGGATGACAACATTTAGCGAAGCTACTCTTCCTCTTCCTCCACCGGCCGTTTGGCGTTGGCGAGGATTTTTTCGGCGACTAGCTGCGGGACGTAGTCGTAGTGGTCCATCTCCATGCGGTAGCTGCCTTTGCCCTGCGTCATGGAGGTGAGAAGGGTTCCATAGGTCAGCATCTCGGCCATGGGAACTTCGGCGTTGATGACGGTGGTGCGGCCCTTGGATTCCATGCCCTGGACGCGGCCACGGCGGGAGTTGAGGTCGCCCATGAGGGTTCCGGCGAACTCGTCGGGAGCTTCGATCTCCACCTTCATGATGGGCTCGAGCAGGCAGGGCTTGCAGGTTTCCATGCACTTGCGGAAGGCGATGCGCCCAGCCATCTTGAAGGAGAGCTCGTTGGAGTCGACGTCGTGATAGCTGCCGTCGTAGACGGTGGCCTTGAAGTCGACGACCGGGTAGCCGGCGAGATAGCCGCGGGCGGCGGACTCGACAATGCCCTTTTCGACGGCGGGAATGAAGTTGCGGGGAATGGCTCCGCCGAAGATCTCGTTGGCGAACTCAAAGCCCGTGCCGCGCGGCAAAGGCTCCATGCGAATTTTGCAGTCGCCGAACTGGCCGTGGCCGCCGGTCTGCTTTTTGTGGCGGCCTTGCGCTTCGGCCTTGCCGCGGATGGTTTCGCGATAGGGCACCTTGGGCGCTTTGAGCGTGACCTCGGCGTGGTAGCGCTTTTTGAGGCGGTTGACGATGGCCTCGATGTGCGGCTGGCCTCCGCCGGCAATTAAAAACTCATTAGTCTGCGGGTCGCGGAAGAAGCGGATGAGCAGGTCTTCCTCCATCAGCTTGTGGATGGCGGGGGCGAGCTTGTCCTCGTCGGCGCGGGATTTGGGCTCGATGGCGTAGGTCATGGCCGGCTCGGGGAGCTTGTGGAGATCGACCTGAATGTCGGAGCCTTTGACGCCGAGAGTGTCGCCGGTGAGGGTGTCGCGCAGCTTGGCCACGGCT
Source organism: Occallatibacter sp. (assembly GCA_049522175.1). GTDB lineage: Bacteria > Acidobacteriota > Terriglobia > Terriglobales > Acidobacteriaceae > Telmatobacter. The sequence goes on along the minus strand of JBEKOC010000016.1, from coordinate 45,292 downwards.
CCCAGGTCGCCGGCGTGCAGCTCGGGAATCTCGATGGCCTTGCGGCCCTGCATGACGCTGAGATGAGAGAAGCGCTCCGAGCCGCGGCGGGTGTAGTTCTCAACATTGGCCTCGTTCTTGACGATGCCGCTGATGACCTTGAAGAAGCTGATGCGGCCGGCGAAGGGGTCGGTCATGGTCTTGAAGACGAACATGCCCAGCGGCTCGCTGTCGTCGATTTTGCGGGTGGACTTTCCTGCATCTGGGTCGTCAGCCGTGGCTTCGATGGCCGGGTTGCGAACGGCGATGGGAGCGCGCTCGACGGGCGAGGGGGTGTACTCCTTGATGAAGTCGAGGAGATGGTCCAGGGCCATGTTGGCCAGACCGCTGGAAAAGAGCACGGGGAAGATGCGATCTTCGCGAACGGCGTCATGGAGAGCGGCGATGAGATGCTCTTTGGTGAGCGTGCCGGAGTCGAAGTACTCTTCCATCAGCTCGTCTTTGCCCTCGGCCACCAGCTCGACCAGCGCCTCGTGGCGGGTCTTGGCGTCGGCAGCCAGGCTGGCGGGAATCTCGGCGGAGGCCTTGCCGCGGCCGTCGCCGCCGGAGGTGTACTGGTAAGCCTCCATGGTCACGAGATCGACCACGCCATGAAATCCCTCGGCGCCGGAGATGGGAAGCTGTACGGGCACGCAGTTGCGGCCCCAGCGATCCACCAGGTCGTCGATCAGGGCGCTCAGGCCCTCACCGCCGCCGGCCTTGGGGTGGTCCATCTGGTTGACGAGAACGATGCGGGGAACTTTGGCTTCGTCGGCATAGCGCCAGACGCGCTCGGTGACCGGTTCAACGCCATTCTGGGCGTTGACCACCACGATGGCCGATTCCGCGGGCAACAGGGCCGCGCGCGCCTCGTGGGTGAACATATGAAATCCGGGGGTGTCGATAAGATTGATTTTTACGCCCTGCCACTCGGCAAAGGCGACGGCGTTCTGCATGGTTGCGCCGCGGGCTACTTCCTCTTCGTCATAAGCGGTTACGGCCGTGCCGTCTTCCACGCGGCCCTGTGTGGGGGTCATTTTGGCGGCATGCAGCAGAGCGGCGATCAGAGTGGTTTTGCCACTGTGCGCATGCCCCACTACAGCCACGTTGCGGATCTCACTTCCCTGGTACGTTTTCATGGTGTTCTCCTCCACCTGCGGTGGGGCAGGCGGCCTTCGGCTGGTCCGCGCCAGAAAAAAGGCGCGGGAGTTGGGTTGATGGGAAAGAGCAAATGCAGGTCCTTCGACTCCGCTGCGCTTCGCTCAGGATGACAATGCATTGAGGATGAGGGAGGGACAGGGAAACATTGCGGACGCCCCGAGGGGCATCCACGCGGCCAAATTGGAGGGCCACGTGACCCGGTCTGCCGTCTACCTCATCCATAAAGGTATGGGCCGGCGCCGTGCGGAGGCGGGCTGGATGAATCCGCGGGCGTCACCTGCTACGAAAATGGATGCTATCACACGCGGAGTGTGAACGTCCTGTGACTTGGCGCACCGCCTGCGGCTCCTGCGGCGTGCCGGTGTGCCTTCGGCTTGCGATGAATAGACATGTGGACACTCTTGCACCGCTGGCGCGACTCAGGCCTCATCGGCGACAATCTTTCTGCCATGAAAAAACTTACTCGCCGCAGATTTCTGATCTCCGCCTCAGCCGTCTCACTGGCCGCAGCCGCCGCGCCTTCACTCTTTGCTTCATCCCGCCGCCAGCGGGTTTTTGTCGGCTGCAAAGCGCCCGACGGCATTCTGGCCTTTGACTGGGATCCGGCCACCGCCGAACTGTTTCCTGCCGGTGTGGCGGCGAAATTTCCCGGGGTGCAATGGCTCGCCTTTTCAGAGGACCACAAATACCTGTACGCCGCTGCTGGTTTGGAGAGCTTTAACGGCAAGCCGACCGGCGCGGTAGCCAGCTTCCGCGTAGCGGAAGGCAAACTCGAGCAGATTTCCGCGCAGAACTCGGTCGGTATAGGCACCTGCCACGTGGCTCTGGACCAGACGGGCCGCGTGCTGCTGGCGGCCGACTATGGCGGCGGCTCAGCGGCGAGTTTTCTGGTGACGGAAGGCAAGCTGAGCCCTGCCGTGTGGAGAGAGCGCTACATCGGCCAAGGACCCAACGCCGACCGGCAGCAGAGCGCCCACGCCCACTTTGCCTCCTACTCGCCTGACAACCGCTTCGCCTTCATCAACGACCTGGGCATGGATTGCATCCACATCTATACTTTGAACTCCGAGACGGCGATGCTGACATCCGCGGGAAGCTACCGCGCCAGGGCAGGCGCCGGACCACGCACGCTGCGCTTCCATCCCAACGGCCACACCGCCTACTCGATCAACGAGCTGGATTCGACGGTGGACGTGCTGGAGTGGAACAAGACAGACGGCAGCCTGAAATTTATTACGCGCATCGAGCTGCTGCCCGAGGACTTTCACGGCATCTCGCGCGCCTGCGACACGCTCATCACCAGAGATGGACGGAGCGTCTACTTTGTCAATCGCGACAACAATTTTCTCTATAGCTTCCGCGCCGAGTTTGCGAGCGGCAAGCTGACGCCGATGGTCCGCTCGAATTGCGGCGGCAAGACCCCGCGCAGCGTGACGCTGGATCCGACGGAGCGCTGGATGCTGGTGGCCAACCAGGACTCGGACCTGATCAGCATCTTCCGGCGTAATTCGCGGACAGGCGCGCTGGACGAAAAGGGGAAGGGCTATCCGGCTGCCGTGCCGATGAGCATTGTGTTTGTTTAGAGCAGGGAGTAGGGAGTAGGGAGTAGGGAGTAGGGAATAGGAGGCTTGGCATGGGCGAATCATTCAAGGATCTTGCGGTTTGGCAAAGGGCGATTCAGCTAACGGTTGCTGTCTACAAACTTACTTCTTTATTTCCTGACTCTGAACGGTTTGGCCTCACCAATCAAATGCGGCGAGCATCCGTTTCTGTAGCCAGCAATATTGCAGAAGGATATGGCAAGTCGACGAGGGGAGAGTATCTTCTCTTTCTCGGCCATGCGCGAGGATCAAAATGTGAAATCGAAACTCAACTTGAGATCGCGAAGCAATTGGATTTCGGATCAGAGGAAGTACGACGTTCTGTCGAAGGACTTTGCGACGAAGTTGGCAGGATGCTCGTTACCATGATGAAAAAATTGCGTAGATGATCGCCAGTTTTTCTATTCCCTACTCCCTGTTCCCTATTCCCTCGTTTCATGCTTCCACCAGGGCCGGGCTGTCGGCTTGCTCGTGTTCATCGGCCGACTCAGCCGTCATCGGCACGTGGGCCAGCTCCCAGGCTGAGCGGTCCTTGAGCAGCCGCGAAACCAGCGCGGTGTGCATGGCGTGTCCAGCGCGCTCGGCCACCACGCGACCCTCGATGCGGCGTCCGGCCAGCGCCAGGTCGCCGATCAGATCCAGAACCTTGTGGCGCACATACTCATCGGGAGAGCGCAGCGGTCCGTTCTCCGGCCCGGTTGCTCCCAGAATGATGATGCTCTCCGGCCCCGCGCCGCGGATCAGGCCCATATCGCGCAGCTTCTGCTCGTCGGCTTTGTAACCAAAGGTGCGCGCCGGAGCAATTACAGAACCATACGTCTCCGCCGCCAGGTCTACGCGGGCGCTCTGCTGGCCGACGGGTGCGGGAAAGTCGATGGCGTATTCGATGCTGTAGCCGGAGCCGGGATAGACCCCGATGAACTTGTTGCCCTCGCGCACCTCGACCGGGCGCAGCACGCGGATGGTCTCGCGGCGGCGGCGCTGGTGGCGGATGCCCACCCTCAGAAAGGCTTCGACGTAAGGCAGAGCGCTGCCGTCCAGGATGGGCAGCTCCAGGTTGTCCAGCTCCACAATGATGTTGTCCACGCCCATGCCGATGAGCGCCGAGAGCAGATGCTCGGTGGTCTGAATCAGCACGCCCTGCCGCATTAAGCTGGTGGCGTAGCTGACTTTGGCCACGTAGCGGCCGGTGGCGGGAATCTCAAAGTTGTCCAGATCGGTGCGGCGGAAGACGATGCCCGAGCCGGCCGGGGCAGGCAGCATGCGCAGATGCACCGGGGCGCCGGAGTGCAGACCCACCCCGCTGAACTCCAGAGGCGCGGTAATCGTCTGTTCCAGGTGCGCGGGACTCAGGTGGGCGTGATTGGCCAAAAAATCCTTCTTCCACGGCATATAAAACCGTGCATAAAGGTTAGATTAGACGCCTTGAGCTATCCCCGTCCTGTGTCATTTTTGCCACACTTTGAGTCAGCTAAGCCATTGCTTGAGCCAGCTACAGCCGTCCAAATGGGGGCCTGGGCAGCAAAAAGCCCAGCTGGTTGCTGGGCCTTTTGGTCTGTAAGAACTGTAGCCTCTATGGAGTAACCGACTGCGTCGAATAGTTGCCGTGAGGAACAGAAACTACCGCGGTTGGCTTTTCTCCGGTGGGATAAGGCGTGGCCTGGGTTTGGCTCAGCGCGCCTGAGGTCGGGTCCAGGCGGAAGCCGGAGATGGAGTTGCCCAGGTAGTTGGCGGTATAGACAAACCGGCCCAGCGCCGGGTCAACCACGACGGCCACCGGCTGGGTGTCCGTCGAATTGGAAGCATTGCTCCCGCCCGTGGTGTTCACCGAGATTGTGGGAGCCCCGGTAGCCAGGGTGATTTCGTATGGCGAGAGTGTGGAATCCAGCGAGTTGGTGACATATATAAACGTGCCGCGCGGATCGATGGTGATTGCGGTGGGATAGTTCCCTGTCCTGAAGGGACCGTTGGGCAGAAAGCTCAACGTGCTGCCGCCGTCCAGAATGGTGTAGACGATCAGCTGGTTGGAGGCGTAATCCGTAACGTAAAGATATGTGCTGACGGGCGTAGCGTCGAGGGCCGAAGGCTTGACGCCGGCTTCATAGGGATTGGCAAGCGGGGTCAAAGCGCCGCCCGACCCGACCATGAAACCAAAGACCCAGCCGGGGTTGGCAGTGCTGGTGATGCAGGTCGTGGCAGGCGGGGTAGGGGTGCAGCCGGGATAGTAGGCCGACTGGTCATAGGCCGTGACGTAGACAGCCGCATTGCTTTCCAGCACGGTAACCCCGGTGGGAACCAGGATATCTCCGCTATGGGCGGCATAGGTGCCGTAGAGACTGAGGGTTTTGGCGGAGGCCACGGAACCGATGACACCGGAAGAGAGCGAATACTCGGTCAGCGTTGCGCCGCCGGAGCAGCTCAACGTGGGATACGCGGAACCGGTGACAGGGGTGCAAGACACCACATACAGATAGGTTCCTGCCGTGTTCACGGCCATGGCAATAGGAGTGGTGGCCAGCGTGACCGTATCCTTGGACGTCAGCACGCCGTTGATGCCGATGGCGAAGTGGACGATGGAGCGATTTCCCTCATTGGCGGCGTAAAGATTCGCATAGTCGGAGGTAACAACCATGGCCATCGGATTCACTCCGCCAGAGGACACGGCGGGATCTGCCACGCGCAATGCGCCGGACTGGGAGTCTACCGCGTAGGTCTCGATCTGCCCGGCGCTTGATGTCCCGGAGCCGGCGGAGCAGGCCACGAAGACATAATCGATGGTAGTAACCGCGCAAGCAGAGAATAAGGTGGCCACAAGAAGGCCGATGGAAGAGACCAGAAAAAGCTGGCTCAATTTGCTGAACTTCATGCGCTTCCTTCGTCGTGGGCTGGTCAGATGCGAGCCCATGGAGAACTGGTTATGTTGCCCCGTATGCATTGTAAAAGCCCGGTACGGGGTGTTGCTAGAGTGCCCGGCATAGGGCGGATGCCGCGATTACTGCGTCGTATTCGTGCTGCCGTGCGGAATCGCGGCCACGGCTGTCGGATTGGCGTTGGAGTTGTAAGGCGAATGCTGCGTGTTGACGAGCGTGCCGGCGGTGGCGCTCAACTCAAAATCGGAGACCGAGCCGTCGGTCCCGCCGGGAGTGAAGTTGGCGGTGAAAACGAAATGCTTGGTTGACGGATCGATGCCGATGGCCACCGGCTGAATCCCTGCCGCGTAAGTGCCAATACGGGTGAGCGCCCCGCTGCCGCCGATCGAATACGCGCTTACCGTGCCGTCCACCGTGTTGGCTACATAAGCATACGGATAGATGGAATCGACGACGATGGCGGAGGGCTGAGTGCCGGCCGGAAACGGAGTTCCGGACAACGGCGTCAGGAGTCCGGACGCAAATTTAAAGCCGCTGATATTGCCGCTGGTGGAATCCGTCACATAAACATAGATGCCCGAGGTTTCCGTGGCGCTGGCGACGGCCGAGGGATGAACTCCCGCGACAAAGGGCACGCCGCCATTGAGGGGCGTGAGCGCACCGCTCGAACCGATAGAAAAACCAAAGACATAACCGACGGTGGGCGTTACCGAGGAGTCATAGGCCGTGACGAAGAGGTCTGCGCCCGATGTCAGGACGTTGACCGCAGTGGGCACAATCACGTCGCAGGGACTACTAGCGAGAGTGAGTGGCCAGTAGCTTCCTCGAGTGCTTGTACTGTGACACGCATCATAAATTGTTAATGGATTGACGACCGGCGATCCGGGCGCGCCGCTGGGGGTTGGGTTGGAACCCGTGGTGGCAGGCTCAAGGGGAAATACACCCACCGATCCAGAACACGGGTCCGCATTGGAGCAGGCGGGCAGGGGCTGGTAGGTGTCCACGACAAACAGGTACGTCCCGCTCACGGTCTCGGCCAGCGGGTAGATCCCGGGCGTATTAACGGTGTTCTGCGGATAGAGCTTGCCGTCGTTGCCGATCATGAACTGAACGATGGTGTTGTCGTCCTGATTGACCACATAGAGATTGGCGTTGTCGGAGGAGACGGCTTCGGCGACCGGATTGCGTCCACCCGATGGAAAGGGCGAGGCGGTAATCTGGCGCATGGCGCCGGAGACCGAGTTGATCTCGAAAACGTCGATCTCGCCATAGTTGTTGGTGCCCGCGGCCTTGGCGCTGGCCACGTAGACGAAATCCACGGTATCCGTGCCGCAAGCGGTTATCAGTCCCGCCGCCAGCAGGCTGGCTGCGGAGACCAGCAGAAGCTGGCTCGATTTGTTGAACTTCATGCGCATCTTTCGTCAGTGGGCCAACCGCTCCGGCCCCTATAAATCAGGTTTGGAATCGAACCCCCGGGCGCCCTGGAAAAACATTGCGCTCGGTAATTCGGCTGCGTTCTACAAAAACTGCGGGTCAATCATTGTCTGGCGTTGCCTGAAGCGGGGGGCAATCCTCCGCCTCAGGCGTATCTGCATCAAGCAGCGGTTCAATTGGTGCGCCCATCCACCAGGCACCAGGTGGGCGGACCGGTCAGCGAATACTCTGAAGGCGCTTTCGTTGACTGGATAAGCGGAACGAGAGTACCCGCGTTTTCGTCAATCGACTGAGCGGATACGCTTGAATCGTTGAAGTTGGCCGTATAGAAGTACTGATTCGAGGGATCCTCTACCAGGCATTGCGGACCGGCCCCGGTGCCGAAGCCGATGGGCGTGCCTGCCATTTCGGTGGGCTGAAACGGACTGTTCAGCACGTAGCCGGCAATTCCGCTTTGAGCTGTTCCCGTGCCGGTGATGTTGTTCCCCTCGTTGGCCACGTAGAACCACTTCCCCTTGTTCTCCAGGACCAGATAAATGGGGAAGGACTGGTTTGGGTCATCGGGAATGGGGCCGCTGGTAGCCGACAGCAACGCGCCATTGCTGCCTACCGTGTAAGGCAGAATCTGGCTTGATGCGTTCGTGGGATTGGGACTGGGCGCTTCGTTGTCCAGCACCATAACGTAACTGCCACCGTTCACGATGGCGGTTCCCTGGGTAATGTTCAGCGGTTGGGCGCTGTTCTGGCTTACCGTCAACTGCCCGTTGGAGGAATTGTACGTGTACGGAAAGACGGTTGCGCCTCCGGTGTATGGATAAGAAGTATTGGCGGTGGTGCTGGTTGCGCTCATCGTGAGGAGCGTTCCGCTGGTCATCAAAAAGTCGACGGGATTGGAGGGAATCGGGAAGTAGGTCAGCGGCGAACTGCCGCCAGCCGCGGTCACCTGGGTATTGACGACCAGTTGCAGCCGTCCGGTGGTCGAGTTGACCGAAAAAACGGTAATATCGCCACAGGTTGTGGCGCCGGTCAGGGCTGCGGCGCAGTTCGGGTTCGGGTTCGGGTGCGTGATCGACGCACTCGACGGCAAGCCGTTGATCATGGAATCGTGTTCCAGCACATAAATGAAGGATCCCGAGGTGTCGGAGATCATGCGGAACGGATTCAAGCCCTGGGTGTAGAAGGTCTCCTGCGGCGTGAGGATACCGTTAGCGCCGATGGCAAACTCGGTAATGTTGGAGTTCTGACACGGGTATGCCGTAGTGCAGATGGAGTTGCCCGCCGGGTTAGCGCTGGTGCCCCGGTTCAGAACATAGAGAAAGCGGCTGCCGGTGAGCAGGACGGCCCGAACTGGGTTGGCGCCGCCGGAGGAAACAGGCAGACCGTTGATAGTTGTCAGCTTACCCGTATTGTGATCGATCTTGAAGCCGGTGATGATGCCGCTGCCGGAGGTATCAGCCGTCACCGTTCCCGTCACATACAAATAGCCGACCGAATAATCCTGAATGCAAGACGTAACGCTGAAAATGACGCCAGCAGAAAGGGCGCTCATCAGAAGGGCCTTGCCGAATTTCGTGAACTTCATGCGATTCCTTCATCCTGGTCAGGCGTGCGCCGCCAAGTTTGCTAGTTCCACAGCATAGCTGGGTTGGGACGGGTCCCTGTTGCATTGTAAAAGCCCAGGGTGGGTTATGCCTAGTTTTGGCCAAAGACTGGCTAAAACAATGCATTTTCCCTGGCCGCCCAGCCGGAAGGGGTGAAAAACCCTTGTCTTTGGTCTGGCCAGCCCGGTTTGATGCCTCAGGGCTGAGATTTGGACTTCCGGACAGCGGGAAAGGTCAACGCTCATGTACGGGAAAGAAACCTCCGCGGTGAATCAACCTGGTCCTGGGGCCTTCCGTCCCCTGGCCCGAAACCGTGGCTTCAACGCGCCACGGCCCCGGACCAGGGAGAACTGTCCGTACCTTGTCACCAGACCCGGCAGGATGCCGCCGGGAACATGGGCTGGCCCTTGGTGCAGCCAAAAGCCTTGCCGAATTGATCGAAGTTCTGCACCGTGCCGTTGACGCGCCAGCGGCCGGGCGAGTGCGGATCGGTCAGCGCCGCCTGGCGGGCCGACTGCTCGGTCTGGTTCTGGCACCACACCTGTGCAAAGCCCAAGAAGTAGCGCTGCGCCTCTGTGTAGCCGTCAATTTTGTCGTCAATGGTTTTGCCTTGCGCCTTCAGCGTGTCCAGCAGCGCCATGTAGGCGATGCGCAGGCCGCCGTTGTCGGCTGTGTTCTCGCCCAGGGTGAGCTTGCCGTTTAGCTTCTGCGCGGCCACGTCGTCATGCGCCGGGGCGGCCACAAATCCGCTGTACTCGTTGGCCACGCAACCGGTCCGCTCGGTGAATGCCTTGCGGTCCTCGGCCGTTTGCCATTCGCGGAGATTTCCATTGCCGTCGTACTGCGAGCCCTTGTCGTCGAAGCCGTGGGTCATCTCGTGGCCGATCACCACGCCAATGCCGCCGAAGTTGACCGCCGGGTCGATGGTGAAATCAAAGAAGGGCGGCTGCAGGATGCCGGCCGGGAAGTTGATGTCGTTCATCGAAGGCTCGTAGTAGGCATTGACCGTAGGCGGCGTCATCCTCCATTCTTTCTCGTCCACCGGCTTACCCAGCTTGTTCAGGTTGTAGTTGCGCTCGAAGACGCTATTGCGGCGCAGATTGCCCATCAGGTCGTCGCGCGCCACCTTCAGGGCTGTGTAGTCGCGCCACTTTTCCGGGTAGCCGATCTTGTTGCGGATCATGTTCAGCTTTTCTTCCGCCGCCTTCTTGGTGGCGTCGCTCATCCAGGGCAGGGTCTTGATGTCGTCGCCCAGTGACTTCTCCAGCGCTGCCACCAGCCTGTCCATGCTGGCCTTGGCCGCGGGCGGAAAGTTCTTCTTTACCCAGTCCTGACCCACCGCCTCGCCCAGCGCGCGGTCGGTCATGGCGGTACACTGCTTCCATCGCGGCGTAGGCTCTTTCTGCCCGGCCAGAGTCTTACCGAAGAAAGCGAAGTTCTCGTCGAAGTATGCCTTGGGCAGGTTCGATGCCGCGCCATGCAGCGTGTGCCAGCGGAAGTACGCCTTCCAGGCCTCAACAGGCTCCTTGGCGATCAGTTGGCTCAACCCTTTGAAAAAATCAGGCGTGGCCACGTTCAACGTGTCGAAAGGCCGCACCTTCACGTCCTTGAAGTAGACCGAATAATCGAAATCCGGGGTCAGCTTCTGGAAATCGGCCACCGTATAAATGTGGTAGACCTTTTCCGGATCGCGCATATCCACGCGGGCCATCGAGGCCTTGGCCAGCGCGGTCTCAATCTCCAGAACCGCGGCGGCTTCCTTGGCCGCCTGCTCGGGAGTGTCGCCGGCCAGCGTGAACATCCTGGTCACGTGCGCGACGTACTGCTTGCGAATCTCCTGGAAGTGTTTGTTATCCACAAGGTAGTAATCGCGGTCGGGCAGCGAGAGGCCGCCCTGAGAGATCCCGGCAATCTGCCTGGAGGAGTCCTTGTCGTCCTGCCTCACGCCGAAGCGGAATAGCGGCGATGCGTTGCCTTCGGCCTCCAGCTTGCCCATCAACGTGGCCAGCTTGTGGGTGTCCTTGAGAGCGGCGATGCGTTTAAAGGCTGGTTGCAGCGGCTCAATGCCCTTCTGCTCCACCAGGTCGGTGTTCATGCAGGCAGCAAAGTAGTTGCCATATTGCTTTTCCAGCGCGCTTGTGGGTTTCGCGGCCGCGGCGTCCAGCTCCTGCCACAACAGATAGTGGTTGCGTTCATCGAGCAGCGAGAAGGAGCGCGCCCAGCGCACCTGGTCGCCGGGAATGGGATTGCTCTTGATCCAGTTGCCGCAGGCGTACTGATAAAAATCCGTGCATGGATCGGCGGTCTTGTCGATTGCCGCCTGATCGAAGCTGCGAATGTCGGGCGGCGGCGCGGGCTTCTGGGCGCCGGTGGGAGGAGTGGTTTGTGCCAGGGCGACTCCACCCAGCAGAATCAGGGTCGGTGTAAAACGAAAGCAGTTCATGAATTTCCTCTTGTTAACAGGGTCAGCCGGCCAAGCCAATCGGAGCGGAAAACGCTCATGGGCGGAGGCCAGGATCAAATATTGAGCAGCCAATTCGCGCAGACTGCGCCGCAAAACAGCCTATCACGGAGGACGGATGGTTGGCCCCATTACAATAATGGCGCGCAAAGACTGACAGCCTTGGAGGAGGACGGTAAATCGCAGATTTGTGATGTTCTTTGGCGGCCTCAATGGTGAGCATTGCCGCGCTTAGAGCCCGTTGCCCGGACCCGGCGGCATATTGAAATTTATGAATCAAGTGCCCCTGTCGTGGAATCTGTTGAATTACGTATCAATGCCGCCTGCGGCTCAACCGCGAGGATAGGCATCAGGAGGTTGTACATGCGAGTAATTATGCTGGTTCAATTCCCCATTGAGCCGTTCAACACTGCCGCCCGGAATGGAACCGTGGGGGCAAAAATCAAACAGATTCTGGATGCCATCAAGCCGGAAGCCACCTATTTCACCGAACGGGACGGCCGTCGCGGCGCTATCTTCGTCGTCGATATGCAAAATTCTTCGGATATCCCACGACTTGCCGAACCCTTGTTTCTCAGCTTCAATGCCGAAGTTGAGTTTCGCATTGCTATGACGCCGGAAGATCTGGCTCATGCGGACCTGAACGCGCTGGGAAAGAAGTGGGCCTGAAGGATTATTGATTCAGCCCACATACAATGAAACTCCGCGCCCCAGCCTTTCCGCAGCTTTTCGAGGAAAAGATGCGGAACGGGTAGGAAGATGAAGACGGGCGTGGTCTACAAGAACGAGAGCAAATAAGACTTCTAATGGGCAGAAAGGGCCCAATTCCGAACAAGCTTTCGCTTGCAAACCGTGGATGCGCCCTGCCACACTTGAAGCGTGGCCACCCAAACCATCGTCATCCTCGATTTCGGATCGCAGTACACGCAACTGATCGCGCGGCGCATTCGCGAGCAGAATGTCTTTTCCGTGGTGCTGCCCTGCACGGTGCCTCTTGCTGAGATCAAGGCGCTTCAACCGTTGGGCCTCGTCCTCTCCGGCGGCCCGTCGTCGGTGTACGATTCCGATGCGCCCGCCGCCGACCCCAAGTTGCTGGAGCTGGGCGTGCCGATGCTGGGCATCTGCTACGGGCTGCACTTCATCGTGCACCACCTGGGCGGCAAGGTGCGCTCCGGCTCCAAGCGCGAGTACGGCCACGCTGAAGTGACGATTGAGGACAGCGTATCGCCGTTACTTGCCGGGCTGCCCGCGACGCTGGCCGTCTGGATGAGCCACGGAGACGAGGCGCTGGAGCTGCCCGCCGGCTTCCATCGCATCGCCATATCCACCAACGCGCTGGCGGGAATCGAAAACGCCAAGCGCCGCATCTGGGCCGTGCAGTTTCACCCTGAGGTGCATCACACGCCGCTGGGTCCGCAACTCATCAAAAATTTTCTCTTCCAAATCTGCGGCGCGCGCGGCGACTGGACCCCGGCGCACTTCATCGAGACCACCGTGGCCGCGATTCGCGAGAAGGCCGGCAAGGGCCACGTCATCTGCGGCCTCTCCGGCGGCGTGGATTCGTCGGTGGCCGCGGTGCTGGTGCATCGGGCCATCGGCAGCCAGCTGACCTGTATCTTCGTCAACAACGGCGTGCTGCGCAAAAATGAATTTCAAAATGTGCAGAAGAATCTGCGCGAGAAGCTGGGTTTAAAAATCGTCGCAGTGGACGCCAGCGAGCGCTTCATGGCGCAATTGGCCGGCGTCATCGATCCGGAGACGAAACGCAAGAGAATCGGCGCGGAGTTCATCGCCGTCTTCGACGACGAGGCCAATCGCATTGCCAAAGAAACCGGCGGCGTGGAGTGGCTCGTCCAGGGCACGCTCTACCCTGACGTGATCGAGTCCAGCAGCGTGAAAGGCCCCAGCCAGACCATCAAGAGCCACCACAACGTGGGCGGCCTGCCGCTGGGCATGAAGCTCAAGCTGATTGAGCCATTGCGCGACCTGTTCAAAGATGAGGTCCGGCGCATCGGCCGCGACCTCCAGATGCCGGAAGAAATTCTGGGCCGCCAACCGTTTCCAGGGCCGGGCCTGGCGGTGCGCATTCTGGGCGAGGTCACTCCGGAGCGCGTGGCGCTGCTGCAGGAGGCCGATGAGATCGTGGTCGCCGAGATCAAGGCCGCCGGGCTGTACTCGTCCATCTGGCAGAGCTTTGCCGTGCTGCTGCCGGTGATGAGCGTGGGCGTGATGGGCGACCAGCGCACCTACGCGTACACCGCGGCGGTGCGAGCCGTGCACTCAGAAGACGGCATGACCGCCGACTGGACCCCTCTGCCCTACGAGGTGCTCAAGCGCATCAGCAGCCGCATCGTCAACGAGGTGCGCGGCATCAACCGCGTGGTCTACGACATCACCAGCAAGCCCCCCGGCACGATTGAGTGGGAGTGACTAGCCGTCACGGGCGGGCACGCCTTCGGCGGTGCTTGCCGCACTGGAGGGCGAGCTTTTCGCGCAGTTTCTGGATGCTCCTTAGTCCCGTTTTTCCAGGCGCAGCGTCACATCGACGACATGGGTTTCGATGTTTTTCGTCAGCTTGTATTTGCAGTTGGCGGAGGCAAAGGTTCGTCCCAGCGGAGTATTTCCCTGGGTGGAATAGTAGGTTTGAAGCGCGCTTTCGTTGAAGACCGCGCCCTCCGGCATCTTCCACGCAGTCAGCATCGCGGCGCGCAGGTCTTCGGCGCTGTTTTGAATAGTCAGCTTGCCCATCGTATAAACCGGTCCCGGCTGAACCTCCACGGTGTAATTGACGATGCCCGCCGCGTCATCGTACTGGGGATGCGGCGTGACCACGCAATCCATGTAGCCTTTGGATTTGTATTGTCCCATGACATAGGACAAAGCGGATCGAAGAGTCAGTCCTCCCTTGACGGACAAAGATGTCTCGACCTTATTCGTCACAAGTCCGGCGGTCTTGTTGATCATCTCCTGGGTCAGCAGCTCGCCGGAGGGCAAATGGATGGAGCCCAACTTGTAATGCCGCCCCTCCTCGAGGGTTACGTTAAAGGGAACGTAGATGGCCTTGCCGCCGGCAACCGGATTGCCCGATTGCAGGGCATGAACTTTGACTACAGGGAAGCCTTCATCGGCGTAGAGCAAAGCGAATGCGCGTTCGATGTTGCCCGCGGTATTTTCCGTGTTGTAATTGGACTTCATGGCGCGATCCGCAACAGATTTGGCTTTGTCCTGCATCTCCGGCGAGACGCCTTCCAGATGAATTTCGCCCACCTGAACCCGCAAATCGGTGGCAGCGTAGCTCATCGCGGTGACCTGAACCAGCTTTTCGTCGGTGTAAGGCGTGGCCGTCACGGTGGTTTTGATGCCCTTGGCGGCAAGCATTTCTTCGAGGGCCTGGCGCACTTGTTCGGTCAGCCCGGCCTCATAGGGCACCTTGCCGCGATAGAGCGGAACGCGGCTGCGCAGCGCGGCGTCCAGTTCCTTGCCCGGCGTGAGCGGCAGGTTCTCCAGTCGCACAGGATAAAGATTGCTGGCGGGAACCAGCGTATAAACCAGGTCCACCCCGTTTGATGCATAGCTGAACGATTCAAAGAGGCCAGTGTCCTGCAACTGTTGGCCGTGGATTTTCACCTCGGAGGAGGTAAGCTCCGCGCCCTTTTTCAGCCCGGCGGCGGCCAGCAACTCCTCGTCGGAGTACTCCGGGGCGCCTTTGAACTGGATGGTCCTGGGCTGAAACTTCTGCGCGGCGGCAGGCAGACTGGATGCGAGGACAAGGACGGTCAGGAGCAGGAAAAACGAGCGCTTCATGATAGGGCAAGAGTAGCAAAACGGCGGCAGGCGCGGAAAGCGCCTGCGGTGCGGCCACAGCGGTTCCACAATTGCTGTACTCCGAAATCATTGCCCTCAAGTGGCATTTTTCTCAAGAAAATGCCACCCTGCACGATGCGAGAAAGGGCACGTGAATTGTGGAACCGCTCCAGTCGCTCGCATGAACGTCTTTCCGGGAGCTAAAACACGCTGCTCCCTCCGGAATGGCGTTTGCGTTCAAGGCGCCGGCAGCTTACCAGCCTACCGACAGGTGGCTGCGGAAGAACTCCAGCGACTTGCGCAGCCCGTCTTTGAGATTGATTCGCGGTTCCCAGCCGAGCAGCGCGCGGGCCCTGGAGATGTCCGGACGGCGGCGGGTGGGGTCGTCCTGGGGCAAATCTTCAAAGCGCAGTTCGCTCTTTGAGCCGGTTACTTCCAGCACGGCCCGGGCACATTCCAGGATGGTGAACTCATCGGGGTTGCCGATGTTGACCGGCAGGTGTTCGCCGGAGCGGGAGAGTCGCAGTATGCCTTCAATCAGGTCGTCCACGTAACAAAAACTTCGAGTCTGGTTGCCATCGCCGTAGATGGTCAGCGGCTGGCCGCGCAGAGCCTGCATCATGAAGTTGGAGATGACCCGTCCGTCGCTGGGGTGCAGGCGGGGGCCGTAGGTGTTGAAGATGCGGACCAGGTGGGTGTTGACGCCGCGCGAGCGATGCCAGGCCATGACCATGGCCTCGGCAAAGCGCTTGGCCTCGTCGTAGACCGAGCGCGGGCCGACCGGATTTACGTTGCCCCAGTACTCTTCCGTCTGCGGATGTTCGAGCGGGTCGCCATAACACTCCGATGTGGAAGCGTGCAGATATCCGGCGCCGTAACGGGCGGCGATTTCCAGCGTGTTATCGACGCCGATGGAGCCAACCCGCAGGGTTTCGATGCCCAAGCGGAGATACTCCGGCGGGCTGGCCGGAGAGGCAAAGTTGAAGACGTAGTCGACCGGGCCGGGATCGAATGGCGCGCAGATGTCGCGTTCTTCAAAGCGGAAACGCGGCTCGGCGGCCAGATGAGCCAGGTTTTCCCGGTTGCCGGTGGAGAGGTTATCGACGCCGACGACGGCGTGGCCCTCGCCCAGCAAACGGTCGGTGAGGTGAGAACCAAGAAATCCGGCGGCGCCGGTGACAAGTACGCGCATGGTCAACTTTCTTGCTCCAGGAAAAACTTCAGCGACTCCTATGCGGCGCGAACTCCGCTCACAACGCTTCAAGCACCTACACGATCGGATTACGCGGCTTGCCTTGCTGCGCCAGGTAACTTGCCGGCCTGCCCATGCTCACATAGGTAAAGCCATGATCGAGCATCTGTTGCGGCTTGTAGAGATTGCGGCCGTCAATCACAACAGGGAAGCGAACCACCTGGTTGAGGCGCGCCAGATCGATCTCGGCAAACTCCTTCCAATCGGTTAGAATCAGCACCGCGTCGGCGTCCCTGGCCGCTGTGTAGATGTCCTGCGCATAGCTTAGTGTCTCGCCAGGCGGCAACACCTCTTTGGCGCGCTCCATGGCCGCCGGGTCGTAGGCCGTGATTATGGCGCCTGCCTCCAGCATCTTGCGAATCACGTCGATGGCCGGAGACACGCGAATATCGTCCGTTTCGCCTTTGTAGGCCAGGCCCAGCGCGGCCAGCCGCTTGCCGCGCAGGGTCCATAAAGCCGCACGCACCTTGTTGAAGAAGATCTCCCTCTGGGTATCGTTCACCTTGCGAATCTCGTCCAGCAGTTGGAAGTCCACGCCCTGCTGCTGCGCCACCCAGTGAAAAGCGGCCACGTCCTTGGGGAAACAAGAGCCTCCGTAGCCCAGCCCGGCCCGCAGAAACCGGGAGCCGATGCGGCTGTCCATCCCTATGCCGGCGGAGATATCCTCGATGTCCGCGTCCACCGTCTCGGCCAGGTTGGCCACGGCGTTGATGAAGGAGATTTTCAGGGCCAGGAAGGCATTGGAGGCGTGCTTGATGATCTCCGCGCTCTGCGCCGAAGTGACCAGGAGCCGAGCCGGCGCAGCGGCGCTGCAAGCGCCCGGAAAGGCATCCGGCTGCGAGTAGTAGCCGCCCCCGGTGAGCGGCTCGTAGATGCGCCGCAGCACCTCGGCGGAGCGCTCGGAGTTGGCGCCTACCACGATGCGGTCGGGATGCAGGAAGTCCATCACCGCCGTGCCTTCGCGCAGAAATTCGGGATTGGAGACTACATCGAAGCTATGCGCATCCACGCCACGGCGATGCAGCACGCGCCGAATCCATTCGTTGGTGTAGACCGGCACCGTGCTCTTTTCCACGATGACCTTATAGCCGTTGATGGAGTGGGCGATCTGCGAGACCACGGCCTCGACGTAAGACAGGTCGGCGGCACCGGTATCGCCCTGAGGCGTGCCCACGGCGATGAAGACAGCCTCACTCTGCTCCACGGCCGCGCCCAGATCGGAGGTGAAGGTGACGCCGCGCCCCCGGTGCTTGGCCAGAAGCTCGGACAAATAACGCTCGAAGATGGGCACGCCGCCCTCGCGCAGCGTCTTCACCTTGGTTTCGTCATTGTCCACGCAGATGACCTGATGCCCGATTTCAGCAAAACAAACGGCCGCTACGAGTCCCACGTATCCGGAACCGATCACACAGATGGTAACTGGCTTAGACATGCGCTTGCGCTTTCTCCCTTGCAGAAATCCGTTGGGCAGCGGCTGGGGAATCTCCGCCGTGGCACATTCAAGCTGCTGCGTGGCCCACAGAGGGGCATATGTATGTAGGTTATTCGTTCGAGGAAGGATGGAGCAAGCCGCAACCCGGCTGGAGCGCCCTCACTGGCTCTCTCGTCCCGTTGGGCGTGTCGACGCGCAGCCGGTGCCGGTTTGGCTCTCTGCTAGAGTGAGATTGCAGCCAAATGGTTCGCAAGAGGCTTGTTTTCCTGAAAAAGAGAGAAGATCCCATGGAAATCATCACCCAATCCGCCAACTCCGCCTGGGCTCCCTTTCGCATCGCGCCCTGGTTTTCCGAGCGAGTGTGGGGTTGCCGGGATCTTCATCCCTGGTATGACCGGGCTAGCGGGAGCGGTAAACCGATCGGCGAGGCCTGGCTTACCGGGGATCAGTGTGTAGTGGCCAGCGGCACACACTCCGGCCAGACGCTGGGTGCGCTCTTTGCTGAGAATTCAGAGGCGCTTCTGGGCCCGGCAGTTCCACGCGGTAGCGCGGGTGCCTCACCCCTGCTGATCAAGGTCATCTTTGCCAGGGAAAAGCTGAGCGTCCAAGTGCATCCGGACGATAAAATGGCGCAAAAATATGGCGATCCGCGCGGCAAGACGGAGTGCTGGTACGTGCTGGAGGCCGAGCCGGGCGCGCAGGTGGCCTGCGGGCTCAAGCCGGGCGTCACTCTGGACCAGGTCAAGGCCGGGATCGAGGCGGGCACGCTGGAAAACAGCTTGAATATGCTGCCTGTGGCCAGCGGAGACGTGATCTTTGTGGATGCGGGGACGGTTCACGCCATCTGGCCAAGGGCGATTCTGCTGGAGACCCAGCAGAACTGCGATCTGACCTACCGGATGTACGATTACGGGCGGGGGCGCGAGCTCCACATTCAGAAATCTCTTGAAGCCACGCGCCTCAAGACCCATGCCGGAAAGATTCCGCCCAGGGTGCTGCCCGGCAGAACCCTTCTGATGGAGGGGGATTACTTTTGTGTAGAGCGCATTGAGGTAGCCGGCAGCAGGACAAGCGTCAGCTTCCCCAACCTGGGTTTGCCGCGTCTAACTGAGCAGGTACAGGGGCTCCAGTACCTGTTTGCGGCCGGAGGGACGGCAAGAATTGTCGGGGAGCGCTTCGATCCCCTGGAGCTGCCCATGGGGGGCCTCGTGGCCGTCCCCGCGGCTTCGCCGGAGTTTGCGGTGAAAGATATGGGAGGGTTAAACTTGATTCGCATTACGCCCCGTTGGCCGGGACCAAACCGATGACAGAGGCAGCCCATGAACCATTCCCTGTTTAGGAAATGGAAGCGCCAACTCGAAACTGGACGCCCGCGGCCAGTAATACACGTGGGACCTTTACCTTGCATTTTCACAGTGCGGATGTACACTCTATCGAAAGGAAGCGATTCGGGATAGGGTGCCCTGTAATTGAGGTCCTGAAACCTGGAAGGAGATGCAGAATGGGCTTGAAGCCGTACCAGGTGCTGACCTTGGCCGCGCTTTTTATTTACGCGGCATACTCCGCTCTTGCACAAACTGCACCGGCAGCCACGCAGAGTAAAAATCTTTTTGCCGTGGGCGTCGGCATCTCCGGCTTCAACAGTGATTTAGGCCAAGGCCACATACTGGGCGGCACACTGTGGGGCGACTATACCCCGCCCCACATGCTGCGCATTTTGGACGGCTTCGGCCTGGAAATCGAAGCTCGCGACCTCAGCTTCGGCCGTTCCCCGGGAGCATGGACAAATGAGCGTCTGGAGGTTGCCTCGGGAGGCTTGACTTATACCTCACCCAGCTACCGCAACTTCAGCCTATACGGCAAGTACCTGATGGGGTTCGGCAACATCGACTGCGGGACGCCGCCGAATACCTGGCATGATACCCGCACCGTTACCAGCATGGGCGGCGGCGTGAATTACCACGTCTACAAGAATGTCTGGGCACGGGCCGACTATGAATTCCAGAAATGGCCCGATTTCTGGCAGCACAGCGGGTCTAATTACGGTGCTGCGCTCACTCCTGAGGGCTTCACCGTGGGCGCGTTGTATCACTTCAACCACACCAATCGCCATTGAGGGCCAGCGTAAACAGCAGCAATTGACTACACTTTGGTGTCAAGCGCCGTGTCCATAGGCGCAAACAACTTCCCTGAGGTGATCCCCGCCGTGATTGCGACCGCCGTGCCAGAGATTCCCTTTGTCACCCGGCCTATCCTTGGCGTTCATGTCGCCGTCAGCAGCTACGATGAGTTGATTCAGAAGTGTCTTCCCTGGGCTCGGGAGAGGCAGTCTCGCGCACTCTTCTTCGCCGCTGTACACATGGTCATGGAATCCATTCAGGATCCGGTTTTCCTTGCCCGGCTGAATGGCGCCGGCACCATCTTTCCTGACGGAATGCCTCTCGTATGGGCGCTTCGCGCACTGGGGGAGCGTCACGCCCAGCGGGTCTGCGGCCCGGACGCCATGGCCGCCTTGCTGGCGGCAGCCGAAAAAGCCGGGGTATCTGCCGGCTTCTATGGCGGGAGTCAGGCCGCGCTGGATGCAATGATCGGCGTGGTGCGTCTGCGGCATCCTAATCTCAATGTGGCCTACGCAGAAAGTCCGCCGTTCCGGGCACTTACCACCGAGGAAGACGCAGCCATCGTTGAGCGAATCAACGCTTCCGGCGCGCAACTGCTCTTCGTAGGCCTGGGCTGCCCCAAGCAGGAGCATTGGATCGTGGAGCACCTGGGCCGGGTTCCCGCCGTGATGTTTGGCGTCGGGGCCGCCTTCGACTTCATCGCCGGCAGCAAGCGCAGGGCCCCGCGATGGATGCAACACTGCGGGCTGGAATGGATTTTTCGCCTGGCAATCGAGCCGCGGCGCCTGGCCAAACGTTACCTCAAGTACAACCCACGCTTCGTCCTCATGTTTCTCCGGCAGTTGCTGGCCGGGCGGGCCTGAGAGGTCCTTTGCAGGCGGCACATGCAAGTACCATGCAACATCCTTCTCATGGATTTCTGCTGTCCTCGAGTATGAAATACTGTATTGGCGCGCCAGGGCAAGCGAGCTTTCCCAGAAGTCCTCGCATGTGTGGCGAGAGCGGAACCTTTGCATTTTTTATCGCGGTTGTTTCCCTGAGCGTATTATTCTTCAACCAACATTCAACCATCAATGGAGGTGCAATCGATGGCTATTCGTGGTGCACATGTTCTGGTCTGCGGGGCAGGCGGCTTTATCGGCGGCCACCTGGTGAACTCACTTTTTACCGAGGGCGCTGCCAGTGTTCGCGCGGTTGATATCAAGCCGTTCAACGAGTGGTATCAGAAGAATCCCGCTGCCGATAACCGGGTACTGGACCTGCAACTGCGCGACTCCTGCCAGCAGGCGGCCAAGGACATGGACGGGATCTTCCAGCTTGCGGCCGACATGGGCGGCATGGGCTTTATTGAAAACAACAAGGCGCTGTGCATGCTCACTGTGCTCACCAGCACCCATATGCTGCTGGCCGCGCGCGATTGCGGCGTGAAGCGCCTGTTTTACTCCTCCTCGGCCTGCGTTTATAACGGCGACAAACAGAAGGAATACGAGGTAGTTCCGTTGAAGGAAGAGGACGCCTATCCTGCCTTGCCCGAAGACGGTTATGGATGGGAGAAGCTGTTCACCGAGCGCATGTGCCGCCACTTCCATGAGGATTTCGGCCTGGAGACCCGCATCGCCCGCTTTCACAACGTCTATGGACCGTATGGCACCTGGGATGGAGGGCGAGAGAAGGCGCCGGCCGCCATCAGCCGCAAGGTGCTCCAGGCCAGGCACTCGGGCAAGCACGAGATCGAAATCTGGGGCGACGGCCATCAGACCCGCAGCTTCATGTACATCGACGACTGCGTCAAGGGCGTAGTCGATATCTTCAAGAGCGACATCCTGGAGCCCATCAACCTCGGTTCCAGCGAGTTGGTGACCATTAACCAGCTGGTGGACATTGCCGAAGAAATTGCCGGCGTCAAGCTGAAGCGGAAGTACAACCTGAGCGCTCCCAAGGGAGTCAACGGCCGCAACAGCGACAACACGCTGATTAAAAAGCTGCTCGGCTGGGAACCCTCCATCCGCCTGCGCGACGGCATGGAAAAGACCATGGCCTGGATCGAGAAAGAGATGCTCTCAGGTGCAACCTCGAAGTGATCTTTTTTTGATACGCCTCGGCGCTGCACTGGCCCCGAGGCGTTATTTTTTGCCTCAGACACGGAAACTCATGATTTGATTCCGCCGGCGTTTTTCTCTGCAGGCTGCATATTCCCGAAACCTGGCGTTTAAGGAAGAATCTATAAAAGTATGAGTTTTAGCGGCTGTGGATAAGGCACTGGTATAGAAACAGGGGTCGCGGAACTTTTTCCCGGCGTTGGTGTTTAACCCAATGACGGTTCCCGCAGTTACTCGTCTAATCAAGATGAATCGGAACAGGACTTCAGTCGCAGGAGACATAGAACAATGAATCGGCCAATCTTCAAGAGAGTATTCCCCCAGGCACTGGCGTGGGTTGGGTTAGTGGCCCTGTACAGCGTGTTGGCGCTCGCCCAAGGCACGGCTGCACCTGCTTCCCCGTCGGACGCAGTCCGCACCGACGGCCAGATTGAGATGGATGTGGTGCATGCCCTGGACGCATCCCCGGAGTTGAAGAACGACCTGATCACCGCGGCCACCATCCAGGGCGAGGTCACGCTTTCCGGAACAGTTTCAAGCGCGTCCTCGCGTGATCTGGCGGAGTCGATTGCCCGCCATGTGGCAGGCGTAACCAAGGTGAACAACAACCTCAAAGTCGGCAATCAGCAGACTTCCCCTACCGCGCCGGAGACGGCGGACAGCTCGCAGGGCGAGGCGGAAGCCACCAATCCCGCGGCTACATCGGATGCCGATGCCCAGATCCGTGCTGCGATACGCGCGGAGGTTCAGGCTCAGATCCAGACCCAAAGACAGGCTCGGAGGCAAGACCCAAATGCGCCGCCTCCACCGCCAGCCGTGGAGACACCCAAGGGCCCGGTAACCATCCCCCAGGGCACCCTGCTGCGGTTGCTGACCAGTGAGCCGGTCAGCAGCAAGCATGCCAAGGACGGCCAGCCGGTCCAGTTCGTCATGATTCGGGACGTGACCATCGATGGCGTTGTGGCGATTCCGCGCGGCGCCACCGTCCATGGCGTGGTCACCGATGTCAGGCAGTCTGGCGATCTGAAAGGAAGCCCCGAACTGGCGCTCAAGCTCACCTCGCTGGACCTGGGCGGCCAGAACTACCCTCTCGACACCGGCCAGTTCAGGGTGAGGGGGCCGGGTAAGGGCCCTCATTCCGCCGACAATATGGTTGGCAGCACGGTGCTTGGCACGCTTGTCGGTTGCGCCGTGAGAGGCCCCCTGGGTTGCGCGGTTGGCGCCGGCGCCGGCCTGGCAGCGGGAACGGTGGCTTCGGCGGCTACTCCCGGACCGAACGTCTGGATTCCCTCCGAGGCGATGGTGGAATTCCACCTGAACGCCCCGCTGACGGTCACCCCGGTCAGTGCGCAGGAAGCAGCCCGTCTGGCGCAGGGACTTGTTTCCGGCGGCCCGAATCTCTACCGGCGTGACTATGACCCCAATGGCTATCGGCCGGTGATCTACTATCACCCGTACATCTTTGCGGACGGCTACTACTACTGGCGGTAACCACCTGCGGTGGGGCAGCCGCGCTTCGCGCCTTTACCGCATGCGGTTTGAGAACGGGCATCCCGGCAGACGGGATGCCCGCTGTGCGTTGAGGCTCCGGCCGTCGCCGGTTCTCCGCTCGTCTATAATGACAATGAATCGCGTCACGCGATAATTGCGCATCCAGGCGATGCTAACCGCCGGCCAAATCCATGCTGGCACAGGGGTTCAGCCTGTTTGCGCATAGAGAGTTGAAGGTCTGAATCCGCCCATGATCCGTTTCCTGCAGAGAGACAATCGCTTTACCAAGGCATTCTTTATCGTCGTCATCGCCGCCGCATCGGTGGGCATGGTGGTCTACCTGATTCCCGGCCTGACCGGCATGGGAGCTTCCACCGCCGACACCTACGCCCTGATCTATCCCCACTGGTACAGCCGCTACTTCTCCTCGGGCATCGCGGTGAGCCAGGAGCGGGTAAGCCAGATTACCCGCCGCCAGGTGCAGCAGCGGAACCCGCAATACGCCGACAACCCCATGATCCTGCGCATCTACGAGCAGCAGGTTGGCCAGCAACTGGTGCAGCAGCAGATTCTGCTGGCCGAGGCCGAAAAACTGGGCATCACCGCCTCGGGCGATGATGTGGTCCAGTTCCTCCACCAGGGGCAGTTTGGCGAGTACATCTTCCCCAACGGCCAGTACATCGGCACCGACCGCTACACCGCCTTCATCACCGGCCAGTTCAACATGTCGGTCGCGGAGTTTGAACTGGAGATTCAGCAGGAAATCATCCTTCGGCGCTTGCAGGCACTGATTACCGCCGGAGTCATGGTCAGCGATGCGGATGTCCGCAACGCCTACCTCACACAGAACGTTAAGATCAAGTTTGACTACGCGGTGATCTCCTCCGACGACCTGCGCAAGAACATCAACCCGTCAGATAGCGACCTGGAGGCTTTCTTCAAGAAGAACGCCGCGCGCTACGCCTCTGCCGTGCCCGAACAGCGCCGGATCGCCTACTTTGCCTTTACATCCGGCGAGCTGCCCGGCGGCGTACCGCAGCCCACTCAGCAAGAGATTCAGCAGTACTTCCGCGGGCACCAGTCCGAATATACGGTTCCGGAGCAGGCCCGCTCGCGCCACATCCTCATCAAGGTGGCGCCCGGAGCCGATGCCAAGACCGACGCCGCGGCCAAAGCCAAAGCTGAAGCGCTGCTCAAGCAGATCAAGGGCGGCGCGAACTTTGCCGACCTGGCCAAGAAGAACTCCGAGGACTCCAGCAAGGACATGGGCGGCGAACTGGGCTTCTTCAAGCGCGGCGCCACGGTGCCGGAGTTCGAGAAGGCCCTGTTCAGCCAGAAGATCGGCGATACCGAGATCGTCAAGAGCCAGTTCGGCTACCACATCCTGCAGGTGGAAGAGCGGCAGACGGCGCACTCCCAGTCTCTCGACGAAGTCCGGCCCGTTATCCAGGCCACTCTGATTCGCCAGAAAGCAGCCGCGGCCGAAGAAACCTACGCGCGCACGCTCACCTCCGAGGCCATCAAGAACGGCCTGGAGAAGACCGCCGCTGCTCACCATCTGGCCGTGGCCACTACGCCACTGGTCGGCGCGAGAGACGTGATCTCCGCGCTGCCCGACTCCTCGCAGATGATTGGCAAGGCCTTCCAGTCCAAGCCGGGCGATCCGCCGCAGTTTGCGACCACCGGCGAAGGCTACGCGGTCTTCCAAGTCAAGGATGTCGTCGCGGCCCACGCGCCCGCCTTTGCCGACTGGAAGAGCCACGTGGCTGACGATTACCGCAACGAGCAACTTCCTGTCGTGCTCGGCCAGAAGACCCAGGAACTGGCGCAGAAGGCCAAAAACCTCAACGATCTGGCCAAGGCCGCCAAGGAGATGGGCGCATCTCTCAAGACCAGCGACCTGGTGGGATTGAGTGGCCAGGTGCCTGACTTCGGCCAGGTTGGCCAGGTGGCCCCGCAGCTCTTTGACCTGAAGCCCGGCGAACTGAGCGGACCCATCAGCGCCGGCAGAACCGGCGTGGTGGCCAAACTTGTGGACAAGCAGGAGCCCACCGCCGCCGAGATCGCCCAGAACTTCGACCAGACCAAGGATCAGATTCTCAACCAGCGCCGCTCAGAGGCCTTCAACGTCTTTCTGAACGTCATCATGGACGACTACAAGAAGCACAAACGCATCGTGATTCCCAAGGCAAAAAGCGCGCTAACTCCGGGAAAATAGGCTCAAGGTCACGCAGAAAACAGCAAAAAGGCCCGCACCCCTTCAGGACGCGGGCCTTTTTCGCGCTTAAGAGCTAACTAAGGCTGATACTGCCAAACCTGATCTACTTCAACCTCAAATTCTATAGTTGCAAGAGCAAAGTTATATTAATTATTGCATTTAACAACAATCTTGTTAATCGCATTAAATTTGCTATAATCACAACCATGGATCGCCGAAAAAACCCGTATGCGCCAGGAGCAGGATTGCAACCGCCAGAACTGGCTGGACGTGACAAGCTCCTCGAAGAGGCAACCATCGATATGGATCGCGTTCTCGACGCTCGCCCTACCAAGGGAATGATGCTATTGGGTCTGCGTGGCGTCGGAAAAACCGTTTTATTAAATAGACTCCACGGCATGGCGGAAGAAAAGGGATTTCGGACGGCTAAAGTCGAGGCCCCGGAGGGAGGGATGCTTCCTCAACTCCTTGCTCCCGAACTTCGTCAGGTTCTCTACAGCCTCGACCTCAAATTGGCGACTGGACAGAGGGTCCATCGGGCGGCCTCGGTTCTGCGAAATTTTGTGGCCGCATTCAAGGTCAAGATTGGCGATATCGAAATTGGTATCGACCCCGTTCGTGGAGAGGCCGACTCTGGAAATCTCGAACAGGATTTGCCGGATTTATTGGTTGCTGTATGTGAGGCCGCGAAAGAGCGCAACGTGGCGTTGGGTATTTTTCTTGATGAGGTGCAGTATCTCTCGTCTGAGGAACTAGCCTCCCTGATCGTTGCCTGCCACCAAGTGGCGCAGCGCAATCTTCCAATGTTTTTTGTAGGGGCTGGACTACCACAGATTGCCGCCCTTGCAGGCAATGCCAAATCCTATGCAGAACGCCTGTTCACCTATCCAGTAGTGGGCCAGCTCGACGCTTCATCTGCCCGTGCGGCGCTTGTCAACCCTGCAAAAAACGAGGGCGTTGATTTCCATGACGATGCGATCAAGGAAATCCTACGCGTGACGGAGCGATATCCATACTTCATTCAGGAATGGGGATTTCATGTTTGGAACGCGGCGCCTGAAAGCCCGATTCTGCGCGCTCAGGTTCAGGAAGCTACTCCGGGCGTTATCGCCCATCTGGATGCTAACTTCTTCCGTGTTCGCTTTGATCGTTTGACCCCGCTTCAGCAGAAATATCTTCGCGCGATGGCGGAACTTGGGTCTGGTCCACTCCAAACGGGGGACATTGCGACCACACTAGGTGTTGAAGCGGCAACCGTAGCTACAGTGCGACAACAGCTGATTAACAAGGGCATGGTATGGAGTCAACGCCACGGCGAGACAGCCTTCACTGTACCCCTGTTCAACGAGTTTATGAAGCGGCAAATGCCTAAGCTCGAAAAGCACAAACCCAAGCGGCGATCAATGTAAAAGTGAGCGGGACCAAGTTGAATCGCCTATTTCCGTCGATAATCAATCCATGGCCTTTTACCGATCCTCCGGAGTTCTGCTGCACATTACTTCCCTGCCCTCCAGTAGTGGCATCGGCGACCTAGGGCCTGCCGCCCATGAGTTTGTGGCCTTTCTTGCCGTCGCGCGGCAGCACGTCTGGCAGGTTTTGCCCCTCGGACCCACCGGCTTCGGCAACTCGCCCTATGCGGCTACCTCGGCCTTTGCCGGCAATCCGCTTCTCATCAGCCTGGAAGTTCTCTCCCGCTGGGGATGGATCGAGGGCTCCCGCATCGCGGACCTCAACGGCTGCGCCGGGCCGGTCGATTTTCTCCGCGTTGAGGAGCGCAAGCTCCCGCTGCTCTTTGAGGCAGCAGGCAAGTTTCTTGACCGCGGTCCACACGATCCCAGCCTGGCCGATCAATGGAAGCAGTTTGAAGAGTTTTGCCGGGTCGAGGCAGTTTGGCTCTCCGACTACGTTCTTTACGCCGAGTTGCGCCGGCAGTTCGGCACCGGTGCGTGGACCGAGTGGCCCGAGCCGCTGCGCCGCCGCCAGCCGGAAGCTCTGGCCCAGGCAACCAAACAGCACAGCCGCGCCATCGGCCAGGAAAAGGCGCTCCAGTTTGCCTTTTCCCTTCAGTGGAATCAACTCCGCGAGGCCGCAGCGCAAAAAGGCATCCGCATTCTGGGCGACGTGGCCATCTTCGTCAACATGGATTCATCCGACGTCTGGGTACACCCCGAGCTCTTCGAGTTGGACAAAAATCTGAAACCCCTTCGCGTCGCCGGCGTGCCGCCCGACTACTTTTCGCCCACCGGCCAGCGCTGGGGCAACCCGCTCTATCGCTGGGATGTGCTCGCCCGGCAGGGCTTCGACTGGTGGATCGAGCGCATCCGCCATTCCTGCAAGCTCTATGACATCGTCCGCCTGGACCACTTCCGCGGCTTCGAGGCCTTCTGGGCCATTCCCGCCGCAGAGGAGACGGCGGTCCATGGCGAGTGGGTCAAGGCACCGGGGCTGGCTCTCTTCCGCGCATTGCAGGCGGCTCTGGGTCCTCTGCCGCTCATTGCCGAGGACCTGGGGGTAATCACCCCCGAGGTCGATGCCCTGCGGCACGAGCTTGGTCTGCCGGGGATGAAGGTCGTGCAATTCGGCTTTGGCGACAAAGGAGCGCACATCCACCTGCCCCACCGCTACACCCCCGATACCGTGGCCTACACCGGCACTCACGACAACAACACCACGCTGGGATGGTGGCAGGCGGCCGGCAAGGCGGAGCGCGCTGCCGTCGAGGCCTACGTGGGACCGCTCTCCGCCAGTGACGGCAATGCCAGCCCGGTTTGGCCGCTCATTTGGGCCATCGAAGCCAGCGTGGCGCAGATGGCCGTGGTCCCGGCGCAGGATCTGCTCGAACTGGGCGCGGAGGCCCGCATGAATACTCCCGCGCTGGCCGCGGGCAACTGGAGCTGGCGCGCCCCGGAGACAAGCTGGACGCCGGAGCTGGCCGCAAGACTGGCCGCCCTGGCCGAAGCCACCGACCGGGACAACGACCCGCTGGGTAAGAAAGAGCAATAGGGAATAGGGGCAGCGACCCTGATCCCTGCCGTGGTCCCCGGCGAGCAGTCGTTGCTCTCTGGGTGGCGATTCCCTGTTCCCTCATCCCAGCGTCTTTTCCCGTCCTTCCGCCAAATTAATAAGTATGTTGTCCTGCCAGGCAAAAAGTTTTACCATGGAGACGTTTTGGAGGGATTCTGATGTATTCCTTGAAATACGCTATCTTTTTTCTGTGCGCTGCGGGGCTGTTTTTTCCGGCGCGGCAGAGCGCGGCGCAATCCGTTCCAACCAACCCAAGCGCGTCCTCCCCAAGCACTACAGAGGAGGATGAGAGCAATGTCAGCGAACGCAAATGGGCTCGCGAGATCGAGTCTGATCTGGTCGCCGAGAAGTTCGACGAGCTGGACCGCATGGCCGACCAGTATCGCAGCGAGAAGAGCCGTTTCCCCGGCGGGAGTTGGAAACTAACGCATTTTTACGGCGTGCTGGACAAACCGCATCTCACCGATCAGGACTCTCTCGACCACCTGGCCCACCTCAAGCACTGGGTCGAGCAGCGGCCGGAGTCCATCACCGCCCGGGTCGCGCTGGCCACCAGCCTGCATCGCTGGGCGTGGGTGGCGCGCGGCAACGGCACGGCCAACACAGTTTCGGACACGGGCTGGCGCTTGTTTAATGAGCGCATCAGCCAGTCTTACTCCGTATTGCAGGATGCGGCCAAACTTCCTGCCCGTTGCCCGGGGTGGTACTCGGAGATGATGGTCGTCGGGCTGGCGCAGGGTTGGGACGAGAAACAGATGAAGGAGATTTTTGAGCAGGCTGTGCAGTTCGAGCCCGACTACTTTCGTTTCTACAAGGAATATGCAAATTATCTTCTTCCCAAGTGGCATGGCAAACCCGGCGATGCAACGGCCTTTGCCAAGACCTCCGCGGACAATGTCGGCGGCGACGAAGGGGATCAGATCTACTTCCACATTGCGACCGCCGTGGTGGGCAAGAACGGCTCGGAGTTTGCGACCAAGGAGATGGACTGGGCGCGGATTCAGAGGGGATACCAGGCGCTCACCGCGCAGTATGGAACCACTGGCTGGCTGAAGAACGAGATCGCCTATCTGGCTTACAAGTTCCGCGACGCGGCCTTCGCCAAACAGCAGTTTGAAGTGATTGGCGATCATTGGAACAGTGGCGTGTGGCGCGACCGAGAGCGCTTCGACCGCGCCCGCGACTGGTCCCGCAGGCACTCCTAGGAATTCAAAGCCGGGGTCACCGCGGACTCGGGGCCTTCGGCAAATGCGTTTGCTCGCTGGGGTGGCTGTTCCTTATTCCCTGACCCCTGCTATTACGGCGCGACTCAGAACGGATCGGTGCTCCCTCGGGGAAACTTGTAGGTTTGCTCCATTTTGCCGAAGAGCGCGAGAGCTTCTTTTTCCGCCACTGCCCAGCCGAAGGAGCGCGTCTTGCCGTTCACTTCAAAGCTGATATGGCTGGGGACGTTGGACCGGCCGCGAATCATGTTGGGGATAAATCTCAGGTTGCGCACATCTGCGTTGGCGCAGCTTCGCGTGCCCAGTTGCAACCCCATCATGTGGCGGGTGATCCGCAGTTGAGAGGAATTCAGCTCCAGCGTGGTGCTGCCCGAGAGGCCCCAGAAAATTGAAATGGTAATAAACAACACTCCGACAGCCCAACCCACGATCCAGATCAATGGAATGTTGCTTGCGGCCTGGTGGCCTGCATGAAGCCTGTTCAGCGCCAGCCATCCCGCACCACACCACACGATCAGCCACAGGATCTGAATCACAATCGTCCAGCTTCGCCGCGCCGGGATTTCCACGCAAATGCCATTGCCGGTCGGCTCCCACGTCAATCTGCCCGCCAGATTCTCGCGCATCGTGTTCTCCTTTTGGCTTCCAGTCTGACCCCGGATCTCTGATCACCGACCACTGTTTTAGAACGGAATGTCGGCGTCGGAGATTTCGGTTTGCTGGGTGTATTCATCCGGGCCGTCGGCGGCTGCCGGAGTCCGCTGGTCGAAGTTGGCAGCTGAACTGGTCTGCCGGCCGCCCCCCGCGCCTTCCTCGCGGGCAGAGAGCAGCGACAGGTCGAAGACCACGATCTCGGTCTTATAGCGCTTCTGTTTGGTCTCTTTGTCTTCCCAACTGCGGGTCGTCAGCTTGCCCTCGATGTACAGCTTGGAGCCTTTTTTCACGTAATCGCGAACGATCTCCGCGGTGCGTTTGAAGGCGACCAGCGAGTGCCATTCGGTGCGGTCCTGCCAGTTGCCCTGGGCATCCTGAAAACGGTCGCTGGTGGCCAGGGTGAAATTGGCCACCATGGTGCCGCCGGGGGTGGAGCGAATCTCAGGATCCTTGCCTACGTTGCCTAAAAGAATGACTTTGTTAACGCTCTTGGCCATGTTGTTTTACTCCATTCGTTGAAAAGCATAGCAGAACCTCAGCGTTTGCGGGCAATTATCCGGTTGCGCAGAGTTTTGGCCGCCCCCAGTGCCGTCAGCAAACCGCCGAAGGGAATGCACATCAGGGCGACGATGAGCGCGAACCAGCCGGTGTTGGTGTGAGCGCCGGTGGGCGAAAAGCCGCCCAGCAGGGTCTCCAGCAGCACCGCGGACAAAAGCCCCGCGCCCAGGATGGACACGCCC
Organism: Occallatibacter sp.; assembly: GCA_049522175.1. GTDB lineage: Bacteria > Acidobacteriota > Terriglobia > Terriglobales > Acidobacteriaceae > Telmatobacter. Next base: position 14,089 of record JBEKOC010000016.1, on the reverse strand, counting down.
CACTTGAGCAGTTGGCGCGCGCCATCGTCAGGCGGAATCGGGCTCGGATTAGGGCTATTTGCGGGCATAGTGGTTTCTCGCTCAGTCTACTGGTTGAGTTTAGTGGTATCCCACCCATTTCACAAAAAGCGTGAAATGGATGGGGCACGGAACACTGTTCACTGTCCCTGCGCCAGGCGCAGCATCGCCCAGGTAGCGACGCCGGTAATCGAGACATAAAGCCACAGCGGCAGTGTCCAGCGGGCAATCCTGCGATGCTGGGGAATCCGGCCGGTGAGCGAGAAGAAGAAGGCAGCCAGAATCAGCGGCAGAGCCACCACTGCCAGAAGAATGTGGCTGGCCAATAGCGGCAGGTAAACCGAGCGCAGGGCAGCGTGAACCGGGTAGCGTACGTCGCCGTGCAGCGCATGGTGCAGGATGTAACCCACCAGAAAGAGCGTGGAAAATCCAAAGGCCGTGATCATGGCCGCGCGATGGGCCGGAATGCGCTTTGCCTTGATGAAGGTGTAGCCGACGAGCAAAGCAACGGCGCTGAGGCCGTTGAGCAGCGCGTTGAGCGCGGGCAAAAACGCAAAGTGGACTCTGGTCGAATCCGCGGCGGGATGGACGTAGATCAGCCAGAAGAGAAAGGCCGTTGCCGCCACGCTTATAACAAGAATGGCGGCGATGGCGGAGCGGGTGTTCGATGATGGAGCTGTGGTCATCATGGCTTCCTCAAGAACATAACCTATCAAGTTCCTCGTTTCCCACCCTAGCCGCAAAAACCAGAACGCGGCGAGGGTGGGGCACCCCGGCATTTTCTATTGCTTCGCGATAGCGCAGAGCATGAGCGAGGTAAACAGCAAGGGCAGATAGAGAACGCTGACCTTGAGCAGGTCGCGGGCTAATCTGCGGCTTTCTTCCTCCGTGACAGGGCGCAGGATGCGGGCAAAGCGGATGGTGTAGCCCAGGTAAACCAGGCCCAGCCCGGCGGCCAGCAGGGCGTAAGTCAGGCTGGCCAGGCCCAGCCGCCAGGGCGCCAGGCTGACGGGAATCATCGCCACCGCAAAAAACAAGGCCTGGGCAACGGTGGACCAGCCGTCGGGTTGAACGACCGGCAACATGCGAATGCCGGCGCGGGCGTAGTCGTCGCGATACAACCACGCAATCGACATGAAGTGGGGAAACTGCCAGACAAAGAGAATGGCGAAGAGCGCCACCCCCGGCCACTCGATGCGCCCGCGAGCAGCGGTCCAGCCCAGCATCGGCCCCATCGCGCCGGGAAATGCGCCGATAAAAGTGGCCAGTGCAGTGACGCGCTTGAGCGGGGTATAAATGGCCACGTAAGTAAAAGCCGTGAGCAGCGCCAGGGCCACGGTGAGCAGGTTGGTGGTGAGCGCCAGCCAGACAGCGCCCAGCGCCAGCGCCGCCATTCCGGCCAGCACGCCCTGGGCCAGCGAGAAGCGGCCGGCGGCCATGGGCCGGTCGGCGGTGCGCTTCATCAGCGCGTCGGTTTTGCGTTCCAGGGCCTCGTTCAGCGCTCCGGCGCCGGCTGAGACCAGGCCGATGCCCAGCAGCGTATCCAGCAGGCCGCGCTGCACGCTGGTGATGCCCGACTGCATCGAGCCCAGATAAAATCCGCCCCATCCGGTGACCAGCACCAGGCCGACGACCTTGACCTTGAAAAGTTCACGCAGGTCGTGGATAAGCAAGGCCGTTGAGCCGGCCTCAGGCGCGTGGATGTGCGCCGGGCCATGAGCAGCGACCTCTGCCGGTATGGCGGCCTGGGTGGCGGGAGTCATCTGGAAGGAAATAACCTCAGCTGAATAGAAGGACCGTGCGGCACGAGTCACCGAGGAACAAGGAATGAGGCTTTCTGTTCCGTGTTCCTCGGCTGGGGTGGCTGATCCCTATTCCCTGTTCCCTGCTGTTTACTGCTTGCCGAAGCGGTAGACGATACCAGTGGTGAAGCCGCGGCTGTACTGCACGGTCGAACCGAAGCCGGTGAGGTAGTACTCGGGCGCAACTCGCAGCCCGATGTTCGGCGTCAGGTTGTACTCCACGGGAATACTGGCGCTGGCCGCGAAAACGTAGGCATCCGGCCAGAGCCCCAGCTCCGTAGCGAGAGTGGTGCTGTGGTTGGTGTCGCCGGAAAAGTTACCTTTTGTGAACCCGCCCAGAACGCGGCCAGAGACCGAAAACTTGGGTTGCAGGTAAAAACGATACGTGGGACCGGCCAGCAGGGCATACTGGCTGAAGGCCACGTTCGTGATGGCGTTGTTGGTCACGTTGTTGGGACCGCCCACGTAGGCGTCTCCGTAATAGCCGCGGCCATCAATGGTCAGGCCCAGCCGCTCATCGAAGTAGCGGGTAAAGCCGACGTTCCAGGCGTAATCCCATGCACGTTCCAGCTTGGCGCCGGGCTCAAAGCGCAGTAAGCCCATGCCGGTGTACTCCTCATAGCGGTGGGAGTAGGCCTCGTGAATGGCAGCCGCCCGGCGCTGCGCGCGACGGGCCTTGATGCGGGCCTGAACGCTCAACTGGCCCTGGGACTGAACGGCGGGTTGCCCGGCCTTGGCGGGGGCCGCAGGGTTGCTGCTCGAAGTTGAGTTTTGGGCCAGTGCGGCTGTGGCTGCGATGATGCTCAGTGTCAGCAGAAGGGCAATACGGCGAGAAGAATACATCAATTTCGGATTTCCTCCACAGGAGTACGGAAGCAAGCCGGCACAGCGCTTCCCCCATAAGGTATTAAAACACCTTGGGGGGAGGCTTGGGCGTGAACCGGCACAGTATTGGACGCCAGGCAGAGGAATTCGGGCCGGATGGGCGCCACATTTTCACCACGGAAAGCCGCAAAATGCTCTAGGATAAAGGCCTGTGGAGGAGGCATAGCGTATGGGTCGAGTTTTTCTGGGAATTCTTCTGGGGATGGTGCTTGTGCCGGTGGCCCTGCTGGGGTGGCTCAAGTTTGGCGATGTGCCGGTGGCGGTAGCCGATCCACCCTTGCCCCTGGAGCGCTTGCTGACCGGGATGCCGCTCCATGCGCGTATTGACCGGGAGATGATCAAGACGCCTCCCATTCAGGCCGATGAGGCCGATCTGGTGGCCGGCGCAGAAATCTACCGCGACGAGTGCGCCGTTTGCCACGGGTTTCACGGCAGGCCGTCGCGGTTTGGCGCTCACCTGTTTCCCGCTGCGCCGCCACTGTGGGAGAAGCACCGCCGCAACGCGGTGGTTGGGGTGAGCGACGACCCGCCCGGCGAAACCTATTGGAAGGTGGCCAACGGCATCCGGTTGACCGGCATGCCGGCCTACAAGGGCGTGCTGACCGAGAACCAGATGTGGCAGGTGAGCCAGCTGCTGGCCAATGCCGACAAGCCGTTGCCTCCGGTGGCGGTCGATATTCTGCACGGCGTGCCGATGGTGGCTGCGCCTGTCGCGGCTCGGCCAGAGACGAAGAAATAGAACTAAGGTCTTTTTACTGTTTCTGGGATATGGTTGTCCCATTCTTCAAGGGAATAATGCGAAGATATAGGGACTGAAACCCACAAGACTCAATCGACGTCCTTCTTGAAGGTGATTATGATTCTGCTGAAAGCGGCATGCTCACTTAAGTATACGTTGATTTTGGGCGCCTTGGCCTTTTTGGTCTACGTTTTGGCAGGTACGCAAACTTCCTTTGCAGGCGCGCGGTCCAATGAGAAGGGTAATGAACTCATCACTGCGGCTGAGAAAGGCGACCTGCCCCGCGTCAAGGCGCTGCTGGCCGCCAAAACTGACGTGAACGCAAAGACTGACAAGGGTTACACGGCGTTGATGGGCGCATCGTATCAGGGCCACATGGAGGTGGTGCGGGCGCTGCTTGATGCTGGGGCCGATGTGAATGCATCGCTTAACACTGGCTGGACAGCATTGATCTTCGCTTCGAGCATGAATCATTTGGACGTTGTGCAGGCATTACTGGCCGCGAAAGCTGATGTGAACGCATACTCAATACCTGAAGGCATCACAGCTCTTCACAACGCAGTTTCAGTTGGGAATTTGGATATGGTGCGTGCTCTGCTAAATGCCAAGGCCAATGTAAATGCAAGGACGTCAAAAGGTGTTACGGCGCTGTCTATCGCGGCGGGGACGGGTAACTTGAAGTTGTTGAGGGTACTGCTTGATGCAGGGCCAGATGTGAGTGCCAAGACTGACGCCTTGATGTTTGCGACAGCGCACGCCAAGACCGAAGCAATGCAAGCGCTTTTGGATGCCAAGGTTGATGTGAATGCCAAGCCAAAAGATACTACGGCGTTGATTTTGGCGTCAATGGGTGGACACATGGATGTGGTGCGGGTACTGCTCAACGCCGGTGCCGATGTGAACGCCAAGACGGACCAGGAGGGCACGACGGCGTTGATGGAGGCGTCGATGCAAGGAAACCTGGAAGTGGTGCAAACATTGCTCGCCGCCAAGGCCGATGTGAATGCCAAGAATAATGACGGCAGGACCGCACTGGATGGGGCGTCAAGGAGTGGACACACCGATGTGGTACAACTCCTCAAGGATGCCGGCGGTCTGGCAGGTACTCCTGTCAAACCGCAAACGGTGAATCTCATTGCTGCGGCAGGGAATGGCGATTTGCCCCACGTCAAGGAACTTCTGGCCGCCAAGGCCGATGTGAACATAAAGGGGTCCAATGGTATTACAGCGTTGATGAGCGCGGCGATGTTTGGTCACCTAGATGTGGCGAAGGCCTTGCTGGCTGCTGAAGCAGATGTGAATGTCATGAATAAGAATGGCGAAACCGCGCTGGATTTGGCATCATCGACCGAACACACCGATATGATACAACTCCTCAAAGATTCGGGCGGTCTGGCAGGTACTGCGGTCAAACAGCAAGCAGAGGACCTCATCACTGCATCCCGGAATGGCGATTTGCCCCGTGTCAAGGAACTGCTGGCCGTCAAGGCCGATGTGAACAGCAGGGCATCCAACGGTTCCACGCCGTTGATGGGGGCATCCTATTACGGCCATGCAGATGTAGTGAAGGAGTTGCTGGCCGCCAAAGCCGATATGAACGCCAAGGATACCTATGGCTTCACGGCGATGATGTCGGCATCGTGGTACGGCCACTTGGAGGTGGTGCGAGTGCTGCTCGATGCCAAGGCGGAAGTAAACGCCAAGTCAAACGACGGCGAGACAGCGTTGATGAATGCTTCGATTAGCGGCCATGCGGATGTGGTGCAGGCGCTGCTTGAAGCCGGGGCGGATGTGAACGCCCAAGATAATAAGGGTATAACGGCGTTGAAATATGCGACCGTCAAGGGCCACGAGGATGTGGTGCAACTTCTCAGGGGAGGCGGAGCCACCACCAGGGAAGATATTTTTGCTTCCATGGACAGGATCGTACTTCTTCCCGTGATCGATGTCCGTTCTGACCAGAAGGTAAAAATCAACCTGGAGGGCTTGCGGAAGCATGCGCAGAAGCTATTGGAAGAAAAACATTACACAGTCGAAATGGCTGACAGCCCGCCGGCCGGAGCACGCTGGGTGATGGTTCTCACCTTGAAGAGCCTTTATAACATTTCCCCCGGCGTCCCTGCAGCTTCTGTCGATGGCATCCTATGCGATACCCAAGGCACTGATAATGTACCCATATGCGGGGGCCATGGGAGCAAATTCTGGAGTGGAACAGGCACAGGCCAGTTCAACCCGGCACCGTCCACGTCAGGAGGTTTGAACGATGCCGCGTCGACAGCCCTGGCGAATCTTTTGTGGGAAGGCACTGGCCTTGCCAGGGGCGATGCTCTGTCGAATGCACTTATTAATCTGTTGAACACCATCCCCAAACTCCCCAAGAAGAAGAATTGACCGGCTCCGGAAGTCCCGTCCGCCCCCGCTCAAAGGAATAAGAAAGGGACCAACCGTCGTAGCAGAAGCAGTCCGTCAATTAAACTGATTATCGGAACGGAGACCCTGGATGAAACAATGCAGAATTCTCAACTTCGCATTTCTTTTAGGAGCGTTTGCTCTGGCCTCAACGATGCAAGCATTTGCGCAGGGCAGCGACTATTTTTCTAATTGGCCCAAAGGAGCCTCGCCCCAGGAAGTGGGTAAGAAGGTAGCCGAGCGCTTTGTGGCCAGCCAGCATCAGTACACATTCACCATCCATTACGCTGAGGTCGCCACCTGGTACGGCGCGTTGAACTTTGCGCAACTGACGAAAGACGAAGAGCTGCAGAAGGCGCTGACTGCCCGCTTCGACCCGCTGATGCCGGGCGGCGCCGATGCCAAGCAGAGGCCGGTGCGTCGTCACGTGGACGACTCGATCTTCGGCGTTATTCCGCTGGAGATTGCGATAGAAACCAAAAACCCGAAGTATCTGGCTGAGGGCGTTTGGTGGGCAGACCGCCAGTGGGAGAACCCGCAGCCCAATGGGCTTTCCGCTGAAACGCGCTTCTGGGTCGACGACATGTACATGCTGACCATGCTGCAACTCCAGGCCTACCGCGCCACCGGCGACCGCGTGTATCTTGACCGCCTGGCCAAAGAGATGGTTGCCTACCTGGACAAGCTGCAACAGCCCAACGGCCTCTTCTACCACGCCGAGGACGTGCCCTTCTTCTGGGGCCGCGGCAACGGCTGGTTCGCCGCGGGCATGGCGGAGATTCTGCGCGATTTACCCAAGGATCATCCGCAGCGGGCGCGCATTGTGGCCGGCTACAAGCGCATGATGGCCGCGCTGCTGAAGTACCAGGGCAAGGACGGAATGTGGCGCCAGTTGATTGACCACCCGGAGTCGTGGCCGGAGAGTTCCAGCACCGGCATGTTCACCTTTGCCATGATTACCGGCGTCAAACTGGGCGTGCTGGATGGTAAGAAGTACGGTCCCGCGGCCCGCAAGGGATGGCTCGCCGTAATCGGCTACATCGATCAGAACAGCGACGTGACGCAGGTTTGCGCGGGCACCAACAAACTGAATGATATCGACTATTATCTGGCCCGGCCCCGCCGTACCGGCGACTTTCACGGGCAGGCTCCGATTTTGTGGGCGGCGGACGCGTTGCTGCGCTAGGAATAACACCTCGCGCATTTTCACGGAGAATGTAAGGTCATGGGTGGCCCACCCTCGCCGCGTTCTTGTTTTTGCGGCTAGGGCGGGATACCACGAAGCCCGTATTACAGAAACAGTGAAGATACTTTAGAATCGAAGCTATGCCCCAGACGGCGCATATGACGCGGCAACAGGCTCTTGATTTCTTCCACTCCCCCGACCTGATTGGGCTGGGCTTTGAGGCTGACGCCGTGCGCCGCCGCCTGCACCCCGAGGGGGTGGTCACCTACATCATCGATCGCAATATCAACTATACCAACTTCTGCACCGAGTACTGCACCTTCTGCGCCTTCTACCGGCCGCTTACCGGGCCGCGCTCGGATGAGGGCTACATTCTCGACTTCGAGACAATCTACGAAAAAATCGCCGAGACCGTTGAGATGGGCGGCACCGGCGTGCTGATGCAGGGCGGCATTCATCCCGACCTCAAGATTGATTGGTTCGAGCAGCTCTTCAGCGGGATTAAAAAGCGCTTTCCGCAGATCTGGCTGCACTGCCTGACGGCTTCGGAGATTCTGGCCATTGCGAAATATTCGGAACTGAGCCTGCGCGATACCATCATCCGTTTGCGCGACGCGGGCTTGGATTCCATCCCCGGAGGCGGCGCGGAGATTCTGGACGACGATGTGCGCCGGCGCATCGCGCGCATCAAGTGCAACACCGAAGATTGGGTCAGCGTGCACCGCACCGCGCACCAGTTGGGAATGAGGACCACGGCGACGATGATGTTCGGCGTGGGCGAGAGCTTCGAGCAGCGCATCAATCACTTCGAAGTGGTGCGCCGCTTGCAGGAGGAGACCGGCGGATTCACGGCCTTCATCCCCTGGAGCTTCCAGCCAAAAAACACAGCCCTCGGCGGACGCGGCTGGGAAGAAGCAACCTCGGTCGAGTACCTGAAGGTGCTGGCCATCGCGCGGCTTTATCTCGATAACATCGACAACGTGCAGGCAAGCTGGGTAACGCAGGGATTGAAGGTGCTGGAGATCGCACTCCACTTCGGCGGCAACGACGTTGGCTCGGTGATGCTGGAAGAGAATGTGGTGAAGGCAGCGGGAACGAGTAACTGCACCACGGAAGAAGAGCTGCGCAGAATCATTCGCGACGCGGGCTTCAAGCCGGTGCAGCGGGATACGCTCTACCGGACGATGTTTTTGAATTAGAACTCCGCTGGGTCAGACGAGTACAGGGCCTCAAGAAACTTGCGCACCTTGACCAGGACATCGAAAGCCTCCGGCAGTCTGACAGGCTTTTGATGGAGTACTTTATTCCCTGTCTTGGTCACGCTTCTTGCCATATCCGTTATCGCATCATCTAGGTCACGCTCATCGGCAACCTGCTCGATCCAGGCGGAAAGTGTGGCGCCTTCCGGCGGCCCGATCATGCGTTCCTTAACTGCATGTTCCAGGACGGCTCTACTGAGTGCAATGGAGGCTAAGGGGAATCCAAAGATATATGTGCGGACAGCTTCAGCCAGATATTTGCTGACCACCTCCTTGGGCTTGAGCCCCGCGGCAAGCCCGGACAACTGGAGTGTGCGAGAAACATAACCTGGCACTGCTGCAACGACGTCGCGAACATACAGCCTGTCTAAATCACCCGCAAACAGGTCAGCAAATTTCCTGGAAAGCTCTTCAAGCGCCGGGATAATATCGTCAGAGAATTCTTCTCTTGATATTTTTATTTGTTCGGCAATGAAGCGGCCACGCTCAAGCATTTCTGGGCCCTCCTCCGTGTATTGCTCTATAAAGCTCTGGTCCAAATCCTCGACAAAATCCAGCACCTCGGAAGACAACCTCAAATGCTCTGTCATAAAATCACTCCCCGCCACGCACTCCGGTCCCTTTGTGGCATACACACAGGATACTGGTTCATATCTCAACGTGACAGCAGGATACATACGTTGCGCTGAAAGCCTGGATTTTAGTATTTTTATCTTCCCCAAACCTACCCTTTTGTGGCACACTTGCAGCCATGGGAAGCAAAGACAAAGGCAGAAAAGAAGCTAAGAAGGCTCCCAAGCCAAAGCCCAAGCCGGAACCCGCGCAGAGACGCGAAATCTTCATTCCGCCCCCGCCGAAGTAGGGACGAACTGCCTGTCTCTCCGGAGCGCCGCGCTTGAGACGCGGAGGGGGTTCTATGCCCGCGGGGTAACTTTGCGCAATCGGCCCGGTTCGGACAACCGGGGCGCATGCACCCGCCTGCCGAAACACAATTGGAGCGCATGGGCGGCGCTCGTCACGGCAATTTTCCCTGAAAAGCGTTAACTTATAGGACAGGCTTTTCACCAGGGGGTGGACCCGTGCGCTGGAAATCTGACACAATTCTGCTTGCCGCCATCCTGCTTGCCACCGCTGCCGCGGCGCAGGCGCCTGCCAATCCCGCCCCTGCCTCAGTCCGCTCCGCCCTGCCCGTTGTGCAACCGCCGGGACGGCCGGTAATCGGCGTTGCGCTGGAAGGCGGCGGCGCTCTGGGCCTGGCGCACATCGGCGTTATCGATTGGCTTGAGGAGCACCGCATCCCCGTCGACCGCATCTCCGGCACCAGCATGGGGTCGCTGGTCGGCGCCATGTACGCCACGGGCAGCACGCCCGCTCAGATGCGCGAACTGGCTGTCGGCGACGCGATTACGCGCGTCTTTACCCTGCAAGCGCCTTACTCTGACTTGAGCTTTCGCCGCCGTCAGGATCGCCACGATCTTCCTGCCGCGCTGACCGTCGGCCTGCGCCACCACCTGACCCTGCGCAATGCTCTGCTCGCCGATCGCAGCGTCAACGAGTTCCTGACCACCATCCTGCTCAACGACAACAACCAGGAGTTGGACTACAACCAGCTTCCCATTCCCTTTCGTTGCGTGGCCACCGATCTGAACACCCTTGAATCGGTCACCTTTGCCTCCGGGCCCTTGCCCCAGGCGGTGCGCGCCTCCATCTCCATTCCCGGAGTTTTCCCCCCGGTTCTGGACCTCAACGGCCATTACCTGGTCGATGGCGGCATCCTCGACAACCTGCCCACCGGCATTCTCAAGCGCGACCTGCACGCTGACGTCATCATCGCCATCCACCTTAAAAATACAGCTCTTACCAATTTCGACATCAGATCCGCTTTGGGCGTCCTCCACCGCGCCTTCGATGCCGGCACCGAGCAAAATGTTGCGGAGTCCGAGCGGCTGGCCGATGTGGTGGTCGACGTGCCGGTGAGCGGCTTCTCCGCCAACGATTACGCCCACGCTGACAAGCTGATAGACGCCGGTTACAGGGCTGCTGAGCAGAACCGCGAAGCCCTGCTGCGTTACGCCCTCAACGCCGCCGGCTGGAAGGCCTATCTGGCCGCGCGCGAGAGCCGCCGCAGTCCGCAGCCCGGCATCCTGCGACAGGTCCGCGTGGAAGGACCAACGCCGGGTCAGAAACCGGGCGCAGTTCGAGAGGTTCTCGCCGACATGAAGCCCCTCGAGGGCCGGCCCATAACACCAGCCGCTACCCTCGACGCTCTCAAGCACATTCAGTCCAACGGCGGAATCAGCGCCAACTGGGAGACTTTTGCGCCTACGCCCGCGCCCGCCGGGCCGCCTACATCAGGCACGACTGCATCAGGTCAGACCACAACTGGCACCCCAGCCCCCGACACGGGCATCCTGGTCCGCCTCAGCAACGATCGCATCGGCCCGCCCTATCTTCTCGTCGGAGCCGAACTGGCCGCGGCCAATTCGAATGTCACCAGAGGCGAGATCACCCTCCGCCTGATCGACCAGAACTTCGGCGGCTTTGGCTCCGAGCTGCGCGCCAACGCCCGCATCGGCTACAAGACCGATATCTCCGCCGAATACTATCGCCTGCTTACCCCTGGCGGTTATTTCTTTGAGCCGCGTACCGGCGTTGTCCGTGAGCCCGTCTACATCTGGGCCAACCAGAAGCGCATCGCCGAACGCTTCCTGCAAACCCTGGACGCGGGCGTCGAGACCGGCAGAACATTCTCGAATCAACTGCAAATTTCTGCCGAGTGGCGCGCCGAGGACACGCGCTGGGGCCTGCGCACCGGCACTGGCGGAGGGCCGTACATCACGGGGACCGCGCAGACCGGCCTGCTGCACATCAAAATCGACAAGGCCGTTGCCGGCGCCATCTCGCCCAACGGCTTCAGTCTCTCGGCCTCGGCCGGCGCGTTTTACCACGCTGTGGCAAGCTCAAACGCGCCGCTGGTCAAGCTCTCCTTCAGCGCGACCCGCTCCTGGAAAGATGCCAACATATTCGGCGTGGCCGGGGATGTAAACTCCTACCTGCGCGCGAACGTTGCCCAGCCCTACCGCTTCACCTTGGGCGGGCCGATGCGCCTGTCCGCCTCCTCGTTTGACGAGTTCCGGGGAACCGACACCTACCTGGCCCACACAGGATACATGCGCCGAATTGCGGCTGTGCCCACCGGCATGGGACAGGGGCTCTACTACTTTTTAGGTTATGAGGCCGGAGAAATCTGGTCGCCGGAGGCACCGGCGATTCTCCGCCAGGATGGCCTTACAGGCTTGGTTGCCAGCACGCCTATCGGCTTGTTCACCTTCGGCGTCTCCGTCGGCGACGCCGGCCATCGCAAGATCTTTGTCATGCTGGGGCGCTGGTTCTGATTTTTCTGCACGCACGAAGGCCCTCCCTTGCGGGAGGGCCTTCGTGCTTAAAAAAACGACTCGCGGCTTACGCCACCACTTCAATGCCCATCGAACGGGCGGTTCCCTTGATGCTCTTGATGGCCGTCTCCACCGAGGCGGCGTTCAGGTCGGGCATCTTCTGCACAGCGATCTCGCGCACCTGCTTCTCGGTCACCTTGCCGATTTTTTCCTTGTTGGGCGTGCCCGAGCCTTTTTCGATCCCGGCCGCCTTCTTCAGCAGCACCGGCGCCGGCGGCGTCTTGGTGATAAAGCTGAAGCTGCGGTCGGCATAGACGGAGATGACGACCGGAATGATCAGCCCGGCCATTTCCTTGTTGGAGGTGCGCGCGTTGAACTGCTTGCAGAACTCCATGATGTTGACCTGCGCCTGGCCCAGCGCGGGGCCTACCGGCGGCGCAGGCGTGGCCTTGCCGGCCTCGATCTGCAGTTTGACGTAACCCGTAATCTTCTTCGGAGGTGCCATTGGTTCCTCTGGAACCAGCTTCTAGCTTCTAGCCGCTAGCTATTAGCTGGTTTGTTCCTGTTCAAATTTTGGTGACGCAACCCCTGCATTCGCTTACAACCGAGGGTGGCTAGATAATCCCGTCGGCTAGAAGCTGGAAGCTAGTAGCTGGAAGCTGCGTTACTCAATCTTTTCCACTTTGCCAAACTCCATCTCCACCGGGGTGGAGCGTCCGAAGATGGTCACCATGACCTTGAGCGTCTCGCGATCTTCGTTGATCTCATCCACCACGCCGTTGAAGTTGGCAAAAGGCCCGTCAGTAATGCGGACCTGCTCGTTCTTCTCAAACTTGATCTTGAGCCGCGGCTTATCCTTGGCGACCTCGGAGCGGAAGAGAATTCCACTGACTTCTTCCTCGCTCAGTGCTACCGGCTTGTCGCCCGTGCCCAGAAAGCCGGTAACCTTGGGCGTGTCCTTCAGGACGTGCCACAGGTTGTTGTCCAGCTCCATTTCGACCAGCACGTAACCCGGTAGAAAAACCCGCTCCGTAGTGCGTTTCTTGCCGTTGACGATCTCCGTCACCTGCTCGGTGGGAATCATCACCCGGCCCACCCTGTCACCCAGCCCGAAGGCCTCTACGCGGCTCTGGATGGACTCGCGCACCTTGCGCTCAAAGCCCGAATAGGCGTGCAGGATGTACCACCTGAAGCGCTCGTTGCGTACCGGCGGCGGCGGCTCTGCCTGCTCGACGGCTTGTTCCGGCTGTTCAGCCTGCTCCGGCTGCACAACTGGTTCAGCCTGCTCAGCTGCAACAGCCTGCTCGACCGGCTCGGCTTGTTCCGGCTGCACAACTGGTTCAGCCTGCTCAGCTGTAACAGCCTGCTCGACAAGCTCGGCCTGTTCAGGTTGTACTACTTGTTCCAATTCTTCGTCTGCCATCTTCTGCTCTCGTTTCGCAGCTGCCGTTACGGCTAAAATCCGCCCAACCTGCCCAGCAATACATGCAGGCCCTGCTGGAAGATCGTATCCACGATCATGAAAAACAGCCCAAAGATAAATACCGCGATGATCACCACCGTGGTCGTGGATTGCACTTCCTTGCGCGACGGCGTAACCACCTTGCGCATCTCCGCGCGCACATCGCTCAAAAAGCGCGTGAATTCGCCCCACTGCCCAACCACGCTGCCGGAAAACTTCGACACGGGATTATCTCCCGGCCGCTTTACCGGCGACGGCCGCTCTTCGCCGCTCACAATTGTTGCCTTCGATGCCATGTTTACGGTTCCTTCGCGCCCGGCGTCGCGCCTTGCGCATTCCTGTTCAATCTGGCAGGGGCGGAGGGATTCGAACCCCCAAGTTCGGTTTTGGAGACCGACAGTTTAGCCGTTGAGCTTACGCCCCTAAAAACAGCTTTCAGTTGTCAGTTTTCAGTTGTCAGTTTTTCTGCTGGCCGGTTCAGCCTTGTAGCTAATCCCGCAGATGTTCAAACTGACAACTGACGCTGATTACTGACAACTGTCGTTACTTCGTTTCCTTGTGCAACTGGTGTTTGCGGCAACGGTTACAGAACTTCTTGAACTCCAGACGACCGGTGGTCGTCTTTTTGTTCTTCGTCGTCGAGTAATTCCGCTCTTTGCACTCAGAGCACTGCAATGTAACAATTTCCCGCATTCCAAATCCTTCCAACTACAGTGAGGAAGTGAGTTAGTGAAAGAGTGAAAAAGTTAAAAAGTGAACAACACACGCTTTTCTTGTTCACTACTTCACTCTTTCACTGTTTCCTTCACTTCTTCCCTGATTCCCGTTGCTCACCGCGCCCCGCGTTTCGCCCGAAGGGCGGCCCGCCCGGCGCGGCAAGCGTCACTTGATAATCTCGCTCACCGTGCCTGCGCCCACCGTGCGGCCGCCTTCG
>JBEKOC010000015.1:0-103198 GCA_049522175.1 Occallatibacter sp. | reverse complement strand
GGCCGCGCCGCCACATCCGCTTCGTCGGAAAGATCGTTGGCTCCGAACAAAATCAGATTCGAGTCCAGGAAGCTCACGCCCGAGGCCACTGGCGTGCGCACAATCACCGGCACGCGCAGATCGCCCGTCATGTAACTCGACTCATTCAGCATCGTCTCGCCGGGCTTCGGGTTGCGGCTGCCCAGGCGATAAGGAATCTGGTATTCGCGCAGCACCGTTACCAGCCGATCCACATCTCCCTGGTGCGGCGCGGCCAGCACAATCCGCGTCTCCTCCGCAATCAGCGTCCGCAAATGCTCGGTCAGCGCCGGAATCGAGCCATGAAACCGCGGCGTCGGCCGCGTGTTCAACTCGATCTCGCCCAGCGACGTCTCCACATTCAGCACATCCACCACGCCCAGTTGATCCAGATCAATTCCCATCTGCCCGTCAAGCGCCGCCTGCAGCACCTCGGGCCGCAGATAAATATCCTCGGGACGGATCAGCGAGCCGATTCCGGATCTTTCATGCCGCTGCTCGACCTTGTTCCACCAGCGATCGATCTGATTGCGCACCATGGCGGGCTCTTCGATAAACAGCGCGCACTTGGGCAGCAGGGTAAGCAGCGATTTCTCCGCTCCAGCCACGGCGGAGAAAAATTCCCATCCGGGAAAGACGCTCACCCCGCCGGCAGAGGCCAGTTCGGCAGCCATTTCCTCGTCTTCTCCCGCGCCTTCCAGGTCCACCCTCTGCCGGCTTAGCCGCCCATGCACCGCTGCCAGCAGCCGTTCGGTCACCGGCGTCTCGGTCAACGGCAGCAGCAGCGCCTCGTCTAACGATGTTTGAGAACGCTGCGTTTCCGGGTCAAATTTGCGTATGGTCTCAATCTCGTCGCCGAAAAACTCAACGCGCACCGGCCTATCCGACTCCGGCGAATAGACGTCCAGAATCCCGCCCCGCCGCGTGAACTGTCCCGGCATCTCCACCAGGTCCATCTGCACGTATCCCACCGAGGCCAGGTGCGTGGTCAGCGCCTCCACATCCACCTCTTCTCCGCGCTTCAATTTCACGGCCAGCCCGGCGTAGTAATCGCGGTCAAAGAGCTTGAGCGCCGCCGATTCCACCGGCGCAATCAGAATCGACACCGCCCCGGTGGCCAGCTTCCACAACGCGGACGCCCGCTGCTCCTGCACATCGGGATGGGGAGATAGATTTTCAAAGGGAAGCACGTCGTGGGCCGGCAGCCGGACAACTTGGGCCGGGTCCACCGCGCCGGTCAGCTCGCAGCCCGCGAACAACAACGGCTCCAGCGCCTCGGCGGCCTTGTTGTCGGCCACCACCACAATCACCGGCTGCCGCGCGGCCCGCGCCATCAGCGGCAGGTAAATCGCCCGCGCCGTGGCCGTCAATCCGGACACACGTATCCGCCCCGCACCCTGGCTCAGATGCCTGCGTACGCGCTCAAATCCCGAAGCGTGCTCCAGCTCCGCGAAGATCTCGCGGACGAACGGGAGAATCATGTAATCCTAGTTTAGCAGCGATGGAACTCAACCGTGAACGGCTTCTGAAATTCAAGCTCGAACGATCCCCGCATGAACCTCATACTATGAATGCCTGCGCGAGTTCTTCTGCTCCATCGAATCAAAAAGTTCGGGCGGGGCTATAGCCAACGGCACAATTCTGTTCTCCATCTCTACACAATATCCGCGCTTCAACGCCCATTGGATGTCGAGCGCCGAGTTATCCTCAGCACCAGCTCCCGCCAGAACAATCGACGCACGATTAGCCGTTAAGGTTTCAATTTCCGGGTTGCCGGGCAATCCCCGTGTGTCCAGCAGGAAGTAACTCTCAGAATCAAGTTGATTGACAAGCAATTTGGGAGCAAGTCCAGATTCCCACATATGACACCACCTGGCTACAGCGACTCTCAACTCCTGGAGGAGAGCAGGATTCTTGAGAGAACCACTCTCATATTCCGCCGTGAAATGATACGCCAGATTATAAAAGTCAGATTCTGCCGGAAATATATCGTAGTATGCCTGTATTGGCCTCAAGTTTGTCAGGCCGAATTGTTCTGGCTCATCGAAATACGGGCTGAAGCGCTCGATGCTCAACTCAGAAAGTCCTACCGGCGGGCTCAGATGCACGAGATAGGGTAACAACCGAAGAACTTCCGCGTACCATTCCTCATGATCGCCCGGAAGACCAACGAGAAGGTTCCACATCACGGAAATATTAACGCTCATTGCATATCTTAGTAAGTTCACGTTTTGGATTGCGCTGACACCTTTCCGCATGAGGGAAAGCAGGTCTGAAGAGAGCGCTTCAATCCCGGGTTGAATAACCGTAATGCCACTATCCGCCAATGCGCGTAGCTTTGCCAGGGTTAAGTTTGCTTTCTGCTGGTAAAAGACATTGAGACCAG
This sequence comes from Occallatibacter sp., assembly GCA_049522175.1. Classification (GTDB taxonomy): domain Bacteria; phylum Acidobacteriota; class Terriglobia; order Terriglobales; family Acidobacteriaceae; genus Telmatobacter. The sequence goes on along the minus strand of JBEKOC010000015.1, from coordinate 100,794 downwards.
GGAGCTTTGCCGCCAACTCCGGGAGCAGCGTGCGGAAAAAGTCCGGGGGCATGATGTTATCGACCATCAATACTTGCTTTGACGGGTGCGTAAGCAAGAGTTTAGATAATTCCTTAATCGCCAGTTCCGGATTCTTCTGGCGATATTGAATGCCTTGGCCGTTGAGCCCGCAGAAGGTACAGTGATGCCTCTGGCCCCACCAGCACCCTCTGCTTGTTTCATATGGCAACCTTAATGAGTTATAAATGGATGCTTGTTCTTCAAATGAGCATATTTCAAGCTGCTGGTAAAACTGAGTGTAATCAGGCGGCGGTATAGTATTTAGATCAAGATTCGGATCTCCATATATTAACCTGTCCGGCTTTGTGGCAATTCCCTTGAAATAGTCAAGAAAGTTCTCAAACGTAGCTTCAGATTCGCCGGAAAACACAAAGTCAATATCAGAGCAAAGCTTGCCTATTGCTTCGCCCATGCTGCCCTCACAGTTGGCGCCTCCCATGATAGCCGTAATGTCCGGACGGCTTGCTTTGATCCGGCTCAAGAACGCCAGGCTGGCACACGTTTCCTCGTAAGATGAAGTACAGCCGATTACCTTGAATGGGCGCTCAGCGATCAGGGCTGCGATTCGGTCTACCCAGCCTGGCATAGCGAGTTGCAATTCCAGAAGAACATCTTCCGGTACAGTGTCCCGATTATCAGCAGCTTGCTCCTGGCATAGGGCCTCGCGCGTCTTGATACATTCGTGTTTTGCATAACTACTGCCGAATGCCGCCTTGGCAAAGACTGACTCTCCATAAAGTTTAGAGGTGCGACCGGGGCTGACTGCCAAAAATAGCTTTTGTCCTATCTCCATCGCGAGAAGCAGATTGGCGTAGAAAACCGCCAGCTTAACGCCTTTCCTCCGGGCAACCGCCTGTAGAATATGAACGCCAAGGTTCGGTCGATCTAAACCTCCAAAGGGCGGGACAATAATCAGGATTTCCGGGCACTCCAACCCCTCGATGTCACGCAAAATCTGAGCCGCGGCATCAAAGCTCTTCATCGTCACCTCTGGTTGTACTGGATATCAATACCGAATGATGAAGCGTGGATGGATGCCTGCGCGAGTTCTTCTGCTCCATCGATTCAAATAGTTCGGGCGGGGCTATAGCTAACGGCACAATTCTGTTCTCCATCTCTACACAATATCCGCGTTCCAAAGCCCATTGGATGTCGAGCGCCGAGTTATCCTCAGCGCCAGCTCCCGCCAGAACAATCGACGCACGATTAGCCGTTAAGGTTTCAATTTCCGGATTGCCGGGTAATCCCCGTGTGTCCAGCAGGAAGTAACTCTCAGAATCAAGTTGATTGACAAGCAATTTGGGAGCAGATCCAGATTCCCACATACGACGCCACCTGGCTACCGCGTCTTCCAGTTCCTGGATGACAGTAGGATTCTTGAGGGAACCACTCTCATATTCCGCCGTGAAATGATACGCCAGATTATGAAGGTCAGATGTTACCGGAAATACATCGTAGTATGCCGATAACGGCTGTACATTAGTCAGGCCGTATTGTGCCGCTTGCTCGAAATACGGACTGAATCGATCGATGCTCAACTCAGAAAGTCCTACCGGCGGGCACAGATGCACAAGAAAGGGCAACAACCGAAGTACTTCCGAGTACCATTCATCATGATCGCCCGGGAAACCGTAGAGAAAGTTCCATGTTACGGAAACATCAACGCTCGCGGCATATCTGAGTAAATTCACGTTTTGGATTGCGCTGACACCTTTCCGCATGAGGGAAAGCAGATCTGAAGATAGCGCTTCAATTCCGGGTTGAATAACCTTGATACCACTATCCGCTAACGCGCGTAGCTTTGCCAAAGTTAAGTTAGCCTTCATCTGATAATAAATATGGAGACCAGGGAGCTTTGCTTCTAACTCCGGAAGCAACGTGCGGAAAAAGTCCTGAGGCATGATGTAGTCGACCATCAACACTTGCTTAGACGGGTGCGTAAGCAAGAGAGTAGATAATTCCTTAATCGCCAGTTCCGCACTCTTCTGGCGATATTTGATGCCTTGATCGTTGAGCCCGCAGAAGGGACAGTGATGCCTCTGACCCCACCAGCATCCTCTGCTCGTTTCATATGGCAGCCATAAGGAGTTTTTCAGAGATGCCTGGTCCTCAAATGAGCATATTTCAAGCTGTTGGTAAAACTGAGTGTAATCAGGCGGCGGTATAGTATTTAGATCAGGGTTCGGATTCCCATAAATTATCCTGTCCGGCTTTGTGGCAATTCCTTTGAAATAGTCAAGAAAGTTCTCGAACGTAGCTTCCGATTCGCCGGAAAACACAAAGTCAATTGCTGGGCAAAGCTTGCCTATCGCTTCGCCCATGCCGCACTCACAGTTAGCGCCTCCCATGATAGTCGCAATATCTGGGCGGATTGCTTTAATCCGGCTCAAGAACGCCAGGCTGGCACAGGTTTGCTCGAAAGTGGATGTGCAGCCGATTACTTTGAATGGGTGCTCAGCGATCAGGGCTGCGATTCGGTCTACCCAGCCTGGCATAGCGAGTTGTAATTCCAGGAGTATATCGCCGGGAACAGTATTCCTGTAACTATCAACGGCTCGCTTATAGCTTAGGGCCTCATGCTTCTTGATACATTCGTGTTTTGCATAACTACTGCCGAATGCCGCCTTGGCGAAGACTGACTCTCCATGAAGTTTAATGGTCGGACCGTTGCTGATTGTTAAATATTGCTTTGGCCCTATTTCCTTTGCGAGAATGGCATTCGCGTAGAAAATCCCCAACCTGACGCCTTTCCTCCGGGCAACTGCCTGCAGGATATGAACGCCAAGGTTCGGTCGATCTAAACCTCCAAAGGGCGGGACAATAATCAGGATTTCCGGGCACGCCAACCCTTCGATGTCACGCAAAATCTGAGCCGCGGCATCAAAGCTCTTCATCGCCACCCCTAGTCGTACAGAATATCAATAGCAATTTGAAATTACAAGACAGTTATCGGTCGAAACAGTACCCGATCGCGCTTGCAGGATCCGGACTGTCTTCGCTGGATGAACAAAGACACTGACCCTCAGCTCCCTGCTATCGCACACCATGACCGCAGTCCGCTGTTCCTATTTCGCCGCACCCATCCGATCGACAAACACCAGCCTCGGGGCCGTCACGTCAACCGCCTGCCCTTCCACTTTGATTTTCAAACCTCCGGCAGCAGGCTTGCGATCCAGTGGAGCGGAAAAGCCCAACTCGTACTGATTTCCCAGGCGGAGGGCAAGTTCCTCCAAAAACGGCTGAAAGGAAACCGGGTTGCCGATTCCCTGCCAAAAGTTCTTGCCGCCGGTGGCTTCGGTCACTTCAATCAAGAGGCTCTGGCCGGCATTGTTGGCGTACATGGTGTTATCGGCGAGGCCCTGATTGAGCCAGTAGATCGAGTAGACCACCAGTCCCGCGCGGACTGAGTCGTCGATGGCCGCCTGGACATAAGGATCATCGAGATTGAGTTCCCTCTCGTAGTTGTCCACGCCGTCGGTCACCATCACCACCTCACGCCGCGCCCCGCGATCCCCGGAAGGCCAGTGCTTGGCTAGCTCGGAGAGGCAGAAGTAAGGGCTGGCGCTCGAGCCGGGCGAGCCTCCGGGCAGGTGAAGCGCGCGCAGCACCTCGGCGTGATCCGCGGTCAGTGGGCCGGCAAAGACAGCACTTCCGTTCATCATGTACGCAATAGCGGCCTTGGCGTTCGGCGGCAGGCCGTTGACGAAATGTTCGATTTCGCTGAATTGGCTTCCCAGGCTGTTGCGGGCCGAACTGTCGATCAGAATCACCAGCTCCAGCCTGGCGTCTGGCCCACGCAGCGGCGCCCAACTGGTAACCACGGCCAGTTTCCCGTTTACCTTGATGCTTACATCCTTCTGGGAGACGCTTGCGGGCGATTCTCCATGTTGTTTGGCGAGAATCGTCACCACCGCGCGTCCCTGACCCGCAGGCTTCTCACTCTGCGAAAATGCCTGCACTGCCAGCAGCAGCACGCAGGCGGTTATCCAGATCGCCTTTCTATGGTTCTTCATAAGACCCCCTTTGAGGTAAAATCGCTGCCCTCGCCCATAGTCTAATACGGCTTGCCTCTACGAGGTTAGACACGAAATATGAGGAAATGTTCTGCTCCAGTTTCGTATCAGCGGCCGCCCGTTCCGATTTTTCAAACTACAATTGAGGAGAAATGGCAAGAAAGCTGCGTGTTGGGATTTTGTTTGGCGGACGAAGCGGGGAGCACGAGGTTTCGCTGCTTTCAGCGGCTTCGGTCTTGCATGCGATTGACCGCAATCTATTTGACGTGGTGCCGATTGGCATCAGCAAGACCGGGCACTGGCTGACATCGGGGGCGGCCCAGGGACTGCTGGAGGGGGCCGGGGTCGATGCCGCGGAGCCGACGAAGCTGCGGGCGGGCGATCCTGCGGCTACGCCGGGGGCGCGGGTGCTGGCCGAGGGGCAGCCTGCTTTGATGGCTCCGGAACCAGCCATGGCGCTGGCTCGGGGCGGAACCGCGGCTTTGGACAGACTTGCGGCGCCGAGCGGCCAGTCCTGCCTGGATGGCCAATGCCTGGACGTGGTCTTTCCGGTACTGCATGGGACTTTTGGCGAAGATGGAACAATCCAGGGGCTTTTCGAGCTGGCGGGAATCGCTTATGTCGGCTCGGGCGTGCTGGGCTCGGCGGCGGGCATGGACAAAGACGTGATGAAACGTCTCTTCGCCCAGGCCAAACTGCCTATCGTCAAGCACGTAACTATAATGCGGGCGGAGTGGGAGCGTGCACCGCAAAAGGCCGTCGCGCAGGTTGAGGCGGCGCTTGGGTACCCGGTCTTTGTGAAGCCGGCCAACCTGGGCTCATCGGTGGGCATCTCCAAGGCACACAACCGCAAGGAGTTGGGGCCGGCATTGGCCCTGGCCGCCCGATATGACCGCAAGCTGATTGTGGAGCAGAGCGTGGGCGGCAAAAAAGCCAAGGCGCGGGAGTTTGAGGTCGCCGTGCTGGGCAACGACGCCCCCCAGGCCAGCGTGGTCGGCGAGATCATTCCCTGCAAGGAGTTTTACGACTACGAGGCAAAGTACCTCTCCGAAGGCTCCTCGGCAGTGATTCCGGCCCCGCTGAACAAGGCCGAAACAAAGTTGATCCGCGAGCTGGCGATTGCTGCCTTCCGGGCCTGTGATCTAGCCGGCCTGGCGCGGGTGGACTTCCTGATGGAGCCGGGGGGCAAGCGGCGCATCTTTTTGAACGAAGTGAATACCATGCCAGGTTTTACCAGCATCAGCATGTTCCCCAAGCTGTGGGAGGCCACGGGGCTCAGTTACACGGATTTGATTACCCGGCTGATTGAGCTGGCCCTGGAGCGGCAGGCTGAGAAGAACCGGACTTCGTACACGAGGGACTAGGGACAAAGGGACTCGGGAACAGAAGGCTGGCTGGTGGTGTCTAAACCTATAGGGGGCGGCGATTTGCGTCCATGATTGTTGAGAGCGGAATGCAACCGGTGGAATTGAAAAGCATCGGTGCGGTAGTCCCTATGTCCCTAGTCCCTTAGTCCCTGCTATGCCGTATCCTGAATTCGAGGAAGAAACGCTATGACTCTGCTTGACGCTCCCGCGTATAACGAAGCCCGCGAAAAGCGCCGGGTTGCGATGCTCTACAGCACGGCGGGGCTGCTGTTTGTGCTGTTTGTGGGCTGGTGGCTGGCAGCCGGCCGGCCGGTGGACTGGCCCTGGCACTGGAACAATCACCTGCGAGGAAGAATGGCGGTAAACGCGTTCTTCAAGGACCTGGAAAAGGACGATCTGCCCGCGGCTTATGGCGTCTGGATCCATGATAAAAACTGGCAACAGCATCCGGACAAGCACGCCAGCTATACCTTTGAACGCTTCGAGAAGGACTGGAGCGCGACCAGTCCGGATAACGATTATGGCCAGATTCACAGCCACCGGATTGCCGCCGCGCGCATGATCGGCAACGTGCTCCAGACCGGAACTTATATCAACGGGCGAAAGAGCAAGGCGATCAATCTGGACTACGACCCGAAGGACCACACCTTGACCTTTTCGCCGGAAGACGTGCAGTTTCTGGAGGGGCCGGGAGGGATTTCGTAGAGACGGCTTCTGGCTTTCATGCAGAAGGCGGAAAACATAATGATGTGCAGGCTGCCTCTTACCGTCTCACAGCGATGAGAAGCAGCCTGTTTGGTTTTATGCGCCGGAATAGGCGGCCATCACCTCGGTCAGCGTCTTCTCCAGGCTGGCGGCATCTTCCACATTCAGGGACATTTGCGCCGGGTCGATCTGCTTGAGCAGGCCGCAGAGCACCTTGCCGGGGGCGAGCTCGATATAGACCTCCGTCCCGGCGCCGATCAGGGTCTTCATGCAATCCACCCAGCGCACTGCGCCGGTGACCTGGCGGATGAGGCAGTCGCGGACCTCGCTGGCGGTCGTCACCAGGTTGCCGGTAACGTTGGCGGCCACGGGAATGCGGGGATCGGCCAGCGTCATCGCTCCGAGCACGCGCGCCACCTCTTCCTGGGCGGGCTGCATCAGGGCGCAGTGGAAGGGCGCGCTGACGGGGAGCATCAAGGCGCGCCGTGCGCCTCTGGCCTTGGCCAGTTCGGAGGCCTTCTCCACCGCCGCCAGGGCGCCGGAGATCACCGTCTGACCGGGAGAGTTGAAGTTGGCGGCGGAGACAACCAGGCCGGTCTCCCGGGCGGCTTCATCGCAAATCTCGGCAACCTGCTCCGGGCTGAGAGCGAGGATGGCGGCCATGGCGCCCTGGCCGACAGGAAACGCCAGTTGCATGGCTCGTCCGCGCGCCTTGACGAAGCGCACGGCGTCGGCAAAGGAGTACGTCCCGGCGGCTACGTGGGCGCTCCACTCGCCCAGCGAGTGGCCGGCGGCCAGCGACGGCTCAATCCCATGCAGGGCGAGCACGCGCAAGGTGGCAATGCTCACCGTAAGGATGGCGGGCTGGGTGTTTTCCGTCAGCTTGAGGTCTTCCGCAGGCCCCTCGTAGATCAGCTTGGTAATCGGGAAGCCCAGGGCTTCGTCGGCCTCGGCGAAGGTATCGCGGGCAACGGGAAAGCGCTCGGCAAGTTCGCGGCCCATGCCAACCGCCTGCGAACCTTGCCCCGGAAAAAGGAAGGCTATTTTGATGGCCATGTAACGATAATTTTACCGGAAGGAGTGTCAAGTCCGCGAGCCCGAAACTCAGCGCCGCGGTGCGGCGCTGAGCGAATTGCAGGATTCCCGCCATCTGGCAGTCAACCTGGGTCTTCTCCGCCTCGGGGGTTCCCGGCTTTTCTACCGAAGCACGGAGAAGGTTCTGCTGCTTGAGTTCCTTAAAGCGGCGTTAGTTTACGAAACCATTTATAGTCACGAAGACGTTGCCGCCCGTAAGGGGCGCTCCTACAGCCACACAAGTGTGGTTAACATTGTCATAACCGTCTTGCGGTGTGAATACCAGCGGGGTTGGAAACGGCACCACCAGGGTTGAGTTCGGCTGCACCTTGAGAACCAGGAAAGGGTCCGTGCCTGCTGCAACATTGTTGGTTCCTCCGCAGGTTCCACCAGTCAAGAGTCCGGCATAGACGTTGACCTGGTCAACGACTGAATCTGAACTCGTAAGTACGATCTGTGTCACCCCAAGCGTTCCCGTGCCCGGACCAACGGATTGCGTGGTGGTGCCGCTAAGCTGCATGCGGCCGAAAAACGGCGTAGCGGGAACAGCGGTTGTTGTTGGGACCGGGTTTGAATCCGTGTTGGTCACCGTGACCAGCGCACTGACCGCGGCCCGTACCTTGTGCGAGGTGGCCAGGGTCAAAACGAAGCTGAACCCGATGATGCTCAGCGTCAGGATCGCAATTCTACCGATTCGTTTCATTTCGTCCTCCTTGTGGGGTTAAATCTTGAATTTGAATAGGGTGGTTGCGGCCGGCGCAGCTCTCCACCGGGGCGAGCCGGCGGAGAACAGGGTTTGCCCATCTACGAGATGGGAACCAGGTGGCCGGAGATATTCACGGTGAACTGGAAGAAGCTGGGCGAGTAGCCGGCAAAGCCGCCGGAGACATTCAATGTATCGGCGTAAATCTTGACGGGCTGCGCAATATAGACCTGTCCTTCGCCGGGAAGGTTGATTGGAGATGGCCCCGGCTCCAGGACGTAGGCTCCCGAACCGCCTCCGTTCAGCGTGGTATTGAAGAAGATGACCGGCTGAATGGGGCCGCTGTTCGATTGTGCGGCGCCGTCGATGGCGACAAAGTCGATCACCAGGCGCTGGCCTGAGGGAATCGTAACCGGCACATCGTCAAAACCGAGCGTAAAACTGGTTTGGAAGGCAGTCTGGGCGTCCATCGACTGCGTGGGCACGGGGTTGGCGGCGGTGTTACTGACCGTCACCAGCGCACTGACCGCGGCCCGTACCTTGTGCGAGGTGGCCAGGGTCAAAACGAAGCTGAAGCCGAGGATGCTCAGCGTCAGGAGCGCAATTTTACCGATTCGTTTCATTTCGTCCTCCTTGTGGGGTTAGATCTTTAACTTGAATGGGAAGCTTGAGGCCAGACGCCGCCGCGCCTGCGGAGTGCAGAGGAAAAGCAGCAATCCAAGAGCCCATAGCCCGCCCGGTTCAGGGACGATGGGCGAGGCATCCGGGGTGATGATGTCGAGCGCATAGTTGGCGGTGTCATCCACGCAGGTTTGATTGTTGCCGACCGTGTTGCAGGTCTGAAAGGTAACGTCATCCGGGGTGAAATCTACGAATTCGTCGCCCAGCTCGCCGTTGTTTTCAAAGACGGCAGCAGGTAAGTAGAGGGCATCGGAGAGAAGCACCGTATAGGTTCCGGCAGTCAGGGATTCGGCAAGCGTGATGTCGCCGCAAACTGCGCCGCCGCCGATATTGACCGTCCCAGCCGGCGGGCAGCCGATGCCGTAAGGAAAGCTGGTGAGGCTGTCTGAGGCGCCATCGATGTACGTGGCGGTGGGGCCGGTTCCGGCGAAGACGCCCACGAAGGAATCGAATCCTCCGGCTGGAATCACCTGGTTTGCCGCATTGGTGCCTCCGCCAAAGCCCCAGGTCTGAAGGTCCATGGTTCCGTCCACGGGCATGATCACCGTAACGGTAAAAACGTCGACGGGCAATACAAGATTTCCAGTGTATGAGTTGGTGTCTGCCCAGGCTGCCTGAGCCGCCAGCAACGCGGCCAGTCCCAAAATGCTTACGCGCATGCTTGATTCCTCCGTTGTTAGCTTTCAGTTTTTCCGGATAACAATACCAAGGCGAAATCGGATGCTACTGTTGGAGGGCCCGTCTTGCATTCACAGAATATGCCATTTTGGACAATATCTGTCCGTTTTGTGATTAGTAACAGATTCGGAGAAATGGTGTCAAGAAAATATTTGGCCTATTTTGCCAGCCGGGGCGCCGGCTGGTTGAGTCAACTTGACGGCAATCAGTTCCAGCGCTTCTTGTCGTCTGGGTCGTCGTCAATCGGGCGGCCATAGCCGTCGACGTGGATGGTGCGGCCCTGGGCGCGCATATAGACCTCGAACTTGCGGGCGGCGCGGCGGCGCTTCCAGCGGTAATAGCGGTTGCGCAGGGCATACCATCTTTCGCTCAAACTGAGCGAAAAGCCCCGGCGCGGGGCCAGGCGGATGTAAAGCAGGCCGGCCAGCGCCCCGCCCAACTGGGCAAAGGCGTAGATGCGCTGCTGGTCAAAGAGCATGGCAATGGCGACCAGCGCATAGATGATTGCCAGGTAGCGGGCCTTGATGCCGATGACAAAAAACAGCAGGAACTGGACGTCTCCATAGAGCGCGCCGATAGCCACCAGCAGGCCGAAGATGCCCCCGAAGCAGCCGTAAAGCGCAATCGCCCCCGGCGCATAACCCAGCGCGTGGCTGCATGCGGAAATTGCGGTTGCGGCGGCGGCTGTTCCCAGTACAGCGGCCACATAGAGGCCGGTGACCCAGCTTGCGCTGTGGGTGCTCTCCAGAAAGCCGGCCAGAAACCACAACGACAAAAGCTCGAAGAGCGCGCCCATCAGTGTCGGATGAACCAGGCTGTAGGTGAAGGGCTGCCAGAGGGCGCCATGCAGAAATGCGCTTGGAATAAAGCCAAAGCGCTGATCGAGGGGGACTGTCAGGCGCAGGTTGGCCAATCCCGCCAGCGCCAGGGCGAAATACGCGCCCAGGTTCCAGAGAACCAGGCGGCGGGTAGCGCCGTGGAACTCGGGGAAGGCAAACGGAGTGGAGCCAAACCTGGGCATGGTGGTCAGCTTAAGGGTAAACCCAGAAGCGGTGGAGCGTCCTAGAAAAGAGCAAATGAGCAGTGCGCTCCCCGCTTTTCGTCGCGGTTCTCGCCGGAGTTCCCCCGGAGCTCAGGCGCTCCTCGAAGCAGTTGCCCTCATAGCGTATCCTTCAGTTTGGGAGCTACGGCGGCGGTTTGGGCTTTGGCCTCTTGACCGGAGGCCGGTATTTCTCACAGAATAGCGGTGTCGCACAATCAATTGTCATCATCTTGTAATCCGAAATAGCCTGAAGAAAGGAGGCTGCCATGGCCAGCTGCCTTGAATGCGAGAATGTTCTGGACATTGAATTGGACGAAGTGGCGGAAGGCGACGTGATCACCTGCGATGAATGCGGCACGGAGTACGAGGTGGTCGGCGTCGAACCGCTGGAGCTGGCGCGGGTGAGCGGTGACCTGGACGAGGACGACGTAGTTTTGCCCGACGAGGAAGAGGAGGAAGAGTGAGGTTGAATCGCATGAGTTTGGCAGCCGGGGCAGCATTTGCCCTCCTGGCGGCAAGTTTGGTTCCACTGGGATCACGGGGTGGGTTCATAGGGCCTTTTGCGGCCGAGGCGCAGAACCTGGGATATCGCGTGGTCTTTGGCAACGTGGTGGACGAAAATTCCGCCCCGGTGGTCGGCGCCACCGTATTTCTCAAGGACCTGAAATCAAAGGCCATTCGCAGCTATACATCTACCGAGAAAGGCCGGTTCCGGTTTGCCGGGGTCACTATGGCCGAGGAACATGAGCTCTGGGCGGAGATGAACGGCAAGAAGAGCGCCGTCAAGTCGATCAGCCCCTGGGAATCCCGCAAGGAGTACGAGGTCGAGCTGAAGCTGAAGTAGAATGAAGTGCCGCGGTATTCGTGAAATGCCATGGCCGCCTCACCCATCCAGTTTTTTTGTCACCAGCTCATTGAGCAGCGCCGGGTTGGCCTGCCCCTTGGTGGCCTTCATCACCTGGCCCACGAAAAAAGCCGCCAGGGTCTTCTTGCCGCCGCGATACTGCTCCACCTGCTTTGGATTGGCGGCGATGACCTCATCGATCAGGGCTTCGATGGCCCCGGTATCCGTAATCTGCTGCGGCTTCTCGCGCTCGTAGACAGCCGCAAAGTCCTCGCCTTTTTCAAAGCACGCGTCGAAGAGCTGTTTGAGCTGCCGGGAGCTGATCTTGCCCTCATCGAGCAGATCGGCGGCCTGGACCACGCCGGCCATGGAGACTGGCGACTGCTCTTGCTCCAGTCCCAGGGCCTTCAGGCGTCCGCCCAGCTCGCTGAGCAGCAGATTGGCCACGCGGCGCGGGTTGCGGGCGGTGCGGGCAGCAGCTTCAAAGCGGTCCGCGAACTCCCGAGTCGCCGTCAGCGTGAAGGCGTCCTGACTGGCCAGCTCGTACTCGGCGATCATGCGCTTGCGGCGCGCTTCCGGCAGCTCGGGAAGCTCCTCGCTCGTTTGCGCAAGAAACTCCGCTGTGAGAATGAGCGGCGGCAGGTCCGGCTCGGGAAAGTAGCGATAATCGTGGGCCTGCTCTTTTGATCTCATCGTATAGGTGCGTCCCTCGGCCGCGTTCCACAGCCGTGTCTCCTGCGAGATGTGCCCGCCGGATTCCAGAACCTCGATCTGGCGCTCGATCTCGTACTCCAACGCGGCGCGGATAAAGCGAAAACTGTTGACGTTCTTGACCTCGACCTTAACGCCGAATTTTTCCTGGCCCCTTGGACGCACGCTGACGTTGGCATCGCAGCGCAGCGAACCCTCCTCCATGTTGCAGTCTGAGACGCCGCAGTAGAGCAGGATCTCCTTGAGGCGGGTCAGGTATTCGAAGGCCTCGTCCGGAGTGCGGATGTCGGGCTCGGAGACAATCTCGGCCAGCGGCGTGCCGCAGCGGTTCAGGTCGAGATAGGTGCGCGTGGCGGAGTCGGCAAAGCCGTCGTGCAGGCTTTTACCGGCATCCTCTTCCATGTGCAGGCGGGTGATGCCGATGCGCTTTGTCGTGCCATCCGCGGTGGGCACATCAATCCAGCCGTTCTCGGCCAGAGGCTTGTCGAATTGCGAAATCTGGTAGCCCTTGGGCAGGTCGGGATAGAAGTAGTTCTTGCGCGCAAAGATGGAGCGCTCTCTCACCTCGCAGTTGAGGGCCAGCGAGGCCAGCGCGGCGAAGGCCACGGCCTGGGAATTGAGCACCGGCAAAGCCCCCGGCAGCCCCAGGCACACCGGGCAGATGTTGGTGTTGGGCTCCGAGCCGAAGTGATTCCGGCATCCGCAGAAGGCCTTGGTGGCCGTCAGCAATTGCACGTGGACCTCGAGACCGATGACCGGCTCGTACTTGGCCAGGACTTGGGGCGAAAGCGCAACGGCAGGCATATATGAATTTTAGCGTGAATCAACGGCCAGGCTCGGTGACGATTTGCAGGTCTTGGCTGGCCCTGCGTTCCGAAGGCTTCCGCTACAGGTGCGGCTCAACAGGCGCCCCTCACAGAATCTTCTTCCCAAAGGCCGAGCAGGCCAGTTCCACTGCCAGATCCGCCGTGCGGTTGTGCTCGTCGATTACCGGGTTCACCTCGACGATCTCGAAGCTCAGCAGCCTTCCATGGTCGGCAATAATCTCCATGGCCAGGTGCGCCTCGCGGTAGGTCGCTCCGCCGCGTACCGGCGTGCCCACGCCCGGCGCGTCCTCCGGGTCGATCCAATCCATGTCCATCGAGACATGGTAGCCGGCCGTCCCATGCCCGGCCGCGCGCAGCGCTTCTTCCATCACCGTTCTCATGCCGCGCTCGTCAATGTCGCGCATGGTGTACACGGCCACCCCGGCGCGGCGGATGTTCTCGCGCTCGGCGGCGTCGATCTCCCGTATCCCGATCAGCGCCGTGTTCTTCGCCGCGATCTTGGGCGCGTAACCGAAGATCTTCGTCAGAGCATCCGGCCCCATCCCCAGCAGCGCGGCCAGCGGCATCCCATGCACGTTGCCCGAGGGCGAGGTCTCCGGCGTGTTGATGTCCGAGTGGGCATCGATCCACACCAATCCGATTTTCTCTTCCTTGCGGCGATAAAACTCCGCCACGCCGGAGACCGATCCGGCGGCCAGTGAGTGGTCTCCGCCCAGCACCAGCGGCGTTATTCCCTCCTCCAACGTCTTTACCACGGCCTCGGCGGTGCGCGTGCAGGTCTGGGCAATTTGTTTCAGATAGTGCGCGTTTTCCTTGCCCGCGGTCTGCGTCTCGGCAATCTCCACGCGAATGTTGCCGCCATCGGTCACCTCGTGGCCCAGCGCCTCCAGCCGCGCCTCCAGCCCGGCCACGCGCACCGCCGAGGGCCCCATGTCTACCCCGCGCCGGCTTGCCCCCAGGTCCAGCGGAACCCCGATCACACGGATACGCCGTGGAGGCTGCGCCTGCGCGCCGTAGTGCGGAACTGACGTAGTGGGATTGGAAACTTCAGCGGAATTCGACATATAAACATCTCTCCCAAGTGTCATTAAATCAGATTTCCGCGGAGCAGATGAGAACTGGTTAATAATCCATGCCTTTGGTCACACCCAGGCTCCCGGCTTTTCCCGGCGGCAATGATTGGTTCGGCGGCCGCTGCCGATAAGAACTCTCAAGGGCCAGGTATTCAACAACGGTGCATCCCACTCTTTCCGATGAAGAGACTGCTTCCCACGTTCGTGATTCTACTTGCCTTCGCATCGATTGCCTGGGCACAGCCGCCCGCCCTTTTGACCTCGTTGTACGCCATTACTGCCCTTAGCAATGCCGAGGCCAGCAAGCAACTCCCTGTCGCTTTCGAAGCGACGGTAAATTACTACCTCCCCAATAGCGAGGGCCTCGATGTGCAGGAGGACGGCCAGGGCATCTATGTGAAGACGACGAAAGCCGCCGGCCTGGTCCCCGGCGATCGCGTCCTGGTGCAAGGAACGACGCAACCAAGCTTCCGCCCCTACATACTTGCCGACAAGGTTACCTTTCTCCGGCACGGCAAACCGCCTGAGCCCATGCCGGCCACATTCGACGATCTGGTCAGAACCACGTACATGTGCAGGTTGGTGCGAGTTCGCGGCGTGGTGCGCGCGGCAGATCCAGTGTCAATCCAGATGTTGGCAGGCACCCGACTACAGTTACTCATGGATGGCGGCTATGTCGACGCGGAGGTGGAAAGCCGGGATGCAGGGGCAATCAAAGACCTGCTTGACGCGGAAGTGGAGGTCACCGGCATTGGCGGAAGACAGTTCGACAGCAAGATGCAGCAGACCGGAGTCGTCATTCGTGTTTCGACATTTGCGAATATCAAGATTCTCAAACGCGCCGGTGCCAGCCCGTGGTCCCTTCCGGTCATGCCGATGGACGAAATCATCACCGGCATTCATGTTCGCGATCTCTCGCAGAGACTCCGGGTTCATGGAACCATCACCTATTATCAGCCCGGCTCAGCCGTAGTGCTGCAAAGCGGCGCCAAGAGCCTGTGGGTTTCGACACAGACCGATGAGCCCTTGCGAATCGGCGATGTAGCCGACGCAATCGGCTTCCCCGATAGCCGCAACCATCAATTGACCTTAACCCATGCGGAGATTCATGACAGCCACGTTCAAGCGCCTGTCAGCCCGCAGCCGGCCACCTGGCATCAACTTGCCTTCTGGGAGAGAAACCAACCCAACGGACACGTATACGATCTGGTTTCCATCGAAGGGCAAGTTGTAACCGAAGTCCGAGAGGCCGCGCAAGACGAGTATGTCCTAGTCGCCGACAAGCAGCTGTTCACGGCAGTTTATCGCCACCCGCCTTCGCCACTCCCGCTTCCATCGATGCTTGAGGTCCCCTTGGGATCCAAAGTACGAGTCACCGGCATCTGCATGATGGCGGATTTCTATCCTGTCAATAACGAAGTGTCTTTCGATATTCTGATGCGTTCCTTCGACGATATTGAGGTCGTCGCCCGGCCTTCATTGCTGAACATTCGCAACCTCATCCTCCTCGCCGGCCTGCTGCTCTCGGTTGTAATCATCGTAGGCATCAGAGGCTGGGCCATCGAGCGTAAGGTTCGCCGGCAAACCGCCGCGCTGGCCGCCCTTGAACAACGCCGCGGACGCATCCTGGAAGACATCAATGGCTCTAGGCCTCTGGCCGAGATTCTTGAGGAAATCGCGGCGATGGTCTCTGCCACGCTGGGGGGCGCTCCCTGCTGGTGCGTGGCCGGCGATGGAGAGAGGCAGGGCGCATATCCGCAAGAGCCGCATACCCTGCGCATCGTTCAAGCGGAGATTCCCTCCCGCTCCGGTCCGCCGCTGGGAACAATTTACGCCGCGCTCCATTCGCAGGCACACCCTTCCACCCGCGAAGCCGAGGCGCTGCAAAACGGCGCGCGGCTGGCCACGCTGGCTATCGAAACCCGCAAGCTCTACTCCGACCTGTGCCGCCGCTCGGAGTTCGATCTGCTCACTGATATTCCCAACCGCTTCGCCATGGAGAAGTTCATGGAATTGCAGATCGAGGAGGCCCGCCATTCCGGCAGATTCCTCGGCCTGATCTACATCGACCTGGATAAATTCAAGCCCATCAACGACACCTATGGCCATCACGTGGGAGACCTTTACCTCCAGGCAGTGGCGTTGCGCATGAGCCGCCAGTTGCTGGGCGGCGATATGCTGGCCCGGCTGGGCGGCGACGAATTCGCGGCCATGGTCTTGCTCCACCATGGCCGCTCCGACGTTGAGAAGATTGTCGCCCGGCTGGAAAGCTGCTTCAACGAGCCGTTTTCCGTGGAAGGAATCATTCTCCATGGCGAGGCCAGCATCGGCGTTGCCCTCTTCCCGGAGGACGGCGCCACAAAAGACAGCCTGTTGAGCGCCGCCGATACCGCCATGTATGCGGCGAAGAATGCCAAGCGCCAAATCGAAAAGAGTCTGCCTAGGAACCTGCATACCGAACTCACTGCAGAGGTCCGCGCATAACAAAGGCCCGGCTTGCGCCGGGCCTCTCATGCTAACAAATGGAAAAAGGAACGCCTGAATAGCCTGTTCTGAGACTGCCGAGAGCCGCTGGCCCCACCGCAGGTGGTTACTCGGCCGCCATCTCCTCGGCCTCGCCCTCCTGGCGCATCAGTTCCAGCTCGCGCTCAGCGGCTTCAATCTCCGCCGAAACCTCCTGCTGCACGCGTGCCGCCGCTTCCTCCAGCTCCGGCGAGAGCTGGACGTTGCGGTAGTACTCCAGGCCCGTGCCGGCGGGAATCAGCCGCCCGACGATCACGTTCTCTTTCAGGCCGCGCAAATTATCAATTGCGCCGTTGATGCCGGCCTCGGTGAGTACGCGCGTCGTCTCCTGGAAGCTGGCCGCCGAGACCCAGCTGTCGGTCGACAGCGATGCCTTGGTGATGCCCAGCAGCAACGGTCGCCCGGTCGCCGGACGGCCTCCATTGGCCAGCACCCGCTCGTTCTCTTCGCGGAAGCGGAATCGGTCAAGCTGCTGCTCCAGCAGGAAATTGGTGTCGCCCACATCGTCGATTCGCACCCAGCGCAGCATCTGCCGGACAATCACTTCGATGTGTTTGTCGCTGATGGCCACGCCCTGCAGCCGGTAGACCTCCTGGATTTCGTTCACCAGGTAAGCCTGCAGCGCCTTTTCGCCGAGCACATCCAGAATGTCGTGCGGATTCAGCGGGCCGTCCATCAGCGGATCGCCCGCGCCCAGCCGCTCGCCTTCCTGCACGTTCACGTGGATGCCGCGCGGCACCAGGTACTCTTTCTCGTCGCCGTTGTCCGCGGTCACGTAGATTTTGCGCTGGCCCTTGGCGACTTCGCCGAAGCGCACCACGCCATCGATCTCGCTGATGATAGCCGTCTCGCGCGGCTTGCGCGCTTCAAACAGCTCCACCACGCGCGGCAGGCCGCCGGTGATGTCCTTGGTGCGCGTGCTCTCCTTGGGAATCTTTGCCAGCACGTCGCCCGGACCGACATCTTCGCCGTCCTGCACCATCAGGTGAGCGCCGCGCGGCAACAGGTACCGCTTGTGGGTCTTGGAGTTCTTCACCACGAAGGTCGGCTGACGCTTCTCATCCGGAGAGTCGGCCACCACCCATCGCGAGAGGCCGGTCACTTCGTCCACCTCTTCGTTCAGCGTGATGCCTTCCTGCAAGTCTTTGAACTGCACCGTGCCGCCGATCTCGGTCAGAATGGCGTAGGTGTACGGATCCCACTCGGCCAGCAACTGGCCCAGCTTCACCTGCTCGCCGTCCTTTACCTTGAGGCGCGCGCCGTAGACCACCTGATAGCGCTCCTTCTCACGGCCGCGCTCGTCCTGAATGGCGATCGAACCGGAACGGTTCATGGCCACCAGCGTGCCGTCCCTGCTCTCTACATAGTTCAGGTTGATAAAGCGCACGATGCCGTTGTTCTTGGCGTCCAGGCGCGACTTGTCCTGCACGCGGCTGGCCGTGCCGCCCACGTGGAAGGTGCGCATGGTCAGCTGCGTGCCCGGCTCGCCGATGGACTGCGCCGCAATGACGCCGCAAGTCTCGCCCAGCTCCACCATGCGCCCCGAGCCCAGGTTGCGCCCGTAGCACAGTGCGCAAACGCCGCGCCGCGACTCGCAGGTCAGCACCGAGCGGATCTTCACCTTCTCCACGCCTGCGCCCTGAATCGCCGAGGCGATGTCCTCGTCGATGCCCTGGTTCACATCCACCACGATGTTGCCGTCGTAGTCCTTGATCCGCTCCAGCGACACGCGGCCGATGATGCGGTCGCGCAACTCCTCGATAATCTCGCCCGATTCGACGATCGAGCCCACGTAAATCCCCTCGACCGTGCCGCAGTCGTGCTCCGTCACAATCACGTCCTGGGCCACGTCCACCAGCCGCCGCGTCAGGTAGCCGGAATCGGCCGTCTTCAACGCTGTGTCCGCCAATCCCTTGCGCGCGCCGTGCGTCGAAATAAAGTATTCCAGCACCGTCAGCCCTTCGCGGAAGTTGGCCGTGATGGGCGTCTCAATCACCTCGCCGGAAGGCTTGGCCATCAGCCCGCGCATTCCGGAAAGCTGCCGAATCTGCTGCTTGGATCCGCGCGCGCCGGAGTCAGCCATGATGTAGATCGGGTTCATGGCTCCCTCTTCGTCCGCCCGCTTCATGTTGTCGAACATCTCGTCGGCCACCTTCTCGGTCACCGCCGACCACATCTGGATTACCTTGTTGGAACGCTCGCCGTTGGTGATGGCGCCGTCCATGTACTGCTTCTGAACCTCAATCACCTTCAGATCGGCTTCGCGCACCACCGAGTACTTGCTGTCCGGAATCACCATGTCGTCCAGGCCCACTGAAAGCCCGGAACGCGTGGCGTACTGGAAGCCCAGGTCCTTGATGTGGTCCAGCATGCCCACCGTCACTTCAAGGCCCAGGTTCTGGTTGCAGTAATTTACGAGTTGCCCGATTCCCTTTTTCTTCAGCAGGCCGTTGATGTACGGCATCCCCTCCGGCAGGGCGTCATTCAGAATCACGCGGCCCACCGTCGTGGAGATGTACTGCTTGTTGAACTCCACCGGCTCGATGTGTGTCAGATCCTGGTCATCATAGGCCGTGGTCAGGTCCATCACCCTGCCCGTGTAGCGCAGCCGGATGGGCGACAGCGTCTCCACCTCCCGGGCTTCCAGCGCCATCAGGACCTCTTCCGTGTTGGCGAAGACCCGGCCTTCTCCTCTGGCATTCTTCTTGGCCTTGGTCAGGTAGTAGAGACCCAGCACCATGTCCTGCGAGGGCACGGTGATGGGCTGACCGGAGGCCGGCGAAAGAATGTTGTGCGTGGCCAGCATCAGCACGCTGGCCTCAATCTGCGCCTCCGGCGACAGCGGAATATGCACCGCCATCTGGTCGCCGTCAAAGTCGGCGTTGAAGGCCGTGCAGACCAGCGGGTGAATCTTGATCGCCTTGCCCTCCACCAGCACCGGCTCAAAGGCCTGAATGCCCAGGCGGTGCAGCGTCGGCGCGCGGTTCAACAGCACCGGGTGGTCCTTGATCACCTCTTCAAGAATGTCCCACACCACCGGCTCCTGCATCTCCACCATCTCCTTGGCCTGCTTGATGGTGGTGCAGTGGCCCGTCTGTTCCAGGCGATGATAGATGAACGGCTTGAACAGCTCCAGCGCCATCTTCTTGGGCAATCCGCACTGATGCAATTTCAACTCCGGGCCTACCACGATGACCGAGCGGCCCGAATAATCCACGCGCTTGCCCAATAAATTTTGTCTAAAGCGCCCCTGCTTGCCCTTCAGCGTATCGGACAACGACTTCAGCGGGCGGTTGTTGGCTCCGCGCAGCACGCGGCCGCGGCGGCCGTTGTCGAACAGCGCGTCCACCGCTTCCTGCAACATGCGCTTTTCGTTGCGCACAATCACTTCCGGCGCGTGCAGGTCCATCAGCTTCTTCAACCGGTTGTTGCGGTTGATCACGCGGCGATAAAGGTCGTTCAAATCGGAGGTGGCAAAGCGGCCGCCATCCAGCGGCACCAGCGGACGCAGCTCCGGAGGGATCACCGGCAACACGTCCAGAATCATCCAGTGCGGTTTGTTATCGCTCTTGCGGAAGGCCTCCACCACCTTGAGCCGCTTGGCGAACTTCAGCTTCTTCTGCGCCGAGGTTTCCGCCTTCATCCGATCGCGCAATTCCAGGCCCAACTCGTCGATGTTGACCCGCTTGAGCAATTCCTTGATGGCTTCCGCGCCCATCATCGCCTTGAAGCCCGAGGGACGGAATTGCTGATCGAGTTCGCGGTACTTGACCTCGTCCTTGATGATCTCGCGTTCCTTCACCGGCGCGTCGCCCGCATCGACCACCACATAGGACTCGAAGTAGAGAATCGCTTCCAGATCGCGAAGAGAGATGTCCAGCAGGTGCCCGATGCGCGAAGGCAGCCCCTTGAAGAACCACACATGCGAGCAGGGCGACGCCAGCTCGATGTGGCCCATGCGCTCGCGGCGCACCTTGCTCACCGTCACTTCCACGCCGCACTTGTCGCAGATTACGCCGCGGTGCTTCATGCGCTTGTACTTGCCGCACAGGCACTCCCAGTCCGTCACCGGCCCAAAGATGCGCGCGCAGAAAAGGCCGTCGCGCTCCGGCTTGAAGGTGCGGTAGTTGATGGTCTCCGGCTTGGTGACCTCGCCGTGCGACCAACTGCGGATCTTCTCCGGCGATGCCAGCATGATGCGGATTGCATCAAAATCGGTAATGGGACCTGAAAGCTCAAACGGGTTCGAACGGAACAAGGCGACCCTCCTTGGCGGACCTTTCGGCGCCGCCGCGGCTTTTCCCGGGATTCATTTATAGGTCCTTCCTTCCCGGGAAGCGGCATAACCCGCTTTCAAGAAGAACCCTGAAAACTCAGCCACTAGCTTCTAGCCTCTAGCTCCTAGCTTTTTTTGCCCGAAGCAGATTTGCATTCTGCGGCTAGAACAAAAATTTCACTTTGCCTCGGCTGCTGCTTCCGCCACGCATAAGCTAGAGGCTAGAAGCTAGCAGCTAGAAGCTGTCTTAATCGGCTACCATTGCCACTTCCGGCGCGGGCAACTTCTTCACAAGGTCCGCGCGCTTGATCAACTCCACGTCCAGGCACAGCGACTGCAATTCGCGAATCAGCACGTTGAACGACTCCGGCACGCCCGGCTCAATGGCCGCCTCGCCCTTCACAATGGCCTCATAAATCTTGGTCCGGCCATACACGTCGTCCGACTTCGCCGTCAGCAGTTCCTGCAGGATGTAAGCCGCGCCATAAGCCTCCAGCGCCCACACTTCCATCTCGCCGAATCTCTGCCCGCCGAACTGCGCCTTGCCGCCCAGCGGCTGTTGCGTAATCAGCGAGTACGGACCAATCGACCGCGCGTGAATCTTGTCGTCCACCAGGTGCGACAGCTTCAGCATGTAGATGTAGCCCACCGTCACCGGCTGCTCGAACTGCTCGCCCGTCATGCCGTCGTAGAGCGTCGTCTTGCCTGAGGAAGGCAGTCCGGCCGAAGCCAGCAGCGATTTGATCTCGCCCTCACGCGCGCCGTCGAAGACCGCCGTACCGAACCAGATGCCGCGCTCCATGCCGGATCCCACGCGCAACAGCATCTCGTCGTCCAATTCCAGCAACTGGCGCAGCACCGCGGTTCCGGCAAACTCCTTCTTCATCAGTTCCCGCGTGTAACTGGCGTCGGTGTTGGCGCGTATCAGATCGGCAATCTTCTTGCCTAGTGTATGCGCGGCCCAGCCCAGATGCGTCTCCAGAATCTGGCCCACGTTCATGCGCGAAGGCACGCCCAGCGGGTTCAGAATGATCTCCACCGGCGTTCCATCGGGCAGATACGGCATGTCTTCCTCGGGAAGAATGCGCGCAATCACGCCCTTGTTGCCGTGGCGGCCGGCCATCTTGTCGCCCACCGAGAGCTTGCGCTTCATGGCCACGTAGACCTTCACCAGCTTGATCACGCCCGGAGGCAGCTCATCGCCCTTCTGCAGCTTGGCAACTTTTTCGTTGGTAATTTTGCGCAGCACTTCAATCTGCCGCGAGGTCATCTCCTCGATCTCGTCGATCTGCTCGTTAACCCGCGGATCCTTGTCGGCGTAGCGAATGCGCTTCAGATTCTTGGTCGAAATGCGCTCGATGGTCTCGCGATCCAGAATCGCGCCCTTGGTCAGCAGGCGCTTGTTGGTCCGCTCGTCGTGCAGGTCGGCCAGCACCTCCTTGTTGCCCAGAATGCCGTCCAGCCGCTTCAACCGCTCATCGGTCAGAATGCGAATCTCGTCGCCCAGGTTCTTTTCCAGCTTGGAGATGTACTCGGCCTCGATCTGCCGCGCCCTCTCGTCCTTGTCCTGCCCCTTGCGGCTGAAGATGCGCACATCGACGATCGTGCCCTCGATACCTGGAGGACAGGTCAGCGACGCATCGCGCACATCGCCGGCCTTCTCGCCGAATATGGCGCGGAGCAGCTTTTCCTCGGGAGTCAGTTGCGTCTCGCCCTTGGGCGTCACCTTGCCCACCAGGATGTCGCCGTGCTTGATCTGCGCGCCGATGCGGATCACGCCGCTCTCATCCAGGTCGCGCAGCGCGTGCTCGCTCACGTTGGGAATATCGCGCGTAATCTCCTCCGGCCCCAGCTTGGTGTCGCGCGCCTCGATCTCGAACTCCTCAATGTGCACCGAGGTGTAGTAGTCCTCGCGCACCAGCCGCTCGCTGATCAGGATCGCGTCTTCGAAGTTGTAGCCGCGCCACGGCATGAAGCCCACCAGCACGTTGCGCCCCAGAGCCAGTTCTCCGTGTTCCGTGCAGGGGCCGTCGGCGATCACTTGCCCCTTGACCACGCGGTCGCCCTCGCGGACAACAGGTTTCTGGTTGATGCAGGTGTTCTGGTTCGACCGCTTGAACTTGATCAGCGTGTAGATGTCCGAGCCCACTTCGCGCGAAAGCTGCGTGGGATGATGCTCGCCCTCCACGCGCACGATGATGCGCTGCGAGTCCACCGAATCCACGATGCCGTTGCGCTTGGCCAGAATCACGGCGCCCGAATCGCGCGCCGTCACGCCTTCCATCCCGGTGCCCACCAGCGGAGCCTCGGCTACCAGCAAAGGAACAGACTGCCTCTGCATGTTGGCGCCCATCAGCGCGCGGTTGGCGTCGTCGTGCTCCAAAAATGGAACAAGGCTCGCGGCCACTGAAACCAGCTGCTTGGGCGAGACGTCGATGTAGTCCACTTCGGCCCGGTTCACCAGCACAAAGTTCCCCATGCGGCGCGCGTTCACCAGGTCCTCGGTAATCAGCCCGTTTTCGTCGAACTCGATGTTGGCCTGCGCAATGGTGTGCTTGTCCTCTTCCCACGCCGACAAATAAAAGCTGAACGGAATATGCTCGATCTGCCGCTTGCCGGCCT
This sequence comes from Occallatibacter sp., assembly GCA_049522175.1. Taxonomy (GTDB): domain Bacteria; phylum Acidobacteriota; class Terriglobia; order Terriglobales; family Acidobacteriaceae; genus Telmatobacter. Next base: position 77,595 of record JBEKOC010000015.1, on the reverse strand, counting down.
TCTTCAGTCCTGCGTTCAGCCGCGCCGCCTCGTCCTTCTCAATGTGGTCGCCCACGCGCAGGCCGCTTTCGCCGGCGTTGGCAATCTCTACAAAGTCCAGAATCCGCGAGTCCTTCACCTTGCGGTAGGGCGACTCGATGAAGCCGTACTCGTTGATGCGCGCAAAGCAGCTCAGCGAGCTGATGAGGCCGATGTTCGGGCCTTCCGGCGTTTCAATCGGGCAGATGCGCCCGTAATGCGTCGGATGCACGTCGCGCACTTCAAAGCCCGCCCGCTCACGGCTCAAGCCGCCCGGTCCCAGCGCCGAAAGGCGGCGCTTGTGCGTGATCTCCGACAGCGGATTGGTCTGGTCCATGAACTGCGACAACTGTGACGAGCCGAAAAACTCGCGAATCGCCGCCATCACCGGCTTGGCGTTGATCAGGTCGTGCGGCATGGCCGTCGTAAGCTCCTGATACACGCTCATCTTTTCCTTGATGGCCCGCTCCATGCGCACCAGGCCGATGCGGAACTGGTTCTCCATCAGTTCGCCCACCGCCCTCACCCGGCGGTTGCCCAGGTGATCGATGTCGTCCACCATGCCGATGTTCTTGCGCAGCTTGAGCAGGTAGCGGATGGTCGCGTAAAAATCCTCCGGCGTAAGCGTGCGATGATTCAGTTTGGTGGCGTCCTGGTTCTCATACAGCTTGATGTTGAACTTCAGCCGGCCTACTTTCGAAAAATCGTACTTGCGCGGATCGAAGAACATTCCCTCGAAGAGCGCTGTCGCCGTGTCCAGGGTGGGCGGATCGCCTGGCCGCAGCTTGCGGTAGATCTCGATCAGCGCCTCTTCCGGCTTCCTGATGGAGTCGCGCTTCAGCGTGTTGGCAATGATGTTGCCCGCATCGTCGCGCTCCGGAAAGAACACCTCGAAGACCGTCGCGCCGCTGGACAGAATTTTATGCAGCCGGTCCGCCGTCAACTCGACGTTAGCCTCCACCACCACTTCGCCGGTATTCAGGTCCACCACGTCGGCCGCGGTATGCGCGCCGTCCAGCTCGGCCGCCTCCACCTCGATCTTGTCGATGGCCGCAAGGCGTAGCGCCTTCAGCGAGTGCGGCGTGATCTTGCGCCCGGCAAACGCGACCTCCACGCCGTTATGCACCACCCCATGCGCCGGCTTGGCGCCCACCAGGTGCGTGTTGGCGTGCACGTCCTCCGGAATCGCCCAGTGCAGCTTCCCGTCGGCGATGTGCAGCCGGTCCACCGTGTAAAACGTCTTCAGAATGTCTTCGTCAGAACGCAGTCCAAGCGCCCTGAGAAAAATCGTCCCCAGAAACTTGCGCTTGCGGTCGATGCGAACATAGAGCGTGTTCTTCTGGTCGTATTCAAACTCCACCCAGGATCCGCGGTAAGGAATGATCTTGCCCAGAAAGTAGGTGCGGTTGTTGGCCGTCTCAAAAAACACGCCCGGCGACCGGTGCAACTGCGAAACAATCACTCTCTCGGTCCCGTTCACGATGAAGGTGCCGTTGGGCGTCATCAGCGGAATGTCGCCGAAAAAGACTTCTTGTTCTTTAATATCGCGAACCGACTTGTTGCCCGTCTCAGGGTCCTTGTCATAAATCGTGAGCCGCACCGTCACCTTCAACGGCGCCGAGAAGGTCATCCCCCGCTCTTCGCACTCCTGCTGGTCGTACTTCAACTGCAGGCTCACCGGATCGCCGCACTTGTTGCAGAAGTCGGGCGTGTTCTTGTTGTAGGTGCCGCACTTCTGGCAAAGCACATCGCCGGGATGAAACGGATCCGTAATCACCATCGACCCGCAATGCACGCAGGCTGTGCGCAGGTGATGCAGCCCCTTCAGGTGGCCGCACTTGCACTCCCAGTTGCCGATTGAAAAATCCACAAAATCCAGTTGCGAGATGCCGCGGAAGTCCGTGATCGGAAATACCGACACAAACACCGACTGCAAACCCGCGTCGTCGCGCTCGTTGGGCAGCTTGTCCATCTGCAGGAATCGCTCATACGAGCGGCGCTGCACTTCAATCAGGTTGGGTATCTGCGTTGCGGTGGGAATCTTTGAAAAATCGAGTCGGCTGCGAATCGCGCGCTTCTCGTTCGGCATGTTTACTCCTGAGCCTCGTCGCTCCGGCGCCCAAGTTGGGCCGGGCCAGCGCCTGAGTCTCTTCGGCGCCCGCTAATTACGGTAAGTAGGTCAATAAAACGGACTGGCACGCTGCCATCTCCAGTCCCCGCCCCGGCAACTCCAAAATTTGCACCCCAGTCGCAAATACACCGGGGAATTCCCAGGGCCATCTATGTCCCGTGAGAGTCAGAAAAACGCTTCGTGGGCATTGCCGCACATCCGGCAAGTGCGCTGTAGGCGCACAATCGAGGAAGCCAACGCAACCATTGAAACTGTTTACAATCCTGGTACACCCTGGACAGATGTTGCTGATACAATTACTCTGCTGCAGCCCCGGACACACGAAAAGCCCGCAAGGCACAATGCCTCACGAGCGCGGCTTATCGCCTGTGCCCCCATCCGAATTCTTTTGCGTTGCTCTCGCCGATCCCAAAGCTCGCTTCTGCCGCTCGCTCGCCAGCCACTCACAACGTCAACGGACACTCAGCCTGCCGCCTAAGTAAACCGCTGACTCTAAGGCACTTAACTACAGCTCAAACCTCGCCGCCAGAGGGCTTGGCTCTGCCCCGGCCTGAGGACGCTTGCGTGCCCATCCACAACTCTCAGTACGCGCCAACCAAACCAGTCTCATTCCCTGAAAAAAACGGAATAAGCCGAAAAGACGCGCACCGTTTATTGTAGCGCGTCCCGGCCAGCCGTGCAAGCTGCTCGGCAACGCAGCCGGGCAGCCTTATCGCGCCTACTTGATCTCAATCGTTGCGATGCCTTCAAACTTCTTCCGGATCGCCTCGGCCTCTTCCTTGGTCGCGCTTTCCTTCAGCGGCTTGGGAGCGCCATCCACCAGGTCCTTGGCTTCCTTCAGGCCGAGCGATGTAATCTCGCGCACAGCCTTGATGGTGTTGATCTTGTTGGCGCCGAAGTCCTTTAGAATCACTTGGAACTCCGTCTGCTCTTCCGCCGCCGGAGCCGCCGCGCCGCCACCGGCCGCAACCGCTACCGGAGCTGCCGCAGCCGCCGAAACTCCTAGCCGCTCTTCCAGCTTCTTTACCAGAGCCGCTGCTTCCAACAGGCTCAGCGACACGATTTGCTCTTCCAACTTCTCCAGATCCGCCATTTTCTTCTCCATTCAGAATCGTTTTTGAAATCCCTGTCCGAGCCAGAAACTCTCGTCCAAAAGGCTGCTCCAGCAGTGGAAAGTTTCCGATGCGCCAGACCCGCGCCCTTCCCGCCTGCTTCCCAGCCAAAACTCTAAAAGCAGCTATTAGCTGCTAGCTTTTAGCCTCTAGCTCTTTCCCGAAGGAACCAACAGTCTCAACTTCCGCTAGAAAAGCTAGAAGCTTGAGGCTAGGAGCTAAAAGCTAGCGCCGCTATGCGGCGCTGGCAAACTTTTCCTTCTCCACGCCCTGGCCCAGAACCACAGCCACGTCGCGTCCCGCTGCGTTGATCACTGTCGCCAGCCGTTGCGCCGGCGCATTGATCAGGAACAGCAGCTTGGAGAACAGCTCATCTCTGCCCGGCATCGTCGACAGAGCCTTGATCTCGGCTACCGTCAGCAGCTTGCCGTCCACAATGCCCAGCTTGAACTGGAACTCCGCGTTCTCGCTCGCCCACTTGGCAAAAACCTTGGCCAGCGCCACCGGGTCGCCCTTGGTAAACGCCACCGAGTTCACGCCCTTGAGCCCCTGGAGCGCGGCCTCCACCTTGGTGCCTTTGCCGGATACTGCCGCCAGCGAGTTCTTCACCACGCGATACTTGCCGCCCGCCTCGCGGATGACCTTGCGCAGTTGAAAATCCTTGGCCACCGTCAGCTTGGAAAAAGTGCCGATAATCGCCGTCGTCGAGCCTTCCAGCTCGCGCGCCAGCGCCTGAACCTTCTCCGTCTTCTTCGCCCTTGAAATCGCCATTGTCTTCGCTCCGCTCCGGTAGGGACTAGGGACTAGGGACCAGGGACTAGAGTCCCCGGTTCACGCCTATTCTCCTGTCTCCACCTCGCTCTATCACGCGCCATCCGGCGCTCATCTAGAAAAGTCTTCACCACGAAACTCTTGGGACCAGCACATCGCTCGCAGGACCACAGGACCAACTATTCCCTAGTCCCTTGTCCCTGCCTTTAGTGCTTGCCCGCCGCGTCGGCAACCGCCGAATCCAGTCGTACTCCGGGGCCCATCGTCGAGCTCAATGTAGTGCTCTTGATGTACTTGCCCTTGGCCGCCGATGGCTTGGCGCGCACAATCGCGGTGATTACGGTGGTCGCGTTGTCGATCAGCTTTTGCGGTTCAAAACTCAGTTTGCCCACCGGCACATGCACCAGGCTGGTCTTGTCGGCGCGAAACTCCACCTTGCCGGCCTTGATCTCTTTCACCGCCGCGGCCACGTCCATGGTCACGGTTCCGGTCTTGGGATTGGGCATCAGCCCCTTGGGTCCCAGCACCTTGCCCAGCCGACCCACCACCTTCATCATGTCCGGAGTGGCAATCAGCGCGTCGAAGGCGGTCCAGTTTTCCTTCTGGATCTTCTCCACCATCTCCTCGCCGCCCACAAAGTCCGCCCCGGCGTCCTTGGCTTCCTTCTGGCGGTCGCCGGCGGCAATCACCGCCACCGTCTTGGTCTTGCCCAGCCCATGCGGCAACACCACCGTCCCGCGCACCATCTGGTCGGCATGGCGCGTATCCACGCCCAGCCGCAGCGTCAGGTCCACGGTCTCGTCAAACTTGGCGTACTTCACCTGCTTCAGCAGGCCAACCGCCTCAGGCAGCGGATACACGGGCTTGACCACGGCCGCGCGCGCCTTCGTAATATTTTTGCTGGATTTAGCCATTCATCCCTCGTCTCCCACCGCCCCTGCCAGCCCCGCTTTGCGGGGAACTCCTTGCCGGAGGGGCAACGTTTGCGTCGCCGCGTCTCAGGCAGTCGAGCCCAGAAACCGTGGTGCTATTGACGGCCCAGGGATCTCCCCCGGACAGTTATTAGAATCATAGCGTAACGGCCCGGGAATTGCAAACCGGACTCTGGTCCGATACAAAGGAGTCCTCAGCCACCAAGGTTAAAAATCACGTTCACCGTCGTTTCCACCTTAACCGGCTCGCCATTGACAAGGAAGGGCCTGTAGCGCCAGGTCTTAACAGCGTCTAGGGCAGCTTGTTGCAACATGGCTGGCCCGCTTACAACATGAAGTTCTTCGACAGTCCCTTTCTCGGAGATATGAACACTCAGAACCACCGTGCCGGAGACGCGGGCAGCCTTGGCCATCGGTGGATAGACAGGCTCGGATTTCTCAAGCAACATACTTGTTGCGAGCCTGGCGGTGATATTTATTTTCTTGGGAACATTGGCTCTTGTATTTGCACTGTCCTGCGTCAGTGTATCCAGCATCGCTCCCTTGTAGGGACCGACGAGCACCTTGCCGGAGATGGATATGGGTACTGGTTGTTGCCCGCCTATAACGCCGTAGAAAACTTTCCCGATAACCGCACCAATCCCAGAAAGAGCCTTACAAGGTTTCATAACCCACTGGCCGTTTCGGGTCATCAGGCCCATTCCGTCGCTACTTGTGACTCGCTGAATGTCATTTGATACCGGCTGCATGTTATATTGCCCCGGTTTCAAAACATACTTACCCTGCTTGTTGATAGTGCCCTGATGCCCGGAAACTACTACAAAGGCTAGGCCACCGGAAAACATGGATGACTGGTCGAATTGAGGAATGATGACGAGTTTCCCTGCCGTGTTTATGAAGCCTAACTTGCCGTTGATCCCTACTGAAGCCATGCCTTCGGAAAAAGGGTCTACACTGTCGAACTGGGGCTTGACCGCGAAGGTTCCGCTGTGGTCGATATAGCCGCATTTACCTTGGCAAACCCCCGCCAGACCGTCCGAAAAACCATCGACGTTGGCAGTCTGAAAATGAGGCTCGATAACAAAGGTTCCCGCCCTGTTAATGAATCCCCAGCCACTATCTGTATGCACTGCTGCGAGTCCGCCATGGAAGTCGCCCGCCGAGTCGAATTGCGGATTGATGACATACTGGCCGGTCATGTCGATGAAGCCAGCTTGATTTCCCAGGTTGACCCTTGCAAGCCCCTCAATAAACGGGCCTACAGCATCAAACTGATTGGAAATCACAAGGTGTCCGCTAGTGTCGATAAAGCCCCATTTCCCATCCTTCTTGACTCCGCAAAGGCCTTCACTAAAGAAAACCAACTGCCTCATAACAATTGTAGGGCTGGCCGCGTCCCACTCCGGCTGCAATAGCACTTTGCCATCGGCATCGATAAATCCTACCTTTGCAGTCTTTCCATCCGCGCTCAGGCCATCGAATGGATAAATTCCAGGGTCCTGCGCCCTGTAGGCCGGAGCAGGCCGGTGGAACCACCACCAACCCACGCCAACCAGAATCACCAAAAGAGCAACAATCGCGTAGGTGAGCTTCTGGAGCGGCGAGATCGGTTGCCGCGGAACCGGAGCCGCTGTCTCTTGAGATACATTTCCCTGTGTTACCTCTACGTTCCCCGCAGCCGCATGCATCTGCCCGCCGCATTTCCCGCAGAACTTGCGGCCTTCCGCAACTTCACTTCCACAATCTGGACAAAACATAGAATTCCTCGCTTTCCTTGCAGGTTCAACGCGCCGTTTTTTCCAAAGTGCCGATAGTAATCAGCCCGCCCGCCGCGATGGAGCGTCGGATGCTGAGTTTGCAGGATGATGTGGCTGCCGACCTGATGGATTTTCACGTAACCCCAGCGTTTCGAGAGATGCTTGACCAGCTCTTCTTCGCTCAAATCGCGTGGGAGTTTCATGCGACGGCCAACACCTCGTCGCGAATCAGATGCAGGCGGATGGAGTCCGGGGCGGCGGAGTCGAAGTAGAAGGCTTGCACGGCCTCGCGGACGTTGGCCTTTAACTCATCCCAGCTATCGGCCTGGGTGAAGATGCTCTCGCCGAGAGCTTCGGCGGTGTAACCGCCATCGGCCTCCTGCATCACTTCAAAGACAAGTTCCTTCATGCGCTTTGCACCCCCTGGCGAACTTCCTCTCATCATACCGCGACTTTGGACAGGAAGCAGCCTCCAGGAATACCCGCCCTTGTGATAATCTGAAAAACCTACCACTTCGAGGCACATTTCGCGATGTCTTCCTCCGCTTCCGCTTCGCCGTTCGCACCCCTCCACATGATCGACCTGATCCGCAAGAAGCGTGACGGCGGCGCTCTGAACGCCCGCGAAATCGGCTTCCTGGCCACCGGCGCGGCCAACGAATCGATCCCCCACGATCAGCTTGCCGCCTGGCTGATGGCCGCCTGGATTCGCGGGCTTTCGCTCGACGAAGCGCGCGCGCTGACCCTGGCCATGCGCGACTCCGGTGATAAATTCTCCCCCGCGCGCCTTGGCAAAACTGCCGTCGACAAGCACTCCACCGGCGGCGTGGGAGACAAGACCAGCTTCCTCATCGCGCCTCTGGCCGCGGCCTGCGGCGTCGCGGTGCCCATGATCAGCGGACGCGCATTGGGTCACACCGGCGGAACACTCGACAAGCTGGAAGCCATCCCCGGCTACCGCACAGCACTTACGCTCCAGGAATTCGAGGCCGTGCTGATGAAGTGCGGCGCCTCCATCATCAGCCAGACCAAGTCGCTGGTTCCCGCCGACCGCGTCCTCTATGCCTTGCGCGACCGCACCGGCACCGTCGAAAGCCCGGGGCTCATTTGCGCTTCGATTCTCAGCAAAAAACTGGCCGCCGGCCTCAACGCCCTGGTTCTCGATGTAAAAACCGGCTCCGGCGCATTTCTGCGCAACCCGGAGGACTCCGCCTACCTTGCCGCCCTGATGGTGGCCACTGCCGAGGCCGCCGGAACCCGCACCGTGGCCCTCATGACCGACATGGGCCAGCCGCTGGGCCACATGGCCGGCAACTGGATTGAGCTCATAGAATCTGTGCAACTGCTGCGCGGCCAGCGCCCGCCTGAGAGCGAGGACTTGCGCGAACTGTCGCTCATTCTGGCTGGTTGGATGATTCATCTCGGCGGCCAGGCCACCACGCCGGAGATGGGTTACGTCCGCGCCGAAAAAGCTCTCACTGACGGCTCCGCACTGAGTGCCTTCTTTGCCATGGTCGAGGCACAGGGCGGCGACGTTTCGGTCTTTGATAAGCCCGGCTTCCACAAACCCGGCGCAACCAAGATTGTCTCGGCCTGGGAAAGCGGCTATATCTCCACCATGGACACCACCGCCCTCGGCTGGGCCGTGCAGCGCACCGGCGCGGGCCGCGAAAAGGCTGGCGAGCCGGTCGATCCCCATGCCGGCATCGACTTCCACGCCCGCCGCGGCGCGCGCCTCGATAAAGGCCAGCCGCTGGCCACACTCTACGCCACCAGCCCTGCGCTTCTGGCCGAGCCGGAGGCGATTCTCAAGCAGGCCATTCACTTCTCCACAACTCCGCCGCAGGCAGTGCCTCTGGTCAGCCGCATCTTCACCCAAGAATCGGCGGAAGCTCACCTGCGCGATGTTGTAAATGCAGCTTCCAGCCATTAGCTCCTAGCTGTTAGCCTTACCGTTGGCACATGCATAGTGCCGGAGAAACGCCAAGGCTTTGAGCCTGCGAAGAAAAGGCTGGAGGCTGGAAGCTAGCAGCTAGAAGCTGCTTTTCAAGGAGATTCACCGTGTATCGATACACCGGAGTGCTGGGAATTCTCGCCGTCCTGCTGACAGCTTATTTGTTCTCCACCGACCGCAAGCGCATTCGCTGGCGCACGGTCGCCTGGGGCCTTGGCCTGCAGCTTACCTTCGCCTTCCTGGTGCTGCGCTTCGACTACGGACAGCGCGCCATGACCTGGGCCGGCGGCGTGGTCAACTCCATGCTGGCCTGCACTTTTGCCGGCACCAAGATGCTCTTTGGCCAGTTAGGCCTGCCCAACTCCGGAGCCTACGGAAATCTGCTGCCGCCCAACGCCGGCGCCATCTTCGCCTTTCAGGTTCTGCCCACCATCATCTTCATCTCCGCCTTCTTTGCCGTGCTCTATCACATCGGCGTCATGCAGCTCATCATCCGTGGTTTTGCCTGGGTCATGCTGATGACCATGCGCATCTCCGGCGCGGAAAGCCTCAACGTGGCCGCTTCCGTCTTCATGGGCCAAACCGAGGCTCCGCTCACCATCCGTCCTTTCCTCTCCAAGGCCACGCGCAGCGAGCTGATGACCATCATGACCAGCGGCATGGCTCACGTCTCCGGCGGCATCATGGCTGCCTACATCGCTTATGGCGTCGAAGCCCGCCATCTGCTCGCCGCCGTCATTATGACCTCGCCCGGCACCATCCTGCTCTCCAAGATGCTGGTCCCGGAAACCGAAATCCCCGCCACTGAGGGCAAGGTCGTCATCCCCGAGGACCAGATGCATAAGGATGAAAACTTTATCGGCTCCATCGCCCGCGGCACCATCGACGGCGGCAAGCTGGCTATGAACGTGGCCATCATGCTCATCAGCTTCATCGCCCTCGTCGCCCTGCTCGACAGCCTGCTCGGCTGGACGCATGGACTGGCTTACATGCACTGGGTTCCCGGATCGCTGGGCCAGATTCTCGGCTTCCTCTTTGCTCCCATCGCCTGGCTCATCGGCGTTCCCTGGCACGACTGCGGCGCCATCGGCAACCTGTTGGGCACGCGCATGGCGCTCAACGAATTGCTTGCCTACGTCTCGCTGGGCGCGCAGAAGGCCACGCTGATGCCGCGCTCCTTCACCATCGCCACCTATGCCCTGTGCGGCTTCGCCAACCTGGGCTCCATCGGAATGCAGATCGGCGGCATCGGCGCGCTGGTTCCCGAGCGCCGCAACGACCTGGCCAAGCTCGGCTTCCGCGCCATGTTCGCCGGCACCATGGCCAACCTGATCTCCGCCTCCATTGCGGGAATTTTTTTGGGGTAAAACGAGTGGCCGGCAGGCACGTCACGTTGCCGGCGTAGATGCCCATTCGCCTTCTGCGAGCGCGCCCGGGCAGAAGCACAACCCGGCATCCCTCTATTGCCCTGATTCCTGAATCCCGGTGGACATCAGAAAGAGGCTGTGCCCTCCAATGGTCAGAGTCTGAAAGACGCTGAAGCCTTTCTTTTTGTAGATTTCGACATTGCGAAGGTTTGCCGTCTCAAGAAAGGCAGGAATCGACTGTTCCTTCATCCGCTGCATCATCGGATTCATCAACGCGCTTGCCAATCCTTTTCCCTGCGCTTCAGGCAACACTCCAATCAAATACAGATGGCAAAAGCGCGGGAACCGGATGAAGTTCTTGTGGATAATGCCTTCCGACTTCAGAATCCGCATCACCGGCTTGATCCCAATTTGAATCAGAAAGGCAAGGTTCCGGTAGATAGAGTGCAAGGACATCTTTTCATTTCGCTCTGAATCCCACAGCGCCACCGCGTCATTGCTGTCGCTCAAATAGATTTCTCCTCTCCGCAGCGTCTGATCCACGACATAATCGATCAGAACATTGAGCTTCAGTGGATTCTTGCTTTCTTCCAAAAGCCAGTTCACATGCGGGTCGTTCCTGAAAGACACGAGCAGAATATGCTTGACCCGATCTGCATCGGCCAGCGTTGCCTGTCTCATCTAATCTCCTAAAATGGTAGATTCTGTGCCTGCTTCAGCGAGGATATCGCACGGCAACTTCAGCATACAATCGCCGGGTGTCCCACCCTCGCGGCGTCTTTCTTATTGCCGCATCGGAGTCCCCAACGACAGGTCTTCGTCGCCGGGGTGGAAGTATATGCCACCCTGTACGATGCAGGAAAGAGTACGTGAATTATGGAACCGCTTCTAGTGAATCATCTGTGCGTACCACAGCACGGGAGCAGCGATCAGCAGGGCGTCGATGCGGTCCAGAACGCCGCCATGGCCGGGCAGCAGGGAGCCGGAGTCCTTGACGCCGGCCGAGCGCTTAAGCGCGGACTCAGCCAGATCGCCCACCTGGGCAGCCACGTTGACCACCACGGTCAACCCCAGCCAGTACCACCATCTCCCGCTGGAGTAGGAGAGCCGGCCCACATCCCACTTCTGCAACAGTTGCGCGAGACCGAGCAGGATGCAGGTGGACAGCAGGCTGCCGACCACCGAGCCCAGCGCGCCCTCCCAGGTTTTGTTGGGGCTGAGCGTGGGCGCCATCTTGTACCGGCCCCAGGCGCGGCCCACGTAAAGGGCAGCCGTGTCTCCGGCCCAGACCGCGCAGAAGAGGAAAACGAGCAGTGAAGTGCCGTCTACCTCCTCGCGCAGAGCGGGCAAGAAAATCAGGGTGAATCCGATATAGAACAAGCAGAAGATGGAGGTAGAGGCATCGGCCATGAGCTGCTCCACGGGCCGGAAAAAAGTGCAGTAGACCAGCAGGCCCAGGCTCAGTATGCCGAACATGCTGAGCATCGCCGCGTTTTGGATAGGCCACTGCAAGTTGCAGGCAAACAGCGTCAGAACGGCCACCAGCACTGCGATACGCGGAGGGTTGGCGCCGGCCTTCTCCGCCAGGTCCATAAACTCCCATGCGGCCAGCGCAGCCACCGCCGCCACCGCCAGAGTAAACAGCCACTGCCACCACGGCCCGAGGAAGACCAGGACCAGCACTACGGGAATCAGGATGAGAGCGGTGAAAACACGTTTCATTGGGATGAGGATACACTGCCGGGGTAGGATTTGTACCGGCAGAGAGGCCAGCAAGCCGTTGCTTTCGAGGGGATCGAACCGGATTATGATTGAATACTCCCCCACACTCTACTTGTCGGCAGGATGTGCCTCTAAATCTATGTCAGCGTCCGCTGGAAGGTGGTTGGCGAAGAAAGATAGTACTCAGTTGGCCACGATCTTGATTTGATCGGCGTTCTCTTCCACCTCGCCTACGCTATCGCTCAGCCCGCCGAAGCGGCGCTCGCGCTGTTGGTAGTCGGCGATGGCCTCCAGCAGATGGATGCCGGTGAAATCCGGCCACAACCGCTCGGTGAAGTAGATCTCTGTGTAGGCGATCTGCCAGGGTAAAAAGTTCGACAGGCGCATCTCGCCCGAAGTGCGGATCAGCAGGTCGGGATCGGGCATATCGGCGGTGTACAGATGGCGGTGAATGTCGTCCTCAGTAATGCGGTCGGGGCTGATGTGCTTGGACTTCATTTCGACGGCCAGGCCGCGAAATGCGTCCACCAGCTCCGAGCGCCCGCCATAGTTGAGCGCCAGCGTGAGGGTGGTTCCGGTGTTGCCTGCTGTAGCCTGCTCAGCCCAGCGCATCTTCTCCTGAACATCGTCGGGCAACTCGCTGGTGTGGCCGATGTATCTTATGCGAATGTTGTTGTCCATCATCCGCTGCACGTTGGCGTCCAGGTATGTTTTGAGCAGGCGCATAAGGAAGTTGACCTCGGCGCGGGGGCGGCGGAGGTTGTTTTCCAGCGAAAAGGCGTAGAGGGTGAGCCAGGGCAGGCCGATGCGCGCGGCAGTTTCCATGACCTGCTGCACGGTGCTGGCGCCCTGCTGGTGGCCGAAGAAGCGCTTCATCGAGCGGCTGCCCGCCCAGCGGCCATTGCCGTCCATGATGATGGCCACATGCTGGGGCAGGCGCTCCGGCTTGAGGGACGCGTAGAGGGCGCGCTCCTCAGCGTTCAGCTCTTCAATGCGCAGCTTGGCGGCAGAAAACAAGGGGAATGCCTCAATAAAATGCTATCGAGCTTTCGGGCCGGCACACGGACTTCCCGGCGCCGCGAGCCGAGGCGTCTCTCCCTCGACCGTAGCACAAGCGCACCTGCGCTGCAATTGCCTCGGCAGCCGGGCTGAAGGCGCTTGCAAGCGTAAGCCTCCCGGCGGAGAGTCGGCGGCTATCGGCCTCATGACCGGGAAGATCATGCTGCCAGCCCCAGCCCGCTACGCGATGCGCCGGTGGCCCAGGGCCATATCGTGCGCCGCACTGGCGACCAGTGAGCGGTGCAACGAGTCCAGGCAAGGCAGCGAAGCCGCAATCTCGGCCAGCAACGGGTCGGCCAGGATCATCGCTTCCTCCTCCTCGCGCTGGCTGCGGGCGTCGCGCACCAGTTGGCGCACATCCACGCCCAGCGCAGCGGCCAGACGCTCCAGTGAGCTGAGGGTAGGAATGGCCTTGCCGTTCTCGATCTTCGAGATGTAGGTGCGGGGCACCTGCATCCGCCCGGCCAGTTGCCGCTGGCTGAGGTGGCGCGCACGGCGGATCTCCTTCACCAGGCCGGCTACTCTCAGGCCAGCTTCAGCAGCAGGGTCTGCGGGCTGACGATTGATCGGGATGGGCTCTGACCGAACCGGGTCCTCGACATCCAGGGGCCTGTGGCACCTGCGGCATAGGGAGTTGGCTGTCTTGAATTGGACGATGTTGCAGTCGACGTATGTGCAGCGCACAACTTCGCGTGTTTCCACGCTTGCCAGCGTAGTTGCCATGTGTGATGCGCGGAGCGTCAGAGCAGGTACTCCGCGGCGCATTGCTGCACCACGTTATGTGATACTTTCGGGGATGGGAACCATAACTGTCAAGTGAAAACTTGGATGCAAGCCTGACTTTCAGGCATCAGACCCGATTATGGCCTGAAAAACCTGAAAAAGCACGAATCAGGTTAGTAAACATCGAGGTCAAGGAAACTATGAATAACTGCACCGGAAATGATGCAAAAGAAAGCGGTTCCAGCTATGGACGGGCGCAGGCCTGGCAGCTGCTGACCGAGTGGACCCAAAGCGAGAACCTGCGCAAGCACGCGCTGGCCGTGGAGGCCTGCGTCACGGCGATGGGCGAGGCGGAGGCCGCCCGTTTGGGGCTGGCCGGGGAAGAACGGCGAGCGCTCATCGAGCTGTACACAACCACGGCCCTGCTGCACGACTTCGACTACGAGCGCCACCCCACCGCCGCGGAGCATCCCTGCGTCGGAGTCCGCGAGTTGGAGCGGCTCGGCTGGCCTGAAGCGCTGCGCACCGCCATCCTGGGCCACGCGCAGTACACCGGCACACCGCGCGTCTCTCATCTGGCCAAATCCCTCTTCGCCTGCGACGAGCTGGCCGGGTTTCTGACCGCCTGCGCGCTGGTCAAGCCGACCAAAGCGATTGCCGAGGTTGAAGTGGCCGGCGTGCGCAAGAAGATGAAGGACAAGGCCTTCGCCCGGGGCGTGAACCGCGAGGACATCGTGCAGGGCGCCTCGGAACTGGGCGTGGAGCTGGACGCGCACATCGCCTTCTGCATCGAAGCGATGAAGCGGCGGGCGCGGGAGTTGGGGCTGTAAAAACAGCTTCCAGCAACGTTTTCTGGGCATTTACTCCCCGATTTTGAAGAGGGCGTCATGGCATTCCTGGAGCAACGCCGGCCCGAGTGGCCGAGCTTGAAGGGCAGGGCGTAGCGAATATCCGGACAGAGATTTACAAGCTCAATTAATCGTCCGCATGGAGATCAGCCAGAAGATTGTCGACGCTGCCAACCGTAGTCAATTCGCCCCTGCGCGCGGCCTTCATGGCTTCCACGGTTTCAGCGTTGGGCATCAGAGGCTCGAAGGGCAGAGCGCGCTCGGCCACTGTTCGCATGAGCAGCATGCGGAAAGCGTCGGAAAGTGTGAGCCCGGCGGCGGCATAGATTGCCGTGGCCTCTTCCTTGACACGAGAGTCAATTCTGGCTCGGACAACGGAATTGGCAGGCATAGAAGACCTCTGAGCTACGTTGTAGCCCAAATTCCCAACATTTGTAAAATCAATAATTTCAGTTTTCCTGGATGCCTCACCCCAGCGGGTTTTTCGCCCTCAACTCCGCCACAATCTCGGCTGCCGCTTTCCGCGCATCGTCCGCGCGGCCGGGCGGAAAGCTGATTGCGCCCACGCGGGCATGGCCGCCGCCGCCGTAGCGCTCGCAGATGGCCGCCAGGTTGGTCATCTTCGCCGGGTCGGCCTTGGTCCAGGGATTGGAGCCGACCGAAACTTTGGTGCGGAAGCTGGAACTGGAAAGGCCGATGGAATACGTGGCCTGGGGATAAAGATAGTAAGGGATGAACTTGTTGTAGCCGTCTTGCGGCTGGTCGGTAAGGTCGAAGAAGATGGTGCCGTCGCGCTCCTCGGCGCGCTGGCGGATCAGAGCAATGGATCTCTGGTGGCGCTCCAGAAGGGGCGGCAGCAGGTCGGCGACAAAGGGCTGGCTGAGCACCTCGGCCAGAGGCATCTCGGTGAGCAGCGGGATGAGCCGCGGGATGAAAGCATCGTCCTGGGTGGACTCGATGATAAGTGTGAGCTTCATGGCCGGAGCGGCCATCTCCACGGCTGCCTCGGGGCTCTCATACTTGGCTCCGTCCACAATATCGGCCCAGCGAATCAGCTCGGCCACCGGCGCGGTCGAAAACCCGAAACGGGTGGAGGCGATGTACGCCAGAAAGCTGGTGCAGGAGGTGTACTCGGGGTCGAAAAACTTGCGCCCGCCGCAGGCCGGGTCCTGCTTGCAGGCCAGAAAATTCTCCTGGTCCTGGGGCGTGAGAAAGGCCGAGATGTGGTGATCAAACCACCAGGTAATCCGCGGGGATGCGGAGTACTTGAAGTCCACGATGGCGTTTTCGTCGCCGGTAAACTCCTTTTCGTCGAACAGGGCGCCGGCGCGATGAACCAGGCCGTGATAGGTGTAGCTGGCCGCCGGTGAGATGCGCTCGCGATGGAAGCGCGTGAAGAGCGAGGCTGAGCAGGCTCCGTCGAAGCATTTGTCGTGATAGAAGACGCGAACCCGCAACTCCTGATCCCTTCCGTGTGATGAATAATCCAGATGATCTGAACTGTTTAGCATCAAGGCAGCGGGCGATTGTGTCAAGTTGCGGAGTGAACATTCTCCCCAGGCTCATTTTATTCCGCTGTCAGATCTGCCGAGGAACTGCCCTGACGGCGCTTGCGTAGGGTATCTTGTCATTAGTGCAATTCAGCACAAAAATCTTCTTTTCCAAGGAGACATGATGGAGCCCGAGATTCATCGCCCACAGCCGGAAGCGCTGCCCGCCAGCACGGATGCGGCCCATGCGCCTGAAACCGTTGCCCCTTCCCTGGGAGAGCGGTTCTTTCGCTGGATGAGCTGGACCTTCTACGGCAGCCAGGGATTGCGCGCCGGATGGTCTTTGCTGATCTTTTTTCTTCTGACGGGTCTTATCGGCGCCGCCGTCGGATTTGTCTTTGTCCATCTTCATCTTGTCGATTTCAGCAAGATGGACCGCATGACTGCCTCCTCGATGTTCTTCGGAGAGGTGATTTCTTTTCTGGCGCTGGTGGGGGCGGCGTCGGTGATGGCGCTGATCGAGGGCCGCCGCAACCTGCTGGCTTACAACCTGACCGGCCCGCGGCGCATTCCTCACTTTTTCAGCGGCCTGGCGGCGGGATTCATTGCTCTTTCCGTGCTGGTGGGCGCTATGAATTGGGGCGGCTGGCTGCACTTTGGTCCCGTGGCTCTCTCCGGCGCAGAGATCTTCCGCTATGGCGCGATCTGGGCTGCCGTCTTTCTGATGGTGGGCTGCGTGGAAGAGGGAATGTTCCGCTGCTATTTCCAGTTCACCTTTACCCGCGGCATCAACTTCTGGTGGGCGGCGGGGATTATCGTTTTGCTCTGCCTGAGTTTGTACGCCAGAGCCCTGGGCATCAGCGCCTGGGGAGTTTATGCTGTCGCGCTCCTGGGGCTGCTGCCCTGTTTGCTGCTGCACATCAAGAAAACGCCGGGGGCGAACTTCTGGCAGGCGGCCTGGGTCACCTCGACGTTTTTCGGCTACATCCACCTCGGCAACAAGGGTGAAAACTGGATCGGCATCTTTGCCGCTGCATTCATCGGCTTTGTCTTCTGCGTCAGCGTGTGGGTCACCGGCTCGGCCTGGTGGGCCATCGGCTGTCACGCCGCCTGGGACTGGGCGGAGACCTACTTCTATGGCACCGCCGACAGCGGCATGGTCGCTCCTGGCCATTACCTGACCACAAGCACATCGGGCAACGCGCTGTGGAGCGGCGGCGCGGACGGTCCCGAAGGCAGCCTGCTGGTCCTGGGAGCCATTCTTCTTCTGCTGGCGGCGCTGCTGGCGATCTATGGCCGCAAGAGGGCCGCACCGCTGGCCACGCCTTGCGCGGAAGAGGTTTCCGGATAGTCTGATGCGCCTCTGGCTTAACCGGACCGGCGAGGTTTCGCTGCGCGAGCAGTTGGTTACGCAGGTGACGCTGGGCATTCTCTGCCACGAACTTGCTCCCGGTGAGCGGCTGCCCAGCACGCGCGAGCTGGCGCGCCGCTATGGTATTCACGCCAACACGGCCAGCGCCGCCTACAAGCAACTGGAGCAGGAGGGCTGGCTTGAGTTCCGCCATGGCAGCGGGGTTTTTGTGCGCGCCAGCCGGCCGGCTGCGCCACATTCGCCGGAGCTGGCCACGGAGTTTGCCCTCGATCAACTGATCGGCGACCTGATGGCCAGGGCGCGCAAGCTGGGCGCGGCGGACTCACTCGTGCGGGACCGGCTGCACCGCTGGCTCTCTCTTGCGCCGCCCTCTCGTTGGCTGGTCATCGAGCCGGACGTGGAACTTCGCCGCATCCTGATGCACGAGATGCGGCAGGCATTGAAGCTGCCGGTAGCCGGATGCACTCCCGAAGAATGTGCCCAGCCCGGCCTGCTGGAGGGCTCATTGCCGGTAGTCGCGCCCAGCAAGGCCGACCTGGTACGCAAGTTGCTGCCCGCGGGAACCGCTCTGAACGTGCTCCAGGTGCATCCCGTCTCGCCCGAGCTTCAGGTCCACTTGCAGCGTTATATGACCGAGCATACCGAAGAGCTGGTAGGCATTGCCTCGCGCTGGAAGGAGTTTCAGCGCATCGCCCAGACCTTGCTGATCGCCGCCGGCCTCTCGCCGGAGATCCTGCTGGTGCGTGATGCGGCCGAGCCCGGATGGAAACGCGGCCTGGATGCGACTGTGGGCGTGGTCTGCGATGCCCTCACCGCGCTGGAGTTGCCGCCGGAAGCCTTTCCGTTGCGCTTTACGCTGCTCGACTCGCCCACCCTGGCCGAGTTGCGCAAGCAGGAAGAGCCGCTTACCGCTCATTGATCCTTCTTCGATTGTGACACTTGCGAAACTGTCCCAATCGCTTACACACACGTCTGCAACCTCCCTAACATCGGTCCTTGTAGTACACAAGGAGTTCCGATGAACAGAAAAATGCTTCCAGTTGTTTTTCCCCTCGTCCTTTGTCCGCTGCTGTACGCGCAGCAGCCGACGCAAGCCGCCTCAACCGGCGCCGCCGCACAACCCGCGCAAGCCATCCAAATCACCGGCTCTCTGCAGCTCACCCATGCCGCGCAAGTACCGGTAGAAGAGCATCTGCTCACCGCCGCCGATCTCGATCGCGACCAGATTCTCAAAAAAGCCCGCACAGTCTGCATCTTTTCGAATACAGACTTTCTCTCCTCCGCTACCCTCTCCAGGGCTCTATTGAACAACAAGGACTGGGAGAAACTGGGCCTGTCGATTGTCGACGGTCCGCGCTACTTCAATCCGAGCGTCAGCAAGCCGCGTCCTGCCGAACTGCAACTCCAGATCGACCGCGTCGTCTTCACCCATATTCACACATATGTCCTCACGGAGAGGGCGACGGGCGTCGTGCTCGCATCGGGCAGAGTTCGAGCCATCGACGGAATCGTTGCATCCGGTCCCATGGCCGAGCAAATTGTGAAGATTCTCTCCGCGGCACGGCTGCAAGCGCCACCCAAAAGAGGCAATTCAGGGTTTTAAATACGCGACGAAAGCGTAACTCCCAGCTCCGGGGTCCCCATGGACAGGTCTTCGTCCATGGGGTGGAGATCTCGATTCTGAGAACTGGGAGTTACGCTGCCGGTATGACAACTCACCCAGAGTAAAATCTGGAAGTGCACGAGGAGATAGCGATGCGAACAACATTTCTATTCAATCTGTTTTTCTGCGGTCTGCTATGCACCGCATCTGCCGGCGCCCTGCCCCACGTAAATCGCAAAACGCTGGATCAGCCCACCGAGATTCAGGGCTATCCCTGCGACAAAGGCTACGCCTGGTTCTTTGACGATGGCCTCCTGAACCGCTGCACGGTCACGCGTGAGATTCCCTTCGGCGAGGCGCGCATCCCCGCCGGTTCCTACATCGCCCTGCATCCCGACGGCACTCCGGATATCGTGCAGATGAGCCACGACGCGCCCATCCTGGGCATGACCTGCTCGGGCGGCAGTTGGCTGGGCACGGCCGAGGGCTCGATGGTGGCTTTTTATCCCAGCGGCAAACTCAAGCAGTGTTACCTGGCCGGAGACCAGACCGTGCAGGGTGTTCCCTGCATGAGCGGCGGCTTCTTCGCCGATGGCCGCGGCGGCGGCGCAAAGTTTCACGAGAACGGGAAACTGGCGTCCTGCAAGCTGACCAAAGATTTCGGCGCGTGGCACAAGGGAGATCGCTTCGTGCAGGAGCCGTAAATCCAGGCTGATTAAGGATCGTGGATTCCCAGGTCCGAGAATCCGGACCTGGGGCACCCAGCTGGGTCGCCGAGGCCCTTAATGAATGACTTGTAATTTGTCATTAACGAACTTCAGTTGAAAAGGGAAACCCGTCCTACCCATACTGACTGAGTCAACACGTCTCCCTATCGTGATAACCATATTTCCCCTGCCCTGCCGTGGATGCCAAGTCTCAACCATGGCGCCTTCTGCTTGTTCGGAACTTATATCGACCGGAGTGCCTACGACGTCAAAGGCCTGCTCTTTGGTCATGCCCAAAACCAGTTTGTGCGCGGCAATTGCGTTCCTTACCTCTGCTGGCCATTCTGGATGTTCATCCTGGAGAGGAACCTTCGAGAAGGTCTGATTGAAGGCATTAGTAAAGTCGTCAAGGGTATTGATATGGACGAAATTGAGCTTTATCTCCCAAACGCTGTTTTGCAATGCCTCCATCCATATCTCAACCTTGTCGTGATCAAAGGATAGCTTTCCGTAGTGCACGCCATCATTAGGGAAAAATATCCAAATGACGCGCGGATCATCGTTCCTGCTCGGTTTTAACAAAGATAATCTTCTCGTTATGTCATACTCCGTAGGAGAAACATCGAGAGCAGCTTTGGGTCCGGGACCCCAACCTTCATTGACATAAATGATGGGAACATCAAGTCGCAGAAAGAACGTCCCTTTGATCATCTTGTTTGCCGCTTCTCGATCCTGTCTGGACATTTGCGCGCGAAGCGGCAGTGGTACACAAAGCAATAGCAGAAGCAGTGCTCCGGCTTGCAGACGCAGCGACTTGCTCATCATGTAAGTGTCTCCAGCTTCGGTTCTCGAATCAAGGAACAATCCGGAGTTTCAAAACCTATGATGATTCCGTTTGAACTCCGAAAGATTGTAGCACTAATGCCGGGCACCCCAGGGCTCGATGCTGAATTTGAGATAATCGCGTCTACAACTTCCGCGCCGCCACATCAAAAATCGCCGGGTCCGGGTCCTGGAAGAACGCCGCGTGCAGCGAGCGTACCGCCTCATCCGCGTCGTCTTCGTCGATCATAAAACTCATATTAATTTCGCTGGCGCCCTGCGAAATCATGCGGATATTGATGTGGCGGATGGCGCTGAAGACCTGCGAGGCGATGCCGCTTTGCCCGCGGATGTCGTCGCCCACCATGCAGACCAGCGCCTTCTTGCCTTCATATTTCACGTCGGCCAGCTTGCCAAGGTCGGCGGCGATGGCCGGCAGCTTCTCGTTCGAGTCCACGGTGAGCGAGACCGAGACCTCGCTGGTTGAGACCATATCCACCGGGCACTTGTGATTGTCGAAGACGGTGAAGATTTCCTTCATGTAGCCGTGGGTCATCAACATGCGGCCGGCCACCACGTCGATGATGCTGAGCTTCTTTTTGACGGCGATGGATTTGAAGGGGCTCTTGCAGCGTGGCGGCAGCGAGATGATGCGCGTGCCTTCGCAGGCGGCGTTGCGGCTGTTGAGCACCTGCACGGGAATATTTTTTTTGACGGCGGGCAGGATGGTGGCCGGGTGCAGAACCTTTGCTCCGAAGTAGGCTAGCTCGGCGGCTTCTTCAAAGCTGATGATCTTGACGCGCAGGGCATCAGGGCAGACGCGCGGGTCGGCGCTCATGATGCCGTCCACGTCGGTCCAGATTTCGATGGTCTCGGCAGCCAGCGCGCCGCCAATGAGGGCGGCGGTGAAGTCGGAGCCGCCGCGGCCCAGCGTAGTGGTGATGCCGGCCTCGTTGGAGGCGATGAAGCCGCCCATCACCGGCACATGGTCCGCCGCCAGCAGCGGCAGCAGCCTTTCCTGGGCGCGCTTTTCGATGAGCGCGTCCTGCGGAATCGCCTTTTGGAATTGCGAATCGGTGATGATAATCTGGCGCGCGTCCACGTGCTCGGCCTTGATCCCCATCTCGCGGAAGGTGGCGGCGACGATGCGGCTGGAGAGAACCTCGCCGTGGCTGACAATCAGGTCGGAGATGCGCGGGGTGAGTTCGAGCAGCGCCGCCAGTCCGCGCAGAATCTCGTCGAGCAGGTCAAACTTCTGGTCGATCTCGTCGACCAGCGCGGCGGAGTCCTTGAGCAAAGCGGCTGCCGTGTCGCGATGTCGCACCCGCAGCCGCGAGCTGATGGCCAGGGCCCCGGCGCGGTCACCCTGCACGGCCGTCTCCGCGGCGCGCAGCAACAGATCGGTAACCTTGGCCATGGCGCTGACCACCACCACCGGCTGCTTGCCCAGGGCCACGCGCCCGGCGACGATAGACGCGGTGCGGCGAATGGCCGCCGGATCCTCCACCGAGGTGCCACCGAATTTCATCACCACGAGGCTCATGCGAATTTCCCCAGGCTGGCCAGCAGTTCGGCATTCAGGATGGTGGCTCCCGCCGCTCCGCGAATGGTGTTGTGCGAGAGCACGGTAAATTTCCAGTCGAGCACGCCGCAGGGACGCAGGCGGCCCACGGTGGCGGCCATGCCGTTGCCGCGATTGCGGTCCAGGCGCGGCTGCGGGCGATCCGGCTGCGGCGCCCACTCGACCGGTTGCTCGGGCGCCGACGGCAGTTGCTTGCCGGCCAGCGGACGAAACTCCGCCCACGCCGCCAGAATCTCTTCGCGCGTGGCCGGCTTTTTCAACTTGATGCTCACGCTGACCGCGTGGCCGTCAACCACCGGAACGCGATTGCAACTGGCGCTCATGCGCGCGTTGAGCGGCTTGACCACATGGCCATCGAGTGTGCCCAGTAGCTTGAGCATCTCTTCTTCCATCTTCTCTTCTTCGTTGGGGATGTAGGGGACAACATTGTCCAGAATATCCATCGATGCCACGCCGGGGTAGCCCGCGCCGCTGACGGCCTGCATGGAGGTGGCGAAGATCTGCTCGATGCCGAAGCGGTCCGTGATGGGCTTCAGCGCCAGCACCGGGCCCATCACCGTGCAGTTGGAGTTGGTGACAATGTAGCCGCCCGACTCCTTGCGCCATGATTGCTCTTCAATCAGGTGCAGGTGCTCGGCGTTCACCTCTGGCAGCACCAGCGGCACATTGGGCGCCATGCGGAAGGCGCTGGAGTTGGAGACCACGGCGCAGCCGGCGGCGGCAAACTGGGGTTCCAGTTCCTGGGCGATAGCCGCATCAATCGAGGCAAAGATAATCTTCGGCGCGCCTTCGGGCTCCGCCGGCGAGACGATCATCTTGGCGATGCGCTCGGGCAGAGGGGTGTCCAGGCGCCACTTGGCCGCCTCGCCGTACGTCTTGCCGCTGGAGCGGTCGCTGGCCGCCAGCCACGTGATCTCAAACCACGGATGGCGCTCCAGAAGCTGGATGTACCGTTGACCCACCATTCCGGTTGCGCCCAAAATGCCGATTGAAAATTTGTTTTTCATGTCCGTAATGACTCCAGTGTACAGGAGAACAGGCTCAAATTGAGCGATTTTTCGGACAGGCGTGCAGGGGACGCGCGTACACCGTCGAAACAAAAACTGCCTATAACTCCCTCTGCATTTACGCCAAAAACAAAAGGCTGGGCTTTGCGCCCAGCCTTTTGTGTGGTTCATGTTTTATTTAGAAGATAGACGAAATCAGGTTTCCTACACCGGAAACAGCGCTTGAGACGGTTGAAACAGCGCCTGAAACCGCGCTTGAAGTAACGTTGTTGACTGTATTGACGACGCTGTTCACCGTCGATCCAACGTTGTTGACAATGCCGCCGACCAGGCCGCCGTTGTTGCCGCCACTTCTCTGTTGCTGCGGAGATTGCCTCTGCGCCTGCTGCCGCTCTACCCTCTCTTGCTCCTGCTCTTCTGCAAGTTCCTGCTGCGCTGCACGCTTTTGCTCGGCCTTCAGTTGGGCTTCTAACTGCGCGTTATGCTTCTCTCTGGCTTCCTCCTCTCTCTTCGCCAGCTCTTCCTTCTTTCTCTGCTTCTCTTCATAAGCCGCTCTCTTGCCGGCGGAATCCTCGTAGAAGCGATAGGTCCAGGCGAAATGATGACCCTTCTGGAAATTGACGAACTCGTCCTTGAGAATGCCGCTCTTGCCGGATTTGCTGAACTCAACGCCGTGCGTAGCGTCGCCCACCCAATGGAAGACAAAGATTGCTCCGTTGTTGGCCCGTAAGGCCAGCGAAACGTCGAGGTCCTTATCCTTCAAGGCCTTGGTCTTGCCGGAGAAGAGCCAGTTTCCATCCGGGTAGACTTGGATGTTGAGATTGCCGCCGATCTTCTGCAGTGCAATTTCGTGGGAGATCGGTCCGGTTGTGGGGGGCGCAGCCTGTGCCGGGCTGGCTTCGGCGGGAAGAGCGGCCGGGGGCGCGGCGTTTGTTGTACCCGGGGCTGAAGGCTGAGTTGCCGCGGGAGTAGTAGCGGGGGTTCCCTTGGAACATGGGCAGTTGCATTGGGCCATCGCTGAAGAAACGGCTAAGATCAGGACGGCGGTCAGCGCAAGCGCGCCGAACCGCTTGATGCCAGTGACATGCTTAAACATGAAATCATCCTCGATTCAAATTGCAGGCAGCGTGCGCTGTCGTGCAATCAGGAGTCTATGCACCGCCGGACCCGGTGTCTTGAATCCATATCAATTTTTCTCAATTTTTATGAAGAAGCAGTAATGGCCGCGCTTGCGCCAACACAAAAGGCTGGGCAAGATGCCCAGCCTTATGTGCTGCATAGTTAGCTGTAGTTCCAGCCGCCTTGCTGCCGTAACGAAAACCCAGCCTGTCCCTGGTCTACAGGAACGACAAGACGGCGCCCGCAACCGAGCCGATGGTGCTCAGCACACTGCCCACGCTCGACCCGCCGCCGCCGCCGCTCTGCTGCTGTTGCTGCTGAGCTTCCTGTTGCTGCTCCCATTTCATTTCGGCCTGCTCTTCAGCCTTTAGCTCTTTCCTCTTTTCAGCCGCTACCTGTTCGTCATGCCGCTTCCTGGCTTCCTGCTCTGCCTTCAGCAACTCTTCCCTTTTTCTCAGCCGCTCCTC
Organism: Occallatibacter sp.; assembly: GCA_049522175.1. Lineage (GTDB taxonomy): Bacteria > Acidobacteriota > Terriglobia > Terriglobales > Acidobacteriaceae > Telmatobacter. The sequence continues at coordinate 53,032 of JBEKOC010000015.1, read as the reverse complement.
ATAGAGCTGTCTCTTGCCGGCGGCGTTCTCGTAGAGGCGATACTCCCAGGCGGACTTGTGGCTCTTCGCGAAGGAGGCAAAGTTCTCTTTCAAGATGTCGTTCTGGCCCTGCTTGCTGAATTGAATCCCGTGCGAAGCATCGCCGACATACTGAAAAAGAACCACCGCGCCGTCTGTGTTCTTCAGCGCCAGCGTAACGTCGAAATCCTTGCCCGGAAAGGCCTTTGTGTTGCCCGAGAAGTTCCACGTTCCATCGGGATCGACGAGGATGTTGAGCGTTCCATCAACCTTCTTCAGAGTGTAGTTGTGGCTGATGGGCCCGGTTGTGGCGGGATGGCTGACCACCGGGCTGGCTTCGGCGGGAGTAACAGCCGTCGATGTAGGGGAAGTCTGGGCCATTGCCGAAGAAACGGCAAAAGCCAGGATGGCGACGAGCGCGAGCGCGCTGTATCGCTGGACGGCAGGGATTACCTTTGACATAGTTGCTTCCTCGATTCGAAATTTTCCGCACCCTGTGATGTAGGTGCTGATATGAAGGCTATATGATTTGGACTGATTTTGTCTCGAATTCACATCATTTTATTTCAATTATTACGAAAAACCTGCAAGGACATCTTTTCCGGGGCGAAATCTCATCAACAAGTTTGTGGGCCTCAGCAACCTGAAATTGGGCTGAAACTGGCCTGATCCAGAGCAGCGTTATCTCATGGCCTTAAGTACGGCGCCGGCAAACCGGCTGCTTCCGGCCGTGCCGCCCACGTCGCGGGTGAACGTCTTGCGCTCCACATATTTACAGCTCACAGCTAGTGTTCTGAGTCAGAAAAACGCAGCACAAAAACTGCTGTCATCCTGAGCAAACGGGGCCCCAGGCATACTCTTCGGCCTGGGGGTAGTGAGTCGAAAGCCTGCCCTGAGCGTAGTCGAATGGGGATCTGTAGTTGTTCTTCAATAAACTTCTGAATCACCACACTAGTAGCTAGTGGCTGGGAGCTTTCTTTCCCTTGCTGCCCAGCAGTCCTTCCAACTCTTCCTTGAATTCGCGCACGTCTTTGAAGTCGCGGTAGACCGAGGCAAAGCGGATATAGGCTACGGTGTCGATTCCCTTGAGGCGCTCCATAATCAGCTCGCCGATCTCCGCCGTGGTGCGCTCCCGCTCCGGGGCGTCGGCCAGAAAAGCCTCGGCGGCGTCCACGATGGCTTCCAGGCTGCTTGCCGCCACCGGCCGCTTCTCGCAGGCGCGCAACAGGCCGTTCAGAATCTTCTGCCGGTCGAAGCGCTCCCGCCGCCCGTCCTTCTTGATCATCATGTAGGGAATTTCGTCGATTCGCTCGTAGGTGGTGAAGCGGCGATTGCATTTCTCGCACTCCCGCCGCCGCCGGATGGAGTCCGCCTCCTTGCTCTCCCGCGAGTCCACCACCCGGTCTTGCCCGAAGCCGCAATAAGGACACTTCATACAAGCCGATTCTACGGCATGAAAGTCGCGAAGAACAGGAAACGTTGCGCATAAAGAGTAATACCGGGCCTCTGCTCTGAAACGATATTTCTGCCGGCCTGCCAGACCGACCAGCGATAATAAAGCAAGAGGAAAGCAGAGATTACCTTGAAGAAACTTGCCATTCTTGGTTCCACCGGCTCCATCGGCCAAAGCACCCTCTCCATCGTCGAGCAGTTCCCTGAGCGCTACTCCGTTGCCGCGCTCGCCTGCGGGCGCAACGTGGAAGAAGCCTTCGCGCAGGCCCTCCGTTGGCGGCCAAAGCTCGTCTCGCTGGCCACGGAAGAGCTGGCCGCGCAGTTTTCCGCCAGGCTCAAAGAGGCCGAGGTCACCGGTATCGAAGTTGTCCACGGAACCGCGGGCACCGTCGCCTGCTCCACGCTGCCCGAGGCGGACTTTGTTGTCTCGGCCATCGTAGGCGTTGCCGGTCTTGAGGCCACGCATGCAGCCATCCTGGCCGGCAAGCCCGTCGGCCTGGCCAACAAGGAGTGCATGGTCGCCGCCGGAGAAATCCTCACCAAGGCTGCCCGAGAGCGCAACGTCCCCATCCTGCCCATCGACAGCGAGCACAACGCCGTCCATCAATGCATGAGAGTCGGCGCGCACTCCGAGGTCAAAACCATCTGGCTCACGGCCTCTGGCGGTCCCTTCCGCAAGCTCTCTCTGGATCAGTTCGCCTCGATCACTCCCGAGCAGGCCCTCAAGCACCCCACCTGGGTCATGGGCCGGCGCATCACCATCGACTCCGCCACCATGCTCAACAAGGGCCTGGAAGTCATCGAGGCCTGCCGCCTCTTCGACGTGACGCCCTCTCAAGTCCGCGTCACCATCCATCCCCAGTCCACGGTCCACTCGCTGGTGGAGTACGTGGACGGCTCCATCCTGGCGCAGATCTCCGTCACCGACATGCGCTTGCCCATTCTCTATGCGCTGGCCTTCCCGGAGCGCCCCGCCTCCACGCTCACCTTCGACATGGCCGCGCTCAGCCATCTGGACTTCGAGCCGCCCGATCTCGTTCGCTTCCCCTGCCTGCGCCTGGCTTTTGAGGCTGCCGCAAAAGGCGGAGCCCATTGCATCGCCCTCAACGCCGCCGACGAGGTCGCCGTTGAAGCCTTCCTCTCGCGTCGCATCCCCTTCACCGGCATCCCGCGTACAATTGAAAGAGTGCTCGCTGCCACGCCTGAGGCGCACCCGGCCACCATCACCGAGGTGCTCTCGACGGATCGAGAGACGCGTCAAACTGCGCGTGCGCTGCTGGCAAATTGATCTGTCTGAAGGTTATGGACTGGGTGCCCCACCCTCGCCACGTTTTTGTTTTTGTGGCTAGGGTGGGTTCACGGTCGGATACCAGATTAACCCTCTGCCTACAAAGAGCTTTATCGAGGTTAAAACCGCACTTCTATGCATGAATTTTTGATTTCTGCCGTCGCCTTCATCATCCTCGTCGGTCTCATGGTTGTGGTCCACGAGTTTGGCCATTTTGTGGTCGCCAAGCTTTGCCGTGTCCGCGTCGAGGCCTTCGCTTTCGGCTTCGGCCCGCGCCTCTTTGGTTACACCTACGGCGACACCGACTACAAGGTCTGCCTGCTGCCGCTGGGCGGATACGTCAAGATGGCCGGCGAAAACTTCGCCGAACTCAGCGATGCCGCCGCCGGAACGGCTACCGTAGCCCCGGTAAGCGACCCCGGCGCCGTCACCTCGCATCCCCGCTGGCAGCAGATGCTCATCAGTGCGGCCGGTCCCGTCGCCAATTTTGTTCTGGCCTTCGTGCTGATGGTGGGCTACTTCGGCTGGATCAACGAAGTCCCCGCCGTCCACCCTATCGTCGTCGAGTGGGTTACCGATGGCTCTCCAGCAGCTCAGGCAGGCATTAAACCGGGCGACATCATCAGCAATTTTGCTGCGATCAACGATCCCAGCTGGACGCAGATCGAAATACGCGCCATCCAGGACGTTAACCAGACTGTTCCAGTCACTGTAGAGCGGGCGGGCAAGAGCCTGCCTTTGTCCATGCGGCTAATTGGGGATGGCAAGAAGAAGCGGTTCGACGTGAGCCAGACTGGCCTCTTTCTTCAGTTGGTGCAAACCCCCATTCAAGTGGATTCGGTGACTGCCAATGCGCCGGCTGCGCAAGCCGGCCTGCAAGGCGGAGACCTCATTCTCGCCGTGGACGGTCACGCATTTCACACTCTGGACCCTATGGTGGCATACCTCCAATCGGGGCGCGGCAAGCCCGTAACACTGACCGTGAGCCGCAACGGCCACACGATTGCGCCGCTCGTAGCCCACCCGGTGTTCCAGGAGGATTCGTCGTGGCGTCTGGGTTTCACTTACATCCTGCCTACTGATATTCCTGTTCACCAGGAGCCGCTCTCGCTCTCGCAGTCGGTAGCCGAGTCGAAGGATTTCTGCGTGGACAATTCAACGCTCATCCTTGATGTTCTTGGCCGGCTGCTGACGCATAAAGTCTCCGTTTCGCAGCTCTCCGGTCCGGTAGGCATCGCCCGCGTGGCCGGTGATGCGGCAGAAACCAAAGGATGGTTCTACAAGTTCTGGCTGGCCGCAGCCATCAGCATCAACCTGGGCATTCTCAACCTGCTGCCCTTCCCTATCCTCGACGGCGGCTCGATTCTCTTCCTGCTGATCGAAAGCCTTCTCCGCCGCAGCATCAGCATCAACGTGAAGGAGCGCATCTACCAGGCAGCGTTTGTCTTGCTGATCACATTATTCGTTGTCATTACCTTTAACGACATTGCCAAGCTGCCGTTCTTCACGCACCTGAAGCCATAAGGCGGGATGTGTTGAAAAAGTGGCATGGGTTGCAGATAATTACCCTTCTCCGGCGCACAATCTCAATGTGTGGTCAGAGCGGACTATGAGGTTAAAAATGGGTTCAAGAGCAAAAAATGGCCGGGATGGAGCGAAACAGTCAGGCTTATCGCCTGGCCTGTACCGGAAGCACCCCCACCCCCACCCCCCCTATTTCCTGTGAAACTGTGAGAATGTGAGCTTTCATCGCTTCCTCTGGATGAAGGGGTACGTGGCGAAAACCCGGCGAAACCCGGTAATATGTGGAAAAAACCATGTTCCACGTGGAAAACTAGGGACAAAATGTGTGCATTATCAGACACTCGGAGATTGCCTCATGCCCGTGACCACCGAAGTTCGAGTTCGCTACGCTGAAACAGACCAGATGGGCATTGTCTACTACGCCAACTACCTGGTCTGGTTTGAGGTTGGCCGCGTGGAGCTGCTCCGCGCCCTCGGCTTTTCTTACAGCATGTTGGAGACCGAACACGAGTGCATCCTGCCCGTCGTCGAGGCCACCTGCCGCTACCGCTCTCCCGCCCGCTATGACGACCGGATTCTCATCGAAACCCGCCCCGCCCTGCTGCGCGGCTCCGTCCTCAGGTTCGCCTACCGGATTCTTCGCAAAGCAAAAGATGGCAAGGAGCCGGAGCTTCTGGCCGAAGGCGAAACCACCCACGTGGTCTGCGATGACCAGATGAAAAAGAAGCCTCTGCCAGAACACTACGCCGCCGCATTGCGGACAATGATGGAGTCGAAGCAGAAACAGTAAGAATCTGGGTGCCCCACCCTCGCGGCGGCCTTTCATTTTCTATCATCAGAGAACCATTGTGCAGGACGTTTAAAAAACTTCCCGGCACAGAGCCGCTACTTCTCCCGCGCCACCACAAAATCCGGCACCCAGAGCAACGCGCGCTTGTACTCGGATTCGGGCAGAGAGGCCAGAGCCTGGCGGCTCTGCTCGGCGTAGCGGTCGGCGACGCTCATGGCGTACTCCACCGAGCCGTTGCGCGCCAGAATCGCTTGAATCTTTTCGCGGCTGACGCGCTCAAAGCTGCGGTCATCCAGAACCCGCTGAATGGTCTGGCGTTCGGCGGCCGTGCCGTGGTCGATGGAATGGATCACCGAGAGCGTGGCCTTGCCCTCGCGCAGATCGCTGGCCACGGGCTTGCCCAACACCTCTTCGGTAGCCGTCAGGTCGAGCACGTCGTCCACAATCTGAAAGGCCAAACCCACAGCCCGGCCATAGGCGGCCAGGTTTGTCTCCGCAGCCTCCGTGGCTCCGGCCAGCACCGCGCCCAGGCGCATGGAAACCGAGAAGAGGCAGGCCGTTTTGCGATAGATGAGGTCGTAGTACTCGGCCTCGCTGACGGCGCGGCCCAGCTTCTGAATCTGCAACAGTTCGCCCTCCACCATCTGCTGGGTCAGGCCGATGAGCAGGTCGAGCACGCGCAGGCTTTTCTCTTCCAGAGCCACCTTGAAGGCCTGCATGTAGAGCCAGTCGCCGGCCAGCACGCATTTTTCGTTGCCCCAGGTGGTATTTGCGGAAGGCCGCCCGCGGCGCGTGTCGGCGCCGTCAATGATGTCGTCGTGAACCAGCGTCGCGGTGTGGACCATCTCCACCACCGCGCCCAGGCGGATGGCGCTCTGGCCGGAGTAGCCGAGCGCGTGCGCGGAGAGCAGCAGCAGGGATGGACGGATGCGCTTTCCGCCGCCGCCACGCAGATATTCGGCAATCTCCGTGATGGTGCTGACGCCGGAGGCGGCGTCGCGGCCCAGCTCCTGCTCGATGGCCACGAGGTCGTCCCGCAGCAGCTCGAATACCTCTTTTGCCGTCGCTATTGCCAGTGTGCTCAAAGCTCTCCGCGTCCCGTGCCACTGCTGAATCTCTAAAAAGCATACCTCAGGGGCTAAAGCCCGCGCTGATCTTGTTGCATTTTCGGCACGACTGAAGTCGTGCCCTTTCAAAACCTCATTGTTGCAACCAGTTCGACCACTCAATTCGTGCGGTAGTTGGTGAACTGCAGCTCCAGCCCCATCTCCCGGCCGCGCAGTATCGCAATAACGGCTTGCAGCTCGTCGCGGTCCTTGCTGGATACGCGGACCGTATCGCCCATGATGCTGACTTGCGCCTTCTTTTTTGCGTCCTTCACCAGGCGGACAATCTCCTTGGCCTTTTCCACGGGAATGCCCTGCTGCAAGCTGATCTTCTGGCGCACGCTCTTGCCCAGTGCGGGCTCCAGCTTGCCGTAGGTCAGGTTCTTCAGCGAGACGCCGCGCTTGACTAGTTTCTGGCAGAGGATATCCTTGACCGCTTCCAGATGATACTCTCCGTCGGATGCCAGTTGGATGGCGTCATTGCCCTCCAGCTTGACCTCCGAGTGCGAGTCCTTCAGGTCGAAGCGCTGGCGGATCTCCTTCAGCGCCTGGTCGATGGCGTTGCGGACCTCCTGAATGTCCACCTTGCTGACGATGTCGAATGAATTCTCCTGGGCCATGGCTCTGACTCCTTCAACTCCTGCGCGGAGGGCGAACGTTGCCGCAATGATTCCCCTTGCACAGTACCCTTATCAGTTTCCCACGTCCGGCCTGATGTCAAACAGCCGATTGAAGTTTTTCGTGGTCGCCCGGGCAATTTCCGCCGCATTCACCCCGAATAATCCGGCCAAAATCAGGGCCGTCTGCACAACCAAGGCCGGCTCATTGCGCTTGCCGCGATAGGGCGCCGGAGCCAGCCAGGGCGCGTCGGTCTCCAGCAAAATGTCATCCAGGGGAAGCCGCGCGGCCACGTCGCGCAGCGGCTGCGCCTTTGGATAGGTGAGGTTGCCGGCGAAGGAGACAAGGAAACCCAGGTCGAGCGAGCGTGCGGCCTGCTCATAGTTGCCGCCAAAGCAGTGCATGATGCCTCCCAGTCCGGTGGGCCGCCAATGGGCCTCAAGAATTTCGAACAAATCGTCCCATGCGTTGGTGGTTCCGTCCTTCGGCCGGCAATGAATCAGGATGTGCCGCTTGCGCGCCGCGGCAATTTCTAACATGCGAACGAGGCCCTCGCGCTGCGTCGTGTGCGGCGCGCCCTCGTGGTAGTAGTCGAGGCCGATTTCTCCGCAGGCGATGACCTCCGGCTCGGCCAGCAGACCGTCGAGTTTGGCGAGAATGTTGTCGTCAATCTCCGGAGTGTAGTGCGGGTAGACACCCGCGCTCGAGTAGAGCTTCGGCACACCCGGCCGTCCGTTGAACTGGCGGCAAATTTCCAGCGATTGGTGCATCTGGGCCGGCTCTTCGCCGATGCCGATGGACAGCACCGCGCCCACGCCCGCCTCCCAGGCGCGGCGCAGTATCGCTTCGCGGTCCTCCGCGTAGCGTGAGCTGTCCAGGTGGGCGTGTGAATCGATCAGCACAGCAGACCTCCAGCGGGTTCATTGCACGATTGGCCTTGCGTTCAAGCGAACCGAAGGCGTCTGTCCTATCGCAGGCGCTTTTCGAGGACCACGCCTCAGGTGCCTACTTCAGCCGCGCGCCCAGCGGAACCTCTTCCAGAAATCCGGCCAACACTGGCGCGCCGTCGGGCAAGGATGCGGCCAGCAGCATCCCGTTCGACTCCAGGCCGCGCATCATGCGAGGGGCGAGGTTGACTACGATGACGATCTTGCGGCCAACCAGTTTTTCCGGCTCGTAATACTGCGCGATGCCTGCCAGAATCTGCCGCTTCTCGTAGCCCAGATCGACCTCCAGGCGCAGCAGCTTGTCGGCCTTGGGCACGCGCTCGGCGACTATGATTTGCGCCACGCGCAGATCGACCTTGAGCACATCTTCAATGCTGATTTTCTGCGGCTCTGCGGCCACCTGCTGTGGGGCCAACTGCGGCTCCGATGCCAATTGCGGTGCGGCTGGCGTGCTTGCGGGAGCGTGCGAAGCCGGCGCGGTGGCGACGGGAACTGGAGGTTTCACGGCAGCCACAGGTGCTTTCGGCGCTGTGGCTTTCACTGCGACTTTTGGCGCAATAGCCGCTTGCGCTGAGGCCGAAGTTGCGTTTGCAATTTTTGTGGCGGAGCCGCCGTCTGCCGCACCGCAGGTGCCCGAAGTCTCCGCACTGCCCCCACCTCCGCTGGCGGTTTGCACCGCGCTGTTGCTGTTTTGATCTTCGATGTTTTGCATACGGTCTATGGCGTCCTTTTCCGCGCGGGGAAAAAGCGGCGCGGGCTCGCCAAACTTGGTCCCAGCCTTCAATCCGCCCCAGGCGAGATTTGTCAAAAATGATTTCTTCGCCGCGTCGGCAATCTCGCCCTGCCCAAGTTGCCGCCACACCTTGGCAGACGAATCGGGCATAACTGGATAGACCAGAGCGGTGATAATGCGAATGGCCTCGGCTGCGGTGGCCAGCACGCGGGCTTGTAGCGCAGAGTGGTCGGCTTCGGAGCGGTCAGCGGGCTTCTTCCATGGCGCGTTGGCGGTCAGGTAGCCGTCGGTCTCCGCAACCAAAATCCATAGCGCCTTGAGTGCCTCGGAGAAGTTTAGTTCGTCGAATGCCGGCCCGAATGCGGCGATGGTTTTCGTTGCGCACGCGCGCAGCGCAGTCTCGGCAGCGGTCTCCGTGCCGGCTTTTGGCGCCACGCCGCCAAAGTATTTGTGCACCATGTTCACCACGCGGCTCACCAGGTTGCCGTAGCCGTTGGCCAGATCGCCGTTGTAGCGCTGCACCAGCGCTTCAAAAGAAAAGCCGCCGTCCTGGCCAAAGGGAATCTCGCGCAGCAAAAAGTAGCGCAGAGCATCGGCGCCCAGAACCTCCAGCACCGTCTCGGCCCTCACCACGTTGCCGCGCGACTTGGACATCTTGCCCTGGTCGAAGAGCAGCCAGCCGTTGGCCATCACCGAGTGCGGCAGCGGCAGGCCCGCCGCCATCAAAAACGCCGGCCAGTAAACGCAGTGGAAGCGTGTAATCTCCTTGCCGACAAGGTGCAGATCCGCCGGCCAGAATTTGGCGAAGCGCGCCTTGTCCTCAGGCGTATCCGAGCCGTAGCCCAGAGCGGTAAGGTAGTTGGCCAGCGCGTCGAGCCAAACGTAGATCACGTGCTTCTCGTCGCCGGGAACCGGAATCCCCCAGGAAAAACTTGTGCGACTCACCGACAAATCCCGTAGCCCGCCGCGCACAAAAGAAATCACCTCGCGGCGCGTGGACTCCGGACCCATGAAGCCGGGATTGGCCTCGTAAAACTCCAGCAGCTTGCGCTCGAAGGCCGAGAGCTTGAAGAAATAATTCTCCTCGCTCACCGTCTCCGTTACGCGCCCGCAATCGGGGCAGACCGTTCCCGGCGGGCCATCGACATAAAGCTCATCGCTCACGCAATACTGGCCGGTATAGGAGCCCTTGTAGATGAAGCCGCGGTCGCGCAGCGTGGCAAACAGCTTTTGCACACCGCGCTCGTGTCTCGGCTCGGTCGTCCGAATAAAGTCGTCGTAGGTGAGCCCCAACCGGTCCCACAGTCCGCGCCACTCGCCTGCAATGGCAGTGGCAAACTCCATGGGCGTGCGGCCGGCCTTCTCTGCCGAGCGCTCGATCTTCTGCCCGTGCTCGTCGGTGCCGGTGAGGAAAAACGTTTCGATTCCCAGCGCCCGCTTGCGCCGAGCAATGGCGTCGCAGACGATGGTCGAGTAGGCGTGGCCCAGGTGCGGCCGCGCATTCACGTAGTAGATGGGCGTGGTCAGATAATAGCGGGATGAGCTGGATGCAGAATTTGTCATAAGCGGGACGATTCCGCTCTTTCACCCGCTAAAGCACGCGGGCACAAGAGCTAATCATTCTCCATCTTACGGCATTTTTCCGAGAAGATGAACCGAGATGGCCGCAACAGGTCTTTACATTGCAAGTGGCCCCATTTTTGGTGGTCTGCTAGAATCACAATGAAAATCAAGGATTTCTGAGGCCAACAACGTGTACCTGGAATTGCAAAAAAGGCTTGCGGAGCATCTTCGCGCGGTTCTCAAGGCCAAGTACGATCTTCAGCTTGAAACCATTCCGCTGGAGATTCCTCCGGAGCTCAAGTTCGGCGAGCTGGCCACGCCCATCGCCTTCGAACTGGCCCGCAAGCTGCGCAAAGCGCCCAAGGTCATTGCGCAGGAGATTGTCGCCGCACTGGGCAAGGTCGATGGCTTCGCGAGCTTCGAGGTTGCCGGCTCCGGCTACATCAACGCGCGGCTTGACCGGGCCGCTGGTGTTCGCAGAATTGCTCTTCCCGAAGCCGAAGGCGTCCCGCCGACCGCGCAGGTCCATTCGCTCGTGGAGCACAGCAGCATCAATCCCAACAAGGCCGCGCACATCGGCCACCTGCGCAATGCGATTCTGGGCGACACCTTCGTGCGCCTGTTGCGTGCTGCCGGGCAAAAGGTGGACGTGCAGAACTACATCGACAACACCGGCGTGCAGGTAGCCGATGTCGTGGTGGGCTTTCTGCATCTGGAAAACAAATCGCTGTCTGGCGTTCGTCTGCTGCTTGATGAACTCAAGCAGAAGGGCCAACGGATCGATTTCTACTGCTGGGATCTCTATGCGAAGACCTCGCAATGGTATGAGCAGGGAAGCGAAGAAGAGAAGGCCGCGCGCAAGCGCCTGCGCTACGCCACGCTGCATGAGCTTGAGCAGGGCGGCAACGAAACGGCCGAAATCGCGGAGCTGATCTCGACAGCGGTTCTACGGCGGCATCTGGAAACTATGCAGCGCTTGGACATTGAGTATGACTTTCTGCCCCGCGAGAGCGAGATTCTGCACCTCAAGTTCTGGGAAGCGGCCTTCGAGCAGCTCAAGAAGACCGGCGTGCTCTACTTTGAAACCGAAGGCAAGAACAAGGGCTGCTGGGTCATGACGCGCCTTGGCGCTGAAAATACGGAGGGCGAAACCGACGAAGACGCAAAAGTTATTGTGCGCTCCAATGGCACGGTCACTTATGTGGGCAAAGATATTGCATATCACTTATGGAAGTTTGGCCTGCTGGGCAAGGACTTTGGTTACAAGCCGTTCTTCACTTACCCTGCTCATGAGTGCTGGATATCGACAGTCGAGAACGGTGCGAAGCACCATCCGCACTTTGGCGGTGCGCAGGCCATCTACAACGTGATTGACGCGCGCCAGTCCGATCCGCAAGCCAACGTGATTCAGGCGCTGCGCGGCATGGGACACAACGACCAGGCCTCTCGCTACACGCACTTCAGTTACGAGATGGTGGCGCTGACGCCGCGCTGCGCGGTCGAACTGGGTTACGAGATTGCCGAGGAGGACCAGGGCCGGCCTTACATCGAAGTCTCCGGGCGCAAGGGCTTCGGTGTCAAGGCCGATGATCTGATAGACAAGCTGATCGCCGCTGCGCGTGCCGAGGTGGACGCGCGCCAGACCGGCCGCGACGAAACGGAACGTCAGAAGATTGCCGAGCAGATCGCCATCGGCGCGCTGCGCTACTTCATGCTCAAGTTCACGCGCAACTCGGTCATCGCCTTCGATTTCAAAGATGCGCTGAGCTTCGAAGGCGAGACCGGACCTTATATTCAGTACGCCGTGGTGCGGGCGCGCAACATCTTCCGCAAAGGAGATACGACGCCGGAAGCGGAGTTAGTAGAATTTACGAAGTTGACGGAGTTAGACACTTATCTACAAGGCGAGGCCGCGGAAGACATCTGGGCTTTGTGGTTATGTGCGGCGCGGCGCACGCAGGTGCTGGAGCAGTGCATTGCAACCTCGGAACCGGCCTACTTAGCCAAGCACGCCTTCCAGTTAGCGCAGGAGTTCAATAACTTCTACCACAAGCACCATATCCTCACCGAGGAAGACCCGGCGCGGAAAACTTTCTTACTCGCCACTGCTGCCGTCGCGCTGCGCGAGCTGGTGCTGGCGCTGAGTTGGCTGGGCATTGAAAGCCCGGAGGCGATGTAAGCACCTGCAGAGCTAGTGCCGGTGCAGATCCTTGTGCATGATCTTGCGCGTTTCGTGGAGACGATCATCGGCCGGCAGGTCGGAGAGGTAGCGGTTCATATTCTCATCTGCTTCCGCGCGCAGCAATTCGACCATGTAGCTGATGACGCTGGGCGGAAAGATTCCATCCCGCTCGTAGAGTTCACGCTTGGCCTCGAGCAGGCGCGCCGACTCGACGCAACTGCGCGGCAGGACGGGCAACGACTGCTGTAGTTTTTCGTCCTGGAATTTGCTGCCGTGAATGTAGAGGCGCTCGGCAATCGCCATCGACTCCTTGCAAGAAATGCCCCATTCGGCGGACATGGCGATTCCGGCCAGCAAAAGATGAATCATGGCGCTGCCATCCGGACTGCGAAGCTCCACGGTCTGACGCGAATCCGGTGCGTGGAAGCCGCGCGTCTGCTGCGGATTCAGGCTGGCGGCAAGGTCCTCCGTTTGAGCCCATCCCAGGGGCACGCGGATCATGGAGCTGCGGTTCATATCGCTCCAGCAAATGCGGGTGGGCGCCTCCTGGTTGGGCACCAGGCGGAGGTAAGCCGAGGAGACGGTGTTGCCGAAGGCGGTCAGAGAGTCGGCGTAGGTGCAAAGGCCGCCGATGACGCGCCGCGCTGCCTCGGAGAGGACGCCCATATGCAACATCGCATTGTGTCCGTCGCGGCGCACTTCCATGTGCACGTGGAAACCGTTGCCGGCCACGCCTTCTTCAATTTTTGGCGCGAATGTGGCTATGTAGCCATGGCGATAGGCCACGTTGCGGATCAGCCATCGCGCCAGCACCAAATAGTCGCCTGCATCCTCGATCGGCGCAGGAAGAAACTCGATTTCCAACTGCTCGGCGCTCTTGCCTTTGATCTCCTCCAGATCGCTGCGCACCTTGTCGATGCCGCCGACTTCGTTATGCGCATACTTGATGGCGCCGGTAATCTGCATCAGATAGCGCACCATCTCGTCGAGAACCGCTCCGCTCTTCACGAACGGCCCCGACGCGTGATAGCCTCGCTGCCTGGGCAGCGGATACAAGTTGGAAGCAGGGTCGCTCAACAGAAAAAATTCCAACTCGCCCAGCGCCCAAAGCTCGCATCCGGAATTGCGGCGGAACAGGCTGGCGGCATTTTGCAGAATAGTGTCCGGGGCGAACGGAACCAGGGTGCCTTCGCGCGTTAAATAGCGGCAGGTGATTTCCAGGCTTGGCTCGCCAAATGGATTCAGAAATGCGCTCTTGTAGAGAGGCGCCACATAAAGGTCGGAAATTGTCGATTCAACCATACCCTTGAATAGCGACGACCCATCGACGCGCTCACCATCGGCCAGCAAACGCTCGGCTTGCAAGCGGCTGGAGATGGGAACCTTCAACTCCTTGTATTTGCCGTCCAGAGCCGTGTAGTGCAGGGTGATGCGCTCGATCTGTTTCCGTTCGATGACCTGGAGCAGATCTTCGCGGGTAAACTCTTCGCGCGGCTTGTCCGCCAGCAGGCAGATGGGGTTGGTTAAGGCGTAGACGGAATCGGCATGTGCTGCCATGGGTGAGCCTCGCTTAGAACTTATTTGGACTTAGAAAACAACGTCGTCAACTCGACGAGGAATTATAACAGCACATCCCTGACACCGAGGATGCCGGCCGGCACGTTGCTGGTGTCTATGTCGAGACGGATTGCAATGGCTGAAAGTTAAAAGCTCCGCACCCACTCCAGAATCGAACGCACTCCAACCCCGCTCGGCCCCTTCGCGATGTAAGGCTTGGAGTCTTCCGCCCAGGCAAGGCCGGCGATGTCCAGGTGAATCCACGGCGTCTCTTCGACAAAGACCTTCAGAAACTCGGCTGCCGTAATCGCGCCGCCCCAGCGTCCGCCGGTGTTCTTGATGTCGCCGATGTCGGACTTGATCATCTCGGCGTACTCCTCGCCCAGCGGCAACCGCCAGAATTTCTCGCCGGAGATGTTGAGCGCCGCCTCGAACTTTGCCCAGGCATCTTCATCGTTGCAGAAAGCGCCCGCGGTGATGTGGCCTAGAGCGACGACGCATGCGCCGGTCAGCGTGGCGGCGTCGATGAGGTGGGTTGCGCCGAGCTGCCGCGCGTAGGTAAGGCCGTCAGCCAGGACCAGCCGCCCTTCGGCGTCGGTGTTAATGATCTCGATAGTTTTTCCCGGCTTGTCCGGCGAAAACGGCATTGCGGTCTGCACGTCGCCCGGCTTTTGCGCGGTTCCGGAGGGCATATTTTCCGCCGCGCAGATGACGGCAATCACGCGCACCTTTGGCTTGAGCAGGGCGATGGCGCGCATGGCGCCGAGCATGGCCGCGCCTCCGGCCATGTCGGTTTTCATCTCTTCCATTTTGTCGCTGGGCTTGATGGAGATGCCGCCGGAGTCGAAGGTGATGCCCTTGCCGACCAAACCGAGAACCGGACCATCCTTCACGTCTTTCGGTTCGTAGCGCAGGACAATCAGCGCGGGCGGCTCGGCGGAGCCTTGCGCCACGCTCAGGAATGCGCCCATCTTCAGCTCGCGCAACTTCTCGGTGGAGTGGACCTCCCAGCCGAGGCCGACTTCGGAGGCCATGAGAGCGGCGCGCTGGCCCAGCAGCGCGGGGGTGAGCTTGTTGCCCGGCTCGTTGACCAGCGAGCGGGTAAAGTTCTGGCTTTCGCCGATGATGATGGCTTCGTCGAAAGCGGCCTGAAGCGCGGCTTTGTCTGCGCCGGCAGCCACAGCCAGCGTGAGCGACTCCACGCTCTGGTCCTCGCGCTCGCTGCGATAGGTATCGGAGTCAAAGTCGCCCACAAATGCGCCCTCTACAGCAGCGCGGGCACTCGCCGTGTGGGGCAATGTTTTTGGGTCGCTTTCAGGCAGGGCAAGAACCAGCTCGCGAATGCCGCGCGGCTTGATGAAGCGGACAGCGGTTCCGGCGGCGCAGCGCACGGAGTTGGCGTTGACCTTGGCCTGCTTGCCCAGCCCAATCAGCAGCAGCCGCTTGGCGGCCAGGCCAGCCGGGGAGTGCAGTAGCACGGTCTCATTGGCGCAGGCCTTGAATTCGCCGCTGGCCAGAACTGCGGCCGTGGCGGTCTGGACGGCCGGTTCGGCGGTCAGCAACACGGGCTGGGGCTTGTCGTCGGGACCTTTGCCGGTTTGGATATCGGCGGCCAGAACAGCTAACAATTCGGTTTCGATTTGGGAGAGGGGCGCAAAAGAGAGTTGGGTCCGCATATTGCTTATTATTTCATTACCGGGAGAGTGGCACTCTTGTCCTATTCAAGACAAACCTTCAGGGCAGTCATGCGGGATGCGAGGATTCGCATGCACGTGCGGAAAAGTTATGGGGCGCGGCGACCAATAGCTCGAACTAAAGTTGCGGGGCGGGTTTCCCCGCCCCATGTAGTGTTACTGCTGATCAGGTTCATCCGTGGGTTGTGCATCGACGTCGGCGACAATCGACACAGTTGTATCGGGGAAGGCCGGGTCAGCTAAAACGAACCCGGTTCCGGGGAGATATTCGATATAAACTCCGTCGCCCATGCCCCATGCACTGGGCCAGAAGACGCCCGGGCCAAAGCCCCATTGCACTCCGCCCCACCAGAAGGGAGACGCGTAGGGCGTGCCGACCCATAATCCGGGGGTGCTGAACGCGACGGCATGGGAAGCCCCGAAGTGCCCGGAGTAGTAGCGGTCGTTGAACCGGCCATTCCTGTAGGCCGAGCGCGCGGACCGGTGATCGTTGTGGCGTTGCTTGTTGAGGTTGTGCCGCGCCTTGTTTTCGTTCCGGACGGCGTTCGAGTGGGCCTTCGCCGCGTTCCTGTCTGCGTTGCGCTTGGCGTTTTGCTGGTTACGATCTGCGTTGCGCTGGTTACGCTGGGCGTTTTGCTGGTTACGATCTGTGTTGTGCTGGTTATTGCGCTGGGTATTGTTATTGTTGTGCACCGTATTGTTCTGGCGGGGTTGACTCTGCCGCGGTGCTGCCTGCTGACGTGGTTGTGCCGGGGGATGATACGCCGGCGCGGGGCGCTGTGCAGGGGGATGATAAGCCGGCGCGGGGTGCGACGCTGGCGGGTGATACGCCGGCGGGGGATGATACGCCGGGGGGGGATGATATTGGGCTTGGGCGGTGTTGATGGCTACACATGAAAAAATGAGAGTCATCCACATCAACGGCTTTTTCATATTGATCTCCTGCCTGTTATTTTCGCACATAATTGGTCCAATTACACTATGAATCAGTCATCGATAACCGTCCACTTGCCGCATTTCCCATATCTGGATACCGGGCAGGACAGAAAGCAAGCCTCAAAACGAGCAGCCCGAGGCCTGCAAGTCGCTATGCCACAACCACTTCACGCACTCTTTCGAGCGAAGATGCACAGGGCGCACTTTTGACTCCGCCACGTTACTCTCAGAAAAGCTGCGGAAAGACGTACCAGCTTTGGCGGACTGCACTCTGCCCTACCGGCGATTTTTTTTCCCGGTCTTGGTCTTGGCGGATTTGGGTTTTGATTCGGGCATGTGGCTGGTGGGGATCGGTCCCAGGTCGTTGCCGATGCGCACGGCGCGCGTGTCGTCCATCTTATATGTAATCGTCCGCGGCGAGTCCGGCCGTGTGATGCCGGTAGCGGGATCCGTGGTCATGTTGGGACCGCTGGCAATCTGGAAACTGAATGTAGGCGCGTTGCCGGCTGAGGCAGGCGTGACCCGCACCGGCAGATAGCCCTGAATGGGGTGCAGGCGGAAGGCCGTCTCGTAACGGTGATGACGGAGATTCCAGGTAAACACGCGCACCTGGTCAAAATCAAAGGGCAATCCGGCCCTGGTTGGCGAAAGCACGGTCACATACTGCGGAACCTCGTGGTCGGGCGTCGAGGCCGTTTTATCCAGGACCTTGTTGAACACGTAAGCGCCCACATAGCGTTGTCCCTCGGCATAAGAGGCAATCTCGTCGGGCACATCCACATCCAGGCGGCCGGCCAGAAGCCATCCGGCGCGGCCCTGATCGTCGCGCACCAGCCACCAGTCCTCCACCAGTGGCTGCCCGGCATCGGGCTGGCTGGGAGGATGCGCCGCGCCCGCGTGGGTAGCCGATTTTGCCGCCGGTTTGGAACCGGATCGCGGGGTGGGAGCATTTGCCGTTGGTCCGGGTGGCAGTGTCAGCGGCTTGGAGGCTTGCCCTGAGCCGGGCACAGCCCTGGTGACCGAGGCGCGCGCCAAAAGCTGAACCTTGGTGTTCGCCCCCAACAGATAAAAACGCTCCGCCTCCCGGCCGGGCGTCAGATGAAGATAGATTTCGTCGCGCAGCGTTCCGCCGGCCACCACCGGATCTTGACGGTGTTCTTGACTAAGTCGGTCAAATGCATGGAATGTTTTGCCGTCGATCACCGCCCGCTCTTCAATCCATCCGATCTCGTTCTTTTCCGTCTTCACCTTGAGGAAGCGGCGATTCTGTTCCAGCACTTCCAGCGGCTGGCCGTTGGTCACCTCGGCTACGCGGTTGGAGACGGCGGCCACACGGTCATGCAGATACATCTGCCGCGCGGAGACATACACCGTATCGTGCCGTATGTGGCGGAAGTGGCTGCACCCGGAAGAAAACTCGAGAAAACACGCGAAAAGCAGCGTAGCAGCGGGAGCCTTCAGGCGCCGCGCGCGTGAGACGAATGGGATGGATGGTTGCGTGAACACAGCCAGTGACGATCCTCTTGAGGATAGCACTTTTACTCAGGCCCCGGACCGGAGCGCCGCCCTGGCTGTCTGAATCAAAGCCGGCAACACCGCGCCAAACTCGCTTTTTCCCGGCTCGCCAAAAGCAAAATAGAGCTGGCGATAATGCTTGTACAATCCCTCATACACTTTCTGCGCCGATTTCTCCGGTTCGTAGACCTTGTGCGGCGGGCAGATTTTGTCCTGCGCCTCGCTGATGGTCTTGAATGTGCCCGCTGCCAGGAATGCGAAGACCGCCGAGCCGATTCCCGTCACCTTGCTCGAGGGCACCAGCACCGGCCTTCCCAGAACATTCGCGTAGACCTGGTTGAGCACCGGATTGCTCTGCGGAATCCCGCCGCCGTTGATCACGCGCAGCGTGGGCGCGCCGTATTCGCTCATCCGGTCGAGAATCACGCGAGTGTGAAACGCCGTCCCCTCGATGGCCGCGAAGAGCTCGTCCTGCGCCGTGTGCTGCAGGTTCCATCCCAGCGTGATTCCGCGCAGATTCGGATTCACCAGCACGGTGCGGTCGCCGTTGTCCCAGGTCATGCGCAGCAGCCCGGTCTGTCCGGCGGTGTAACCCTCCAGCCCCTTGCTTAGTTCGGCAACGGTGGTGTTGGCCCGCTGCGCGATGGCGCTGAAGATGTCTCCCGTGGCCGAGAGCCCGGCCTCAACTCCGGTGTACTCCGGGTGTACGCTGCCCGGAACCACGCCGCAGACGCCGGGAATCAACTGCGCCGCTTTCACGTACGCGATGATGCACGTGGAGGTGCCCACCACGTTCACCACGTCGCCCTCCCGCGCGCCGGCCCCGATGGCGTCCCAGTGTGCGTCGAAGGCTCCCACGGGAATGGGAATGCCCGCGCGCAGCCCGAGTTTTTCCGCCCACTGCGGCGTCAGCTTTCCGGCAATCTTGTCCGAGGTTGCGTACTCTCCCTCCAGCTTGGCGCGCACGCCAGCCAGCAGCGGATCGACACTCGCCAGAAATTTTTCCGGAGGCAATCCGCCCAGTGCGGCGTTCCACATCCACTTGTGGCCCATCGCGCAGACGCTTCTTTTCACCCGCGTCGGCTCCGTAATCCCGCACAACGTCGCGGCAACCATGTCGCAATGCTCGAAGGCACTCGCAAAGTTCTTTCGCTTTTCCGGATTATGGCGCAGCCAATGGAGCAGCTTAGCCCATCCCCACTCCGACGAGTAAACGCCCCCGCACCACTGAATCGCTTCCAGCTTCTGGCGGTGCGCCGCCTCCGTAATTTCAGCGGCTTCGTTCTTTGCGCGGTGATCGCACCACAGGTAGTAGTCGTCCAGCGGGGTCATGTCGGCGGCCACGGGAATCACGCTCGATCCCGTCGTGTCCAGCGCGATTGCCGCCACCTGCTCGCCGCTGATTCCGGCTTCCTTCAGCGCCAGCCGCGTGGCGGCGGCCAGCGCCGTCATGTGGTCGCTGTGCGACTGCGTCGCATACTCCGGGTCTTCGCGCTTGCGGTGCAGAGGATACTCGGAGATAGCCGAACCAATCAGCCCGCGTTCGCCATTCACCAGCGAGACGCGCACATTCAACGTGCCAAAATCAACCCCCGCGACAATGCTCATCGTTCTCTTCCATCCCCGCCGCGGCACACAGCCAGCGGCTTTCATTTAAAAATCATCTGCCCAAATCCACAGCCCTGGATTTATTGCTTCTTCGCCTGCCCGTAAGTGGCATGGCTGCCGTGCTTGCGCAGAAAATGCCTGTCTAGCAGCGCCTGCGGCAGCGGCCCGGCGTCGCCGTTGATCGACAGCGTGTGGCAGGCCATTCGCGCCACGTACTCCAGAATTGCCGCGTTGTGCGCTGCCTCGCCCGCGCTCGCTCCCCAGCAGAATGGGCCGTGCCCGGCCACCAGCGCCGCCGGAATCGAATCGGGATCAAGCTCCGCAAACCGCCGCCAGATCGCCGCCCCGGTCTCCCGCTCGTATTCGCCTGCAATCGCCGCCGCGCTCAACCGCTCGGTGACCGGAACCGGCCCGTGAAAATAATCCGCATGGGTGGTTCCCAGGCAGGGAATCTCCGTCTCCGCCTGCGCCCACGCGGTGGCGTATTCGGAGTGCGTATGCGCCACGCCTCCGATGTTTTTAAAGTGTTTGTAGAGTTCCAGATGCGTGTCCAGGTCCGAAGAGGGGCGCAGCGTTCCGTCCACAATCTTGCCGGTGAGGTCGGTGACCACCATCTTCTCCGCCGTCAACTCGTCGTAGGCCACGCCGCTGGGCTTGATGGCCACCAGTCCCTGGCCGCGGTCGATCCCGCTCACATTGCCAAAGGTGTACAGCACCAGGCCGCGGCGATCCAGCTCCAGGTTCGCCTCCAGCACTTCCTCGCGCAGCGCCTGCAACAGCATATTCGCGGTACCCTCCGGTCAGATAAAGCGATCACTACTTGAATACCACATCCAAATCCCGGCCCGCGATCCGTTGCTCCTGCGCAGGCACGTCTCCGGCTACGGCGCGGCGACAATGGTGATAGAGGTAGCCGCGGCGGTGGAAGTGACCTGCGAGTCCAACTGGCCGGTGGTGGTGGCGTCGAAGGTGTAAGCGTCGAAGTAGGGACTGCCGGTCGAACCTACTTCAAAGACGAAGGCGCCGGTAGAGTCCTCGGCCATGCCGGCCGGTTGAGCGCCGGCCGAAACAGTGCTGCCCGTCGTCAACGTATAAGAGGAACGGCTCCCCGAAACCGCGAATCCGGTAATGCTGCCGGCCCCGTCGGCGACATAGACATAACTGGGGGTGGTTACGGGAAGGATGAAGGTGGGCGCCAGCCCTCCGCTGGCTATCTTTGAGCTGGAGATCTCGGACACCGAGGGCAACGAACTGTAGTTGAAGGCGCGCAGCCCGCCAGCGGTTCCCGCGGTGTCGCCCAGAGTTTCGCCGATATAGAACAGCCTGCTGCTGGGATCCACGCCTACCGAAAGCGCAGTGCCGTTGGAATGAGCCACCGGAATATAGATTGGGCTGGGGCTGGTTCCGAAGGGGCTGGTGCCAGAAGCTGCGCTGGCATTAAAGGGGAGCACAATCGTGCCGCCTTCGCCAAGCGCTAGAAAAATGTAGCTGTTATCCGGCGAAATGACCATCCTGTTCGGCTGCACCGCGGCGTTTGTAACTGAAAATGTCGGCGTTGCATACTCCGAGCCGGCAATAGCGCCGGTAGTCGAACTGATGTAAATCGCGCCAAACATCACACCCCCGCTGGCTGGGATGGCCTCCACCAGCCACGTGTTGCTTGGGTCCACCTGAATGGCAAGGGCGTCAAGGTCGCTGGAAACGGCCGCGGCTGACCCCAACGCGCCGCTGGTGATGCGGTATGCGGTGACGCCAGCGGAGGTTGAACTGACACACAGAAAATGTCCGTTCGGCGCCATGGCGGCAGCCAGGGCGCCCGTCACGGATGCGGAACCGCTGGAGATCGCGGTCAGGCTATTGGAGCTGATGGAATATCCAGTAATTTGGTTGCTGTTCAGAATATAAAAGTTTCCGCTGCCGCTGGCCGATGTGCAACTGCCCGTGCCCACGGCGACGCACAGGGTGGTGCTCTCCGTAACACTGCCCGAAACGCCGCTAACCTTAATTTGATACGCCCCGGAGGACGTCGATGTCGTAGTGGACGCAGTCAGCGTGGCGGTTTGCGCCGTCGTGCTGCTGAAGGTCAGCGAGGACGAAGAAAGACTGCATGTGGCCGGGCTGGAAGCGCCTGAAGGCGCGGTCACCGAGCAGCTCAGGGTAATCGTCCCGGTAAACGAACTCCCCGGCGTCGCGGTGATGGTCGAGGTGCCGGACGCGCCGGTGCTCACGGTAATGTTGCCGCTGTTGGAAAGCGAGAAGCTGCTGTTGCTGCCGTTCGGATTCTGCCAAAAATCCCCGCACCCTGCCAGAAGCGGCGCCACCACCAATAATCCTGCCCAATGTCCAATCTTCATCGCCGCTCCTTTTGCTCCATATTCCGGCTGCGCTGTTTCGGGAACCCGCTCTCAGGGTAACGCCTGCTGGCGCCTTCTGTCATGCTGCCGCCAGGCGTACGCGTACCCCAGCGCCAACATTATGGTAGACGCGATACAGCGGCACTTCGCTTGCCGCTATGGCCGCCGGACCTTTCGACTCTGCGGGTGCCCCACCTTCGCCGCGTTCTTGTTTTTGCGGTTAGGGTGGGGTAGCACGCAGCTCGCCCCACCTTCGCTGCTGTCATCCTGAGCGAACGGGGCCCCAGGCGAACTCTTCAGCCTTTCCGGGGTCCCCACGAACAGGTCTTAGTTCGTGGGGTGGAGGTTGGGGGTGGTGAGTCGAAGGATCTGTAGTTGTTCTTCAACGAACTTCTGACTCACCACACAAGGGAGGGATAGCATTCAGCTCAACTCTCCCTCAGCTGATAGATTCATAACAAGGAAGCCACCATGTTCCACGCCACCGAAGACCTCCGCATCCAATGGACCAAAGTCGTCCTGCCCCCGGTCTTCCTGGAAGAAGAGCGGCCCGTCTCCGAAGCCGCCTCGGCTGCCATCTTCAACGCCCGCAACGAAATCTCCGCCATCCTCAACGGCCGCGACCCGCGCCTGCTCACCCTCGTCGGCCCCTGCTCCATTCACGACCCCAATGCCGCCCGCGAATACGCTGCCCTGCTCCAGGCCGCCATCCAGGAGTTTTCCGCCGATCTGCGCATCGTCATGCGCGTCTACTTCGAGAAGCCCCGCACCACCATCGGCTGGAAGGGCCTCATCAACGACCCGCATCTCGATCAATCCTTCAAGATCAACGACGGCCTGCGCCTGGCCCGCCATCTGCTCCTCGACCTGGCCGAGATGGGCGTCCCCACCGGAACCGAATTCCTCGACGTGATCTCGCCCCAGTACATCGCCGGCCTGGTCAGTTGGGGAGCCATCGGCGCGCGCACCACCGAAAGCCAGGTTCACCGCCAACTGGTCTCCGGCGTCTCCTGCCCCGTAGGCTTCAAAAACGGCACCTCCGGCAACGTGCAAATCGCCATCGACGCCATCCTCTCTGCCGCCTGCTCCCACGCCTTCCTCGGCCTCACCAAAACCGGCCAATCGGCCATCCTCATCACCAAAGGAAATCCCGACACCCACATCATCCTGCGCGGCGGAAGAAATACGGTCAACTACACCGCCGAAAGCGTCGCCGAGACCGCGGCTCAGATGGAGCAGGCCGGCCTTCCTCCGCGCATCATGATTGACTTCTCCCACGCCAACTGCGGCAAAGATTACCGGCGCCAATCCATCGTCTGCCACGATGTCTCCGCCCAAATCGCCGGCAATCGCGGCAAACGCGGCGACAAACGCATTATAGGTGTCATGATCGAAAGCAATCTCGTCGCCGGCGCGCAGCAACTCGTTCCCGGCCAGCCCCTCGTCTACGGCCAAAGCATCACCGACCCCTGCCTCGACTGGAAGGAAACCCACTCCCTGCTAGCCGAACTAGCCGCCGCCGTCCGCGCTCGCTAAAGTAAATATCCACCGGCAGAGATAGCGGTTTTTCCGTTTGCAATAAAGAGAGAGGTGTCTACCGCATTTTCCCAAATACGTATCCCATCGCGCGAAGTTTCGGAACTGCGATTTTTACCGCCTCTTCTGTTGCTGGAGCGTTGGGTCCTCCAAGATGCATGATGATGACTGGGTTGTTTCCGGCGCCCTTAAGGATATTGGCCGCAACGATCTTGGAATCTTTTATGAAAGAGTCTCCTGAAATCGTTCCAGAATCGCTGATCTCAAGCCCGATTTCTTTCGCCAGTTGATCGTCGTGGCCGTTATGGCATAGTCCTGGGTGTCTTAGAATTGTAGGAGTATGGCCGGTAAGTTTTGAGATTATTTCAGAGGTTTTACTTATTTCTTTGTGTTTTTGTTCGTCCGTGCTAAGCACTGCAAGGCCGTAGCACGGTGATTCAAATGCAGCGTGATCGTAAGTGTGGTTTTCGATTGCGAATAATCCGCTGGAAGACATTTTTGAAATCAGTTCTGGATAGTCTTCTGCGAACATGCCGGTTGAGAAAATAGTTGAAGGAATTTTATTTTGTATCAGATAGTCGACAAGGCCTGGGGAGTACCATTTATCGATTTTGTGCTCTTTTTCTTTCTTGAGCATCTTGCGCGTCATGTCGGCGTCAAATGTGAGATAGAGCATTTTACCGCCAATTGTTTCCGAAGCAGATGCTGGTGTCAGTGATGCGCTTTTCACCTGTTCAAGAACTGGAGTCGTTTTGTGGGCTTCGGTTTTATGGGTAGCAGACAAGGACGGCGGATGGGTTTTGGGTTTTGTGCAGGCGCATAAGGCGATCAGTAAAAATATCAGCAATACTAGTTGATACTTATGGAGGTTTAAGAGTCGTTTGTCCATCATCGGCAGGTTATCACAATGTCGGGTACGGAGCATCCTTGCTGTGTGACCCTGGGAATCCACGATACCGCCAGCGCCAAACCCGTTATGATGATCTCCAGCGCAATGAAAAATGTCACCCACGATCTTTATCCCGGCAGGCGAGGCCAGCGGCGAGCACTACGGCGCGCTGGTAATCGACGCCCTAAAAAAACGGCTTGCCGCATCCGGCCAGTTGGCGCAGTTCTTCGGCATGGGCGGCCAGCCCCTGGTCTACGGCCAAAGCATCACCGACCCTGCATCGACTGGAAGGAAACCCACTCCCTGCTCGCCGAACTAGCCGCTGCCGTTCGCGTCCGGCGCAGGGTTTAACAGGTTTGAGATCTCTACATTGATGAAGATGAAAACCCCAGGCCTCAAATCGAGTCCTGGGGTTATCGGTTCATTGCCGGGGAGACTACGGCTTTCCAACCAGCCCGCGCGGGTAGATGCTCGGTATCAATCTGTCGTATTTGGCTTTTTCCTTCGGGTCGTCGCAGAAGTCCAGCCTGCCCACCGCATCAATATGACGATTTGCCGCGCCAATCTCTTCATTGATCCACGCTCCTGTGAACCGGTCAAGAGATTGAATCTGCTCGGGTGCCATCTCCCATCCGCAGGTGGCAGATGCGGTCCGGACATATGCGATCTTCGCAAAATCCAGCTTCTGTTTTGTGGGATCCTCCGACCGCTGGAAGGTCACAATCACGACTGTGTGGCCGGCGCTGGGTACTGCTGTGGATACTAACACTATGTCATAGGGAGGATCTGTGCTGCGAAGCGTAGAGCCCCAGCCGTGTTCTGTTTTTATGATCCCTTGAGCCGAAGTGTACTTTGGCAGACATGCCCCAATTTGTTTAAGGATCGGCGTTGCCTGATCTCCCGGCAGAATGAGTTGTTCCGTATGGTGCTCCCAGTCATTCGACCTGATATCCGAATCCTTCGGAAGCAGAGATGCGCCCGGCAGGATCGTCGTCGATATCATGTCATTGGGAATCGTTGAAGTCAGTTTTACGAGCGCCCTGCAGAAACCTCCCGAGGACGTATCCTCCAACTCAAGTACCTCGGAGATGGCTGCCGAGATAGCTTCTCCATCTGGCTGTGTCCCCTTCGGCGCAAGAAACTTAAGCGTGCCCCAGTACCGGGTGCCATCAATCAAGTCGCTGACCAATTCGAGTTCCAACCCATCGCCTCTGCCGGTAAATGAAGCCCTGGTAAGCCAAACCTTCTCGCCCGCCGAGAAGATGCGTGCCGTACCTGCTTCAACCTTGCTTTTCAAGAGCGACGGAAACTCAGGCTGAACGACGCCCTTAACGTAAATATTGGACTGCGTAAACAAAGCCCGCCTTCCAGGTGAAGTCGCTAGAAGAGCGAGTCCATCCTGTTTCAGGGTGAATTTAGATCCCGAAGATTCGACGGTGGTTTTATCGAAGGGAACCTTGGTAAGCGCATATCCCGACAATTTGTGATTGACAACAGTCTTCCAGTCTTGCTGTTGAGCTGTTGCGTAAACGGATAAACCTAGAATCAAAACAGATGTTTGAAAAATAACCGATAAAATTTTCATGATCTTTCCCTCGCCGGGAGACTACCAAACACAGTTCAGTTCGGCAAGGTCATAGACCACAATCTCCTGTAAAAAAGCGGATAAAAAACAAAATCTGTGCAAGCACCCCAACTATGATTCGATATCGATCTCATAGGGTGGGAATCTATGATCCCCATGGCGCACAAGCGCCGTCCGCTGCATCGCAGAGCCTGCCTTGAGCGCAGTCGAAAGGTGCCTTTGCAGATAATTACCCTCCCTTGGCGCACAATCTAAGCATGAACAAGGTCCAAAGCCGCGATGTTTTTCTATTCCCTGCCATATCACCTGCGAGTGATTTTTTGCTCATTTGTGTGACGAATCTATGTCCGCTGTAAACCGTTCATTCTGTGATGGATATTACCGGTTTGTACCCAAAAAGCATACCCCTCCCCCCCCGGGGTCCGATTCACCGTTTGTTCGCCTTTCCATGTGAAACCATGAACCTGTGAAACTGTGAATTCCGGCCACGGCAACCAACCCGCTATGATGGCATCAGCACAAAGCCGGAGGCACGTACCAGAAAAAATGCCCTACAGCATCTTCATCTCGGCAGGCGAGGCCAGCGGCGAGCACTACGGCGCGCTGGTAATCGACGCCCTCAAAAAGCGGCTTGCCGCCTCCGGCCAGTTAGCGCAGTTCTTTGGCATGGGCGGCGAGCGCATGGCCGCCGCAGGCCTTGAGTGCGTCGTCCGCTCTGAAGAGATGGCCGTCATGGGCCTCACCGAGGTCGTCCAACACCTGCCGCGCATCTACGGCGAGTTCCGCAAGCTCAAGCAGGCCATCCGAGACAGGCGTCCCAGCGTAGCCGTGCTCATCGACTTTCCGGAGATTCACTTCCGTCTGGCCAAAGAGTTGCATCGGCTCGGCATTCCAGTTCTCTACTTCGTCAGCCCGCAGTTGTGGGCCTGGAAGAAGCACCGCATCAAGCTGGTCCGCAAGTACGTCGACCGCATGATGGTGATCTTTCCCTTCGAGGAGCCCTTCTACCGGGAGCAGGGCGTGCCGGCTGAGTTTGTCGGCCATCCGCTGGCAGAGCTGCCGCCGCCCGCCGTCAGCCATGCGCAGTTTGCCGATGAAAATGGTCTCGATCCGTCAACAACCTGGATCGGATTACTCCCCGGAAGCCGTCCCCGCGAGATTCGCGACCATCTGCCGGAGATTTTGCGCGCTGCGCGAATGTTGGTGGGCGGCTTCGAATTCATCCTTCCGCTGGCGCCGACGCTGAATGAGCCGCAGCGGGAAGAAGTGCGGCAGTTGGTTGAGGCGCACGGCAGCGGCCTCTCTATCTGTTTGGTTAACGATGCGCGCGTCGCGCTCCATCTCGCCCGCGCCTCCATCGTGGCCAGCGGAACGGCGACCGTGGAGGCGGCGCTCGCGGGCAATCCCTTTGTCGTCGTCTACCGCGTCTCGGCGCTCACCTACGCCATCGCCAGGCGGGTGGTGAAGGTGCCTTACGTGGCCATGGCCAATCTGATTGCCGGCAAACAGGTTGTGCCAGAGCTGATTCAGAGCGAGTTCACGGCGGAGAATATCGTCCGCGCAATCGAGCCTCTGCTTTCTTACGGCCAGCCGCGCCACTCCATGATGGAGGATCTAGCACAGATACGCGGCCTGCTGAAGACCCGGCCGTCGGGCGATGCGGGCGAAACCGATGGTGCGATCGCGCGCGTTGCGGAAGTGGCGCAGGAACTGATGAAGATTAAATCTCTTTGATGACTCTGTATTTCATGAGGAATTCAGGCTTTATCCGTCACATCCTTCATTCGCTCTTTTTCCCACTTTAAGACGCGCTTAATCCTGAACAATCGCTCAGGAAACCTCGCAATACACTTCTGTTTTCGCTCTACAGCCTGAAACGCAAACTGCCGATGATAGACGCATGAAACTGCTGCGTTCCGTCATTCGGGTCACTCTGTTCATTGCATTGAACCTGGCTATCGCCGCCGCGTTTGCCGCGCCGCGCGGTTCAGCCTCGCCTGCTGCCTCGGCTTCCGACGCCACGCCGCGCGTTCAAGGCGCCGTTGATGACTCCGCGCGCGTGGTTCTCCATGGCAATACGCAATCGCTGAGTCCGTCTGGAACTGACCTGGGCGCGGTCGAAGATTCCCTGCCTGCCGGACGGATGCTGCTCTTGCTCCAGCGTTCCCCGGAGCAGGATGCGGCGCTTGCCGATTTCATCCAGGCCGCGCATACTCCGGGCAGTCCCACTTTTCACCAGTGGCTCAAGCCGGCGGAGTTTGGCCGCCTCTACGGACCTGCCGATTCAGACGTTGCCGCCGTCACCGCCTGGCTGGAGTCGCGCGGTCTCACCGTCAACCAGGTGCATGCCGGGCGGCTGGCCATCGAATTCTCAGGTACCGCGGGCCAGGTGAACGAGGCCTTTCAGACGCAGATTCACGGCTATCACGTGAACGGCGAAACACACCTGGCCAATGTCACCGATCCCTCGGTTCCTGCCGCGCTCGCTCCGGTCATCGCCGGCCTGACGCCTCTGAACGACTTTCATCCGCAGCCCCGCCTGCAGGTTCTGGGACAAGCCCAGTTCAACCCCAAAACCCACAAGACCACGCCGCTTTGGACGTATCCGCAGGGCGGCGGAGTGGTTTTCGTCGTGGCGCCGGGCGATTTTGCCATGCAGTATGACATCAACTCGGTCTACACGGCCGGAACCACTGGCACGGGGCAGTCCATCGCCATCGTCAGCGCATCGAATGTGGATTTGAGCCTGGTTCAGGCCTACCAAAGCCTCTTCGGACTGACTGCCAATCTGCCCACAGTGGTGGTCGACGGCGCGGACCCTGGCCAGAACAGCGCGGCCATCGAAGCCTATCTGGACATCGAGATTGCCGGCTCGGTTGCGCCCGGCGCCACCGTGTTGCTGTACACCTCGGGCGGCACGGCGCTCACCAACGGCCTCGCGCTGGCTGCGATGCGCGCCGTGGAAGACGATCAGGCCGGAGTCATCAGCGTCAGCTACGCCGAGTGCGAACAGGAGTTGGGACAGAGCGGCAACGTCTTTTGGAGCGCCCTCTGGCAGCAGGCCGCGGCGCAGGGCCAGACAGTCTTTGTTGCGGCGGGCGACGGCGGCTCAGCTGGTTGCGACAACTTCGACGCGCAGCAGGTGGCTTACGGCGGACTCCAGGTCAACGGCCTCGCTTCCACTCCTTACAACGTCGCCGTAGGCGGCACCGACTTCTTTTACAGCAACTATAACGGCACGGCCTCGGCCATCAACACGCAGTTGAGCACATACTGGTCCACGAGTTCCACCACCTCGCCCACCGTCTCCCTCAAGCAGACCATCCCCGAGCAGGCCTGGAACGACTTCTTCGGCCTCAATCTGTACGACAGCGGCAATCCGGCACTTCAACCCAGCGAAATCATCGTGGCCGGCGGAGGAGGAGCCTCGAGCGCCGCGCTCTATCCCAGCAACGTCGCAACGGGCTACCCCAAGCCGGCCTGGCAGACGGGAACCGGCGTTCCCGCTGACCAGGTGCGCGACCTTCCTGACCTTTCCCTGTTTGCCGCCAATGGCTACAACTACAGCTTCTATCCCATCTGCGCCAGCCCCGGCGACTGCTCCAATCTCACCAATAGCGGGGCGGTGGTCATCACCGGCGTTGGGGGCACCTCCGTCAGCTCTCCGGCCATGGCCGCTATTCAGTCCCTCATCAACCAGAGCACCGGCACGTGGGCCGGGCAGGCCAACTTCATCTACTATCCGCTGGCCGCCAAACAGCCGACAGCCTTTCATGACGTGACCGTGGGCGGCAACCGGGTGCTTTGCTATCCCGGCACGGCCAATTGCGTGGCCGGCACCGCGGCCTCGAACTCCAGCGGCTACTACGTTGAAAACGGCTACTCCGCCGGCGCCGGCTATGACCTGGCCACCGGACTGGGCTCGGTGGATGTCGCCAACCTCATCAAGCACTGGAGCACGGTGGCGTTTACTCCCACCACCACCACTCTCAACGTCAGTCCCACAAGCCTGGTTCACGGCAAAACGGCCACCGTCAGCGGCACGGTGGCTCGCACTTCGGGCTCCGGCACGCCCACCGGCTCCGTAAGCCTGAACGGCAACGACGGTATTACCCATTATGCGGCCATCGACGACCTCACTCTGGCCGCGGGCAGTTTCTATGCTTCGGTGGATAACCTGCCCGGCGGAACCTACCAGCTCACCGCCGTCTACGGCGGCGACGGCACCTACGCCGCCAGCAAGTCGGCGCCGTTCACCGTCACCGTCACTCCGGAAAACAATACGCTGACTACCACTGGCTGGGCATGGAACCCCTACGACCTGAACCTTTACACACTCTCTTCCGGCATCACCTTGCCTTATGGAGCGCAAATCTTCCTCGATGCGCAGCCGGTGAGCGTCAATGCCACCATCTCCACTGAGCCCACACCGGCCACCGGAACCGTCACCTTCACTGACAAGCTGGGAACGGCAACCGTCACATCGACGCAGACGCTCAACGCCGCTGGAGTAGCGGAGTGGTCTACTGGGGTCTTCTCGCCCGGCAGCCACACGGTCGGCGAGTCCTACTCCGGCGACCCCAGCTATAACCCCTCAACCGCCGCCACTGCGGCTGCCTTTATCGTGATTCCAGGCAGCACCAGCCTCGCCATCAAGCCGCTGGTCTCTTCCGTCGCCGCCGGCGCCAGCGTGGCCGTCGATGTCATCCTGACCACCGGCTACCTTTCCCTCTACGGAACCCTGCCCACCGGCAACGTAACCGTAACTCTGGGCAGTCAATCGATCGTTGCCCCCTGGCAACCCTTCGGCACAACCGGCAACGCCAGCCTCGAAGCGGTGGTCACCTTCAGCAATGTTCCGGCCGGCATTCTGCCCCTCATCGCCTACTACCCCGGCGACAGCAACTGGCTGGGCAGCGCCGCCAACGGCGGAACCATTATTTCGCTGGCCAGCAAGCTCACCCCCGCCGTAGTGCTCGCTTCCAGCTCGGCCAGCCCCGCGCCCGGGCAAAACTTTACTCTCACGGCCACCGTCATCGGCCCCTCTGGCAAGCCAACCCCCACAGGTACTGTCGCCTTCCTCTCCGACGGTCAGAGCTTCAGCGCCTTCGTCAACCTGAGCAGCGGCACGGCCACTCTCGCCATTCCCGGTTACGCTGCCGCCAATGGAACCAACATTTTCACTGCTGTTTACCAGGGCGACATTAATTACAACTCTGCCGCCTCCAATGCGGTGAACGTCGCCATTGCTCAATCGGATTTCTCCTTTATCACGCTGAACGCTGAGATCCAGATCTCTCCCTCCGGGTCGGGAACCAGCACCCTGGCTCTAGCGCCCATCAACGGCTTTAACGGCACTGTCACTCTCACCGCCAGTGCGCCAACTGGCCTCACGGTAACACCAGCCGCGGCCTCCCTTGCCCTGAGTGCGCCCGCCACGGATGTACTCACGCTTAAGGTTGCCGCCGCCACGGCCTCCGGAATTTATCCGATTACCATGACCGCCAGCGGCGGTGGACACGTGCACAGAGCGCAGATCCTGGTCCGGGTTCTGTCGGTTGCGGCGCCTCTTTTCTCTCTGGCGCCCGGAACCTTTGCCACCGCGCAGCAGGTCACAATGACCGACGCCGCCGCCGGCGCGAGCATCTACTACACCACCAATGGAGCCACGCCAACCGCTTCCTCTACCAGGTACACCGGAGCCATTACCGTATCCGCAACGGAGACCATCCAGGCCGTCGCCATAGTCAGCGGCTATGCGCCCTCCACCGTGACCTCGGCAACCTACACCATCGAAACTTCCGCCGCCACTCCCATCTTCTCGCCGCCCTCGGGAATCTATTCTTTAGTGCAGACGGTGGCCATTACCAGCGCCACTCCCGGCGCAACGATTTACTACACCACTAACGGAACCACGCCGACCACAAGTTCAACGGTCTACAGCGCACCGATTACCGTCTCTGCCTCAGAGACAATTGAGGCCATCGCCACGGCTCCCGTCTATTTGCAAAGCTCAACGGCTTCCGCCGTTTACATCATCAACATGGCCGCCAGTGGATGCCCAACCGGGAGCGGCAGTTGCGTGGATAACTTCACCGGCGCTTCAGGAACGCTGTTGCCCACTTATAACTCCAAATGGGTATTGGCTTCTGGCACAAACGCGATCTACACCACGGGAGCCAACAGCGCGCAGATCTCCGGCTCCGCCAGCGCCGTCTACTACTACTCCGCATCCACCTCGGACACGTCGCAGATTACCGTTGCGGCCTCCAGCACCACCATCAATTACGAAAAGCTGGTCTGTGTAAGAGTGTCGAGCGGCATTTCAGGATATTGTGTGGGTTTCAGCGCTGTATCCAGCGGAAATTACACCAACTGTTATGTGATGAAGAACTTCAAGTACCTGGGCGGCGGAGGCTGCGGAACGATTCCGGCAACCGCAAGCCACACTCTCGGGCTGGTTGCATCGGGAATTACCACGGTCAGCTTATCCGTCTACGTCGACGGGGTTCTCAAGGGAACCCTCACGGATAGCTCCAGCCCCAATACCATAGCCGGGTCCGGATTTGGATTAGAGGGAGATGGAACGCCAGCCGACAGCACCGTGGACGAATGGCAGGATTACAACGGCATCTCGCCTGCTCCCGCGCCCACCTTCAGCCCCTCAGCCGGTGTATTCACCTCGGCGCCAACAGTCACTATTTCCGACGTCGCACCCGGCGCAACAATCTACTACACCACCAGCGGAACCGCTCCGACTACTGGCTCGACCCTCTACACCGGAGCAATCACCGTCTCTGCCTCAGAAACAGTAGAGGCCATCGCCACGGCGCCCGGATACTTGCAGAGCCCGGTGGGATCGGCAGCTTACTTCATCAGCTCACCTTTCTTTGGCTGCCCCGCCGGCAGCGGCAGTTGCGTGGATAACTTCACCGGCGCTTCAGGAACGCTGCTGCCCACTTATAACTCCAAATGGGTATTGGCCTCTGGCACAAACGCTATCTATACCACCGGCTCCAACAGCGCGCAGGTTTCCGGAAATGCCTACGCCGTGTATTACTACACCGGGTCTACCTCGGACACTTCGCAGATTACCGTTGCGCCCTCCAGCACCACCATCAATTACGAGAAGCTGGCCTGTGTAAGAGTTTCCAGTGGCATTGCCGGATACTGCGTGGGGTTCAGCGCCGTAACGAGCGGGAATTTCACCACATGTTATGTGATGAAGAATTTCAAGTACCTGGGTGGCGGAAGCTGCGGAACAATCTCGGCAACCGCAACGCACACTCTGGGGCTGGTTGCATCGGGAACCTCCACGGTCAGCTTATCTGTGTACGTCGACGGGGTTCTCAAGGGAACCGTCACGGATAGCTCCAGTCCAAATACTATAGCCGGGTCCGGATTTGGATTAGAGGGGGATGGAACGGCCGCCGACAGCACCGTGAACGAATGGCAGGATTACAGCGGCGGGTTGCCCGCGGTTACGCCCACCTTCAGCCCGGCAGCCGGCGTCTTTACTTCGGCGCAGACGGTGACCATCTCCGATACCACTCCCGGTGCGGCAATCTACTACACCACCAATGGAACCCCGCCAACCACTAGTTCGACCCTGTATAGCGCGCCGATTACCGTCTCTGCCTCAGAGACAGTCATGGCCATCGCTACTGCCACGGGCTATCTGCAAAGCGCGGTAGGTTCGGCCGCTTACCTTATTAACATAGCCGTGAACGGATGCCCCTCCGGGAGCGGCAGTTGCTTTGATGTTTTCGCGGGAGCTTCAGGAACTTTGCTGCCCACATATAACTCCAAGTGGGTGTTGGCTGCCGGCACAAATGCGATCTACACCACCGGCGTCGATAGCGCGCAGATCTCCGGCTCCACCAGCGCCGTTTACTACTACACCGGGTCCACCTCGGACACGTCGCAGATTACCGTCGCGGCCTCCAGCACCACCATCAACTATGAAAAGCTGGCGTGTGTAAGAGTGTCGAGCGGCGTTTCAGGATATTGTCTGGGTTTCAGCGCCGTATCCAGCGGGAATTACACTAATTGTTATGTGATGAAGAATTTCAAATACTTGGGCGGCGGAAGCTGCGGAACAATTTCAGCAACCGCAACGCACACTCTCGGGCTAGTCGCATCGGGAACCTCTACGGTCACTTTATCCGTTTACGTCGACGGAGTTCTCAAGGGAACCATGACGGACAGCTCCAGCCCAAATACCGTAGCCGGGTCTGGATTTGGATTGCTGGGAGATGGAACGCCAGCCGACAGCACCGTGAATGCGTGGCAGGATTACAACGGCAGTTTACAATCGGCCTCGGTCATCATTAAACTGCCAACCATCATAAAAGTCCCGGCGCGAGTTCCAACGATGAGCATCAGGATTTCGGCGGCAAACGTGGAATAAGCAGCCGGCAATACCCCTTCCTCAAGAGAAAACGGCCAGCCCGTAGGCTGGCCGGTGTTGTTGAATGTTTTCGGTTGCTGATTAGTTGCTGCTGCTGCGGGGCTTGCCCCAGGTGATAACCTCCAGATCAACCTTGGCAAGTCCGGGCTTGATCATATCCAGCTTCTGGGCGGCTCCATACGACAAATCCAGGATGCGCCCGCTGTAAAGGTAGCCGCGGTCAGTGATGCGCACCACCACCGAGCGGCCGTTGTGGCGATTCACCACCCGCACCACCGTGCCGAAGGGCAGGGTCGGATGGCAGGCGGTCATCGCGTACATATCAAAGCGTTCTCCACTGGCCGTCTTCCGGCCGTTGAATACGCCGCCATACCAGGAGGCGACGCCGTGGAGCGCGTGGACTGTTTCGACCTCCGCGGTCTTTTGCGGCGCCAAGGCTGGCGTTGTGCTCACGACCGGAACCACAGGGGGTGCCGTAACCGCCGGCCGGGAAAGCCGGGCATCCGCCTGTACCGTCCGCGGGATCATAGCCAACACCCCCGCGACCAGCAATACAGAGGAAACTCCCGCCGCCAGCCAGATCCGTAGCGATGTTTTCGGGTTCAGTTTGCTAGATTTTCGTTTTCTCTCCATCTGTCCATTTTACCAATTCGACACTATTTAATCTGCATGTTGTCGAGAAGAATACGAGGAAAAACTGCCCAAAATGGCACTGTTTTTCTGGGCTTTTCCCATATAAGTTCTTGTCTCCCTATAACTTAAAAACTGCACTGGAAATAGTGCAATTTTTGTGTTTTTTTTGCTCCTGGAAACCGATTTCGTGCCCTCAGAACCCGAACTTTCTGGACCTCCCATGAAACCTTCCGAGCGGTCCGGCAACCGCAAAAGACTCCCCGGCAGGCTCCTCTGCTGTCTGCGCGGCCGCCATACCGGCGTGCTGGCGCTGCCTGAACGATGTATTTTTGTTCTCAGGAGATACTTCCGTTGAGCCGTCTCGGTTTTGGACTCCGTTTTTTTACCTGCGCAGCCCTGTTTTCAGCGATTTCCGGCATCGCCCAGTAGGCCACCATCTCCCCTCCAGGCCCCGTCCCATCGGCCATCCTACGGCGAAAAAATCTTCCTCTCCAATTCCAGCGCCCCCTCCTCCACATATAGCGGCGGTCCGAATCGTGCCTACAATCAATTATTTGCGGCTCTCCGGGCCTCCTGTTTCTTTGAAATGGCGGGTGATCCGTCCGATGCCGACCTGGTTCTGGAACTCCAGATATCCGACGCGAGCCCCGGATCTGCCACCTTCAGGCTCCTTATCTATGACCGCAAGACCCACTTTCTGCTCTGGACCCTGCTCTAACAGATCACTGTTTGCAACCCGCAAAAGACCTGCGACAGCAACTTCGACGAAGCTCTCCTGGCCCTGCTTCAGAATTTCGAGAAGCTGGCCGGTAAAGCCTCTGGCGTCACTTGCTAAACCAACCCACAACCCGTTTAAGGATGGCGTACAGCCTTGGCTCAGCTCACAATCCTGCCTCGCCGATCTCCGTCACCTCAAGCCGTTCGCCGGGCTTCAGATAGCCTTTGCGGCGAAACCAGTCTTCCATGGCCGGCCGAAGGCGATCCGTAGGCACGCGGACTCCGGCTTCCAGCACTCCGTCGGCTACAGGCAGCGTGTCGTCGAAGACCGGGTCGTTGGTGAAGTTGCGCATGGCAAAGTTGTCGATCCAGCCTATCGGGCACGCGTGCCGGTCGCCGGCATTGTCGAGTCGCTGGATGGAGAGTTTGCGGGCAAACATGCTTTCACTTTAACGGAAGCGCCGGCGCGCGCCGCCAACGGGCTATGGTTTATCCTCCGGCACGATCTTGGCGCCCTTCCCCTGCTGCGCATCCACGTGGAAGCGCTTGTAATCATAGTCCCGCTCGGTAAAGTGCCGGCGAACGGTCTTCAGCATCATGACGCGAACTTGCACGGTGGCATCGACGCCGCTGGGCAGCCAGATCTCTCCATTCACTGGAGCCTGATCGAAGTTGAAGCGGGATCCCTTTTGAACATTGGCGATGATTCCGCCGCCAATGTGAAAATTGTCGTCGAACGAGGCCTCCATGCGGGCCACCTGGCGGTCGGCTTCATCAATCCAGATCGTACCCTGCAAATCCTTCGAGACATCCTCGGCCTTGCCATGGGTCTGGACTTCCTTGCGGCCCACGAAATCAAAGATAATCGTCGGCCGGCCGCGATAATTCTCGCGCCGTTCATTGCGCACATCCATGATTTCCAGCAAGCGGCCGACGGAGATCGCATGGCCTCCCATGTGCTGATCCGGCGGTGTCTTTTCCGCCTTCTCCACCAGCCGGGTCACATGTTCGGTCTCCGTATTCTGTTCCTCATCGGTGAGCGGCTTCCCATCTTTTTTGACCGACCGTGAGATTTCTTGTCCATTGACAAAAAAAACCTCGGCCTCCTCCGACTCGGTCTTGCTGACCTGCCCTTTGGCGTCGATCTCCTGAACCACACGCGAGACGCTGTAGGTGTAGTTCTCGCGCACTTTATCAAGCTGTTTCTGGTGTTCGTGAACCTCGTTCATGAGCTGAGGAATTTCGGGCAGTGGAGGGCTGGCAGCCTGCTGAGTCCGCATCGGAAGCGCGAACAGCAAAGACAGAAGAAAAGCAACGAGCGGGGAGGAATGTAGAGAACGCATGGAGGTAAATTCTCCTGAGTCACATTGTATCCGGCGCAAAACCTTAGCTGGAAAAAACACACGTGGAGAATAAGCGCCTGACAACAGCTACGCAACGTGCCGGCAGGAGGTTTCCTACCAATCCGTCAGACAACGATTACAGTACGATTATAATTCAGCTGCCGGCGCCTCTTCATGTCGCGACGCGTTGCCCAATTCTGGCTCTAACCACATTCAGCTAAGTCCGTTTTACACGCGCGATGAAGTGAAGTTAGACTATGTGCAAGATAACTGGCGTAGATTCAAGCGAGGTAAATTCTATGAGCCTTTCACAGCGCGCCTGCCTGGCGCTCATTGTTTGCGTACCAGCGCTTTTCTGGGCACAGCAGAAACCCTCTCCGGCGGCATCCGAGGGACAGTCCGAAGTTGCATCGCCGTCCGCTTCTCAGTCCGCGACGGCCACGCCTGCGCCTGGAATTGCGGAGGGCCGCATCCACCTTGACGTGGTAGTAACCGACAAATCGGGAAAGCCCGTCCCCGGACTTGAACTCAAGGACTTCACGCTGCTGGACAACAACCAGCCAGCGAAGATTCTCTCCTTTCGACCTGTTGACCAGACCGCTCATAAAGCCCGTCCGCCGGTCGAGGTCATTCTGGTCATCGATGCACTGAACGAGACGCATCAGCAAGTTGCCTTTGTGCGCCAGGAGGCCGCGAAATTCCTCAGCCAGAACAACGGTCATCTCGCCCAGCCGGTCTCGCTCTTCGTGTTGACCGGTGACGGTCTGGATGCCCAGCGCCTGCCTTCCGTTGATGGCAACGCGCTGGCCGCGAAGGTCGATCAGATCGACAATATGTTGCGTTCAGTGGATCGGATTGGGACCTTGGGGGGCGCTAACGACCTATTCCAGAGATCGGTCAAGACGATGACGGATATTGCAGACGCTGAAGCGAAGAAGCCGGACAGAAAGTTGCTGATCTGGGCCGGAAATGGCTGGCCGCTGCTCGACTCGCCTCGTATTCAGACCACTTATCAGGGTCAACAGCAAATCTTCAGTGTGATTGTTCAGCTTTCCACCAGGCTGCGAGAGGCGCGCACTTCCGTCTACAGCATTTCCGCGGGTATGCCTGCATTGGGCTCGTATCTCTATAAACAGTATCTGAATGGGGTGAAGAAGGATCTGAATGCAAGCGCTCCCAACCTGGGCTTGAAGGTGCTTGCCGTGCAGACCGGCGGCGCCGTTTTCAGTCCGGATAACGACATGACAGCCCAGATCAACCGTTGTGTCCAGGACGCCCAGGCTTTCTATACACTTTCCTTCGACCCGCCGCGCGCGGATCACGCCAACGAATATCACGATTTGAAAGTGCTCGTCGGCCAACCAGGTCTGGCTGCCCGCACCAACACCGGCTATTACAACCAGCCGTAATGGTGTAAACCTTGAGCCGGACAATTCGCGAAGATTCAAGCGAGGTGAATCTTATGAGCCTATCGCGACACGCCTGCCTTGCGCTTATCATTTGCATGCCTGCCATGGCAGGGGCGCAGCATCTGTTCAAGCCTGTCACAGTCGAAGAGTTGGAGAAGGTGTTGACGGCCGCCCAAAACACCTCGGAAGCAAAGGCGGCCCGTCAAATTTCCGGTCTTGAATTGACCGAGCGGATGAGCAACGCGCGGCTTGCGTCGTGGAAGACACGATTGCCTGGCGCAAAGTCATGGAATGCGCTTGTGGTTGTGGCCGATCTCTCAGCCTTTCTGGATCCTCCCGCGGCAGAGATTGCCGCCGATGCACCGCCGGATCTGGACGCGCAGCAGCGCATGATGTCAAAGGTCATCGACTATCTGAAAACAACTATTCCAAATTTGCCGAACTTCATTGCTACGCAGACTACCGTTCATTATGCGGAATATCAACAGGGCGATATGTTGCCGGAGAACAATGATCCTCCCGATTGGCCGCTGCAAAAAACAGGAAACTCCCGAGCAACCGTGCTTTATCGCAATGGCATCGATGTTGTCGATGTGCCATCCGTGAATGGTAAGACCCCTCAAGTGGATCAATGGAGTATGAATACTGAGGGCACCTTCGGCATCATTCTCAGCACAATAATCCCGAATGCCATGGCATCCCACAGTATTTTTGCCTGGAGCCGCTGGGTGAAGGATACTGGCGGAGTTCGCGCCGTCTTCCGCTATGCGGTTTCGGAGGCGAATTCCAGCTACGAAATCACATTCTGCTGCCTTCCAGAGGGCAACGGAACGAATGTTTTCAAACTAAAGCCGGGCTATCACGGAGAAATCATGATCGATCCCGAGAGCGGCGCCATTCTTCGCATAACGATTGAGGCGGAGTTGAAACCAGACCTGCCGGTTGTACAGTCCGAAGTCATGGTCGAGTACGGCCCGGTCGAGATCGGGGGAAAAACCTATATTTGCCCGTCGAGGAGCGTCTCCCTTTCGCGAGGGCGAATATTGAAGCCCTACTTGACTATCCTTGGAACAACCAGAGCCTACGGACCCAATATGACGATGCTGAACGATATTACATACGAGGACTATCACATATTTCGGGCAAAGTCGCGCATTCTAACTGGAGACGAGCCGTCGACGGAAGGACAACGGAGCGATCCTGGCATGACCAGCGTGCCGGCCACCGAGCCAAAAACTAAGCCATAAGAGCCTGGCCTGAGGTGCCCGCCGCCTTGACAGCACCCTTGCCTCTGCCTAGAATTAGAGAGGAGATTTTTGCGTTTTTTCTGGCGTAAATGCCAGAGAAATCAATGGTTTAAACGGTCCTGTTCAGCTCCGGAGACGGAGGCGGACGAGACTGGACGGAGAGCGGGGAAGATGCCTGACGCGCGCGTCAGTCCGCGGGAGCGGCTGGTGCTTACGGCCATCATCGAGCAGTACATCGCCACCGGCGAGCCGGTAGCCTCGCAGGCTGTTGCCCGTTATTTCTCCAACCAGGAGGGCCTGAGCGCGGCCACCATCCGCAACGTAATGGCCACGCTGGGCGAGACAGGCCTGCTGGAGCAGCCGCACACCTCGGCAGGCCGCGTGCCCACCGCCGCTGCCTTTCGCTATTACGTCGAGCAGATTACGCGGCCGGAGATGCAAATGGGCCGCATGGCCGCCGGCGCGCAGACTACAAATCTGAACGCCATGCAGTCCGGCTCTTCGCCGCTGAGCGAAGCCCGCCGTGAGCAGATCGAGGAGAGCTTCAACGGCGTCACCAGCAGCAACGAATATCTGGAGCGCACCTCGCACGTGCTGGCTCTCCTGTCCAGCGGCCTGGGAGTTGCGCTGGCCAGCTCTACCGCGGGCCAGGTGCTGGAGCACATTCACTTTTCGCGGCTCTCACAAGGTCGTGTGCTGGCTGTGCTCGTCACCCAGGCCGGCGCGGTGCAAGACCGCGTACTGGCGCTGGACCGCGATCTGACTCACGTCGAGCTGGAGACCGCCGCGCGCTATCTCAACGAGAACTTCCGCGGCTGGCCCATCGAACGCATCCGCGCAGAGGTGGCCCGGCGCGTGGAACTGGAGCAGGCCGCCTATCGCCAGATGCTTTCCTCGATCGAGGAGCTTTGCCGCAAGGGAGCGTTGGCCGGCGATGAGGCCGGACCGGCGATTTTTGTGGACGGAATGGCCAACCTGATTGCCGCCGAGGCGGACCGCGAGCGGCTGCGCCAGATGCTGCTGGCTCTGGAGGCCAAGCAGCGGCTGGTGGAGCTGCTCACCGCTTACGTGGATGGGCGTCAACAGGAGGTGCGCGTGGTGGTCGGTCTCGGACAGGAAGGTCTGGACGAAGCATCGCAAGCCATGCAGGACCTAGTGCTGATCGGCGCTCCGGCGCGGCTGGGCAACTCCAACCTGGGCACCGTAGCCGTTATAGCGCCCACCCGCATCCAGTACCAGGAGATGATCCAGGCAGTGCGCTACATCGCACAGCTCTCCGAACGGCTGCTGGAAGTTCCCGCCGATTAGACGCTGAGAATGTGGACAGGCCCGTATCGGAACCCGCGTTGCTGCCTGGTTGAAACTGCGCCACCGGCGCAAGCCGCGCAAATTATCATGGAAATCAATGACCAAGATTTTTCGGAGCACGCATAAAACGATGCCGGAACAGGACACAGAGTTGACTTTGTCGGATGCGGCGGCTGCTTCGCTGGCCGATCATTCCACGGCCGAAATGCCCGCGCAAGGGCTTGGTCCCGAATCGGGTCAAGCCACAGGCCAGGTTGCGGAAGAAGCCCCGCCCGTCTCCCGCGCGGAGTACGACCAGCTCAAGGCCGAGCGCGATCAGTTGCTCGACCGGCTGGCCCGCCTGCAGGCCGAGTTTGAGAACGCGCGCAAGCGCGCCGAGCGTGACAAAATCGCCAACCGCGACTATGCCGTCGGCAACGTCGTCGAGAAGTTTCTGCCAGTGCTGGACCATTTCGAAATGGCGCTCAAGTCCGCCGGAACGGTGGAACAACTGCGCTCCGGCGTCGAGTTGATCGTGAAACAAATGGAAGACGTTCTGCGCCAGTTGCACGTGACGGCGATTCCGGCCGAGGGCGCAAAGTTCGACCCACGCCACCATGAAGCGCTGGGCTCGGTGGAGCGGCCCGACCTGCCCGATCAGCACGTCGCCGAAGAGATTCGCCGCGGCTACAAACTGCGCGACAAGCTCCTGCGCCCGGCGCTGGTGCGCGTGGCCTCCAACCCCAAACAGACAAGCGAATAGGATTGAATCCAAGAGTGAGCAAAGCCGACTATTACGAGGTTCTGGGCGTCTCGCGCGACGCCAGCGACCAGGAGTTGAAGAGCGCCTACCGCCAGCAGGCGCTCAAGTATCACCCTGACCGCAACCCCGGCGACCATGCCGCCGAGGAGCGCTTCAAGCAGGCCAGCGAGGCCTATCAGGTCTTGAGCGACGCCGACAAGCGCGCCGCCTACGACCGCTACGGTCACGCCGGCGTCAGCGGAGCCGGCCCCGGATTCGGCGGACCCTTCGGCGCCGGCGTGGACATCAGCGACATCTTCGGCGACCTCTTTGGCGAGATGTTTTCCATGGGCGGCGGAGGTCAGCGCCGCACTCAGCGCCAGCAGCGCGGCGACGACCTGCGCTATGACTTGCAGCTAGACTTCGAGGCCGCTATCTTCGGCTACGAGACCGATGTGAAGATTCGCCGCCAGGAGCCCTGCTCCGCCTGCAACGGCAGCGGCAGCGCCTCACGGCGCGGACCCACCACCTGCGGCCAATGCCAGGGCCGCGGACAGGTTCGCTTTCAGCAGGGCTTCTTCTCCGTGGCCCGCACCTGCCCGGCCTGCGGAGGCGCCGGCCAGCTTATCAGCGATCCCTGCACAACCTGCCGCGGCGAGACCCGCGTCACAAGGGAGATCAAGCTTCACGTCAAGGTGCCGCCCGGCGTTGAGACCGGAACCCGCATCCGCTACGCCGGCGAAGGCGACGCCGGACGCGCGGGCGCGCCCAAGGGCGACCTCTACGTCGTCCTCTCCATACGTTCCCACGAATACTTCCAGCGCGACGGCCACAACCTGCGTTGTGTTGTCCCCATCAGCTTTCCCCAGGCCGCTCTTGGCGCGGAGATCGAAATCCCCTCGATCGGCGGCAACGTCACCCTCAAGATTCCCGAGGGCACGCCCAGCGGCAAGGAGCTGCGCGTGCGCGGCAAAGGCGTGCCATTCCTCAATGAGAGAGGCTCGGGCGACCTGATCGTCAAGGTGATGGTCGAGATTCCCAAGAAGCTCAACCGCGCCCAGCGTGAGCTGATCAACCAGCTTGCCGAATCGCTGGCCGTCGAAAACAAGCCCGCCTCCGCCAGCCTGCTCGAGAAGATGAAGGACTTGTTCAGCTAGGACAGTGAACAGTGATCAGTGATCAGAAAACTACCTCAGCCGAGGCCAATTCCAGTAGCCCTGCAGTCTTGCTCCGTTGAACAAAAGATCAGAGCGCGAAATAATCTGCAAAAAATATCCACAGTTTGAAAATAAACAAGGGGGGGTAGGGGGGTACCCTTCGCCTCACAGTCTCACAGTTTCACAGTAAATAGGGGGGGTGGGGGGTCCTTCTGGTACGGTCCGGACGATGAGCCCGGGATGTCCCTTTGGCTCTCGATTTTTCCGGCACTCGACCATGACTTGACCTCTTTTTCCACCCGAACCTTAGTACAGTGTGCGCCAAGGGAGGTTAATTATCTGCAAGCACCTGCGGTGCGGCAGACGGCGCTTGCGCGCCATGAGATTCGTGGATTCCCGCCCTTTTGCGGTACAACTGATGGGGCACCGTGCATAGGCCGCGGCACTAGTCAGGCACAGGCCTTCACTGACAAGGCACGGAGCGATACTTCTGGTTGTACGGATGTTCGCCCGTGTATTCCATAGGCTCTTTACTCAGCTCAAGTTGCAGTCGCTCGAGTACTTTTTTGTCCAATTGCCTGGGTTCAAAAAGAACGCCTTGTATTTCGATCTTATCTGTTACAAGTTTCACAGGAGAGCTATAGATTCTGCTGTACGGCTCGCAACCACCTACCGGGAAACCGATGTAATCGCTTTTGAAAAGGCGCAGCGACACAAAGAGTTGGCTGCTTTTCTGAAAGAAATGTCCACGATAGGTCATGAACCCGCCATCCGATGCCGAATATTCCTTTATCTTGTGCTTGATGCTGAAAGGCACCATGTCCAATATGGCCTCACCGTTTCTGATCAGCAGCGTGTTTTCGTAAAACCATTTCGTTTTTTTATCTTGAGGAGTCGGGCTCTCCATTTTCTGGATCCCCATATAGTCGCCGTTGGGCAATAGCGAAAC
Organism: Occallatibacter sp.; assembly: GCA_049522175.1. Taxonomy (GTDB): domain Bacteria; phylum Acidobacteriota; class Terriglobia; order Terriglobales; family Acidobacteriaceae; genus Telmatobacter. The sequence continues at coordinate 9,243 of JBEKOC010000015.1, read as the reverse complement.
AGTTGCGGGATTCTCTTGCGCCGCCGCAGGATGGTTCTGGCCAAATGAACTCTGTAGCGCCGCAAGCAATAAAACGAGAGTGAGGCTGACGATTTTCATAGCAAGCAGTATACCCCTGACAAGTTCCCCACAAGCGGATTTTTGGATCTGAGACAGCCGTCCTTGAACATTCCCACGGATTGATGACCGGCACACCCGCCCGTACCCTTCAAACTGACCCATTACCTAATTCTTAGCCAGGAAGCATTTCGGGCTAAAATGGGATCAGGCCTCGCACACGCGAAAGTGGCGGAATTGGCAGACGCACCAGACTTAGGATCTGGCGGAGCAATCCATGGGGGTTCGAGTCCCCCCTTTCGCACCAAAATTTCCACCTGGCCAACCGGCCCTCGACCCATCCCACCCCCGCCGGGGTAATCTGGAGAAACCATGAGTCCATCCGCGCAGCAACCTCAAATGAACCTCGTCCAGAGCTCCGACTACCGCGAGTCCTACGCCAACAGCGTGCAGATCCGCGCCAGCGTCTGGGATTTTCAACTGGTCTTCGGCCTGGCCTCCCCCGAGGCCCCTGACCAGATCACCATCCGCAACCACAGCGCGATCTACCTGAGCCCGCAGCAGGCCAAGGCCCTGTGCAACATGCTGGGGCAGCATCTTGCGCAGTACGAGCAGGCCTTTGGCGCGCTCAACCTTGAGCCGCACGGCCACAACTTCCCGCAGGGTCCGGTCAACTAGGGACTAGGGACTAGGGATTAGGGACTAGAGAACAGTGGGCGTCCCATCCTACCTGCGCCTTTTACGAAAAGGGTGGGGCGCCACAAATCCCAACCAGTCTTCTGTATCAGGAGCGATTGCTTTGCGCTGGAAAAATCTCATTTCACCGCGGCCGGGCGCGCCCCTGTCTGCCTGGAAGATTTTTTCGGGACTCTTGGCGGCGCTCTGCGTCAGCCACTTCACCCTGCTCCGCCTGCCATATTACTGGGACGAGGCCGGCTACTACATTCCCGCGGCATGGGACTTCTTCCGCACCGGTTCGCTGATACCCCTGACCACGATGAACATCGCCCATCCGCCGCTGCCCAGCATCTATCTGGCGCTGTGGTGGAAGGTCTTCGGCTTCTGCCCGTTGGTCACGCGCCTGGCCGTGCTCGCTGTCGCCGCGCTTGGCCTGACGGCGGTTTGGAGGCTGGCTCTGCGCCTGACCAGCGTGCCCGCCGTCGCCTATTGGACCGTCGCGCTGACCGGTCTTTATCCCATCTGGTTTGCCCAAAGCACGCTGGCCCACGCCGACATCTTTGCCTCCGCCTGCATCTTGTGGGGATTGGTCTACACTTTGCCCGCGCACACACTGGATTCGCCCAGCAAGCCCTGGGCCGCCGCTTTCTGGTTTGCCCTGGCCGCGCTCTCCAAGGAAACGGCCATCGTCTTCCCGCTCACCCTGGCTGCCGTCAGCCTGGTGGAAAGCCTCCGCGCGACGGGAATGGCGCGCATCCGGCTGTGGCGTCAGGCCGCGTGGCTCTCAAGTTGCGTGCTGCCGCTGGCCGCCTGGTTCGGCTTCCACTACCTGAAGACCGGCTTCCTCTTCGGCAACCCCGAGTGGCTGCGTTACAACGCCCAGTCCAACATCACGCTCCCGCGCATCCTGGCCGCGCTGGAGCACCGCGGCCTCCATCTCACCGCGCACATGAACCTTTTTGTGCCCGTCGGCCTGGCCATCGCCGCCCTGCTACTCTCGCCGCGTCCCATTGCAGACAGAGATCAGAGATCAGCCGACAGCTCAGAAGGCAACAGTGAGGCACGCGCTGGCATCGCTGCTTCCGTGCTGAGCCGCGTTTTTCTTTTGCTGCTGGTCAATGTCATACTCTACAGCTTGCTGGGCGGCGCGCTGCTCACCCGCTACCTGCTGCCCCTCTATCCGCTGGTGCTGCTGGTGGCCGTCACCACCTTGTATCGCCGCGTTTCTTACTGGCAGGCGCTGGCTGGCTTGTCCGCTGCGGTCTTTATCCTGGGAATCTTTATCAATCCGCCTTACGGTTTTGCCCCGGAAGACAATCTGACCTACGCGCGCATCATCCGCCTTCACCAGGCCGGCATCCGGCAGCTTAACGCATGCTATCCCGACGCCACCGTGCTCTCCGCATGGCCGCTGAGTGACGAGCTCTCCCGCCCCGAGCTGGGCTATCTCAGCCAACCCTACGCCGTCTATCTTGTCTCGGACTTCACCGCCGCTGGACTCGCCCGCGCCGCCGAGGAGCCGGAAAAGTACTCCGCCGCCCTGGTTTTCTCGACCAAGTACGATCCTCATTCATCATTTTTCACTCTGGGTGCGAGGAGCCGCGCGGCCGATGAGCGCTACTTCGGTCTGCACCACGATCTGCCGCCGGAGGAGATTGCCCGCACACTTCACGGCGACCTGGTTTGGCAGCAGCAAGACCACGGCCAGTGGATCGCGCTCATTCGCTTCAATCGCCAGTTCGATGCGCGGTTGGAGTGGACATTGCGGTGAGTTATGATGAAGGCGCGGAGATTTTGCCGAGGATGACGCAATGACAGAGACAGGCAAGCAGCATGTGACGAAGGAGTATTCGTTTCAGCAACGCCTGATGGCATACTTTTTTATGATCCTTCTACCGGCGGTTTTGGCCTACTTTTCTGTACGGCTGGCAAAGGATGCTCTGGCGTTTACAGATCAGTTGTTGTGGCTTCGGATTCCGCTCTTCACGCTCTCCGGCATTCTGATGTTATGTACCATTTGGCTCGTGGTGTCGCCACTCCGGCGAAAATTCAAAACAGGCCACTTTCTGCTGTCGTCAGCTGAGCGGATGGCAAAGATGGCCGAGTACCGGAGCAAGATGGGAGCGGGCAAGCCCCTCGGGCCACAAGCCAAATACTGGATCCTTCCTTTGAGTTTTATTGCGCTCTTTCTTGGACTGGGATTGACGATTCTGGTGGTAATCCTGAGAAATACATGTGGTTGCAGAGACCTGTTTTCGCAACAATTGATGATCGTGCCCTTGCTTCTTGCCGCCGCTATCCTCGCTCTCCCTGCCTGGTTCTTCTTCAAAACTATCCAGCGTAAGCTAAAGACGGGTAGTTTTCTGCCTTCCCAGGAGGAGCTAGCCAAGGCACGCGCCAGTTGTGCAAAGCCTAAGCCATTATGGCAAAGAATTTTGTTTTCTGCTCTCTTCCTGGGGGTTGCCGTGCTGTATACGGCAGGGCCGATCATTCGTCTCATTCGCCATCGCCCGCCAATGGATTCACTGTGGGTCATAGCGGCTCTCTGGTGGGTTATCGCTGCCATATGGATCCGGCAATTATTCCGGGCCTCCGCATCGCAGTGCGCTTTTTCCATTGAATCGGAGGAGCCGCATAATCCCCCGGAAGAGCCAGCTGGCTGAGTTTATATCTAAATCAAGCGCCGCCCGCTTTCCTCAGCAGCGCCAGCAGGCCCGTCACTTCCACGCCGCGCTCCGTCCGCAGGAATCCTTCGTCCAGCCGGACGACTGTCAGCCCGGCGCTTGCCGCAATCGCGCGCACGTGATCGGGATGATGCGTATAGCGCCCTGAATCCGCGAGATGAAACGGGTATTTCTCGCCGCGTTCCGTCGTGAATGCAAACCATCCGCCCGGCTTGAGCCGCCGGGCCGCCGACGCCGTCACCGGCTGAAGATCGCCGAAATAGACCAGGCAATCGCAGGCGACAATCAGATCGAACTGGCCTTCGGTCTGGTCGAGCCATTCAGTGATCTCGGCAATCTCCAGTTGGTCATAGATGTCGCGCTCCCGCGCAACCTCAATCATCTCCGGAGAGAGATCGATCCCCACCAGGCACGCCGCACGGTCTTTGAAGCACACGCCCGCCAGCCCTGTTCCGCAGCCAATATCGAGAATTTCCAGGCCCGCTGCATCGCCGATCTCAGCTCGTATTAAATCCTGGAGCCGCTCCGGAGCCTGGTAACTCAAGTTGTCGCGCATCTTGGTGTCATAGTGCGAGGAAAAGTCGTTGAAGATTTGCAAAATACACTCATCGGAGGCGCGCGGAGGCGGCGCTTCATCCTTCAATGCCGTCAGAATCTGGCGAATCGAAGCGTCTCCGGGCCGGGCTTCGAGATAATTCGCAAACGCATCCCGCGCCTCATCGCGCCGTCCCACGGCCTGCGCCGCAAAACCCAGTGCATGCCACGTGTCCGAATTCTCCGGCGTCAGCTCCGTCACTCGCTTCAGGCATAGAAAGTAGGTCTCGCTCATGCCGTTTTCGCGGAGTTTGTCAGCCAGGCCGATTAACTCCTCGGCAGTCAGTTCGCGGGGTCGGACCGTCGTGCCATCGCCCCAGACCAGCAGGCCGGCCTCAATTCCCGCGCCAATCCAGCCATCGATTCCGGCGGCCTGGCCCTCGGGCATCAGTGGCCCGGCCAATGTCCGGATCTCCTCCACGCTCCGGGTGCCATCGCACAATTCGGCGATTAGAGCGCCCATCGCGTTCAGTTCATGCACACAATCGTGGACGGAATCGTACGCCAGATAGCCGTTATCGACCGGCGATAGCCCGACGTCGGGGTTGATGACGGGATTAGCCATGGATGCTAACAGGCATTATATGGGTAGACACCTGTATGCCACCCTGGGTGGATGGCATACAGATGCGGATCAGTGTTGGACAGGTTTGGTTTCGCCTTTGATCGCCGTGGTTTCGCTTTTTGGCGGCTTGGTTTCGCCTTTGATCCATGCCGGAGTTGCGCTGCTGTTCTTGTGCTCGCCGGCGTTGGAGAGCTTGATGGAGCTGTTAGTGTTCTTGATCGCGCTGTTATTGTTTTTGATCGTGGCGTCGTTCTTGATGGCGCTGTTGTTTTTGAGCGCCGTGTTCCCTTTGACCGTAGTCTCAGTCTTGGGGAACACCTTGCCTTGCTGGGCTGCGGTCTTATCCTCTGCAGCCAGGGACGCTGACGTAAGCAGCGGAGCTGCCGCAACCCCGGCAAGCAGGATTCCCAGGAACTTACGCCGGTTGGGATCGACGTGCGCGAGCGCCTCATCCATCTTAGAGGCCAATTCTTTTTCGCTCATAAACACCTCTTATCTGATTTGAGAAAGATCAGATTGCCTGAAAGCATAGCACAAATTGACCGCAACCGGTCAATGCAATACTTTTGAGGCTGTTGCGGGCCTGTCCAGGGAACATGACCGTTTCAGCCGCTACGACAACGGCATAGAGTCAGTACGCGGTTTTGTTCGGCGAGGCGATCCAGGCATCGAAGCTGGCCCATGCTTCGTCGCCCAGCAGTTGCGTGGCGGGGAGCTTGCGTTCGCCCTGGTCTTTGCGCAGCTCATCGTAGAGGTAGGCGTCATCAAAGCCGGCGCGGGCGGCATCGGCGGCGCTGGCCCCGTAGCAGAGGCCGTCAATCCGCGCCCAGTAGGCCGCAGCCAGGCACATAGGGCATGGCTCGCAACTGGAGTAGAGCTGGCATCCGGCCAGCGAAAAGGTTCCCAGAGTCTTGGAGGCCGCGCGAATGGCGTTCACTTCAGCGTGCGCCGTGGGGTCGTTCGCTGCGGTCACCGTGTTGACCCCCTCGCCCACGATGCGGCCGTCGCGCACGATGACAGCGCCAAACGGCCCGCCCGCGCCGCGCAGCACGTTCTCGGTGGCCAGCGCAATGGCGCGGCGCAAAAACTCGGGATTTGCCGGGGGCGGCATCGCTGAATTGCTCCAGTGTTCGCAGGAAAGCAAGTAAAATATAACACATTCATGGCCTAGAATCTCAGCATGACCGCTGTTCGCTCTTCGCTGGAAGATTTGAATGCCCGCATCGTTGCCTGCAAGCGCTGCAAGCGGCTGCGCGCATACTGTGCCGAGGTGGCGCGCGTCCGCCGCCGCGCTTACCTGGACTGCGAATACTGGGGCAAGCCCGTGCCATCGTTCGGCGACCCGCGGGCGCGGGTGATGGCGCTGGGACTGGCGCCGGGCGCGCACGGCTCCAATCGGACGGGAAGGATTTTTACCGGCGACGGGTCAGGATATTTTTTCTACCCTGTGTTGCATGAGGCCGGCTTTGCCTCGCAGGCCAGGGCCGTCAGCCGCGACGACGGCATGAAGCTCACGGATTTGTGGATCAGCGCGCTGGTTCGCTGCGCTCCGCCGGCCAACAAGCCCTCGCCCGAGGAGCAGCGCAACTGTGCGCCGTTTCTTGATGAGGAAATCGGCCTGCTCAAGAATCTGCGCGTGGTGGTCTGCCTGGGCAAGATCGCCTTCGACGGATTTTTAGCCCACGCGCGGCGAACGGGCCAGATCACTTCGCGCAAAGGCATGATTTTCGCCCATGGCGCGGAGTTTGCGTTGCCGAATGGATTGAAGGTGATTGCCAGCTATCATCCCTCGCAGCAAAACACCAACACCGGCAAGCTGACCCGGCCCATGCTGCTGGAGGTTTTTAAGCGGGCGCGGAAGCTGGCAGGGCTGGGGTGAGATATGGTGAGCGGTGACTAAGAGAAGCTCTGAATATGCCCCTGTTGCGAACCCGCATTCCCTCAGGGGCTAAAGCCCTCAGTTTTATTGGGCATATTGCGGCACGACTGAAGTCGTGCCCTGACGCTTCTTGCTCCACCCTTTGCATTTTTCCGCAAGCTGTAAAGTCGTGCCCTTTCAAAACTCTGACTTATTTAAAGATTTCTATGGCGTAAACTGGAGGCATTATGGAAAAGATCGCACAGGAAATTTTGAAGGAATTGCTTCCGGCGGAGAAGGATGTTGTGCCGGCGTCGAAAACGCGGGCTGGCGGAAAGAAACCTGCACTGCATCTGGATCACTGGACTTCAGCCGTTTTATTGGAGCGGGCGGCGTACCTGCACAAGCTGGCCAGGCAGGGCGACGGCTCGGCAGGCGAGACGCTGAAGGAATATCCGCGGCACAGCGCCATGCTCTCGTTTCGCAGCCGTGACGGCGAGGCCGAGATTCATGAGAACTTTGCCGATATTTTCTATGTGCTGGAGGGACGGGCCACACTGGTGACTGGCGGCACGGTGGCGGGCGCGCGGTTGACGAAGCCGGGAGAGACGCGCGGGAATTCAGTAGAGGGCGGCACACGGCAGGAGCTGCGGGCGGGCGATGTGGCGCACGTGCCGGCGGGCTTGCCCCATCAGATGCTGCTGGCCGGCGAGCAGACGGTGACCTGCCTGGTGCTGAAGGTGCAGGAGAATACTTAAGGGCGACGGTTACCGCAATGATTAGTATCCCACCTTAGCGGCAAAAACAAAGACACCGCGAAGGTGGGGCGTCCGGATTTTCTTTGATGTCCAGTAACTGAAAAACCCCAGATCTCAAAATCGAGGCCTGGGGTTTTCAATTTAACAGAGGAGTTGATTTCTTCAGCCCGCTTTTTCCAGCAGGCAGAGGGAGAGATCCTTGCGCTCGACCATGTCGCTGGTGATTTCGATGTCGCGGACGCGCTTGTTGTTGGGCAGGTGGAACATCAGGTCGAGCATCAGCTCTTCGAGGATCATGCGCAAACCGCGCGCGCCGATCTTGCGAGACAAAGCTTCGCGGGCGATGGCGGCGGTGGCCTCCACGGAGAAGTGCAGGCGGACATTTTCGAATTCGAAGAGGCGCTGGTACTGCTTGAGGATGGCGTTGCGGGGCTTGGAGAGAATCTCGATCAGCGCCGCTTCGTCCAGCTCGTCGAGGACGCCGACGACGGGCAGGCGGCCGACAAACTCGGGAATCAGGCCGTACTTGATGAGGTCCTGCGGCTCGGTCTTGCGCAGCAGCTCGGTGTCGCGATGGGAACGGGTGGTGGCGGCATCGGCCTCGGCGTCTACCGACTTGAAGCCCATCGCCTTCTGGCCCACGCGGCGGCCCACCACGCGCTCCAGGCCGACAAAGGCTCCGCCGCAGATGAACAAGATGTTGGTGGTATCGACGGCGGTGAACTCCTGGTGGGGATGCTTGCGCCCGCCCTGCGGCGGCACGTTGGCCACCGTGCCTTCCAGAATCTTGAGCAGCGCCTGCTGCACGCCCTCGCCGCTCACGTCGCGGGTGATGGAGGGGTTCTCGTCCTTGCGGCCGATCTTGTCGATTTCGTCGATGTAGATAATGCCCTGCTGAGCGCGGTTCACGTCGCCGTCGGCAGCCTGGAGGAGCTTGAGGATGATGTTTTCCACATCCTCGCCCACGTAACCGGCCTCGGTGAGGGTGGTGGCATCCACGATGGCGAAGGGCACGTCGAGCATCTTGGCCAGTGTATGGGCGAGCAGCGTTTTTCCCGAGCCGGTGGGTCCGATGAGCAGGATGTTGGACTTGGTCAGCTCGACATCGTTGTTGCGCATCTTGTTCATCTGGATGCGCTTGTAGTGGTTGTAAACGGCCACGGCGAGCTTCTTCTTGGTCTGGTCCTGGCCGATCACGTAGTCGTCAAGAAAGCTTTTAACTTCCTGCGGCTTGGGCAGGTGTCCGGCGACGTTGGCCGCAACGGGGGTTTCTCCGCCGCCGCTGCGGTCGTCCTCGAGAATCGAATTACAGACGGCCACGCACTCATCGCAGATGTAGGCGCGAGGGTAGTCGCTAGGCGACGAGATCAGCTTAGCCACGGCGTCCTGTGACTTGTGACAGAACGAACAGCGCAGCGCTTCTTCGGGTCCCGTGCGCATTTTCATCTACCAGCTCCCTTTGGACGAGTATAGCCTAGTTAGCGTTTACGTTCTCGGCCGGTCGATGATTTCATCGACAATGCCGTATTCCTTGGCCTGCTCCGCGTTCATAATGAAGTCCCGCTCGACGTCGCGCTCGATACGGTCCAGGGGCTGGCCGGTGTGCCTGGCGATCAGATTGTTGGTAATCTCGCGGATGCGCAGAATCTCGCGGGCATGAATGTCGATGTCCGTGGCCTGTCCGCTGAGGCCGCCCATGGTCGGCTGATGGATGAGAATGCGCGAGTTGGGCAGGGCAAAACGCTTGCCTTTTGTGCCGGCCAGCAGCAGAAACGCGCCCATCGAGGCCGCCTGGCCGATGCAGATGGTCTCCACCTTGTTCTTGATGAACTGCATGGTGTCGTAAATGGCCAGGCCCGCGGTGATGGAGCCGCCGGGGGAGTTGATGTACAGATGCACGTCCTTCTCCGGGTCCTCGCCGGAGAGAAAGAGCAACTGCGCCACGACGAGATTGGCGATATCGTCGCTGATGGGCGTGCCCAGAAAGATGATGTTGTCGCGCAGCAGACGGGAGTAAATGTCGTAGGCGCGCTCGCCCCGGCTCGTCTG
>JBEKOC010000014.1:0-112700 GCA_049522175.1 Occallatibacter sp. | reverse complement strand
GCCAGCGCCGCCGCCGTCGGCTCGTTCACAATGCGCTTCACGTCCAGCCCGGCAATCTTGCCCGCATCCTTGGTCGCCTGCCGCTGCGCGTCGTTGAAGTACGCCGGCACGGTGATCACCGCCTCGGTGACCTTCTCGCCCAGGTAAGCTTCCGCCGAGGCCTTCAGCTTTTGCAGAATCATCGCCGAAATCTCCGGCGGGGTGTACTCCTTGCCTTGCGCCATCACGCCCACATGGTCGCCCTGCGCAATCACCTTGAAGGGCACCATCTTCATCTCGTCGCTCACTTCGTTGTAGCGACGTCCCATGAAGCGTTTGATCGAATAAATCGTGTTCGCCGGGTTGGTGATGGCCTGCCGCTTGGCCACCTGACCCACCAGCCGCTCGCCGCTTTTGGTGAAGCCCACCACCGACGGAGTGGTCCTCGACCCCTCCTCGTTGGGGATGACCTTGGGATCGCCGCCCTCCAGAACCGCAACGCAAGAATTCGTGGTTCCCAGATCGATGCCAATAATCTTTGCCATGGTTGTTTACCTGCCTGTCTTGAGAGAATTTCTGACACTCTTAGAATGCCACATTGAGTGAGTTGCTGTCAAGATTATATAATGCAATCTCTATAAACATATTTTCCCCTGGTCCCGCACCCCTACACGTTCAATATCTCTTTATTTTTCAATCGCATATTGTCGATTTGTATGTCACTGTTGTGTGCAATATTGCTCACTCCATAGCCGCTTATCCCGGCACTCGCAAGCAGAAAGGTGATTATGAAATGAGCTGCAACACTTCTGGCCCTCGCCGTAATCCTTGCCTTTTCTGCTGCGCAGATGGCCGCATCCACCGGTACAACGCCGCCCCTCGAGGCTGCTCCGGCTGGCAATCTCAATCCATCACCACGCGCCTCCGCCGCTCACTCCAATACCGTATTGAACTTCACGGTGGCCGAGTGGCAAATCAGGTCAGATTATCAACAGTAGATTCAAGTATTTGCGGCGGAGAGTTTTAAGTGTGGCATATTTTTCATTTTCTCGTCTATACTTGGTAGTTTCCCGCACTTAACTGTCTGCTAACACTGTGGATTTGAGGCTAAAGGAGAACCACATGGCAAGTCGATGGTTGTACCGCGTTTCCCTGCTGTTGTTTCTGTTTGCTTCGTCTCTTTTTGCCAGCGGTCCCACCGGGACCATCACCGGCACAATCAAAGACCCTTCCGGTGCCGTCATTCCAAAGGCGCGTGTAATCGTCACCAACGAGGAAACCAACGCCGCCCGCACTGCGCAGACCAATGACGGCGGCGACTATACCGTTGCGCTGCTCCCCATTGGCCGCTATCGCGTCGCCGTCGAGCACGAGGGCTTCCGCAGGAGCGTCCTCCACGGAGTCAACGTGGATGTGGATCAGACGGTGCGCGTCGATTTTGCGCTGCGTGTGGGCGCAATCACTGAGGAGGTGCGCGTCACCGACACTCCTCCTATTGTGCAAACCGACACCTCGACACTCGGCCAGGTGGTAAACGAACACCTCGTCCAGGACCTGCCTCTCAACCAGCGCAACTTCCTGTCCTTCGCCTTGCTGGTGCCCGGCGCACAGTTACCGACTCAGGGCTCCGAGAACTCCACGCAGGGAGGCTCCCTCAATGTCAACGGCGCCCGCGACCAGTCCAACAACTTTATGCTCGACGGCGTAGACAACAACGATCCTTACCTGAACCAGTACGTCGCGCTGCCCTCCATCGACGCCATTCAGGAGTTTAAAGTCCAGTCGGGCGATTACTCGGCCGAGTTCGGTCACGGCGGCGGCGCCCAGGTCAACATGGTGCTTAGGAGCGGAACCAACGCCTTCCATGGTGGCCTCTTCGAGTTCCTGCGCAACCGAACCATGGATGCCAAGAACTACTTCGATCTCCCCGCCTGCACCTCCAGCTCGGTGCCGGGCACCTGCGGGAATATTCCGAGATTCGACCGCAATCAGTTCGGCGGCACGCTTGGAGGGCCCCTTCGTAAGAACAAGACCTTCTTCTTCTTCTCCGACGAGCAGCTCCGCCTGCGCCAGGCGGTGACCAAGGAGGCGAATATACCCTCGGTGGATCAATGGCAGGCGGCCGAAGCATTGGCGGGAATAATTACCACGTATATGCCCTGCCCGGCGGCTGCCGGTCCGTGCGTCAACGGCCTGGCCAGCGGCCAGAGTGTGAAGAATCTTTACCCCGCCGCCAATGTCGGCTCTGATTTAACCACATCCAATACATATCTTTCCGCTCCCGTCATCGACGAATCGCTGAACCTGATCTCCGTCAAGGTGGATGAGCAAGCCACCCCCGGCAACCGTATCTCGTTTCACTACTCACTCACGGACGAGAACCGCTTCGATCCCTTCGATCAGGTCAATGCCTTTACCTCCCTGCCCGGATACGGCAGCGACACTTCCATCTTCGGCCAGAACGCGGGCGTCGAATGGACCCGCGTCTTCCGCTCCAGCTTGGTCAACGAGCTCCGACTAGGCTTTACGCGCATGGCTGCCACCTTCCTCCAGCAGAACCACGGAGAAAACATCGAATCCCAGCTCGGTTTTCCTGACGCTCTCACCAATCCCATCGACCTGGGCGCGCCCAATATCAATCTGAGCGCTAATCTGACATCCCAGCAGTGCGGTGTCATTAATGGCTGCTCAATGAACTTCGACGGCATCGGCGCCACCATTCAGTATCCGGAGAACCGCCGCGACAACACCTACCAGGTCTCCGACAATCTGGCCTGGACGGTACGTCAAAACCAGTTCAAGATCGGGGCCGATTTCCGCCGCATCCAGATCGGCAACTACATTGACTACGAGGCCCGCGGTGATTGGTTTTTCGAGGCTCAGACCATGTTTGGTATTGTGAACTCTTTCGGTCTGCCACCCTGTAATGGCAATTCCCTCTATCCCACCGGTCCTAAAATTGACATCGGCGCTTGTATCCTTGCCCAGTTGCTCATCGGCGTTCCCGATTATGCGATTGCCCCCAGCGGCACCACCAACAGCGACCTCTTGAGCCACGGCATCAGCGCCTACGTCCAGGACGACATCCACGTCGTCCCCCGCTTCCTGCTCAACGTCGGTCTGCGCTATGAGTTCAACAGCCCGCCGGTCGAAGCGCACAACCAATTCAGCGTTCCCGTGCTCACGCCGTGCCCGGAAACCACTTGCATTCCTTACCCTTACCCCCATTACACGGTCACTCCTCAATACACGCAGGCCGGGACAGATGGAATCCCCCGCGCCGCTTACTACTCAACTGGCCGGGACATTGCTCCCCGCATCGGCATTGCCTGGCGGCCCATGAAGTCCGAGCGCTTCGTGGTCCGCTCCGCCTACGGCATCTTCTATGACCTGGCCATTGGCCAGATCAACGTCTTTCCCCGCGCCAACCCGCCTTTCTACGATGTGGCCTACCATCCTCAGACGGGCAACTGTTTGGATGGTCTCGCTTATTCCCTCTGCCCCATCCAGGACATTCTCAACCAGCCGGGTTCTACCTCCCAGAGCGAAATGATCGATCTCCACTTCCGTGACGGCTACATGCAACAGTGGAACCTCGACCTGCAGTACGAGCTGATGCCAAACTGGATGATCGACCTGGCCTACGTTGGCTCCAAGGGCACTCACTTGGCCACCTTCATTGATCGCAATCAGCAGGATCCGGTAACCGGTTTTCCTTTCGCCCAGTTCTCCTCGATCTTCTACATCGAATCCACCTCCGCCAGCACCTATCACTCCCTGCAGTTCCGCACCGAGCGCCGCGTCAGCCACGGCCTGGCCTTCCTGGGCGCATACACCTGGTCCCGCTCCATCGACGATCTCTCCAACATCTTCGGCGGCAGCGCGGGCTCTGGCCAGCCGCAGGACTCGACGAACCTCCGCGGGGATAATGGCCCCTCGGACTTCAACGCCACCCACCGCCTCTCATTCAGCGCAATCTACGGCCTGCCCTTCGACCGCCTCATGGCGAATGGCTCGGCTTGGCGCAAGGTTCTGCTTGGCGACTGGCAGGCCGGTGGAATCCTGACGGCACAGTCGGGAACGCCCTTTACCGTCGTACTGTCGGGCGCGCCTTCTGCCGCTGCCGCCGCCTTTGGCAACCCGCAGCGGCCCAATCTGGTTGGCAACCCCAACAAGCCTGGGCAAGTGGCCGCCAATCCCACATGCCAGGCTCCCACCCAGATTCGCACCACGCAGAACTGGTTCAACCAATGCGCCTTCGAGGAGCCTGTCCAGGATACATTCGGACCAGCTCACGGCACCGAGGGCCGCAATGCTCTCGTCGGACCTGCCTTTGCCGATCTCGATTTCTCGCTTTCCAAGAGCTTCACGTTCAAAAACGATGAACATCGCCTGATGCTGCGCGGTGAGTTCTTCAATTTACTCAACCACCCCAACTTTGATCTTCCGTATCACGTGCTTAATTTGATCACCTGTGGGCCGAGCAATAACCTTAGCTGCCCGGCAGAACATTTCGGCGCCATTCTTTCGGAGAATACCTATGGCAATAAACCGCCCCGGCAGATTCAGATGAGTGTCAAATACAATTTCTGAATCAACGGAACGTAGGCAGTGACTTGGAGCCCCAGCGACTCGGGGCCCCCAAGGAGTGATCTTTGCTCATTGGGGTGAGGGGAGCGATTTCTGCTCGCTGGGGTGGCTAATCTCTATTCCCTAGTCTCTCAGTCCCTTAGTCCCTAATATCTATTCCAGCTGCTCATCACTTCGGCCGGCTTTCGCACCTTGGGGCGCGGCTGCCGATTCTCCGCCTCGTAGCCCACCGTAATCACCAGCGCCACGCGGATCGCCCGCGGAATCTTCAAAATCTTCTTGACCTCCGCCTCGTCAAACCACCCCAGCATGCACGTTCCCAGCCCCAGATCCGTGGCCTGCAGGCAAAAATGCGCGGCGGCAATCCCGATATCCACCAGATAAAACGGCCGCGTCTTCAGCCAGCCAACCACCTGCGTCAGCACCGAATGTTTTTCCACCGTCAGCACGGCGATCACCGGCGCTTCCATTGCAAACTGATTAAACGAAAAGGTCTTGCTGAAGGTCGCCCTGGCCACTTGCTCCTTCACCGCCGCATCATCCACCAGAATCAGCTTCCATGGCTGCGTATTGCTGGCCGACGGCGCCATCCGCACCGCCTCAATCAGCGCCTGCAGCTTCTCCGCTTCCACCGCCTTCGACTGATACTTCCTCACGCTCCGCCGCGCCAGCATCAACTCGTCAAATTTCATCTCTGAGCCCCCACAAAATACACCATCCCTCTCAGCGCCTGAAGTGTGGCCCTTCCCGCGCCCGCCTACTTCAAATCATTCGCCGCTGGAGTAATGTAGAGTTCCGCGTTGCTCTTGTCCACCAGCGTAGTGCCGGTATCCACAAACACCGGATACGTCGAGAAGGTGTCGGTCGCGTAATTCTTGTTCAGTTGCTTGGGTGGCGCGTGGAAGATCTCGTCCAGGCCCTTCAGCCCGATGTAGGCCATGGTGTAGGGCTTTTGTGCAATCGTCGCGTCAATCGTGCCGGCCTTGATCGCGTCCAGCGTATCCTGACTCACGTCCCATGCCACCAGCAGCCGGTTGGTCGCCCCGGACCGCACAATCGCGTCGGCCACCACCTTGCCCGACGCGGACTCCAGGCACACAAAGGCGTCAATCTTCTGCGCTCCGGTCAGAGCCGTGAACGCCATCGTCTTGTCAAACGCCGAACGCAGATCATCCTTGATGTCCACCACTTCCGCAATCTTCATCTCCGGCCGGCTGCTGAATGCGTCTTTGAATCCCTTCAGCCGCTCCTCCGTGTTGGGCTGCCCGGCAATGGTGAAAAAGACCACTCTGCCTTTGCCGCCCAGCTTCTCCGCCACCCGCCGGCCGCCCAGCCGTCCCGCCTCCAGGTTGTTGGTCCCGATAAAGTACAGACGGTGGCTGTCCACGGCGTCGGAATCCATGGTGATCACCGGTATCCCCGCGTCAATGGCCGCGTCAATCGCCGGCTGTATTACCTTGGCGTCGGCCACCGAGATCAGTATGCCCGCCGGATGCACCGCAACCGCCTTTTGCAGCGCGGCCAGCTCAGCCTGTGCGTCGTAACCCTCAGGTCCCGCCACCCGGGTCGTCACCTTGTACTGCGCTCCCGCCGCCTTGAAGCCGGCCGCCGCCGTCTGCCAGTAGGGCAGCGCCGAATTGGCCGATATCAGGTAGAAAATCTCCTTTTGCGAGTGTCTGCCACCCTCGCACCCCAGCGTGAACGCCACTCCCAGCGCCAGCATTGCCAGTCCAACCTTCTTGATTCGTTCCATGTTTGCCTCCCTGTGAATCCCGGCTTCCCATTATTCCTCACCGCCGCCAACGAATCAACCCCCAGTTGTTCACCCGTTCCCTATTCCCTTATCTCTGACGTTACGCCTTCGGCTGATACTCCTCACTCTCCGCCGCGCTTGAATCAACGTGTAAAACTTCTTACATGAACCTCCCCAACAAGATACCCGTGGCGTCGTAAATGTAGCAAATTCAATGAGTGCATTAAAATGTGAAGGAAGCTGTAGGATGCGCGCAGCCTCGACCTGGCTCGGGATAACCCCCATGACCAATCGAGATCCGCCGAGGCTGCGCTTTACAGAACCTGTAGAACCTTCTTTCGAGATCACGCGAGGTCGAAGCGGTCGAGGTTCATCACCTTGCTCCAGGCCGCAACAAAATCGCGTACGAACGCGTGCTGCCCATCGCCGCACGCATAGACTTCCGCAAGCGCGCGGAGCTGAGAGTTCGAACCGAAGACCAGATCGACTACAGTGCCCGTCCATTTGAGCTCGCCGCTCGCCCGGTCGCGCCCTTCCAGGATGCCTTCCTGTGTCGCTGACTTCTGCCACTTCGTCTTCATGTCGAGAAGATTCACGAAGAAATCACTGGTCAGCGTTTCTGGCCGCTTGGTGAAGACGCCATGTTGGGAGTGCCCGTAGTTTGCATTCAGCGCGCGTAGGCCGCCGATCAGCACCGTCATCTCGGGAGCGGTCAGCGTCAGCAGGTTCGCCTTGTCCACCAGCAGCTCAGCCGCCGATCCCTCCAGTCCCTTGCTGATGAAGTTGCGGAAGCCGTCCGCAACAGGCTCCAGTACGGCAAACGAATGCACGTCCGTCTGCTGCTGCGACGCATCCATGCGCCCTGGCGAGAAGGGAACCTTCACGGCATGGCCGGCCTTCTTTGCGGCCGCCTCAACAGCTGCGCAGCCGCCCAGAACAATCAGGTCAGCCAGCGAGACCTTCTTCTTGCCGGCTTGCTTGCCATTGAATTCCTTCTGAATCGCCTCCAGCTTGTGAAGAACCTTCGCCAGTTCAGCAGGCTGGTTGACCTCCCAATCCTTTTGCGGCGCCAGGCGGATGCGCGCGCCGTTGGCCCCTCCGCGCTTGTCGGTACCGCGGAAGGTTGAAGCCGACGCCCAGGCCGTTGTTACCAGTTGGGAAATGGAAAGACCGGATGCGAGAATCTTCGTCTTCAGTGCGGCAATCTCCTTATCGCCGATCAATTTGTGATTTACCTCGGGAATGGGATCCTGCCAGATCAGCTGTTTTTTGGGAACCAGGGGCCCAAGATATCGCGAAACAGGACCCATGTCGCGGTGCGTCAGCTTGAACCAGGCCTTGGAGAAGGCATCCGCAAGCTCCTGCGGATGCGCCAGGAATCGTCTGGAAATCTTCTCATAGATAGGGTCCATCCGTAGCGAGAGGTCCGTCGTGAACATGATGGGCGCGTGCTTCTTCCTGGGGACGTGAGCATCGGGCACGGTGCCGGCTCCGGCTCCGCCCTTGGGAACCCACTGCTGCGCACCGGCGGGGCTCTTCGTCAGTTCCCATTCATACTTGAAGAGGTTCTCCAGATAGTCGTTGTCCCACTTCACCGGGTTGGTGGTCCATGCGCCTTCCAGCCCGCTGCTGATCGTATCCACGCCTTTGCCGCTGCCAAAGCTGTTTTTCCAGCCCAGGCCTTGCTCTTCGATTGGTGCGCCCTCGGGTTCCGGACCAACATACTTCAGAGGATCAGCGGCCCCATGCGCTTTGCCAAAGGTGTGTCCGCCGGCGATCAGGGCAACGGTCTCCTCGTCATTCATCGCCATGCGAGCGAAGGTCTCCCGAATATCCTTGGCCGCGGCAATCGGATCCGGCTTGCCGTTCGGCCCTTCCGGGTTCACATAGATCAGACCCATCTGAACCGCGCCGAGAGGATTCTCCAACTGACGGTCGCCGCTATAGCGTTCGTCGGCCAGCCACTTGCCCTCCGGTCCCCAGTAAATGTTTTCTTCTGGCTCCCAGATGTCCGGGCGTCCGCCGCCGAAACCGAAGGTCTTCAATCCCATCGACTCCAGCGCCACGTTGCCAGCGAGAACGATGAGGTCCGCCCAGGAGAGTTTGCGGCCGTACTTTTGCTTGATCGGCCAAATCAACCGGCGCGCCTTGTCCAGGCTCACGTTGTCCGGCCAGCTGTTCAGGGGAGCAAATCGCTGCGCTCCGGAGCCCGCTCCGCCGCGGCCATCGGCGATGCGGTATGTGCCTGCGCTATGCCACGCCATACGGATGAAGAATGGCCCATAGTGGCCGTAGTCAGCGGGCCACCACTCCTGCGATTTCGTCATCAAGGCGCGCAGGTCCTTGATCACCGCCTCCAAATCGAGGCTCTTGAACTCCTTAGCGTAATTGAATGCCGCGCCCATGGGATTGGACAGTGGGGAATGCTGGTGCAGGATCTTCAGATTCAGTTGATTGGGCCACCAATCTGCGTTCGTTGGGGCTCCAGCCGTACTATGTTTCAGCGTGCCACCCGTTACCGGGCACTTCGCTTCGTTTGACATGGTAACCTCCCTTGGCTGTTTGCAATTGACTGCCGAATTCAGTCTAGAATTTGGCTTCCGATCTGGCAACCGGGGCATCTTCACACCAGCCTGGCACCGGCATCAACTCGTCAAATAGTATGCCTGAACCTCACCAACAAGATACGCGCTGATTCCTGTATGGAGTAAATGGAATGCGAATCAGAGTTCCATAGTCCCTAATCCCTATTCCCTGATCCCGCGCACAACGCTCAGCTTTGTATCAGGGCATGACTGGTTGGTCGGGGTTTTAACCCTGACTGCCGATATGCGGCCTAAAAACGAAAGGTTTAACCCCTGAGAGAGGAGTCGTTCCGGAGGGAGGCGGGGGTTTATCGGGGTCCCCAACGATAGGTCTTCGTCGTTGGGGTGATCGATGGTGGGATGTCCTACAAATGTCTTACGGCGCACAGGGATGTCTTACGTGTCCCACAGACCGTCCCACACTCCCCCTGCGCACCCGCACTGGCACCATGACGCCTCATCCTGTAATCTCTAAGGTTCCGCCCATGACCACCGCCGACGCCCAAGCCCGTTACCCCCTCAGCCAGGGCGTAAACCCATGGCTGGTAACGCTTTCCGTCATGCTGCCCACCTTCATGGAGGTGTTGGACACGGCCATCGCCTCGGTCGCCCTGCCCTACATCGCAGGGAGCTTATCGGCCTCAAACTCCGAAGCAACATGGGTTCTCACCAGCTACCTGGTGGCCAACGCCGTGATTCTGCCCGCCTCCAACTGGTTTGCCCGCCGCTGGGGCCGCAAGCGCTTTCTGCTCATCTGCGTGGCCATCTTCACCGTGGCCTCGTTCTTCTGCGGCGCGGCGCCCTCGCTGGCCGTGATTCTGCTGGCGCGGGTCGTGCAGGGAGCCGGCGGCGGGGCTCTGCAGCCCCTCTCGCAGGCCATTCTGCTCGAGAGCTTTCCCGTCCAGAAACGCTCCATGTCCATGGCAGCATACGGGTTAGGTATCGTGGTGGCGCCTGTCTTGGGGCCAACGCTGGGCGGCTGGCTCACCGATACCTTCAGTTGGCGTTACGCCTTCTACATCAACATTCCTGTGGGGATTCTGGCTTTCGTCCTCATCAGCCGCTTCGTCCACGACCCGCCGTATTTCAAGCACGCCAAAGTGGGCGCCTTTGACAACATCGGCTTCGGCCTGCTGCTGGTGTGGACCGGCTGCCTGCAGATTGTGCTCGACAAGGGCCAGGAGGACGATTGGTTCGGCGCCGCATGGGTGCGCTGGGCGGTGGCCGCTCTGGTGGTTGCGCTCGTGCTCTGGATCTGGCACTCTTGGACCCATCCCTACGGTCTGGTCGATCTGCACGTCCTCAGGGACCGCAACTTCCGCACAGGATGCATTGTGGTCGTCATGCTGGGAATGTGCATCTACATCACCATCGCCATCCTGCCACTTTACTTGCAGGAGATTTTGGGCTACACGGCCTTTACTGCGGGCATTGTGGTGGCGCCGCGCGGCCTGGGCTCCATCGTCGGCTCGCCGGTCATTGGCATCCTCGGCTCGCGCATCGACAACCGTAAGCTGCTTACCTTGGGCTTCGTCGGTTTCGGCATCTGCGCCTTCTTCTTTGGCTTGATTAACCTCGACATCGGCCCTTACACACTGCTGATTCCCATCACCCTCACCGGCTTTGCGCTGAGCTTTGTCTTTGTTCCCATGTCCACCATGATGATGGCCACCATTCCCAACAAGGATATGGGCGCCGCGACCGGGTTGGGGAATATGCTGCGCAACATCGGCGGGTCGATTGGGATTTCGATGGCCACCACGGCGCTGATTCGCCGCGCGGCGATGCACCAGACGGAGATCGGCGCGCACCTTGGTTCATCGAACATGGTCTTGCAGCAGAAGGCCTTTGCCATCACAGGCTATCTTGGCCAGCATCTCGGCCCCGCGCAGGCCCGCCCCGGTTCTCTCGGCCTGGTCTACGGGCTGATGGAGCAGCAATCGGCGCTGATGGCGTATGTGGATGTCTTCCGCTGGACGGCGCTGCTGGCGTTCTTCTGCGCCGGCGCGGCGTGGCTGTTCAAGAAGCCGGTCAAGCACGGGCCGCTGCCGCCGGGGATGCATTGAGAAATTAGTGCTATAGTCATTCCGATTAGGAAACCACGCATGAAAACGACGCTTCTCTTACCCCTGCTGATCCTCTCGTCAACCCTCCTGAATGGCCAACCCGTAAAGGTCTCCGCTGAGTCTGATCTGAGCAAGTTTTCTTCCGCACAGTTAAAGGCTTGTCAAGGGAATCCGAAACCCTGTGGCACCGATGACTCACTTTCAATCAACGATGAACTTGCCAAGAGGCTGGGGGAATATACAACGGACCAGATCCTTGCCTGCTACGACGACTGGAAGATTTGTGGGGTCGAAGAGAGCTGGTCAACGGGCTGGCCCATATCGGACTTTCTAGCACGTCGCGGTGACCCGCACGATCTAATGATGCGTTATTGGAAAGAACGACAGTGGATCATCCGTAACGGCATTGAACGCGTTGCTTACCATTTCGATACACCTGAGGTGACCACCTTTATGCAAAAAGTCCTCATTGAGCGCAAGAAGGATGGCGAGGATTTCTACTGGCCAGCCAACTATCTTGCCAAGAAATGTGATCCGCTTGGTCTGAAGGAACTCAGCACAGGTCACCACCGCAACCAGGGGAGTATGCAATATCAGACGACTCTGGCTTTATTTGGTAAGTGCCAGTATCGTCCAGCAATACCCTATCTGGCAGGAGAGGCGCTCTATGACTTTTCTGGCAATGTCATTGCCGCCGCCGAGGAAAGCCTTGATGCGCTCTACCCTGACCATCCTAAGAAACTCGACGCACTGGAGGATGTACAAAAGTATTACTGCGGTCGAGCCAAACTGGAAGGTTTCAAAGTTAATTGCCTATCGAAGTAATCGACGATTTCTCTATGCCGGATCGCCGAAGACGTGCACACCTGCGGCTCTTGCGGTGGCGGTCAATTGGCGGTCGAAAGTGGCCAGAGTCGCGGCGCGGCGCATGCCCAGTTCCAGATAGGTGGCGTCGTAGGCGGTGAGCTTGTGCATACGCCCAAGATCGAGGACTCGCGTCAGCTGTAACTCCGGCGAAACGTCATCCAGTATAATCGCCATCAGCGACAGGCCGGAAAGATAGCTAGCCGAATCCTGAGCAGTGATCACTCGTTGGCGCTCAGCCAGCAAAAGCGCGTTGGCTACCTCCGAAAACCACAAAGCCGGAACCATAGCCCCCGAGGCACGCACCACGTCCAACGCTTCACCCGCCAGAGCCGCTTCACCCGGATCTTTTCGGTCCAGAAGCCAAGCCAGCGCCATTGACGCATCGAGGATCAGAATCACGGACGACCTTCCTCAATCCACGCCCGAATCGTTTCGTGGGAAATTCCCTTGATGCGCGGGTTCCTGAGCCGCTGATAGGCCGCTTCGACCTCCTCGGGAGAATGGACGGGGGTTGGAGCCGGGATCGGAACCACCTGGGCCTTGGCCTCTCCGCGGACTGTAATCGTAAACCGCTCTCCTGCTTCAACTTGCCGAACAATTTCGGAGAGCCGTGTCTTTGCCTCGAATATTCCAACCGTAGCCATTGTCTCTCCCTTCCAATCTTCGGCCTAATCAACTAGTTTACAAACTAGTTTACTTCAGTTTTGTTTGATTCCGCAAGATATTTGTGCAAGATCAAGAAAACAAACCAAGTTCGACACAAACTACGGCTCATAACACTGGCTTGCATCTCGACGCGATTGCATTGAGATGCAGGCCGGAGGTTTTATGCGGAATCGCCACCTGTACTCCGTCAGGCGGCTTCGGGTGGGGCGGGCTTGATCTCGAACTCGACATGCCGGGCGCCTAGGTTGGGGTGATGGGCGGTGAGGCGCACCTTTCCAGGTTGCTCTCCTGCGCGAATCCAGACGGCTCCCGTGCCGCCAACCAGAGCGAAGGGATTGTCTCCGATAAGATGCGCGGCCCCGGTGAGTTCGAAGCGGATGGCGTCGTTGGCGAAGGGGCGGATGGAGTCGAACTCGTCAGTGACGCGCAGAACAACGCGAGTGGTATCAGCTCCGTCGGCGAGCAGCGTGGTGTCATCGGGCAGCAGCGTGAATTTCTGGTCGATGCCCTTGCCGGAGAAGCTGCGCGAGATGACCTGCTTGCCCTGGATAAATCCGTCGATGCGCAGATCACCCCAGGGGTTGAGGCGGTGGCTCAAATCCGCTGTAAAGGGCGCGTATTTGAGATGCGGGAACTGCTTGCGGTCGGGATCGGCCTCGGCCTCCAGTTTGTCCGCGATGTAGAACTTGAGGTGATCGCAGTTGGACGAGACCAGGGCATTGGTGAAGCCCACGTTCTCATCGCCGCGCGCCCAGTGAAAGGCGGGCACGAGGACGATCTCCTCATCAGGATCGCATTGTGAGCGATAGAAACCGGCGGCGGGCTTGGGCTCGCGGAAAATATCGGTGACGCCGTGGTAGCAGATGCGGTCGCCGGAGCCAAAGTTGGCGTGGGTGTTGTAGTCGAAGGCGCACCAGCCGATGCCGCCGGCGTATTGCGGATTGGAGGCCAGCGTGTCGTGCACGCGCGCGTGGCGAATGGTATGTTCGCGCAGGCGCTCGATGTTGTCGATGGTCTTGGTGGGATAGGTGTGGCCGACGAATTCGGTATTGAGATAGAGCGGATGATTAGGCGCGCGGAGCGGCCAGCCGAAGTCGTTCATGGTGAAGACGTCTTCCAGCAGCTCGGAGTCATAGAAATATCGGATGCCACCAGTCTGGCGCGATGGGTCAAGCTGGTGGGCGAGAGCATTGGTGCGGGTGTAAAGGTCGTGATTGTCATGCGACTCGTTGATGCGCACGCCCCAGAGGATGATGGAGGGGTGGTTCCAATCGCGGCGGATCATACGATCCACGTTGTCCACGGCGAGCTCCTGCCAGGCGAGATCGCCGATGTGCTGCCATCCGGGAATCTCTTCGAGGACGAGGAGGCCGATCTCGTCGCAGGCGTCGAGGAAGTGGCGAGACTGCGGGTAGTGTGAGGTGCGGACGATGTTGCACTTCAGATTCTTTTTGAGTATGAAGGCGTCCTGGCGCTGCACTCGGGCGGGCATGGCCTGGCCCACCCAGGGGAAGGTCTGATGGCGGTCGAGGCCGCGCAGCTTGACGACTTTGCCGTTGAGCGTAAAGCCCTGAGGGGTGAAGCGGGCTTCGCGGAAGCCGATCCGGCGCGTGTCGTGGTCAACGAGTTCGGTGCCGCGCAACAGACGTACTTCGACGCGATAGAGCTTGGGCGTGCGCAGATCCCAGAGTTGGATGGCGCCGAGATTGTCGATGTGAAGCGTGCGTGGCGAGTTTCCTCCATTCCCGCCAACCGGCAATTCAACGGCTGTTTTGGACAGCAACCTGTCGCCATCGTAGAGCGTCGCTTCCAGGCGCATCCCATTTTCAATGGTTTTGCTGGCGCTCGCCACGTAGCATTGCACATCGAGCGAAGGGTGATCCGAGAGCACGTCTTTGGGCTGCGCGAAGATGTTCTCAATGGATGTTTGCGGGACTATGCGCAGCGAGACTTCGCGATAGATGCCGCCGAAGGTGAGGTAATCGACCTCATAGCCGAAAGGCGGAATGTCTGGCCGTTCGGTGGAATCGACTTCCACTACGAGAACGTTATCGCGGTCAAAATCAACGTGGCCGGTGAGTTCAAAGGAGAAGGGCGTGAAGCCTCCCTTGTATTCTCCCAGGCGTACGCCGTTGAGCCAGACGGTAGAGGCGGTCATCACGCCTTCAAAGTCGACGAAGACGCGCTGGCGTCGGGCGGAGGCGGGCAGGCGGAAGTGACGGCGATAGACGGAGACGAACTCGTAGGATTTTTCGTCGAAGCTGTGCCACGGCAGGTGGAGATTGGTATGGGGCACGGTGACGCGGGTGAAGTGGGAGTCGTCAAAGTCGCGGGCGCAGGCCGCGGGCGTGGCGGTGGGGCTAAAGCGCCAATTGCGGTTGATGGGCAGCACCATGCGACCTTTTGTTGCAGGTGTTGATTCGGCAGCGAGGGCGGCAGCAGGCAGACTCGAAGCAACCGTTGCACCAGCCAGAGCAGTTCCACCGATCTTAAGAAAATCGCGACGATCCATAAAGCTCCATTGCCAGAAAGATTCCGGGTTAGCAACCCGGTCCTCTGCCTGCGCAACATGCGCCAGACGGAAACCGGAGATTGCGAAGATTGTAAATGTTCGCAGGCAGGTGTGCAGTGAGCTGTGCAATTCTCATTTAAGAATCGCAGTTTCTGGTCGTATGCCCGCTCGCAGTCAGAGTGCAACGCCTGAGGCTGGCCTGATACCTTAATCGTTGTCGGCATTGTGAGCGAGCAAGGATGCGAAGGAGATTGAATACGATGAGAGAGCTGAATAGATTCCTGGTTTGCATAGGTTTAGCGGCATTGGCGCTGGCCTCGGTTGCGGTGCAAGCGCAATCGATTGCAGCGCTGAACCCGGCTCTCCAGGGCAGAGTTGACCGGATTGCCTCGCAGGTGCTGGAGCAGACCGGCGTGCCTTCGGCCTCTGTGGCCGTGGTGAAGGGCGGCAAGCTGGTGTACACCCACGCTTACGGCAAGGCGCGGCTGGCTGCAAAAAAGGCTCCCGCCGTGGCCGCCACGCCGGAGATGCGTTATTCCATCGGGTCAATCTCCAAGCAATTTACCGCTACGGCGATTCTGCTGCTGCAAGAAGAGGGCAAGCTTTCGCTGGACGACGCGGTGGGCAAGTATGTTCCCGGCCTAACGCGCGGCGACGAGGTGACCATCCGGCAGATTCTCTCGCATACCTCCGGCTACCAGGACTACTGGCCCGAAGATTACGTGATGACCACCATGAACCACGACGAGACGGCGCAGCAAATCATCGACACGTGGGCCAAAAAACCGCTGGACTTTGAGCCGGGTACGCAGTGGCAGTATTCGAACACCAACTTCGTCATCGCCGGGCGCATCGTGGAGCAGGTGACGGGCAAGCCGTACATGGAGTTTCTCACCGCGCGCATCTTCCGCCCATTGGGGATGCAGTCGGTGTGGAACTCGGACGAGGTGAAGCTGACGCAGGCCGACGCGACGCCCTACTACCGCAATGCTCTGGGACCGCTGCGCCCGGCGCCCAAGGAGGGCCGTGGATGGATGTTCGCGGCGGGCGAGCTGGCCATGACGGCGCACGACCTGGCGCTGTGGGACGAGAGTCTGATAGCGCAGACGGTGCTCAAGCCGGAGAGTTACAAGCAGATGTTCACCGAGGTGAAGCTGAAGGACGGCAAGGGAACGCAGTACGGCTTGGGTGTCGATGTGAAAGACCGCGACGGCCATCGCTCGATTGAGCACGGCGGCGAGGTTTCCGGATTTGTTTCGGAGAATATTGTGTTGGTGGATGATGGCGTGGCCGTGGCCGTGCTCACCAACCAGGATGCCGTGGGCGCGGCCGCGACCATTGCTCGGCTGGCCGTGCCGGTGGTGGCGGAGTTTCCACCCACCGACGCCGAAAAACAGGCCATTGCAATCTTCCACGATCTGCAACAGGGGCGCATTGACCGGAGTCTATTGGCACCGAATTTGAGCGACTACTTCACCGCCGAGGCGCTGGCCGACTTCCGCGAGAGCCTGGCGCCGCTGGGCGAGCCGCTCAGTTTCCAGCAGACCAGCAGCGAACTGCGCGGCGGCATGACCTTCCGCAGCTTCCTGATTGTGTATCCCGGCAAAAGGCTGAGGCTGACGACCTACACCTATCCCGATGGCAAGCTGGAGCAGTATCTGATTGCGCCGGCGGAGTAGATATTTCTCTTCAACATTCGCCGTGCCCGCCATTTTTCCTCGCCGGATTTGACAGGCAATTACCGTAGTGCCAGAATCGAACCATGGCAAACACCCGGTTTGCCTTCGTAAGCGTTCCCGTTAGTCAACGCACTTTATTTCGATTCTCGGCCAGATTTTGATCGCCGGGAGAAAGGTGCGTATTGCTGTGGAATCCAAATCTCCAGCACCATCCATTTCCGCAACTTCGCCATGCGCCTCGACCGCTTTCGACGCGCAGTGTGCAACGACTCTCAATCAACCGATTGTTCGGGAACTCCTCTCCCGCCTCTACAAGGAAGAGAAGGAGACCGACGCCCGAACACGTGCCAAAGTGGAAATGCTGGCTGCGGCAGCCGGTGGAGTCCTCAACAATAGCACAAAGACGGCGCTCCTTGGCAACCGCTTTCTGGCCGTCGCTCCGGAAGTCGGCCGGTTGCTTTACCTGCTGGTGCGCATCCGGCGTCCGGCGCTTGCTGTTGAATTCGGTGCTTCGATGGGAATCTCCGCGATCCATGTCGCCGCGGCCCTTCGCGACAACGGCCATGGCCGCCTGATCACCACCGAGATCAACGCGGAAAAGACTTCCCGCGCCGCGCAGCATCTCGAGCAGGCAGGGCTTTCGGATTGGGTTGATCTGCGGCTGGGAGATGCTTTCGAAACGCTTCGCGGTGTGGATCGGATCGAGCTTCTGCTGCTCGACGGCTGGAAACCGCTCTATCTCCCCTTAATAAAACAATTGGAGCCGGCGCTCGTTCCGGGCTGCCTGGTGATTGCCGACGATACCACCAGCCTGGCCACGGAGCTCGCCGATTATCTAGCTTACGTGCGTGATTCTCGAAACGGGTATCTTTCTTGCGCCATCCCGCTCCACGACGGTTTGGAATTGTCCATCCGCTGACGCGCCGTAACTTCCCGCTCTTGCAGGAACGCACGAAAATAGCCTTGGATGGAGCGTAACGCAATCCGCGGGCGGCTGTTCTTGCAATCGTTCGGGGCGGAAGAGTGGGATACCACGAATCTCATGGTGCGCAAGCGCCGTCCGCCCCACCGCAGGTGGCTGCCACACCGCAGATGCCACGATACACTAGAAGTAGACCTATGTTTGAAACCCTCACCGACAAATTGCAGCGCGCCTTCAAGGTTCTTCGCGGCCAGGGCACGCTCACCGAAGAGAACATCACCGAAGCTCTGGGCCTGATTCGCGTGGCGCTGCTCGAAGCCGACGTCAACCTCAACGTGGTCCGCGATCTGATCGAGCAGATCCGCGTGAAGGCCGTGGGCACCGAGGTGCTGACCGCGCTTTCGCCCTCCGAGCAGGTCATCAAGATTGTGCGCGACGAGCTGATCACGCTGCTGGGCAAGGACACGGCGCGCTTCAAGTTCGCCTCGCAGCCGCCGAGTGTGATTCTGATGGCCGGATTGCAAGGCTCCGGCAAAACCACCACGGCCGGCAAGCTGGCGGCATGGCTCAAGAAGGGCGGCCATCGGCCCATGCTGGTTTCGGTAGACGTTTACCGGCCCGCGGCGCGCGAGCAGCTCAAGGTGGTGGCGAAATCCGCGGAAGTCCGCCTCTACGAGGGCGACCAGAAGAATGATCCGGCCGGGTCGGCGCTGGTGGAACGTCTTGCCGGCGAGGCGCGGCGCGAGGCGCGCAACATGGGTTGCGATACGCTCATCGTGGACACCGCCGGACGGCTGCACATTGACGAAGAGCTGATGACGGAGATGGAGCGGCTGAAGAAGCAGCTCAACCCCAGCGAAATTTTGTTCATTGCCGACGCCATGACCGGGCAGGACGCGGTCAACTCGGCGGCGGAGTTTCATCAGCGATTGGGATTGACCGGCGTGGTGCTCACCAAAATGGACGGCGACGCGCGCGGCGGCGCGGCGCTTTCGATTCGCCACGTCACCGGCCAGCCCATCAAGTTCATCGGCGTGGGCGAAAAGATGGAGGCCTTCGAGCCGTTTCATCCGGATCGGATTGTGGGGCGCATCCTGGGAATGGGCGACGTGATGTCGCTGATTGAGAAGGCCGAATCGTCGCTGGACCGCAAGAAGGGCGAGGAGCTGGCCAAGAAGGCTTTGCTGGGCGACGGTTTTTCGCTGGATGATTTCCGCGAGCAGTTGCGGCAGATCAAGAAGATGGGCTCGATGGAGAGCATTTTGAAGATGCTGCCCTCGGTGGGGCCGTTTGCCGGGTTGCAGCAGGCCTCGAAGAGCGTGGACGAGAAGCAGTTTGTTCGGCTGGAGGCCATCATCAACTCGATGACGCCCAAAGAGCGGCGCAACCACGAGATGATTTCGGGCTCGCGGCGCAAGCGCATCGCGGCGGGCTCGGGGACGACGGTGCAGGACGTGAACCAGTTGTTGCGCCAATACGCGCAGATGGCCAAGATGTTCAAGCAGATGGGCAAAGGCGGCCTGGCGCGAAACATGATGCGCGGCGGCATGGGCGCAATGGGCATGGGCGGAAAGCAGAAGTTTGGGCGATAAGATCCCATGACCACTCTCCAGGACCAACTCGACGAAATAACCACGCACACGCGGCAACTGGTGCAGGCGGTGCGGCCGGTCCCAACGCCCCCTATCGGTTAGACAGAGCATGGCGGGCGGAGCGAACTTCGGCGGCCATCACTTGCAGCATCTTGAGCGCAAGCAGCGGGTCAGCGCGCATGAGGCTGTTGAACTCGTCGCGGGGAACAAAGCTGAGCCGTGCGCCGTTGCGGGCGATGGCTGTGAGCGTATAGGGCTCATTGCCGATCAGCCCCGGCAGGCCGAGCAGGGAGCCGGCATGCGCTTTGATGGACATCAACTGCTTGCCTGAGGACGACGCCATGGTGAGGGAGGTCTCGCCCTGGTCAATAATGTAGAGACCCTGCGGGTGGTCACCCTGGTTGAAGAGGACGCGATCGGCGTCACAGGAGATGGCGGTGGAATGTTTCTCGAGAGCTTGGATCAACTCCGGGTCGGCGACGAATGCAGACGGGTCTAGCTTCACTTGCGGGCCTCCATGAATGAATGCGGGATATGAATGGGCAAAAAATGGATCTGATGGCCTGTAAGGGTATGGTGCCACTGCCGGGGGCTAGTATTTGGTGATGTGCGTCACATATTGGTGGTTAAGGCGGGGGCGGGAAAGAAGGTTGTGAAGATAGAGGTTTGGAACAGCAGTTGAGATGGATGCAGGTCTTACCCCTGTTACTGCCCGGTTCGATTGCAAGACATTCGCGCAGTTCAGGCTTTATTTCCAGATGGAAAGATGTTTCAATGTGCCGCAGGTAGAGTATCTTCAAAGCTCCCGCTGCTCGAAAAAATAAAAAGCTTCCTGGCCTCATCATCTGAAACAGCGAGCCGATCACCCACCCATGCGAGTCCCGAGGGGCTGTGGAACTGGGAAATCTGGGCGAATGGAATCGGGGCGGAGTTTGCATGGGTGGTCGAGAATCTCACGATCTTTCTGGCCCCAGTATCGGCAACAAAAAGTGACGCCCCATCCGCGGATAACTTCAAAGCCAGCGGACTTTTCAATCCTCCAAACAGAACGGTAGATTTGCGCTTGGTAAGGTCCAGTTTGTAGATCGTTCCCATGACAAGATCGCCTACCAGCAGCGCGTTCTCCTTCGAATCATAGAGAAGCGGCCCCAAACGCTGGCTACCAGGAGTGCTGGCAATGAAATTTGGCCCATTGTCTTTGGACAGGTTAATAGCAAATATTTCAGAATTGCGGCCGCTCGCTATGTAAAGGGTGGAATTGGCTGAATCGTAAGTGATTCCTGCAACTCCAGACGGGAAATTCCACCACTTAAGCTGAGTTCCTGTTGTGGAGAACATACCTACTTGGCCAGTAAGGCCGATATTGTAAGCAATAAATAGAATGTCTTGACCGTCTTTTTGAGTGCTGACGATATCTGAAGCTACCCAGCCTGACGGGAAGCTAAAGCTGCCTGTTACAGTGGGCTTTCCGCCCGGAAAATCCACTGCATGTACCGCGCCTTGCGCGTCGAGCGCGTAAAGGGAGCCCGAGGGCAGCTTGTCGATAGCCACAGGCCGTCCCAGCGCCTGACTCTGAGCCGTCATAATCTGCGCGCCTGCGAGGATGAACATCGACAGGAAAAGCGGTGCAAATCTCTTTTGCATAAGCAACCTCACTTGATATAGTCCAAAATTTTGTGAGCTACCGGCGGGCCGCCAGCGACGAGGACGGCGATCAACAGCGATGGCGCAAATTGCGTAGGGTCCAATGAAAAGCCGAAGATTACGACGGCTGTCGTGGGCGGATTGTAGAGAATCAGTCCTGCGATCTCGACGATGGCCGCAGTGGCGACGCTGAGAAGCAAATCCCGTCCCCATTGTGGGAATCGTCCCTGGGAAGGCACGGGGGCGGGGCTGGCTGCGGCGGTGTTGGGAGTGGCAGCGGGAAGGAGGCGCCTGATTCCAAATCCAATCAACGATCCCAGAAGGACCGCGAAGGCCAAATAATACCAACTCGGCCAAAATCGGACGGGCACATGGATTGGCGGCTGAGTCTGACTGGAAAGGCCTCCCAGGTCCGGAGTGCTGGTGATGTAAACGTCAAGAACATCATGGGCCTGATTGGGATTGAGGGAGAATGCGGAGGCGAACAACGCATAGAAATTGTTCGGCTGGAGCGTGAGATTCAACGAGGCGGATCCCTGGGGCTGGACGGTCGGGTCGGTGGTGGCGGAGGGTTGCACCAGCCAGCATCCACTGCAACTGGTGGATACGACCTTCACCTCACTTATGCTGGTCCGCAGTCCGGTGAGGTTGCTGACCAGCGGGATGGGGTTGCGGGAACGTGCTCCCAGCGTAACCTTGAAAGGCGCCCCACTGACGAGGGTGAAGATAGGCCCCTCGTTTTGCGCATGGATCGGGATGCCAGGGAGAGTTGCAGTATCCAGAACCGTGGAGGTTTCAATGGTGATGGGAACCCCGGCAAGGTAATCGGTAAAGACTCCTATTGGGCCTTCAATGACACGAAAGCGCTCTGCGTCGCTTGTTGCGGTCGTCTGCACATACAAGTCAAACTGGAAATCGTTGAATTTATTGCGGACAAAAGAATTCGCATCGACAGTTACAATATAGGACCCTTTGTCGGATTGAACGGTATGAGGCGAAATCTGAAAAAGGCTGTCATACGTCACCTGGCCAACATCCTGGAAGGAGAAGCTCACGCTGCTGGTTGCGGTCGGCTTCACGGAGACAGAGGGAATCTGTATCCCCAAGTTGCCGGCGAAGAGGCTAGACGGCCCGAGAAGGCCGGCAATTGCCGTGAAAATGCAGGCCAAACCTGTGATGTTGCGCTGATTTCGCAAAGAAGGCATTCTGATTTCACCCCCGGGGAAGTCCATGAGGCTTGCTGCCGTGATAGTCATTTTGCTTTGCGGGCAAGCGGTTGTCAAATGAAATCTCGGAAGAAGGTATTTTCCGGGATTCAAGCGGCGGTGGGGCATCCGGTCTCAGGCACAGATAAGCCTGCATTAGGACTTACATTTTCTTTGGGCCTTCCATTGTGGAAGTGTCTGGATTCGGCGATTCTGCAATCTGATCCTCGCTTTTGTCAGGAAGCGGCCGGTGAGAGGAATACCAGAGGAAGTTACCGCAGCCTTCGCCGGATCAGGTCCAGTGCTTGCTGAGTGGTCCATTCGCGGATGCGCTGGCGGTCGCCGCGGAAGGTGCGCTCAATGGATTCGGTTTTCTGGGCGTCGCTGAGGGCGATGTGGACAAAGCCTACCGGCTTGAGTTCGGTGCCGCCGGTGGGTCCGGCGATGCCGGTGACGCCGAGGCCGAGGGTTGCGCCGGTATAGCGGCGAATGCCGTAGGCCAGGGCCTCGGCGACCTCGCGGGAGACTGCGCCACACTCGGCGATCAGATTGGAAGGGACGCCGGCAAAGGCGGTCTTGAGCTCGTTGGAGTAGACAACGGCGCCGCCGAGGAAGGAACGCGAGCTGCCGGGAACGCTGGTGATGCGTTGGGCGATCATGCCGCCGGTGCAGCTTTCGGCGACGGCGAGGGTGGCCTGGCGCAGGCCGAGATAGTAGAGGACGATCTGCTCCAGCGATTCACCTGTGGATGAGTAGAGCCAGTCTTCGATTGCTTCTTCCATGCGTCCGGCCAGCTCATCGACGCGTGCCTGGGCGGCGGCGGCATCGGATTTGGAGCAGAGCAGGGTGAGCTGGATATCTCCGGCCTTGGCCAGGATGGTGGTGTCGACGTCCTTGTATTCGGTGTAGATGGGTGCGAGCAGCTTGTCGGCCTGCGACTCGGGGATCATGGCGGCTCTCAAGGTGCGCTTGGCGATGTGGCGCGGAGGGAGAATCTCGCGCAGCAGGGGCAGGCACTCGGCGTCGAAGAGCGGGCGGCACTCGTTGGGCGGGCCGGGAAGCAGCATGAGCAGCTTGCGATAGCCCTGCCATGTGACGTCAAGCCATTGGCCGGGGGCGCTGCCATTGGGATTGGGCAGCAGGGTTGCGCCGTCGAGGATGTCGGCTTGCTTGAGGTTGTTCTCGGGCATGGGGACGCGCCACGTGGCGGCGCGGGCGGCCAGCGCGGCGACCTGATCGTTGTTGCGGCGCAGAGGAAGGGAGAGAGTTTCGGCGGCGGCCTCGCGGGTGAGGTCGTCCTCGGTTGGGCCGAGTCCGCCCATGAGGACGATGATGTCCACGCGGCCGAGGGCGGCGGTGATGGCGTTGACCAGGTCCTTGCGGCGGTCGCCGACGATGGTCTTGAAGACAACGGTGACGCCCAGCTCGTTGAGTTTTTCCGTCAGGTAGAGGGAGTTGGTGTCCTGGCGGAAGGGGGTGAGCATCTCGGAGCCGACGGCGATGATTTCGGATTTCATTGAGCAGTTCTCAGTTCACAGTTGTCAGTTCTCAGTTAAAGATTTATAGCTTGTCATCGTCAGTGTATCGTAATCGCGATAAGACTGCGATGAACAGAGCACAGCTTTTCAAGGCTCAGAATGATTGTTTGGAGTTGATGAACGGGCCACCTGCCCTAAGCCCTCCGACAACTAACGACGACCAAGTTCAGGCAATCCCCCTTGAACAATTTGTACCCTTATCTTTTTCGTCCTTTTTAAGGAAGCTTCCCTCCGAGGCATTATTGATTTGGTAGGTATATGGGGTTTATCAGGAATCATAATCTTCCTTTGGATGGGGGCACCTTCCGAGCCATAATGTATTACACTCGATGATCTTTCTTTTCCAACAGAATTTACAACTTTGATTCTCTTTATATTGGGCTTTTTAAGAGGCGGTGGAGCATCGACGGCTATTTCTCTCTGACAAAACGAAGAAATAACAGCCGCAGCCTCTTCAACGGTAATAGAACTTGAAAAGGTTAAATTGCGGCTTATTCCAGCACCTGGAAGCTGGGCCAATAAAGTACGTGTTCTTATTTTGAGTTCTCTGGCAATCTTATTCAGGCGAACGTGCTCGCTGACCTTTTTCAAATCGCGCATATTACTTCCTCAAATGAAGCCGGGTGACCGAGGTCCAGATTTTTAGTCATGGGAACCCGCGAATCTCAATCTGTCATAGTAACCGATGAACGGGGACCCTTCCGATGGTTTAGGACGCCGCATCCTGATCCGCAATTTGCTGAAATCCATTGTTGCCAAGTAAAAAGTATTGTTTTGGATTTGCTATGAGCGTCCCAGCCACATTTTGAATTTCAAAGTCCTTGGAGATTCTCGCTTTGTTTTGATCGCTCAAGTATTCGTGGGACACACAAAGGAACATCTTCATCGACTTCACTTCAACAATGAACTTCTTCCCACCAAGTCGGCATTTGCAACAAGAGACGTTCGCGTCTTCAAATGAATTATGCAGAAGATTAGCAACTAGCTCAACATTCGAAATCTCTCGTTCTCCTAATTCTTCCATCTGTCTTTCTCCTGTCCTTTTAAATTGTGATCGATCCAATCCACATACCTTCAAAAATGATGTGTATCCAACACTAACATAATTACTTGAGCTACAGAGAAGACTGTCCACTAACAACTGAGAACTGTCAAAACAGATTCAGTCCTTCAACTCCCAAGTCCACATCATAAACGGCTTCGCTGGTGGCGAGGATGGCGGTTCCGAGTGGAGAGAAGGCGAGTCCGACAAGGTTTGGGCCGGCGAGCGCGAGGGTGGCTTGGCCCTGCGGGGTGACGCGGACGATACCGCGACGGCCATGGAGGCAGGCGGCCAGATAGATCTCGCCCTCTTTGGAGAGCGCGAGGCCTTGGGGACGGCCCAGTCCACGATACCAGGCGCGGGCGTCGCCGTGGGTGTCGATGGCCCAGATGGCGTCGTTGGAGGAGAGCGTGGGGCCGGTGACGTAGAGAGTTCCGGCGGCATCGACGGCCATGTGATAGGCCGAGACACTGGGCTCAAGGGTGGCGTAGACGAAGATCTGCCGCTCGGGGTTGATTTTGAAGATGGTGCCGCTGCGGTCGCCGACAAAGAGGTTGCCCTGGGCATCGAAGGCTGCGCCGGTGGCCACGCCCATTCCCTCGGCGTAGAGGGAGGGTTCGCCACCATCGTCGATGCGGTAAACATTGCCCTCGGCGCGGGAGGTGACGAAGAGGTCGCCACCGGGTGAGAAGGCCAGGCCGGTGGCGTTGAGGATGCCGGTGACGAAGGGGGTACCGCGGCCGTCAGGGCTGATGCGCACGACGGATACCGGGGACTGCTTGCCGCGCTGGCCGCTGATGGTGGCGTAGATCATGCCGGAGCGGCTGATGGCCGGGTTGGTGACCGGGTGCAGGCCCTCGAGAAGCTGGCGGGCCACGCGCAGCGGAGCGGTGTTGCTGGAGCCTGCCTGGTTGCGTACCTCGATGAGGCCGGTGGTGGCCTGCTCGGGAACGCGGAAGGCCAGGGAGCTGGGACGGCTCATCAGCAGATGAGCGGAATGGCCATCGACCAGGACGACGGGCAGGGCAGAGCTAGCCGGGCCGAGATTTGCGCCGGTCAGCTCGACGTCGCCTCCCGGCAGCGCGGCGGCGGGCAGAACGTCGTCGATGCGCGGGGCAAATTCGGTGGCGGATTGGATGGTGGCTGGGGACATGGCTCAAATCCAAATGCGTAACAAGGATGCTACACCCAAAGCATACAACCCGGCGCCGACATCATCGAGAACGATGCCCCAGCCCTCGGGGAGTTTTTCAAGTTGGCGGATGGGAAAGGGCTTGGTGATGTCGAAGAGGCGGAAGAGGATGAGCGCGATCAGGGCGTGTTGCCAGTTGAAGGGGCTGAAGAGCAGGGCGATCCACTGTCCGGCGACCTCGTCGATGACCACGAACTGCGGATCGTGACGGCCGGATTCGCGGGCGACAATGGTGGCGGCGGGGATGCCGAGCAAGAGCGTGAGGGCGATGCCGGCAAGCAAAGCAACAAGAAGGATTTGCGGGGTGGGGTGGAAGAGCCACGCGCAGGCGGCCCAGAGGAGGACAGCGGCCACCGAGCCCCAGGTGCCGGGACCGGGCTTGCCGAAGCCTGCTCCAAAGAAAGTCGCCACCGTCCATGCCCACTTCGTGGCGTTCTGGCTTTGGACGAGATTTGTGGAAGGGTCAGTTTTCATAGAAGTCATCCTTCTGGCCGCGGCCCAGGTCTTCGAGAACTTCGGGGTCGAGGACGGGCGAGCTGATCTTGTAGACGCCCATGGCCCACTTGCCCAAGTCAATCTTGCGACAGCGGTCGCTGCAGAAGGGAAAATCCTCGTCAGAGATGCGGACGAGCATGCCGCAGGTGGGGCAGTGGAGAAGTTTAGCGGATTTTTTCCTGGTAACCATCTTCAATTCCACTTTACAGCGGGCCGCTGAGGATGCGGGCGACAACATCGTACTCGTGGGCTTCGGTGATCTGGGCACGGTAGAAGCTGCCGGGCTCCAGGGCGGGCAGCGGGCCGAAGTCGTTGATGTAGAGCTTGCCGTCAATCTCCGGGGCGTGGAACTGGGTTCGGCCCTCCCACAGAAGCGGAGTCTCCTCGCTTTCGCCTTCGACAAGCACGACCAACTCGCGTCCCACCCATTGCTGCTTGGCGCGCTTGCTGATGGATTGCTGTAGCTTCATCAGCTTGCGCTTGCGGGCTTCGATGGTGCGGTGGGGAACCTTGCCGTCGAGAGAGAATGCGCCGGAGCCTTCTTCATCGGAATAATTAAAGACGCCTAGCCAGTCGAACTTCGCTTCGCCGATAAACTCCTGCAAAAGTTCAAAGTCCGAAGAGGATTCTCCGGAGAAGCCAACAATGAAGGAGGTGCGCAAGACAACGCCGGGAATGGTGGCGCGAACTTTTTCCAGCGTCTTGAGGAAGATTTCCGCGCTGCCGCCGCGCTTCATGCGCTTGAGGACGGAAGGCGAGGCGTGCTGGAGGGGGATGTCGAGGTATTTGCAGATGTTGTCGTGACGGGCGATAGTTTCCAGAAGGCGGCCGGTAATGCGATTGGGATAAGCGTAGAGGAAGCGAAGCCAGCGCAGATTGGGGATTTGGGCGAGCGAGTCGAGAAGCGTGGCGAGACCGTCCTTGAGGCTGAGATCCTCGCCGTAGCAGGTAGTGTCCTGGCCGATGAGAGTGATCTCGCGGACGCCGCGGGCGACGAGATGATGCGCTTCGGCGACGACGGACTCGAAGCGACGAGAGCGGAATTTACCGCGCAGATTGGGGATGACACAGAAGGAGCAAGGGTGGTCGCAGCCTTCGGCGATTTTGATGTAGGCCGAGGATTTGGGAGTGGTCAGCACCCGTGGGGTGTTTTCATCATAGAGATATGTAGGCAGGTGGAGTGTTGCGCCCTGCCAGTCATCGCGGCGGAATCTGCCTTGCTGCTCGCGGTGTGCGCCTTCTGATCGTCCGGTGAGGATGTTGAAGGGCGACACCGCGATGGGAGCTTGCAAGCCAGCCGCCTCCAAAATCGCTTCCAGCTCGCCGGTACCGACTACAGCGTCCACTTCAGGAATGCTCTGGCGGATTTCGTCGCGGTATCGCTCGACGAGGCAACCGGCGACGATAAGTTTTTTTGCCCGCCCCGTGGTTTTATGGCGAGCCATTTCCAGGATGGTGTCGATGGACTCCTGTTTGGCGGTGTCGATGAAGGAGCAGGTGTTGACGACGAGGATTTCGGCCTCTTCGGGATGAGAGGTCAGCCGCGCGCCTGCGCGATCCAGCAGGCCCATCATCACCTCGGAGTCCACGAGGTTTTTGGGGCAGCCCAGGGAAATAAAGCCCACGGTGGGGGAAGCGTGTGGGGATGGTTTGGTCACAGGTCTATTGTACTGAGGATGGAACCACAGCTTCAGCGTTGAAAGGCCCGACCGGATTCTCCTTTGTCTGGGACAGCAGCCAACTTCCAACGATGCCGAACACAAGTATCCCAACCAGACCAACGGTACCACCCCAGAGGGATGAGACGCCGATCACCAGCAACAGCCAGATTCCGTTCGCCTCGGCGTTGATCGCCGCATGAAAGAACGAGGTCAGCAGAACGCTGCGATAGCGCAGCAGCAATGTGCACTGGATAAGCCCAATGGCGGTCGTAAAAGCGCAGAAAAACAGGACGCCGGCGATGGGGTGTCCGGCGTAATGAAAGCCTCCGACGATGATCGGAGCGTGCCACAAACCCCATATGGCGCCGTAAATCGCAACCGCTCTGAAGCGGCCCAATGGCAGCAGCGATGGCAGCAGATAGCCGGTCCAGCCAAACTCCTCGCCAAAAGTAGTGATGAGGTTGATAAGCGGTCCTGCGATCAGCGAGATAAAGCCCGTCATGGCGAACAATACTGGAGCAGACGGAATTTTTTTGCCCGGAGGCAGTGGCGGCAGCGATTTCAGAAGCGCGGAAGGATCGGTCGTGAAGGTGCCCAGTCCCAGCGCGCAGGTGAGCGCGTGGATGGCCAGAAACAAACACGGAAGCGCCAGCATGATATACAGATAGGGCTTCAATGGGCCGATTCGTAAGTTCGCGCTGGCGAAGCCTTCGTGGGTGATCCAGCGGCGCACGATGAAGGTCGAGGTGGCCGGAATCCACATGACCAAAGCCAGTAGGGTCACTGTGCCCGGCGTCAGCGTGGCGAAACGGATGCCTCGCGCCAGGGCGGTGATTTCAATGCTCCAGGTCAGGCCATGGCAGATAACCAAAAACCATGCAATGCCTCGCCAGTTGACGGACACAGCTGTTGCCGACTGGGTTGAAGCAGTGTCGTTCACGGGTTGTCCTCAAGGTGGATCATACTCGAAAGAAGCCGCGCCATGACGATCCTGGTCTCTGAACTCTCAGTCCATAGATGATAAAATCAACAGTGCCGGGTCCTACGCGACGTAATCCCGCCAACCCCGCCAGGTCCGGAAGGAAGCAACGGTAACGGGCTCGTACGGGCGCAGTAGGCAACCCGGCGCTTTTATTTGCCGCAAGGAGAAATGCATTGACGCTTCAAGTTCGTCCCATCGTGGGCTGCCGCGCGAAGATTACGGCGCTGGGAACCTACGTTCCGCCGCAAGTGTTGACCAACCAAGACCTGGAAAAGATGGTGGATACCAGCGACCAGTGGATTCTGGAGCGCACCGGCATCCACGAGCGGCACGTGCTGGCCAAGGGGCTGGGCGTGAGCGATATGTGCACCGAGGCGGCCAAGAAATGCCTGGCGATGCGCGGCATCGAGCCCAGCGAGCTGGAGGTCATCATCGTGGGCACGGTGACGCCGGACATGATGTACCCCTCCACGGCTTGCCTGGTGCAGGACAAGATCGGGGCCAAGGGGGTGTGGGGCTTTGATGTCTCGGCGGGCTGCTCGGGGTTTGTCTTTGCCTTGCAGGCGGGCGTGAAGATGGTGGAGAGCGGGGCGCATAAAAAAGTTCTGGTGTGCGGCGCGGACGCCAATACCCGCATGACTGACTACACCGACCGGACAACCTGCGTTTTGTTTGGCGACGGCGCCGGCGCGGTGCTGATTGAGCCGGCTGAAAAGGGCGAGATCGGCTTCATCGACTATTGGAACGAGATTGACGGAGCGGGCGGCGTGGCGCTGAATATGCCGGGCGGCGGAAGCCTGAATCCCTCGACCCATGAGACGGTGGACAAGAAGATGCACTATATCCACCAGGACGGGCAGGCGGTGTACAAGTTCGCCGTGCGCAAGATGGCCGAGGCTACAACCAAGCTGCTGGAGCGCAACGGCGTGAGCGGAGCGGAGTTGGGCTGCTTTATTCCGCACCAGGCCAATATGCGGATTATCACGGCCACGGCTGACCGGCTGGGCATGGATGCGTCGCGGGTCATTATCAATATTCAAAAGTATGGCAACACCTCGGGGGGAAGTATTCCGCTGGCCATGGGAACGGCCCTGGAAGAGGGCAAGCTGAAGAAGGGCGACCTGGTGATGCTGGCCGCGGCCGGAGCGGGATTCACCACGGGAGCCGTGCTGCTGCGGTGGGAGATATGAAGATAGTGAAACAGTGAAACAGGGAAAAGTGAGTTAGTCAGACATTTGTTAGCAGGCCGGTCCGCTTTGCGGATCGGCCTTATTGCTGAATAAGTCCCTTTCGGAGAGCACAGATAAACCCACCCTAGCCGCAACAACAAATACGCGGCGAGGGTGGGGCACCCTTTTAACGCAACTCATCCATTGAGAAGCTGTACTCCGGCAGGGCGCCGGCCTGGGCGGCCATGCGGAAGAAGACTTTCATGGCTTCGAGACACTCTTCGTCGAGGACGTAGTGGATGTTGGTGGTCAGGTACGCGCGGATGGTCTGCTCGGGAATGGCAATGCGGCTGGACCACTCGGCGACCAGGGCGTCGATATTTTGGAGGCCGTGGTCGCGGGATTGGATGAAATCTTCCGATACATCCTTATAAAAACTTTCGCCGTGCGCGCAGCACCAGACGGCGGAGACGTAGGGCAGGCCGGTGAGAGTGTGCCATTCTTCGGCCATGTCGTGGTAGACCAGCTCTTCGCCCGTGCGCTCGAAGCGATTGGCGCGCTCCTCGAGAGCCAACAGGGCGGGGTCGCCGATGAGGATGGCGGCGTCAGCGCGTTGGAGCATGGAGTCGAGGTCGGCGACGGCCGGCAGGAAGGGCACATCGGGGTTGCCCCAGTTGCGAAAAAGGATGCGGGCATGGGCCAGGGTGGTGCGGCTGGCCATGTCGGCGGCCACGGAGCGCAGGGCATGGAGCCGCTGAGCGGCGCGGCGAACCAGCAGCAGAGAACGCACGCGGCCCTTGGAGGCGATGGTGCAACCGGGCAGGATGCGCAGGCCGGGGGTTGTCGCCAGGGCGGCGATGGGGATGAGGCCGATCTCCGCCGCACCCGAGGCCAGTTGCGCGGCGCACTCAGAGGGCGACATGCGATCAATCTGATAGCGGAGGGCAAGCGAGGCTTCGAGGGGTGGGTGCTCGAAGTCCCACATCAGGGGCGCGGGGTTGAGAAAGCCGATTGCGGCGACGCGCAGACGGGGAGTTTCAATCACGACGTTTAGAATACCAATCGAGAGCGGGGAATGGGTGCGGCGTACCCGGCTGATCAACGTCGGCGCCAGGGTGGCGCTTGACATTAGAGTTTTACAAGAATAAGGTGGGCAAAACCGTCGAGAACGGCGGAATGGTTTCTTGTGAAGAAAAATATCTGTCCGATTTCAGAATATTGAACCGGCAGTTGCAAAGCCTCTGGCCAGTAATTTCCGACAGCACCGCTGCGGTGACTGGCCCTTCCTCAGATCCGAAAGAACAGGTTGCTGTTTTCAGTCGATGGCACGGCGAAGGCCTTAGTGTGGCACTTCAGCCGGCCTGAGATGCCTATGTCCTAAGCCGCTGCATGGAGGCGCGCCTGGGAGGGCAGCCGGACGGAGATACGGAGGGGGAAGCGAAGCGATGAGCACACTCGCCCAGGAAGCGATTACAACGGCGGCTCCATTGGATGAAGATCGGCTGGCTTGGCTGGCGCTGGTGCTGGCGCCGGGGCTGGGTCCAAAGCGGATTCTGGATGCGGTAAAGCAGTTGGAAGCGGCAAGCCAGATTTTCATGTTACCGCTGACTGCTTTGGAAGGGTTGCGGTTTCCCGCCGAGGCGGCGCAGTTCATCTTCGATGGAAAGGCGCGCCAGTCTGCCGAGGAAGAGTGGGCGCGCGTGGCGGCGCAAGGGGCGACGCTGGTGACCTACAGTTGCCCGGAATATCCGGAGCGGCTCAAGGAAATTTATGACCCGCCGCCAGTGCTGTGGGTCAGGGGCGCGGCCAGCCTGCTGAGCAGGCCGGGAATTGCGATTGTGGGCACGAGGCACCCGACTCCTTATGGTACGGGCGTGGCAGAGATGCTGGCGCGCGATTTAGCTGTCCGGCGGTTGCTGATTATCAGCGGCATGGCGCGGGGCATCGACTCCTGCGCGCACCGCGGGGCACTGGCGGCGCGCATGCCCACCATGGCCATCTGGGGCACGGGCATCGACGTGGTCTATCCCAAAGAAAACAAAAAGCTGGCCGCGGAGATTCTGGCCACTGGCGGGGCGATTGTGAGCGAGCTGCCAATGGGGACGTTTCCCGCGCCGCAGAATTTTCCTCGCCGCAACCGGATTTTGAGCGGGCTCAGCGTGGCTGTGCTGGTGGTGGAGGCAGGGGAGAACTCCGGCACACGAGTGACCGCGCGCTGCGCCGCCGAGCAGAACCGCGACCTCTACGCGGTGCCAGGCAATGTGACTAGCAAGGGATCGTGGACGCCGAACACGCTGATCAAGCAGGGAGCCAAGCTAGTGGCCACCTGGGAGGACGTATGGGAGGATCTGCCCTCGCAGGTGAGGCTGGAACTGGAGGCTGAGGCGCCGGCTGAATCCAAATCCGCGACCACCGCATCTCTTTTGCCGGAGCAGGTTCTGCGGCCCGAGGAGGCCATGGTGCTGGAGGTTCTGCGCGTCGACGAGAGCCTGCAAATCGACGAGATTCTCGAATTACTGGAGACGCAATTGACTTCGTCGGAGGTGTTTACGGCCCTCTTTGAACTGGAGGTTACGGGGCGGATTCGGTGTTTGCCGGGGAAAAACTATGTGCGGGTGATGTGAAAAGGAAGTGACCAGGGAACAGGGAATAGGGATTAGACGGTGGGTTGGGGGTTGTGAAGTTCCATTTTTTTTGCGATAGAGCTGTGATAATATTAGGCGCCCGGCCTTTCATTTCTATGTAAACGAAGGAATAAATGGGCTTTGTGGGGATTTTTTCCTGCCACGAAGGCCATTTTGCAAGTCCCATAAACGGGACGAAATGAGAAGAAAATATTTCGCACGAGTGGCAATGAAGTGGTGTTCCGTGGTAGTTTCCAACTTTCGCGGCTGATTTTTCCCGGAGGGGGAAAGCGGCCGGGTGCAGCGGCTGAATCTGGACAGTTGGCGAAGTCAACGGAACTAAACTGGACAGCGTCCAACAGACTGATGAAGCCGGACAGGGTAGAGTGTACTTGGTATCAAGGATGGCAATGGGCAAATCACTGGTGATCGTCGAGTCTCCCGCCAAGGCGAAGACAATCGAGAAATATCTGGGCGCGGGCTTCGAAGTTCTGGCGTCGGTGGGTCACATTATGGACCTGCCGAAGAACGATCTTGGCGTGGAGCTGGAGAAGCGGACCTTTGAGCCGACGCTGATTGTGTCTCCGGGCAAGGAAAAGGTTGTGGCGCAGTTGAAGAAGGCCGCGGCCAGGGCGGAGGAGATTTATCTGGCGCCTGACCCGGACCGCGAGGGCGAGGCGATTGCCTACCACCTCGCGCTGCAACTGGGAACGACGGCCAAGGAGCGGAAAAAGATTCACCGCGTGACCTTCAACGAGATTACGAAGAAGGCCGTGCAGGAGGCATTCAGGCACGCCCGGGACCTGGATCAAAACCTGGTGGACTCGCAACAGACGCGGCGCATATTAGATCGATTGGTCGGCTACCAGATTTCACCGCTGCTATGGGAGAAGGTCCGGCGAGGCTTGTCGGCGGGTCGCGTGCAGACGGTGGCGGTGCGGCTGATCGTGGAGCGGGAGCGGGAGATTGGCGCCTTCGGCCCGCTGGAGTACTGGACGCTGGACGCCGAGCTTCATCCGGAAAAGCAAGTAGAGACCAAACTCAAGGCACGTTTCGTTGGTATAGATGGAGAACCGGCGCGCGTTCCAAACGGCAAGGACAAGGACGGGAAGGAGCAGTTCATCGCCAACGCGCTGCCGGATGAGAGATCGATGAAGGCAGTGACGGCCGCGCTCGAAAAAGCGCAGTGGTCGCTGGTTTCAGTGCAGGCGACGGAGAAGCTGAGGCGGCCGCCGGCTCCTTTTATCACCAGCCAGTTGCAGCGCGATGCGGCCAGCAAGCTGGGGTTCAATGTGCGGCGGACGATGGGCGTGGCGCAACGGCTCTATGAGGGCGTCGCGATTGGCGCCGAGGGGCCGGTGGGCCTGATTACCTATATGCGAACGGATTCGCCGCGCGTGGCGCCAGAGGCCATTGAAGGGGCGCGAGAGTGGATCGGAAGCCAGTTGGGGGCGCAATATCTGCCCGCGTCGCCCAATGTGTACAAGGGTAAGAAAGATGCACAGGATGCGCACGAAGCCATACGGCCCACCGATGCATCGCGGACGCCGGAATCGATTGCGCGCTATCTGACAGAAGAGCAGTTGAAGCTCTACAGGATCGTCTGGCAGCGGTTTGTAGCTTCGCAGATGACGCCAGCCGTCTTTGACGTGACCACAGCGTGGATTGCCGCAGTCAGCGCGAAAACGGGCAAGACTTACGATTTTCGCCTGAGCGGCTCGGTGGTGCGCTTTGATGGATTTCTGAAAGTCTACGAAGTTTTGGAAGATAAGAAGGACGAAGAGGACGAGGCGGCCAACAAGCTGCCCAACCTGGACAATGTGAAGCTGCTGGAACTGGATGAGCTGAAAGACGAACAGCATTTCACCTCGCCGCCTCCGCGCTACAACGAAGCATCGCTGGTGAAGGAGCTGGAAGAGCGGGGCATCGGGCGGCCTTCGACCTACGCGTCGATCATCAACACCATCCAGGACCGCGAGTATGTGACCAAACACAGCGGCCGATTTTATCCCACAGAGATCGGGATGGTGGTCTGCGACCTTTTAGTGGAGAGCTTTCCGTATATCTTTGACGTGGCGTACACGGCCAAGCTGGAAGAGGAGCTGGACGAGATTGAAGAGGGCCACGAGAAATGGACCGACCTGCTGAACGGCTTCTACGGTTACTTTGCGGACGAACTCAAGGATGCCGGAAAGAACATGCGCAACATCAAGCGCATGGAGAAGAAGACGGACGAAAAATGCGATCTGTGCGGGTCGCCGCTGGTGTTGAAGTGGGGCAAGTTCGGCAGCTTCTATGCCTGTTCGGCTTACGACAAGAAAGACAAATCGAGCTGCACATTTACTAAAGAAAACACGGCCGGCAAGCCGGACATGAACACGCCGGAGGCGCAGGAGGCGGGCGAGCAGGAGGAGTACTGCGATAACTGCGGGCGGGTGATGGTGCTCAGGCGCGGCCCGTTCGGGATGTTCATGTCCTGTCCGGGATTCAACGAGGACCCGCCCTGCAAGACCTTCCGCAAGCTGAGCTCGAAGCAGCAGCAGAAGGTAGCCGCGCCCAAGCCCACAGGTGAGGATTGCCCACAATGCGGCAAGCCGTTGGTGCTGCGCCAGGGGAGTTATGGGGAGTTTGTCTCCTGCTCCGGATATCCCAAGTGCAAGTATGTGAAGCAGAACATCATT
The DNA here is from genome assembly GCA_049522175.1 of Occallatibacter sp. Taxonomy (GTDB): domain Bacteria; phylum Acidobacteriota; class Terriglobia; order Terriglobales; family Acidobacteriaceae; genus Telmatobacter. The sequence continues at coordinate 77,256 of JBEKOC010000014.1, read as the reverse complement.
GAAGGCTTGAAGTGCCCCAAGTGCGGCACGGGCGACCTGGCCGAACGCAAGGCGCGGAGGGGCAATATCTTTTGGGGCTGCACCAATTATCCGAAGTGCGACTTTACCTCGAACAACAAGCCGGTGGCGCAGAAATGCCCGGTGTGTGGCAGCCCGTATCTGGTGGAGAAAACGCTGCGGTCGGGAATCTTTCTGGAGTGTCCCAATAAGAAAAAAGCGGCCGAGGAAGAGGTTACGCCGAAGAAGAGGGCTGGCAAGGGCATTGCGCCGGCGGAGAACGCCGTGGCATGCAGCTATTCGAAGCGGATTGGCGACGCGCCGCCGCTGCCCACGGCCGCAACACATGGACCGGTGCTAGAGAAGGAATCCGCCAAGGCGGGCGCCAAGGCGGTTGAGAAGCCTGTTGCAAAGAAGGCGGCGAAGAAGGGCGGCACGAAGGCGTTGCAGCGAGTGTAAAAAGCAGCGCCGCCTTAGCTGATAATCCGTGGCACAGCAATCCCCCGGCTGGTTCCTGTAGTATAGGCAGCGGAGAAACTCATTTATGGAACGAATGCTTGCGACCCCGGCGGATGCCGAAATCATTCTCAGGCTGTATGAACTGCGCACCGAGGCGGTATTGCGCCAGGCGCGCGCGTGGATGACGGGCGAGTTCTGGCCGGCGACCGCAGAGGAGTTTTTTGCCGTGGAGGAGAACCCCGCCGATCCGCACAACGCCTGGCTGCGGCAGGTGATCAGCTACTGGGAGATGGCCGCGGCGATGGTGCTGCACGGGGCGGTTTCAGCGGAGCTATTCGTGGATTGCAATGCCGAGGGGTTTTTCATGCTGGCCAAGTTTTCGCCCATCCTGGACGGTATCCGGGAGAAGAATCCGGCGTTCCTGATGAAAACATCCGATCTGGTGAACCGGTTTTCAGCCGCGGCGCAAAAGTACGAGATGGTGCTCAAGCATGTGGAAGCCCGGCGCAAGAGCCTGCTGGCCCGGAAAAAGGCGAACAGCAAGTAATCGAATTTCCACAGGCCCTGAAGGAGACTCGACCTGAAGGCGAATCTCTGTTAATGTGTATCCGACCCTCTCATCGGACCCGATTATGGGTCGATAGGGAGTAATAACGGATTTTTCGGAACAACCTATGGCACGAGCAATCTGGAACGGCAAGGTGATTGCCGAAAGCGAGAAGACGGAGACGGTGGAGGGGAATGTTTACTTTCCCGAATCCAGCCTGAAGCGCGAGTATTTTCGCCCCAGCACGACCACCTCCCTGGACCCAGTCAAGGGGCAGGCGCGCTACATGACACTTCTGATCGACGGGGAGGATAACCCGGACGCTGCCTGGTACTACCCCGATCCCAAGCCGGCGGCGCGCAAGATCAAGGGATACGTGGCCTTCTGGCGAGGCGTGGATGTGGTGCAGTAAAGCGGCTGCTTCGGCTGGCTTGCAAGCGGCTTTCTGGCGCGGACGCAGAGAAAGGCGTGTGGTACATTAGCCCCATGAAGCTGAAGGGTTTAGAGCGGTTCTCCAATTTACGTGCTCCAGCAAGCCTAGTGAAGGGTGGCTTTTTCTTGAGGAAAAAGCCACTCAGCATCGCGCTTCCAGAGTATAGCTATTGGAGAACCGCTCTAGCGATATTCGCGGTGCTGCTGGCCCTGGCGCAGACGCCCGCGGTAAATGCCGCTCAGACAAGCGGTCACCCAGACGCAAACCGGCAGACCCCGCCCGTTTCGGCGCCTTCTGCCGCGGTCCCGCAAGAGACTGCCAGCCCAGCGCCAAAGACTGAGGGAGAAGGCAGCATTCGGGATATTCAACCGTCGCACATGAGCGTTGCCAATCCCGCTCCCGCACCTATGGTTTGGAAAGCGCGCGAGCAAATCACATGGGCAGCCAACCTGGTGCTGGTCATTTTGGGATACGTTGGCATCATGATGGCCGTCTCCCTGCTGAAAAAGATTGACCGCCAAACCAGATACGCGGAAACCGCTGCCGAGGCCGCCGCTGCCAGCTCTCATGCCGCACTCATCAATGCCCAGGCTATCCTCCATGCGGAAAGGGCCTGGATCCTGATTTCAGTCGAGCCTTCTCCGAGCGCCGAGAACAGTTTTACCGTTCTGGCCACAAACCGGGGACGCACTCCGGCCAGGATCTTCGAGACCGCCGAACAAACCAGGATTGCCATCGATCAGGAACACCTTCCCAGCCCCCCCGAGTATTCGGAAGAGAGACGCAGCGCCCCGTTTACTCCCATCATTCTGCTTCCGGGGGAATCAACTGCAATCAAGCCTTTTTGCCGTAATGATGCCAAAGGCCTTTGCGACTCCGAGGAAAGATTCAAGCGCATCGAAACCTGGGAAGAAAAGATATTCCTCTACGGAAAGGTAATTTATAAGGATTTGACCGCGCCGGTCGATAGTGAAACTCATGAAACGAACTGGTGCTGCTGGTATATACACGGACGGCAGAACAGCGGGTTGATTATCGCCGGGACGCCGGAGTACAACACGCACACGTAGAATGATGGATTATTGCTGGAAACCAGGTTTTCACGCCTAAAACAAGGGAAATGCGCTCGACAGCCGAGGCTTGCTCTGCGCCAATTCAGAAAGAAGCTGCTCGACAGTAGACGCGTCGCTCAACCATTCGCTATGTCACGGATATCCTGATCGAAGACCGTGTCGGGTTCGGCAAGTCTGATTAAGCGATGCAAATAAGCCCTGGAGATGCAGAGACTTCGAGCTGCCAGCGTCTTATTCCCATTGTTCTCTCGAACAGCGGCCACGGCCAGTTTGACCTTATAGTCGCGAAGCTGCCGTTCAAAGGAACCTGCGGGATGGTAATCGCCGATATCGACAACGTCGCCGATGTCGCCGATGTCAACATCGGCTTCCTCGGTATTCAAGCTTAAATCTGCGGCGCGAACGGTCTTTCCCGGGGCAAGGATGATAGCCCTCTGCATCACGTTTTCCAGCTCGCGCACATTGCCGGGCCACGAGTAACCCTGGAGCAGGGCCAGCGCATCGCGCTCAATATCCTCCATCGGCTTTTGAAACACTTGCCCATACTGACGCAGGAAATGCCGGGCAAGCCGTGGGATGTCCTCTGGGTGTTCCTGGAGCGGCGGCGATTCAATCCGCATCACGTTGATGCGGTAGAAGAGGTCCTGACGGAATTTTCCTTCAGCCACCAATTTGTCCAGATCCTGGTGAGTGGCGAAGATCAGCCTTGCCCGTAAAGGAATGAGCTTGTTACTGCCCAGGCGGCTGAACTCCATCTCCTGCAGGACGCGCAGAAGCTTGACCTGTGTAAACAGGCTCAGGTCGCCAATCTCATCCAGAAACAACGTGCCGTCGGAGGCCTGCTCGAAGTAGCCTTCGCGCGACCCCACAGTGCCTGTGTAGGCGCCCTTTTCGTGTCCGAAGAGCTCTGCTTCGATCAAAGTTTCAGGAATGGCGCCACAGGATACGGCCACAAACGGACGGCTGGCGCGGGAGCCCAGATTGTGAATGGCGCGGGCGATCAGTTCCTTGCCGGTTCCGCTTTCGCCGGTCACCAGCACCGAGGCGTTGAGGTCGGTTACTCGGTGCACCAGTTGATAAACCTGCTGCATCTGCGGACTTGATCCAATGAGCCGGTCGCAACTGCCGGGCACTTCCAGTTGCTGCTGCACGGTCTGCAACTGCTGCCGGAGCGTGGAGTTCTCGTACGCCCGGCTGAGCATGGTTTTGAGATCGCGAATCGAAGGCGGCCTGCGGCAGTAGCCAAAAGCCCCGGTGCGAACCAGTTCAAATGCGGTTGACCGAAGGGCATCATCGGCCATCACCACCGACGGAACCTGAGATGCTATCAGGCGCTGGGTACACCCAATCCGCTCCTGCAACGAACCATGATTCGGATGCAAATCCAGGATCATGACATCGCAATCTCCGGCAGCCCGGAGCAGATTGATTCCATCCTCATCCGGCTCCAGGGTTATCTCGAATTCCTTCCCGAGAGCGGAGGAAAGCAGCGTGTGAAGCGTCCGGTCTTCTGAATACAGTCCAATCTTGATCATTGCTGGACTCGCGATCTGGCAAAACCCATCATTCATCGTCTCCGGGGAGACGATAGTGCATTGTGATCATCGTCGTAAAACAAAGACAAATATACCTTTGGCCTTATGGAGCCAGGCTGATGCAATTTTGGTGGCACCACCCCTGGTGATAAAGTCCAAAGGTCTGAATTGACAATGATCGACTCTGGCATTACATATTATCGGCGATTCATCCTCATGTCGAGCTTACTTTAGTAACATTTTTCAATCGAGGATTTTGTTGCATGAACGCCGGTGGCTCGAATGACAAAAGCGTGTGTTCGACAACAGGCCCTCTAACTTAGATCGGCAGATTATAACTTTGTTTATTTTCAATCATTTAGCAAGGCTGACTCTCTTAAGCAGAGAGCAATGTAACGAAAATAACCGCCGAATCATATGATCCGCCGGGAGCATCGCCATGCCCTGTTTTTATACATTAGGCCCTTTTAGCAGGAAACTATTAGGTTACTTACCAAGTAGGCACCCCCCTCAATAAAAGCCGCTGGATTGTAGTGATTACGCTGCATTTCTGTCTTTGTTGCTCTGCTACGCTACGCAGGTGGCTATGGATGTTTGCGCCTGGAGGGTGTATACCACTTGCTTCACTCTTGGACACTCCTCAGTAAACATTCGTGTACACCAGTCTGGACAGAGAGCCGTAAACTATATGATTCAGAGCAGTTTCAGTCCCTTGCAGTTTGGTAAGACAATTGCTGTAATGGTTAGATAATTGCAATAATGTTGTTTTCCCGAAACGCTGGGGGAAAGGAATACGGGGTATGCGCTCGTTTGCGTGGTGGCCAACGCTGGTTGTACTCGCCGTGGCGACGTTCACGGATCTGCGCAGTCGCCGCATCCCCAACTGGCTGGTGCTTCCATTTCTGCTGGCTGGAGTCGTGGTTTCCCCTTGGCGTAATGACTGGAACGGCATCAGTCAGGGTTTCAGCTGGCATGGCCTGGGACCATTCCGGTGGCATGGCTTGGGACAAAGCTGTGCTGGCCTGGGGCTTGGTTTGCTGATCTTTGGATTTATTTTCTGGCTGGGCGGCACGAGCAGCGGGGACGTGAAGCTGTGCGCCGCGATCGGGGCCTGGATTGGCCCGATGCAGATGTTTATAGCACTGGTTATGACAAGCATAGCCGGGGGAATCATGGCTTTGTGCTGGATCGCCTATCGCAAGTTTTTCAGGAAACTGTTGCTGTGCGCTGGCGATCTGGTTTTTGGCGGGAAGCGGAGCGAAGTGGGTGGCGATGTGGAGAGTTCACTCGATGATCTACTGAAGAGCTGGATGCCTTATGTTCCGGCCATCGCCGTGGGAACGCTGTTGTCCTTTTTGGGTCGTTGAGAATTTGGGGCTGGTATCATGTCCAACTGGCAATCATCGTATCGATTCTCGGATAACCCGCAAGGCAAGTCGCACGCGTCAGGGGGTAGCAATCCCGTGAATTCAGAGTCTTCTTCATATCTTGATGATCAGTATCCGGACTCGCTCGGCGGCGACGTGCTGACGATTGCGCTGATTGGCCCGGACGAGGAGCGCCGCAAGGCAGCGGTTAGCGCTCTTGCAGGATGCCAGGGGGGCGAAATCAGGGAGTTTTCTTCCTATCCTCCCAGTCTGGACGATGTGCCCAGGCTGCTGGAGCAGCATTACGACGTCATCATCATCGACCTGGACAGCCATCCCGAATACGCCCTGGAACTGGTGGAGAGCATCTGCGCCAATGGCACGGCGACGGTGATGGTCTATTCGGTGAAGGCTGATTCGGAGCTGCTGGTTCGCTGCATGCGCGCGGGCGCACGCGAGTTTCTCACCTTGCCCTTCGCACAAAGCACCATGGCCGAAGCTCTGGTTCGGGCCTCTGCTCGGCGTCCGGCAACGCGCCTGCCAAAGAAGACAGGCGGCAGGTTGCTGGTGTTTCTCGGCGCCAAGGGAGGCGACGGCGTCACCACGCTGGCATGTAATTTTGCGGTATCCCTGGCCCAGGAGTCAGGCCAAAACACCCTGTTGATTGATCTTGACCTTCCGCTGGGTGACGCCGCGTTGAATCTCGGTGTCGTCGCCGAATACTCGACCATCAATGCTCTTCAGAATTTCAGCCGGCTGGATTCGAGTTTCTTGTCCAGGCTCCTGGTCAAACATAGCTCCGGAGTCTCGGTATTAGCGGCTCCCGGCAAGTTTCCCCAGTATGAAGCATCCAAAGAGGCCATTGACAGGCTGGTTGCGGTTGCGCGGCAGGACTTTGACAACGTGGTTGTTGATATGGGGTCCAGGCTCGATTTGATGGGGACGAACCTGTTCAAAGACGGCTCTACAGTCTACCTGGTCCTCGAGGCTGGCATCGCCGGGTTGCGAAACTCAAATCGCCTGATCTCGCAGTACTTTTCCACCCCGGTTCCCAAACTGGAGATCGTTCTCAACCGGTTTGATTCTCGCTCCGTGGGTGTTTCCGAAGATCAGATTACCAAGGCACTCACCCGTCCGGCGCAATGGAAAATACCCAACGATTACAACGCGGTACGGCGCATGCAGACCACCGCGATTCCGCTGGCGCTGGAAGATTCGCCGATTTCCCGTCTCATCCGGCAGATGGCCCGAACCGCATGTGGCTTGCCCCCAATCCCGGAGAAAAGGGGAGGCTTTAGTCTCAAGAGCTTCAGACGCGGTTTTTCAGAGAAGGCGCCTTCCGTCGTGGAATCGCGTACCCTTACGCAGTTGGGGTTGGGAGCCGGCCCGGACACTGTGGTCGCCAAGCCAGAAGCCACAGTAAAGAGCCCGAGCAAGCCCACTCCCACTCCTCCTCCCGCAGCCTCTGCGCCCACGGCGGCAACACGCAGGCCGCTCACGCCAACAACCACTTCAACAGACAAGGCAGTTCGCGCTGATGCAGTTCGCGCTGATCTTGAGGGTGCCAGGCGGGTGGCGCAACCCAGCCCCAGCACTCCCAGCCAGCAGGCAGAGCCGGAAACGCGGACTTACAAGGGCGCTACCTATGTGAAGGGCGCGGATGGCGAATGGCACCTCAAGAAAACTCCGAGCGTTATCGCCTCTCAACAGCAGGGCGGACTTGAAACACGCACTTACAAGGGCGCCACCTATGTGAAGGGCGCGGATGGCCAATGGCACTTGCAGCAAACGCCGGCCGCGCAAGCGCCGGCCGCGCAAGCGCCGGCCGCGCAAGCGCCAGCCGTAAAAGTGCGCCCTGTGAAGCCGGTCATCACCTGGCCGGCGCCAGCTTCGATTGCCTATGGCACAGCGCTCGGCGCCGCTGAACTCAGTGCCAGAGCATCGGTTCCGGGAAAATTCACTTACAGTCCTGGCGCTGGCGAGATGCTCGCGGCGGGAACGCATACGATTACGGCAGTCTTTACGCCTGCGGACACCTCGGCCAACACCACGGCGCAGGCTTCCGTGTCGCTGACTGTAACTAAGGCAATGCCGGCCATCACCTGGCCTGCGCCTGCTCCAATTGCCTACGGCGTAGCGCTCAGCTCTGCTCAGTTGAATGCCACGGCCTCGGTTCCGGGGAAATTCGTATACACTCCCGCCGAGGGCGCGGTGCTGACAGCCGGGGTGCAAACGCTGACCGCATCCTTTACTCCGACAGACTCGAACGACTACGCCACGGCGCAGGCAGCGGTGTCGTTCACAGTCGCCAAGGCCAACCCAATCATCACATGGGCGGCGCCAGCCACGATCATCCACGGCACGGCGCTGGGCGCTGCTCAACTGAATGCCACGGCATCCGTTCCTGGAACTTTCGTCTATACCCCGGCTGCGGGCACGGTATTGCCGGCAGGAGCGCAGAAGCTATCGGCGGCATTCACTCCGACGAACGCCAGGGACTATGAGTCAGCACAAAGCGAGGTGACGCTTAATATCACCAAGGCAACGCCGGCCATCACCTGGCCGACTCCGGCTGCGATTGTCTATGGCACAGCGCTGGGCGGTGCTCAACTCAATGCCACGGCAGAGGTTCCGGGGAAGTTCGTTTACATTCCTGCCGGCGGCGCGGTGCTTGCTGCGGGGACGCATACGCCTTCGGTGACCTTCACTCCGGCGGACATGTCGAACTACACCGCGGCGCAGGCCGCCGTGTCGTTAACTGTTGCCAAGGCGACGCCGTCCGTAACATGGGAGGCGCCCGCTTCCATTCCCTACGGCACCGCACTCAGCGCCACGCAACTCAATGCCACCGCCTCGGTCCCAGGCAGATTTGTCTATACTCCCGCCGCGGGTGAGGTGCTGACGGTGGGAACGCACACTCTTTCGGTTATCTTTACCCCCGCCGACATTACGAATTATGCCGCGGGGCAGGCCACCGTATCGCTCAGTGTCGGCAAGGCCAAGCCAACCACGATCACCTGGCCTGAGCCGGCCTCCATTCCACACGGCACCGCGCTCAGCGCCGCGCAACTCAATGCCACGGCATCGATTCCGGGAACCTTTGTTTACACGCCTGCCATGGGCGAGGTGCTTACCAGGGGAACGCATACGCTCTCGGTAACTTTTTCACCGGCGGACGCCAACTTTCCCGAGGTGCAGGCCACGGTGACGCTCACTGTCACCAAGGCAATGCCTGTCATTACCTGGCCAACACCGGCGGCCATCTCCTACGGCACCGCGCTTAGTGCTGCTCAGCTCAATGCCTCGGCATCGGTTCAAGGTACTTTCGTCTACACTCCCCGGGCAGGCGAGATGCTCTCGGCGGGAACACATACCATTACGGCAACGTTCACACCGAAGGACAGCTCAGACGATGCGCCGGCACAGGCGACAGTTCAGCTCACTGTCAACAAGGCAACGCCCATCATCACCTGGCAGACTCCTGCCGCCATTTCCTACGGTACCCCGCTCAGCGCCGCTCAACTCAATGCCACGGCATTGATCCCGGGCACCTTCGTCTACACACCCGCCGCGGGCAACGTGATTGCAGCAGGGACACACACACTTTCCGTAACCTTCACCCCCACGGACACCTCGGACTACACCTCCGCGCAAGCCACGGTGTCGCTGGTGGTGGAAGGACTGGCTAACATTGCTATGCTCATGCCGGCAACGATGGATGCAGATACGAGCCACGCTGACAGGGCCGGCGCAAAGCACGGGGCGCAACGCAACGACAGTGTCTTCGATCAGCAAGGTAAAATTGAAACGCGCAGTTACAAAGGCGCAACTTATGTGAAGGGAGCCGATGGACAATGGTACCTCCAGAAGAAATAGAAGAATTGAATGCACCCTCAACGCTTCCCGCGGATTTCGGCGAATGGGATAGCGGCGGGGATGTTTCTGCAACACAGCCTGCCGTACCCCCCCCGGCACGCGTTGCTGTGTCGCCCGTGGTGGAGCGGATGCCGGCTCCCGTTTCGCGTGCATCGACGGCGAACTATGCGGAAGCTGCGCAGGTTTTTCATCCGCAGCAGCCGAAAAGCGTGAGGGCTGGAGGTGAAAAGCACAGGGATGAGAGCAATGGCAAAAAGAATGGGCTGGTGCCGCTTATTGCCGTTGGTTCGCTGACGTTACTTATCATTTTCGGCGGGGTGAGCTATATCAAGATGAAGTCTGGGGCGGCTGTGCCGAAGCCTGTGGCAGCGCCGCAGACGACGGTTACGAATACACCGCCGCCGGTACCCACGAATCTGCCGGTTACACCAGCGCCGGCGCCGGCAACCACCGGGTCAGAAGATCGCCAGCGCACACAGTCGGATTTGATGAACCGGCAGCTGAACGCGCCGTCACGGATTCCGAATGACCTTAAGATGCTGGCGGGGAGGGAACCGCCACCCTCTTCAGGCTTTGCCGCGGCCAGCATGGATAGCCTGGGCGGCAGCGTCTTCAGTGGTGGGCAAAGCGGACCCAGGGTGAAGATCGCGGCTCCCTCGAAAATCAGCATCTCGGCAGGCGTCGCCGGCGGTTTGCTGCTTCAGAAGACCTCGCCGGTTTATCCGCAGATTGCCAGGGAAGCTCGCGTCTCAGGCACAGTGGTGATTCAAGCCACCATTTCCAAGACGGGTGCGCTCGAAAATCTCCGCGTGGTCAGCGGACCGACCATGTTGCGGCAGTCCGCGCTGGATGCTGTGAAGACATGGCGCTACAAGCCCTACCTGCTGGACGGTCAGCCGGTGGACGTGGAGACCACGGTGAGCGTGAACTTCTCTCTGGGCGGGTGACGAGTCTCAGGCTGATGGCTGCATTTCTGGCAGGCGGCTTCTCTTTGAAAAGGTGGCGTCGCGGACGAGTACCCTGTCCTGGTGGAAGGTAAAAACGTGGAACTGCTGAATCTGGAGAAGTACAAAGCGGAGATACACCGGACCCTGATCTCCAAGCTGGATCTGGAGAAACTGTCGCGCGTCAATACCAGTCAGGCGCGTCAGGCGGTTGCCGGCATCGTCAAGGAGATCATCGCCGATCAGCGGGTACCACTCAACTTCGACGAACAGGAAAGAATTCAGGCGGATCTGCTCGACGAGGTCTTTGGCCTTGGCCCACTGGAACCTCTGCTGCGAGATGCAAAGATCTCAGATATTCTGGTCAACGACAAGGATCATGTCTTTATTGAGAAAAACGGGCTGTTGCAGAGGGTCGATACGACTTTTCGCGATGACCGCCACCTGCTTCAGATTATCGACCGCATCGTGTCGCGCGTGGGTCGCAGAGTAGATGAGTCCTCTCCGATGGTAGACGCCCGATTACCCGACGGTTCCCGCGTAAATGCCATCATCCCGCCTCTGGCGCTGGATGGACCATCTTTATCTATCCGCCGTTTCGGGACAGGTCCCCTGGCTGCCAATCAACTGGTTCAGTTGAAGAGCGTCTCCCCGGAAATGATGGAGGTGCTTTCCTCCGCGGTAAAAGCCCGCATTAGCATTCTGATATCAGGCGGCACCGGCACCGGCAAGACCACCCTTCTGAACATCCTGTCACAGTACATTCCTCGCACCGAACGCATTGTCACAATCGAAGACGCAGCCGAGCTCCGCCTGGCGCAGGAAAACATCGTGCGGCTCGAGACTCGTCCGCCCAACATCGAAGGGCAGGGAGCGATTCGCCAGCGGCAATTGCTGATCAACTGCCTCCGTATGCGCCCAGACCGCATCATCATCGGCGAGGTGCGTGGAGAAGAAGCCTTCGATATGCTTCAGGCCATGAATACCGGACACGAAGGCTCGATGACTACGATTCACGCCAACACCCCACGCGATGCCATATCCAGGCTGGAATCAATGGTCGCGATGGGCAATATGAATATGCCGGAAAAATCCGTGCGCCAGCAGATATCATCAGCCATCACCATTGTCGTTCAGGTCACGCGTATGAGCGATGGAACGCGCAAAGTATCCAGCGTCTCAGAGATCGCCGGCATGGAAGAAAACGTTATCAGCATGCAGGAGATTTTTACTTTCAACAAGAAAGGGATCGGGCCCGATGGCAAGGTCGTGGGCGTATTCCAGCCAACCCATATCCGTCCCCGGTTCCTCGAACGGCTTCGCATTTCGGGTATCGTTTTGCCGCCAATTCTGTTCGAGCGCGAAACGCAGGTCAATTAAGCGGAAAGGAGGGCGATAGGCATGGGAATGATTGCCGTTGTGGTCTTCATAGGCGTTTTCGCGGTTATTTCCCTGCTGGTCATAGCCAGTAGAACCGGGGCATCTCAGCAGGCCAAACAGGTCCACGCTACGCTCGACTCGGCTTTGGCTACGGATAACACTCAAGAAGATCGCGGCAATCTCGTCAATCTTCGCAAGAGCGAACTGCTCAGCGGCATTCCCTGGCTCAATCGCAAGCTGCTTGAAAACGAGTTGGCGCCGCGCCTCCAGACCCTGCTCTACCAGTCCGATCTTAAGTGGAGCACCGGAAGGCTGCTGGCCGCTTGCGCGTTCTGCTTTGCGTTCCCGGCATATTTGATTTACTTGCGCTTCGAGTCCATCTTCATAGCTTTGCCGGTCGGATTACTGCTGGGCGCCGCGCCTTTTGCGTGGGTGCTCCATAAACGCGCCAAGCGCCTTGACCTGTTTCAGGAGGGGTTGCCGGAAGCGCTGGATCTGATGGTGAGCGGTCTGCGCGCCGGACACAGTCTGGTCGCCGCGCTCGGCTTGGTGGCTCGTGAATGCCCCGACCCCATCGGCTGCGAATTCAAAACTTGTTTCGAAGAGCAGAATTACGGCCTGGAACTGAAGGCTGCGCTGGACAACCTGGTCAAACGCGTCCCCCTTCAGGACCTCCGCATCTTCTCAACAGCGATTATGATCCAGAAAGAGAGCGGGGGAAATCTTGCCGAGGTTCTCGACAAGACCTCTCATGTGATCCGGGAGCGTTTTCGCCTCAAGCGGCAGGTCGGGGTGCACACGGCTCAGGGACGCATGACAGGATGGGTGCTCTCCCTTTTGCCGGTGGTGCTGGGAATCGCACTGTATGTCGTTAACCCGGAGATGATGAGCGTCTTGTGGAAGGATCCAATGGGAGTCAAGATGCTCTGGATAGCTGGCATCTTGCTCGTGGTTGGCGGATTTATTATTAGGAAAATTGTCAGCATGGACGTTTGAAGGGACCTATGGGATTTGCGATTTTTACCTTTGGCGTGGTCTTTCTGCTGATCGTCAGCGGCGGATTCCTTCTGTTCTATCGCGAAGAAATGATTCATCGGATCTCCGACGTGATCAACCCGCAACCCAAACAGAAATCCCTGTTAAGCACCATCCAACAGACAGGTCTTTCGATCGGCGAAGTGGTAGGGCACTTCGAGAATGTTCTGCCTCGAAGCCAGGCCGAGGTTTCCGTAGCTCTGCAGCGACTGCAGCGCGCCGGCTTCCGAGACGAGTCAGCGGACAAAATCTTCTATGGCTCGAAAGTGTTGGTTCCTCTCCTGCTATGCTTCCTTGTCCTGGTATCCGGGCTTGGGCAATACGGGGGCATTTTTATGTACATCCTGGCCCTTGGCGTAGGCTTTTTAGCGCCGGATTTCTGGCTGGGGAGGCGGATTTCAAACCGCCAAAGCGCTATCAGGCGCGGGCTTCCGGATGTGCTTGATCTACTGGTAATCTGCATCGAGGCGGGGCTGAGCCTGGACCAGGGGACGGCGCGCACCTCAATGGAATTGAAAGCAGCACAACCGGAACTGTGCGACGAATTGGGCATTGTCGTGCTCGAACAACGCGCCGGACGTCCTCGCGGCGATGCCTGGAAGCATATGGCGGAACGCACCAACGTCGACTGCGTGCGCAATCTTGTTTCCATGCTGGTTCAGGCGGATCAGTTTGGAACCAGCATTGCCAAGACATTGCGCGTTCACAGCGATACACTCAGGACTCAGCGTGTGCAGGCCGTGGAGGAGGCGGCGGCAAAGACCACCATCAAGCTGATCTTTCCGCTTGTGCTGTTCATTTTCCCCTCGCTTTTCGTGGTTACTCTGGGGCCGGCGATCATTTCTATCATGGGTTCAATTACGAATCTCAATCGATGAAGGAAGGAGGAATCAACATGAACTTGGACGGTACCACTATCATCCAGATCGTAGCCGGTGTGCTGGCAGTTGTTGTGTTAATCATTTTGATCCAGCGCCGCCGCACAAGGGTCAAGTAGCGCAGGTAGCGTTTTATTCTGGCGGCGCCGTGAAGGCGCGCTCTGCTGGCCGGTCCGCAGTTTTGCGGAGCGGAGATTTCGCCATCTTGGCGCCTGGTGTCGTTCGTAACTGCTCAAGCCGGGGAGCGCAACCAGCATTTTGCTGAAAGTGAGAGGAACCGATATGAGTGTCACGATGATTCAGATTGTCGCCGGCGTATTGGCAGTTATTGTGTTGATCGTTTTGATCCAGCGTCGCCGCACGCGGGTCAAGTAGCGCAAGTTTTACGGAGGGCAGCAGGGCCGCGCAGATGCGCGTGTTTCGCTGGCTGCCCCGGTAATCTCGTTCGCCGGAGGCATTGCCATTTAGGCCATGTGTGCCTCCGCGTTACACCCTGGCAGCGGGTGCGGGTTTGTGTGTCCATGCACGACTCTCAGGCCGAGGCAATGGGGTTTTCTGTGCCTGGCGATGCAGTGTGGACGGCTGTCCGGATATCGCGAGATGGGACTTGCAGGGGGGTTCTGCTGCACAGGGTTGAGTCGACGAAAGGAACTTTGAATTAGCGCCTGCTATCCAGGTCCTCGCCGAGGACCGGAGGTTTGATGGAATTACGTAGACTTTGCGCATACAACCAGACTCGCGAATGCTTTCTCGGCTTGGAGGTCAGTGTTGCCGATGTTGCGCCCGCTGTGCTTAAAAGTCTGTTTCGAAAGTTGTCGCTCAAGTCCGGTGAAGGCCTCTGGATAACCCCGTTCCGAGGAATGCCAGAGACGGATATGCGCGCCCCGCTCGATCTGATTTACATGGACGATAATTGCCGGGTCATTGAGGTGGTGGAGTCATTCCCTACTTTTCGCGTTTCCCCTTCAAGCCCGCGGGCGTCAAGCGTTCTGGCGCTGCCCATTCACTCGATCTATTCGTCGCAGACCCAGGCGGGCGATCAACTGGTGCTCTGCCTGGCGGAGGAGATGCAGGGCCTGCTGGAACGTTTTTCCAGCACCAGCGGCGTTGCCGGCGGTGTGCAAAGCGCCGTGCTGTTGCGCGGAAAGCCGCTTTGGAGCGACGGTCCCGGCGTGGTGGAGGGGGAAGTCAGCTCCGGCAAGGGGCCTGCCGAGTCCGGGCAGAAGTATGAGGTGAAGCTTGTCGAGCCGGGGATGAAGTACGTCAAGCCGTCGAAGTACTGGCTGAGGCGCTTGTGGTTCCCGGATCCAAGAACTGCTCCCGATCTGCGCCGTGCCCCACGAGAGTTTCTGCCCGGTCTGGCTGCCTACTACTGGACCGGCGGCGCGCCTAAGGCGAACCATATCAAGGACATCAGCCCGGCTGGATTGTACGTGGTGACGGAGGAGCGTTGGTACCCGGGCACTCTGATCCTGATGACGCTGCAAGCGCCCAGTGACACGGAAAGCGTCGAACGTTCCATCGCCGTGCACTCCAGAGCCGTCCGCTGGGGCAACGACGGCGTCGGACTGCAGTTCATCCCGCAAGATGACCAAATGGCGCATGGCGGGCTGAACCCGCTGGTAAACGGGGCCAACAAAAGGGATCTCGAGCTGTTTCTGGAGCGGCTACGAAAGGGCAAGGGTTAGACGCCGGGGGCTTGCAAGAGTTCCGGTTTTTGGGCGAAAAATATTTTGTCGTGGGGGGCTTTTTTGTACGACAATGGGGTTAGGCAAGCAATGATCAAGCTGTGCAATCTGCGTGGGCAGGCCAAGGTGTTCCTGCCCGGAGTTTGCCATTTTATGGCGACCCGCAGAGCGAGCGCCCAGGCACCGTCTATGGGCGACCGGCTACTCGCCTTCCTGCGCTCCGGCGATGAGGGGCAAAACTTAGTTGAGTTCGCCGTCATGCTGCCCGTTCTGCTCATGACGCTGACGTTCATGTTCTCGCTCAGCATGGCCGTGATCAACTATGAGCAGCTTGTGAACGCCACATTCGCCGGCGGTCAGCAGTTGATGACCGCCCGTAATTTTCTTACCGACCCCTGCAATTCGGTCGAAACGGCCGTTACTACTTTTTTGCCGAGTTGGAAGGCGTCCAACTTTACCTACTCGGTGACGATCCAGAACTCGGGCGGCACGAATGTTACCTACGGCCCAACTACGGGATCAGGGTTTTCATGCACCGCGGCGTACACGGTGCTGAGCGCTGACAACCCCAACACGCCTGCCTCGCTGACAGTCACTTATCAGTACACCTGGATTCCGGTGTATATGCAAACTATGGCGGGAAATCTTTCTGTGACCCAACCAGTTAACGTCAATTGAAAGGGGAATTGTCCGATGAAACTGCAAAAAGTATCTTGTTTCCGCAAACTGCTGAAGGATACGCATGGACAGACCGCGATTGTAATGGCTTTAAGCATGGTCGCTTTTATTGGAATGGCCGGAATCGCGATTGACCTCGGTCATGGATATGCCGCTGTCCAGTTGCTTCAGGCGTCAACCAACGCTGCCGCCCTGGCAGGAGCCGCGGCCCTGCCCAACACCACCACCGCAACGTCCCAGGTGACTGCCTACAGCGCCATGGCCGGCGAAAAAAGCGCCAATCCATCCCTGACAGATGTTACGGTGACGCCGACTTTCAAGTGCCTCACTAGCCTGACGACAAATCTGGGATTGGGGTGCGCCACTGCCACCGGCACGCCATCCGGGAATTACAACGCCGTCCAGGTAACGCAGACTGCCCAGGTTGCATTGTCGTTCGGCGCCATATTCCATATTCCCGCGTTCAACATTTCGGCTACCGCGACCGCTTCCATGAGCGGCGGTCAAAACACTCCGTGGAATGTTGCGATTATTCTCGACGCAACGAGCTCGATGACCAGCAATGATAGCGGTCTGCAATGCACCGGTACGCAGGAATCCTGCGCGTTGCAGGGCGTCCAGGCCATGCTGCAGCTTATGTACCCCTGCGCGTCGGGACAAACCTGCACCGGCACAAGCATCACGCCTGTCGATACGGTCAGCCTGTTTGTCTTTCCCCCGGTGTTAACCTCGCAGGCCAAGGACTACTACACCTGCCCCACCACCATTCCTACGATTGAGCCGTATGAATTTCAAAATGTGACGACCGGGACGGTATCGAATGGGCTTTTGAACCTGCCGGTAACATCCACCTACCAGGTTGTCCCCACACCGTTGGGCACGACAGGCAATACCATCGCCACGTTTGCGCACGATTACAAGCTCACCGATACGTCGGCTTCGTTGAACGCCGGCTCGCAGTCTGTGATTGCAGCCGGGGGCAAGAGCGGGTGCACCGGCCTCCAGGCCAAGGGCGGCGAGGGAACCTACTACGCGCAAGCCATCTATGCGGCGCAAGCGGCGCTCGTTGCCCAGCAGGCGGCTAATCCTGGCTCGCAGAATGCCATGATTATCCTCGGCGACGGCGACATGCAAGCTTCCAGCGGCCTGAAGTCAGATTCGGGCACCCTGAACGGAACCGGTAGCGGCAGCAACAAAAGCTCCTACGCCTACCCATCCGCGCTGGGCCAGTGCGGGCAGGCGATCATCGCTGCCCAGTCTGCCGCGGTGACTCCCAACGCCAATGGTGCGAAAGGAACCAGGGTCTACACAGTCGGCTACGGCGCAAAGACCTCCGGGACCTGCTCGACGGATGCGACTTATAGCGCTTACAAGGGCGTCCAGGCTTGCACGACGTTGCAGGACATTGCCTCCTCGCCGGGGTATTTCTACTCCGACGACGCCAATGGCTGCAAGTCGCCGAATCAAATGAATTTTACGCAACTGAAGCAGATTTTCCAGGCTATCTCTCGGGATCTAACCACCCCGCGGCTGGTTCCCAACAGTACCACATAGCCTCTGAATCATCACCCCTGTGTCCCGGCCGGTCCGCCCATCGGACCCGCCGGGACACTGGCTTTATTGCGGCTCATCGGGGATAATCAGCAGTACTTCCACCAGCACATTTTGCCCATTTTGCGTCGCCGGCCGGAAATGCCACTGGGCAAGCGCGTCCAGGACAAACTGCGCCTGCGCGAATTGGGGTGGAAAGAGGACAGACAACATTTCAAAGCGGCCGGCCTGATTCACAAACCCATGAACCATGAGGGCATCGGCATCGATTGCGCCGGGCTCGATATTGGGCCGAACAATGTTATACGGCCAGGGCGCCTCGATGTGTGTGATGTTGCCCGCGGCGGCCGCGTTATCGGCCCGAGAAAGCGAGTACTGGAGAATCCAGCTCCTGGCCAGGCCCACGTGCAGATATACGGTGTACGACAGCCTGCCGCTCCACAGCGGAGCTGTTTCCGGATACTTTTCTTCCAGCGAGGAGCCCACCACTACGGCTCCGAACTGGCCGTCGTGAGGCAGCGAGATATAGGCAGCCGAAGGCTGGTGATCCTGTCCGGAACCAATTGGAGAAGAACCAGTTTGAGAGGAGTCAGTAGGAGAGGGACCAGTTTGCCCAGTAGCAGTTTCATCTCCCGGAGCGGTCTCCGGGGCGGTTGCGGCGGCGTCCGGCGTGTCCGCGGCCTTGGGTGAAGTCTGTTCCTTGCCCGTATTAGCTGTCTTGTCAGCCGGACTGGCTTGCCCGTCCGGCGCGGAATCCTTAGTCTGCCCCGCCCCCAGCGCCCCCGAGGAGGTTGAGGCTGCCGATTCATTAACCGGCGGCAGCGTGACGTCTCCACGCGCCATCTGAAGATCGGAAGCCGATATCAATGCCGTGGGTGTTGGCTGCTCGGCCCCTTCAGTGGTCGTGAGCGGGGCTGGCGGCGTCGGTACCGGCCCTGGAGCTACGACGGGCGACGTGGTGCTGGGCAGAATCGGCTGTGGCTTGGTAGCCAGATCAGTGGCTGCCAGGGCGAAGTCATCCAGCTTCTGTGCTTCGTTGGGCAATTGGATCGTAGGATGTACGTCGGCCACCGCCGGCTTCTCCGGCAAAGGCGCAACCAGCGTCTTGGCGGGCGTCTTCTGCCCGTCCCAGATTAAGACTGCCGGTACAGGGACTTCCTCCGTAAGCACCACAGGCTTGGGGATATCCGGCTGGAGCAGAGTCTGGAGTCCCGGCGGAGCTGGTACCACCTGCCGCACCACGGGCAGGTGCGCCGCGGCGCTCCCGCCAGGCGGAAGCTTGGGCTTGGTATGCGGGCGCGGATACTCGATTGCGCTACTGGCGGCCCTCTCCATCTCAGAGATCGTGTGCAGATCCAGATGCCGCACCTCATATCGTTGGGCAAGAGCCGGGGTCTTGACCTTAGGCGCGGACAGGATCCCCAAAGACACGAGTCCAGCCGTGGCGCAATGCATCAGAATCGAAACCAGAAAGGTGTAGGGCCGCTGACTATGCTCCGGTCGCTCCGAGAAAAGCGTAATCATAGGGAAGGCCTCATGACCGGATGAATTTCCTCCCTGGAGCGGCTTAGTCCATCTCGCTGTGGAGGGCGCGTTTCAGTCATTCTCAGCCGGGTGGAGCACTGAGAGAAGGCCTGCCGCACCCTTCAAGTGTTCAATTATAATCTCTTACAGAATCGCTTATTGAAAGGCTTTAACCTATAACTCTCTTGATACCTCCCTTACCTGCAAACATGCTTCCGGATGAATGAAAGGAATACACTAAACAGGCGGTTGAACTTGTGTGGCGAACCGTCCGCCTATTTTTGGGCGGCTATTGCCGCAGGGGACAGAAAGGCGAAGCTGGCAGGTAGCCAGTTCAAACAGGCCTCCAGATGAACCGAAGAGTACTCGCGATCCTATTCGTGGCTTTTTTCATTGCCACCGTGTGCACTTTACTGGTCGTTCGCCTGATTCACAACCAGGCGACGGCGGCCAAGCCGCCTGCCACTACGCTCGTAGTAGCGGCAAAGTCGGACATCAAACTGGGTAGTATTCTCAGCGCTGACCGTCTGACGTCCGTCGAGATCACGGGAACACCTCCCAAAGGCTCCATTCTCCTGAAAGACAAAAACAATATCGTTGGACGGGGCGTTCTGTCGGATCTTTATGAGGGTGAGCCGATTATCGAGAACCGCCTGGCCGCTGCCGGCTCTGGCGGCGGACTGGCAGCCACCATCCCCCCGGGCATGAGAGCCTGTGCCGTCAAGGTCGATGAGGTGGTGAACGTGTCGGGATTCGTTACTCCCGGAATGCGCGTGGACGTTCTCATCTCCGGCAATCCTCCCGGCCAGCAAAGCGCCACGCAAGGCACGGTCTCGCGAACGCTCTTGCAGAACATCCAGGTCTTGTCCGCGGGCACCGATTATCAAAAGGATGCTGAAGGCAAAGCGAAGGCGGTGCAGGTGGTCAATCTGCTGGTTACCCCGGAACAGGCCGAGATTCTTAGCCTGGCCAGTAATCAGGTGAAAATCCAGCTGGTGCTGCGCAATCCGCTGGATACAAAGATTGCCACGGTTCCCGGCACCACCACGGGCAACCTGTTTACGGGAGAGTTTGGCGCACCGGCAAAGACACGGCGCGCAAAAAAGAGCCCGCCCAGGTTTCTTACCATAGAGGTATATAACGGTACGAAATTGACTGAAGAAAAATTTGCTTCTCCCGGGGGACACCAGTGAGAGCGAAAACGGGCATCACCATCGCATGTTGCAGCGTATTGTCTCTTGTCCTCTGCGCCGGATCGCGCTTGCAGGCTCAAGACGCGCCGCCTCCTGTTCAACTCGCCGGCTCCTCCCAGGACTCGGCGAATGAACTCTCCGTCGCCGTGGGAAAAACCGTGCTGGTTGACTGCAGGTTGCCGATAGCGCGGGTGGTCATCGGTCAGTCTGACATCGCCGAAGTCCATGCGACAAGCCCAACCGAGATCATGGTGGAGGGCAAAGCCATTGGAGAAACCAATCTGATTATCTGGGACACCAGCGGCGGACGTCAGTTCTTCAACGTGACGGTGCGCGCCGGCGTTTCTATTTTGCACGACAGCCTGGACGCCATCCGCCGCGAACTCAGAACAGAGCTTCCCGGTGAATCCCTCAAGGTCAGCGCCGAGAACGGCTCCATCTTCCTGCGCGGCTCGGTTAAGGATCTCAACAGTTCCGAACGCGCGGTAAGGATCGCCTCGATTGGCGGTAAAGTCGTCAACTTGCTCAACGTCTCTGTACCCTCATCCGAACCGCAGATTCTCCTCAAGGTGCGCTTTATCAGCGTTGACCGCACCAAGGCGTCGCAGTTCGGCCTGAACCTTTACAGTACCGGCTTTGGAAACACGATTGGTGGACTTTCTACCGGGCAGTTCTCTGCGCCCACGGTCAGCCTTCCCACTACCACTGGGTCCACCCCAACGGTGACCAACTCAGGGGGGCTGAACCTCTCCGCTTTTTATCCCGGCTTGAATCTGGGCGCAACCATTCAGGCCCTCCAGACAAGCGTCGGGGCGCAGGTTCTTGCTGAGCCCAACCTGCTGGCGGCCAACGGCAAGCAGGCCAGCTTTCTGGCCGGCGGAGAATATCCCTATCCCGTCGTTCAGGGGGGATCAGCAGGCACAGCGGCTACGGTTACCATCATGTTCAAGGAGTATGGAGTTCGCCTCAACTTCATACCCACCATCACACCCCGCGGAACGATTCGCCTTCAGGTCGCTCCGGAAGTGAGCGCCCTCGACTTTACAAATGCCGTTGAATTATCCGGATTTGAAGTGCCTGCCATTACCTCCAGGAAAGTGAAGACCGAGGTCGAGCTGGCCGACGGACAAAGCTTTGTCATCGGAGGCCTGCTGGACAATACCGAGTCCGAAACTTTCATGAAGATACCCTTTCTGGGAGACATCCCAATTCTCGGCAAGCTCTTCCAGTCGTACTCCAAGACCAAGGCGAATACCGAGTTGATCGTGATCGTAACGCCGGAGATTGTGGCTCCCATTCCGGCTGGAGGGCCGTTGCCGGAGCTGAAGTTCCCAGTCAAGTTCCTGCCGCCCAACTCCACAATACCTATGCATAATCCGGATGCCAAGACCACTGCCAACACCCCAGCCCCCGCGAAGCCCACCATGCCTGTGGAGAAATTGGTTGAGAGCATGAAGCCGGAGACGCCGCTGGTGATTGACTCAACTACGGGAACATTTGGCGCCGGATCGACCGCCAACGCTGCACCGGCGACTACTCCCGCGCCCCAATAAGGTTGCCGGCTGCCCTATAGGCAGCCGGAAGGCTTCGAGAAGGGCCGTATAGAGGGCGGCGCCTGGCAAGCGCCAGGATCTTAGGTAACCGGATGAATCCGTTTCGCTGGATCGCTTTAGGGCTGCGCAATCTCCTCTCTTCGCGCCACAAGGCACGCCTGGATAGCCGTCTGCGCGTCTCAAACCTGACGCGCAATACCGTGCTCGCCGCCTGCATGGAAGTTGCCGATACCGCCGCCAAACGCAACAGAGGCCTGCTGGGGCGTGAACGCCTCGCGCCCGGAGAAGGTATGTGGATTCGCCCCTGTGCAGCCGTGCACACGTTCTGGATGCGCTTTTCCATCGATCTCGTCTATCTGGATCGCAAGAATCGAATCAGCAAGCTGGTGAACGCTGTGCCGCCGTGGCGGCTGTCAGCTTGTCTCTGGGCGCATTCTGTACTCGAGCTTCCTCCCGGTACAATCCGCGCAACGCAAACACAACCCGGCGACACGCTCGAATTCCTGGCTCTTCCTTGGCCAGGCCATACGGATTGAAGCGCCGCTCATACGGAGCCGCTTTCCTGGACGGGTAGCTTCTTCTCTTGTGGCAGGTGTACTGTTTCTCTTCCCGGACGCCAGAGCCGCGGGGACAAGCCTTCATCCCATACATATCCGGATCCACTTCATTGTCCTCAAAGCAGACCAGGCCCTGGCCCAGCTCGTACTGGGAGTGAGCGCAACAAGATACCAGACCAGCCACGCGGGCGCGGCCCAATAAGTCCAAAAAGCCAAGGCGGTAGGGTGCGAAAGACTGCGGAAGAGCGCGATTTCGACCAGGGCGCTCAGGAACGCAAGAGCGATCAAGAGGCTGCGGAACCGGGCAAGAAATGCGCCCTGCAAAAGGGCGGGAATAACCAGGCCCTGGTCGTAAATCCAGGAGTAGGGCGCCACAAGGACGGAAACAAGCATCAGTGGGCTGCCGTTCTTCATCCAGTCCCAGGCGTGGCGTCGAGGCCAGAAATATGCCAGTGCCCAGACGCAGCCCACGGCGGCTGGCAGGTATTGCAGCCAGATCGAGTGCGGGCTGAGCCAGTCGCGCAGCAGGAAGCTCAGGCAGGGAATGTATTCCCTCTCAATTCCAGACGAGCGCGCCATCTGCAAGTACTGGGTCCAGGCAAGGGGGTCGATAGCCAATGTGATGGCGCAGCTTGCCGCCATGGCAATCGCCGCGCCGGCCAGGAGCTTGTAGCACCTGAAAACCAGCACCCACGCCACCAGCACCATGCCGAAAGGCAAAAAAAGGTGCGGCTTCAGCGCGCAAAGCCAGAGTGAGATTCCGGCCATCATGGGGTGCGTGCGATGCAGGCGCAGAAAAAGGACTAACCCGAGCAGCGCAAACAGCGAGGTTTGTCCGAAAAGCAGGCACAGCAGCGCTGGTCCGAAGGAGTAGCCCAGCAAGACGCGGCGGTTCCTGGGCCGGCCGTAGAGGATCCAAAGCAGGTGGACCGAAACAACCAGGCACGCGAGCAGCATCAAGGCCCACAGCACCCATCCCGCGCGCAAACTGAGATATCCCAGCGGAAAGACAAGCGGAAGCGCCCAGGGAGGGTTCCGCATCAAGCCTGGATTCAGATTGGCAGGTAGTCCCGCGGAGCGCTCAAGCTGCGTAGCGGCAACCGGGTCATAAGGATTGGCATGGTGCGTAAGCTGCTGGCCTGTGGCCCAATAAATGATGTAATCGCGTGTGCTGGGAGCGTTTGGCAAAAGCAGTACAAGGCAGAGCATTCCAGCGGTGAACCCGAATGCCAGGCCGCAGACGGTTACGAAGGGCAACGTTATGGCAGCGTTAAGTAGTTTCCGTTGTGTGCCGGGCTCTCCGGCCGGAATCATCTCGGGTGCCGGGGGTTCCGGGATTTCGCTGGCGCACTGCGAGAGCTGTCCCGCATTGTGACTGAGCGCACAACTATTAAGGCCTGTTGCCTTGGGCGTCTTGCTTGCCATGGACGCTATTTTACTTCTTCGCCGGTACGGGCCTTCCGCCTTGAAGGCAACGGCAAGCTGATCCTCTCCGGTTACTACATTCGTGTTCTGTATACAAGGCCGGTCTGCCGGGTTCGCTCTGTAAACAACTGTATACACCACATTTGACTGATTTTTCGGTTTAGATCTCTGTAGGTGCTTGATTTACAAGAAAAATTAAAAAGGTGCGCGAATGGCACGCTACTTGCTACTCAATAGTTACCCCGGCCCAGGCTGGGAGAATCAATCTACGGAGAGGACCCATATGAACACCATGCTTCTCAAGCTGTATGTGAAGTTCGACAACCTGATGAGCCGCGAGGAAGGTCAGGATCTGATCGAGTACGCTCTTATTGCTGCCCTGCTCGCCCTTGGCGCTGTTGCCACCATGAAGACCTTGGGCACGGCCATCAGCACCGAGTTCACAGCCATCAGCACCACATTCGCCGGCGCTTTCTAGTCAACCATCAAGACGGCGCCAGGATTACCGATCCTGGCGCTTGCGCTTGACTTGCGTCCCCTCTGAGTAATGAAATACAATTCGCACGGGCCGCGGTATGCAAATTCATTTCTAGGGGGTACACACATGAACACCTCGTTCCCGGGCCGGTTTTTACAGTTGCAGGGTTGGTTGAGCTGCGAAGAAGGGCAGGATCTGATCGAGTACGCTCTTATTGCTGCCTTGCTCGCCCTTGGCGCTGTTGCCACCATGCAGTCAGTCCTTGGGCGCGGCCATCAGCACCGAGTTTACAACCATCAGCACCGTATTCGCCGGCGCCTTTTAACCCGCGACCAAAGCGCCGTCAGGATGTCCGAGCTCAACGCCTTTGTCAGAAAGTACGCCTGAGCTAGCGTGAAGGCGTGTTCCCCCCCTCCGGAAAAGGCTGCACATCAGTGATCTGTCAACAAGCCAGGCGTATGAGGACCGGAGACGGAGTCCCTGTTTGTCGACTTCAGAACTGGCGGATCATTTTGATCACCTCCTTTGCTGCATGGGAGAGACGCTGGGCAATTCCATTGCCGATGCGGTCTCTCCCTTGCTTTTTGCGCGTTTGTAGAATTTAATCATTTCCCTCTTGGCCATGATTTACGTTCCGGGCGGCCGAAAGGTCTGAGAGTGAAGATGGCATGAAAAAAACGCGGCGGATGGCGCTGTTCTGCATCCTGCTGGCCAGCGGAATTTCCATTTGGTGGGGTTCCTCGGTTGGGCAGACCGCGAATGGCTGGGTGGATTTCAGGGCTGTCTACTACGGCACGCATTGTCTGCTTCAACACCACAATCCATACAAGGTGAGCGAGCTGGAAGGTGTTTACCGCGCCGAGGGCGGAGAACCTCCGTCGGAGAGTGCCCCGGCACATCAGGCGGTGGTGTTGTATGTAAACATGCCTGCCACATTCCTTGTCGTAACTCCCTTGGCCTTGCTGCCATGGGGGCCCGCGCACGTGCTGTGGATAGCGCTCACCGCCGGAGTTTTTATCCTTGCCGCTTTTCTGATGTGGGACCTTGGATCGAGCTATGCGCCCGGTGTCTCGCTCTTCCTGCTTTGCATCCTGCTTGCCAACTGCGAGGAGATCTTTTCCACCGGCAATACGGCCGGGATTGTCGTAGGCCTTGGTGTGGTGGCCGCCTGGTGCTTTCTGCGAGAGCGGTTTGTGGCCGCCGGCATTCTGTGCCTCGCGCTCAGCCTCGCCATCAAGCCCCATGATGCGGGTCTGGTCTGGCTCTACTTTCTGCTGGCGGGCGGAGTATATCGCAAACGCGCCCTGCAAACCCTCTTCATCACTGCTGTTCTGGGTCTGTCGGCCTTTCTGTGGGTTTCGCATGTCGCGCCGCACTGGATGCAGGACTGGCAATCTAATTTAACAGCCATTGCAGGCCCCGGCGGCATCAATGAGCCGGGCCCTGATTCCCTCACCGGCCGTGGCGGCTCCGTGGTCGTCGATCTGCAGGCAGCCATCAGTGTCTTCCGCGACGATCCGCGCATCTACAATCCGGCCAGCTATCTCTTCTGTGGTGCGCTTCTGCTCGCATGGGCGGTGCGCACTCTCCGGTCGAGCTACTCGCAGGCCATAGCATGGATTGCGCTGGCGGTAATTGTGCCTCTTACCATGCTGGTAACCTATCATCGGCCCTGGGACGCCAAGCTCTTGATGCTTACTGTTCCTGCCTGCGCTCTGTTGTGGGCCAGGGGCGGTCGGATTGCCCGGGTTGCATTGCTGGTGAGTTCCTTGGGGCTGTTGTTCACCGGAGATATTCCTCTGGCAATGCTCAGCATTCTCTCCAATCAACTCCATGTGGGCGCAACGGGGTTTTTAGGAAAGATGCTGACCGTTGTGCTGATCCGGCCTGCCTCGCTCGTCATGTTAGCGATGAGCATTTTCTATCTCTGGGTGTATCTGCGCCGCACCGGCCCTGATAAAGAATGTGATCTGGCCGAGCCATTTCGACGGGAAGTGGGTCCGCGTTGAATCCAGAATAAGACGATTATCCCATTACCGGAGAGCCTGACCGGCATAGTTCACTGAGGTTGCGAGATGAATGTTGCTGTTCCTTCTGACACAATTCACAATCCATCGAAGGAAGCTGCTTATCCGTGGTTCAGCTATCTTATCTTTGCGCTCTGCGCCAGTTTGTACCTGCTGCCATTCATGCGGGTTATATTTGTTGCTAGGGACGAGGGGTCGCTCCTATATGGTGCTGTACGGATTATCCACGGCCAGGTCTTTGCGCGCGACTTCTTTGAGGTCATGGGACCGGGTACCTTCTATTGGTTGGCGGCTTTCTTTAAGCTATTCGGTGTCACATTTCTGGCGTCGCGGATTTGCTTATTTATTACCTCGTTAGGGACGGCTCTATCGATGTATTTTCTATCCCGCCGGGTATCTACGCGATACCAGACACTCCCTTGTCTCGTTCTGGCGGGAACCTACTTTGGCGCCATCTGGCCTGAAATCAGCCATCATGTAGACAGCAATTTCTTTGGATTGCTGTCTGTCGTCTGCATGGTTCTCTGGCATACTTGGCGCAAGAACAGCCTACTGATCGCGACGGGCTCCCTGGCTGCGGTAACGACGTGCATATTCCAGCCGAAGGGTGTGCTTCTGTTCTGTGCATTCTTAGTGTGGCTCTGGCTCCAGCGCCGCAAAACTTCACAGCCTCTGTACACGATAGGCCTGCTAACCGGAAGCTACCTGGGTATCATCGGACTTGTGCTTGCGTATTTTTGGAGCAAGGGAGCCTTAGGTAGTCTTGTATATGCAAACTTCATCTTCCCGCGCGAACACTACAGCGCAGTGAATTCCATATTCTACGCCTACGGTATCTTCTCTTTCTACTGGAAGTCATGGGTAACGGCGTTCGGCGGGGCGTTATGGTCCGTTGGAATAGCGGCAATTCTGATCATACCTATTCTTTTTATCGCAGCGCTGCCCGCGCTCTTGCTGGCAGTTGGCATACGATACAAGTGGAAGTCCATAACGCCTGAGATTGCTCTATATTGGCTCTGTGGATGGGCATTATGGTTGTCAGAACTTCATCGCTGTGACATCTGGCATCTGGTGTTCGGGTCTCCGCTGCTGATCGTTTTGTGCATTCACGCCTTGACTGAAAGCCGGAGGAAGCTTGCTAATGCATCTCTGCAAATCCTTGCAATCAGCGCCGTATGCCTGAATGGTCTTAATTGCGGCGTTGTACTTGCCATGGGAGCTCATCCCTCGGCGACGCGCGTGGGCAATGTCGCTGTGAACGGGAATGAGGAAGTACTCAAATTACTGAATGAGTATGTATCGCCTGGCGAAGAAATCCTGATTTACCCCTACTGCCCTACGGGTTATTTCCTGTCTGCGACAACGAACCCGACACACTATAGCTTCCTGCTTTACTACTACAATACTCCCGAGCAATTTCAGGAGGTTGTAGATATTCTGGATCGAAGGCGGGTTAAGTACATTATTTGGGATACTAACTTCCAATCTAAGAGCGTGCGGAAGGTCTTCCCGGCATCCCCGCCAGAGAGGCTCAACGATCTCATTATTGAACCTTACCTGGTATCACACTATAAGCTGGTGGAGGATGACCATGGTGTCCGTATCATGGAAAGAAAGGGCGAATACCATGAAAAATAGCGATAAGTTATCCTGACTGTGAATAGTATCTGCTCTTACTTGACGACTTACTGAATAACCCGCACAAATCTGCTTTTACAAGTTATATATTTTTGTTTCCATTGTAAGTGATGGCATTTGATTAAGTTTGCTGATCACGGTGTGGTGGCCCGTACGCGTTGCTTGCCCTGGCGCCTTCCAAATCGCACATTATCGCTCCCGCAATCAACCGCGCAGAAAATCCATGGCCTTCTGCACGAGAACATCGCGGCTGACATCGGAGATGGTGTTGGTCAGAGGCAGTTTCTTGGGGCAGACCTCCACGCAGTTTTGCGCAAAGCCGCACTCCTGGATGCCGCCATCCCCGGCCAGTGCCCTCAGGCGCTCTTCCTTCAGAACCTTGCCGGTGGGGTGGTTGTTGAAGAGCTTCACCTGTGCGATGGTAGCCGCGCCCACAAAGCCCGTCTCCTCGTTGAACTGCGGGCAGACCTCCATGCAGCAGGTGCAGCTGATGCAGTTCGACAGCGGGTAGTTGACCTCTTGCTGCTGCGGGTAAACGCGCGGGCCGGAGCCCAGATCATACGTGCCGTCGATCGGAATCCACGCCTTGACCGCCTTGAGATTCTCAAACAAAACCGCCCGGTCCACCTGCAAATCGCGGACCAGCGGAAACTTGCTGAGCGGCTCGACGCGAATGGGCTGCTCCAGATTATCCACCAGCGACGAACAAGCCATGCGGGCCTTGCCGTTGATGCGCATGGCGCAGGAGCCGCAAATCTCCTCCAGGCAACACGAATCATAGGTGACGGGAGTGGTCGGCTTGCCGCTGGCGGTGACCGGGTTGGCGGCGATGTCCATCATCGCCGTGGTCACATTCATGCCGGGACGCCATTCGAGCTCGAAGCTCTCCCACACAGCCGGATCGTCGGGGCTTGCCTGGCGCTTGATTTCAAATTGCACACGTTGGTTTGTCATCGTCTCTCGATTCCTAAGTCCTCATTAGATCGTTGAATGGATTCTCATCGATCAACCCGATCTCCATTGCAAAATTGGCTTCGATTAGGCCGATCTTTGCACCAGGGAAGTGTCCCAGACCTCCAAGGAAGGGCCAAAGTGCCGAGACTGCCGCGAGGACCCAATGGTGTGAGATCGATTGCACGATTGCGCAAACAAGGGCCACAACCCATTGTCCCGGCATCACAATTATTGCAACTGTATTCGCGAGGCGGAGGTTATGCACCCTGTGTCGAACCAAAGCCCAGAGCATATTGGCAACAAAAACCCCAAGTATTACCATCCACCATTCAACCCAGATAAAGAGAATTGGGGCTAAGACTAGCGAGAGGAACACGGGCCATTGTGACCATTCAATAGCCCGGAGATGGAGCATTCGATTTATCTCACCTGTAGTCCAATCAGACATCAAGAATCTCCTGTCTTTCCTATTCGGTGGCGTCGTAGCTGCGCCGCCGCGGTTTGATGTACTGCGTGTCGACCTCTTCGAACTCGAAGCGCGGACCTGAATCCGTGAAGCTCGCCTTGGTGGTTTTCAGGAACCGCTCGTCATCGCGCTCCGGGAAGTCGGGCTTGTAGTGCGCGCCGCGGGACTCGTCGCGCAAGATCGCTCCCTGCACAATCACCCGCGCCAGCTCCAGCATGTTCTTCAACTGCCGGGCGAATGCAAAGCTGGTGTTGGCCCACTGGCTGCGGTCGGCAAGGCTGACGTTCTTGTAGCGGTCCATCAGCGCGACGATCTTTTCGTCGGCTTGCTTCAGTCCTTTGTTGTAGCGAATCACCGTGGCGTGCTTGGTCATGGTATCGCCCAGCTCTCGCCATAGCTTGAAGGGATTTTCTTCGCCTTCGTTCTTGAGCAGCTTCGCGTTCAGCTCGGTCTGGCGGGCCAGTTCGGCTGCATGGCCGCCGTCGCCTTCCGTAGCGGGCAGGTTCTTTGTGTAATTCAGCGCGTGAGGCCCGGAGACGAATCCGGCATAGATGCAGCTGAGCAGCGAGTTCGCGCCCAGGCGATTGGCCCCGTGGTACTGGTAATCGCACTCGCCAATGGCGTAGATGCCGGGAATGTTGGTCATCTGGTCGAAGTCCACCCACACGCCGCCCATGGTGTAGTGCATGCCGGGGAAGATCTTCATGGGCACCTCGTGAGGATCGTCGCCCACAAACTTCTCGTAGATGTCCAGAATTCCGCCCAGCTTACGGTCCAGCGTGGCGCGGTCAATGTGCGTCAGGTCGAGGTAGACCATTGGCTGGCCGTCAATGCCCAGGTGGTCCTCGTAGACCACCTTGTGAATGGCGCGTGTGGCAATGTCGCGGGGCACCAGGTTGCCGTACTTGGGATACCACTCCTCAAGAAAATAAAATCGCTCAGCTTCGGGAATTTGTTTGCCGGGGCGCTTGTCGCTGGCGTTGCGCGGCACCCAGACGCGCCCGCCCTCGCCGCGCGCCGACTCGCTCATCAGCCGCAGCTTGTCTTCGCCGGGAATGCAGGTGGGGTGAACCTGAATGAATTCGCCGTTGGCGTAATACACGCCCTGCTGGTAGATAGCCGACTGCGCTGAACCGGTGCACACCACCGAGTTGGTGCTCTTGCCGAAAATTGCCCCGATGCCGCCCGTCGCCAGAATCACAGCGCCTGCCGGGAAGCTGCGCAGCTCCATGGTGCGCAGGTCCAGCGCGGTGATGCCGCGCGCCACGCCCTTCGAATCAATCACCGCGGAGAGAAACTCCCAGCCCTCGTACTTCTTCACCTTGCCTTCAGACTCGTAGCGGCGAACCTGCTCGTCGAGCGCGTAGAGCAACTGCTGCCCGGTCGTTGCGCCGGCAAAGGCTGTGCGGTTGTAGAGCGTGCCGCCGAAGCGCCGGAAGTCCAGCAGCCCCTCGGGCGTGCGGTTGAAGGGCACGCCCATGCGGTCCAATAAATCGATAATCGCCGGCGCAGCCTCGCACATCAGCTTCACCGGCGTCTGGTTGGCCAAAAAGTCGCCGCCGTAAATCGTGTCGTCGAAGTGCTTGTCGGTGGTGTCGCCTTCGCCCTTCAAATTCTTGGCGGCGTTGATGCCGCCCTGCGCGCAAACCGAGTGCGATCGCTTGACCGGGACAATGGAGAACAGGTCAACCGCGCCCCCGGCCTCGGCAATCTTTATCACCGCCGAAAGTCCGGCCAATCCTCCGCCAATCACAATGATTCTGGGTGCTGCCATGAAGGTGAACCTCGTTCCTTTCGTCCTGCAACTCCAAAGCCTGAATCAACAATCCTGTCCAGTCTCCCTATTAATTTGAATCCCATATATTATCGGTATTCAAGTCCTGCAAAAGGAGCATCTCCACGTCATTTGAAGCCGAGATCAGAGCGAATCGAGGCGACCAACGCATCTGAAAGCTTATCCAAATCCTCTTTAGTCCCCTCTCTGATCTTTTCCGGACCCTTAAACTGATCGATATACTCCTGAAATAACTCCTGTTCGTTCGGATATCCGTACATATCCATCAAGCCCAATAGTTTGAGTCCAGCCTTGTTGTATTCTTCGGCGCGCAGTGTGAAATCCCCATTGCATTCATAGACGATCTGCTGATACTCCAGCATGGCGGCCGCCAACTGCTCCCGTCTTTCCAGCCGTGCGCTGAATCTCTTTTGTTCTCGATCCTTGTAACGGGAAAAGACCCATCCGATAACGATGACCATGACCGAGATCATTAACTCGATGCCTGAAAGTCCGTGTCCCAGTCCAAATTCCATCACGTGTTATCCGCCTTTCAATCACGTCAAGTTGCAAGCAGCTCCTGATCTCCAGCTAGAAGCTCTTACCCACAAAGGCCCACATGCTCCACAGCCCCATCACCGCCAGCGCCAGGCCCATGGCCACGCAGATATAGCCAAAGCGCTTGCGGGCTTTTGTGCCGGGGGTTATGCCCCACTTGGCCGCGAAGAGCCAGACGCCGTAAGAAAAGTGCCAGCAGATGGCGATCATGGCCACAATGTAGACCGCCAGCATCCACGGGTTGGCCAGCTCCTGCTGTACTTTGGCGAAGGCGTATTCGGGATGCTCGGGAAGCATCACGCCCATGAATCTCTGCCGCAGGACGTGCTGCAAAATGTAGGCGAAGGCGATAAGCCCGGTGTAGCGCTGCGCCACATAAAGCCAATTGCCGGCCCAGGGATAGTAGATGATGTTCGACTTGCCCCGCAGCCAGATCCAGACGCCGTAACAGGCGTGATAAAGCAGGGGCAGAAAGATGAAGACCCACTCCAGCACACGAACCATGGGAAGGCTGTTGAGAAAGCGGACCTGCGCCCCGTAAGCCGCCGGGCCTTTCAGCGCCTCGTAATTCGACAGCAGGTGCTCCAGCAAAAAGGCGCCCAGCGGGACAATGCCCAGCAGCGAATGCAGCTTGCGCCAGACGAAGGACCAGCCCTCAGCGGCGCGCAGCGGCTGAACGCCGCGTCGAACGGTATGCGCGGCAGGGTTTTGAGCAGTTGCCATAGCGGTGTCAGCTCCTTACGGCTTCAGGTCAGGTTCAGGGCAAAATTCCTGGTAGCGGAGATTTCGGTAGCAGAAGCACAAGAAGAATACCCGTATTTTTGTCCATTATTGGTGTTCTACATCACATTCGTCAAGGCGCTCCGTGATCGTTGGCACCTTGTAGAAGAGATGTGGCGGATCATACCCCCAGCATCCCCAGCAGCGCCGCAATCGCCCGCCCACGATGGCTGAGCATGTGCTTGGTTTCCAGGTCGATTTCGGCCATGGTCAGGCCCAGCGCGGGCAGGTAAAAGAGCGGATCGTAGCCAAATCCGCCCGTCCCGCACGGCGACTCCAGAATCAGCCCCTCCACCGCGCCCTCGGCGGTGTGCCTGGCCTCGCCATCGCGCGCGGCCACCAGCACGCAGCGGTAGCGCGCCGTGCGTTGCGCGGCGGGAACTCCTGCCAGCCGCAGCAGCAGTTCCAGGTTGTTCCACACGTCTGTATTGTCGTTGGCATCGGGCGAGTCCACCACGCCCGCATCCGCCGCAAAGCGCGCCGAGCGCACGCCGGGCGCGCCGTTGAGAGCGTCCACCTCCAGGCCGGAGTCATCGGCCAGAACCCATTCGCCGGGAGCAAGGCGGGAATAGTAAGCAGCCTTGAGAGTCGCGTTTTCGGCGAAAGTCAGGCCATTCTCCTCCGGCGCGGGGATTTCTTCCAGCCCTGGCAGCGGCTCAATCGTCAGGCCGTGCGCCTCGGAGGCGGTGCGGAAGTCGCGTAGCTTGCCTTGGCTGGTAGTGGCGGCATAGAGGCGAAGGGTCATGAGAAAAGTGTACTGGGCCAGCATTGCTGATTATTCCCCCGTAATCTTAATGGCGCGCAAGCGCCGTCTGCCTGGACGGCCAGTCCTTGCAGATTATTACCTTCTTTTGGCGCACAATCATCCCATGAACAAGGATCAGAGTCGCGAATTGTTACTGACAACTGACCACTGACAACTGAAAACTTAGGGGACCCCCCCCTCCCCCCAATATTTATTTTGACCCCCTAAACCTTGCAGATTATTTCAGCAATCTATGATTCTTCGTTCCCGCTCTTTGTAAAGAAAATGCGGATAAGCATATTGTATTCAATAAGATATATGGATTTCGAATCACAGGCAGAAATCGCCCTGCCTTGTTACCGCGTATCAGGATGTAAGATTCGTGATTTGCCTGTTGAAAACGCATTGCAGAAAATTACACTTCGCCTTCACGCGCAATTATTAGCCGGGAAGCGGCAAAACTCCATCCAATCCTGCGGCAATCAACTCGTCGCGCAGATGTTCCACGCTGGAGTACTCGATAGCCTGAATTCCCAGCACCCGCGCGGCCTCTACGTTGGGCCGCTTGTCGTCGATGAAGAGAGTTTCATCGGGCCGCGTGCCGAGTTCGCTGAGCGTGTGGCGATAAATTGCCGGGTTGGGCTTGATGATGCCGAGTTGATAGCTCCACACCTGCACGTCGAAGCGGTGAATCCAGTTGAACGTGCGCTCCACGCTGGCCAGCACGTCGTCGCCGATATTGGAGAGGATGGCGGTCAGTAGGCCGCGCTGCTTGAGCTTGAGTTGCCAGGCAACCATGACAGGATTCTCGACGGTCCACAGCCGCGCGTCCCATCGGTTCAGCTCTTCGGCATGATCCAGCGGCAATCCGGCATCGCGAAGCAGCTTCTGCCAGAATCCGAGGCCGGTCAGCTTGCCTTCGTCGTAAGCTGGCCGGTCGGCCCAATAAAGAGTCCGAAACCGCTCCTCGGCGAGGCCGGTGATGCGCAGCATTGCTGCCCATGCCTCAGCGTCCGGTGGTCCGGTCAGAACGATACCATAGTCAAAGACCACCGCGCGCAGAGCCAATCTTCCTCCTAGTTGCGTATCAATCGTTTGCATCCGTGTACTGTTGAATGTAGGACGCCTGTTTCTATTGTGCCTGATGGACCTTATGATGGGCGGAGGGAGCAGTGGCCGTCAGTTCACCGCATGTTGGCTTGCAAGGATAGCGGACTTTACAGGATGCGGAACAATGTAAAGGGTGGAGCAAGAAGCGTCAGGGCACGACTTTAGTCGTGCCGTATGTGCAACAAATAATGTCGGGCTTTAGCCCCTGCGGGAATGAGAATCGACAAATGCGCTTTTCCGAGCGAACCAACTGGAACACGGAAGAAAGCGAACTGGCGCGGGCTCACCGGCTGCGCGCCGAGTCAGGCAAGCCCATTGCCGATCTGACTGCCTCGAACCCCACACGCTGCGGCTTTGCTTACGATTCCGCCTTGCTTGCGGCACTCTCGAATTCGATCGCGCTGGACTACGATCCGCAGCCGCGCGGGCTGCTTAGCGCCAGGCAAGCGATCTGCGGATACTATGCGGACCATGGCGTTCGGCTCCAGCCGGAGCAGGTCATTCTCACCACCAGCACCAGCGAGGCCTACAGCTACCTCTTCCGTCTGCTCTCGGATGCGGGCAGCGAGATTCTCGTCATTCAGCCGGGCTATCCGCTCTTCGACTTCCTGGCCGCACTGGATGATGTGCGCCTCAAGGCTGCGCCGCTGGTATACAACCATGGCTGGCAGATCGATGTAGAGGGCCTTCGTCGAGCCGTCACGCCGCAGACGCGGGCCATCGTCCTGGTGCATCCCAACAATCCTACCGGCCACTTCACCAAGCCGTGGGAGGCGGCGGAGTTGGCGCGGCTCTGCCGGGACTTCGATCTCGCGCTGATTGTGGACGAAGTCTTTCTGGACTATAGCTTCTGTGAGGCAGGGAAGAGCTTTGCCTCCGGGCTGGAAGACGTTCCGGTCTTTGTGGTCAGCGGGCTGA
Source organism: Occallatibacter sp. (assembly GCA_049522175.1). Lineage (GTDB taxonomy): Bacteria > Acidobacteriota > Terriglobia > Terriglobales > Acidobacteriaceae > Telmatobacter. Next base: position 42,115 of record JBEKOC010000014.1, on the reverse strand, counting down.
GCAAGATTGCCGGGCTGCCGCAGATGAAGGCGGCCTGGATTGTGGCCGCTGGGCCGCAGGCTGCTTCGGCGCTGGACCGCTTGGAGGTCATCGCCGACACCTTTCTCTCCATGAATGCGCCGGTGCAGCACGCGCTGCCTGCCTGGCTCAAAGGCCGCGAGTCGATTCAGCGGCAGATTCGGGCTCGTGTGACGGCCAACCTCGCCGAACTGGACCGGCAACTCGTCCGGCTGCCGGAAGTGAGCCGTCTGGAAGTTGAGGGCGGCTGGTACGCGGTCCTGCGCATTCCGGCGCTCAGACCGGACGAGCAGACGGTGCTGGCCCTTCTCGATCGCGGAGTCTGGCTCCATCCTGGCTACTTCTTCGGCCTGAAGGAGTCGGGCTGGCTGGTGGTGAGCCTGCTCGTGGCCGAGGCGGAGTTCAGCCGCGGAATTGCCGGACTGGTTGATTATCAGAAGTCGAATGCAGGAACGGGTTGTTCAGGCTGATCCCTGATCTCTGTCTGCTCACTGCTCGCGCAGGAAAGGGTTGCTCCGGCGTTCGGCGCCGATGGTGGTCTCGGGGCCATGGCCGGTCAGAACCCGGGTATCGTCGGGCAGCGGGAGCAGGCGGGTATGGATGGAGTCAATGATCTGGTCGAAGTTGCCGCCGGGCAGGTCGGTGCGGCCGATGCTGCCTTCAAAGAGCGTATCTCCGGCCACCAGCAGATTGAGCGGGGCAAAGTGGAGGCAGACCGAGCCTTGCGTGTGGCCGGGAGTGTAAATGACCTGGGCGGGATAGCGTTCCAGGCCCACTTGAAGGCCGTCGGTCAGGTTTTCGTCGGGCGGGGCGGTCTCCGGCGTAGCCATGTCCAGCCAGCTGGCCTGCATCTTCATGATCTTCAGCTGCGACAAGTCATTCTCGTTCATCAGGATAGGCGCGCCAGTAAGCCGCTTGAGCTTGAGCGCTCCGCCCACGTGGTCGATGTGGGCATGGGTGACGAGAATCTGCTTGAGCTTGAGGCCAAGTTCGGTGAGCCGGCGGTGAATGCGGCCCACCTCGTCGCCGGGATCGATGACAATGGCCTCGCCGGACTCCGGGTCGCCCAGCAGGGTGCAGTTGCAGGCCAGGGGGCCGACGGGAAAGGTCTCCAGAATCATGGTTTTATTTTAGGACGCTACGGCGCGATAAGGCGCGGTTGAAGGGCAATATTCAAGCAAAAAGCGGCAGGCCGTGTGGCCTGCCGTCTGTGTGAATCGAGCTCGTGTGCGGTTACTTGCCGGACTTGGCGGGTGCTGACTGGGAGGCATTATCCAGCACGGACTTAGAGCCGGTCGTGGAGCGTTGGTAGAGGATGGTCAAAGTGATTGAGGTGCACATGAAGATGATCGCCGACCAGGTGGTGAGCCGGGTGAGCACATTGGCTGCGGCGCGGGGGCCGAAGGCGGTCTGCGAGCCCTGGCCGCCGAAGGCGCCTGCCAGGTCGGCAGAGCGGCCCTGCTGCAACAGAACCACGCCGATCAGAAAAAAGCTCACGATAATATGCACGACAACGACGAAAATGAGAAGAAAATTCATCTTGAAAGCTGCTTTCCAAGTCAGTCCGGCAGGCCCGGACGAGAGATATTTGGTGCGGAAGAGGGGACTTGAACCCCTATGCCCAACGGGCGCCAGCACCTCAAGCTGGTGCGTCTGCCAATTTCGCCACCTCCGCACAGTGGTGAACTCAACAAGTATAGCAAAAACTGGGGGTCGGCGGAAGCCGATATGCGGGCGTCCTCATCCGGCCAGCCGCTTCATCCAGGCGGCGAGGGCCGGCTGATCGGCTGTGCCGGCGGCGTGGGCGGCCTGAACGGCGCGGTTGGCGGCCTGGTTGAATGTGGGAGTGTACATAGCCACTCCTGCTGTATCTGCTCGAGGCGGTAGCCGGCTTTACGCGAGGTATGGGTGGCTTTGGCGATGTTGGCGAGCTAGTGGGCAGCGGCTGACGATTCCATTTCCAAACGGATACGCGGCAAGTTACCTTAGATTTCCCGGAGCGAGATTGCTATAACCCAGAGGCAGTTTATAGACGATTTGATATATGATGGTGAGTTCTGACATTGCTTGCGCCTAGCGGAGTGAAATTACGTGGAATGTAAAAAGTGCAAGTGCGATAGAATGCGCCGGGTCAAGCGAGAAGGGTTCCTGCAAACGAAGCTGGCTCCACTGTTTGGTTATTATCCCTGGCGATGTTCCATTTGCTCGACGGTGCAATTGCACCGCGCGCGCAGCAAACAGGAGAGTATACCTGGGGCGAGCAACCGGGTACGGTAAGCCTCGGGCCAGTCGGCACGCCAACTGGGGAAAAAGCCTGTTGGTTGACATCTGCAAACATGGTGCCCAGAGGGGGATTTGAACCCCCACGCTCCTTTCGGAGCTGCGGATTTTAAGTCCGCTGCGTCTGCCAGTTTCGCCATCCGGGCATTAGGACAATTCCATTCCTGCATTGACCAGGGGACTCGGAATTTCTGTGCCTGTATCTTCCCGGTTCCCCTCCTTGAATTCTAAATGCAGATTGTATCGGACCCGAAAAATGAAATAGGAAAAATTCCACAGCGATCCGTGAGGTTATATTGTGCCAGGAAATGCCCAGGCTCAGGCTTCCAATGGAGCCTCTTTCAGGATGTCTGTTTCGATATGCAATCCATGGGCAAAGCTCTGACGTTGCTGCGTGTTCGTGCATGTGCGCGCAGTGATCGATGGAGCGATGCTGGCTATGCTAGCATGGAGAATGCCAATATCTTCGACCTGGCCAAACAGGCTATTCAGGCGGAGACGCGATCATTGTCCATGTTTCAAAGGACGCCACTTGTTTGATCGAAACGGCAATATTTGTGCTGGAGCCTGCATGCCGGCTCGCTATACGACGACAGGCACATGACACCAAATTCTTCTAAGAGGGAATCTACATGACCACATCAACAACAGCTTCCGGTGTTGTAGCAGCGGATCGCTACTACTCTATTCCGAGCGAGGCCAAGCCCGATGCCATCAGCGGCGAGCGCGCCAAAAAGCTGAGGTACCTTGCGGGCGGCGTTTGGCGGGAATCCAAGACCAGCAAGTACATGCCCTGTTACAACCCCTCAACGGGCGCAGTTATTGCCCATGCGCCGCAATGTACGGCAGAGGAAGTGGAAGAGGCCATTCAGGCTGCCACGAAGGCATTTCCCGCGTGGAGGGACACGCCGGTGGCAAAGCGCGTACAAGTGCTTTTCAAGATGAAGCAGTTGCTGGAAGAAAACCTGGACGAACTCATCCTTCTCTGTGCGCAGGAACACGGCAAGAAGTGGGACGAAGCGGCGGGCGACGTCCTCAAGACAATCGAGGTTGTGGAGTTTGCCTGCTGCGCTCCGCAGATGATGAAGGGCGAGTCGTTGATGAACGTGTCTACCGGCTACGATACCGTCCAGTTCCGCGAGCCCCTGGGCGTCTTTGCCGGCATCGCGCCGTGGAACTTCCCGGCTATGCTTCCACACGGGTGGATGGCTCCCATCTGCATCGTTACGGGAAACTGCATGGTGCTGAAGGTGGCCAGCTTCGTACCTCAATCGGGCATGCGCATTGCCGAACTCTGGAAGCAGGCCGGACTGCCCGACGGAGTCCTGAATCTGGTGACCACCAGCCGCAATGAAGCCGAGATTCTTCTCCGGCATCCCGCCATCAAGGGAGTGACCTTTGTTGGTTCCACCAGCGTCGGCCAGCACATCTACGCCACGGCCGCCGCCAACGGCAAGCGCGTGCAGGCGCTCACCGAAGCCAAGAACCACGCTCTGGTGCTGAAGGACGCGATCATCGAGCGCGCCGCGCAGGGAATTATCAACTCCTTCAGCGGATGCGCCGGCGAGCGCTGCATGGCTCTTCCCGTAGTGGTCGTCGAGAACGCCATTGCCGATCAACTCGTCGAAGCCGTCACACGCTTGGCAAAGGAAATCAACCTCGGCGCGGCATACGACAAGAGCACCGGCCTGGGTCCGGTGGTCAATCAAGGGCACAAGGAGTTTGTACTTGGCTGGATTGAGACGGCGATCAAAGAGGGCGCCAAACTGGTTCTCGACGGGCGCAATCCAAAGCTTCCAACAGGATGCGAGAAGGGAAGCTTCGTTGGCCCCACCATCTTTGATCATGTAACCGAGCAGATGACCTGCGGCCGCGAGGAGATCTTTGGGCCGGTACTGTGTATCAAGCGCGTCAACAATTTTGAGGAAGGCCTTCAGCTGATGAACAGCAGCCGGTTCGCCAACGGCTCGGTGATCTACACCGAGAGCGGCTATTACGCGCGCGAGTTTGTCCGGCGCACGGACGGCGGCATGGTGGGCATCAATGTCGGCATTCCGGTTCCGCTGGCCGTCTTCGGTTTCACCGGCCATAAGCAGTCATTCTTCGGCGACCTTCATACCATGGGACGCGACGGCTTCCTTTTCTACACGGAAACCAAGAATGTGACCTCCACGTGGTTTACCGGAACGGCGATCCCCGCCAAGGTCAGCACATGGGATGGAACCATGACACGCGGATAGGCCTCTTTGACGAAAAGGCTGATTGGCTACAGCAAAACCAGAGTAGCTGTACCTTGAAGCAACTCCGCCAAGTGGCTTTTTCCTTAAGAAAAAGCCACCTTGAACACTCTCGACAAAGGCACGTTTACTCTGGTTTCGCTCTAACAGGTATCCTCTGTAACAACCGCAGCCGTCACAATGCGGCGCGCTGGGCGCTATAGCAAAACCAGAGTAGCTGTACCTCGGAAGCAACGCAGCCAAGTGGCTTTTTCCTGACCGGGGTCCCCGCGGACAGGTCTTCGTCCGTGGGGTGGAAGTAAAAGCCACCTTCTCGGCACTCTGTAAAGGCACGTTTACTCTGGTTTTGCTCTAGCCAGGGCGCGAATAAACTCTGGTGTGGTGCCGCAGCAGCCGCCCAGAAAAGCGGCGCCCGCATCACGCAGTGCCGCGTAGTGTGAAGCGAAGAACTCCGCCGATGTGCTATAGCGAATAGCTGTCCCTTCCATCGTAGGCAGGCCCGCATTCGGCTTGATCCAGATGGGCAGATCGCAGGCCGCGCGCAGCCGCCGGCAGATAGGCACAACCTGCTCCACGCCAACGCCGCAGTTGGCGCCGACCGCATCTGCTCCCGCCTCTACCATCGCTTCGGCTACAGTCTCCGGCGTCGCGCCCATCATGGTACGGTCCTTATTCTTGCCGGAGTCGAAGGCGAAGGAAACGATGACCGGCAGCCCGGTGCGCCGGGCCGCGTCCACTGCCAAAAGTGCCTCCTCGATGTCGCTCATCGTTTCCACCAGCAGCGCGTCCGCGCCCGCCGCGGCTAGCGATCGAGCCTGAGCGGCAAAGGCCGCGGCAACATGTTCGCTGTCAATCTCGCCCGAGAGCAGCATCTTGCCCGTTGGGCCCATCGAGGCAAAGACCAGTGCTTCACCTGCTGCCTGACGTGAGATCGCGACACCAGCGCGATTGATAGCGTCCAAATCGTCTTCGGGGCAGCCGTGCATCGCAATGGCGTTGGCGCGAAAGGTGTTGGTGAGGATAACCTGGCTGCCCGCTTCCACGTAGGCGCGTGCTACTGCTTCCACGTGCTCGGGATGTGTCAGGTTCCAGGTGTCAGGCATCGTGCCGGGGGGCAGGCCGCGCGCCTGCAACTCCGTTCCCCAGGCGCCATCGGTGATCAGTAGGCCGTTCGCCAGCCACTTGTGCAGACTGCTCATGCCATCTCCCGTTTGCGTGCCAGTAGCAGCACGGCTTTCTCGCTGCCCTCGATCGCGGTTTCATTCAGTTTGCGCAGACCAGGCATGCTAATTTCCGTTGCATCCGTGGACAGCGCCCTGCGCAGAAATCTGCTCCGCTGCGTTACTGCGCCAGTATACCGCCGTTCGTCTTTAGAAAAGGCGGTTTTTTCGATCTTTCCGTTGTGCGTCTTCCCAATGCGTACTGGAAGGCATCGCCAAATGCAAGTATCAGGATTCTCAAGGTAGATACGACAGAGATCCGATAACTTAATCGGACTATACTGGCATCCATAGTATCTGCCTGATGGCCAGGGGGAAGAGATGGGAATTCTAGTGGAAAAGACAGCAAGGCGCGAGAGGCTTGCCACCACACTAAGCCACAAAGAGCCGGACTGCATCCCGATCGACTTTGGCGGAAGTCCGGTCAGCGGCATCCATGTCAGTTGCGTGTCGGCATTACGAGAATATTACGGGCTGGAGACGCGCCCGGTGCGCATTCACGAGCCGTTTCAAATGCTGGGGCTTATGGAGGATGACCTGCAGGATGCCATGGGGATTGATGTGACCGGAGTCGATGCGCGAAACACCATGTTCGGTTTTCCGGCGGAGGAATGGAAACCCTGGCGGCTGAATGGGCAGGATGTGCTTGTTCCCGGGGATTTCAACACCACGATCGATTCAAATGGCGACACGTTGATTTACCCGGAGGGCGACACGACGATTCCGCCAAGCGGGCGAATGCCGCGCGGAGGCTATTTCTTCGATTGCATTATCCGCCAGGAGCCACTCGACGAAGAGAAGCTGAATCCCGAAGACAACATGGAGGAGTTTGTTCCCATCCCGCAAGAAGATCTTGACCACCTGGAGCGCTCAACCGAAAAAGCATGGGCAACGGGGCGCGGCGTGGTTGCCAACTTTGGAGGAACGGCATTCGGCGATATCGCGCTGGTCCCGGCGCCATTCCTCAAGCATCCTAGGGGAATACGCGACGTTACAGAATGGTACGTATCCACCAGCAGCCGCCGGGATTACATCCATAAAGTTTTCGAGCGTCAATGTGAGGTTGCCATCAATAATCTTGAGCGTATCCATGCCGTGGTCGGCAACCGTGTACATGTGGTCTTTGTCTGCGGCGCGGATTTCGGAACACAGACTTCCTCATTTTGTTCCGTGAATACCTTCCGCGACTTGTACTTCCCATACTACAAACAGGTTAATGACTGGATTCATTCTCACACTTCATGGAAGACATTCAAGCATTCCTGCGGTTCAGTCTTCAAATTTCTCCCCTCCTTTATCGAAGCTGGATTCGACATACTCAATCCAGTGCAGTGCTCCGCCGCGGGAATGGATCCCGGGCAGTTAAAAGCCAATTTCGGCGATCGACTCGTCTTCTGGGGTGGAGGCGTGGACACGCAGAGGGTTCTGCCCTTCGGCACGGCTGCTGAAGTCCGGGAGCAGGTGCTGCGCAGGTGCGAGATCTTCGCGCCGGGTGGGGGATTCGTTTTCAACAGCATTCACAATGTTCAGGCGGCAACGCCGGTCGAAAATATCGTCGCTATGATCGACGCGGTGCATGAATTCAACGGAAAGAGATAAAAAGCTTAAGGGTCGCTAAGAAGCGGACGAAGTTTGTTTGAACATTGAAGATTTATTCCGGAAAGGCGATGCAGTTGGCGAACTCATCCTGGAAGCCCGGGTCGGCGGCAAGACTCACATGCTCGATCCTGGGTAAAGCAGGCTCGCCTGTGGATAAAAGCAAAATCTTGGCTCCGCGCAGCGCCGTGTTGCCGCTGGCTTGAATGCGTTCGATGGGCGCTTCAATGAGCCCGATGCCGATGGCGCTTTCAGCTTGCACATAGTTGCCGAAGGCGCCGGCAAGATAAATATTTCTGAGGTTGCCGGCGTTCGCGCCCACCCGCTTCAGCAACAGCCTGAACCCGGAGGCGATGGCAGCTTTTGCCAACTGCAGTTCGCGAATATCGGCCTGGTAAAGTACGACCGGGGCCTTTACCGGAAACAGCTTTGTGCCATTCGCAATACGCCCGGAAGCATGAATCGCACCAGCTTTCAGGCCCGCGGCCACCGCATCCACGAGGCCGCTGCCGCAGATGCCCCGGGCCTCCACGTCTCCGATCACGGTGGCCTGCATTTCGCAATGAGAAATCGAGACACGCGAGATGGCGCCCGTGGACGCTCGCATTCCCATGCGAATCGAGCCGGCTTCAAAGGCCGGTCCTGCCGCCGTGGAAGCGCAGACAATACCGTTGCGGTTACCAATGGCAATCTCGCCGTTTGTGCCCAGGTCCACCAAGGCCAGCAAATCCTCGCCGCGCGAGATGCCGGTGGCTAGAATTCCGGCGAGAATGTCCGATCCCACAAAGCCGCCCAGGCAACGCTCAAAGCGAATGCTACAAGCCGAAGGCAGCGGCCAGTCCAGCTCTTGTGGCCGGAAATACTGTGCGTCCAGATGGGGGGGGTGGAATGGCACGTGCGAAAGCGGCTCCACATCGAGTCCGCAAAACAGGTGATGCATCACCGTGTTGCCGACCAGGATCACCTCGACAATCTCCTCTTCGCGGCCGCCGGCCAGCTTTACTATCATTTGCCACAGTGCGACGCGCACCACCGTGGTCAGATCAGCTCCCTGCAATGCCGCGTGAATCCTGCTCATCACATCCGACCCGAACGATGCCTGCGGGTTGAGAGCGGTCTCGACGCTAAGAACGTTGCCCGTAGCTAAATCGATCATCTGTGCGGCGATGGTGGTTGTGCCCAGATCGATGGCAATCCCCAGACCGGGCTTACCGGTACCGGATAGGCTGGAATTGTCCGTAAGAACATCCATGCGCCATTGGCCGCACTCAAGAACCAGAGGCGTCTCCGCGCGAGCCTGGCAGGCGAGACGCCAGCCATCGGCGAGTTCATTTGCCGAAAAAATCGAGCGGTCAGATTCTGTAATCGAAAGTGATCCCTCGAGCACGCGGACGCGGCAAGCGCCGCAGAGAGCTGTTCCGCCGCAAGGGAACTCAACGCCCAGCTCCGGTAGCACCGAGGCGAGCGCTGTGCCGCGCGGAATTTCCACCACTGCCGACAACGGCTCGAGTTGTACTCGAACTTTATCGTTGTTCATATCGCATCCACAATGGATTCTCCCAGCGAGCCTTGCACGGTCGCGCCTGGAGGTACAATCAGAAACTCCGCGGCATCCCACTCTCCATTCACGAGGTGCTCCAACAGTGTGAGTGAACCCTGAATCTCTTCAAAGCTCCATCCCTCCTTCTCCGCTTCGGCGCGAGCCTGAATACGAAAAGCATCCTCGGATTCAACCCCGGTGGAGATATAGGTCAACCCGGAGTAGTTGCGGCGAAAAGCCCGGAATTGCTCGAAGAGATAGTTCCCGTTCTCCTGTCCATACTGGGCGATAAGTTCCTCGCGGCTGCGCCGCTCGCCAATCTTGTTCATTGCGGAGGCATAAGCAGGTTGAAGAGTCTGGTCGGGCGAGGAAAACTCAACCCAGCCGGGAGAGCGGAAATAGACTCCAGGATGGGCATCGAAATATGCCTGATAACGATGGCGGTCGCCCATCAGCAGGCCGATGCAGTCGTGTGCGCGTGGTAGAACGAGCTGCGTTTTGTTCGCTTGCAGGCCTTCGCTTCCCCTGCCGCAGAGCGCATATCCCAAGAGGATGGCGTCATATCCATCTTTGTCTGCCGCATCGATTCGCTCCTGCAAGTGTGGGCGCATCGATGCGCCCAGATCGTGCAGGCCCATCGACAGTATCTCCTGATCGACCGTGTGGGTAGATCGGGAGATCGCGCTGTTCATCTCTCGCGTGAGTACCTGACAACAGATCGCTTTCAGACGCATGGTTCACCCCGGGGAAATCTCCGATGCCGTGTACGACACGAAAACTCGCAACAGCGTGAAGTCACGATAGGCCATAACTTACTTTATCGTAGAGGCTTCCATATAGAGCCTCCAGATTGCGCACCAGTGCCATTTCGTCAACTGGAAGAGCGTTCAGCGCATCGTCAATGCGCTTCAGCCACGACTGTCCCAGCCATTAGCCGTGATAAACAGCACGGCAAGACTGCCTAAGAAAGTCCAATGACACGTCCAGTCTGGGTATCAAGATCGATTTCGTAGAAGTTGGGACGACTCGACAGGCCGGGCATCGTGCTCATCTTGCCCAGAAGCGGATAAACGAACCCGGCGCCGGCGCTGGCGTGAACGTCCATGATCGGCACGATAAAGCCCGTCGGCACACCCTTCAGTTCAGGGTCGTGGCTGAGGCTGTATTGGGTCTTGGCCATGCAAACGGGGAGTTTGTCGAATCCCTGCCGCGTGTAGATTTCGATCTTCTTCTCCGCTTCGAGAGTGTACTCGACGCCCGCGCCGCCGTAAAGTTCACGCACAATACATTCGATCTTATCTTTGATCGAAGCCTCCACCGAGTAGAGGAAACGGAAGTTGTTCGGCTTGGTGCAAGCGTGAACCACAGCCTCGGCGAGCGCCTCGGCGCCGGCCCCTCCCTCGGACCAATTGTCCGTAGTAACCGCATCCTCGGCACCGGCTTCGCAAGCGATGCGACGCACCAACGCAAGCTCGGCCTCGGTGTCGGTACTGAAGCGGTTCACAGCCACCACCACCGGTACGCCAAACTTGCGCACGTTTTCGATGTGCTTTACAAGGTTCCCGCATCCCTTTTCCAGCAACTCGAGATTTTTCTCCGTGTAAGCGTTAGCCATAGTCTTGCCAGCGATAATTCTGGGACCGCCACCATGCATCTTTAAGGCGCGAATGGTGGCTACCAGCACAGCGCAGTTCGGAACCAGCCCGCTTACACGGCACTTAATGTTGCAGAACTTCTCGAAGCCCATCTCGGTACCGAATCCGGCCTCGGTAACTACAATGCCCTCCCTACCGGCAAGCTTCAAGGCGATCATGTCGGCCAGAATGGAGGAATTGCCATGTGCGATGTTGGCGAATGGACCTGCGTGCACAAATGCCGGCGTACCCTCCAGCGTTTGCATGAGAGTAGGCATGATGGCGTCCTTCATCAGGACCGCCAGCGCGCCTCCCACGCCAAGATCGTCGGCGGTCACGGGGCGTTCCTGACGGTCATTGCCGATGACGATGCGTCCCAGGCGTTCACGCATGTCCGCGAGGCTCGTTGTCAGGGCAAGGACTGCCATGATCTCGCTAGCCACAGCAATGTCGAAACCCGTCGCGCGCGTCATGCCCTTTTCTTGCGGCCCCTGCCCAATGGTGATGCCGCGAAGCATGCGGTCATTGGTGTCTGTTACGCGGCGCCAGGTAATCGTGTCGGGATCGATGTCCAGGCGGGCGAAACGGGAGCGCTCTTCTGTGGTGAGTTCGTTGGGGTCGTCCTTGTCGATGCCGAGTTTGCGCAAGCGGCGGCGCATGACCGGTGTGAAGCTGCGAGAGCCGTTCTGTGAGGGCGGGCAGAGCCGGTCAAACAGAACATCGTCATCTTTGATTTCGCGCTCGTGCAGGATGCGGGCGTCGATCGCCGCCGCCAGCAGATTATTGGCTGCTGTGATGGCATGAATGTCGCCGGTTAGATGGAGGTTGAAATCCTCCATGGGGATGATCTGGCTGTATCCGCCGCCTGCCGCGCCCCCCTTAATTCCGAAGGTCGGCCCCATACTCGGCTGACGCACGCAGGCAAACACTTTCTTGCCCAGATGCGCACCCAGCGCCTGGGTGAGGCCGACGGTCGTGGTCGTCTTCCCTTCTCCTAAAGGAGTGGGTGTGATTGCGGTCACCACCACGTACTTGCCGCTCGGCAGGCGCTTCAGGCGATTCAGAATTGAAAGGCGGACCTTGGCCTTGGTATCTCCGTACAGTTCCATTTCATGCGCGAGAATGCCGGCCTGGTGCGCGATACGGCCAATGGGAATGGGAGACGCGGCTTGCGCGATTTCAATGTCACTGGGAACAATCGTTTTCTTTTGCTCCCGAACTTGAAGAGCTTCAGCCGTTCCGATCAACGGCAATATATCCGGCAATGTATCCGTAGGCACGCTCACTAACTCCGCAGCTATTTCAAGCCCCCTCAGCAGAATACCTAAAGAGTAGGAGACTATCATGAAAGAAGCTGAAACGATTTTTTCCATAATATACTATATACAGAAACAATACTATCAAAATTCTATTTAATTCAGTCAGAAAAATAATATATAGTATAAACTGAAAAACACGCTGAACACATGAATCTCTTTCCTAAAGCCGGTCTCAGGATGGACAAGTCAAACGTAAAACCGACGGAAGTCGCGCAATTCGGCAGGTACGAGTTATCGCTCTTCGACGCCAACACGTTCAGCGTTACCTGGGAACTCGCTCCCGGGCGGGGAGCCTTCGAAAAGGCGCAGCAGGATATGATCGACGCCGCGGCTAGAGCTGCCGCCAGCGGCCGGATTCACGCGCTAACCATCACAGACAATCCCGGCGGCAATCCCGCGATCTCGGCCGAGATGCTTGGCGCCGAGATCCGCCGCCTCGGCATTGAGCCGCTCGTTCATCTGACCTGTAAAGACAAAAATCGCAACCAGTTGGAAAGTTTGCTTTATGGATTGGAGCGGGCGGACGTTCGCAATCTACTGGTAATGAGCGGCGATTACCCCAAGGCTGGGTATGGCGGCGCACCTAAGCCGGTCTTCGATCTGGACCCGATCACTCTGCTTGGTCTTATCTCCGAGCTCAATAAGGGAATAGAGGTCCCGAAGCCGGGAGGCAAGAGGACGCTCAAGACGGCAAGATTCTTTGCCGGAGTAGCGGCAAGCCCCTTCAAAGCGCTGGAAGCAGAGCAGATGGGACAATACTACAAACTGAGGAAGAAGCTTACTGCGGGCGCGAGGTTCGTGGTTTCTCAGTTGGGCTTTGACGCGCGCAAGTTTCACGAACTGCTCCATGTAGTGAAGCTGCTTGGATTTGGGAATATACCCGTTGTAGGCAATGTCTACCTGCTTCCTCTGGGCGCGGCAAAGCTGATGAATCGCAACGGCTTGCCTGGCTGTGTGGTTACAGACAAACTGCTGAGGGATGTGCAGGCGGAAGCGGCAGGCACGGATAAGGGAAGAGCGAAACGCCTTGAGCGCGCCGCAAAGCAGTACGCCCTCCTCAAGGGAATGGGATATGCCGGTGCGCACATCAGCGGACACGGCATGACTTTTCCTGACCTGCTGAAAGTGATTGAGCATGGCGAAGAGCTATCGCAGCGCTGGCCGGATTTCGTTCATGAATTCGACTATCCACAGGAGAACGGTTGGTATTACTTCGAGCGTGACGAAAAGACCGGATTGAACACCATGACGCCGGTCTCGCGAGAAGCGCGTACTTCTGCCGGTATTGGTTATTCCGCATTCCGAATGCTTCATCATCTCGCTTTTACCAGGGAAGGCGCGCTCTTTAAGCCGATGCGCGCCATAGCCAATCGCGTGGACGGATCCGCACTCGAGAGCGCATATACGAAATGCGAACAGATCATCAAAGGTCTGACGAACGATTGCCGGCACTGCGGTGATTGCGCCATGCTGGATCTGGCCTATCTGTGCCCCATGAGCCAGTGCCCCAAGAATCAGCGCAATGGTCCGTGCGGCGGAAGCTTCGAGGGCTGGTGCGAAGCATATCCCAACCAGCGCAAATGCATCTACATACTCGCCTACGAGAGACTTAAGGCGCACGGCGCGGATCAATCGCTTGGGGAGAACCTGGTCCCGCCGGTGAACTACGATCTGAACGAGACCTCCTCCTGGATCAACTTTTACCTTGGACGCGATCATTCAGCGCAGAAACTCAAGATCGAGACGGTTCCCCGAAAGAAGAATCCGAAAAAGAAGAATCCGTAGCAGTGGCGCGAAACGAGAAAGGGCTCATCGATGCTGATTATCGGGGAAAAGATTAACGGTACTCGCAAGCTGGTCAATAAGGCCGTGTTGGAGCGCGACGCCGCCCATATTCGCCATCTTGCCGTTTCGCAGGTTGAAGCAGGCGCCGACGTGCTGGACATCAACGCCGGCACCTTGCCCGACCGCGAGCCGGATGACATCGTTTGGCTGATCAATACAGTGCAGGAAGTCGTGGACAAGCCGCTTTGCCTCGACAGCCCTAACTCTGAGGCATTACTTGCGGGTATCTCCGCCACCAGGCAATTGCCCATCATCAATTCCATCAGCATGGAAGAGCAACGCATACGCGAAGTTCTGCCTATCGTCGCTAAGCATGGATGCCGCGTTTTGGCTCTGGCGCTGGATGGAAGCACCATTTCGCAGAGCTGCGAGGGCCGCATGGCAGTCGTTCACCGCCTTTTCGAAGAGACCAGAAAAGCCGGCGTGAAAGACGAGGACATGTTCGTGGACGCGCTTGTCATGTCGGTGGGTACAGAGAGCGACGCATGTCTGACTACCCTGGCGACTATGCGCGCGATTCGGGCTGAATATCCCCTGGCCCACCTTACCGGCGGCCTGAGCAACGTCTCCTTCGGCTTGCCCGCGCGCGCGCTTCTCAACCACGCATTCCTTACTTTAGCGATAGAAGCCGGCCTCGACTCCGCGATCATGGACCCGACCGATCGCGGATTGATGGAAACCTTGTATGCAACCAATGTGGTGCTTGGACTCGATCTCTATTGCGCGCAGTACAACCGTGCGTTCCGCGCGGGCAAGATCGGGCCTAGGCTGGAAGATAGAAAGACCGATAAAAAGAAGTAGGACGTTAAACCCCCAGCAGGCTTTTGACCAGGCCTACAGCGCCGCTGGCATTCTCGCTATAGCCGTCCGCGCCGATCTCTTTGGCATACTGCATGGTGACAGGAGCGCCGCCAATCAGCACCTTCACCTGTGTGCGTAGCCCCGCGGTCTTCAATGCGTCGATGGTTGTCTTCATGGCCGGCATGGTCACCGTCAGCAACGCCGACAAACAGACAAACTGAGGTTTCTGTTCCACAACCGCAGCCACAAACTTCTCCGGTGAAACATCGGTGCCCAGATCGATCACCTCGAATCCACCGCCTTCCAGCATGGAGCCTACAATATTTTTCCCAATGTCGTGCAAGTCGCCCTTGACCGTCCCGATCACCACTCGCGTGGACAGCTTTTCGCCGGAGGCTGTCATCAGCGGACGAAGCAGTTCCAGAGCGCTCCGCATGGCGCGGCCCGCCAGCAGAAGCTCGGGGACGAAGTATTCTTCGGCCTCAAACAGCCGGCCGACTTCATCCATTGCCGGCACCATGGACTCGGAGATCAGTTGCAAAGGCGCGGCGCCCGCTGCCAGCGCGGCCTGCGTGGCGGCATGCGCCTTCTTTGCATCGCCGCTGAGAATCGCGTCATAAAGCTCGTTCGATTGCGTCATGTATCTTCACCTCAAATCGTCATTGAAACCGAAAGCTGGCATCCTGCCTGCGCCTGGCCAGCCTCGAAACATCCCCGTCGACTTCGCGGACCTTTTCGTATAACGCGCTCCAGCTTCGAGCAGCGTGTTTTCCATACTATATGCAGAATCGAGGATCCTGCCAAAAGTACCGAACATGCTCATAAAGTGAAATTACCTTTGGAACCAAAAGTATACTGCTCATGGGCAGTTTACCAAGACCTGACCTGCTGCGCTTCAACAAAAGTCCATCCGGTGTGAGGAAGGTTGACATTTGTACCCGGATCGCACTCTACCTAAGATGTGGAAGTAATAGGTTAAGCTGATCGAATCGAGCCAGAGATGTTTACCATGCCGGGGTGATAAAACGGTGTGTTAACAGGGAGATGCCGGAGACAGACATGGAAATAAAAAGAATTGATTTGTTCGCGGGCCTTGCGGCCGTTTTAATCGTGGCAGCAGGGCTAGCTGCCCCCGCGCAAACGGCGGATCAGGCCTGGTTGCGGCATGGCTATTTTCATGGCCTTCCACCTGTTCCCATGCACGTAAGAGCGCTAGGTCACGAGCCGCTTGAAAAAACCGCGGTTAATGAACTGGTAAAAGGGATAAACAATCTCTACGGCTCATCGCCATTGATTGGCGAGAACAGCACGGATGCAGCTATTGTGGTCGGAACAGCCGATCAGATGCGAACGGCTTACCCGGCATTGAACCTTCCCTTTAAGCTTTTGCCCGAGGGCTTTTGGATCGCCGAGTCAGATTCGGGCGGAAAGCGAATTGTGTTAATCGTCGGCGGCAGTGAACGGGGCGTACTTTACGGCGCCTTTGCATTGGTTCGAAAACTCGCTACTTCCGACTGGACACCAAAGACAAGGATTGCCGAGCATCCCGGCCTGCCCATCCGCTGGGTCGACGAGTGGGACAACCTCGACGGCACAATCGAGCGCGGTTACGCTGGCCGGTCGATCTTTTTCGAAGGCGGCAACGTTCGCGAGGATCTAACGGCGGTGCGCGAGTATGCGCGGCTGCTGGCCTCGGTCGGCATCAATGGCTGCAATGTCAACAACGTCAACGCCGCTCCTCAACTCATTGACTCCGATCACCTCAAGCAAGTCGCCCGCATTGCGGACGCGATGCGTCCCTGGGGCGTCCGCCTCGCCTTGAGCGTCGCCCTCGCCAGCCCACAGAAGATCGGCGGCCTTTCAACCTACGATCCTGCCGACCCGGCGGTCAAGGCCTGGTGGGCAGTTAAAGTCAACGAAATTTACACCCTTATCCCCGACTTCGCGGGTTTCACCGTCAAGGCCGATTCCGAGGGTCAGCCCGGCCCCACAAGCTACGGCCGCACGCCCGCTGACGCAGCCAACACCCTGGCCGCCGCTCTTGCGCCTCACGGCGGCGTGGTTCTCTACCGCGCTTTCGTCTACAACCACCATCTCGACTGGCTCGACCCAAAGGCTGACCGCGCTCGCGCCGCTTTTGATATCTTTCATCCGCTCGACGGCGCCTTTGCGCCCAACGTCGTGGTCCAAACCAAAGAAGGCCCCATTGATTTTCAGGCCCAGGAGCCGGTCTCGCCGCTCTTCGCAGGCCTTCGCCAGACAAGTCAGGCGATGGAGATTCAAGTCACGCAGGAGTACACCGGCCAGCAGCGCCATTTGGTCTATCTCGCTCCAATGTGGAAGTGGGTTCTCGATTTCGATCTGCGAGCCGGCGGCAAATCCACGCCAGTGAAAGAACTCATCGCGGGCAAATCCTTTCACCAATCCCTTGGTGGCATAGTCGCCATCGCCGGAGTAGGGCGCGAGGGCTGGCTTGGCTCGCCGCTGGCTTTGGCCAACCTATATGCCTTTGGCCGTCTCGCGTGGAACCCTGATCTCACCGCCGACGAGATTGCCGTCGAGTGGACGCGACAGAGCATCAGCAATAACCCCGCCGTGGTTGGCACTGTCACAAAGATGCTCATGCAATCCTGGCCGGCCTACGAAAGTTATACCGGCCCGCTGGGGATGCAGACCCTCACCGACATCACTGGCTCGCACTACGGCCCCAACATCGAGTCCAGCGAGAACAACGGCTGGGGCCAATGGCACCGCGCCGACCGCCTGGGCGTGGGCATGGACCGCAGCGTGAAAACCGGAACCGGCTTTGCGGGGCAGTATCCGCCTGGAGTAGCGCGCGTCTATGAGTCGCCGAAAACCACCCCCGATAATCTGCTGCTCTTCTTTCATCACGTGCCCTACACGCACAAGCTCCATTCAGGTCAGACCGTAATCCAGTACATCTACGACAGCCACTACGAGGGCGCGGAGCAGGCTGCGGCGCTGGTGGACGAGTGGTCTTCAATCAAAGAGAGCATCAAGCCCGCACTCTACGAAGACGTGCGCGCCCGCTTGGAATACCAAGCCGGCCATGCCATCGTTTGGCGCGACGCCATTGTGCAGTATTTCCTGAAACTCAGCGGAATTCCCGACGAAAAGGGCCGCGCCGGCCACTACTCCGGCCGCCTGGAAGCCGAAGACGCCCGCCTCACCGGCTACAAGGTCATCGACGTGATTCCCTGGGAAGACGCCTCCGGCGGCAGGGCTGTAAGCTGCGATCCTGGCGCAAATCAGCAGAGTTGCTCAACGGAGTGGAGCTACTCAGGCCCGCCCGGCCGTTTTAACATCGCCGTTCAGTACTTCGATCTTCAGGGCGGCATCGCGAAGTTCACGCTCAAGCTCAATGGCCAGCCTTTAGACTCCTGGGTCGCCGACGCAACGCTTCCTTCACGCCGCCCTAACGGCGATAACTCCACCCGTCACACCGTCCGCGGCATAGAACTCAAACCCGGTGACCTTCTGAGCGTGGAAGGAACTCCGGACAATAACGATCCCGCCGCGCTTGATTACATCGAAGTTGCACCCGCGGCCTCACCTCTGCAAAGCTGGTCAAAACCAACCCAGCCCTAGTAAAGTTCCAAACGAATGCCCGGCTCACAGAAAATGCCGGGAGGATGGGCAAACCTAAGAGGAGATCAACCCATGCTGTCTCGCCGCTGGCTTTCTGTGGTAGTTATTATTTTCGCCTTCTTCACCATCTGCTCATCCGCGCAACAGGACGCCTGGTTGAACACCAAACTCTCTCCGGCGGAGCGCGCCCACGATCTGGTTGGCCGCATGACCTTGGATGAAAAGGCCGCTCAGCTTGAAGACTGGGCCACGGCCATTCCCCGCCTCGGAATTCCCGACTATCAGACGTGGAATGAGGCTCTGCACGGCGTGGCCCGCGCCGGTTACTCCACCGTCTTTCCCCAGGCCATCGGCATGGCCGCAACCTGGGACACCGGCATGGTCCACGAGATGGGAAACATCATCTCCACCGAAGCCCGCGCAAAATACAACCAGGCGCAGCGCGAGGGCAACCACCGCATCTTCTATGGGCTGACCTTCTGGTCACCCAACATCAACATCGTCCGCGATCCACGCTGGGGCCGCGGCCAGGAAACCTATGGTGAAGACCCGTTCCTCACCTCCCGGATGGGCGTGGCCTTTGTGACCGGCGTGCAGGGCAACGACCTCAATCACCTGCGCGCTGTGGCCACCAGCAAGCACTTTGCCGTGCACAGCGGACCCGAGACGCTGCGTCACGGATTCAACGCCAACCCCTCGCCACGCGACCTGGAAGAGACTTACCTGCCGGCCTTTCGCGCCACTGTCATCGAGGGCCACGTGCAGTCGGTGATGTGCGCATACAACTCCATCGACGATTTTCCCGCCTGTACCAACAAACTGCTACTCAAGGAGCATCTGCGTGATGCCTGGGGTTTCAAAGGCTTCGTCGTCTCCGACTGCGGCGCCATCGTGGACGTAAACCAGGGCCACAAGAAGACCGCGGACATCACCCACTCCGCCGCGCTTGCGCTCGAGGCAGGCACCGATCTCTCTTGCAGCATCTGGACTCCCGGCTTCAACACCCTCGCCGACGCGGTCCGTCAGGGCATGGTCAGCGAAGACCTGGTTACCCAGGCCGCCGAGCGGCTCTACACCGCGCGCTTCCAGCTCGGTCTCTTTGACCCGCAGGGCTCCGATTGGCTCGATAAAGTTCCTTTCTCCGAGGATGCGTCGCCCGGCCATCGCCGGATTGCGCTGAAAGCTGCCGAAGAGAGCATCGTCCTGCTGAAGAATCATGGCGTTCTTCCGTTGAAGAGCGCGCCCGGCCACATCGCGGTCATAGGCCCCACCGCCGATCTGCTGCCATCCATTTTGGGCAATTACGTCGGCACGCCGGTCAATCCGGTCACGCCGCTGGATGGAATCTTCAATCAATTCCGCAACTCGCCCATTCTCTATGCGCAGGGCTCCACGCTGGCTGTCGGCGCAGGCGTGCCGGTACCGAGGACAGCCTTCGGCCTCAACCAGGGTCTGAAAACCGAGTTCTTTGCCACCACCGACTGGACTGGCCGTCCGGTTGCCACCATTAACCAGCCCACCGTTCAAGCCGACTGGGAAAACGCGCTGCCGGTGCCCCAGTTGGCCACGCATGACTACTCCGTCCGCTGGAGCGGCAAACTCATTCCTCCCGCCCCCGGCCACTACATCTTTACCCTCGAACCGGGAGACAGCTTCCCCTATTCGCCGGTCGAGAACTACCGCTTTGTCATCGACGGCAAAGTGCTTGGCGAGGGCAGCCTGCGCCAGGGGAACGATATTTCTGTGATGGGCAACTTTCAGGTTATTCTTGGCGCCTCGCCTTCTGCTCCGCCGGTCGAGCACTTCCCTAAAATCCCCTCCATCGCGGTCGATTTCACCGACACCAAACCCCATGACATCCGCGTGGAGTACTCCCATGCCGGCGATCAGTTCGGCGGCGGTTTGACCCTCAAGTGGGAAGCCCCCGCCCAGGCTCAGCTCGATGAAGCCGTTGCCCGCGCCAAAGAGTCCGATGTGGTCATCGCTTTTGTGGGCCTCTCGCCGCAGCTGGAAGGCGAGGAGATGCGCATTAAGATCGACGGCTTCAACGGTGGCGACCGCACCAGCCTCGACCTGCCCGCGCCTCAGCAAATGCTTCTTGAAGCTGTTGCAGCCACGGGCAAGCCGCTCATCGTGGTTCTGCAGAGCGGCAGCGCCGTGGCGCTCAACTGGGCCAACCAGCATGCTGATGCCATCCTTGAAGCCTGGTATCCCGGCGTTGCCGGTGGTGAGGCCGTTGCCCGCACCCTTGCTGGCCTCAACAACCCCGCTGGCCGTCTGCCGGTCACCTTCTATGTCTCGCTCGACGGCCTGCCCGCATTCACTGAATACGGGCTCAAGGGCCGCACCTACCGCTATTTCACCGGCAAACCACTGTGGGGCTTCGGCTATGGACTCAGCTACTCAACCTTCAAATACAGCCCGGTGAAGCTCTCCGCCGGCACGCTCAAGGCCGGCGACCCCCTTACCGCGACCGTCACCGTCACCAACGGCAGCGCCGTTTCCGGAGATGAAGTTGTCGAAGCCTACCTAAAAACCCCACAACCCGATGGGCCTATTCATTCTCTGGTGGGCTTTGAGCGGGTTCGCATCGCCGCGGGAACAAGCCGTCAAGTCACTATCTCCATCGATCCCCGCTCGCTGTCGAGCGTAAACGACAAGGGCAAGCGCTCCATCCTGCCCGGCAAATACACTTTGAGCCTGGGCGGCGCCCAACCCCAGGACACCACAACCAAATCCGAAACCGGCTTTACCATCACCGGCTCGCTGGACCTGCCTGAATAGCCTGCTCCTGCCAAAAGCCGATATTGTTTGTTCGTTAAAGATATTGAATTGAGTTCCTCCTGGGCGGCCTTTTCAGGTCGCCCAGCAAGCGTGGGGTCGTGTTAATTTATAAATTATCTTGGAAATGCGCAAAGTGTTAATATAATTACTCAATCTTGCGGGCCAATGGTTTCCCCGGAAAACGGCAAGATAACATCACCTGTTAGGGGATTTCATTCACGAGTCGAAATTTATTCGACTTGTGCGGAAAGGTCGCGGTGGTGACCTAGGGAGCGAGAGGACCAGGCATGCAAACCAGTCGAGACTATCTATGAAAACTGCTTTTGAGGTGAATAATCCCGATTGGAATCTGAGCCCCCTGACCGGGATGACCAGGAAACACTACATAGAATGCGCCAGGTATGTGCTGCAACGGGCATTCCGGCATGTGAAGTCGTTCGACTCGCCAATCGTGTTTCCGAAGGTACCAGGCAAATCGTATCCGCATCCTAATGCGCCGGAATGGCGCCATCGCTCCAACGAGTTCGAAGCGCTGGAGAGGACCTTCAATCTGGCGGCCCCGCTGATCCACGTGGATCCCGAGGTCAGTATCGGCGGCATCAAGCTGCGCGATTATTACGCCAATCAGTTCTACAATGCGATGACACCGGGGCATGTGAACAGCTTGCCCATGCCCGAGGATCTGCCTGGCGCTACATATCAGTTCACCTGCGAGTTCGGCGGCTTGGCGAAGACGCTGTTGCTGATGCCCGATGTTTTATGGCCGTACCTGACCGAAACGCAGCGCAATGAAATGGCCGTCGCCATTTCCAAGTGGGCCCATCACCGCACCACGCAGAACAATTGGCGGCTCTTCAACATCTGCGCGCTTTCGTTCCTCAAGAAAAACGGATACGACATCGACGACAATCTGCTGAAAAGCCACCTGCAGTGGGTCGCGTCCTATCACGCGGGCAACGGATGGTATTTGGAGCAGAGCTACAACTACTACACCATCAGCCTCTTTGTCGTTTACGGCACCATCTGGAGCCGTGCCTTCGGCCGCGAGCACTATCCGGAAATCGCTGGCGTGCTTGAAAAGAGTTTCCAGGAACTGTTCAAAACGTATACCAGCTTCTTCGGCCGGGACGGCTTTATCAACATGTGGGCCAGAAGCATCTGCTACCGCCTCTGGATTTCGGGTGGCTTCCCGGTGTCGTTCCTGCTCGCCTCGGAACCGCCGATCGATCCCGGTTGGGCAAGGCGGCTCTGTTCCGGATCGATTTTGCAATTCACCGGGCGGGAAGACTTTTACGAGAACGACATTCCCAGCCTTGGCTTCTACCCCCACCGGGAATTCGCAATTCAGCACTACAGTTGTTCGGCCAGCCCGTTCATCATGTTCCTGCCGTTCATCAGCCTGGCACTGCCGGAAGATTCTCCCTTCTGGACCGCGAAAGAGAACGACGGAATGTGGGAAGAATTAGGGAAGCGCTCGAAACGGACCGTGCTCGAAATGCCGGGCATCGTACTGGTCAACCACGGCAGCAGCGGCGCTTCCGAGATCGTCTCCGGCAAGGTGTACGACGATGATCACAACTACTCCAAGCTGGTGTTCAATACCCATTTCCCATGGGAGGACCACAACCCCAACGGCGGCACGTCACAGGAGTATAGTTTCCGCAGCCTGGATCCTCGCGATCTTAGGGGTGCGGACATCAATTTCTACCTCACAGGACGCGCGGTCGATAACGCCGCTTCGAAGAGCGCCGCCTACGGGACCTCGCAAAGCATTCTCTTCAACGGCGTGCGCGACGGTGTGCTTTACCGCCAATTGATTATGAGGAAACCGCCGAACAACGGAGTTGGATATATCATTGACCTCGCTGAGATCACGGTTCCTGGAGGCGTCATTCGCGTTGACCGCTGCCGGCTGGCCTTCGAGCATGAGCTTACCCTCGGCCATTTCGGCTTGCCGCATTACGGCGGGAAGAATGCCGTGTTGCATACTTTCGAGGACGAGATGAAGCAGGGAATCACGGCCTCGATTCCGGGCAGATCGGTGGCGATGATCGCGTACAACGGCTGGGACACGATTCAGAGCCAGGTTCACCGCGGTTTCAATGCGGAAACGGAAGAGAGTACTGTGCTGTTTGTCCATCGCAAGCGCATCGCCAAGAACCCGGCGATGGAATTGATGATTACGGCGATGCTGCACAAGACCGATGACACTCCATGGACGCCGGAAGAATTGGATCCGGTGAAGGTGATCCGGATCATGGAGGTGACTCCATCTAATTCCGTTCTGGGAGCGGATATAACGCTGGCAGATAACACGACGCATCATGTCGACTTTAAGAATATCGACGGACTTAAGCACTGCTGATACAGTAAGGGGGTCTCGGGAATTGTTCCTTGGAGCGCCCCTAAACAGCGAAAGCAGCGGACTCGCTTACATAATGAGAGCGAAGCCGGACTGAGAAGGAGATAGGATGATTACTCGTCGGGATTTGCTGGTTGCGCTGATTGCCATCGCTGGCACAGCAGGGGCCTTCGCACTTGCCGGCCAGGCGCCGGTGATGGGCTCATCGGTCTTCGATTGGAATTCAATTCCCGCCAAACCGACAGAGGTCGGCTCGGTGCGCTCCTTCTTCAAGGCGCGCACCGCCACGTTGGACGAACTGGAGATGCACGTAACCACGCTGCTGCCGGGCAAGGCCTCGCATCCGCCGCATCGGCATCAGAATGAGGAACTGATTATTGTGATGCAGGGCACTGTGGAAACCCTGTCGAACGGCGAGTGGAAGCGGGTCGGGCCCGGATCGGTGATCTTCAACGCTTCGAATCAGCTGCACGGATTGAGAAACGTGGGCGCTGGTGAGGCGATCTATCATGTCATCAACTGGAAATCCGCAGCAACACCAGAGGCACAGCAGCCATGAGCTGGTCACGGCGGTTTGAACAGCACGGAATATGCAACAGCGCATGGACTCCTGATGTCCTACCTGGCGCAGGGGAAAATGTTGCGGCAAGGAGGAGTGGGGCTTATGCAATTTGAGAATATTGGACGGCGTAAATTTCTGAAGACCATGGGAGCAGCAGGCATGTTATCGACGTTGCCGGAGGCTGCCCATGGGTTGCATGCAGGTGGTGGGCATATTGCGCATGAGGTAGCCGCACCCGGAGCCGATGAGGATGCCAGGCCAAAACACTCCATCAAGTTTGCCGTGATAGGCCTCGATCATGCTCACATCATGGGCATTACGGCGGCCGTGATTCGCGGCGGCGGGGAGTTGACCGCCTTCTATTCGACGCTTCCCAGGGAGACTGCCGGCTTTCAGAAAATCTATCCCCAGGCGCGGCTGGCGAAAAGTGAAGACGAGATATTGAACGATCCATCGATCCAGCTTGTGGCCAGCGCATCCATCCCCAATTTGCGCGCACCGCTCGGCATCCGCGTCATGAAGCACGGCAAAGACTATCTCAGCGATAAACCGGCCATCACAACATTGGCGCAACTGGCTGAGGTGCGCAAAGTTTCCGCCGCTACCGGAAAAATATTTGCCATTATGTATTCCGAACGGCTGGAGGTGCGCGCCGCCGTGCAGGCCGGTTATCTGGTTAAGGCCGGGGCAATCGGCAAGGTGGTGCAGACGATCAATATCGCGCCCCATCAGGTGAACGCTCCCAGCCGTCCCGATTGGTTCTGGGATCCGGTGCAATATGGCGGCATCCTGTGCGACATCGGATCGCATCAGGCGGACCAGTTTGTCTATTACACCGGTTCGACGACGGCTGCTGTGACAGCATCGCAGATCGCAAATGTGAATCATCCCCAGCATCCGGAGTTTCAGGACTTTGGCGACATGATGCTCCAGGGCAACGGTGGCGCGGGATATGTGCGTGTGGATTGGTTTACTCCCGATGGCCTAGGCACATGGGGCGATGGGAGGCTGTTTATCCTGGGAACCGAGGGTTATATCGAACTGCGCAAGTATCTCGATATTGCCGGCCGGCCGGGCGGCAACCATCTATTTATCGTGGACAAGAAGCAGATCCGCTACATGGATTGCAGCAAGGTGGTGCTGCCCTTCGGTCCTCAGTTTGTCGCCGATATTGTAAACCGCACGCACACGGCGCAAGATCAGCAGCAGGCGCTGTTGGCTGCCGAACTGGTGCTGAAGGCGCAGAAAAGCGCCCGGCGTCTAAGTTTTACTGTGTAGGCAGCACAGGGAGGGATGACCTAAAGACGAGCAGGATACAGCCATGACAGCCATCAATACGAGTACGGAGTACCCGCGCAGGACATTTCTGAAAATGTCGGCGGGCGCGGTTGCGGCGGCGGGCTTTCCAGCGATTGTGCCTGCCAGCATAATGGGGCAAAAATCTCCCAGTAACCGCATCAACATAGGAGCGATCGGAGTGGGACGCATCTCTCGCGGCCACGATCTGCCGGGAATCTGGAAGTACGACCAGGCGCGCATCGTAGCAGTGTGCGATCTCGACTCAAAGCGGGTGGAAAAGGGCAGGGAACTGGTCAACGGCTACTATGCCAGGCAGACCGGCAAGGAGTACGACGGCGTAGTCGGCTACCATGACTACCGCGAGCTTCTGGCAAACAAGGACATTGACGCAGTGGTGATCAGCACCCCAGACCATCAGCACGCGATTCTTGCAGTGGATGCGGTGCATGCCGGCAAAGACGTGTACCTGCAGAAACCGGCCTCGCTGACCATTGCCGAGGGACGGGCAATGAGCAATGCCGTGATGGCGTCGGGGCAGATTCTGCAGATCGGATCGCAACAACGGTCATGGAAACAGTTTCACCGGGCGTGTGAGCTGGTGCGCAATGGCCGCATTGGGACGATCAAGCATGTGGAAATCGGCTTGCCTGGCGACCCCAGCGGGCCGGACGCGCCGCCCATGCCGATCCCTCCCAACCTCGATTACGACGCATGGCTGGGGTCTACGCCCGAGGTCTACTACACAGAGATGCGCGTGCATCCACAACAGGGTTTTGACCGTCCCGGCTGGTTGCGTTGCGAGCAGTTCGGGGCCGGCATGATTACCGGCTGGGGCGCGCACCATGTGGACACGGCTCACTGGGGCATGAATACGGAGTACACCGGGCCGGTAGAGGTGTGGGGAACGGCGGAGTTTCCGAAGCACGGATTATGGAATGTTCACGGCAAGTTTCTTACCCATGCAATCTATGCCAACGGCATCACCATGGACATCAGCGGAGACTTTCCCATGGCATCAAGTTTTACGGCAGCGAGGGATGGATCTTTGTAACCCGGGATGTTGAAGTCACCACATCGGATCCAGGCGGCAAACCGGTAACATTGCAACCGCTGATGGCCAGCGATGCAAAGATTTTGGAGAGCGTGATAAGGGCCGAGGAAGTCCATCTGTATCAAAGCGATGACCAGCATGGCAACTGGCTGGAGTGCATTCGCAGCCGGAAGGCTCCGACCGCGCCCGCAGAGATTGGACACCGCGCGTGCTCAACTTGCCTGGTGCACCATATTGCCATGAAGACAGGGCGCAGATTACACTGGGACCCCGTTCGAGAGCGTTTCAGGAACGATGATGAGGCGAACAGCCTGCTGTCGCGTCCGCAGCGCTTTCCCTATGTGATGAGCCAGTAGAGCTTAACGAAAGAGAGCAGGCGGCCAGACAACCTGCTATTCTGAAAAGTGGGTTGTTTCAAGCGGAGTCAACCGGCAAGTATGAATTCAACATCACGGTCGGCACCTACAACTCGTGGAATCAAGCGCATCGACCTGGCCTATGTTCAGTTGGCGACCAGCGAAAGTGCGCGGGATATCAATCGTGATGTGGTTCTGGAGATTATTCGTTCCCGGCAGCCGGTATCCCGTGCGGATCTTGCGCGGGCCTCCGGCTTGCAACCCAGCACAATCTCCGCGATAGTCGAGCAACTGATCGCCGAAAAATGGGTTAAAGAAGGCGCCATCGAACAGCGGCCTCGGGGCAGGCACCCCACGCTTCTTGCGCTCAACGAGAAGTTGGTGATTCTGACCGCCGATATAAGGCCAAGGCAGGCTATTGTTGCGCTGCTCGATCTGAACGGGCGATTTCTTGCACGCGAAGTTGTGCCTCTTGTTTCGGACGTCGAGGGGGCGCTCAGCAAAATCATTGCCTGCATGAAAACCATGCGCGCCGGTCACCCCAGTCGCTCCTTTGAGGGAATCGGCATTAGTATGCCGGGCCGTGTTGATCCGGAGACGCAGCGCCTGATTCTTGCTCCCAATCTGAAATGGGGCAGCTACGACATCAAGAGTGACATTGAAAAAGAAATGCGGCTACAGGTGGAGCTGACCAACGCCGCCAATGCCTGCCTGCTTGCGGAGCTATGGTCAGGCAAGCTCGACGGCATCCGTAATGCGGTTTTAATCACGGTTTCAGAGGGCGTTGGCGCGGCCATCCTGGCCAACGGCCAGATTATCACCAGCCGCAGTGGACTGGCTGGCGAGTTTGGCCACAGTCCGATTGACCCGACCGGCCCCCTGTGCGGTTGCGGACAGCATGGATGCTGGGAGGTCTTTGCATCTTCAACTGCCGCGCTTCGGTACTATGCGGAGATTCACCCTGATTATCCGCCAGTCAATATTCATGAACTGCTTCACATGGCCGAAGAAGAAGATCCTGCCGCTATAGCAGCCCTGACTCGCCAGGCTGCCTGCCTGGGCCGCGGCCTACGGCTGGTTACCGCCACACTTTCTCCGGAAGTGATTCTGATTGCAGGAGACATTACCACGTCGTGGGCTCGCTTTGGCCCAACGATTCAAGCCGAATTGGAAGCCACCATGCTGGCCGGGAATGCGCCGCTGTTGGGAATCACCAACGATGGTGAATTCGCCAGGTTGCGTGGCGCAGCGGCGGTTGTCCTGCAACGTCATTCGGGTTATCAGCGTTCGGCGTCAAAAGCAGATAGAGCCAGAACCCCGCATCGAACAGGCATTTCGCGCGGCTGACAGCATTTTATTTTGGTCTTAAAGAATAGATGCCATCCATCCCCTCTTCGGAACTTTAGTGCAGAACGTGCGCCGTAAAGCGTGAATTATCAAGCAGATCGTACGGGCATGATACTCTGACAACTATGAAAATCAACATAAACGGGTACGTTAAATGCATTGCGAAGGCGTGCGATTTGGCATATTGTTTGACAGGAACTTAAAATCGTGAGTTTAGAATCGAGACTTGCGAGAGGTGAAGGCAGGCCATGACCGACCAGCAATGGAAGACGCTCGTCTCTGTCGTTCGCGGAGAAGAGATCCGTCCTCTACCAACAGCATTCATCATCGATAGTCCCTGGCTCCCGAATTGGGCGGGGCACACGATTCTGGATTACTTTACCGACGAACGTATTTTTCTGGACGACAATTTAAGAGCCATTCACACCTTCCCGGAAGCGATATTCCTGCCCGGTTTCTGGTCTGAATACGGGATGTGCACAGAACCCTCGGCTTTCGGATCTGTCTCCATCTGGGGCGAGAATGAATTCCCCTTCGCCAGGAAAATGCTGTACTCGCCGTCCGAGGTCGGGCGCCTGGAAAAACCCAATCCGCGCAAACACGGTTTGCTGCCTTTTGTGATCAAGCGGCTCCAGCACTTACAGCCGGAGATCGAAAAGGCCGGTCACAAAATCCGCTTCGCAGTGGCACGCGGCCCGCTCAATATCGCCTCGTTCCTGATGGGCGCGCCGGAGTTTTTGGAGGCGCTGAAGACGGAGCCTGAACTGATGCATCGCCTTCTTGATATCATCACGGATTTTTTAATCGACTGGATTGCGGTTCAGCGCGAAGCCTTTCCGTCAATTGACGGCATCTTTTTACTCGACGATATTGTCGGATTTGTGAGCCGCCGCGATTTCGAGATGTTCGCCCTGCCTTATTTAAAGCGCGCATTCGACGCGGACGTGAGCGTGAAGTTCTTCCACAACGATGCGCCATCGAAGGTGAGCGCGTCTTTGCTGGAGACGGTGGGAATCAATTTACTCAACTTCGGCGTGCAGCACAATCTGCTGGAGATGAAGGCTTGGACGAACAACCGGATTGCGCTCATGGGAAACATTTCTCCACGCGATGTGCTGGCCGAAGGAACTCCGGCGGACGTAAAGCGCTCGGTCCGAGAGATGCTCAACGCTCTCGATGACCGGTCACGTTTGATTATTTCCTGCGGGGGCGGAATGCCGCCTCATGTGCCCACGGAGAATATCAAAGCACTGATCTCGACGGTGGCGGAGGAATCGGCGTAAGCGGCGGCCTGAAGCGGGGGAGGGTTCAGGCGGCTTCAGTAGCTCCAGATTCCAAAAATCATAGCCGCGGCAGCCATGCTCACGAATCAGTGAACGATGCAGAAATTCCCTCCCGCCCCGGACAAAATTCGGAACTCTAACAAAACATGGATTATGTGGACCAAAGGCGGGTATTTATCCTGTCCAGAGCGGCTATTTACGCTGTTTAGACGAGTCTTACCCCTGTTGATAAAAGTCATATTCAGGGGTCAAGCTAAGAAAAATCAATTTTTTTCTTGACAATTTCGCGGAGTCGCTTCTATAGTTCGAGACGCCAAATAAATCGCCATGATTACGGTTTCTAATTCTTTGTGCGGGCGGTTTTACGGCCGAAGACGTTTACCAGGTCCAATGGAATCAAGAGGTTAAGGTGGATTCAAGGGTCAGCTCCGGCGAGTAGCCTCGCGGAGTGTGGCAGAAACCAAGTCAATTCACAGATTTAGGAGGAAATCATGTCAGGATGGCCAGATATGAACCATCGGCTCAAAGCAGGTGCTTTCGGAGTCCTGCTGGTGGTAGCGCTTCTCGCGATCTGTTTCGTGAGCAGCACCGCAAATGCACAGATTCTCTACGGGTCTATAACCGGGACGGTCGCCGATAAAACCGGCGCGGTAATTCCCGGAGTAGCTGTTACGTTAACCAACCAAGGCACGGGCGCAGTTCGCAGCACCACCGCTGACACCTCGGGCACCTACTTGATTCTCGACGTGCTGCCGGGTGTGTATACCGTATCCGTTCCGGCCAAGGGGAACTTTGCCGGGACTTCGGTAAAGGACATCCAGGTCGAAGTCAACCGCCAGTTGCGTGTCGACATCATGCTGCACCCAGCTGCGGTTTCGACCCAGATCACGGTGACTGAGGCGCCGCCGCTGCTGCAAACCGAAAACGCGGAAGTCAACAACGAGATTAACCAGACGCAGATCTCGCAAATGCCGTTGACCTCCAGCCAGGGACGTAGTTTTGAGACGCTCTACACGCTCATTCCTGGCGGGGCCAATGTGAAGGAACAAAACTCAACCGCCTCCAATCCGGCGCGTGCCATGTCCGTCAATGTGAACGGCATGAACATGAACGGCAACACGACGCGCATTGATGGGGCAGTCAACTACTATGGCTGGCTGACGTACCTCATCGCTTATGTTCCGCCGGCGGACTCGATCGAGAACGTCAGCATTACAACCAACGACTTCACGGCCGAGCAGGGCCAGGCGGGCGGCGCTTCGATCAAAGTCACCACCAAGAGCGGCACCAGGAGCCTCCACGGAAGCGCGTGGGAGTACTACCAGGATGCTTCGATAAACGCGCGGCCGTACACGACAACCCGTACTGCGTCACCAACGCTTCCCAAAAACATATTCGACGAATTTGGCTTCAACATCGGGGGCCCGGTCTATCTGCCCAGGATCCTGACCGGCAAGAAGAAGCTGTTCTTCTTCGATAACTGGGAGCGCACCACGCGTCGCCAGTTGATCAGCGGCACTCAGACAGTGCCTGATGCCCTCATGATTGGAGGCAACTTCTCGGAAACAGCTCCATCTTCGCTTACAAAGCAGACAATACTGTATGATCCTCTACCAGCCACTCCCTATTCTGCGACTTCGGGATGGGGTGCAACGCTCAATCCTGTAGCATGTCCCACGCCCGTTTACGTCGCCGGCTACCTCACGTATGCGTGCCGGCCCACCTTTACCAATGAGTATAGCGAGACAGGAACCGGCGTAAACACCATTCCCTCGTCAGCCCAGTCAACGGCCGCCAAGACGATGATCGCCAATTTGAGCGCCATCGCTGGGACGATCTCCACTACCACGACGCTGCTCAACAGCGTGATGGCCAGCGACTACTACGGCTCCGGCACCTTCGCCTATAACCGCACCAGCAACGACGCCAAGATCACCTACATCCCGAGCGAGAATACGCAGATCTTTGGCAAGTACAGCATTGAGCCGTTCCAGGTGAACGACCCGCAGGAGTTGGGACCAGCGGGCGGCGGCACCTTTGATGGCGGCCAGCCCGGCGCCGGACACGGCTTGATACAGAACGCGGGCCTGGGCATGAGCCATGTGATCTCTCCGAAGATGGTAGTCGATGCCGACTTCGGTTACACCCGCCAGTGGTCGGGAGCGCAGTCTACCCTGGATCTTTCACTGGGCGACTACGGCTTGAACACTTTGCACATTCCGGGAACGAACATCAATTCGAATGATCCGGATTATTACGGCCAGCCGGTGTTCAGCTTTAACAGCACCTTTAGCTCCATCGGCAACTCCAACACCGCCAATCCATTCATTTTCCGCGACAACCAGTTTACCGGCGATGTGAACCTGAGCTATGTGAAGGGAAAACACACAACCAAATTCGGCTTCACTTACTACCATTTCGACCTTAACCACTTCCAGCCCACCAGCGGCGGCGGAGTCAGCAACGTGCGCGGCGGCTTCTTGTTCGCGGGCGGCATGACCTGCGGCGGCTCATCATGCTCGCCCAATGGCTACAACGACCTGGCCGACATGCTGCTGGGTCTGCCCAACGGCAGTGCGTCGACTGCGGCAGTTCAAAAGGCGCAGCAGACCTTCGATCCCAACTCGCTGCGTTGGACGGAACTTGGCCTCTATGGACAGGACCTATGGACAGTGACTCCGAAACTGACGGTCACCATCGGCGTGCGCTACGAGAGGTATCCGGTGGCGTACCGCGACCACACCGGCATCTATGTCTTTCGGCCGGACCGCTCTCTGGCACAAGGCAACATTGAGATTGGCGGCGTGAACGGTCTTCCTAAGAATGCAGGGGTTAGTGTGGGGCCCGGATTCTTCGCGCCTCGCGCTGGCCTCGTGTATCGCCTCGACAACAAAACCGTGATTCGCACCGGCGCAGGTATGACCGTCGATCCGGACTCCATGCGCTATCTGCGCGACTCGTTCCCCATGGACCTGGCGCCGAACTATTACTCCAACAACGGTGCGGGAACCATCGCGGTCGATACAACGAATAGCGGCGCGGCCATGCCCCTCACCTACGGCATTCCCATTCCGACCGTTCCCACCTATTCCTCCGGCTTTGCGTCACTGCCGGTTACCGGGGGAACCAACTCCGTCTGGCCGCATTTCCACCGCGGCTACATCGAAAGCTGGAACCTCTTTGTGCAGCGGGATCTGGGCAAGCAGTTCGTAGCCAACGTCGGTTATGTGGGCAATCAGTTCGTTCGTCAACAGTCTACTGTGCAGCCCTATAATGCGGCGCCGCTGCCCAGCGCAAGTACTCCTTGCATGCCCAACGGCCAGGTGAATCCATCCACCGGCTTGAACCCCACCGGAACCGGACTGCCCTGTTCCGGCATAGGCGGATTTGCCATCAATGAAGTCATCAACGTTGCCAATTGCCCGGCGGTTAACTCCACTACCAGCATGGCGTGCTACAACACCGGCGGCATTTCCATGAACGGGCCGATCTTCAGCGCGGACTACAACGCCTTGCAGGCGCAGTTGACGCGCAGCGCGGGCAAGAACTTTTCCATAGGCGTGGTCTATACCTATGGGCACTCCTTCGATTATGAAGACAACGGCGCCGGGACTGGTCAGGAAGGGACGAAGTTCAGCTATCCGGCGTACTACAAAATGAACCGGGCGTCCTCGGGCTTCGATGTCAAGCACAATGTGCAGGTCTGGAACATCTACAGCCTGCCCATTGGATACGGGCAGAAGTGGTTCAACCACCCAGAAGGATACTGGCAGCATGTACTCTGTGGGATGATCTGCAACTACCAGTTGAATGGCCAGTACAGCTACCTCGGTGGTCAGCCATTCTCAGTGAGCGCCGCCAGCAACACTCTCAACGCGAACGGCACTACGCTCTATGCTCAGCTGGTCGAGCCTTACCAGCTTATGCATGGCCACGAAAGGACCCCGGGCGATTTTGGAGTATCCGGAGGCGAACCCTGGTTCAATCCGGCGTCCTTCGCCAACCCAACCGAGCCGACGGCAACCCTCGCAGGAAATTCAGCCAACGCCTCGCCGGTCTTCGCCAACACCCATCGCAACGAGTTCCGCGGGCCTGGCACATCGGTTTTCAACGCCAGCGTCTTTAAGGGCTTTCACATTTACCGTGAGAGTGAGTTCCAAATCCGCTTTGAGGCGTTCAACATCTTCAATCACGCGTTGCTGTACAACAACCCGAGCGCGACAGTTGGTGGTGGAACCTTCGGGTATATCACCAGCTTTGGCCCCGCTTACTCTGTAACGCAGGGCGCCCGTTCGCTGCAGTTTGGCGGACGTTTCAACTTCTAGTGAGTTGAGTTAGTACTTCACATCCAGCCGCGCCGGAGCATGAAAAAGCCTCCGGCGCGGTTTTTTTCTCTTGTTCGCGAGTGGGCAACTGGGGGTATATTGGTCCATAGCCGAGAGGAAAATGGTAATCCCGAGTTATTTTTAATGAGATGAAGAATTTCTCTCACTGATCAATGAGGTGGAATCATGCCGCTCAAGGTAGAGGTTAACAACGTTGAGGCCACGGTGGATGTGCCGCCGGATATGCCCCTCTTGTGGGTGCTGCGCGACATATTGAACCTCAAGGGCGCTAAGTACGGGTGCGGAATGGGCATTTGTGGCGCATGCACGGTCCTGGTGGGCGGCCATGCTGTGCGCTCTTGCATGACCCAAGTAGGGTCTGTGGCTGGCCAACCGGTGACCACCATCGAAGGGCTTTCGCCGGACGGTTCTCATCCGCTTCAGGTGGCGTGGACAGAACAGGACGTGCCGCAGTGCGGATACTGCCAGGCCGGCCAGATCATGTCTGCCGTTGCTTTGCTGGAACGCACGCCGCATCCCACCGACGCGGATATTGACGCGGCCATGAACGGCAACCTCTGCCGCTGCGGAACCTATACGCGTATCCGTCAAGCCATTCACGAAGCAGTAGAAGCGGGCGCCGTAGCCCGTCCCAGGTGATAGAGGGTTCTCTCATGCGCTTGAATAGGAGATCGTTTCTGCAATTGACGGCCCTTGCAGGCGGAGGCCTCGCTCTGCATCTTTATCGTTCACCCTTATCTGCGGCTCAGAGCATCGGCTCACCGGTCGAGCTTACGCTTCAGGCCTTCATCCACATTGCGCCGGATGGCGTGGTAACTATCATGGCGCGCGCCTCAGAGTCGGGCCAAAGCATGCGCAACATGCTGCCCATGCTGATTGCCGAGGAGTTGGATGTGAACTGGAAGGATGTTCATGTGCAGCAGGCAGATCTGAACGAGAAGATTTACGGCCCGCAGTTTTCCGGAGGCTCCGCGAATACCCCGATGGGCTGGGAGCCAATGCGCCGCGTTGGCGCGGCTGGGCGCCAGTTGCTTATTACAGCCGCCGCAACCACATGGGGTGTGCCTGAGGCTGAGTGCACCACGCAACCCGGCCGGGTGCTTCACGCCGCGTCGGGGCGTTCCTTGAGTTACGGCGAACTTGCCGACAAAGCTGCCGCGCTGCAGCCGCCCGCGTTAAGCAGCGTCAAGCTCAAAGACCCCGGGGATTACCGCATCATTGGCCATTCGCAAACCGGCATAGACACACGCGCGATCGTCACAGGGAAGCCGCTTTTCGGCATCGACGTCCAACTCCCGGGAATGCTGTATGCATCGATTGAGAAGGCGCCAGTGTTTGCCGGCAAGGTGAAATCTGCCAACATTGATCAGATCAAAACGCTGCCCGGCGTGCGTCACGTCCTGGTGATTGACGGCGGCATCACTCCCGCGGCCTACACGCCGTGGGAGCCCGGCATGGAACCCGGCATCGCAATCGTGGCTGACACCTGGTGGCAGGCGCAGCAGGCTCGCAAACAGCTCAAGGTCGTCTGGGACCTGGGTCCGGCTGCCACACAAAGTACAGAGGGCTTCAAGAAGCGGTCAGAGGAACTTCTTAAGACCCCGCCCGCAACCACCGTACGCAAGTATGGCGATATGGATGCCGCGCTCAAGTTGTCGGCCAAGGTAGTTGAAGCCACCTACCAATACCCGTTCATCGCCCACGTCACGCTTGAACCGCAGGGCGCCACCGCGCACTGGAAAGACGGCAAGCTGGAGATGTGGTCCACCAGCACGCTGCCGGTCGACGGCCGTGGACTGGTGGCAAAGACTCTTGGCATCCAGGAGAGCGACATCACTACCCACATGGTGCGCTCGGGAGGCAGCTTTGGCAGGAGACTTCAGAACGACTACCTGGTGGAAGCTGCCTGGATCGCCAAGCGTGTTGACGCACCGGTCAAGCTGCTCTGGTCGCGTGAAGATGATATTGCCCACGACCCCTTCCGGCCAGGCGGAACGGTTGGCTTGAAAGCCGGCCTCGACGCGCAGGGCAAGCTCACTGCCTGGCGGCATCACCTGGTGACCTTTGGTGATGAAAAGCACTCGACCTCTGGCGGCGGCATCGGGCAGGACGCGTATCCCGCCGGCTTTC
The DNA here is from genome assembly GCA_049522175.1 of Occallatibacter sp. GTDB lineage: Bacteria > Acidobacteriota > Terriglobia > Terriglobales > Acidobacteriaceae > Telmatobacter. The sequence goes on along the minus strand of JBEKOC010000014.1, from coordinate 6,496 downwards.
CTCCGGTATACGCTCTTTACACCTCCGCGCAACCGCTCATGCTGCGCACCGGAGCTCTGCGCGCTCCTGGCGACAACGCTTACTGCTGGGTGACGCAATCATTCCTGGACGAACTGGCTTATGCCGCTGGTCGCGATCCACTTGAGTTCCAGCTTGAACTGCTCAGCAACAAGCAAGCGCCCTGGTCCTCAGGCGAGCACGACGCCGTGGGTGACCATGAGCCAACAGGGCCGTCCGTTTTGATCCCAGAGCGGTACAAAGGTGTGCTTGAACTGGTGGCGGAAAAGTCAGGCTGGGCTCATCGCAGCAAGACACCTGGACGCGGAATGGGCATCGCCGCCTGGTTCTGCCATTTGGGCTACTTCGCCCATGTTGCCGATGTCAGCGTCGACGCCCAGAACAAGGTGATGGTGCATCAGGTCTGGGTTGCAGGGGATATTGGCAGCCAAATCATCAACCCTGCGGCGGCTGAGAACCTCGTCTCCGGCGGCGTCATCGAGGGAATGAGCCACATGGGGCAGGAGATCACGCTGGTGGACGGCAAGATTCAGCAGTCCAACTTCCATAACCACCCGCTGATGCGCATCAGGCAAGCGCCGAAGATTGAGGTGTACTGGCGCAAGACCGGCTACGCACCGACGGGCTTGGGGGAGCCAGGGCTGCCACCGACTCTGCCGGCGGTGTGCAACGCCATCTTTGCCGCGACTGGCAAGAGGATTCGGACCTTGCCGCTCGAACGCAGCGGATTCAGTTGGGCTTGAATACCCCTTCTCACTAATTCGAGGCTTTCAAAATCGAGTCGACACTGATTGCCATCTCCTAATTCCCTGTTCCATAACCTGTGGGTTGTGAGACAGTGCAAGCCAGCTGCGTCCAGCCTGGTTATGGCAGCGCATACCAGGCACCGCGACCGCGGCCATGCATGACGAGGTGCCCCTTCCCTAATAGTTGGCGGAAATGCGGCTTCAGAGTGTTCCTACTCGTGCCGGTTAACGTGGCCATGTCGCCGATGGTGACTCGGCCGTGTTCGCGTGCATATTCGACGATTCTCACGGAAAGCTCAGGTATGGCTGACAGAACGATTTTCTCTCTCTCGACTTTTCTGGCCAACCGTTTCATCTGCTGCTGAAGCGTGCGGAGGAAGAACAACACCCAAGGCTGCCAGTTAGGAGCAGCGGTTCTAATAGTTCCTTGTGTCTGCTTCAAGGCAATGTAGTAGCCTTCCTTGCTTTGTTCAATTACGCTTTCCAATGAGTTGTAGGGCACGTATGCATATCCTGCGCGCAGCAGCAATAGAGTTGTCAGAATTCGGCTCAGCCGGCCGTTGCCGTCTTGGAAGGGATGAATCTCCAGAAATACGATGATGAAGATGGCCGTTACCAGCAAGGGATGTAGATGCCTAGACGCCATATTTTCCCTTGCCCAGTCAACAGCTTCCTTCATAAGGTGCGGTGTGTCGAATGGCGTAGACGTTTCAAACACAATACCGACCTGCTTGCCTTCCTCATCGAAGGCTGCCACGCTGTTGGGCTGGGTTTTGTATAAGCCACGGTAATGTGAATCTTTTTCGCTGTATCGAAGCAGGTCCCGGTGCAGTTGCTTGATGTGGTTTTCCGTTAGAGCGATCTCTTGCCATGACTGAAAGATCAACTCCATAGTTTCTGCATAGCCGGCCACTTCCTGCTCATCCCGTGTATTGAAGAACTTGATTTCAAGGTTGGCCAGCAGCTGTTCAACCTCACGGTCGGTGAGTTTGCTACCTTCAATACGCGTTGAGGAGCCGATACTTTCGATAGTGGCAACCCGCCGCAAGGCAGAGAGACGTTCAGGCGCCAGAGTCCCCAATGCCCGCCACGCACCTTTGAATTCATCAAGTTCCGCGATGAGCCGAAGGATTTCCGGCGAGATCTGAATCGTAGTTGTGTTGATCACGACACCCAATAATACACCCAATTACACCCAATAAGTTAACCCATAAGTATGCCTATTTTCACCCATTCTGGCTCTCCAGTTCAGGTCCTTGACTGTAAAAGGTGGGTTTTGGCATGGTCCACAGGCAAAATACGGTCTTTACTTCCGAACATTGCCATCAGAGTTCTATTGATGAACGCTGTGGCGTCTACGAAAATATCTACAATCGAAGGAATAGATCCAGTTTTACACTCAGACAGCCAAAGTGGATTTGCTATACATCTGTTTGATCTAACGACAGACCGGAATTTTGACGAGGAACAGAAGATATCTTGCTTTTTAATGAGAGATGCGTAGTGTTAGCCCCGCGCCGATGCGGAGATTGCTTTGCCAGTTGTTCGAGTTATTGGGAAGCGCGGTGCGCTGATAGTCGAGTTGGAGAAAACGCACCGACAAACGCTTGCTGATCGGATAGTCAGTTCCCACGCCAAGATCGAGGGCAAAGGAGTTGGCAGAGTGAATCAGGATGTTTCCGCTCTGCGGAAACTCGGAACCGGAACCATGCGCCAGACCGAAGAGCGCCTGGGCAAAGGGTTGCACCTTTTTGACGGGCAGTCTGAAGCGTGGCCCTGCGGTAAATGTAGATAAAGTGAGTCCATAGCCTGCGTTGTTGACGTTGGTGGTGTTTTCCACACCAGCATCGGCGGCCAGCCCCAGTTGCAAGGCACTCTTCTTGAGTCTTATCTTCCAGTAGGCATCGGCCGCGGCGCCATGCATTGCAAAGCATCCGCAACTGCCCCCGGAGCTATTGGAGATCTCTTCGCTATAGCGGAGACCCGCTTCTGCGGGAAGAAACTGCGCCTGCGCAACGGCTGCCAACGCAAGACACAAGAGCGAGATGAGAGTTATGCGTAACTGTTGCATCCGTTCTCCTATTTAATAATCAGGGTGACGTTGGTGGCGTGATTGTTGGGTCCGCAAACAGCCGTGACCGTTACGGTAGAGTACTCCGTCGGATGGCTGAAGAAGCCGCCACCGCAACCAGCCAGCGCGCTCAACCCCGCCAGCATCAGCAGCGCCAGAAACGCCTTACCGAATCGCGAGAGCTGCCGGGCTGTCTTGCGCGCGCGCCGGCTGAAGGCCATGGGCAACAGGAGCAACGCCAGCACCATGGGCGCAGCTGCTCCGCCAATAGAATGAATGCGCTCATCCGTGCGCGCCTGCGCGCTGGCGGTGAGTGTCAGCACGGTGCTGGATGCGCCCGCGCCCGCATTAATCGAAGTTGGATTGAACGAGGCCGTTACGCCCGTAGGCAAAGTGCTGGTGACCGAGTACGTGACCGGATAGACGAAGGTAGGATTCGTCGGTGTCAGCGTGATCGTGTAGTTGACCGAACTCACGGGAAGTACGGTTTGCGCCGGTGTCGGGGATGTGATGTTGAAGTCCGGCGTGATCACGTTTTCCGTAACAGCGGTAGAGGTGCTGGTGAGAAAGTTTGTATCGCCGCTGTATACGGCAGTGAGGCTCTGCCCCAGACCCACCGGCAGAGTGGTCAGAATGAGTTGCGCTACGCCGCCGCTCAGAGCAACAGGCGCTGCGTTCAGCAGCGTCAAGCCGTCATAGAAGTTGACCGTGCCGGTCGGCGCCCCATTTGTGGAAGTTACCGTAGCCTTCAGCGTTGGTGGCGCGCCCAGAATGAACGTAGTGTTGGTGGTTGTCAGCGCGGTATTGCTTTGCGCCTGAGTAACTGCCAGCACGTAGACGCTGCTGGTGATGGCCGGATTATTCGCATCTCCGGGATAAGTGGCGACCAGATAGTGCGTGCCCGCAGTCAGCAGAATGGTGTTGAACGAAGCAGAGTTGGCAGAGAGTGATGTCGTCCCGACCAGGGCAGGGCTCGTGCCCAGGCCGTCGACGAGGGTCACCGGTCCGGTCGCAGTTTTCGAACCGTTGGCAATGGTTGCCGTCAGTGTGCCCGTGCCCGAGCCGTAGATAGTGGTGGTTGCGCCGCTCAGAGTGAGCGACTCCACGCTGTTGCTGGACGAGCCCGCCAGCGTGTTCAGCTCACCGCCGTTCACCTCGCGGACCGCCTGGTTCTCCGTATCGGAAAAGACCACCGTGCTTCCATAAACAGCAATGGTGCGCGGCGTGTCCAGAGCCGCGTTGGTGGATACGCCGCTGTCGCCGGAATAACCCTCACTGCCATTGCCGGCAATGGTCGTAATTTGTCCGCCGCTGATAAGGCGGATACGGTCATTGTCGCTGTCGGCCACGTAGACGCCAGAAGCGCCCACGGCCACGCCGCCAGGCAGCGCTAACTCCGCGGTAGTCGCCAATCCATCCCCGTTGAACCCCTTCACACCGGTTCCGGCGATGGTGCTGATCTTGCCGGTGGCAAAGGTGACCATGCGCACTCGCTGATTGTGCGTGTCGCCGATGTAAATGTTGAAGGCGGCGTCCACGGCTACGCCATTGGGCGAGTCAAGCCCTGCCGCCGTGGCCAGGCCGCCGTCTCCGGAGTAGCTGGGCGCACCGTTGCCGGCCACAGTGTTGATGGTTGTGCCGGTAATCTCGCGGATGCGATGATTATTAGTGTCGGCGATATAGATATTTCCATTGCTATCGACGGCGAGCGCGGTGGGATAACTCAAAGTGGCCGCCGCCGCTGCCGCGCCGTCGCCGGAGTAGCCAACCACTCCGCTTCCGGCGATGGTGGTAATTGTTCCGCCGCTCACTTTGCGGATGCGGTTGTTATGCGTGTCGGCAATATAGATATTGCCCGAAGTGCCCACGGCCACGCCCGCCGGCGAATCAAGCAGCGCGCTGGTCGCCGCTCCGCCATCGCCGCCGTAGCCCTGCGCGCCGGTTCCGGCAACGACGCTCACAATGCCGTCCACATTCACCTTAAGAATCACGTTGTCGCCGGAGTCTGCGATGAACAGGTCTCCGGCCGCATCAAAGGCCAGCCCTGCCGGCTGGTAGAGGTAAAAATTCGACGCCTCTGTCGTGCCCGACGGCGGTGTGAAATCAGGCTGCGCGCTCGACCGCGCCAGGCTCAGGCGCGCCAGAGCTGCCCGTTGCGCCGCGTTCTGCGCCAACGCGACGTGTGTGCCCAGGCCAAGCGCAAAACCTGCCAGGGCAGCTACCATTCCCCATGCTCTTAACCTATGGCTCAAGCCTGCGCTCCGTATCGGATTCGTCTTCATCGCTCGTATGCCGCCTTCACGGGTTTTTACAATGTTTGCGTTGTTTCCGCCGCGCTCCAAATCATCTTGACCGCAACACCTGCGTTCCCAACCCATTACCGCGCTGTGCCACCGGTACCGAACTCCTTAGTTCAGCTTCAGGGAAGGCACAAAGAGCGATGTCGGATTCGAGGTGGTTTGAGATACAACGCGCCCGGTCGATCCAGCCGTAGGACTCGATCCGGCCCCCGAACTGCCACCCGCTCCTCCCGAGCCGCCGCCGCCTCCACCATACCCTGCGCTTGATCCGCCGTTCGATCCCGCTGTGCCGCCGGATACATTCACAGTGCCCACGGTAATGGAGGGCGCAATCAAGTGCACAAGGCCGCCACCACCGCCGCCTGAACCGCTGCAGCCGGCGGTTGTGTTTCCGGAGGCACCTGTGCCTCCCTCGGCATCGATCGATCCCGTGTTATCAATTTCAGTGCCGGAGACAATTACCACAACCCCGCCGCCGCCGCCGCCGCCGCCGGTGCTGGTGGTGCTCACCGTGCCGCCATTGCCGCCGTTGGCAATGATCGAGCCGCCAATAATGATCTCGCCGGAGGCTAGAATCAGGAGCGATCCTCCGCCCCCGCCGACCGTGATGTTCTGCCCCGGGCCCACTCCGCCTCCGTTTACGCCGGGATTGACAAGCTGATAGGCAAACATGGAATATATGGCTCCGCCGCCCGGCTCAACCGTGGCGCCACTGGAATCGATCCCCGCCGCAGTGGAGCCGATGCCCTGGCCCGCACTTGGATTCGACGACACAACGATGGAGCCACTAATGGTGGCGGATCCTGTCGAACGAATGATGGTGCCGCTGGGAACCGTAAGCGTGGCGCCATTGCTCACCGAGAAAGTCGAGCATTGAAGCGCGCTGTTCGGTGGAGAGGTTACCCAGTTTGTGTTCGAGGTGATGCTGCAAACCCCGGAGGTGGTGCCGTCGGAGCCATCGCCATAAATCGGAAGACCGCTCGAGGAGGCCGGGAAGTTGACATTGATAACAGGATTGGTCGCCGTTCCGCCTATCGTCAGCGTTCCTGCGCCCGCCGCTGCGGTGTTGCCCACCGTTCCCGTCGCAATCGACTGCACGTCATTGGGGAAGTTGATATTAATGGCGGGATTGGCTGCTGTTCCGCTGATACTGGCCGTTCCTGATCCCGCCGTCGCGGTATTGGCAATCGTGCCGGTGGTGATCGATTGAACGACGCCAGCAGCGCCGGTCGCGCCCGTCGCGCCCGTCGCCCCTGTGTCCCCCTGGGCCGCCAGAACTGCCCACCATGTGCCTCCGCCGATTCCGACATCCGTGTAGGGATCGTGGGCAATATTGCTCGCTTGCAAGGAGATATAGCTGG